>NZ_BCNM01000006.1 GCF_001514495.1 Paenibacillus pabuli NBRC 13638
CATGGTATCATCAAAAAGAGCTCTTGCTTACTGCAAGGGCTCTTTTTGATATAGTAATTTCAAACAAGAAAATAGTGGGAGGACTTATGAAAAATAAAATAGAAACGCCAAAGATTCCCCTGGAGCTTGAAGACTTATCGTTAGCCATAGAAGCATGGGAGAGTAAAGAAGAAATCAAGCATGGGCGATTCAGTAATATCTCGATTGAGTATCAGAGTGCCAGCAGGGTGTCTTTCGATAAAGTGGTCTTTGAGAACGTGATCTTCAGCCAGTCCTCTCTTCCAGAGATCGAGCTTACTGATGTGATTTTTGATAAATGTGATTTGTCCAATATGGATTTTAACGGTTCTTTTCTTCATCGGACAGAATTTAGAAACTGTAAATTGCTTGGTACTAATTTTGCAAATAGCAGGCTCCAAAATGTAAGCTTTCAAGGTTGTGTAGCGGACCTTTCTTTATTTCGATTCTCCAAGTTCAAACAGGTGAAATACACGGAATGTTCTCTGGTGAGTGGCGATTTCTTTCAAGCTACACCTCAAAAACTGGAGTTTTCAGAATGCAATATAGACCAAGCTCTTATGTCAGGTGTTAAGCTTAAGGGAGTGGACCTTAGTGATTGTAGCTTTGAAAGGTTACAAGTGGATATTGAGGACCTGGATGGATGCATCATCTCAGATGCTCAGGCAGCCTCATTCGTTGGTTTATTAGGCTTAATTGTAAAGTAGCTGTGCCCTGCTTGACTCGTATTGAGAGATGGAGTTCATTATTTCTTCTGCCGCATGTTTGATTATGTGCTTAAACTTTGTTTAAATGAAGAGATCAACGAATGAACAATTTCATGCTTTCAATGATAAAAGGAGGCGTATAATGAAAAGGGCTCTGGTTATTGGAGGAAATGGGACCTTAGGCAAGGCTGTTGTTGCGAAGCTTAAAGAATACTCCGTTGAGGTCATTACAGCCGGCAGGCAATCCGGAGATTATCAGGTGGATATGACTTCGACAGAGAGTATTACAGCCCTCTTTGAAACGGTAACTAATATTGATTACGTTATTGTTGCTGCAGGTCAGACCCATTATGCGAAATTGGAAGAACTGACACCTGAGAACAACATGATTAGCGTACAGGGCAAATTACTCGGTCAGGTGAATATCGTATTGATTGGGCAGCACTACATCAACGATAAGGGGAGTTTTACGCTGGTCAGTGGCATTATACAGGACCATCCCATTCTGAAAGGTGCATCCAGTGCTATGGTTAATGGTGCTATTGATTCGTTTGCCAAAGCAGCAGCCTATGAGTTGCCCCGAGGGATACGTCTGAATTCGGTTAGTCCTAACCTATTTGTTGAATCAGCGGAGAAATATAAAGGTGTGTTTATCGGATTTAATCCGGTCCCTGTGGAGCGGGTCGCCAATACCTTTATTCAGAGTGCGCTTGGGATCGAAACAGCCCAGACCTTCAAAATATACTAACTATAACGAATAGTACAATATAAAGGAGATCAGCAGAATGGTTCTGTTGATCTCCTTTTGTTTTGGTTGAAATGGAATTTAGGCGGCGACTAGTATCTTTCTAAGATGAGCTGAGTTTTCAGGCCATCGGCAGGAATGAGCCAATTTTTGTTCTGGAGCACTTGCATCAGTTGGGTACGCAGACCGGAAACAGCTGTAGCATCTGTTGTTTTGAAAGAGATCTCGACCACATTCTCTACACCGGTGCCTGCTGCGTTACGAATCGGCCATACTTCAAGGGTGAGTTCTTGTCCATTCCATGTGCCTTCAAAACGTTGGAACGTTACCGGGCCGTAGGCACGGGATGCCGTGAGTTGTTGTTTACCCCAGTTGGAGGAGGACCAATTTTTTAATTTGCCAGGCAGCTTGTCCAATAACATGCTCAAAGCTTCCTGCTGTGATGGAAGTTGTACGCCTGCAGCTTGGGTATCCACTTTTTTAGTGTTGGAGAAGCTCAATGTTTGTTTACCATATCCCCAGTCAATTTCAGCCTCATAGTTATCATCTGACGCATCAAATCCCTCTTGGTTAGCCAGAGTCAGCGCCGCATTAACATCACCATTGATGACAGGATAGCGCTTTTTATACGTCAGCTCATAATTGTTCTTGTCATCTTTCTTCCGAAAACGAACATCCCATCCCGCTTGATTCAGATTCAGGGAATTGGTATCGAAATACTCTGCGCTAATGTTTCTTGCTGTGGAGCTCAAGCCAAGTGTCTGAATGACTTCACTGCGTGGTGTCCCATCTGTGTTCAATACTAGCTCCGGCTTAGCCAGGAACTTCACTTCATAAGCAGGAACAGCATTGGCTGCAGCAGAAGCTTGTGGTGCTTCCAGAAACGTCAGTCCACTTCCCAATGTCACGATGCTTAGCATGAATGAGGCGGTTACCTTTTTCCATTTTTTCAAAACCAATCACTCCCTAGGCTGGATTAACGTACAGACTCACTTTATCGCCTGAGTATATGAAAGCGATTAAATGGAAGCGCTCATTGCGTTAACCCTGCATAGATTTGATGAATGCCAAGCGAGAGTTTATATGGGACAGGGGGGATCATGAACTGAAAACAGAGAAGCTGTGACTCATATCCCGCAAAACTTCTTTGAAGCGATCGACTTGAACGGAAGGATGACGATCTTTATTGTGGACGGTGTAAATATGCCGCGGAGCTTGCTCCCCCGGAATAGGGAGGGCCTTGATCAGCCCGTGCTGCTCTTCCCACTTTACTGCCATTCGTGACATGAATGAGATATGACCGCCGAGTAAAACCAACTGCTTAATTGCCTCCAGAGAATCCATCTCAACGGTGCTTCGCAAACGAATATCATGTTGCTCCAGCCATTGGTTGGTTAAACGGCGGGTACTGGATTCATCCCCATGCAGCGCAAAAGGAACCTGTGCCATATGTTCAGGTTTCAGCACATCCCTCTGAGCCAAGGCATGCTGGGGAGAGCAGATTAATACCAGATCATCCTCACATAGTGTTTCTGCTTGAAGTACCGGACCCACAAAAGGCTCTGAGGAGATCACCCCCAGATCAATCTGGTGACGGATCAGCATTTCACGGATAACGGGTGAAGGCTTGACTGATAACATCATTCGAATACCGGGGAATTCCTGAGAAAATGTATTCAAAATAGGCGGCAACAGATACGTTGCAGGTACATAGCTCGCTCCAATGTGCAGGGTGCCCCGATAGAGGCTGTCATATTCCTGTACTACCCGGCGCGCCTCCTGGGTCAGGGCATTGATTTTGACGGAATAATGTAAAAGGGCTTGTCCAGCCTCGGTGAGAAATGTCTTTCCACTGCGAGATTCAAATAATCGCACCCCCATCTCTTCCTCCAAAGACTTCATATGAAAGGTAACAGTAGGCTGCTTGATGCCGAGAAGTTCGGCCACGCTGGTCATATGATGATGCTTATCAATAAGTTCAACAATTTGCAGTTTAATCAGGTTCAACGAATCCAACACTCCTCTCAGGTAACTTTGAATCACCTTATATAGATTTAATCTATGAACATCAACAGAATTCATCTAAAAAGTTAATTCCAATTTTACATTTCTAACATACAACTCGCGAAAGCGGACGTTAGACTGAGAACAGTACAAGAAGACAGGCAGGGATGCTTATGAAAATGGAAATTAGGGGAATTCAAAAATCATTCAATCGCACTCCTGCGCTGCTGCCCACAGATTTAACGCTTCAGCATGGACAGTTTACGACGCTGCTCGGCCCATCCGGCTGCGGTAAAACAACGTTGCTGCGCATGCTGGCAGGGCTGGAGCAGCCGGATGCGGGGGAAATCGTCGCGGATGGCAAGAGTTTCTACTCGGCGACGAAGCGAATAGATGTACCGACACATAAGCGTAATCTGGGCATGGTGTTTCAGGATTTTGCATTATGGCCGCATATGACAGTATACGAAAATGTGGCGTTCGGTCTGAAAGCCGGAAAGCAGAAGTTGGATCTGCGCCAAAAGGTGACCGAAGCACTTGGCATGGTACGCCTGCAAGGCATGGAGAATCGTTATCCTCATCAGCTGTCGGGAGGACAGCAGCAGCGGGTTGCTTTTGCCAGAGCGGTAGCAGTAAGACCGGGGATTATCCTGTTCGATGAGCCACTAAGTGCACTCGATGCTGTGCTGCGGGAAGAGATGCGGATTGAGATGATGTCATTGGTACGGGACATGGGACTGACAGCATTGTACGTCACCCATGATCAGGTTGAGGCGATGTCGATGTCGGATGAGATTGTGGTGATGGAGAAGGGGCGGATATTGCAAAAGGGAACCCCGGAAACGATCTACGCATCACCAAGCGATCCCTTTGTTGCTTCGTTTATCGGAAAGTCTAACTGGCTTACGCCTAATCAGTCCATGGTGAGACCGGAACATGTCTCCTGGAGCAAAACAGGTCATGATGATCTGTGTTATCAAGCGGTGGTGCTCAGCGTCAGTTATGTAGGAGAGCGTTATGAAATTCGGATGCAAATGGAGGGGCTGGGTGTATGGACAGCCTATTTGGATCGAAGAGTACGCGTAGGGGAGAAGGTTCAGCTCTATGTAGCCCCGGAGCGGATCTGCCGAATGAACGGGCATGAGACGCCGAATGTGAAACCGAGAGAATTCATAGCAGCAGCCAACTAACCATATGAGTACATGATCTGGGGAACGGGATATGGCCATGAGTGAAAAATTGAACGGTATCATTAACAGAATCATGAACAGGATTATGGAGTAATGGATCGCCTTGGAGGCAACATTGGTCTGTTCAACCAAGGAAAGGTACACGTTATCGGAAGTAGCGAGAATAGTGACCATAGCGGGATGGCTTAACTGGCAGGAGCGTTTGGGAAAAGCAGTCACAAATATAATCAGAAACCAAGGGAGATGGAATGAGATGTTGGGTATGAAAACACGGAAAAGAAGCGCAATGCTTTTATTGTCAGCGGTAATGAGTATCAGTTTGTTCGGATGTAGTACAGGTAATTCAACAACCGGGAATGCCGGTCAAGCTGCAGGGGAAGGCAGTACGGCGACTGCATCGGCGGAAACGACAAAACCAACCGGCGGTAAGCTGGTATTGTACAGTGCAGGACCTCAGAAGCTGGCGGATAACATCATCAGCGGATTTACAGCCAAGACAGGCATTGAAGTGGAGATGTTCCAGGGCACGACAGGCAAAATTCTCGCACGCATGGAAGCGGAAAAATCCAACCCGGTAGCGGACGTTGTTATCCTGGCCTCCCTGCCTTCGGCACAAGCACTGAAAGCGGATGGACTGACACTCCCGTATCCTGACGCCGAGAATGCAGACAAGCTGAACAAGGATTGGTCGGATGCCGAAGGCAACTATTTTAGCTCCAGTGCTTCGGCACTCGGCATTGTCTACAATACGAAGCTGGTGTCCACGCCACCAACCAGTTGGGCTGAGCTTGCAACACCTGCCTGGAAAGATGTTGTGAACATTCCTGATCCTACACTGTCCGGTTCCGCACTGGACTTCATTACAGGATACCTGAGTGTAAATGGAGATAAGGGTTGGGACTTGCTGGACAGTTACAAAGCGAATGGTGTAGCGATGGCAGGAGCGAATCAGGAAGCACTTGATCCGGTCATTACCGGGGCGAAGAGCATCGTAGCAGCTGGTGTGGACTACATGGCGTATTCCTCCAAAGCCAAAGGTGAACCGCTGGACATCGTATATCCAGAGGAAGGGACTGTAATCAGTCCAAGACCGGCAGCGATTCTGAAATCCAGCCAGAATGTGGAGAATGCCAAGACGTTTATCGACTACCTGTTGTCCGATGAGGCACAGAAGCTCGTTGCAGATGCTTATCTGATTCCGGGACGTGAAGACATCGAGGCGACTAACCGGGCGAATCTGAAGGATATCCCGCAGCTTAAAGTGGATTGGAACTGGATGAGTGAACACGGAGATGAGACAGCGGCACGTTTCTCCGAGACTTTTAAATAAGCCAGTGTTATGACGAGCAAATCGAGCAGCTAGAGTGAAGAGAAGATTGTCTTGTGGAAGTCATGTGAGGTGAAAATCGTAGTGAAACCTGTTGGAGTAGACAACAACCGTATTTTTCGGAGAGTGGGCGTGATTCTGGCCCTCTTTCTGCTGACGATAAGCATTGGTGTACCGCTCTTGCTGATTTTCTGGCAAAGCGTATATCCGGATGGGCAATGGGATTGGATGGCTCCGATTCGGACCATTACCGGCCATCATTTATCCGGGGTGCTGCTGAATTCCGTCTGGCTGGGGATCTGCGTGGTAGCTGTAACAACGCTGCTGGCATTGCCACTGGCCTGGATGATGGCGAAGACCCGCATGGGTCAGCATCGCTGGGTGGACGTGATCCTGATGATTCCGTTCATGACCCCGCCGTATATCGGCTCCATGGGATGGATCCTGTTTATGCAAAAAGGGGGATACCTGCAGCAATGGGTGCCCTCCGCTGCGAGCTGGAGTGAGTTGTTCTTCAGCTTCTGGGGCATGGTGCTCATTATGAGCCTGCATCTGTTCCCCTTCCTGTATCTGTTGCTTCGGGATGCCATCATTCGCATTGGAGGCAATCTGGAAGAAGCGGGAGCGGTGCACGGAGCACGTGCAGGATACCGGTTCAGACGCATTATTTTACCACTGCTGCTATCTTCCTACGGTATGGGGATTATGCTTGTTTTTGTCAAAACGATTGCAGAGTTCGGAACGCCAGCAACCTTCGGACGCAAGATTGGCTATTATGTCATGACCTCTGAGATTCACAAGTATATCTCCAGTTGGCCGATTGACTTTGGCAAGGCAACCTCGCTCGCATCGGTGCTGCTGTCGGTCTGTCTGGTGATGTGGTACATGCAGTCTGCCATGAGTCGAAAGTTCACGTACCGTCTGGTAGGGGGCAAGGGGCAGAGATCCAAACGATACTCCCTACGCGGCGGGGCGGGTTGGTTGTGTGGGCTATATCTCGCGTTGCTGCTGATTCTGTCGGTGGGCATTCCGTATTTCTCCATTATTGCAGCATCGACCATGAAGCTGCGAGGCGCAGGATTGTCCTTCGACAATCTGACGCTGGATCATTACCGGGAATTGCTGTCCTGGGGATCAGTCAGTATGAAAGCAATCGGGAACAGTCTGGGGCTGTCACTGGCAGCTTCGACGGTTGCGGTTATGATCGGTACAGGTTTGGCACTGACGATTGGTAAATCGTCTTCCTTGATGCAGCGTGTCATTGACCTGTTCAGTCTGCTGCCGAATACGGTGCCTGGCATTGTCATGGTGGTGGGTCTCATCCTGTTCTGGAATTCACCATGGATGCCGTTCACCCTGTACAACTCGTACGGAATGGTTGTTCTGACGTATGTGGTGCTCTTCTTGCCGTACACGGTACAGTATGTCAAATCAAGCTTCACCCAGATAGACGGAACGTTGTTCCAGGCGGGTCAGGTCTTTGGCGGAAGACCGCTGTATATTCTGCGGCGCATTCTTCTACCATTGATCATTCCCGGCATGCTGGCAGGGTGGATGATGACATTCACTATTGCCACCCGGGAACTGGTAGGATCACTGTTGATTTTGCCTCCATCGATGCAGACATCGGCTACCTATATTTTTGCTCAATTTGAACAAGGTCAGGTGTCATTGGGAATGGCGATGGCCGTGGTTACTGTCGGTATGACGGTACTGATGCTGCTCGGCATTGAAGTTCTGAATTCGAAGAGAAAGTGGAATGCATCATGATCAAACTGAAGGTATGGGGCGGCGCAGGGGAACACGGGCGCTCTGCCTATCTCCTGAAAGGGAGCCGGGTTCAACTTTTACTGGATTGTGGCGTGAAAAAAGAAGGAGCCGGCGAGTATCCGTTGATTGAACCGGAAATCGTCAAAGAGCTGGATGTGGTGCTGTTGTCTCACGCTCATGAAGATCATTCTGTCGCTATTCCGTTGCTCTATAGGATGGGGTATCAGGGTGAAGTATGGACGACGCGGGAAACCAGGGAGCAATTGGACACCTACTTCAGAGCTTGGCGAAGAAATATGGAGCGGGCAGGACACGCCCTCCCATACGAAGAAGGTGATGAACAACTGATTCGCTACCGATTTTTGGAGGACGAAGCCGAGGGTGGAATCTGGTTTGAAATAGTTCCTGGCGTCTCGGTGGTGTGGGGGCGCAGTGGACACCTTGCAGGTTCAGTATGGTTCGGACTCGAAATGGAGGATAAGCGGATATTTTATTCCGGTGATTATACCTCCGAATCCATGCTTTTGCAGGAGGATTGTCCATCGGATGCGCTCTGGCAGGCAAGGTTACCACGTAACAGGCGGGGGCTCAATGCTCCAGTCAGTCAACGTTGGAAAACGGATATACGAACCGCCGTGAATGGTGGACATGTCGTTGCAGAAGAGCCGTCCGCGTCGCAGACTCTTCCCGTTGCTGCATCCGAAGGGGTGTTACGTTCCCACGTATCAGCAGGGAGAATTGTGGAGCAAGGGGATGCTTATGCTGTATCCAAGGGAGTAGAAGTGAATAAAGCATCTTCATCTGGTCTGCTGGATTTGGCGATTATGGATGCTGCATATGGAACAGATCGCGATACGCAGGCCAACAAACTGGAGCAGCTGGAACAGGCCATTCATAAGACGATTGCTCGGGGTGGAAAGGTGCTGATGCCTATGCCTTCGGTGGGTCGTGGTCAGGAAATCATGCTGTGGGCACAGCAGCAGTTCCCTGACGTTCCGATTGTCGTGGAACAAGGGTTGGTGGACGGACTGAAGCAGCTTTTGCGTGCTCCATATTGGCTAAAGGAAGAGGAAGAACACATACCGGGTTCTGTGAAGGAAGCGATTGGGCTTTTTCTGAGGGGTCATGGATGGGAGATGCCTGTGACAAAGGAAGAGCGAGAGCGGCTACTGCATCAACATGCGGCCTCTTTGTGGTTCATTCCGGACGGGATGATGCAGTCCTCTCTTGCTCGCTGGTACTACAGCCAATTTGCGGACGATGGAAATAATCTGTTACTGCTCACGGGGCATGTCTCTGCTGGCACCTATGCATACAGGCTATTGCAGAGCCCTGCAAAACACGGGGCGTGCGAGGTACGGAAAATTCGATATAAGGTGCATCAGGGTTGGAAGGATGTCGAGAGAATGCTGCATCAGGTTCCTGCGAGGCATACGGTGCTTGTGCATGCGGACCAGACCGAGACCGATAAACTGAGAGAAGGCTTGCTCAGCGGAAAAATGGTCTCGGGGAAAGGAATTTTGCATTCGCTATCTCCTGGAGATGAGCTGTATCTGTAAATTGGATTTTATAAGGGTTGGATCTATGTAGGGCGTCCCTGTGGACGTCTTTTTGAATGTTAGTTTTTATAAAAAAAGCATGATGAGAAGTTAGGCTTCTCATCATGCAGGAGAGATGATTCAAGGAGAGAGTTATCCGGAATTGATCTGATGTCTTTTATAATTAGATTAGGGCTCGCGCTGAATAGGATGCTCCAACTCTGAATGGCCCATCAGGCTATCCAGGGCTTCACCGTCCACCAGTATATCGATACTTTTTACTTCATCGTATTGAAACATCGTCTGGGTCAGTGCATCCAATGCAAGCAGCTCCCCACTGGTTCCCAATTTGGCTTCATCTGGGATATGAACATCCAAAGTGACTTTGCCCTCGCCGTACTGTAGGGAGAGCAATTCGACTTTTTTCCAGAGGGATACGAGCTCTGCATCGGTATTGTTCTGTAAAGCTTCAAATGTTTTTTGGTATTTCTCAGAATCGTCCGTGTATTCAATTTCCTGCTCTTTTTTCTGAAGTTCCAGCACCTGGGCGTCTGCGAAATACACATCAACCGCTTGTATGTTCATTGTGCCCAGGTCCACCTTTGTTTCGGATGGGTTTGGTGACTGTCCCCCCTGAACAGCAGGTTCGGCCGATCCGGATTCACTGACGGGCTTCTGAGCACAACCCATGCCAATAATCATTAAGAAGGATAAGACGAGTGCACATCCCAATTTCGTTTTCAATGGATCACATCCTCCAGCATATTTACTTTATGGTTTATCATTTAATTGATACCGAGATATTCCTTAATCCCATCGGCTATCGCTTGAGCCGCTTTCATCTGAACGACATCGGACGACATCAGTTCTTCATCCATAACATTACTCAGGAATCCCACTTCCAAAAGTACTGCAGCCATGGTCGTATCTCTGATCACTTCCAAGTTTCCGTTTTTTACACCACGGTCTTTGAGCCCCATGGCTTTAACCAATCGCTGATGAATGATATTGGCTAATTCCTTGCTGCTGCTGCGTTGATAGTAGAACGTTTCTGTACCTGTCGCCTGGGGTGAGGACTCCACATTATTGCCATGGATAGATACAAATACATCCGCGTTTAATTGATTGGCGAGCTTAACACGCTCCGGGCGAGTGGGATAAGTATCACCGTCACGAGTCATCACCAATTCAATATCCGGCTCATTGAGAAGCAGTGCTTGTACTTTGAGAGCCAATGCCAGATTATATTCTTTCTCGGGTTTGTTGGTGATGCTGGTTGTGCCTGGATCTTTACCCCCATGGCCTGGGTCGATGACAACAACCTTGCGTCCTGAATCTCCTCCAGGGGTGACAGGAACAGGTAGGACGTTGTCGCCCACAACATTCAGATCAATAATCAGTTTATCGGCAATCACGTTCTGGCTGTATTGCACATTCTTCACATGATTCAATTCAACGACGATTCGGACTTGACCAGGGTCTTGTTTAAATAGAGAATATCTAACTTCCTTTACATTGGGGTATGCGTCCATGTCCAATTTGCCATTCATGTTTTGATTCAAAGGTTGTGATAGATCACCAAACACTGCTCCGGGCAGATCCACAACCAGACGATCGGGATTCTTCAAAGTCGTCATCACTGGTTTGGATTCGCCATCCATAGATACGACGAGCTGATTGTTGGCAAATTGGATATCGGTAACCTTGGCTAACGAAGTTGGGTTGCCGTTCCCTGAATTGTTGTCAGGTTCGCTATTAGGCTCCTTGTTGGTGTTCGTTAAGTATACGACTTTCTCCTTGTTGTCCCATTTCACTGTAAGCCCCATTTGCTCACTGACAAATCGAATGGGCACCACCAGGGTTTTATTCAAAATAAGTGGGGCCGTGTTCAGGGTAACTTGCTTGTCAGCAACCATGGCTTGCTTTTGATCAACGGTTAAAGAAATCGTCTGGTCATCTTGCTGGATTTTTACATTGCGTGCTTGTTGGTTCCAATCCACTTTGAATTTCAAATTCTCGGCAACAACACGAATCGGAATCATGACGTTCTTATTCACGATGGTCACCTGAACGTCACTTGGGAGGATTAATTCCTCGCCGTCCAAGAAGATTTTCGATGTGCTTGCAGCGGCATTCCCCTGATGAGGGAGTAGAACTAGAAAGAACAGACTCAAAAACAGGAGTAAAATCGTTTTCTTCATTATGCACCTCTACTATTTAAATCATTATTGTATGGGGGATTTATCCAGCTTGAACCATTCGGAAAACTCACTACGGCTTATTTTCTGAACAGGCTTCACCTTGTTACTCTCTATGCTATACCTGTAAAGTATCATTTGATCAGACGGATACTCACTGATGTAATCCAGTATTTTTCCGTTTTTTTGCCACAGAATCAGATTGGTACTAATATAATTGGTTGCCCTTGGCAGGTATTTAAAGCTCTCTTTCTGAACATTGTAGATGGCTAGTGAGCTCTTGGAGGGATCGCCGTAAGAGAAGGCTATCTGATCTTCGTTGGGAGCCCAGTTATAGGCGGCAATGGTTTCTATGTTTTTCTTGCCTGCTTTGTTCAATCGGTCATTTAATTCCGTCACTTCACCTGTTTGAAGGTTAAGCAGCATCAGAGTTTTTCCTGCGCTGCGTTCTGCGTGTATAGCAAGCCATGTATTGGAGTTGGATGCAACAACACTTGTGATATCGAGCCAATTGTCCTCCAAATCACCCGTTTCAATCGTATGTTTCTGGCTCCCCTTGGTGACGACAATGGATTGAATTACGTTTTGTTCAAATGAGGGCTTACCTTCCAACTTTACTGTAGTAGCGGTTAAAGTAATTTTTCCTCCTTTCCAGATGATTTTGTTGGTACTGTTGTTCTTTTTAAACGGTTTGACGCTTGAATAGATGGAAGGAGTTACAGAAGTCGCATTAACGGAATGTTGTGAAATTCGTTCTGGTGTAGCTGGTTTGGCACCAACAATAGATGACGATGTAGTCGTCAATCCCCCCAGTAATAGCACAGTTGAAAACCAAATAGCAGCGTTGTTCATCCTTGTATCTCCTTCCGCTTATGACGGTTTATAACCCTCAATATGCACATTCCAAAATATACCTTCATTATATAAACGGCAAAATTGTAAAAATGTTTCTTTTTTGATCGTTATTTATCTATTTATATTCAACTGAAAAATATTTACACTGGTCACTACGCGGTCAGAACAACCTTCCGATCGCTGTTATCCCCGGATTTTTTCGATTCCTTTAATCTAAATATTCATATCACAAAAAACATCTTGTAAGCATTTCAGTTTTGACAAAGATTAGCTATGTTTGGAAGAGTGTAATTAAATTTCATAAAATATTTGACTTGTGAAATTTTATATCATATACTGGGTGAAATTATGGCAGGATGACGTGTTCATCGGGTCTGGCGGGAGGTTGTGAATGGATGGATACAGGCAGCTATCCGATGTGGGAGCAATATCGCTTGAAACGGGAGCATTACATCATTGGACTAATGTCAGGCACGTCCCTCGACGGGACGGATGCGGCATTGGTGCGTATTTTGACAGATGACAGTGGGGCATTGCAAAAGATCGATCTGGTTGACTTTGTCTGCGTACCTTACTCCAATGAATTGAGAGACGTGCTGATTCGACTATGTTCACCGGAGACGGCACGCGTGGATGAGCTGACGACTGCACATTTTGGCGTATCGGAGTGGTATGCTCACAGTGTCAGAGAACTTATTCGATCCTCAGGAATCTCATCCGGGCAGGTGGATGCAATCAGCATGCACGGACAGACCGTATGGCACGCTCCTGTAGCTTCGGCTTTTCCAGGGCCAACAGGAGAGAGTCTTCCAGTGGTGTCCACGTTGCAGATTGGCGAATGCGCCGTTGTACGTGAACGAACAGGCCTGCCCGTGATCGGCAATTTGCGGGCACGGGATATGGCGGCTGGCGGTGAGGGCGCGCCCCTTACCCCTTATGCTGATGCGTTGATGTTTCGCAGTCCGGAGGAAGGACGACTGGTGCAAAATATCGGCGGTATTGGCAACGTTACGGTGCTGCCATCAGCGTCTTCTAATGAAGGCATTTCGGCTTTTGATACGGGTCCTGGCAATATGGTGATGGACGCGATCGTACGCCAGGCGACAGGTGGGCGGCAGCACTATGATCCGGATGGAAGCATCGCCGCACAGGGAAAGTTCAATCCGGATCTGGTGGATCTATATTTGGATGATGATTATTTCAAAAGACTGCCTCCCAAGAGCACCGGACGTGAAGTGTACGGTGCGGCATATGCAGCACGCTTGATGGAGATGGCTGCTGCACGTTCTTTATCTCTGGAGGATACGCTGGCTACCGCCACCTGTCTGACCGCGGAGACAATCGTGCGGGCCGTAAAGGATTTTATCCTGCCCAAGGTACACATATCGGCCATGCTCGCCTGCGGTGGTGGCACTTCCAATGCCACGTTAATGGAGATGATCCGTCAGAGACTCCCGGAAGGCATCCGTCTGGAGCGAACAGCAGACTATGGTATACCGGATGATGCCCGCGAAGCGATTGGGTTTGCACTCCTTGGCCATGAGGCACTCATGGGCAGAACCAACACGCTTCCGGCAGTAACCGGCGCGAAACACGCCGTCATATCGGGCAACCTGACACTGTAGTGCAGCAAGGCTTTTGAATGAGTTGGCTATGCAACGGCGTTTAATCAATTAGACTCTATTGGAATTATAGGATAAAATGCTTGTACATGAAGGCAGTACGGAAAGGAGGAGCGGATGGAAGGCATGAAAGGTGGACTTGTACGTTTACGCGCATTAATGGATGACTTGACTCCGTCGGAACGAAAGATCGGAGCTTACATTCTCGATCATCCCCAAGAGACGGTTCAGTCCTCGGTGGCACAGCTGTCTGAACGGAGCGGTGGCAGCCCAGCTGCCATTATCCGTCTCTGCAAATCACTGGGTGTAACGGGTTTTCAGGAGCTGAAGCTGAAGATTGCCGGAGATTTGCAGACAGGTGAGCAGTACCAATATACGGAGATTCGTCCCCATGACTCCATGGAGAGCATTATTCAGCATGTGTCCGCAAACAATATTCAGTCGGTGAAGGATACCGTTCATATTTTGGACCCGCGTCTGGTGGAACAGGCAGTGGACGTGCTTCATCGGGCGAACCGGATCTTTTTCTATGGGGTGGGGGCCTCCAATCTGATTGCGCTGGATGCACACTACAAGTTCATGCGAATCAATCGCACAAGCCTTTCGTTCGCCGATCCGCATATGCAGATTTCTTCCGCAACGACGCTTCGCGAAGATGATGCGGTGGTATGTATCTCGTATTCAGGGGAGACTTCGAACGTGATCTCCTGTCTGAAGCATGCTCGTGAAGGCGGTGCTGCGACGATTAGCATTACCAAGTGGGGGAGCAATACGCTCAGCAGTCTGGCGGATGTGCCCCTGATGATTACTTCCACCGAAAGCGATATCCGGAGCGGAGCAACTTCGTCACGGATTGCACAGCTGAATGTGATCGACATTTTGTATCTGGCGATTGCCAGCCGAGACTACAACCAGTCGGTGGAATATTTGGAGAAGAGCCGGCAGGCTATTCTGAAGCATAAGTGAAGTAGAACCATATCAATCCCTTTCTGTTTATTCAGGAGGGGATTTTTTGACGGACTATATCCGCTTTTAGTATAAAAAAATAAGAACGAGCCCAGACCTAATGTCGGGCTCGTTCAACTTCAAGGCTTTGCTGTCCTGCATAAACTCAGGAAGGACCCACAATAGCGCTGCGGACAAATCCGTCCGCCAGGTCCAGTCTGCGCTGAGCTTCTACGGCGTCCACACCTGCCATCAGCATGACGATCGCCGTTTTTACATGACCGTCTGCACCGGCAAAAGCCTGCTCAATGTCCGCTTCGTTCGCTCCGGTTGCCAAATGGATCATGCGTTTGGCCCGATGGACAAGCTTTTCGTTCGAAGGGTTCAGATCGACCATGAAATTACGGTAAACCTTGCCCAGACGAATCATGGCGGTCGTGGTGAGCATGTTTAGAATCATTTTCTGGGCGCTGCCTGCCTTCATACGTGTTGAACCCATGACAACCTCCGGGCCAACAACAGCCTCGATGCTCACATCAGCCAAAAGGGTCATCGGCGTACCTGCGTTGTTACTCAGGCTGATCACAGCAGCTCCGATCTCCTTGGCGTGTCTCATCGCACCCAGCACATATGGGGTTCGCCCACTGGCTGCAATGCCAACCACAACATCGTTTTCGTCTAATCCGTGTTCATCCAGGTCCGCGGCTCCCAATTCCTCACTATCTTCAGCACCTTCAACAGGGTCCTTCACTGCCCGGAATCCTCCTGCAATAATACCCTGCACCATGGAGGGAGGGGTTCCGTAGGTAGGCGGACATTCCGAAGCATCAAGTATTCCCAATCGTCCACTGGTGCCTGCACCTACATAGAACAGCCTGCCACCAGACTGAAAGGCCTCCAAGATCCGGTCCGCCGCTTGGGCAATGACCGGAATTAGCGGCTGAATGAGCTTCGCGATCCGTTGATCTTCCTTATTGATCAGTTCCATAATTTCTGCCGAAGGCAGTTCATCTATATGATCCGTTAGTGGATTGGGTTGTTCTGTTAGTAATGAGTTCAGCATGTGATTCATCTGTATGGCCTCCTTCTCTCTTTTAAAATGATTCATTCAGGGAACTGCGTCTTCTCGCCAGTTGTGCTGCACCAACCGCTGGAGCGGGGGCGTCTTCACGATACACAAAATCCAACTCTCCATAATATCCCGACAACTTCTGAATAAATGTATTTCGGAAAAGCGCAGCGTATCGAAACAATGATCCGGACAGGACAACCTGAGTGGCTGCAAATTCGGGATGACGGGCAATCAGCGCCTTGGCGGTATCCGCCAATTGTGCGGCTTCATCGATAATCAGTGCCCGGGCGGCCTCATCCCCGGATTCCGCTGCTTCTATAGCAAGGCGGGCGATGGATGCTGTCTCGGTTTTGCCCCAATCCGTCTGATACACCCGTGCCTTTAGCTCCGATATATCCCGAAGGTTCAGGTTCTTTAGAAGAAGCGAGGTTAAACGGGTTGGAGGCAGAACACCATCATAGCTCTGCATAACCACCTGGAGTGCACGCTGTCCAATACGATAGCCGCTCCCCTCATCTCCGAGCAGATGACCCCAGCCTCCGGCACGGTATCGTTCTCCTTCCAGCGTAAATCCGTACACGATGGACCCAGTCCCAGAGATGCATAGTACACCGTGAATATGTCCGAGAGAGGCCATCAGGGCGATCTCTCCTTCGGATACAACCCAGACTGGACAGCTTTCTGATTCCTGTCGGTTTCGGCTCTTCATATAGTTAGTTACGGCGTCGGCTATAAGCTGCCGTTCTTGGATCGTATCTACACCTGACATTCCGAGGCATATACCCTCACAATTTGTCGAAAAATCACTTCCTAGATTAAATAGCTGTTCCAGCACTCGTTGCAGTTCGGAAAGGGCTTGTTCCGGTGGTACGCTGTGAGGATTCGTGGGACCGCCGCTGACCCGGGCGAGAATCTCGCCAGATTCAGAAATGACTGCTGCATCAGTATTGGAACCGCCTCCATCTACGCCTACATATACTCGCAAAGTGGCTCACCTCGCTTGCTTGAGTTTTCTTTTTACATAGTATAGAGGCATAAAATGAAAAAGTAAAATTAAATTTTATAATAAAAAAAATATTGTTGAATTTTTATTTCATAGCTCATATAATGAACTCAATCTACAATTTTGGAAGGAATTAAGACTATTAATGTTAACTAAGTTGACGTTAATCTTGCATTTAAGAGATTAATCCTGCGTATGTTCAGGTCTAATCCATAGGGGAGGTGCATTTTCCTTACTGCCACGCTCAATAGGCCAGTTATGCCGTTTAAGGATGGATGATTTCAAAAGGGGTAGCATCGTTAGGCAATGCAATAATCGGGAGACGACACGCGAAGGAGATGAAGGGATGAAAAAGAAGGGTCTGGTATGGGCAATGTTGTTGATGATGGTCTGGGTTACTGCCTGCGGGAATAGCGGGGGTGCTGCTTCAGATGATCCGAATGCGGAAGATACGGTGACCGTATGGACTTATCCAGTACATGGGACATATGAAGATGAACTGAAGGATCTGATCGTTGATTTCAATAAAGAACACCCGAACATTACCGTGAAGACGGAAATGCTCTCCTGGGCGGAAGGGCCCAAAAAATTCGATGTCGCTCTGAACGCGGGCAATCCGCCGGATCTTTACTTTCATAGTGTAGACGGCACATATGTGAATACGGGATTGGCGCTTGAGCTGGACAGCTACCTGACACCCGAGATCAAGGATGACTATCTGCCAGGTACGCTTGAATTAGGCCAGATTCAGGGGAAACAGTACGGACTGCCGTTGTATCAATTCCAATGGGCATGGGGTGGCAACAAACGCATTTTGGAGGAAGCCGGCATTGACTGGAAATCCATTCAGCAAAATGGATGGACCTGGTCCGAATTCAACGCTGCCGCAGCCAAGCTGACCCAAACGCTGGATGGCGGGGCGAAACAATATGCACTGGTTACCGACGGAACCTCGCTTGATTTCATTGAGATGCTGTCCCGAAACAACGGCATGATTGACGTTCTCGACAAAGCTGGCACATTCCAATGGAATGATGGCCGCATTCTGGATA
Organism: Paenibacillus pabuli NBRC 13638; assembly: GCF_001514495.1. Taxonomy (GTDB): domain Bacteria; phylum Bacillota; class Bacilli; order Paenibacillales; family Paenibacillaceae; genus Paenibacillus; species Paenibacillus pabuli. The sequence continues at coordinate 18,047 of NZ_BCNM01000006.1, forward strand.
CTCTCTCTTTTATCAAAAACCTGATGGATCAAGGGTATATGCCGAAGGAAACGGCTGCTCTTGCTCCAGCCAAACGGACGGATATGTTCTACGCGGGTGAAACGGCGATCATCTCCAAAGCGATTCCTTATTATGATGTGATGATTCAGAACCGCAACAAGGATATTGATGATGGCAAGGTGCAAGGGGAGAAAATTGATTTTGTCCTGCTGCCTGTACCGCATAATGACGATCAGCCTGCGGCAACAACGATGGGTGGCGAAGGGTATGTAGCCTTCAAACAGAAGAAGGACAAAGGTGAGCAGCATGCCAAAAATACGTTCCTGGTCATGGAGGCACTCAGTGGTGCCAAAGCAGGGAACTCGGCCAATGAACTGGCGCTCCCATTCGTAAGACAATCCCAGGTAGATCTGTTTAAAGGAAAAGAACTTGGTCAACCGGATAATCAGGCTGCTGCGAAAGTCATGGCAGAGAATATCGCCATGCCGGTTGTGTTGGAACTGGATATCGACAAAGCATCACAGCAAAAACAATTCAAGGAACAAGTTGTGAAGCCTAACATTCAGGCGCTGTTCTCGGGCGAGAAGACACCGGAGCAAATCGCAGAAGACTTCAAGAACAAAGGCCAGCAGATGTTTGGACAATAACTCGGACCATAAAACATAACGCAAAACCACACTGATTTAGGAGAGGAGGATTCGCCATGCAGACCGCCCTTGCGCCAAAACCGTCTGTGCCCCGGACTTCCCGGGCTGCCCGGTTTTGGCGAGACTACGGGTGGGCGTATTTGTTTATTTTGGCGCCTGTCCTGCTGTTTCTCATTTTCACACTGTATCCTGTTCTGACGGCTCTAGTGATGAGCTTCCAGAAATACAACATTATGAATTCGACGTGGGTTGGATTGGATAACTACGAGCGTTTGGTGAAAGATGAGACGTTCTGGAAGTCGATTAAAAATACAATCATCTTCACCGTGGGAACGGTACCGGTCAATATTCTCATTACATTTGTACTGTCCTACTTCATCTTCCAGATGAAAAGCAAGTGGCAGACGTTCTTCAAAGCAACATTGTACCTGCCTGCGGTAGCATCCGGGGTAACCATCTCCATCGTATGGCTGGCGATCTTTGACCCGACAGATTCAGGGCTGCTGAATCGCTTCCTCGGTCTGTTCGGCCTTGATCCGGTGATCTGGCTGGGCCAGTCGGGAACGGCACTCTTTTCACTCATTCTGATGAACTGGCTCGGATCGCACGGAGCGGGCATTATTCTGTATCTGGCAGCCATGGGCGGTATTCCGAAATCGCTGTACGAAGCGGCGGATATTGACCATGCCAGCGGCTGGACCCAGTTCAGCAAGATTACATGGCCGCTCCTCAAACCGACGACGCTGTATCTGCTCGTGACGGGTGTAATCACGTCTTTCCAGGTGTTCATCTCGGTATATCTGATGACACAGGGTGGTCCGAACTTTGCGACAACTACAATCGCTTACCTGATCTACGAGACGGCATTCAAGTTCTATGAGTTCGGATTGGCTTCTGCACAGTCATTTGTATTGGCGATTATTATCATTGTTATCTCCGTCATCCAGTTCAAATATTTCTCCAGCGATATTGAGTATTAAGGACTATTAGAGCATGTTGCATTAAGCATCCGGGGGTGAATGAAATCCATGAAATCAACACAGAAAAAGACACTGCTTGTCGTTGCATCCATTCTGCTGGTGGTCTGGGCACTGGTGACGGTCATTCCGATGTACTGGATGCTGGTCGGTTCGGTGCAGGATAGTGCTATGTCGGCTTCCTTCAAACCGCAGATGATCCCGGAGCAGCTGTCGTTATCACCATATGAGCGCTTTTTTGCCAAAACCGATGCCTGGCGCTGGCTGTACAACTCGCTGCTTATCTCGGTCATTCTGACTGTGACGAATGTGTTCTTCGCCTCCCTGGCGGGATATGCGTTCGCCAAACTGAAATTCCCGGGAAGCCAGGCGGTATTCTGGACCCTGCTGGGGACGATGATGATTCCGGCACAGGTGACGCTGATTCCCCTGTACATTCTGATGGTCAACGTGTTTGACCTAGGGGATACGTACACGGCCATTATTCTGCCTGCTGCCGTCAGTGTAGGGAACATATTCCTGATGAAACAGTTCATGTCAACCCTGCCCACATCACTGATTCATGCTGCACGTATTGATGCATGCAGCGAGTTCGGCATCTTCTGGAAAGTGATCCTGCCGATGGCGAAGCCAGGGATCGCGGTGCTGGCGATTTTCACGTTTGTCGCTTCGTGGAATGAATTTTTCTGGCCATTCCTGATCACGAATTCCAACGAGATGCGTACCGTGCAGGTGGGGCTGGCCTCGTTCGTATTTGCCGAATCAACGGACTTCGGCGCCATGATGGCAGGGGCAACGATTGGTGCGCTGCCGATGATCATTCTGTTTTTCTCGCTGCAACGTTATTTCCTACAGGGTATTACGATCGGTGCGGTAAAAGGTTAACTGTTAGTTCAGGACAAGCGACAACGTAAAGGGGGATCTACCTATGGCACGCGTGGAGTTTCGCCAAGTGCGCAAAGAATTCAAAGACGATCATAAAGGAACGTTCACGGCTGTGGCCGGCTCGGACTTTGTTATAGAAGATAAGGAATTCGTGGTTTTTGTGGGTCCTTCGGGCTGTGGCAAGACGACGTCACTGCGGATGATTGCGGGACTGGAAAAACAGACGAGCGGTGATATTGTCATCGGGGAACGGGTCGTGAACGACCTGCATCCGAAGGATCGCGATATCGCGATGGTATTTCAGGATTATGCACTTTATCCGCATATGACCATCCGTGAGAATCTGTCCTTTGGTCTGAAAAATCTCAAGAAGCCCAAATCCTATATTGATGAACAGGTACAGAATGCTGCCTCCATTCTGGGGCTGGAGGCGATGTTGGAGCGCAAACCGCGCGAGCTGTCCGGTGGTCAGCGCCAGCGTGTGGCGGTAGGGCGTGCGATCGTTCGTGATCCGCAGGTATTTCTGTTCGACGAGCCGCTCTCCAATCTGGATGCGAAGCTGCGGGTACAGATGCGGGTGGAATTGGGCGAGCTGCATAAGCGGCTCGGTGCCACAATTGTATACGTCACGCATGATCAGGTGGAGGCCATGACACTTGGGGAGCGCATCGTGGTTATGAATCATGGAGATATTCAGCAGGTGGCTTCACCGAAAGAATTGTATGCGAGTCCACGTAATATGTTTGTTGCCGGATTTATCGGTTCTCCGGCGATGAACTTCATTGATGCCCGAATTGAAGGCACGCAGGTTGTCGTGGACGATGCATCATTCACCTTACCAGAGGATGTACTCGCTCGTCTTCAAAGCCATCAAGGCAAGCCGGTGATTATGGGTCTGCGTCCAGAGCATATTTTTGGTGACGATGTCGCTCCGAATATCCCGACAGACCATATGCTGCAGGCGCGGGTTCAAGTTGTGGAGCATCTGGGCTCCGAGAATCTGGTGTATTTCCATTCGGGTGCCCGTACTGTTACGGCCAAGGTTCACCCGGAAACACATGCTTATGTAGGAATGGACAAAAATTTTGTACTGGACCTGCGTAAGGCGCATTTTTTTGACCCGGAGACGGAGCTGGCGATTGGACGGGAATAAGAAACGAGCTGGATGAGGAAGGAACTGCAAGAAAGGGAGTGTGGAGATGCGTAAGCTGAGTGAAGTGTTGGTCAAGTCGGGGGCAGAAATCTATCGGGATATTATTCCGGTGGCCCTGTACAGTGTTATCAGCTCTATCGTGTTGGTGCCTATTCTGATGTTTGCTCCGCTGCCAATCGCAGTGCTGCTGCTGGCCGTGATGTATATGCCAATCCTGTTCGGTGTCAGTTATGCCGTGCATCACAGGCTGGAACGCAAGGAACGCCGCAATGGGTATAAGGATATCTGGAACGGGACGATGAAGGGGTTCATCCCGGGAGGAGCAGTAGGTGTGCTTTTCGCCGTGCTTGGCTTCATTCTCTGGTCAACCTGGTGGTATTACGGCGGACAGGGCGGAATTACAGGTACAGCGGTGAGCATGTTCCAAACGTTCTTTGTCCTTATGGCACTGATGTCACAGTTCTATACCTGGCAGCTTGTTCTGCAAAAGAACATGGGCATCATTCAGGCGATGGGGGAAAGTGTGAAGCTATTCTTCCGCCATCCGGGGTACACGATGGGGGCCTGTTTTCAGGCGCTGTGTCTGATGGCATTGCTAATGCTGACGGTTGTTGGCTTCGGAGCGCTGTTCGCGGGCATGTTTGCCATCTATCAGCATAAGGTCGCCCTTAATGTGCTGGAACCGGAAGAGGAACCTGTCCCATCCGGCGGCAATGACCACCAACATACGGGGTGGATAAGCCAGGGGAATGTGTGATGGGCGCAAGAACTGGAGTTGATCTCTTGTCGGCAGGTCTCTCCCACCTCTGGTTAAAGGATACATGTATTGGCCTGATGACGAACCCCACAGGTATTACGGCTGATTTTGTCTCTACGGTGGATGTTTGTGCCGGATTGGCGGATACGAAGCTTACTGCGCTTTATGCGTGTGAGCATGGGCTGGATGGTGAGCTTCAGGCTGGTGTCCGATTCGGGGACAAGCTGCATCCGCGTCTGGGCATCCCTGTGTTCAGCCTTTATGGGGAACACAAGAAGCCTACGCCTGCGATGCTGGCTGAGGTGGATACGGTGCTGTTTGATATCCAGGATGTGGGCATCCGTTATTACACGTATGCATCAACCTTGTTCCACATGATGAAAGGCTGCGCCGAAACAGGCAAGCGCCTGCTGGTGCTGGACCGTCCCAATCCGCTGGGCGGGGATGTAGTGGAAGGGGGTGTGCTGAGCGAAGGATATGAATCACTCGTTGGCGCTTGGCGTGTTCCTGTCCGCACCGGACTGACGATTGGTGAATTGGCCCTGTTGGTCAACAGTGAGGTGGACGTACCCTGTGAGGTGGATGTAATTGCAATGGAAGGATGGCAGCGCACGATGGAGTTTACCGATTGCGAGCTTCCCTGGATGCTGCCCTCTCCCAACATGCCTACCTTGGACAGTGTACGGGTATATGCGGGTACTTGCCTGTTCGAAGGCACGAATATATCGGAAGGTAGAGGTACGACCCGTCCATTTGAGTGGATTGGAGCACCGTGGGTAGACGGTGAGCGTCTGGCAGAACGCTTTCGGGAACACGAACTGGAGGGAGTGCATGTACATCCGGTGTACATGTCGCCAACCTTCTCCAAACATGCGGGTGAGCTCTGCGGAGGTGTGAGGATTTTCGTGACAGACCGCAGGGCATTCCGGGCGGTAGATACAGGTCTGGTGCTTTTGCATGAACTGGTATCACTCTATCCGGAGCAATTTCGCTGGTTGGAGCCGCCGCAGCCGGGTTCCCGTTATTTTATTGATCTATTGACCGGAGGCAGGAAAGTTAGGGATGTCATTCATGACCGTGAAGAATTAGTACGCTTGATGGAAGCATGGAATGTACAGGCAGAGGAATGGAAGGAACGGCGGAAGCCGTTTTTGCTATACCCATAAAGAGTGAAATTCATCAATAGAATGTCGCCGTAATGTACGGATGATGTTTGTCATGGGGAGGAGGCATGGAATGAGTGGGCCAAAGGAGATATACCCGTTGAAGCTGAAACAGATGACCCTGCGTGAAAAAATTGGACAAATGCTGCTTTGCGGCTTTCATGGCACCGAGGCTGCCGGTGATGTGGATGCTTTTCTGCGAAAGTATCCCATTGGCGGCGTAATCTATTTTGCGCGCAACATCGAGTCACCGGAGCAGGTAGAGCGGCTCTCGTCGGGACTGCAACGGATTGCTGTCGAGAGTGGTCATGTGCCGCTCTGGGTATCCATTGATCAGGAGGGCGGCATGGTAGCCCGGATTACCGAAGGGATTGCCCTGATGCCGGGACAGATGGCGATTGCCGCAGCAGGTTCCATCGAGGATGCATACCAGGCAGCCTATATCAGTGGGGTGGAGCTGAGATCCATGGGCATTAACATGAACTTTGCTCCGGTCCTGGATGTAAACAACAACGCCGCCAATCCGGTAATCGGGGTGCGTTCATTTGGGGAATCACCGCAGTCCGTGGCAGCATATGGGGCCAGGAGCATTGCAGGAGTACAAGATGCTGGCATGTCAGCGACAGCCAAACATTTCCCGGGACATGGGGATACGGACACCGATTCGCATCTGGATCTCCCGGTCATCACCCATGATCGGGAACGGGTAGAGCAGGTGGAATTGATTCCGTTCCGGGCTGCCATAGCGGCAGGTGTCGATGCGATAATGTCGGCACATATTTATTTTCCGGCTCTGGAACCGGAGCGTCTGCCTGTAACACTGTCGCAAGCCGTGTTAAGCGGATTGCTTCGTCAGGAACTGGGTTATGAAGGCATGATCGTGACAGATTGTATGGAGATGGACGCGATTGCTGTCAATTATGGCACTGTCGATGCAGCGGTAATGGCAGTAGAAGCCGGCGCAGATCTGGTGTTGATCAGCCATACAGCTCATCTTCAGGCAGGGGCCTATGAAGCGCTGCTGGCAGCCGTGCAGAGCGGACGAATCAGCGAGGCCCGCATTGATGAATCGGTAACTCGGCTGCTAAAGTACAAGGCCAAACGAGGCCTGCTGAGGCAAGAAATGAACGCAGGTGATCATGAAGTGCGTGGTGGGGTATCAACCCGACTTTCCTCTGAGGCGTCAACTGATCCAGCTCCATTCAAGCGTTCAGAGCGTAACCATCCGTTACACCAAGAGGTGGCTCGACGAATCAGTGAGAACAGCATCACATGGGTGCGGGATCAGCTGAATATGCTGCCTTTGAAACTGGAACGTACGCTGGTCATTACGGTTGCCACATCTGTGACGACGATCGCCGACGAACAGCTGACTCAGGTGGTTACCCTGGGTTCGGCTTTGACACATTGCGGTCTGGATGTTGTGGATATAACGGTCACCCCAGAGGAAGTTGCCATACGTTCTGCCCGTCTGCTCCAGGCTGCGGAAGAGGATGACATTCGCCAGATTGTGGTGGGGACGTATAATGCAGGCAGTGCCTCCGGTGATCCGCAGTGCAGGTTGATCGGCTGGCTGCAGCAATTGGGCAAGCCTCTGGCTGTTGTCGCTTTGCGAAGTCCCTATGATCTGCTGGCAATCCCGGATGTGCAGGTCTATGTGGCTGCGTACGAGAGCAGACCGCTTGCCATGGAGAGCACCGCTCGGGCGCTGATGGGGCATATTCCTTTTGCCGGGAAGCTTCCTGTGTCCATTAAAAAAGCCAACCTGTATTCCGGTTGACCTAATCATACATAAAGGCTGTTCCATAAGTCATGAGCATGACTTATGGAACAGCCTTTTCGCTGTATAGCGAATCAGGTGGTTAGTGCAGATTCAGAGCCTTAGCTGTCTTTTCTTCGACCTCATCCATAAGTGAAGTCATGTCCATACCTGCATGGTTACCGAGCAATATAATTGTAATATCGTCGGATAGATTGCGTGAAAAGGCTGTAGCAAAACCGCCGCCGCTTCCATTATGGAAGACGGTGCGATTTTCATTTTTTTCCTTGAGAATCCATGCATAGCCATAGTTTTTATCCGAATATGGCTTGTACATCTGTTCAATCGTATCCTGACTCAGAATCTGATCGCCGTACAGTGCACGATCCCATTTCAGCATATCGTCCACGGTAGAGTAGATCGTTCCTGAACCCGATTGTGAAACATAATAAGGGGCAGTTACCCACCTGTTATCGTTTGCAACGAATCCGCTAATCGTATGGACCTTGCGGGAGGCTTCACCGGAATTGTTCATGCCCAGTGGCTCCAAAATAGTCTGCTGTACATAATCTGCATAACTCATGCCGGATACTTGTTCAATGACATAAGCGAGCAGGACATAACCGCTGTTGCTGTAAAGATAGGCACTGCCGGGTTCAAATTTTAATGTTTTGTGCCGGATCTCCTCCACGGTTTCTTCCAATGGAGTCCCTTCACCCCGTCCAAATGCAGAGGGGAGACCTGAAGTTTGGGATAACAGCATATGCAGGGTAATCTTGTCACCCTTCGGTATACCGGAAATGTAGTTGGAGATAGGGTCATGGACATCCAGCTTTCCTTTTTCCGCCAAACTAAGAATAGAGGCTGCAGTAAAGGATTTGCTTAGTGAAGCAATCCTGGTCTTCTGATCCGGACGATTCAGCGTCTGTTCATCTGCAAGTCCATAGCCTTGGCGAAGAAGGACTTCACCTTTGCGAGCGATCAGTGCCATACCTGGATAATGTATTTCACGCAAGTAGCCATCTACACTGGCGACTTCATTGTTGAGGAGGCTTACTTTATCCGTTTCAATATCAACGCTCATCTGTCCTGAAGCCATACGTTGCACCTTGATGTCGGCCTTCAGTGCGTTCGCTACGAGTCTTACCGGTACCATCAACGTACCATTCACCGTTCTGGAACTCACACCGGAGTTCAGGCGGACATGGTTGACCTTAATGGATTCGCTGCCAGCCTGATGAACAAGCTTGTCCCGTCCATAGGTGATGGTTGCCGTTTTGGTAGGGGCATTCCACTTCAGAGTACCCTTAACGGAATCAACAACATCTCGAAGCGGTACAAACGTAGTTCCTTTGATGACCAACGGTTGGTTCTTCCATGATTGTTGTTTACCATCAACTTTAACATGAACGGTCTGTTCCAGCGTTGCAGCGGATGCTGCCGCACCAAATTGGCCCAGAACGGGACCAGCAACCAGAATGAGTGCAAATAAAATACGGAAAATGGATGAATAGATAGAGATAACAGGTTGTTTCAGATGGGAATTGCGTAAGATTCAAATCCTCTCCTTCCAATCGTTTCATGGATAACCAGCTTATGAGCATTGTAAACGATCTCGCAGAGAGGGTCAAAACGGGGAAAGAGCCTCATTTTTTATTATCCTAACAGAAATAATAAAATTTCGAATGAATTTAGTATCCATACATAATATTTTCACCGGGTCTGTCCGATAAAAAGATGGGTGAAGATGATGATGGGGGATAGTTATAATGAAGAAAAGGATTCGTAATTGGTTTACATTAACTGTAAAAAAACGCCTGATCGCTGTGTTGCTCCTGTTCCTGATTGTACCGAGCATTAGTGTGGGGTGGTTATCTTATCAAAAAGCAGCAGATCAGGTCAGGGAAGAAATCATTCGTTCTGCCCAGGCGAAAACGGAAATGCTAAGTCTGCAAATTACTCAAATGCTGGATATGGAGAAGGATAACGCAGCGCAGTTTGCCGCGGGTATTACTTCAGCAGATATTATCAATAAATCACCAGCGGTTCAAAGACAGATGGATCGTATGTCCAAGGCACACCAAGAATTAGGTGTATTAACCGCGGGTGCTGAAGATGGCAGCTGGATGAAGTCACCTGATCCCGGACAGCAGATCTATGATCCGCGGGAACGCAGCTGGTATACCATGGGCATGTCAGAAGATGAACCGACTATCTCGGACACGTTCCAATCGGTAACTACGGGGGAATGGGTTGTGACTGCGGCCGCCAAACTGTCCGATGGCAAAGGGGTGTTTGGTGCCAATGTCAGTCTCAACCATTTGAAGGAATCCGTTGATAAGATACATATTGGTGAAAAGGGAAAAATGTATATGCTGGATAATGGCGGGAAGTTCCTGTTCCATTACAAGATCGAATCGGGTGTACAGTCCGATGAAAGCTATATTAATGAGATGTACACAAAAGACACAGGAACCGTAAAGTACACCTATGATGGACAGGAATTAGAAGCTGTATATTATACAAATCCTGCGACTGGTTGGAAAATTGTTGGTGAGATGGTTCCTTCCGAGGCAGCTGATGCGGTCAGACCGATCATGATACGAGCCTTCACTTTGGTAGGGACTTCACTGATCGTTGGTATTGTTCTGCTCATATTCATTATTCGCAGCATCCACCGTCCGTTGTTGCAGTTAACGCAGGCAGCATCCAAAGTAAGTGCTGGGGATCTGACTGTACGGGTGGGACTACAGCGTCGGGACGAGTTCGGGCAACTCGGAGAAAGCTTTGATACCATGACTTCCTCGCTCCGTAACGTTCTTGGAGAAGTGCATGATACGTCGAGCCAATTGGCTGCATCCTCTGAGGAACTGATGGCAAGTTCGGAACAGACATCCAAGGCGACCGAGCAGGTGGCTGAACTGATGCAGGATGCAGCGGCAGGGACGACTAAACAAAACGATAGCCTTGCTGCAACTGGCCAACTTGTAGGTGAGATGTCGATCGGAATCAAGGAAATCTCATCAAGTGCCGAAGACACGGCTCGTATCGCTGTTGAAGCCTCTACCAAGTCTGAAGCGGGCATGGTTACGGTGGAAGAGGCAGTGACTCATATTCAGCAGGTGAATGATGATAGTGAGGCGATGGTTGCGGTCATTCAGGATCTTCGAGCCAAAAATGAAGAGATTCTAGACATCGTGGCCGAGATTACGGCTATTGCCAAACAGACCAATATCCTTGCCTTGAATGCTTCCATTGAAGCATCAAGAGCGGGTGAACAGGGTCGTGGGTTTGCCGTCGTTGCCAATGAAGTGAAGTCGCTGGCTAACAATTCGGGCAGCGCCGCTGAACGAATTAATGAACTGATGCGCGAAATGCAAGAGAAAACAAATGCAGTGCAGTCTACCTTTGCCCGTACAGGGGAGGGAATGATCAAGGGCTCGCAAATGATTACGGAAGCTGGCGAGGCATTCAGAGATATTCGCAACGCTGTACAGTTGGTTGCAGCACAGGCAGGCGAAGTGTCGGCCGCATCCCGTCAGATTGATGGGGGCATGGGTCATGTAACCAAAGCGGTCAATGACACGATTGTTCTATCGGATCAGATTGCCTCAGGAACCGAAGATGGTTCAGCCGCTGCACAGGAGCAGCTCGCTACGATGGAAGAGGTTGCAGCTTCTTCGGCGGCATTGTCCCGTATGGCTGAAGATCTGCAAAACATGATTGAGCGATTCAAGTTATAACCGATGTGCTAACGAACCTGCTGCGCCTTAATCGACGAAATAACGTCTCTGGGATTCGCTAAGATCTCAGTCCTGGGTAAATCGGAGCGAGCAACGTGTGCCGGGTTCATTAGCGTAAAAATAATACTAAAACAAGGGTTGTCCTACGTCATGCTCATGACTTCGGGACAACCCTTTTGGTATTGGAGCGCTCTCGATTCATTTTTATCGATAACATATATAGTCTACTTCAACTTGACAAAAAACAAACAAAACAATATTATATCTATAAATATACAAACAAAAAAACAAATGATTAACGAATAATATATAAAGGGATCATGAATTGTTATCAATGTAAACATCTTTAAATCCTATAAATCCTTTAAAACCATAAAAACCATTAAACCTATTAAATCGAATCCAAGGAGCCAATTCAATGAAATCATCGGAATCGTTGTTGCAAACCGCCTCACTTGAAGAGATCAAGTGCGGATATGTGAAGGAAGAACCTGCATTCATATGTGTCTGCTGTGGCTATAGAACCGAAGCGGGCATTATATACCCGGAAGAAGGCGTACTTTACGAAGCAGAACGTTATATGCGTGTTCATATCGAGAAGACTCACGGATCAGTGTTCGAATATTTGCTGGAGCTGGAGAAAAGTATTACCGGATTGTCCGATGTTCAGCGGGGCATGCTGGGTCAATTTTACGAAGGGAAGAAGGACACCGAGGTGCAGAAGGCGCTCGGAATCGGGAGTGCTTCCACCATCCGCAATCATCGCTTTGTGCTGAAGGAGAAAGAGCGGCAGGCCAAAATTTTTCTGGCACTGATGGAACTGCTCAAGAGCAAGGATACTCATGCGCCTGCAGAGCTGGTGCTGCCTGTGACAAGACATGTGCAGACCATCAACCGGGATCAATTCGAAATAACGGAACAGGATCGGGAGAAGGTGCTGCGCAAATATTTCCCCGAGGGTACAGAGGGACCGTTGACGACTTTTCATATACAGCAAAAACATAAATGGATCGTGCTGACCGAGATAGCCAAACGATTTGAACCCGGACAACAATATACCGAGAAACAGGTCAATGAGCTGTTGAAACAGGTTTATGGCGATTATGTGGAGCTTCGCAGGTATATGATCGACTTTGGCTTGATGAGGCGCGAGGAAGATGGGAGCCAATATTGGCTGGAAAACGCTGGTGATCAGGATGATAAAGGAAAGAAGCAAAGACGTAAAGGAACAGGTTCAGAGTCAGGAGCAGAGAAAGGGGAGCATGAAAAAATGAATCGTCGCAAAGAATTGCAGGAGCAGGCCAAGGAGATCAAAACGGAGGCGGGAGTCTATCAGATCCGCAATGAACGCAACGGGAAAGTGTTTCTTGATAGCACACTGAATCTGAAAACCCTTAATGGTCAGAAGTTTATGCTGCAAATGGGCAGCCACCTCAATCGTCAATTGCAAGCGGAATGGAATGAATATGGGGAAGATGCCTTTGTCATCGAAGTGCTGGAGAAGCTGAAAAAAGAAGACAGCCCGTACTTCGATTCCAAGGACGCATTAGCCAAATTGGTAGACCGCTGGTTCGATCAGCTGGAGCCGTATGGCGACCAAGGCTACCATGGAGATAAAAATGAATCGGATCAATAAGCGTAACTTTATACTGAAAAAACTCCCTTTGCCCTGGTCGGGCAAAGGGAGTTTTGCTTGGGTCCTGTTTATAGCTTGAACTGCTCCACCAGTTTCTGCAGCTTATGGGCCAGATGGGCGAGTGAATCGGCAGATGATGAAATCTCCTGCATGGAAGCAACCTGTTCCTCGGTGACAGCAGAGATATTCTCCGTCCCATCGGCATTGGTTTCCGAGATGATATGAATCTGCTCAATCGATTGAACCACTTCTGCCGTGCTGGCAGACATTTGCTGTGAAGCGGCTGCGATGTTCTCAAGCTGAGAGTTAACGACTCCGACGGCCTGACTAATCTGGGTAAAAGCTTCATCTGCAAACTGAACGGCACGAATGCCGTTGCTTACATCCCTTTTTCCAGCCTGTGCATCTTGATTTGCCCGTAATATCTCCTGTTGAATCGCTCCAACCATCTCCACAATTTTCTGTCCGGATAAACTGGATTGTTCTGCAAGCTTACGAACTTCACTGGCCACCACGGAAAATCCGCGTCCGTGCTCACCCGCTCGTGCCGCTTCAATGGATGCGTTGAGAGCAAGCAGATTCGTTTGGGCGGCGATATCTGTAATGACAGATACCATCTCTCCAATGGATGCAGAGTGTTGCCCGAGTCGCTCAGCGGTCTCTACGGTACGTTGTACAAATTGACTCACGGAGTCCATCTCGGATACGGCTGTCTGCATGGTGTGAGTCCCTTGGTCCGCCAACTCGCTTGCTTGCATGGCCGCTTCGGATACTTGCTGTGTGCTGTTCGTTACCTGTCCAACACCTCCAGCCAATTCGTTCATCTGCTGCGACGTGTACTTCAGACTTGTAGCTTGTTTCTCAATACCTGCTGCCGATTCTTCTGTGATCAAGGCAACCTGTTCTGTTGCTTTTGTCGTCTCGGACGAGTTGATAGCCAGTTGTGCGGAAGATGCGGTTAACTCGTCTGCTGTATGACGCACGTCTTGGATGACGCTGCGCAAGGATTGGCTCATTTTATTAAAGCTGGTACTGAGTTTTCCGAATTCGTCCTGTCCGGTCACCGTAACTTCAATGGCGAGATTACCATCGCTTATTTCATTCGATGCAGTCACCAGACGATTCAGTGGTCGGGTAATGGACTGCACAATCCAGAAAATAATGATGGAGCTTACGACAATAGCAATAGCTATAACGATAAGAGTGGTATACAGAATAGGACGGACGGATTCGGTCACTTCATTGTTATCAATGACACCTACCACGGTCCAGCCCGTTGTTTCATTTGTTGCAAAGAAGGCATGTTCCTGGGTGCCATGTAGCGAATAATCTAAACTTCCATTTTTCTGTTCAAAAATGGTTTTATAGGGTTCCATCGTCCCTTCAGTTCCCGGTTTTTCGGTAGGGTGCACGATGATTTTATTGGCGTTATCGATGATATAGATATAGCCTTTTTTTCCGATTTTGGTTGTATTAACCGTCTGGGACAGGCTTTCAAGCGACAGGCTCACAGAGACAACGCCATGACCATCGGCTGAAGTCTGGGCTACCGAAGCAACAACTTTGCCGGTATTGCTTGATATGTAAGGCGTGATTACAGTGGGGGTGTTTTTGTTCTGAGTGGCAGCCTGATACCAAGGGCGCTCGCGTGGGTCATATCCAGCCTTGTTCACCGCGGTTACAGGGGAATTGATATAGACGCCTTGGTCGGTACCGATGGAGGCCAGTTCGACGTCAGTATGTGTTTCCTTGTAGGCATCAAGCAGGGTACGAATCGTCTCTGTTTCATCCCCCTGTTTCGGTCCGACGTTGCCAGCATCCAGCTGACTCGCCAGAAAATCAACATTTTTACGCGTGGCTCCAATGATCTGATCAATGGTTTGATTCAATACATTTACACTGCTGCTCGCATTTTCGTACATTTTGTCCTCGACCTTGCCCTCAGCTGTTTTGAACGAGATTATTCCCAGACTGATTGTCGGAATGAGCAATACAATGGCAAAGGACAAAATCAGTTTTTCTCTCATCTGTAATGTTCTTGCAGTCACGCGGTTACGCATCTTCTTCATACACATTCCCCCTCGATAGATCCCATCCCTCGTCTGATGGACAAGTCATTCTGGAAACAGATAGTTCATTCCATCCTTTCCAGATGTTTCTGGTGCTATCGTATGACAAAATTCGAGTTTATTCAACATGAATTATGGGTTTTATGAAAATATTTTTGGAGATACATAGGTATTTTGGATTATATCTGTTCTGTGAAAGGAAATCTGTCTCTCCACGGATATCTCATCTTGTGGTATATTTCTGAATTAATGTAACGATCACGTATGTTCATGGGCAAGTTGTATTCATACGAGAATGAATTTGGTTCCGCCACAAGCGGAGTGTACTGGAGAGGGGATGCACCGAATTGGATAAATCCATATCACTGACATCCGGACCCGCGGGCACGGAAGAGGTGCAGGATGAAGCTGCATTTATGCAAGGGGTCAAGGACTGTATTCCAACACTGCTTGGGTATCTAAGTATTGGTTTTGCAGCGGGTGTCATTGAAATGACGGCAGGCCTAAGTTTGGCGGAAACGGCTTTGCTTAGTCTGATTCTATACGCTGGATCAGCCCAGTTTATTGCTGCTGGCATGCTGGCATCGAATGGGTCAGCGACGGCCATTATTTTCACCATATTTTTCGTGAATCTTCGTCATCTGCTGCTTAGTGCAGCCGTATCACCGTACTTTCGTCATCTGACACCACTTAAAAATATGTGGATCGGCTCTCTGCTTACCGATGAGTCCTTTGGGGTAGCGATGACGCGAGCGATTGGCCGTAAAACGCTAAGTGAGCGCTGGATGCACGGGCTGAACATTACAGCATATCTGAACTGGTTTGTGGCGAATATGGCGGGGGCTTACTTTGGACGCTGGATAACCAATCCCGAGCGGCTTGGGCTTGATTTTGCCCTGCCTGCAATGTTTATTGGTCTGGTTGTACTTCAGCTGATGCAGCGCAAAAATAAAAAATTACACATCAATGTGGCGATTATCGCCGTTGTCTGTGTAATCTTCGCCAGCATGGCTTCGCTTGGCAGCATGAGTGTCATTGTGGCTGCGGTCATTGCGGCAACGATGGGAGTAGTGATGGAACGATGGAAGTAAGATGGGATGTATTCTGGATTATTATGGGTTCGGCCATGTTAACATTCATCCCGCGCGTATTACCGCTCATGCTGTTCAGTAAGATACAGATTCCGATGTGGCTGTTACGCTGGCTTGAATATGTACCTGTGGCAGTCATGGCGGCGCTGATCGGTCAGGAACTGTTTATGGCGGACAACCAGTTGGTTCCGATTACGCATAATGCGGCCCTGTGGGCTTCACTGCCTACGATTGCAGTGGCCATCTGGACCCGCAGTTTGCTTGGGACCGTACTTGTGGGAATGGTTGCGATGATGATTTTGCGGTACCTGATGGGTTAAATATGGGGGCCTTTATTGGATCAGGTAAATCCTTTGCTCTAACGGTTAATAATGTCTATAAGATCGTGGTAAATAGAGCGAAGGGAGTTAGATCCATGAGCAAATCGAAGCATAGAATATTGATTACGGGAGCAGCGGGAGTCATTGGTCGCAGCCTGCTGGAGGGACTGAGGGAAAAGGGCAAGTATGACATTGTGGCTGCCGATCTTCATGATGATCCTCAATCAGGCATTGTAGCGATGGATGTGACCGACGGAGAACGACTGAAAGAGCTGATGCAGGGGGTTCAGACGGTGCTGCACATTGCATGGGCGAAGGATGAAGAAGATTTTCTGGGCAAAGTTCTGCCAATCAACGTAACAGGAGCCTACCATGTGTATGAAGCTGCGCGGCTACATGGTGTACAGCGGGTTATTTTTGCGAGTTCTAATCATGCGACAGGGTTTTATCCAACCGGAGAGGATATCGAAGTGGATGATCCGTATCGGCCCGACAGTTTCTATGGACTCAGCAAATGTTATATCGAGCTGCTTGGACGGTATTACGTGGATAAATATGGCCTGTCGTCATTCAACATTCGAATAGGCAACTTCTCGGGTGATGCACATCCGCATTCGGAGCGCTCCGCACACATTTGGATCTCACCGAGAGATATGGTACAGCTTGCCGAATGCTGCATTGAGGCAGATTCAAGCCTGAAATATGTTAATCTGTATGGAACTTCAGCCAATACGGATAATTATTATGATATTGGATATCTGGAACAGAAGATTGGATACCGCCCGGAGGATGATGCAGCAGAGCTATGGGCGGAAGCGAAACGTAAGGGAGCACCGGATAAGCAGGACGAGACGGAATATCAGGGCGGAGGATATGTCGCGAAGGAACCGAAATCCTGAAATCTTAAGATCCTTGAAAAATGCGGAGAGTTAACTGAAACGTTTCGTTCTGAAAACGCTATTTTCTATTGCGTCCGAAAGGGATAAAATGGAGACTGAAAGATAGAGGTTTTCATTTTACATACAGGAAGGAACGGTTTTGATTATGAGTAAAACACATTCATCCGTTATACTTTTTCAGGGAGATTCCATTACAGACGGGGGAAGATCGCGCAATGATGATCCGAATCATGTTCTCGGGCATGGCTATGCGTATCTGATCTCAAGCAAACTGGGTGTGGAACTGGCAGCCAAGCAGCCAACGTTCTATAACAGAGGAATTAGCGGGGATCGCGCTTCCGATCTGTATGCACGCTGGAACGAGGATACCTATAGTCTGAAGCCGGATCTGATCAGCATTCTGATCGGTGTGAATGATGCCTGGCGCACGATCAATGGTGAACCCAGTGGGGTGACGGACCGTCTTGGACGCGCATATCGTCATTTGCTGGAGGAGACGCGCGAGGTGATGCCGAAAGCCGGGCTGGTTTTAATGGAGCCGTTCATTCTTAAAACCGGTGCTACAGTGGAGCGTTGGGATGCTTGGCAGGAACGTATCGGGCAGTATCAGCACCTTGTAGGGGAACTTGCCACAGAATTCGGTGCGGTACTGGTTCCATTGCAGGATGTGTTTAATCAGGCCACTGAAAAGGCAGAGGCATCCTATTGGTTGTGGGATGGTGTGCATCCAACGGCGGCAGGTCATGAGCTTATCGCGCGTCAGTGGTTGTCTGTTGTACAGGGAAGTTCGCTTAAAATCCAATAAAATGCAGCATGGGGTCTGTACAGATCCTGTGCTCTTTTTTACATAACGAAAATACAAATAAATAATTTAAAGAAAAATGACATATTTTGAATATATATGTTTTATTCCCAAATGAGAGGGTGATTAAAAAGCGTAGCACACTATACTCAATACCCGATAAGGAGTGAATTCAAAATGGCACAGAATAACCAAAACGGAAAAATGAGCCGTGAAGAAGCAGGACGTAAGGGTGGAGAAGCAACCTCCAAGAATCATGATCAGGAGTTCTACCAAGAGATTGGCAGCAAGGGCGGAGAGGCAACTGCGAAGAACCATGACAAAGATTTTTATCAGGAGATTGGCAGTAAGGGTGGGGAAGCAACTTCGAAATCCCACGACCGTGAGTTCTATCAAGAGATTGGACGAGAGGGCGGAAGCGCCCGGGGCAATAATGATGGAAACGATGATCAAGATGGCAAAATGAGCCGTGAAGAGGCAGGACGCAAGGGCGGACAAGCCCGGTCCCGTAATCGCAATAACTAATTGAATGATATATAAGCATCATATAGTTCAAACGAAGAAGGCCAGATCTCACCTGTGGAAAAGGGTGAGTCTGGCCTTGTCGTTTTTTTCACGGTTGTGCACGAAAAGGTTAGGCAATATGTGGTTCAAGTGCTTGACGATAACTGAACAGGGATTCATCAATGATGGTACGCAAGAAAACAGGGTCCATATCAAAAAGCAGGGATTCTGCGTAACGCCAGGCATTTTCTTCAATACGCAGCCGAATCTCGGCTTGTTCTGAAGCTGTAAGTGGTCCATCCAGAAGGTTAGACAAATCCACCAATTCCACATCCTCGGCATGTCCCAGTTCATGAGCCAGAATGACATAAATATAGGCCTTTAATGGAGCCAGCGAGCCGAACAGCATTCGGCATTGCTCCATAATTTCTTTTTTATATAGATACACGGTGTGGCTTCCCATGTGATATTTACCACCGACGAGACGACTGTCCGGAAAATGGGGCTCAACCTGGACGAATGCACGGCTATCAGAGCGATGCAGCAGTTCAGTTACAGCCTGATTAAATAATTCAGTATTCAGTATGGTTCACCTGTCCTCATAATGGAATAAAATACATAGGCAATGAGTACCGACAACCCTATTACGAGAAAAATGTCTGAAAAGTTTCATTTATTTTCATTATTTATTTTTTTATACAACATTCATCCGAACTCCCTTCATTTTTACTAAACGATGGGCTAAAATGAAATCGGTTACAAAAATAGGGAGGAATTCTCATGACCGTTCACCCTGGATGGAATTGGACGACGGATCATATCTTGATGGTTCTGAGACATGGAGCTTCTAATGGTCTGGAGTATATCTATCGTTGGAAAGACAGATTGGCTAACACGTTGAATGATCCCGACTATGCCTCCTTCTGGTCAGATCTGAAAGTATATGAGCAGACAGCGAGTGCGGAGAACCTGCCTGAGTTATCTTTTTCCCTGTATCGCCAATTCAGGGAGACAGGTGAACGCCAAGCGTATGAGCTGGCCTATTTCGAGCGGCGCGGGAGGCTCGCTGCATTGGGGCTACTTGCTGCGGCATCGCCATCAGTCGAGCGTCTGCAATTGCTGGAAGACCTGATCTGGAGTGTCTGCAGCGAGCACACCTGGTGTCTGGCCGCACATGTACCTGAAGGGAAAGAAGAGGACGCAAGAGAACACATCGACCTGTTCGCTGCAGAAACAGCACAAACGTTAGCAGAGATGATCATCATGTTGAGTGATGTTTTGGATGAACGTGTGGTTCGGGTAGTGAGGGCTGAGATCGAGTGCAGGATATTCAACCCGTTGTATCGGAAGCAGCGGATATTTGGTTGGGAGAACGCAGAGCACAATTGGTCAGCGGTGTGCAGCAGCAGCTGCGGGATTGCGGCTCTCCTTCTGTTGGAAGATGAACATATCAGGGCCAAAGCCGTGCAGCAGACCATTCATTCCATGAATGCTTTCTTGAAGGGTTACGGGATGGATGGGGGATGTGCTGAAGGTATAGGCTACTGGGTTTACGGGTTCGGTTTTTATACCTATTTAGCAGAGATGCTGAGAATATTCAGTGCAGGAGAACTGGATATGCTATCCGATCCCAAAACGAGAGCGATCGCTGCTTTTCCCGGAAATATTCACTTGTCAGACGGGGTGTTTGTGAATTTTTCGGACAGTCGCGAGCGGGAGACCATTCCGCCCGGCTTACTTTCTCTATTGTCGGAGCGGCAGCAGATTCAATTCAATGTGGAGCTGTGTATACCCCTTCTGACAGAGGACCCCTGCCGCAGGTGGGCTCATGCTCTGCGCAATGTGCTCTGGAGTAATCCAGCTATATATAGGAGGGAGGGTGAATCAGAGCTGCCGCCAGCCCCAGTTTATCTGGACGACCTGTCATGGGGTGTAGCCCGAGGAATACTGGCAGCGGGAGAACAAAAGGAAATGATTGCAGCTTTTGCCGTAAAGGGTGGTCATAACGCAGAGCCCCATAATCATCATGATCTGGGACACTTTATTATTCATGGCGGCGGAGAAAATATTCTCTGTGACCCGGGTTCAGGCGAGTATACTCAGGCCTATTTCGCACCCGGGCGGGAAAGCATTTTCCAAATTGGCCCTCAGGGGCATAGCGTTCCGGTCATTGAAGGAACGGTTCAACATTCCGGGCGGCAGGCAGAAGCCAGGGTACTGTATACCAAGCAATCGACGCCGCAAGGGATAGAGATCGCATTTGATTTGACGTCGGCATACCCAGAGGCACCAACACTGGCGAGGTATATCAGGCGTTTGAGCTGGAACGGCCCCTCTGGAACCACCGAAGCGGAGCTTCTCCTTGAAGACCAGTATCAGTGGCAGCAGCCTTCTGGTACGCGCAACAGAGAGCATTTGATTGAAAAGCCGCCGTCAGTCATTGAGTATTTTATGAGTCGAATTCATCCTGTCATGCAGGAAGAAAGGGTCCAGTGGGCAGGGAACAAGGCGGTAGTAACGATGCAATATGATGCTGACCTCTGGGATGCACAGGTGGAAGAGGTAGAGACTGTGGATCACGATCACCAGCGCCAAATATTTTATCGCTTGGCACTATCCTTGCGGCAAATGGCTAATGAAGAGGGGATTTCCCGGGATCACTCCGTACAAGAGACGTGGTGCAGATTGAAATTCTTCATCCATCCAAAGTAAGGACCCATTGGCCGGACTGCAGTCACTTCGGACGTATTATACGCAGCAGCCGGGTTTGTTAACGGTCACGTATGAGTTTGAGGGAGAGATTGAAGCCGCCGGAGCTGTGATACCGCTGATGTACAGCGATGGTGAGGAACAGGCTGTCATCACGGTCTCCAGTGATCATGTTCGCTGTGAATTTTGTGGAGCTTACGTCGAATCAACCGTGCTTGATGAAGAAGCGGAGATTCAACTTCAAGACCATACTGTGGCTTCTCGAAATGGAGTATTAAAGGAAGCTCGAATGATCGTGAGCGGCAGTCAGCGGATTACGTTTACAGTTCGTATGGGCAGGATTTGAAAAAGAGGAGGCAATGCTCGTGAATACATCAATATCGGTAACATGGGTTGAAGAAGCATGGCGGCAGGGAGCGGCCAAAATCATTCGCAATGCGCAGCGCATCAAGGATACCTTTCCGCACACTTCTTCGCAGGGCATGTATGATCAGAATGATCCCGAATGGTGGACAGCAGGCTTCTGGCCGGGATTGTTATGGCTTGTCTATGGGGAAGCTCCCGAAAGTGAAGCAGTGGCTCCGTTATACCGTTTTGCTGAAAGTTGTGAGCGGCAATTGGAAGGGTGTCTGCGTGATCCCGAATCGGTCGATCACGATCTCGGGTTCATCTGGCTGCTTAGCGGTGTAGCCAACTACCGCCAGACCGGCAGCGCAGATGGTCGGCGGCGGGGATTGCTCGCCGCCAATCTGCTCGCTGCCCGCTTCAACGTGCGCGGTCAGTTCATCCGCGCCTGGAACTTCAGCTCGCGAGCAATGGATACGCGCGGCGTAGCTATCATTGACAGCATGATGAACCTGCCGCTGCTCTACTGGGCATCCGAGCAGAGCGGGGACCCTCGCTTCCGCTGCCTGGCGGAAGCGCATGCGGACACCGTGGCGCGCGAATTCGTCCGCGCTGACGGGTCCATCTGCCACGTGGTGGAGTTCGATCCACTCACGGGGCAGAAGCTGCGGGAGCATGGCGGGCAAGGCCATGCTCCAGGTTCCGCCTGGGCGCGGGGCACCGCCTGGGCGCTGCACGGGTTCGCGCTGTCTTTCCGGTACACGGGCGAAGCCCGTTATCTGGAGACAGCGGAGCGGGCGGCCGATATCTTCCTCGCCATGCTTGGCGAAGAGATCGTGCCGGTGTGGGATTTCCGCGCACCTGCCGAGCATCAGGTGGCGTGGGACTCGTCCGCTTCGGCGATTGCCGCAAGCGGCCTGTTGGAGCTGGCGAAGCTGTCGCCGCGCGGGGAAGAATATGCAGCCGCGGCGGAGCGTATCCTCCGCGGATTGCATGAGAACTACAGCTCCGGCGAGACCGCAGCGGAGGAAGGACTGATCATGCAGGGTACTGTGCATTATCCAGAGGGTCGTGGCTTGAATGTGCCGATTATCTATGGCGATTATTTCTATATGGAGGCGCTGGCGAAGCTGCGTGGTCGTCCGGGTTTATTTTAAGCGGAAGGGGAACAGGAACTTCATACACCGAACCGTATGTATGCGCGGGCATGAGTATGCAATTCGCCTTCGCTTTATAACTGTCCGAGTGTGCCTGCCTCCATGTTGGAATTCACATTCCTTTGTTGGAGGCGGAGCACACTTCAGAATAAAGGTTACAGACCGTTAGACTAGATACTGTTTATTTTCCGACCGAAGGAGTACGCCTCAGGATGACAAAATCAGCCGAAGATTGATCCGGATACCGCTGCGGAATAATCTCTTGTACTTTGAAATCGGGATAATCGAACAAATAATGGAACAAGTTTCGGTCCTGGATCGTACGGATCCCCGGATTATCGTTTGCTTTCAATCGAGTATATAGTACGACCCACTCTGCCGAAGCGTGCAGGATGTCGTAGAGCGTACTGCGAAAATCGGTTTCATCCGTAATATGGTACAGCACATCGAGACATACGGTGAGATCGGCTTGCAGGAAACCACGGTTAATCCATAGGCCCGGTGTATATAACATGAAACTTTTGGAGGAATCATTGGCAAACTTGGACGCACAGAGCCGCACCGAGGATGCCGCCACATCGACGCCCAGATACTCGCTATAGTTCATATACTGCAACTGATTGCCATCCCCGCAACCAAACTCAATGACACTGGTAATGTTCTCGCGTTGAATCAGCCCGTTGACTACCTCTGCCTTAAATTCAGCAAGTACGCCATACGAACCTCTACCTGATGTTTCACCCGATCGATACGTTTGCTCCCAATATTCTTTGTAATCAAAAGGCTGACTCATTTGTTTCCCCCGATCATAGGAAATGCAATTCAGAATAGCTGTTATACATAGATTATGCGGAATAACGGCGGGTATGAATCCATTAAAATCAGACAGATAACGGAATGAATTTCCACTAATTTTCCTGAAAATGACCTGAAAGTCTAAACATCTGGAAAGAACTTGCCGACATTAAATCTAAGGAACAAAATGAAACGAATCGGAGGGAAATGATGTTAAAGCCAAGATTGACCAAGTACATGGTGATGATGCTGGTATTGGTGCTGAGTATTTCCAACGTAGGCTTGGCCGCTGCGGCAGATAAAGAACTGTCCAAAATTGTAGTTTCCAAAAATGAGTTGTCGCTCGAAGTGGGTGATTCCAGTTCGGTCACGGTGACAGGAGTATATACCGATAATACATCGGCAAACGTAACCATCAGTTCTTCCTGGAGTAGCAGTGATACTTCGATAGCGACTGTATATAATGGTGCCATTACTGCCAAAAAGGAAGGCACGGCAACCATTACAACTTCGTATCTGACTCAGAGTCAGACGGTTCAGGTGAATGTAACCAAAAAGGTCAAAGCCCTGTCCAAAAACGTGCAGTCGTTGGACTTGCGCACAGGAGATAGCAAAGACATTATTTTGACGGCAACCTACAGTGATAACACGACCAATGCCGAAGCCTCCAAAGTTGCCGAGTGGTCATCCGATGACGAGAAAGTGGCAACGGTTGTGAATGGTAAAGTTACGGGACAGAGTGCCGGTACGGCCGTTATCACAGGTAAAGTAGGCAGTCAAAGTGTGACTGTGGATGTGAACGTTGAGGTTGTTAAACGTGTGGATGTGGACAAGAAAACAGTCAATCTGTTATTGAACAAAAGCGAAAGTGTAACATTGACAGCCACCTATCCAGACGGCACAACCAAAGATGTAACGGATCTGGCGGAGTGGACGTCAAGTAACGAAAAAGTAGCAGATGTGATAAAAGGTGAGATCACAGGATACTCGGCAGGTTCTGCCAAGATCACAGCCAAATATGGAACGAAGTCTGTATCCGTAGATGTGGACGTCGATCTGACAAGCAAACTGAGTGTGGAAAAACAGAGCATTTTCTTCCGCTTGAGCGGGCCCACTAAAACAGCAGATGTAGTATTGACCGCCTCTTACCCGAATAGCGCTGATGTGAATGTCACGGATCAAGCGACATGGACATCCAGCAATGAGAAGGTTGCGACAGTCTTCAAGGGACAAGTTACTGCGATTGGTGCAGGTTCAACAACAATCAAGGCAACGTATAGCGGCAAAACCGTGGAAATAGCTGTCGATGTAGATACAGCAAGATACCTGGATATTGCCGGTATCGAAGATAAACTGGCCATGAGTGTTACGGGTGATAACAAAACCAAGAAACTGGTAACTAATGCTGAATATATTGACGGAAGCAAAGAAGACGTAACCTCCAAAGCAACATGGACTTCAAGCAACGCAGATATCGTTTATGTATCAAACGGAGAACTGATCGCATACAAGTCAGGAACAGCGACCATCACTGCCGCATACGGCGGTAAAACCGTTAAATTTACAGTGAATGTAGACGTGGCGGACAAGTATGAATTGGATAAGAAAAAAGCCTCGGTAGCTGTTAAAGGTACTTTGTCTGTGAAAGTGCTGGCTGTCTACGGTGAGACGTCCAAAGACGTATCCGAAGACGCAACGTGGAACAGCAGCAGCGACAAAATCGCTGAAGTGGATAGCAAGGGTGTGGTAACGGGTATTGCAACAGGTAAGGTTACCATTACAGCGAAAATCGAAGGCAAAACGTTAACGCTGCCTGTTGAAGTAGGCATGGCGAGCGGACTGGAAGCCGATCTAAACTTTGTGGTGTTATCCGCCAAGGAAACACAGCAAATTGTGCTAACGGCAACCGATGAGGATGGATTAACACAGGATGTATCCTCGGAAGCCACATGGAAATCAAGCAACACACGCGTAGCGGATGTGAAAAAAGGCGTGATCACAGCGAACAGCAGTGGTAAAGCTAACATTACGGCTGAGTATGGTTCCCAAAAAGTGACGATTCAGGTTGAAGTGGACGTCATTTCTCGCATCGAAGCATCCGAACCGGTGCTTTCCCTGAAATCGGGGGATACAGCGGATCTTAAAGTTGTTGCATATCTGAGCGACGGTAGCGAACGTGATGTTACGGATAAAGCTGAATGGAAAACCAATAGTTATAAGGTAGCTCAAGTGACTAAGGGTAAAGTGAAAGCACTCAGTTCAGGTAAAGCGAAAATTACAGCCAAGTACGGCAGCAAATCTGTAACGGTTGCCGTTGAAGTGGATACACTGAAATATTTGCAGACCGATAAGGTGACCCTCACCATGAAGGCTGGGGACAAGGTAACCGTGGTCGCCACGGCAACCTATGCGGATGGCAGTGAAGCGAATGTATCCAAACCGGCGCTCTGGAAATCTTCCCGTATTGCGACAGCATCGGTGAAGGATGGCATCATCCAGGCCAACGGTAAAGGTAAAGCAACGATTACCGTGTCTTATGCAGGTGTAAAAACCAAAGTAACGGTAGTGGTTGAAGCGAAATAATATCTTCAAGTACGAAGGCGAGATTAACAATTCTATGTGCGGTGATGACAGCTTAAATGCTGGCGTCACCGTTTTTTCATAGGGAAATAGATATAAAAACTAATAATACGAAAAAGAAACGCCCTAAAACTTGTACATATATCCGCATTGGATATAAACACATTGTTCTGTGACGTTCCTTCGAATTTGAATAATGAATGATTACATCGTATGAGACAGCACCAGCGCACCGTATGCAAAAGCAATGACAATGAGGATGGCCGGATGCAGTTTGGTTTTGGTCATGACCCAGAGTGAGATGCCAGCGATGATCAGAGTCTGCCATATGCCGATGGAATCGGTGGATACCTGACCGAACTCCCAGGTAAGCAGAATCATGAGTACAGCGATCACGGGCTGTACGAGCAAGGTCATGCCCTTCACCTTGGGGGAAGTACGATGCTTGTTAAGCAAACGGAGCAGCAGGATCAGTGCGGCGGCCGAAGGTACAATTGTGGCGAAACTGGCAATGAATGCGCCAAACCAGCCAGCCACCTGATAGCCTACAAATGCGGCAATTTTGGTCGCGATCGGACCGGGAAGTGCATTGCCGATGGCGAGCACATCACCGAATTGTTCCGTGGTCATCCATTTGTAGTGATTCACTACTTCTTCCTGCATTAGCGGAATGGAGGCAGGGCCGCCTCCGTATCCCAAGATGTTGGCTACAAAAAATCCCCAAAACAATTCCCACCATGTCTGAAGCATCGCTTAGGACACCCCCTTGTCGGAGTCGCCTCTGGATTTGAAGCGCTGGACGACATCCAGATGAAAGACGCCATATCCGAGGAAGACGGCAATGACAATACCGGGGTGAATGTCCAGCAGCTGCAATAGCACAAACGCAAGGACACCAAACAGGAGGGCAAAGGTCGTGCCGAGTCCCTTCCATGCTTTCTTGGCGAACTCGTAAGCCATCATGCCGAGCATAACGAAAATGACCGGGCGTACGGCTGCCACCATGCCTGCTACGACTTTGGATTCGCGCAGTGCGTACATGGAACCCAGGAGTGCAATGATGGCAATGCTCGTCGGCAAAATGTGGGCCAGAACGGACACAATAGCGCCCAGCACACCTTTGGTTTTGTAACCAAGATACGCAGCCATCTTGGTGGCAATAGGACCAGGCAGGGCATTCGCAATGGCCAAAATCTCGCCAAATTCCTCATCGCTGACCCACTTATAACGGGTAACGGCTTCGTAACGGATCAGTGGAATAACCGAAGGGCCGCCCCCATATCCCAACACTCCGGTTCGTACCATTCCGATGACGAGACCGTTGTAATCTTTCCAACTCATGCTGTTTTCCTCCTAGAGTCTCATGCCCATTCGGCTTTTATATCGTTTTAACAACAGTTGTGACTCTACCTTGACGATGCCCGGCATCTTGTAGAGCTTCTCCAGCAGGAACTGCTCCATCTCTTCCATATCTGCAAAAATACCATGCATGTGCAGGGTACTCGGGCCTGTCATATGATAGAGGCTGGTTACTGCGGGTTCTTCGTCCAGTTTCGCTGCCACTTCATCCAGGAATAGCGGTTCTACATCGACATTGAAAAAGGCAGAGACCTGAAGTCCAACTTTGCCCGGATTGATAACTACGGTGAAGCGTTCAATGATTCCCTTTTCGGATAACGCGTTAATGCGGGCCTGAACAGCCACACGGGACAATCCAATCTGTGTCCCCAGATCGGTGTAAGATATCCGGCTGTTCTGGTGAAGAGCGGCAATGATTTTACGATCCATTGCATCCAAATTGTGCATTTGCGGGATTTCTCCTCCCTTGGAGGAGCGTTTCTCTGACATGGTTGACCATCCTTTTCTTTCACTATATAGAATGAAGTAATACGATAAGAGATACATGCAATAGGTATGTGGCATTCATATTCTAATGACGAATCGTAATGGGAGTCAATAGATTTATCGTGAATGTTGAATTTATCTGATTCCAAGCTTTCATTTTGTCAATTACGCCAATCAGATACGAGGAACGAAAAGTGGGCTGCAGACATGAATTGAAAAAAAAGACTATTCACGGAGTACTCCGTGAATAGTCTTTTTGCAGGGAGGCTATAGTCTATAAAGGAGATACCCGACAACCGGGGTGTTCAGTCCCGGTACACGATCAAGTTAATGAACCGCTTTGGGCAGGCAAAGGGTAACGACAGTTCCTTCCCCTGGCTCCGAAGATACGGTTAGAGTACCTCCGGCTCCGCGGGCTCGTTCCTCCATACTGAATAGACCAACACCGTTGCCAGCCGTCGCACCGTTGAACCCTGCGCCATGGTCCTCGATCTTCACAACGGTTGTCTCTTCCGAATCTTCCACCGTCACAAGGGCTTCTGATACATCGGCATACTTGGCCACATTGGTTAACGCTTCCTGAATAATACGGTACATGGCGATCTCCCGATTCATCTCCAGTCGTTTTCGCAGGTTGCATTCCAATTCCACTTCAATTCCATAATGGCGGGTGTAGTTCTCAATATAGGTACGAATGGCGGGGACAACGCCCAGATCATCCAGTACGGATGGTCTGAGCTCCCACGCCATGCCGCGTACATCCTCCATAATGCCCGTAACCTGTTTCCGCAGTGCTTCTAAGCCAGGTTGAGGCTGGTCCGCCAGCAGTCGATCCATCTGAATAACGAGGGAGAAGAGGCTCTGTCCAATGCCGTCATGCAGTTCGCGGGAAATGCGCCGCCGTTCCTCTTCCTGAATATTCATCACCTGGGTCATCATCGTCTGCAACTCGGCTTCAACCTGTTTCAGCTTGGTAACCTCACTCCGTACTGCCAAATACTGATAGGGATCTCCATCGTTATCGAGGAAGGGAACAATGGTGGTATTCACCCAATAATGGCTGCCATCCTTGGCGCGATTACGGATCTCTCCGTTCCAGACTCGTCCGGAAGAGATGGTTTCCCACAGGGTCTTCATAAAGTTCTTGCCGTGATAACCCGAATTAATGATCCGGTGATCCTGTCCAATTAATTCTTCCCGATTATATTGTGAGATTTCGCAGAATTTATCGTTCACATACTGAATCTTTCCTTTGCGGTCCGTGAGGGCGACAATGGACGACTCATCCAGGGCAAACTTCAAATCACTGAGTTGATGCAGAGAACCCTTCAGCCTGCTGCGAAATTCTGTATCTGTAATGTGACCGTCAATATCCTTCAGTAACTGACGCACAGGCTGATCAGCAAATCCGCTAAGTCTGTTTTCGCGTGTGCTACTCAAAGTTCAACAACCCCTTTTTCATCGCAAATTTCACCAATTCGGGCCGGGTGCGCAGGCCAAGCTTCTCCATCAGGTTACTTTTGTGAGATTCGACCGTTTTGACACTGATGACCAGATGTTCAGCAATTTCCTTATTGGCATAACCTTTGGCGATCCAGGACAAGATCTCTTTCTCTCGCTCGGATAACGTGTCATACGGTCCGGCGTTCTCCTGCTTGGCTTTGTCCAGGTATTCACTCATCAGCCGCTTGGTCGCACTTGGGTACAGATAGGCGCTACCCTCTGCTACGGAACGAATAGCGGCGAGCAATTCTTCATGCGGCGCACTTTTGAGAATATATCCGGATGCTCCCGCGTGGATGGCGCGGAACAGATACTCTTCATCGTCATGCATGGTCAGTATCAGAATGGAGACATCCGGCATCAATTTCTTCAATTCAGCAGTAGCTGTCAGACCGTCTTTGCCTGGCGGCATGCTGAAATCCATCAAGACCACATCCGGTTTCAGTTCTTGTGCCTTGGCAATAGCCTCGTCCCCATCCGCTGCGTCTCCAACAATATGTATATCATTCTTACCGTCGAGCAGGGCAATCAGCCCGGAGCGTACGACTACATGGTCGTCGACAACTAATAATTGAATCACATCATTATCCTCCTGTCCGGTTCCACAGTTCTTTCTTTATCATACCAAAAAAGAAAGCCATTCAGAGGGGAATCTCTGAATAGCTCTCTTTTCTCTGTAAAAAGTCCTGCTATTCCCATAAAGAAATAACAGGATTTCTTAGCCTATTGCGGCCAACTATCTTTATCCATAGACTTTTGGCTGCAGCTGTATAGCGACCTGTTCGGTCAGACGGACCATTTCCGGTGAGAACGTGCAGGGTAATCTGCTGCCAAGGAGCAACACGGCTCCAGGAATACTTCCTTGCTGGAACACAGGCACGGCTATGGCACATACCAACCGCTCCGCAAGCATTAACGGGCAACGGCCGGGCGTATGCTCCCCGGTGGACTGTGCATCAGATAGAGCGGTGCGTCCAGTCCGAAGTGCTGTGCCAACCAGATCTTGTCCGGGACGCATCTCCATGCGTTTCACCCGTTCGTTGCTCGCGCCGGAGGTGTACTTCCAGCGCAGCATCGTCCCGGACAGACAGGCCAGTCCGCAAAAATCGCTGGAGGTACTCAGGCGCAGGACGTCGATCATCTCCTGAATGCCAGATGGGAGTTCATCATGCATAAGAGGACACTTCCTTTTTTGAAATCATACCGTACGTTATCGTGTAATCCATATCAATATCGTTAACCTGTGGTAGGGAACATCTTAAAATAAGGGTATTTCGCTGCTGCTTCTATTGTAGCCTCTTTCTTGTGTATTGTAATTCAGGGAAAACCCCTATTTCCGTTCTGCAATTTGCTGATCCTGTTTATAAACAGGCCCTCAGGCCAGGTATGCCGTAGCTTTTTTCGATTAAAGAGTCGTATAGGGATCTGATAAGTGTGACTTATCTCACAGCAAATTCAGGGAGTTTCTCGCTCAGGTTCAGGTAATCCCCCGATAACCCCCAAGCTATATTCGCGGTATGATAGATACATAAGGAACACCGAGGGGGACGATGGTAATGAGTACGATATTCACAGAAAGAACAACCCAGGCGACACAACAAGAACAGACGGAGGCGAGCCAGATGACACGGGAAACAGGTGGAATCCTTTCGTTCGTTACAGCTGAACAGTGGGGGTTGATCGAGGCCAAGATGCAACCGAAACGGGTAAAGTCGGGATACAGTCTCTTTCTGGAAGGTGATGAAGCCGGATATCTGTACTACATTCGCTCGGGAAGAGTGAAGCTGACCAAGTCGACCGAGGATGGCAAAGAAATCATTTTGTCGATTCAGCAAACCGGGGATCTGATCGGAGAGTTTGGCGGCATTGGCGGATTGACTCATAGCTACAGTGCAGAGATGTCAGGCAAAGGGGAGCTGGGGATCATCTCGCTCAGTGATTTGGAAAACGTGCTTAGCAAACACGGTGACCTTGCCTTGAAATTCCTGCAATGGATGGCGCTCGCCCAGCGTATCACCCAGTCGCGTTTCCGTGACCTCTTGCTCTATGGCAAAGCCGGTGCGCTCGCATCGACGCTCATTCGTGCCAGCAACTCGTATGGTAGAGTTACGCCGGATGGCATCGTGCTCGACATGAAGCTGAATCATACCGAGTTGTCGGAAATGATTGGTGCCACGCGGGAGAGTGTAACGCGTATGTTGGGAGCCTGGAAAGAACAAGGGACGCTGGACACCGTGGATGGAAAGCTGATGATTCGTGACCTGGCAGCCTTGCGCTGCATGTGCGGATGTCCTACATTTCCAAGCTGCCCGGTAGAGCTGTGCCGATTGTAAGGAAAGCAAGTTGAATAGAGTTGTACCTTCGATGGCGATTGGGGTCGTAACGGAGAAATCAAAAAAAGGCTGATGTCGATTTACTCGGGGTCAGCTTTTTTTGGCGTGGTTAACATTAATGAAGTAATCTTGTTAAGCTAACGGGGCAGGAAAATCAATAATTGGGAACGAATACATAGTTTGGTTTGTCAAAATTTGATGATTAGTGTGATTTCAACATTCGAGTAATAAAAAGGATCATAAAAAGGAGTAAAGTTTGCCATGATGGATTTACACAGTTTTGTTTCAGATTACATAAAAGATAAGAAACATTTACAGCTTGTTATCGGGATTGTTAGGGAGGGAAATGTTGAATACTATTCATTTGATAATAATAAAAAGAAAAGGTTGATCCCTCCTGAAAATAAGTTGTTTGAAATCGGCTCCATAACCAAAGTTTTTACATCGCTACTTTTATTGGAAATGGAAAAAGAAAAACTGCTTTCCTCGGATGACATGGTTGGTAAGTTCGTGCCAAACGTTAAAAACGATTATTTGAATAAAATTAGCTTGAGAAGCCTTGCTACTCATACCTCTGGATTACCTATATTGGCAACCAACCACAATTTGGCTAAAAAAAGATCGAATCCTTATTCAATGTATACCGAGCAAGATTTAACTGCTTTTTTATCTAATGCTGATTACACAGATAGCATTGGTTCGTTTGGATATTCGAATATCGGTGTGGGTTTACTGGGATACATACTATGTAAGGTATCAGGAAGTACATATGACGAACTGTTAAAAAAATATATTACGAGTCCTTTAAAGATGAATGAGACAGCCGTGATGCTTAATTCAGAACAGAATGGCAGGTTTTTGGATGGACATGCTTCAACTGGAAAAAGAGTCCCTCATTGGGATCTTTCTATACATGAAGGAGCTGGGGGGATTAAGTCATCTGTTAGGGATTTGAGTTTATTTGTCCAAGCCAATCTAAATGATGATCATCCGATAGCCCCTACACTACAAAAAAGTCATCTCCCTATATGGATCGGAAATTCAAACCGTTATTTTGGCTGGGGTGAGGATAAACTTCTAGATAAAGATATCCTCTGGCATAACGGGGGTTCAGCTGGTTTTAATAGTTATCTAGCTTTCAATAAGGAACTCCGTGTAGGAGTTGTATTACTATCCAATTATTCTTTTTTCTCGAATGTTCTTATGGATTATTATGTTGCTCAATTGATCAAATGGATTACTAAAAAAGAGCCTTCTCAAGGAACGATGATAGACTCTATAGGAATAAAAATATTGGAAGAAATCATCCAGAGAGAAACGTCATTAAAGTAACGGGAAAGGAAGCTATGAACCACCTGAACATTAGGTGGTTCTTCTTATATCTAAACATGAGTCGTACAGTGAAAGGTTTTGGGTGTAGGCACGCTTAACCTTCATCCTTCCCGCTTGCATATTCCTTTCCAAGAATCGAATATAGACATGAATCATGATATTCCCCTTTGTAAAACCAATGCTCTCGCATCAGACCTTCACGCTGCATGCCAATCTTCTGCATCACCTTCTCGGAAGCCTTGTTGTTCGGGCGGCATTTTGCATAAATCCGGTGTACGCCAAGTGTATTGAAGCCAAAGCCAAGCATGGCTCGGGCTGCTTCGGCAGCATATCCTTTTCCCTGATAAACGGGATTGAGCACATAACCGATCTCAGCGTTCGTCTTTTCGATGTGAAGGCCAACACCGCCGATCAGGATGCCTTCATCTTTCAAGCATATCGCCAGTTCGAAGCCCTCTCGTGGTTGTGTTTGCTGTGAATTCAGCACAAATTCTACATAAGCTCGCGTATCTTCTTCCGTATTCGGTCCCCATGCCGTATGCTGAGTCACTTCTGTCATGGATGTGTAGCTATGTATACTTTCCCAATCTGTCTCCAGAATATCCCGGATGATGAGTCGTTCGGTCTCCAATTGCATCGCTATCCCCTCCTTATTAAACAAAAATAGCCCAATAACCGATTCGTGTAAAGAATGGGTTATTGGGCTATATAAGTAGGGATGCTATTGTGGTTGTTTATATTCAGCTGCCGGATACGTATAAGCCAGCTTGCGGATGATTTCCTTTTGCCATTTGGTATCGCCCAGATTGGTTGCCAGGTTCAGAAGATCCAAATAATCGTCGAGCTGCAGATCAGCCTTTTGCAGAGTTGTATTCATTCGATGTTCGTTCCCCTTTATCTATAAAATCGTTAAGTCATGTACAGTAAACAGAAGATGAGAGACAAGCTCAAGAATGATAATCATTATCATAGTTATATTATCATTATGCAACGAACAATGGCAAATTGCAATGCCAAGAATCGAATGAATTTAACTTTTTTTCGAAAAAAGGCTCATCCACAATACATAGGGAATGTACACGCCCAGATATGCGGAAGGATAGAGAAACCATCCATTCAGCAGGAAATGATGAATTTCTGTGGTGAATGTCGTCATATGGGTATTTGTAGCGTATACATCGCTTGCAATAACGGTCGCTGCGCTATAAAAGCAGAGCAGGGCAAGCACATGGAACACCCGAATGACGATCCGGGAACGGAGCGCAATAAAAACCATCACAAGTGGAACAATCAGCAGAAGCAGAAGAAATAGAAGCTTCATCGTACAAGTCTCCTTTGGGAACCTTTTGTTAACCAGTATGGGCAAGCGTTGTAAGTTCCAAAAGTTTTTTCAAACATTTTACAAAAAGAAAGAGGAATTCATCATATGAACGATTAAATTAAAGGAGATAACCCATTATCAGGTAACTACGAGGAGGAGAAGGCACGTATGAAGAAAGCGATATGGCCACATTGGATCGGGGCATTCCTGGTCTTTATCCTGATGGCAACGGCATTGCTGGGACCTGGTTCACAAAGTCCGGTACAGGCGGCCGCACCCCTTACGGTATCGCAGGCTATCGCCGCCCAGAGTGGCGGAGGAACAGCAACGGTAGAAGGATATATTGTTGGACATGCTACCGGATCGCTCACAGCCAAGTTTACATCTCCGTATGCCAATGACTTCAACGTCCTGATTGCAGATTCTGCAACAGAGAAGACCAACGCGAAATTGCTTGATGTGCAGATCCCCGCGTCGTACCGTTCACAATACGGACTGGCTTCCAATCCGAATCTCGTGGGGCAGAAGGTGATCGTAACCGGAACGCTTGGTGCCTACAACAGCTATGCCGGTGTTAAAAATCCTACCTCCATTGCACTCTCCTCTGGAACAACCAATCCTAACCCTGATCCAGGCACGACGCTGCCAGATGGTACTGGGAAGAAAGTATTGTTCGACAACACGCATGCTCAGACAGCCGGGGCTGCGGACTGGATCATTGATGGGGCATTTTCGGACTTTGCCAATGGTTTGCGAAACGCAGGCTTTGCCGTGGATCAGCTGGAACGCAGCATCCCGTATACATTCGGTGAGCAAGCGATCACCTTTAATAAATTGAAAGATTATGATGTCTTCGTTATTGGCGAAGCCAACGTACCTTTCAAAGCGACAGAGCAGGCTGCGCTGCTGCAATATGTACAGAATGGTGGCAGTGTCTTCTTCATAGCCGACCATTATAACGCAGACCGAAACAAAAACCGCTGGGACTCCTCTGAAGTATTCAACGGCTATCGCCGGGGTGCATTCCTGAATCCAGCCAAAGGCATGTCTTCGGCAGAAGCCGAATCTCCAGCCATGCATGGCGTGACCAGTTCTGACTGGTTGGCATCCAACTTCGGTATTCGTTTCCGCTACAATGCACTCGGTGACGTTAATGCAACGGATATCGTTGCACCTTCGCAGTCGTTTGGTATTACAACCGGTGTGAGCGCTGTAGCCATGCACGCAGGTTCCACGCTTGCCATTATTGATCCGAACAAAGCCAAAGGTCTGGTGTACGTGCCTAGCGGGGTGTCCAAATGGGGCAACGCGGTTGATCAGGGCGTGTATAATGGCGGTGGACGGGCTGAAGGAGCCTATGCAGCGATCGCCAAGATTGGTGCAGGCAAAGCGGCATTTATCGGCGACTCCTCACCTGTTGAGGATGCCACTCCGAAATATCTGCGTGAAGAGACAGGTGCTTCGAAAAAAACGTATGACGGATTTAAAGAAGTGAACGATGGTGTATTTCTTGTAAATACCGTGAAGTGGCTGGCTGTGAAAGAGAGCTATACAAGTCTGGCACAAGTTTCCGGACTGACATTAGATACACCGACCAGTCTGCTGGCTATTGAAGCCCCGGCTTCATCCACCGAGCCGCAAACCGAACCTTGGGCTGTGCCGGCAACCGGGTACAAATGGTATGATCCTACGACGTTCAAGTCAGGTTCGTACGGAAAAGCACAATAAGATAAGCATAAGGTGAAATATGCGTATCATCGGCCTGTCTGCACCCATTTATTGCAGACAGGCCTTATTTTGCATAAATGCCTGGAGCTGAGGGAAACGTATGGGTAATTATGAATGATGAGCGAAATGCACAGGAAGGGAGGAAGTCATGATGAGTCGGCAAGCAGATTGCGACAGTTCATCCATGAGACAGAAACTCAAAGGGGATCTTCATCGTGTGGCGGACCGAATGAACCTGACGTTATCCCGCTTTGACAATGACAGTGTGTGTCTGCTGAGCCAATTCGCGGAGATTCGGGCCGAGATCAAGCAGATCGAGGTACTTGCTTCCTCCTTTTATCTGGATTGTTACCTGTCTCCCTTTACAGAGAAATTTGCCGAGCTGACTGCCAGTGTCCAGCATTTGTCTGATCGCAGATATGGTGCCCTCATCGTGATCGAACGGGAAGTGCCGCTTGACCAGATGATCCATTCCGGGGTTGCGGTTGATGCCAGAGTCACGCATGCGTTGCTGGAATCACTGTTTATCCCGGGGGCACCATTGCATGACGGGGCTGTACTGGTCCGTGGCAACCAGATTGTATCCGCCGGCAATGTATTGCCCTTGTCGCAGGCGGTTGCACAAGAGCGGAAGATCGGCACACGGCACAGGGCTGCACTGGGATTGAGTGAACTGACGGATGCCGTTGTGCTGGTCGTATCGGAAGAAACGGGTCAGGCTTCATTCGCCGTGGATGGAGAGCTGCATCCCATTAACGTGGTTGAAACCTTGCCATAGAATCATGCGGACCGGCCTGTATACGGATTCCATGCTGGAGTAATTGAACCTTTTTCCCTGTGAAGAGAAAAAGGTCTTTTTGTCACATCCTAGAGGTAATTTAGCACAAACTTGATATTCATGGGTACAATAGAGGATGGAAGATCGACGGAATGATGTGAATCGATTGTAAAAATGGTTGGAGGAGACGATTAACACATGAGTTGGTTTGAAGCAATGGAGCATCATGATTATGAGGAACTGGTACTATGCCAGGATAAAGCTTCTGGACTAAAAGCAGTTATTGCTATTCACGATACAACACTCGGCCCTGCGCTGGGAGGCACACGGATGTGGACCTATGCTTCGGAGGAAGCAGCCATTGAAGATGCATTACGGCTTGCGCGGGGAATGACATATAAACATGCTGTATCCGGGCTGAACCTGGGCGGAGGCAAAGCGGTCATTATCGGTGATCCGCGCCGTGACAAAAGTGAAGCCATGTTCCGGGCTTTCGGTCGATATATCCAGGGACTGAACGGGCGTTATGTGACTGCTGAGGATGTAGGAACAACGGAAGAAGACATGAATCTGATCTATCAGGAGACCGACTATGTCACAGGGATATCGCCAAGCTACGGCTCTTCCGGTAATCCATCCCCGGCAACAGCGTGGGGTGTATATCGAGGAATGAAGGCCGCTGCAAAGGAAGCATTCGGTACGGACTTGCTGGAAGGCAAAACCGTCGCTGTACAGGGTGTAGGTAACGTGGCGATGCGGCTGTGCAAATATCTGTACGAAGAAGGTGCGCATCTCATGGTTACCGATATTCATAAGGATTCCGTGAGGCAGGCTGTAGATCAATTTGGTGCGAAGGCAGTAGACCCGGCAGACATTACTGGAGTGGATTGTGATATTTATGCCCCATGTGCATTGGGCGGTACAATTAATGACGATACGTTGAAACAGCTCAAGGCCAAGGTTGTGGCAGGCTGTGCCAATAACCAGCTGCTGGAGGAGCGTCATGGTGACAAGCTGCATGAGATGGGGATTGTATATGCACCAGACTATGTGATCAATGCAGGTGGTGTAATCAATATCGCGGATGAGCTGAACGGCTACAATGCGGATCGTGCGTGGAGTAAGGTCGGAGAGATCTATAATAATCTGGAGAACATCTTCAATATGTCGCGTACCGAAGGCATTGCCACGTATATTGCCGCAGATCGGCTGGCTGAACGCCGGATTGAACGGATGAAGAATACACGCAGTACGTTTCTGCAAAATGGTCATCACGCGCTGAGTTCCCGAAGACTGCGCGGGTGAATGTTAAGAGTCACATAAAAATGTAAGACAGCTTAGAGACAGGCATTCGTATGAGTGCCTGTTTTTGCTTTTTCGAGTGATTTACAGTTTACTTTAAGGCGATTATCAAGTGGCTCTGCTAATATTAAAATAAAATATAACCAGAGAGGAGAGGAATGGAAGGCATGCTAGTAGTAGCCACCGTTATCGCTGTAATTACAGGAATGATATCGCTGATCCATATTCTGTTTGGTTTAAAGGATTTAGGGGAAGGCATGAGACTGTTGGTCAACATGTCAGAGTTTTTATTTTTTCTCTCCCTGCTGTTTATTTTGGTGAGATATAAGAAAAATAAATCGGATTCATAAAGGCTCAATATAGCTGTAATGGTTCATTAAGATGGCAGTTGAGCCTGTTGTTACTCTATTGAGTTAGTCGTCATGAATTGGATTATTAAACCATAAGTGGTAAGGTGGATATATAAACTTTTTGATTTTACTTGGCTAAAAGGAGGAGTATGATGCGTAAATATTCAGGGTTAGCAGCTGCGATGGTACTCTCGTTCGTATTGATTACAGGTTGCAGTAATTCTCCTGGGGATGAAGGGACGAAAACTGAACCCGGTGTGAATACAACATCCGGGCAGGAAGGTTCATCTGGCAATGGAGGAGGGAGTGTGACCGAGGGGACTACGGAGGTGTCACAGGCTTCGGAGAGTGATGAGAAAGCAATGCTCATAACTGCCAACCAATACAAAAAGGCTGAATTCACAGTGGACGAATATGATGAGGAGCATACAATGACGCGAGAGGCATTGGAGGCCAAAGGAGATGTTCTGAAGCCGTTCCTGACTTCAAAATATTATGTTGCAAAGATGGCTGATCGTAATATTGCCTTGCCCCTTCAGGTAGCGAACAAGGAGAGCGTTACACTGCACCCGGAAGATATGAATTTCAGCGTGAAGGAAAATAGAGGAGACTCGCTCCTGATCACCTACACGTTAAATCTGATCCTCACCGATAAGAACGGCAAGGAAGCGCGGAACATTCCGCTCGAAGGAGACATTACGTTCCTTCAGGAAAATAATCAGTGGCTCGTACAGGACGATACCTACAATATTAAGGAGCTTCAGAATCTGGTGTATAAGTAAGTGCGGGAATAAGGGTGATGAGTAAGAAAATTGCCAACGAATCGTAGACGCGAATTATTGCTTCGCTCTGTATGTATTTCCGTAGGTTTCTACTGGAATAACGTCGTTGTGGTTCTTTAGCCTGTGCATTCCCTGGTAATCCTACCTAATAAGGTGCAACCAGTTCCGTTAGCGCCGTAAAAAACAGAGAGCTGTGGCATTACTATACCAGAAGAGAGATGCGAAAGTTCGCATCTCTCTTTTTTTGCTCCCAGCACTAAATAAGCAATGAGCAGATACAGGAAAGCTAAATTTTATTTCAAAATGTAATGCATTTCTGATTCAGCAGCTTCACAAATCGATCCAGTGCGCTGCTAACATATCGATCTTCACCCCGAACAAATGCTGTTGTCGTATGTGTGAGTCGATCGGCCAAATCATGCACGGAAAATGCATCCGGGTTCTTGTGAATCACGCTGCACGGCATAATGGTAAAAGCAATCCCTGATTCAACACAGCTAAGCAGGTTATCCATCGTGCTGACTTCAATCATATTTCGAGCAGACAAACCCTCTTCCTGCAAAAACTCCTCCGCAATTTCACGGTATGGACAGCCTTGGGGAAAAACAACCCACGATACCTGACACAGGCTTTCGGGTGGTACGTCCATCCGTTTGGAGATGATATGCACCGTGTCCTGCATTTCATATTCCACCTTCAGCCCCTCTTTCACACAAGCGCCACTAATAAAGGCACCATCGATCTCATACTCCTGTATTTTCTTGCGCAGCACTTTGGGTGAAGTGGCATTAACAAGTGAGATGGAAACCTCGGGATAGGTCACTTGGTATTCATTGAGAATCTCCATGAATCGGCTGGATGCTGCTGTCTCTACAATTCCGATTTTTAACGCGCCTGAAGGTTCACCGGGATCAGTCATATCCTGCTCCAGATCGTATAACAGGTCACGGATGCGTGTTGCATACTGGACAAACTGTTCTCCCTTGGAAGTCAGCACCACCCCTTTGGGAAAGCGTTTAAACAACTGTACCTGATATTCCTGCTCCAGTTTTTTGATGCGTGTGGTGACGTTGGATTGTGCGTAATTCAATTCTTTGGCGGCCTGCGAGATTTTACCTGATCGTGCCACCGCGAGAATAATATCGATATCCGAAAGTTCCATGACTCTGGCCTCCTGATTACTTTTATCTATATAAGTTCCACTAATGGAAATTTACAATGGCACTCCGATGACAGAACAACCTTCCGATCGCTGTTATCCCCAGATTGTTTAGTTAGGTATCTCTCTGAGAGATACATCTATATATTTCAATCATTTTACGATATATATATGCCGGCTTACAATATCGTTATCAACAGCGCATTTTAGAGCGATGGAATCATGCAAAATACCGATAATGAAGAAGGAGTTGTGATGAGAATTATGTCTACATTACTGAGCCCGGTGACGATCAACGAATGGCATTTGAGAAACAGGTTGGTGATGGCACCTCTTACCCGAGGGTTTGCCAATGAACAGAATGGTACGGTGACGGATGAGATGGTGGCATATTACGAGCGGCGTGCCCGGGATGGTGTGGGGCTGATCATTACAGAAGGTATCATCCCTTCGCTTGCAGGCAAAGGCACCTATGGCATTCCCGGATTATATACAGCAGAACAGACCGCTTCATGGAAGAAAGTAACGAATGCCGTCCATAAACACGGAGGGACCATCATCGCTCAGCTGTGGCATGTGGGCAGACTGTCTCACTCGGATCTAATCGGTACCGCTCCGATGGGACCTTCCGACCTTCAGGCGCAGGGAAGAGTCCACAAACTGCATAAGCCATATCAGATACCTCAAGCCATGAGCTTGCAGGATATCCAGACCACCATTCAACAATTTCAAATGGCTGCCCGTAATGCGGTACTGGCTGGATTCGATGGAATTGAGCTTCATGCCGCGCATGGTTATCTGATTGATCAATTTATCAACGAGAAGACGAATCACAGAACGGACGAATACGGAGGCGATATCCAGGGGAGATTGCGTTTTCTTCGGGAGATCATTATTGCAGTCCAAAAAGAAATCAGCGTGGATCGCATATCGGTACGATTTTCCGAGAAAAAAGATGATGACCCTTCCTATGTCTGGGCAGACAAGGCTGGAGTGCTGAACGCCTATCTGAATCTGTTCCGCGAGACAGGCATTACAATCTTGCATCCTTCAACAGATCAATACACCAGAGTCTGGGAGGGGGAACACAATTTCCATGAGGCGGTTCGCCAGCAGTGGGAAGGTATCATCATTGGCGTAGGGGATCTTGAGGCGAAAATAGCAGAGCAGGCTGTGCAAAATCGGAGTATTGATTTGGCAGCGTTCGGCAGACCGTTTATCGCCAATCCCGATCTGGTGCAAAAATTGCGTACGGGGCAGCCGCTGGTCGAGTACGATGCCAATGCACATTTGACTGTGTTGGTGTGAATGTAGAAGGAAAAGGGCAGAAGCTGATCCTGTGGATCAGTCTGCCTGTTGTTTAACGAATCGTATACAAAGTCGTCTGTTTTCGATGCTGACCATGGTTGACTGTCTTTAATGCAGCAGCAACTTGCGGAGGAAGGGTCAGACGCTGTTTGATTGATCCAGCAGCTCCATTTCGCTTTTCCTGATTGAGCTTTTTTCAATATACCCAAGAAGGATCATGCACAACGCATAGACCAGACTGAAGGCCAGAATAATGATCCATACACTCTTCATATCCATGTTTTTGATGAAAATGCCTGTCAGATATGGACTAAGTGTGTAACCCAGACAACCTACGAATAGCAGCAGGCCGTTAAACCGTCCCTGATGTGTATCGGGTACACGCGCAGCAATATACAGATTGATATTGGTCTGCACCAGTATCTCTCCAATGGTCCACAGCACCGTGGATAGGGCGACGATGGAAAAATGGGGGAAGTAACCGAGCAGGTTCAAGGCACCAAATCCAATTCCATAGAAAAGTGCGCCCATAGCTATGGAGTTCAGGGCAGTTAATTTGCGTGTAGCGGACAGAATCAAGGTGGTGAGAATGATGACGCTAATGGCATTAATGGTCATGACTGAACCGTAATAAGCTGCCCCATTCTCCCCAAACGAGTGATTCATCTGGAGCGGGAGGCTAAAGGAGTATTGCATATAGATAAAATAGTTAAGGAATGATACGACGATAAAGAAGGCAATAAGTGGATTTTTCATCAGCAATCTGAATAACGGCGAAGGCGGTTGGCTCGATAGTTGTTGTTCAGCATGTGGGCTGCCTGTTGACGCCACTGCCTTGTGTGCGCCGACCTTGACCTGGTTGATGATGATAAAGGTGGATATCAGAAATACGGTGCCGATACTTATAAAGACGATGTTGACGTGGTCCTTGATGAAAAAACCGGCGATCAGTGGTCCGATGGCGATCCCCAGATTGGCCCCCAAATACATAAGGGAGAAGGCGGATTTGCGCTCTTTCTCCTCTGTACACAGTTGAATAATCAGTGCATTATAGGCAGGCCGGGTAATGCTGATGAAGAACATGACTGCAATCAGAAGATAACCAATGGTAATGGTGCCTGACCAAAAGGAACAGCATATAATCAGGAGGGCAGACAACGATTGCCCGATGACAATGATTGTCTTTTTGCCCATTAGATCGCTTAAATATCCGCCGAGAAGTACACCGGGACCGCTAATCAGGGCTGCCATGGATACAAAGATCCCTGCACTGACCACATTCATTCCCATCTGTAGCGTAAGTACCAAGGTAATCAGGGAGAATACAAAATCTCCGGTGCTGTTAATCGTTCTGGCTAGACAGAGATAATAGATAGTGCGGCTCAAACCTGCGTATGTTTTGAATAAAGACAATAATTTCAGCCCTCCCCAGATCAGCGTCACTCCAGACAAAAAACAGTAAGGCTCCTACGTACTTTTTATACCGTTTCGGCAACCGTCACTTCAATCTTGAAGCGATCGTACATATCCAGCAGGGTTTGACGCAATCCCTCGAACGAATCTCCCTCTACGATGGCAAACCCTGATCGGGTCATGGTATCGTTTACGTCCCCGGCGTGCTGCCCCACTTGATAGGATACATTGAATTCAATGATGCCAGGGATATCCTCATAATCCTCTATCCCGGATATGCGTTGAATCACTCCTGCGCGTGAAGGAAAGCAGACCATGCCTGTGAATTTACAGCTCGTCTCCTGCTGCTTAAATTCATATATTCCAACCTCCAGATCGGTGACGGCTTCGAAGAAATCAACGCCATGGGTGTTCTTGATACAAGGAGGCATAACATGTGACCCCCCGATTCTTGCCCCAACTTCTCCAAATACCACTTCTCCTTCCGGAGTTAGAAAAAGTTCAGCATGTGTTACGGATTGATTGATGCCCAAGGCAGCAATGACCTGTTCATTGACTTCCTTGATGTGAGGGATAAAATCAGCTTCCGTGCCTTCAGGAAATGTAATGCTGGCCGGAGGTTTCTGCTTCGTCGCAATATCCAGACAGTTATACAGGTATTGGGAAACGGATGAAAATACCACCTTGCCCTTGGACACAATGGAATCACAATGAAACTCCGTACCGTGGATGAATTCCTCCAGCAGATCCCTTTGCTGTGCATGTCTTGTATGGTGAAGATAATGTACCAGTTCATCCATGCTGGACAATTTGAACGTATTGATACTGCCATATCCGCTGAGTGGCTTCACAATAATCGGGAACCCGTGTATCG
This sequence comes from Paenibacillus pabuli NBRC 13638, assembly GCF_001514495.1. GTDB lineage: Bacteria > Bacillota > Bacilli > Paenibacillales > Paenibacillaceae > Paenibacillus > Paenibacillus pabuli. Next base: position 62,066 of record NZ_BCNM01000006.1, read on the forward strand.
CAGTGAAACGAATATAGTCCTGTTCATGTAGGGCAATGGCAATTTCGGATGTCCGAATTCCGCGTTGATGAAGCATTTGTTTCATAATCCATTTGTTGCGGACAGCCTCAGCCTGATTGCGCTGCATACCTGGGATGCCGAATTCGGAGCGGAGCTGACCCCCGATCTCAATGGCATTTTCACCCGGAGTTAACAAAGCGGAGATGAAATGGGATTCTCGGATCTGAATGATATGCTCCCGGATGGCGTCCACGGATTCCAGATGATCGACATATCTAATTTCATCAAAAAAGTCCCTGAGCACCTCATCATGATGCAAATTATGCCGTTCAATAATCAGAATTTTCTTGTGATCCGTCCATTTTTGCAAAGGTTTAACGAAATTTAATCCAGTTGGAAGCCTGAAATCAGATATGTATACAATCGTTTTCATACGCTCTCATAAATCCTCCCTCAACGAAATACTAAAAATAGAAAAAATACATTTCATAACATTATAGCTCAACATTTTCCATTTTCAATACCCTTTTTAGCGGGAAATATGAACGGAAATACATATTTTTGTTACGTTAAAGTGTTAATTGACAATAGGAATTTTTTGGTATACGATCTTTAGCGGATTAGAAATAAAAAGGAGGATATAGAAATAAATGGAGATTACCAAAGGCAAATATGCCGTACTGGGAACATTGGGAGACGATGAAGGATTCCTGACTTGCAGCATGCATATCGCGAAGAAGCTCAATAATTCTGAACGAATCAAGCCATATCCCGAATTTGAGGCGGCTGCAGAAGACTTGAGATCAGGGGTAATATCCTGCCTGCTGGTCCCCGGGGCGTATCCCAAGCTCAACAGCTTCATCATGGATTCTGAACTAGCGGTGTCTGAGAGCTTTGTGGAGAAGATTCCTGCGCTGGTTCTATCCGGCTGCCATGCGGTATGTCCCGATCAGATCGACATTATCTATCATCATCCAGCAACCACATACCTGTTATCTGAACTTGATACAACCTATAGTGAGAACAGCACCGTATCGTCCAACCCTGAAGCCTGCAGAAAGGTTCTGCACAACATGGAGAAGTCCATTGCGCTCACGAATCAGCTCTGCGCTGATCATTACGGGTTAGTGACCTATAAGGTATTACGTGAGGGAATCAACATGCCGTGGGTATGTTTTACCCAAAATACACAGAGGGTGAATGCAGTCATATGAAGAGAATTGCTATTATACTGGATAAAAATCTGGAGCCGGGAGCCGCGGCTAATGTGGCTGCCCTATTGATGGGACAAGCAGCCCTGAACGAACGGGGGTTATATGCTGATCAACCTGTACTCGATCAGAGCGGGGTTCAGCATGCAGGCATACAGTACAGTACGGTCATTCTAAAGGCAGGGGGGAATCAACTGATTAACCTGGTCAATTCCTGCTCGGATGACAGCGGAGGATTGAGCCATGTTGTTTTTTCACAGACAGGCCAATCGCTCAACAATGCCTTTGAACAATATGCGAGTGAGATTGCTTCGATGGCATTGGAAGCCACCAAAGTGGTAGGGGTCATTGTGTGGGGAGAAGATGAAACGGTTCGGGCAGCGACCAAAAAATTCAGTGTCATGAAATAAGGGAAAAGGGCAGAAGCTGATCCTGGAGATCACTCTGCCCTTCTTTACATATGAAAGGATGCTTAAGAGTTGCTGACGACAGCAGCTTTCTTTTCGGTTAAGTAGTATACGAGTGCCAGCAGAGGCATCACCAGACCAATCAAAGTGGTGAGACTCCAACCCCCATGCGCATAAGACCAGCTGCCAAGTGAGGATCCAATCGCGCCCCCGATAAAAAAGATCGACATGAAGATCCCGTTTACCCGTCCTCTTGCTTCACTTAATGAATAGATAATACGCTGCCCCAGCACCAGATTACCCGAGACCGCCATGTCGAGCGTGATGGCAACGATCACAAGAAGTACAAGGGTAGCGGTAGAGTGACCCTGGAACAGATAGGCGAGCCCAAAAGAACCAGCCGCGATAACCATGGCGAGTCCGGTTAATATGCGGGTAAAGCCTTTATCCGCCCATCTTCCGGCAATGGGTGCTGCAACGGCGCCTCCGACGCCAGCCAATGCAAACCATGCAATTCCTTGCTGGGACATGCCATACTCATTGGCGAGCTGCATGGGAACTGTAGTCCAGAACAAGCTGAAGGCGCCAAACAGGCTGGCCTGATAGAGGGCTCGGCGGCGGAGCATGGGAAATGTTTTTAACAGGGAACCCAATGACAGGATTAATTGTCCATACTTCATCGCCGGTTGGGGCTGACGTGCAGGAAGTGCGCGTGACAGGAGCAAGGTTAACAATACGATAATGATTGCGGAGAAGACAAAGACCGCTTGCCAGCCGAGCAGACTTGTAATAAAACTTGCGACAGGGCGAGCCAGCATAATGCCCAGCAGCAGGCCACTCATCACATTACCGACCACCCGTCCGCGCTGCTCCTCCGAAGTGAGGTAGGTGGCGTAGGGAACCAGAATCTGTGCAACGACGGAACCAATACCGATGAAGAGGGAAGCAGCCAGAAATAATATGGCATTGGGAGAGAAGGCGGCGGCAATCAATGCAACGACCAGAATGATGAGGAAAAAAGTGATCAGCCGCTTATTCTCCAGAATGTCACTGAGCGGTACGATGAACAGCAGGCCAATCACGTAACCGATCTGTGTTAACGTCACAATCAGTCCGGCAGCAGCAGAGGAAAGCCCTGTTGTCATGCTGATCGGTCCTATAACCGTCTGAGCATAGTACAAGTTTGCCGCAAGTAGCCCGCATGCCGCGGCCAAAAGTAAAATCAACCAGCTTGGAACCGGGGTTGTCTTCACATCGTTTTGCAAATGCATGATTATCATCCTCCAATTTTTATGTTAATGATCCTTAGTACCCTAATGGTTCCACTCACACCATGACCGATCAGGCGTCCAAACCTTTGCGGTACTTTTTATGGATTCACTAATTACTAAACGATTCGTTTACTAATTACAAACATATAATAAACTAAACGTTTAGTATTGTAAATAGGCGATAGGAATTTTTTGTATGTCGAAGTAAGGTAAGAACGAAATTGTTTAATGTATCGGTGTTTTAGTATAATGAACGTACAGTTTTTATGAATTAGAGATGCATTTGTTACACCAAGGAGGGCTTATGATGACAGCCAAAAGAGGGCGTCCCCGCAATGTGGAAACCCAGAATGCGATTCTTGCAGCTTCCTATGAATTATTATTGGAACACGGCTTCGGAGCGGTTACGATCGAAAAAATTGCTGAACGTGCTAAGGTGAGCAAAGCAACGATATATAAATGGTGGCCCAATAAAGGGGCTGTCATTATGGATGGGTACATGTCTGCGGCAACGGCAAGATTGCCTGTACCGGATACAGGATCGGTATTCGAGGATGTGCGCATTCATGCGAGCAATCTGGTTGATTTTTTGATCAGCCGGGAAGGAAAAGTGATCACACAAATTGTTGGAGAGGGTCAGTCTGATCCAGGGCTAGCAGAAGAATACCGAACCAGATACATCCAGCCTCGTCGGCGTGAAGCGTGGGGAATTTTTGAAAAAGGTGTAGAACGGGGACAGTTGAAAAAGGATTGTGACATCGGACTGTGTATAGACCTCGTCTATGGAGCGATGTTCTATCGCATGTTGGTGACTGGCGAACCGTTAGATACTGATTTCGTGCAGCGTTCGTTGATCTCATTGTTTGAAGGTATTAAGTCTTGATCATAGAGTAGGCATCTTGGAGGAGGAGTAAGGTGATTCGTAAGAATCACCCTGGATGCTAGAAGCTTTTGGATGAATGGGGAGTGCGTGGAGAACGGAGAACTACACCTGGAAGATGGGTGAGATGGCTGGGGGCCATGAATCGGGAGAATGCGAAGTGGAAGAGGGAAGTGACTGATTCAAGATCGGGGGCTCGTTCCATATGAAACTGGGGATTTCACGTCGTAACACGGGCGCTACATCTTGGGCGAAGCGTTCTACCTGCTCCAGCTGCTCTGCATGGCTGAGTCCATCCACGCTGATGCTCAGTACCTGATGTCCATATGCGGCATGGTAATTGAGGATCTTCTCAATGACCTGCTCAGGACTACCAATGAGTACAGGGCCATGCGCAATGTTATCCTCCAGGTCCTTAAAGGGTGACTGGTTGTGCTGCGCAGCGGCCGTAGCATGAAAGGCCTCATAATAAGGCGTATAACGACGGATCGCCTCTTCGCGTGTATCGGCGAGGTACAGGCTGCCTGCCCCGGAGCCGACCACTGCTTGGCTCGCATCATGGCCATAATAATCGAGACGCTCTCGGTAATGGTCAATTAACGCTTTATATTTTGCCTGCGGGTGGAAGGAATTTGAGCTAAATATCGGTTCGCCATACTTAGCTGCAAGCTCGGTAGAGCGGGTGCTCGATGCGCTGCCATGCCAGATCGGAATGGATTGCTGGAGCGGTCTCGGCTGAGTGGTAACCTCTCGAAGGGGAGGGCGATACGTTCCCTGCCAGGTTACATTCTCTTCAGTCCACAGCCGTTTCAGCAGTTCATAGCGTTCACCGAGTGAATCCCATTGCTCCTCTTCGCTAATGCCAAACAGTGGATAGTGCCGAGGATCATTGCCTTTCCCGATAATCATCTCCAGACGTCCGCCCGATAGTTGATCCAGCGTGGCATAATCCTCCGCAACCCGTACCGGATCAAGTACACTGAGAACAGTGACGGTTGTGAGCAGCCGGATGCGTGAAGTGGCAGCAGCGACAGCGGTCAGTACAACGGGTGGTGAGGAAGACAGAAAAGGTGCACCATGCCGCTCACCAATTCCATATGCATCGAATCCCAGCCGTTCAGCTAGCTTGGCTTGTTCCAGAATGTTGTGGAACTTCTGTTGTGTTGTGAGAGCTTCTCCGGTGACCGCATTGGGCAGATTCATCATGAGACTAAACAAGGCAAATTTCATCTAACCTACTCCTCGGACTGGAATGGAAAAGCATCTGTGTTGTTTAATCCCATGGAAATAGTAGGATATTTAAGTTGGAATTAACTTTACCATGTTGCAAGGCATTCTTCTAATGGATTTTTTCTATAAGGCGGAATAAAGTCGATTCTCCCTGTAAATATGTGGAGGAAATTGCCACGATTTTTATTGACCGCTGTAAAATTTAGGATTAAAATTGTGCATATCATATAAATTCAAATTTATGGATTTTCATTGTGGAGGTGGGAGACATGGAACCTACAACTACGATACGCTCACATATTGAGGACTACATCAGGAAACAAGGGTATACCCTTCAATACTTTGCCGATATATCGGGCGTTAACGCGGGAACGTTAAGTGCGATCATCAAAGGGACAAGGCCCATCGCCATGGCTCAACTCGATCTGATTACAGAAGGCATGAAGCTGGAAGAGGGTCATTTCTACGAAATATACGGCGCTGAATGTTTCGTGGAGTCTGCCCCGCATTGGAGAAGGCTAGAGCCGTTTCTGCAGCGTTGTGCCGAGCTGGACAAGCTCGAATGTATTCAGAGGGTAATCCAGCAAGTGACGGATGATCGTTCGTATATTTCGGAATTGTTCGAGATGGCAGAAGGCATGCTTGAGCGGGGACAGAAGAGGGCGGCACGCATGTTATATGAATGTGTGGCGGAGTGCGAGAAGTATCAACACTCGGAACGCCTCGCGTTGTGCCAGTATCGCATCTTCACACTTTCGCTGGGTCAGGATCAGCATGAGAATCTAAGGGCGGCAGTTCACTTCGAGCCGTATATTAATCGGCTGGATGAAGAGCGACAGCTCGATGCGATCAAGGATCTGGCTAATACATATTTGGCTTTGAGATATTGGGACAAGGTGTCCGATCTTGGGGGAGAGCTTGAACAGAAAACAAGCTTCCTGAACTCTTATAAAAAGAGAAAGTCGGAAACTCTAAGAATTGCATCTTATCCTATTTTTGTATATTCCGCATATTCAAATTTGCTAAGAGCAGCCGCATGTGATGGAAGGGAAGAATACTCTGAAGCCCTCCGATATACTGAGGCGTACTCTAAATTAATTAGAATTGAACAACCGAATGAGGAAGATCTCATATTCATTAATAAGTTTAATGGATGGGCGGAGGTAAACCATTACTTATACAGACTTATGATGGGTGATTCTGAAGTCATACGGCCTTATATTACTTTTATTGAAAAGAATGAGGCAGAGATTTTGCCTGCATTAGTTAAAATAATGGAAGCTGCAAATCATCATAATATGGATGTTGATACAGTCCTTCAACGGTTTGACTCATACATTTCAATGTACGCCAAAACTTATGGGGATATTGGAAGTTATACGGAACAGATTACGAGTGGAAGATACGTGCAATTTCTAAAAGAAGTCGCGATATACCAACTTCAGAGGGAGAGATACACAAAAGGATTTCAGTATTTATTAAATTGTTTGACATTAGCCCAAAGTATGAAGAGTGAATCCATCATTATACAGTGTGTAGGTCTGTTTGAAAGACATAGAGTCAGAGCTTCGATAGAATTAGAAATTAAGTATAAAACTTTAATTGAGGAGGTTTACAGTACTTATGAGAAAGAAAGCAGTTTTGATCGTAGTTTTGTTTAGTGCTGTTTTATTATTTACTTCGTATCCTCAACCTATTCCCAACAATTCTATAATGTATAGTCCAAGCACTCATGGTGGTGCAGGATTGTAATTGCATTGCATCATATTTCAAATTTCCAAACCAAGTAAGCGGTATTGATCCTACCTTAGGACTATACTGCTTTTTATTTTATACAGATTGACCATTGTAAAATACAGGATTAAAATTACATATTATTATAACTTATTGAATTGTTAAGTAAGTATGGTTGATGGAGGTGAGGGATTTGGAACTTGCACCTACGATACGCTCGCGTATAGAGGATTATATCAAGGAAAAAGGGTACAAACTTCAACAATTTTCTAACATCTGTGGGGTTAATGTTGGTACTTTGAGTGCCATTTTAAAAGGCAGCAGACCTCTAGCTATGAATCAGTTGGATCAAATTACGTCTGGAATGGGGCTTGAAAAGGGATACTTCTATGAGATGTACAGTGTGGAATGTTTTGTGGAAGCCGCACCTCATTGGAGGCGTTTGGAACCGTTTCTGTATCGCTGCGCTGAAATTAACAAGCTAGGCTGTATTAAAAAGGTGGTTTATCAGGTTACAGATGATCGATCCTATATTTCAGAACTGTTTGAAATGGCAGAGAATCTGTATTCCAAAGAAATGAATGAAGCAGCGCTTATTTTATATGAATGCGTAGCCGCAGGTGAGAAATATCAGCACTCGGAACGGTTGGCGTTATGCCAGTACCGTATTTTTTTGCTTCATAAAACAATGAGCAAGTTCGATAATTTAGCAGCAGCGGTCCAATTGGAACCCTATATTGAGAAATTGGATGAAGAAATACAACTGGATGCTGTTAAAGATTTAGCGAATGTTTATAATACAATACATCATTGGGATAAGGTTTATGAATTGGCCGAAGAACTGGAACGAAAAGTTGATTTTCAACTTGAACTTCAATCTCGAAGACGCAAAAATAAAAAAAGAATTGCCTTTTACCCCATATTTACATACAAAGCATATGCGAATCTATTGAAGGCAAGTGTATGTGAAGTGCGTAAGGAATATGAAAAAGCTCTGGAATATACAGATGTATACGTGAACATTATTGAAATTTCTAATCCAACGGAAGAAGAGCGAGAATTAATAGAACGTTTCAAGGGGTGGGCTGAGGGGAATCGGTATTTATACCATTTGATGAATGGGAATTATGAGGTTATTGAACCTTACCTGAATTACCTTGACGCTAATCCGCATGAGATTTTAACAGCATTTGTGAATATTGTTCAGGCAGCTAACCAGTACTCATTGGATATTGATTCTGCATTGGATAGATTCGATCCTTATATTAAACAATTCAACACGGATATGCATTTAAAAGGGACGTACAATATGCAAATGTTGAATCATAGATATATACGTTTTTATTATGAACTAGCGAAGTACAGGCTCAACCAACAAAGATACGCAACGGGGATTGACACGTTACTCACGAGCCTGGAGCTCTCATCATCAAGTAACGATGACCTAATGTCTATTAAATCTATTGATTTATATGGTAAATTCAGAAGTCATGTAACGAACCAGCAGGAAGAACAGTACAATAGGTTAATAGAGGGCCTGAGCTCACAAAATTTTGGGAGTAGAATTAAAAATGTATAACCACTGAGAGGCGGTATGGCTTGACGCAACCATCCGTTCTAAAAGATCTAAAAACAAAATTTTGCAAAGCATTCGATTATGAATTTTTAGATAAATGTACCCTAAAATAGGTTGAAAAAGGGGTGCATGCTGTGAGAGGAATCAAGCAGATCAAAGATCAAATCGAGCAGAACCGCCAAGATTTGCAACGGTTGGTGTTGAAGCATGGCATGCATGATAATAAAGTTCTTCAGCAGTCTATGGTACTGGACGAACTAATTAATAAATATAATCGAATTAAAACAAATAGGGGGATTAATTGAATCTGTTGATAGTATTATGAAAGGCGATATGTAGACGGATGAAGAAATATAAATCTACATATTGTAGTTGTGATGAATTTCACGGATTAATGCAACAAAGTTGATTTCTGAAAGTATACCCTTGCAAACAAACATTTTAATTTGCAAAGGAATATAATATGAATTTTTTGGCAATGTATCCTAAAATATTTTAAAAAGAGGGGGTGCATGCTGTGAGTGAACCGAAACAGATCAGAGACCAAATCGAACGGAACAGGCATGAGTTGAGTCGTTTGGCGGAGAATCATGGCATGCAAGACAAACAAGTCCTTCGACAGTCCATGGTACTGGACGAGCTTATTAATGAATATAATCGTTTTAAATATAAAAATCGTTTCCGAAACAGACAGCCGATTGCATAATGCAGTCGGTTTTTCTGTCTGGTTCAACAGATGGGTTCGACAGATGAATTCAGCGGATTCGTTCTATAGAAATAGCGTAGTCGACTGTAGCGATACAGTCGGCTTTTTGCGTTCACCCGGAAGCCAATGCGACCAACTTGAAATTCCGTACCAATCCCATGCTTGGCAGGATAGCCAATGATCATTAAAACTGGATATGATGACCCCAGTTATATCCAGATTGATCTGCGAAGGGGACTCATACAATGATCGGGAGAGGGAGGGATGAACGGAAATGATGGACAAAGTACAGGGTTATCTCGGAAGAAGCATGAACCTGCGCACCAAGCTGCTCCTGTTGTTCCTGGCACTGACGCTGCTGCCGCTAAGCTCGCAGGGAGTGGTGAACTACCTGCACTTCTCGCAGACGATGGATCGCAAGACAGAGCAGTTCACCATTGATATGGTTCGTCAGATTAATACCAATCTGAATCGGCTGTTGAAAGACTTTGAGCGGTTGTCGCTCTTGCCGCTCTACGATCAGATGGTACTCCGTATTCTGGGTAAGTACAATGCTCCGATGGGATCGGGAACATGGGCAAGGTCCGATGATTATTTGAAAATGAAGCTCTACACGTCCGGTCAAGCGTATGACCGACCGGAAATTCGTGGAATCCATCTAATCAGCAACAGCGGTATCCTGTTCTCCAATCTGGATTCGCTGGCCGTACATCCGGTATGGGACAGCAGGCAGGATGACTGGTTTGCAGAGCTTGACGGCTCGGATGGGGAATGGAGTCTGCTTCCTCCGCATGAACCCAGCTATTACACGGGTGGTCATGAAGAATCCTATATATCGGTGGGCAGGGTGCTTCGTGACCCGGGTACGCTCCAGCGATTGGGTTACGTTCTGATCGACATCCGGCTGGAAGCCTTCGGTCAGCTGTTGTCCAATCTGAATTTTGAGCAAAATGCAAGCCTGATGATTGTCGATAGAAAGCGGCGTCTCCTGTTCGAGCGGACCTCAGCCGGAGGGTTGTCCGCGTACGACCAATTGTTCACGCGAGGACAGCTTCGAGGCTATGCGGGAAATCAAAAGGTTGTACTGGATGGGCATCCCTATCTCTACGTACAACACCCCTCCAGCTATTCAGGACTTTCGGTGATCAGCCTTACACCTATTGCCGTTATTCAGAAGGAGTCCGGCGAGATGCTCACGTTTACGTTTGGATTCGCTGTGTTATGTATGGCGGCGGTAGCCGTTCTCGCGGTTCTCATATCCTATCGCATAACGAGGCCGCTGATTCGATTGAAGCACCATATGATTCGGGTGGAGCAGGGAGATTTTAGCCAGCGGGTAGCGCAATTCAGCAATGATGAGTTCGGACAGATTAGCCGGGGCTTTAACCGGATGATGGAAGAGATCCATCGCCTGTTCAATGAGGTGTTTTTACTGGGTATTCGGGAGCGGGAGGCAGAATTATCAGCATTGCAAAGCCAGATCAATCCCCATTTTATATACAACACGCTGGAGTCCATCAACATGATGGCCGTCCGTCAGAAACACGTTGAGGTGTCTGACATGGTGACAGCGCTTGGCAAGCTGCTGCGTTATACGATTGATAAGGTGGACCGGATGGTTCCACTTGGGGAAGAGCTGGCATTTGTACAATCCTATGTACGTATTCAGCAGGTACGTTACGAAGGCAAGCTGGAGGTCATCTATGACATTGAAGAAGCAGTAACGGAGTGTTTGATTCCCAAGCTGATGCTGCAGCCGCTGGTAGAAAATGCGGTCTACCACGGCGTTGAAGGACAGGAAGATGGGGGAATGATCTGGATATCTGCCTTAAAATTCGATCAGGAACTGCTGATTAGTGTACGAGACAACGGCAAGGGTATGACTCAGGCAGAGATGGATGAGTTAAATGAAGCTATCTCCAGACAGCCTGCCAATGAGGCATTACGCGGCCACGCCGGGGACAGTCTGGGGCTTAACAATATCGCTCAAAGGCTACGCCTCATATATGGAGAAAGTGCGAGTCTAAGCATCGATGGTAGTCCCGGACAGGGTCTGGTGGTCACCATATCCATTCAACTTCTACCGAAAGGGGAATGAAGCGCATGTATAAAATATTGCTGGTAGAGGATGAGACGGTCATCCGTCAGGGACTGAGAGAGCTGATTGTACAAGCTTCTCCGCAGTTCGAGGTGTCGGGTGAAGCAGCGAGCGGAGCCGAGGCGCTGGATTTTCTGAGATGTGAAGTGCCTGATGTGTTGATCACGGATATTCGCATGCGTGAAATGGACGGATTGTCATTAGTGTCGAAAGCAAGAGACATGTACCCTGAACTGCTGATGCTCATCATCAGCGGTTATGGTGAATTTGAATATGCACGAAGAGCGATGGAATACGGAGTGTTAAACTACCTGCTGAAGCCGATCGAACGTCATGAATTGGCATTATGCATCCAAAAAATACAATTGCTGCTGGATCGCAAATACGGCATTTCAACCCTTCCAAACACGGAGACATTCGGAAAAGCAGAGCACGCTGGTGGAGATATGCGGAAGATTATCCGAGATGTGAAGGAACATATCAGGCAGCATCCCGATGGGGATCTGCGGCTCCAGACGGTAGCGGCTCTTGTTAACCTGAATCCCACCTATTTAAGTCAGTTGTTCAAGAATGAAACGGGCACCAACTATTCCGAATACATCGCTGCGGCACGTATGGAGCGGGCCAAGTGGCTGCTGATCAACACAGGTCTCAAAATCTACGATGTGGCACGGTTGTCCGGGCATCAGAGTCCCAAACACTTCATGCTGGTGTTCAAGCAGCAGGTGGGATGGACAGCAGGGGAATATCGAGACCGATTCAGTATTTCTTGAGAAACCATACCATTTCTGTAGTTGACGTGATTTATGAGGGAACGATGCTTTCGTTATACTTTGGTTGCACATGTATACCACTACGTCCATAAGGGGGATTTCCATGAAAAAAGCAGGACTTATGCTAATGCTCTTAGTCATGATCATTGCTTTAATCGGGTGCACAAGCTCCAATTCTGGCAGTGATCCTGGCAATGCGGCTGGGGAGAATGGAGAGGTGGAGCTGAAGTTCATGATGTGGGGCAATCAGGCACATATGGATGTGTACAACAAGCTGATTGATGGCTTCACGCAGGAAAATCCAGGCATTAAGGTAACGATGGAATCGGTACCTTTCGCAGAATACCAGCAAAAAATTTCGGTGCTTGCCGCTGGCGGCTCTCTGCCGGATCTCGCCTGGGTATCGGAGCGGATGGTGCCACAATTCAAATCCAATCACATCCTGGCCGATGTATCCGAGTTCAAGGATGACGCACAGTTTAAGCTGGATGATTACATTCCAAGTACATTGGATTTGTTCCGTGATGGCGATCAGCTGCTGGGACTGCCTTTTTCCACACCTCCGGTGGTCATGTTCTACAATAAAACGCTGTTCGACAAAGCCGGCTTGACCGACCCGAATACACTTGCCAGCCAAGGGAAATGGACATGGGAACAGTTCGAGAAGTCCGCCAAGGCGATGACCAGCAAGGAGGCTGCCAACCGGATCTATGGTGCCAACTTTTTTCGCGACTGGAAGACCTGGGCTGTGCTTTCCTCATACGCCTGGTCTAACGGCAGCGGCCCGTTCGACGAAGGCATGACAAAGTTTACCTGGAATGATGCCTATGGCGTACAGACCTTAGAACTGCTGGAGCGCATGATGTTCACCGATGAATCACACCCGAAAGCGGGCGAGCAGGTCAGCTTCGATGCTGGCAATGTGGGCATGTTCTTCGATAACTACAGCTATGTCTCCAAAGCAAGGGAGATTAAGGATTTTGAATGGAGCATCGCTCCGATGCCTTCCGGTTCACAGGGCAGCGTACCGATGCTCGGGCAGGCTGGGTATGCCATGTTCAACGACAGCAAACATCCGGAGGAAACGAAGAAGCTGTTGAAGTATTTTGCCAGTGAGCAGGGGATTCAGGCGACGGCCACCTACTTTGTACCTCCGCGTACCTCTGTACTGAATTCCGATGCGTTCATTAACCAGCCCAATAACCCAAGCAAGGAGCATATTGTGCAGGCAGTGATTGATGAAATGCCGAAAGCGCGCTTGATTCCCGGTCATATCCGTTGGCAGGATATCGACAATGCAGTGTTGCAGGGATTTGACCGATTGTTTGCCCGTTCCGCGACAGCCGAGGATAATCTGAAACAAATGCAGGAAGAGATCCAAAGTTTGCTGCAACCATAAATAATTTCATAAAAGCTGGAGGTGAGCATGATGGGCAAATTCAAGGAATTGCTTGAACAGAAGTCGCTGTCACTGGTGGTCAGTCTGCCCGAGAACGATCTATCTTTGGCCCGGGCAGCAATCGAAGAAGGCGCTGATGCACTGAAGGTACATTATAATGTCGGTCATCGCGCCAGCGGGAATCATTTTGGTCCGCTGGATAACTATGCCGAGGTGTTTCGGGCGATCCGCAGCGAGTATGGTGGCCCACTTGGGGTCGTACCATCCGGCAGTATTGATGGAGCACGGAGGGAGGATGTGGAACGCCTTGCGGGGCTGGGTTTTGACTTCTATTCCATCTATGCCCATCACCTTCCGTCCTTCATGCTGGATGACCTGGGGCTGGACCCAACGTTTGCGATCAATGACGAATATGAACCATCCCTCGTATCGTCGGCAGCATACTTCGGCTTCACTGCTCTGGAGGCATCCATTGTACCTGGAAAAGAATATGGTACACCGCTCAGCTTCGCGGATGTGCTCAAGTATCGCTTTCTGGTCTTACAAGCCCAGGTACCGGTATTGGTTCCTTCCCAGCGAAAGCTGGTGCCGGAGGATGTTCGGGTGCTGCGCGATACCGGGGTAAAGGCGATCATGCTTGGGGCGGTCGTGACTGGCAACACGGAGGAACAGCTGCGAAGGGCTGTGAACGGGTTTCGAAATGCGGTGGACCGTCTGAGCCCTACGGACTAATCAGTGAGGGGGACACCCTTTATTAATGTTCATTCGTTCTAACGAATCGAGCACACGGTAAATGTATAGTTCACCTTATATAGAATCGTCGCAGAGTTCAGTTTTAGAGGGGAATTTGATAAAAGGGGGCCTAACTGTGACCCATTCACGCAAGCGTACAGGAAGAGGGCCGCTCGCCAGAGAGGCCCAGATCGCGGGGTGGCTGTTTATATCCCCGATGGTGCTCGGGTTTACCTTGCTGCTGCTGTTTCCCATGGGTTTGGCGCTATACATGAGCCTGACCGACTGGCCGCTGCTGGGGGATCATCACTTTATTGGACTGGAGAATTACCGGAATGTGATGACAGACGCTATGTTCTGGAAAGTACTTGCCAATACGGTCTATTTCACTGCGGGGCTGGTGCCGCTCAATATAGTGCTCGCCCTGCTGCTCGCATTGCTGCTATCCCGAAGCATTCGCGGCATCGGGATTTTCCGAACAGCTATTTTCGTTCCGGTCATGACTTCGCTGATTGTATGGGCCATCGTATGGAAGCTGATGTATGCGACAGAGTCGGGATTGATCAATCAGCTTCTGTTGATGGTAGGTATAAAAGGTCCGGCCTGGCTCTACAATCAGGATCTGGCGATGCCTGCCGTTATTGTGACGAGTGTATTGAAAAATGTGGGCCTGAATATGGTGCTGTTCATTGCAGCCATTCAGCAGGTACCGCGTTCGCTATACGAAGCTGCTACACTGGACGGCGCGGGCAGAAGGGGAACCTTTTTTCACGTCACGCTGCCCATGATTACGCCAACGGTCTTTCTAACCATGGTGATGACCGTGATTGGCTCGCTCAAGGTGTTTGGGCAGATCTACGTCATGACACAGGGCGGGCCGAGCAACAGCACGAAGGTATTGGTCTATTATATCTGGGAAAAAGCTTTCAAATTATTTCAGTTCGGCTATGCTTCTTCGCTTGCGTATGTACTGTTTTTTATCGTGCTAATCCTGACGCTGCTGCAATGGCAGCTTCGAAAGAGGTGGGTATTCAATGAAAGCGATGCCTAGTTCTTCAGGTCGGAAGATAGGAAGTACCCTTGGGACATATTTGTTGCTTACCCTGATCTCGCTAATCATGATTGTTCCATTTATCTGGATGATATCGACGTCATTCAAGGAGCCGCAGAGCATATTTACCTATCCGCCGCAGTGGATACCAGAACCATTTCGATTTCAGAACTACATCGATGTTTTTCGCTTGATTCCGTTTCACCGATTTTATTGGAATAGTGTCTACATTTCTGCGTTAGTTGTGCTGGGAACGGTGTTCTTTGCATCTCTCGCCGGGTACGCCTTTGCCAAAATTCCGTTCAAGGGACGCAATGTGGTATTTCTCATCCTGCTGAGTGCGATGATGATTCCCCATGAGGTGACGGCAATTCCCATGTTTCTGTTCATGCGGCAGTTGGGGTGGATTGATACACATCTTCCGCTGATTTTACTGCCGATCTTTGGGGCGGGCGGCGTGTTTGGCATCTTTGTGATGAGGCAGTTCTTCATTACGGTACCCACCGAGCTGGAGGAAGCGGCGATGATTGACGGCTGCAACCGATTCCGGATCTATGCGCGAATTATGCTTCCGATTGCCAAGCCCGGTATGGCTACGTTAACGATCTTTACTTTTGTGACGATCTGGAATGAGTTTTTCGATCCGTTGATTTTCATTAACTCGCGTGAACTGATGACGCTGCCGCTTGGGTTATCCCTGTTCACGGATGAAGTGGGTACAGCCTGGCAATATCTGATGAGTGCCACCGTCATGGCGACCCTGCCACTGCTGATTGTCTTTTTCCTGGCACAACGGCGCTTTATTGAAGGAGTTGCCATGACAGGACTGAAAGAGTAGCCCATGCAATAGAACGGAAGGAGTGATAACTTGAGTGAACGGATAAGTATGAGTATGAAAAAGGAAGAAGCGGATGTGGTTGTTGTGGGAGGGGGTCCGGCGGGTATAGCGGCAGCCATCGCTGCTGGACGACAAGGTGTTCGAGTAGTACTGGTGGAACGGTACGGGTTCGTTGGTGGAATGTCGACTGCCGCCATGGTCTACCCTTGGATGACCTTCCATACGGAGAGTGGTGAACAGGTGATTCGGGGCATTGCCCAGGAGATCGTGGACCGACTGCAGGCGGGTGGCGGTTCTCCAGGACATCTGCGCGATACGGTTGGATTTGTGCATACCGTTACGCCGTATCATCCAGCCATCTATCAGGTGGTTGCGGCGGAGATGCTGCAGGAAGCCGGTGTCCGCTTGTTATTGCACAGCTTCGTGGATGAAGTGGTCATGGTAGATGCTCGGGTGAAGGCGGTGCGTCTGACGAACAAGTCTGGCCGCATGGAGATCAGAGCGAACGTATTCGTGGATGCCAGCGGTGATGCGGATGCGGCTTATCTTGCGGGCGCCTCTGTGGCAAAGGGGCGAGACGGCGATCACCAGTCACAGCCGATGACGATGAAATTCAGAATGCGTGGTGTGGATCTTGGACGAGTGAAACAGTACATGCAGGAGCACCCGGAGGATTTCTATGCCAAGACGCCTTTCTCCGAGCTGGACAGTATTCCGTTAACCGGCGTGAGCGGCTTCTATTCCCAATGGAAAAAAGCGGGTGTGCCAATTAATCGTGACCAGGTGTTATTTTTTACCGGACCGGCTGAAGATGAAGTATTGATTAACTGCACCCGGGTGCAGGGGCTCGATGCCACAGATGCGGAGGATCTGACCTCTGCTGAACAGGAAGGCAGGAAGCAGGTGCTGATGATCGCTGAGTTCTTGCAGCGCGATGTGCCTGGATTCGAACGGGCCTCAATCTCAGCGGTAGCACCGCAGATCGGTATTCGTGAATCCCGGCGGATCATCGGGCACTATGCGCTGACCCAGGCGGATGTGGTAGCAGGGCGGAAGTTTGACGATGTAATCGCCAGAAGTGGCTATCCGATTGATATTCATGATCCTTCGGGTCAAGGCGTCGTAGCGGCTTTTATAGAAGGAGATGGGGCGTACGATATTCCGTACCGCTCTCTGATTTCCCGGAATATCTGTAATTTGCTGGCGGCAGGACGCTGCATCTCGACGACACACGAGGCTCACGCAACGACAAGGCTGACTCCAAGCTGTATGGCTACGGGAGAGGCAGCGGGAACAGCCGCTGCATTAGCTGTGAAGATGAACCTTGTTCCGTTGGAGCTGCCGATCGCGGTACTACAGGCAGAATTACGTCGCAGCGGAGCGGCGATTTGAGGGTGAACGGAGTAGTGTGTGAGTGGCAAGAACGTGTCCGAATGTGAAGTTGATCCTTGGAAAATGGGTTGGACGTCCGCAGGCAATTTCGAAGAAATTTCTCAATAAATTGTATTGGAGAGGGCTGGGCTGGTTGATCACGTAGTCACTCTGTAGTAAATTCTAACGAACCCGAGACATCTTATTCGGGCATTTAAACTGAGATGTAAAATGTAACGAACCTCAGGGAAGTTATTTCGCCGAAAACGATAAAATAGCTGGTGAGAGAGGGGAAATCGGGGAAGTAAGACGTCCCCGATTCGTTAGATTAGAAACTGTCTCAAAAATGGTTAAATAAGCTTCCCTCAGTTCGTTAGACATTGGTGGGAAGTTCGTGAATTTATGAGCATATCTGTAGGCCCCAAAAAAACTCCAAATCCACTGTATACGTGGATTTGGAGCCTTTGGGGCGCTTTCACTCTTTTCATCAAGTTGGTTCTTTCCTTCTTGCCTTATTCCTTCCGTGCATCAAGTCATTCGTGCTTCAAGCCGCCGTGCCACAATGGACAGCGTGTAGTTGATGACGAAGTACAATACGGCTGCGAGCAGCAGGGCAGGGATGACATAATCGAAGCTTTGTCCCCCAAGAATCTGCACATTGTGCATCAGCTCAGGCAGAGAGATAATGATCGCCAAGGACGTATCCTTGAGCAGAGAGATGAACTGGCTCACCATCGGCGGCGACATGCGCCGCAAAGCCTGGGGCATAATAATGCCGCCGAGTGTCTGCATGTAGCTCAGACCGGATGAACGGGCGGCCTCTACCTGACCGCGCTCAATCGATTTGAGCCCGCTGCGGACAATCTCTGCGATCATGGCGCCTTCGAACAGGCTTAGTCCAACGACTGTGGACCAGAAGGCCGACATTTTGATCCCAAGCTGAGGCAACACAATATGAATGAAGAAAATGATTAGCAGCAGCGGCAGATTCCGGATCGTATCCACGATGACGGCTACAATCTGTGACAAGACCGGAATGCGGGTGTACCGAATGGTACCGAGCACCGTTCCCAGTACAAAACTGAATACAATGGACAACCCTGCGACTTGCAGAGTGATCAGGAAACCGTGCAGCAGGAAACGAAGGTTGGGCCAGGCATAGGCCCCGCTAAAGTCCATAATTCATCAGCCTCCTTCTGTGTGCGGACAGGAAAATGTAGAAGATAGAACATCGGTTGCATAGCATAGTAGGGATGCACCTTGAGTTGATGTGCTGAACAGAGAGAGAATATAGCTCAAATGTTACATCGTGACCTGACCTGCTGGTTTGGTCTTTTTCGGTTTGCCTTTGGTCCTGCCGGCGTCTGCATCACTTTGTCCAAACCTACGCTCCATATAGTGAACCAGGAAGCTGAGCGGCAAGGTCAACACCAGGTAGAACAGCGCAACAATGGTGTAGACACTCAACGGCAGGAATGTATCCGAGTTGATCAGGTCGGCAAAATACATCAGATCCATGCCGGCCACGACCGCCAGGATGGACGAATTTTTGACCAGGTTGATAAACTGGTTGCCAATGGACGGCAATACAATCTTGATCGCCTGCGGCAGAATGATCAGGTTCATGGCCTGTACGTAGGACAGACCGGAAGATCTTGCGGCCTCCAGCTGTCCGCGAGGGACTGTCTGAATACCCGCCCGGATCGCTTCGGCAATGAAAGCTGCAGTATAGATGGTCAAACCGAGTGTGCCGGAGATGAATCCATCCAGTGAGATCCCGAGTGCCGGCAGTCCGAGATAGAAGAAAAACACAACCAGCAGCAAGGGGATGTTGCGGATAAACTCAACAAAAGCCGTGCCGATCCAATTGAGCGGTCGGATGGGTGATATTCGGAATATGGCCATAATGGCGCCAAGAATAAAGCTGCCGATCAAGGCCATAATGCTCACCTGGATGGTATTGAGGAAGCCTTCCAGGAATCGATCCGAGTGTTTGATTAGTATGCTGAAGTCCAATTTGCCCATGTAGGCGAAGCCTCCGTTCTCCAGATGTAGAAACGGCGACTACGTCCTGCCCATGCAGCGCATATCACAGGCGAAGTCGCCGCTTGACCATCATTAATCGGGGTTACTCAGGCTTGCTGCCCAGCCATTTCTCATGCAGCGTATCGTATTCTCCGCTATCCTTCATACTTTTGAGCAGGTTGTTTACTTCTTCAACAAAGGCAGTGTCACCTTTGCGAATGGCCATGCCGTAAGGTTCACTTGTGAAATTACCGCCAACCAGCTTGTAGTTGTTATCGGTCTGCTGCATGCCGATCAGGATGATATTATCGGTCGTCAGTGCCTCGCCTTTACCTGCTTTGAGTGCAGTGAAGGCATCCTGATAATTGTCGTATTCGAGCACCTCGGCATCCGGGGCTTTCTCGCGAATATTTTGGGCCGAAGTGGAGCCTTTCACAGCCAGCACTTTCACGCCACCCAGACTATCCAGACCGGTAATGGTGCTGTCATTTTTTACAAGAAGGGACTGCCCGGCTTCAAAGTAAACATCGCTGAAGTCCACTTGCTCCTTGCGTTCGTCCGTAATCGTCATCGTGGCGATGATGATGTCAATATCACCATTTTGCAGCATCGGAATCCGTGTTTTGGACGTTACTTCTTTCAGTTCGACCTTGGTTTCGTCCCCGAGGATCTGCTTGGCGAGTGCTTTGGCAATATCAATATCGAATCCTTCGGCTTCTCCGCTTGCGGGATCTTTCAGCCCGAACAACTTCGTATCGTATTTCACGCCGGCAATGAGCTTGCCGCGCTCTTTAATCTGTTCAATCGTCCCTTTGGCCGCGGCATCCCCGCCTGAACCGCCGCTATTACTGTTTTCCTCGCCTGTACTACAACCGGATAAGACAAGGGATAGAATCAATACGAGCATAAACGACGACCACTTCAACCTATTCTTCATTGGATAAAGACCCCTTTTCGAAATGGATTATGGTATCAATGTTGTGAATCTCAGTGGTGAATCAGACGGCTCAGGAATTGCTTGGCCCGTTCTTCCTTCGGGTTGTCGAAAAACTCAGCGGCGGCGGCTTCTTCCACAATCCGGCCTTCATCCATGAAGATGACCCGGTCTGCGACCTCGCGGGCGAACCCCATCTCATGTGTCACAACAACCATCGTCATCCCGTTATGGGCCAGAGATCGCATGACATCGAGCACTTCCCCGATCATTTCGGGGTCCAGCGCGGAGGTGGGTTCGTCAAAAAGCATGATTTTGGGTTCCATGGCGAGACCTCTTGCAATGGCTACACGCTGCTGTTGTCCACCGGACAACTGGGAAGGATAGCTGTCTGCTTTGTCGGCAATGCCTACGCGGGTCAGATATTTCATCGCTGTCGAAGCTGCCTGTGCTTTGGGTTGTTTGCGCACCTTCACGGGTGCAAGGGTAATGTTGTCGATGACTTTTTTGTGAGGATAGAGATTGAAGTGTTGAAATACCATGCCTATGTCTCGGCGGAAGAGGTTGATGTCCACCTTTTTCTGATGTAAAGGGACACCACTGACGACAAGTTCACCTTCGGTAATCGTCTCCAGGCGGTTAATGCAGCGGAGCAAGGTACTTTTGCCTGAGCCGGAAGGGCCGATAATCACAACGACCTCTCCTTCTTCAATGTGAAGATGAATATCTTTGAGGACATGAAAATGACCAAAATGCTTCTGGACACCCCTAAATTCAATCAAGAGTACACCCCGTCCTTTCTGCCACGTTTGTTTAAGAAGGAATAATAAGGAATAAATTGAAACTAGTTATTTAATCATACATACTCATCCTGCCAAAGGCAATTGGTTTGTTATAAAACATGACATAAGTAATAGGTATTATAGGGCTATAGCCCAAAATTATGTTATATATTTGTCATATTATTAAACCCTTTGTGACGAATCCTGACAGAAAAATGAATCCATTCTCCTAGTTGTTTTACAACCATTGGAATAGTTGTATAGAGTATACTGGAAGAGATATTCAATTTATGACTCTGATCATAAAAACAAATAACATGAAGTTCTAATCGCACTTGGCAAAAAAGATCAACCTGGCTGCCTTGGGACATTGATATGATGGAGTGAGATGCCATTTCATTGAAAGAGTGTTGTGCAATAGCGTTAAGAGTCCGAGTCCGATCCCATTCCATGTAGAGAGGATGTTCTGAACGATGAATACATATTACTCCCCGCTCCGTAAAGGTCAAGGTATTGAATCCGATATGCAAGGTTATGAGGTCACGTTACCGGACATTCCGGCCCGTGAATTTCAAATTACGGATTTTGGAGCTGTAGGGGACGGTGTTACGGATAATACCGAGATGTTTCGTCTGGCCATTGCGACTTGCGCAGAAGCCGGCGGCGGTCGGATTGTTATCCCTGCGGGGATCTGGCTGACGGGTCCGATTGTCCTCCGCAGTCGAATTGAACTTCATGTTCAGACAGGTGCGCTGGTTACGTTCAGCCGCAATTTCGATCAATATCCCTTGATTGCGTCCAGCTTCGAAGGTTGGCAGGCAGTGCGGTGTCAGTCGCCCATTGATGCGGAACATCTGGAGGATATCGCAATTACGGGCGAGGGCATTTGGGATGGTGGTGGTGAGGCCTGGCGCCCGGTGAAGCGTTCCAAGATGACTTCCTCGCAGTGGAACCAGTTGGTTTCATCCGGTGGTGTTGTAGAGCAGGCGGATGGAGATAATGCGATCTGGTGGCCCTCGACTTCGGCCCTTGAAGGGGGTGCTATTGTGAATCGTCTGCATGCGGAGCAAGTGCGTGATGTGGCAGCTTACGAGGGAGTCAGAGACTTCTTGCGCCCTAACATGGTTAGCTTGCGTCAATGCAAACGGGTGCTGCTGGACGGCCCAACGTTCCAGAACTCGCCTGCATGGAATCTGCACCCATGGGCATCGGAGCATGTCACGATTCGTAACGTGAGTGTGCGGAATCCGTGGTTCTCCCAGAATGGGGATGGACTGGACATAGACTCCTGCCGACATGTCGTGGTGGAAGACAGTGTATTCGATGTGGGTGATGATGCAATCTGTCTGAAATCCGGCAAAGATTCGGAAGGGCGGGAACTCGGTCTGCCATCGGAATACATCACTATTCGGAACTGCACGGTGTATCACGGTCATGGCGGTTTTGTCATTGGCAGTGAAATGTCTGGCGGCGTGCGGCATGTGCGGGTCTCGGACTGTACGTTTATCGGAACGGATATTGGGCTTCGCTTTAAAAGCGCACGTGGACGCGGCGGGGTGGTTGAAGATATTCAGGTGGAGCGCATCTATATGAAAGATATCATTATGGAAGCCATCTCGTTTTCTTTTTTCTATGCGAATCAGGAAGGCACGGCTCGAGGCAGCGATCTGTCCCATGAAATCAGCGAAGAGACCCCGGTGTTTCGGGATATTCGAATTTCGGAGGTCGTCTGTGCGGGGGCAGAGACGGCGTTGTTGGTGAGCGGTCTGCCGGAAATGCCTTTGGACGGTCTGGTGATTGAAGGCTACCAAGTGAATGCACGTAAAGGGGTGCACTGCGCGCATGCGAAACATCTGCGGATTGCCGACCTGAACGCGCATATTACCGAAGGATCGTTGATTCATTTGCATCAGTGTAAGGGTGCGGAACTCGAAGCGATTGAGGGTGTGGGCGCGGACGGTCGGCTTCTGACGGTGACAGGACATGAATCAGCAGGGATTGTATGCCGGGAAAGTGATGCAGATACAGAGGGGCGACAGATCTCGGTCGGTCCTGAAGTACGGAGTGGTGTAATCATTCGCAGGTAAAAAATGCTGTTTGGCTAAAATGGAGAGCGATTGTCGTTATTCATTACGTATACAATCTCTAATGTCCATGTTAAAAGGAGCGTGCCGCAGGTCCATTTCTGACCCGTGGTACGCTATTAGTTGAATTGTCCGCCTAAGAAGGAAAGGGAACTGGGTCGGCATGTGGTTTTTTATGACTGAACCCCTTGTTCTTTGCGATACCGGAGCGGTGTAGTTCCGGTTACCTGTTTAAATGTTTTATTAAAATGAGCCGTGTGCTCGAATCCTACCTTTTCCGCAATCAATTGCACCCGCTCCTGAGTCGAAAGTAAACGTCTCTGTGCTTCGCGAACCCGTACAACACGCAGATATTCACTAAACCGGAAGCCGGTGAACCGGCTGAACATCCGGCTCAAATACGATGGGCTGATATAAAAGCGCGCTGCTGCCTCTTCCAACGTAAGGGGTTCACTATAATGATTATTCACATATGTTGCAATTTCACTGATCTTATCCTGCATCGGATGAACCGGACCCGGTGAGGTCTGACGGGTATTCTCTTCAACCCGGTGGATATTAATCAGGACCTGGGCAAGCAGGCTTCTGACTGCGATTTCATAATGGGGCCTGCGTTCCTTGCATTCCTGCAGCATTTGCCACAACATTCGTTCCATTTCAGGCTGGTCCGCTTCGGGGAAATGCAGCAGCCTTGAACAATCAAAGGGCAGCAGACCGCATAGGCCGAGCTCCATTCCGGTGGCAAAAGTAGGCGAGAACCCAATCAGAATCCGCTCGAATCCGGGCGTGTTTCCTTTGGACGTTGTATGTATATCATGAGGATTGATCAGGATCAGATCGCCTTTGCTGGCGGTGAGAAGCTGCCCATTCATGGAGTAGACGCGTTCTCCTTCGAGGAGATAGTACAGTTCGTAAAAAGGATGGGCGTGAGGCTGTGGCATGGCGTTTCCATCATGTCTGCGCATATATTCAATGGTGAATGAATTCTCGCCAATTCGATATTTGGGTCCAATCCGATCCTCTATAACACTCATAACACGGCTCCTCTCTGCGGCAGCTTGTTTACGGTTATCCATATCATAACGGAAAATCCAGTTTGTTGTAAACGCTATCATAAGGGTGAGAGCTTAGGTTAACCTGTATGAATGGAACGCTAGGCCAGATGAAAGAGGTTGGGCCTGTCTAACCTGGAAAGGTGACAAAAGTCTATTCATGTTTTACAGTAGGGATAGTGAGGCTGCACTCTGGATATGGAGTACCTCCAATACGATTTGGAAGGAAGGAAACAGGTTATGACGACACATGAATTATCGCCATTGGTTGCTGCGCTGAATATGCAGCCCCACGTTGAAGGCGGTTGGTATAAGGAAGAATGGAAGGCATCTTATCAAATTCCACAGTCCGTCCTGCCGGATACATACTCGGGCCCTCGATTCTCGGCAAGCTCGACGTATTTCCTGCTGCACTCGCATGAAGTCTCGGAATGGCATACCGTTCTGTCCGATGAGCTCTGGTTGTGGCATAGCGGCAGCCCGGTTGAATTGAAATTGGGCGGCAGCGGGGAACACCCGGAAAATGAGGAAGTGCTTGTATTGGGTATGGATATCGAAGCGGGGCAATCTCCGCAGGTGCTCGTCCCGGCCGGCGTATGGCAAACGGCACGTCCACTGGGCGATGAGCCTGTGCTGGTAACGTGCGTTGTAGCACCAGGCTTCCATTTTGATGATTTCAAATTGGTTTCCAAGGGCTAATATAACTATGAATAAACAAGCAAAATCCCGCTCCAGGTGCGTCTGTATCCGGAGCGGGATTTTTTTGATGGTTGAAATCCTGATTATATGTTAAAAGTTAAAGTTATCCGGATCAGAACCGAAGCGTTTATTCTCGTTCAGTTGATTAATGTGCTCGACTTCTTCCGTCGTCAACTCAAAGTCGTAGAGATCTGCATTATCACGAATGCGCTGTGGTGTAACCGATTTCGGTATGGTCACAATGCCATTTTGCAGATCCCAACGCAGGATAACCTGTGCAGGTGACTTGCCGTACTTGGCAGCAATGTCCTGAAGCAGCGGATGTTCCAGGAGATGTCCCTGACCAAGTGGAGACCAGGCTTCGATCTGAATCTGATGTTTGCTGCAATACTCCCGAAGTTCCGTCTGGATCAGAAGCGGGTGGAGTTCCACCTGATTCACGGCAGGTTTAATGGTGGCATCCGCCATTAGGTCTTCCAAGTGATGAATCTGGAAATTGCTTACGCCAATTGCACGGATGCGTCCTTCTTTGTGCAACTTCTCCAATGCTCTCCAGGTATCCTTGTACTTTCCTTTGACTGGCCAGTGAATGAGGTAGAGATCCAGATATTCCAGTTCGAGTCGTTCCATACTGGCTTCGAAGGCTGCCAAAGTGGATTCGTAACCTTGATCCCCGTTCCACACTTTGGTCGTGATGAACAGATCCTCGCGAGCGATTCCGGATTCACGAATACCCTGGGCTACACCCGCTTCATTGTTATACGCTTTGGCCGTATCGATGCTGCGGTAACCTGTTTGAATCGCCGTTTTGACAGCTTCAACCACTTCTTCTCCGTCCTTCACCTTAAATACGCCAAAACCCAGCCAAGGCATTTTGACTCCGTTGTAGAGTGTCGTTGTGTCCTGCACGTGTTTCATGATCCGAAATTCCTCCTTTGATTCATCAATGATTTCATGATGTAATTACCCTGTGGTCAGACCGCCAATCGGGAAAAGGGAAGCCGTCTGTATTAATTATACTAAACCTCGCTGGCATTGGAAAAGAATACAACCTTTTCGGGTAGGGAAAACCCTTATTTTATCCTTTTTCGCCAGACAGAGGTTTGGTTTTGACGCTTGTGGGTGATAAGATGAAGTATACGAAATATGGAAGTTAAGACTTCGCTAGTGGAGAGTTTACATAAGAAACGAAGAAGTGCGGAGTCGGACTGTTCCGGGCCGTGCGATTGACGATAAAGGAGCAAGATTACAATGGCTAAACCTAAACAAACCAAAAAAGCTGCAGCCTGGTCTCTCGTGGTGATGGGTGCGGGATTTGCTGCATCATTGCCGTTCCAGGGCGGTGTTGTGGGCAAACTGCTGGTAGGCTCATTTGAAGCGGGGTTGGTAGGCGGACTTGCAGACTGGTTCGCTGTAACAGCGCTGTTCCGTCATCCGCTGGGTATTCCAATTCCACATACGGCACTGCTGCCGAAGAATCGGGATAAGATGACCGAAGGTCTGGTCTCTGCGGTGGAAAATAACTTGCTGAACAAGGATAGCATCACCGAGAAAATCGCAGGCTTTAAAGCGGCGGAGACGGTACTGGATACGTTAACACGTGAACTCCATAGCGATGGAATCAAAACCATGATTGATACACTCTGCAAACGCATCCTTGCCGGTCTTCCGCTGGAGCAGATTGCCCCACTGGTGGCGGGTGAGATCAAATCACAGGCAGGAGCCTTCGATCTGGGTCCGATTCTGGAACGGGCTTCGATCCAGATGAGTGAGCGTGGATATGATGCCAAAGCGCTGGACTACGGCCTGAAGCAGGCAGAGGAGTGGCTGGTGAAGCCAGAGACCATTATGTTTTTGGGCGAAAGCGGTCTGAAGGCGATCAGCGGAATCCAAATGAACGGATTGATGCAATTTGCGATGAATGCGTTCATGGGCTATCTGAACGAGGAGCGTATGGGGAGCATTTTGCAAGGGTATCTGTTTGACCGGGTAGAGGACATGAAGCGGGAAGGCAGTGCTCTCCGTTACAAAGTGCTCGATCTGCTGCGAACCCAGGCTATCCGACTGGCGATGAGTGAGAGTGTGCAGGATGGAGTCAACGGCTGGAAGAACAGCATGCTGGATGGATGGAACGCCGAGGAAACCGTGCTGAACAAGCTGGTCGAGCTGAGGGAGAGGGCGCTGGCTGCGATGGAAGATGGACAGTATGTGGATACATATGCGCTGCCTGCCATTGAGCGCGTTTTGTCTGATTTGCGTGCCGATGAAGCATTGTTAGCAAGCTTGAATGCCAAGATAGTGGAAGGCGTTACAACCCTGCTGGAGAAAAACCATTCCAAAATCGGCAACCTTGTGCGCGAAAATGTGGACAAAATGGACAATGCCTCCTTGATCTCACTGATCGAGGACAAAGTAGGGCAGGATTTGCAATGGATTCGGATTAATGGGGCCGTTACCGGTTTCATTATCGGGATTGCGCTGACTGCCCTGCGGATGGTGTTAGAGTAACATGCAAAGAGCCACCCTTGATGAAGGGGCAGGCTCTTTTTGTTATGCCAATTATCGATGGGTAGATGGTTGTAGTTGTCCATGTCCCCTACTTGGAGGTTAGCTGTTTCACGGGTCCGGGCAAATCGTCTGCCGTAACCTCTTCCCAGTGCGTTACGCCACGCAGCGTGGATACATATAGTTTCAGGTAGGCACCATTTTTAAGTAGCTTGCTGGTAGAAAAGTTCAGTGTTTTGGATTTTCCCTCATCCGGTTTAGGATGATGCGATGTCTTTGTATTTCAGGCGGCGTATGGACCAGATAGCAAACAGAAGAATAAAGAGACTGTTCATCAACAGAAAGACGATATTCTCCGAGGAAGTCAGTCCCTTCTGGCTCAATACGCCCATGCCTATGGTTAACAACGAATAAGGGAATAACATGCCGATTTTCAGCACATACATGCCCAGTCCGAGAAAGACTGCACAAAGGCTGATGCCAATTGGCGTAGCGAAGCTTCTTATCCGTATCGATAACCCCAGTTGCAGTGCAGCAATGGATATAGCGGCGAACCATCCTCGTAGGCTCCACACTACGGTTTCCATCGGGAATGGACCCGGAATGGTGAACAGCTGGCCTGCTGCCCAGTACATGAGCATGAAGAAGGCTTGAGCCGAGAAGATCAATATGCCGACAATGACCAACTTGGCGACGAAAAGGCTGGTGACCGACATTGGAGAAGCCAGAATCATGTTCCAGTTGCGATTGCTATGTTCCAGGCGGCATACAAAGGCACAACAAATGGCGATCAGAATGGGTAGGAAGAACTCCCCATAAAATAAACTGACCTGTGTCCACAAGCTGTACCACCCGTTTTGCAAGGCCGGTTGATTGAAATAAAAGTTAAAGCATCCGATGAGCAGGCTGATGATCGGCAGAATTGCCAGTACCAGACTGATCCGGGAATGCCGAAGTTTAAGCCACTCTGCGGAAATGCTCCTCAGCATGTGTTTCCCTCCTCAAATCTCTTGTCTTGAAGCATGAATATTTCCTGCAAAATAGAAGATGGCAGCCATCAACAAGGCGGCTAAGAAAAGACCGACAGGCAGCATACCCGATACATAGGTACCCGAAGATGCGCTGTAAATGTAAGTGACAGGATTCAGATCCATGTAGTAAGACCATATGAAAAGGTGACGTACGCCTGCTGGAAACAAACCCGATGTTGTTCCAATGAATCCGCCCAGCATACCTAGGCATAATGCAAAGGCCTGATTGCGGACCGTAAGAGACAACCATTGTTGGAGTGCCGTTATTGCAAGCGTAGTTAACAATGTCCCTGCAGCGAACTGCACAAGCAGGGAGAGTGGCAGCGGTCCGGGAATATTTTTGGATAGACCAAAACCTATAATGAAGACAGCCTGCGCAAGGATACCATACAGGATCAGGCTGTTCGCACATATGTATTTGGCTGTGTAGACGTGATTGCGTCCGGTGTTGGTCGTCATAAGCATCTTCCACGTGTTCCCTTTATGCTCCATGTCACAGATGCGAGATACAACGATAGCCGATATAATCGGCAGAAACAGACCGTTCATGGAAGCTATGCTGAAAATCAACGCTTCCCAGCTCGCATTGGCTTCACTTCGGGAGATGGAGATACTCATGGACATGGAAGCCCAGATCATCTCTGCGGCCAGAAACAGGGTTAGCATGATCCAGATTTTTTTGCGGCGGATTTTGAAATACTCCAGGGACAGGGCTTTCATTACAAGCTCCGCTTCTTTCCGGTCAGATCGAGGAACATATCCTCCAGACTTTTTTTGTGTTCCTCAATACGGATAACGGGAATATCGTGTTCCACCAGCACCTTGTTCATCCGAGAGACTTCCTCGTCACGAAGATAGTCAAACACCAGCTGCTTTCCGTGGACTTTGGGCATGTAGCCTTGAGTCAAAAGTATTTTCTCTGCCCTTGCCGGGTCTGTGGTCTGAAAACGAATGGTAGCCTTGTTGTTGGCCTGAAGGCTCTGCATGGTTCCCTGGAACAGCAACTTACCATCGCTGATAATACCCACTGAAGTAGCAATCTGTTCAATCTCTGACAACAGGTGGCTGGATAACAGGACTGTTATGCCATATTGACCCGGAAGGGACTTGATTAATTCCCGGATCTCACCGATCCCGGCAGGATCAAGTCCGTTTGTAGGCTCATCCAGAATAAGCAGGCTTGGAAAGGCAAGCAGGGCCATGGCAATACCAAGTCGTTGCTTCATCCCTAGGGAATACTGATCGGCCTGCTTATGTTTTTGGTTTTCGAGTCGGACAATTTTGAGAGCTTTATCAATATTTTTGTTCGGTACGTTCCGCAGTCGCTGCATGACTTTCATATTCTCAAGTCCAGTCAAGTGGCCATAATAAGATGGGGATTCGATCAATGATCCAGTCTGGTTCAGAATGGACGGACGATGCTTATTCAGATCTTTGCCGAACACCTTTACATTGCCATCGCTGGGTTTGATCAGACCCAACAACATTTTTAACGTGGTAGTTTTGCCTGCTCCGTTAGGACCCAAAAAGCCAAAAATCTGTCCCGTTTCAACCGCCAGATTAACCTGGTGTACGCGGTTAGTACCGCCATAAGATTTGGACAGGTTATGAGTTTCCACGATGGGGGAACTGTTCATCATTGATCTCAACTCCATTTCACTAGTGTCTCTGTTGCTCTAAATATAGATCAGGCTTCTTGCTCGTGGCTGAAGATATCCTTACATTTACCTTAAATGAAAATGGAAAATATCGGGTGAATAGCTTTATCATGTATAATGAAAAAGGTGATATGTATGGACTTAATGAAGAATAAGAAAATATTGATCGTTGATGATGAGCCCGAAATTCGGGAAATGATTGAGCGTTTTTTACGTAAAGAGGGTTTTTTTCGGGTATACACGGCCGATAACTTCGTGAATGCCTTGGCGGTATGCAGGCTAGAAAAGCCGGATGCAGCCATCCTGGATGTGATGCTTCCGGATGGGGATGGTTTCTCTCTGCTCTCTTCGATCCGGTCATTCTCGGACATGCCCGTCCTGTTCCTGTCAGCGCGTGGTGAAGATGAGGATCGACTGCTCGGTCTGGGCCTGGGAGCAGATGATTACATGGTCAAACCCTTTCTTCCAAGAGAGTTGATCCTTCGGCTGATGGCCATTCTGAAACGGGTATATGCCTCTAATACGGTGGAGAGATTGCCTGTATTCCGTTTGGGTGGACAAACCATTGATTTGGAAAGCGCTGTTGTACGGGGGAGAGATAGGGAGCTTCCACTGACAGCCAAGGAGCACGCCATACTGATCAAGTTGCATGAGAATCAGGGCCGGATTGTAACCAGTGATGCCCTGTGTCAAGCCGTATGGGGAGACGAGAGTTATGGTTATGAAAATACACTTATGGTGCATGTTCGACGAATTCGGGAGAAGATTGAGCAAGACCCATCCAAACCGGTATTTCTGCTAACGGTTCGGGGGCTTGGTTACAAACTGATGGCTCAGGAGTCCAGGTAATGGATGGCGTTGTTCGAATCCTAAGAAGGTTCGTCGGATCTACCATTCTGGTATCTGTGGTGCTGTTATTGTTCAATCTAATTCTGCTAGGTTCGCTGATCTTCAAGGAAATTCATGAGGGTCTTTCCCCCGGTGCGGTTGTGAAACAGATGGCCAGTGGCCTGAGTAAGGGCGAGCAGGGGGACTATGCGCTAAACAGCGATGGAATGCAACTGCTGGATACATATCAGGCTTGGGCAATGCTGCTCGATCCCCAGGGCAAGGTACAGTGGAGCGAACGTCTTCCGGCTGAAATCCCGCGCTCTTATAACGTGACGGATGTTGCGAAGTTCTCGCGATACTATCTTAAGGAATACCCGGTGTACGTGTGGGAACGTGAAGATGGATTATTGGTTGTAGGCTACCCTAAGAATACGTACGGAAAATACCAGTTCGACTTTCTGGCAGAGTGGCTCAAGTCATTGCCTATTCGGATCATACTATTGTTGGTGTGTAATGTGGCTCTTGCTCTACTGGTATCCATACTCATTGGAACGCGGGTGATCCGTAGTATTCGACCGTTGATCCATGGCATTCACGCACTGGCAAAGGAAGAGCCTGTTCACGTCGAGACCAAAGGTATATTTAATGATCTGTCACAAAGCATCAATTCAACATCCCGCATGCTTCAGGACAAGGATGATGCGCTAAAAGCGAGAGATGAAGCGCGATCCAACTGGATCGCAGGCATTTCTCATGATATACGGACACCCTTGTCCATGATTCTGGGTTACGCGAGTGAGTTGGAGGAGCAATCGGATTTGCCGGCCGAGCAGAAACAGCAGGCAGCCATTATTCGTCGTCAGGGTGAACGTCTGCGATCACTGGTCAGTGATCTGAATCTGGTATCCATGCTGGAGTATGAGATGCAGCCCTTACAGTTGAAGTCGATTCGACTCTCCGTTCTGGCGAGGCAAGTTGTTTCGGATTTTTTGAACAATGGCTTGGATGAACGATATCCGATCTCGCTACATGTTCAGGACGAGAGTCTGCATGTGATGGGAGATGAGCGATTGCTGTATCGTGCAGTAACGAATCTGGTACAAAACAGTATTAGGCATAACCCGGACGGGTGTGCAATTGAGCTGGAAACGATGCGTGCAGCGGAGGATTTATTTTGTGAATTTGTGGTGTCTGATGATGGAAAAGGGATTCCCAGAGAGTACCTAGACGATGTGGTGGTTCTCCCTTATACCGCAGGGCGTATACGGCCTTCCCACCAGGGCCATGGTTTGGGACTTCCCATGGTATCAAGGATTGCTCAGGCCCACCAGGGAAAGCTTATTCTTGAAAGTGAAAGCGTAGAAGGACTTAGAGCTGTATTGAAGTTGCCTTGCTGGGACACAT
Organism: Paenibacillus pabuli NBRC 13638; assembly: GCF_001514495.1. GTDB lineage: Bacteria > Bacillota > Bacilli > Paenibacillales > Paenibacillaceae > Paenibacillus > Paenibacillus pabuli. The sequence goes on from NZ_BCNM01000006.1 coordinate 94,348, forward strand.
GACAAATTGATTGGACGATGTAAACGGTACAATAGTCTCGTACGCGAACAGTTGTCTGAAACGGGGCACAGACAGTATGGATAAGGATTGCGATAATGCTGTTAACAGAAGAAATGGGCTTTCTTTTCTGCATAGGACGTGTTGAAGAGAAAGCTTTTGGTTACATATGAAAAAAAGAATAGTTAAAATGATGCAAAATCAGTTGAATTGGGTAATGTACACCGGAATGCTTCATTGGAATCATTTAGGAACAAAGATACATAAAAACGATGCCAACAGCCGATGTGTCCATGGTAGTTTTATACTATGATGCAGATAACAGAAGAAAAAAGTGGATAACTAATGGGGCCAGGTCGCATAAGCTAGATCATGATGACCGTGGAAGTGTTGGGCGTTTGGGGAAGTGGGACAAGAAGTTCGATAGGGCTATTCATGAATCGAAAAAGAAAAGGTGATTGATATGAGGTTGAAGCGACCATTCGCATGTATACTTTCTTTGATCATACTATCCACTTTCATTTTGGGAGGGTGTCAGAACATGAAGGAAAGTGAAAAACAAGCCTATTTTAAAGAAGCGGAAGCAGAGGCTGTAAAATATCTGAAGAATAAATATGAGTTGGATGTAGTCATCACGAATAAAGAGTTGCTACCTGAGATGGCGCTTGATTCTATTGCCATGGAAGGACATGTGGTTGATCATGAAGAGCAAGAATTTACGATCGCGTACGATTATGAGGATAAAAAAATCAAAAACTTTGGCATGAGTCCAGCAATAAAGGAAGCTATTATAGCAAAGGGATATGATCCGTTTAACAAATAAATCATAATTCAGGATTGATTTTCTTGGAGGTGCAGCAGTTGTGAGCGAATCACCAAAAATTGATGATGAAACATACAACAAGATGTCTGAATTAGCTTATGAGAACCTGAAATCAGGTGTCGAGTTTGAGGACCTTCCCGGATGGCAGGTCCTTGAGGATACTTATGGAAACAAAAAATCCGGGTTTGATGCGGTGACCTTCTATAATCCTGAGACCAAACAGGCGGTTATCGCTTATCGGGGCACGGAGGGAAGTGCATCGTTGGATCGCAGCGCCCCTGACTATTATGCGGACGCTCAAATCGGTTTGCCTGAGCTTGGCAGAAAGATCGAACAAAGTACTGACCTTACACCTGATTGGTTGGCTAATGGAATTCAGAAGGTAAGAGATGTGACCGGAATTACTAAAGTCGAGAATGCTGTGGGAGAACTGGATAAAAAGCTGGATAAGACATTCGGACTGGGCCCCAACCAAATGTATGAAGCGGAAGACTACGCCAATGATATGCAGAACAAATACAAGGATTTGGATTTTTCGCTGACAGGACATTCGCTTGGAGGGGGGAATGCCCAATATGCAGCTGCATACACGGGACTTACCGCGGTGACGTTCAGTGCGCCATCTGTAATTTCCAGTCTCACACCAGAGGCGAAACGAAAGGCTGAAGAGGGTGGGTTTGATGGCCAAATTATCAACTACGGACATCCCGGAGATTTTGTAACCAGCGGATTTTTTGGTGGATATGATCGTCACGTCGGTTCCATGTATTATATCAATTCCAACTACAAGGATATGAATGATGACATGAGCATGATGGATAAAATCAGTAACACCTTTGGTGGTGAAGAATACCACAGTCTGAAACAGTACAAGTTCGAGAACGGCTATGTTTCCAACGATCTATACGATCCGGTTACAGGCGAGAAAATCAGTTATTCACCACGTCAGCCATCGAATGTCCTGTCTGATCTCGCGGCATTTATGCGGAACCTGGGTGGGCAAGCAGGCAGCCTTGCAAGAAGCGTCGCCGCAGCAGCATCTGGTCTGATTCAAGTAACGCCGGAAGAACTGAAAAGTGTCGCCGCCCGGTGGAAGCAAAATGCACAACAGTGCAATGCAGAGTTGAATACGGTAAGGAGTCGGATGGCCCAATACCTGCATTCCAGCCGTAGTCGCAGACTTGAGCCTATCGTCACTCATCTGGATGCATCTATTAACGAATTGAGCACATGGCACTTGAAGCATACCAGCCAGTTCCTGGACTTCATCGATGCCAAGGCTGACGCCTTCAAACAGGCGGATGAGAGTCCGGTCCATTTTAATTAAGTTTCAGGTGTGGCCGATTTGCTAAATCACGTACATAAGGAGGGAACACGAGTGAGCGGACAATTGCTGGTGGAATTAAACGATCTCCGAATTGCGGAAAAAGAACTGACACAACTGCTTGCCCGACTGCAAGCCGATGAGCAGGAAGCCCGGATGTTATATGGCCGGCTTAATGATTGGAAGGGACAATCCGCTGATTATACAAGAGAGCAGATTGAATCGTTCTTTGCCGGTCTGTCGGGAAGGATTCAGTCGATTGAACAGCAGAAGAAGAGTTTACTGCAATACATTGAAGTAATGATCCAGACGGATGAGGGACGATAGTGAAAAGAGCCGTAAAGGACGCTGCTCTAATCAGTGAGCACAAGCATCCGTATGAAATCGTGGTCAGTGCAGTGTATGGATACAGATGACAAAAAGGAGCCTCAGCACATCGGGACAGACCCCCTATGCAAGAAGCTCCTTTCTTTTTCTATCTACATGTTAGACTGCAGGGTAGCTTTTAACGTTTTTTGCGACGTGTTGCCAGAGCAATACCCAGGAAGGACATAATCAATGCCAGAATGGATACGATCAGCGTTGCCTGTTGCAGCTTCAATGTGCCGGGGTCGGAATTTGTATTGTTTGGCTCACCTGTAACGGTATCGTCCAAGGCGTCTCCCAGAGTGGTATCATCGTCTGTCTTGTTATTATCACCTGTTGCTGCTTCATCATCATGACCTGCATTGCCGGCTGTGCCTGCACTATCATGACCTCCGCCTGCAGCAGCATTACCTGTAGCCGCAGGATCTTCACTGATGGCCGTGATGCTGTGCGGGTTGCTGTCACTTGGTCCGCCTGTCCATTCCACGATGCTGCCATCGCTATAATACTGGAATGCATCCCAGGCTACTTCCGTTTCGGCATCCGGATTCTGTGCCACGAAGTTGAACTGCTGGAATTGACCAGCCAAAATCCCTTCGTTGTCTCCGTCCACTTCCCACGTGATCGATGTTACTTCATTGGAATCATTTTTCTCCGTAGAGATTTTCCAGCCAGCCAGCGGTTGGTATTGTTTGAATGCAACGCCTTTCGGTACTTTCAATGTAACTTTGGTGGTAGGCAGCTCTTTTTCGGATGGAATCTTGATGCTATACGTCTGCCATGCTCCCGTTTGTGCCACGGTTGGGTTAACAGTGACGTGTGCGCTGGCGAATCCGGCGAACAGCATGAGTGCAGCGGCGCCTGCAGTGAGGCTTGATGTCAGCTTGGAAGTCCATGATGTTTTCTTCAAAATAATGTACCCCTCTCAATTCTTATCATTTATGTTTCGGCCCATTTTCTAAAATAAGTGCCTGATGTTCTGCACAGTCACCGTTCCGGTTACGAATCGTTCTTTCAATCGCTGTTATTCCCAGATTTTTTTTGATCCACTTTATAAGTGGAAATCCGGGAATAGCGTATGCTTCCGAAGCAGCTTTCTTGCAGAAAGCTTTTAGGCGAACGTTGCACTTCTCCAGAACCGATTTCGTCCCCTTCACTACAATTGCAGCTTGTTGAGACACTAATTTTAGATGGGGTCGCGTTTCAAATCTGAATCGGTTTAAACCTACGGATTAGCGGTGTCGATCTCAAATTCGGCATCCAGCGAATCCAGAGATCGGGTTAGTAGATGCACTTTGATGTTCCAGCGTCCTGGCATGGAGATATACTCTTCTGCCTCGTATACGCCAGTATCATTTTTCGGAATTGTAATCTCGTATATGCCCATATCCATATCCAGGTGGGTCAGTGACAGTGTGATCTGTTCCAGGTCGTTAACTGTAGTGCCATCCGGTTTCTTCACGTCGACCTTGAACTGATTCTCTCCGGTGACATTGGGGCTTATCTGGAGAGTAATCGTCGTGCCATCATCCATGGTCTGCGTTTCTTTGTAAGGTCCTGCAACTGCTGGTTGTCCGGGAGACAGGTGTGTCAGCACGGCGGCCAGCGCAAGTACAACAGCCCCAGCGATCAGCTCCGCCTTGAGACTGCCGGCGAGTCGGTTTCCGCTGCCTGCACGTGCCATTCTGGCATGGCGCGCAGCTAGCACAAGCATGACAACAAGCAAGACCACTTTGGCGATAAGCACGAGACCATAAGCCGTTGTGAACAGCGATGTAAATATAGGTGCTGGCAAAATGATCAAGCTGCTGTATATCCCCGTAGCGACGAGAGCAGCAACAGCGCCAATGCCCCAGGCTGTAAAGCGCCGTATAGCCGTCCAATAGACTTCTCCTCGCACAGTAGAGGGCAGTTTATCCGCGAGCGGAGGCAGACACACAGCCATGGCGGTTAAAGCGCCGATCCAGAAAGCGGCTCCGATCAGATGAACAAAGTCCATTGCAATGGCTAGCGTGCGTTGTTCGGCCGCAGCCGGATGTCCTGTCATCGCATGGGTGAACAACCAGCCAAGAACGAGGACCAGTGATCCATATGATGACCAGATCCGGATACGCAGCGAGCGATCCCGGTCATATCCCGAGAGGATGGTCACCGCCAGCAGCATCACAATGAGTATCTGTACCATCCAGATCTGGCCAAATGACGTCAATTTGAGTGCGCTGCCCATCAGTGCCCAGCTGAACTCCCCGATGGAAACGCCTGATTCATACAATGTGTTCAGGGGCAGGCTGATCAGAGCGGCAGCTGAAGCAGCGCCATAGCTGATCCATAACAACCTGTAGCTTCTGGGTACTTCCAGAGGTTCTCTCGCCATGGATGCAGGTGCAATCCGGAACAGCAGGAAGGTAAGTGTGCCCAAAATCACAGACAACGCTAGATACTGAATCCAATCTGTCAGTGATAGAATCCATTTTAACGGCCCGCCAACCTGCCCTGAACCTGAGGTTAAATCCGCAAGACCGGCAGGAGAGCCGGAAGGTTCTCCAATATGAAACACATAAGCGCCCTGAATGGGGTGACCATCGGCGGATACAGCCTTCCAATTCACGGCGTAGGTTCCGTTTCCAAGCCCGGTACGAAGACCGGTCTCCAGAATATGAGGACGAGCCTCATCGACATGCACATTGCCGTCATCAGCCTGTGCCCCGTCCGGTCCAGTGATTTTAATATCAAAAAAGGCCGTTTGCAAAGACTCGTTGAACTCGAGAGTCAGACGTTCAGGTGCCGTCGCAACCAGTTCGTCTTCACCTGGTGAAGCCTGTACGATATAAGCATGGGCAGAAGCCCATTGCGGCATAACAAGGCAGAACAATACCATCAGGGCGGTCATCAGTGCCCAGTGCCGTTTGCCTAATTTGACAGTAAACCTTCCCAAAATCAAAAAATCATCACCCTTAGGTCTAGAATTGTAAGTCTTTCTTTGTTAATTACGCACAATCTATACCATTATAACTTTGTCCAAAATCATGCCGTATGACTACATTGGGCTATAAAAAAACGAAATGATCCATCGAATTGTGACAAAAACATGAATGCTGGCCTATTTACGAAGCTTCCGGCCCGCGAGTCCGCTTTCCAGTGCGTAGCGGGTCAACTGCACGCGATTTTCGAGCTGGAGTTTTTGCAAAATATTTTTCAGGTGATTCTTCACGGTTTGATCCGAAATGCCAAGCTGGTCCGCAATCTCACGATTCGTGTATCCGGCAGAGACCCATTGCAGGATTTCCAGTTCACGCGTGGTTAGAGGATTGTCCGGTACATCTTCGCTGCGCGGCGCAGGAAACTCCTGAAGAATACGGTAGGCAAGTTCTTTACTCAAAGGTGCATCATCACTTACGATGGCGCGAAGGTATTCCAGCCAGGTGGAGGGGGCCAGGTTTTTGAGCAGATATCCTTGAGCTCCTTGCTTTAGCGCTTCAAACAGGTAAGTTACATCATCCGATACCGTGACCATGACAATGATAACATATGGAAAGCGCAGTTTGATCTGACGGGTGGCTTCGAGCCCATCCATATCCGGCATTTGCACGTCCATCAAAATCAGATCGGGCATCCATTGCCCGGTAAGCTCCAGTGCCTCCAGTCCACTCGAAGCAGTGCCAATGACCTCAAACAAGCTGTCCTCGGATAAAATACTGCAGATCGCTTCACGCGCATGCGCGTGATCGTCGACGACTAATACTCGTACAAGTTTCATATTAAGTATGCCCCTTTCCAATGGTCATTTGTGTGTATCCAGGCCTTGAATCGAGGGCGAATGTCCAGCCCATCTGAACGGCGCGTTCCTTAGTTATTCGCAGGCCGTACCGATCCTTGAGGTGCAGTGGATCTCCGCTCACACCAACACCGTTATCGCGGACGCGTACCGACCAGGCAAAAGGAGTGCCGTCTGCAATTACCTGAATATCTGTAGCCCGGGCATGCTTGCGCACATTGAGCAGTGCTTCCCGAACACAAGCGAGCAGCTCCACCTGTTCCTTAGCTGAGAAGAAGGCGCTGTCCAGATTCCATTCCAGATGCGCCGAAGGAACCGTCTCCTCTATAAGCAGTTCAACCTGTGCCAGCAGGGAGGTTCCCTCTGTTACTGCCGCTTGTCCAGGGACATAGCGGAGCTGGGCAATGGCCTGCCGTACGTAGTCGTTAACCTCATGTACTGTTTTGCGTATTTCCTGTATTTCATTCTCGTGACCACTCCCAGCCAAGCTGCGCTCGGCCTTGTCTGTTTTTACGGACAGAAGAAAAAGAGACTGCGATATGCCGTCGTGAAGTTCACGGGCCAGTTGGTCCCGCGCTTCGAGCGCCGCTTTGGATGCGCGCTCCTGCTCCAGTGCAGCCCGGGCGCTTTCCAGCATATTGAATAGACGGCTCAGCAAGGTGACGCTTATGAGGTAAAGGATAACGGGAGTAAGCCAGTTCCCCGCATCCATGGAAAGGTAGGGCATCAGGAATTGGTGACGGATGTATTCCCAGAGGCCAACCGTGAATGTGGGGACCAGCAGAATCATCCACTTAATCTGTTTGTATGACATGAATACAAAACTCCTTTGAGATAAGATCCACTTTTATGTATCCGTTTCAAGGGATGGCACCATTATAACGCAAGCTTGCCCCAGACCCTAGTCTGTCTTTTTCGGAGGAATTTGGGGTGTATAAGGGAGTATTTAGAAGGATATCTAAGAACAACCGGGGGTGAAATTATGTCACGCAGGGTGAGGCTTGGTGAGAACAGATGAGCGAAGCTGTATCCATTTTCCCTAAGGAAGAAGGTCCTCTATACTTATAAAGAACATAAAAATCATGACAAAAGATGTTAAGGAGTGGACGCAACAACATGAATCAAGAGGTATTGGAACGTCGCAGTGAGTTGCTCAAGAAGAACATTCATCAGATGCTTATTCAAGACAATCAGCACGGAATCAGTCGTCAGGATAACATGTTTTTGCAGCAGATGATTAAAGAGCTGCATCAGACTTCATACGAACTGAATACTACTCGATAAGTAGAATCTGCACGAGAATGAAGCAGTCTGGTGTACGATTCATTCCATCATGAACATGAAAATGGCGCTATCCCCGATCAGACCGGGGGTAGCGCTTTTGGCTTTACCAAGCGTTATCAGGGGGCATGGCCGCTACACCATGTACTGCTGTAAGCTCCGTTTTTGAATATATCGGATGAACAGCTCGGCCAGCTCGGGATCGAACTGTGAACCTGAGCACATCTGCAGTTCCTTGATCGCTTCGTCCACGTTTTTCGTTTCCTGATACGGTCGCTCCGTCGTCATTGCGTCAAAGGAGTCAATTACCGTGAGCATACGGCATAATCGGGGAATCTCACTGCCTTTTAGACCATAAGGGTAGCCGGCCCCGTCATATCGTTCATGATGCAATTCAATATAGGGAATCAGATCGGCGAAGCGTTCGTTGGTCATGGCCATTTTTTTGCCCCAAGTGACATGGCCCTTGATGGTTTCCCATTCTTCCGCAGTAAGCTTCTCTTTCTTATTGAGGATGGACCATGGAATCTCGAGCTTTCCGATATCATGAATCAGAGCACCCAGCACGAAATTACGCTTTTCCACATTCTCGAGCTCCAGCAGCTCACTTAAATCGAGCGCATACTTGTATACGCGTTTGGAATGCTTGAATGTATCCATATCCTTATATCGAAACAGATTGAGCTGCTGCTCGATATCCCGTACATCCTGAACCAGATCGATCTCATGCTCCATACCATCATTGCTGCCGTGGCGATGAACATTGTTTTTTCCCTGTTTCTTGGCATAATACAGCGCCTTGTCTGCCTGATCCACAAGTTGGGACTTGTTATACATATCCACCTCGTAACGCGCCACACCTGCAGAGAATGAAAGGCAACCGTGCGGAAAGACTTCAACCCCTTCAAAAGGCGTATCGTTTAGCTGCTTACGGAGCTTGTTCATGAACGCATAGGCTTGGTCCAGGTCTATCCCCGGCATGAGCAGGGTAAATTCTTCACCGCCATAACGAAAAGCAGTGATGTTCGAGCCCTCGGTCTTCCGATTGAGAAAATCCCCAAGAAGGGCGAGCAGACTGTCACCTTGCAGGTGACCGAAGCGGTCATTATATTTTTTGAAATCATCAATATCGATGAGCCCAAGTGAAAGAGGGGTTCCCTGGGAACGAGCAATAGCGAGCTCACTCTCCAGCATGCTTTCGAAATGGCTGTGGTTGAACAGACCTGTGCGTTGATCGGTATTCGCCTTTTCCTCGATACTCTGATACATGATGAACAGCTGTTTGAACGCGTGAGATAGCAGGATGCTGAGACTCAAATAGAGAAGCAGGCCAAGCACGCCATTATGCACGACAAGAATGGTCAGAACAAGTGACAAAATCAATGTACATAAATAGACAAGCAGGGACTCGGTAACGAACGCGCGCTTCATCTGCTGTAATGCATCCTTTGTTGAGAAGTGAAAGAACATCCCGAGGGTAATTGTATTAATAATGAAATACGCGGCGAGTGCTGCAAAATAAGGCAACAGGTTGTATCCGTTGAGTGCTCCCGGCATACCACCAGTCCATGTAAACACCGAAGCAGCTCCGGCAATCATGAGGCTGTAAATGCTGAAGTTGACGATATGTTTCCACCAGGCCAGCTTGCGATCCTTGATTAACAAAATGAGGGAAACGGGCAGCAGAACAGACAGACTGAACGCACCGCCGAACATGAAGATACAGGCGAGGTACACGGATGAGTCCATGGATTGCTGATTTCCCTTGGGCGGTATCTGAAATGTGAAATAATCCAGAATCAGCGCTGCACCGAGCATCGTGTAGACCATTACCCATTCGTCAGTAGATAGGCGGAAATACGACCATTTGTTCAAATATAAAAAAATCCCGATGCCTGCGCAGCTGAGCAAGACAACATACATGCTGCTTCGATCTGCTTTATGGATAAGGTTACGAATAAAGTTCATAAAAATTCTCCTGCTTGGTTTAGTCTGCTCTTGATGTGTATATATCGGTTTGTACTATATTGATGTATACCATAACAAGTTACCTCCCAAAAATCCAGAAAGAAAAAACAGGCCGCTGGCAGCCTGTTTGTCTTGGATGGCGAGTTTATGTACTAGCCTCCCAGTTTGTAACCAGAAGTCAATGCAACAACGACAGAAGCGACGATGATCGCGTTGATGACAATGCGAGAATACTTGATGCCTTCGAATTTTTTCATGGAATAGACCTCCCTTCCTTGGAGTCTGTCCTACTCACTTTATGCCTGATGGGTTTCGGTGGCTTGTACCGCCTTACTGCTTCGATTCACCATCATGTACTGGATAAACAGGAAGATGCCAACGTTCATGACAACATCACCAATGCTGATGACCTGAGTACGCGGGTACGGGTTGGACAGCGGGATAATATCGCCAAGAAAGGATAGCCGAGTCGAGGCATCCATCATAAAATGCTTCGAGATTGCGCCACCTTCCCGCAACATATCTACATAATAAGGGCCTAGCACGGCCGAGGCTTCAATGGAAACCGGCATGCGTCCGCCATTCACTGCCATGACTATAAAATTGAGAAGTACCCCAATCCAAATCAGCATGAATCCTTGGTAATGCCTGTTCAACCATAGAAACGCGAGGCCAGTGATATACACAGCGGCAAACAGATAACCGTTAATGGATGCGACCCACGCCAACTTCTCCTGTAGGAAAAAGATGCCGAATTGGGCCAGTAACAACAACGGGAAAATCCAGCCGCCTCGCAGCTTGAGTGCTGCGAACTGGTGGAGCCCATACCGGAATCCTCCCCGGAAGAGTCCAACGATCAAACCAAGCAGAATACCATCGTATACCATCAGTAACTCCTGTTCGTGCGGATATGTGTAATGTCATTGCGTGTTTATGTACCTATGTTATTCGACCTTTTACTGGTAAATCCTGCAACGAAATCATGTTATCAGCAAAAGAAATTTGCAAAAAAATAAATAAAAAACCGTTTTTACGAACCAAAGGGTCGAAACCCTTGTAAAGTTCAATAAAAACGGCATTTAATGGAGTCAAAGAATGTTGATTATTGCAAAGTGTTGCGTGTGATCTATTCGGATTCTCCATTCAGATAGTTGAAAAATGGTTGATCTACCCAGAAGGTGTAACTGGAGATGTTAGCCTCGGGAGCCAGCTTGCGGAAGCCTTCCTGAATGGCTTTGGCATTCTCTTTCAGGGAGAACGATTGTGCATAATAGTTGCCAAGCGTAATTTTGGTATTGGCAATCACAGGGTAACCTGCAATTTCTGTTGGGGAGTAATACAGCGGCTGCCACCAGGAAGCGTAGATCAAGGCAGACGTATCATCGCTGTTCTTTTTGGCATATTTCGAAATGATGTCATTGAAACGGGCTTTGTCCGCCGTATTGTTAAACTCAAATTGAATATCATATTCCTTGGCGTAGGCAATATAGTTGCCGTTCTCAATCTGTGTCACCTTGTAATCCGGTGTTTCCTTAGGCTCGCCCCATTCTTTTAAATAGATGAAGGCCGACGTCTTCGGCTGGAACTGCACGTCAGCATCAATGCCCTCGCTGCGCAGCAAACCAATCAGCTGAACCGCATGTTTGATATCGTCATGTCCATAGGACAGTGTCAGTTCATCAATAAAGTTGGAATTATAGCGATTATCCTTCAGGTTATATCCTGTGACGAGATTGTCTCGCAGAGCCTGATCCACAATCTGTTTCAATTCTGGAGCCTCAATAAGATCCGCTGTACGGTATGCATCATATAGCTTGGAATAGATGTCGGCATCACCGGAGCGTCCAATCTCATGTTTATATTTACCCTGACTTGTCAGTACCCGTCCAAGCAAGATGTTGGCAAAGTCGGAACTTGCATCGCCGCCCTTGCGAAGCGCGGGGTACAGGCTTTCCGGGATCAGACCTGTATCTATGGCAGCGGCCAGTTCCTGTGCGGCTTGTCCTTGAACACGATTCGGGCTAATGCCGAGTTTCGCAAGTGCCTTCGCTGTCTTAGCTTCAGGATATGTATAGGCCAGCTCTTTGAATCCGGCTGCTTTGACTGCGATGAAGACAGCAGCATAAGTACTCAGCTTGTCGTTGGCACGAATTTCCGTGCCTGACAGGATGCCATTGTTATATAAGGAAAGGGTAGCATCATAAGTGGAATCATCCGGGGTTAGATCGGTAAAATTCGGTGCCTTGGAATCACTGTCACTTCCCTTATCCGCAGTAGCCGCTTGATCTGCCTGGATAAGGGCGGCAACCGCCTGTATAAAAGCACCCTTGGTTAACGGCTGGGGCAATTGCACATTATACTTGGCCTGCAAAAATTGAGCGTAGTCGGCAGCGCTTTCGGAATAGGAAACCGATGGAGCCTGAGATACCGGGCCGGAGGCACTCTGAGAGGCAGTTTGTCCCACTGGCTTGGCATTTGCTGCTGAAGCCGAAGCGGGCAAACCGAAGCTGCTGAATGTAACCGGAGCGGCTAGTAGTGCCGAAAGGGTGATCTTGGTGATCTTTTTCAAATGAATAGCCTCCTTAAAATAGGTTGGAAAATAATGAAGATCAGGGTATAATTCTGACAAAACCTATCTGAATATAATAATTGGATTGACTTTAGCACGGAGAAGTACTGGATGTCAACGGAAAAAAGCCTGATATATAGCTCCTTCCAGCACTTCGGAACATTCAAAATAGCAATTATATTTGATTTGAGTGTAAACGCTCAAAGATTTATTGACAAGGATCGACAGTATCCGCTAGGATTATAAAAAAGATTATTGAAAAGGGGAATTTTCGAAATGAAAAGAGGTTTATCGTTCGTCTTATCGATCATGATGTTGGCTATTTTGTTGGCGGCTTGTGGAACTTCGGCTTCTAAAGACGAACAATCAGCCCAAGGTAACGATTCCGCCCAAGGCGGCAATTCGGAGAAATCACTGCGCATGGCGCTTGTCCTTCCTGAAAAAATCGGGGTTAACCCATTCTTTGTACAAATGGATGAAGGCTTCAAAAAAGCAGGTGAAGAGTTTAAGGTGGATACCAAAACGATTGAGTCCACAGATCCGGCAGCATTTGAGCAAAATCTGCGTGCCGCGGTTGCGGAGAACTATGATCTGATTATTACAGCAACTTTCCAGGCAGAAGATGCTTTGAAAAAGGTTGCTGCGGAGAATCCGGACAAGTCCTTTGCCATTGTGGACACCACCGTTGATCTGCCGAACGTTCGAAGTGTTGGTTTCCGTGAATATGAAGGGGCGTATCTGCTTGGTGCAGCTGCAGGATTGTCCACGAAAACAGATAAAGTCGGCATGATTGCAGCCATGGACGTTCCATTGATCAAGAAATACACCGAAGGTTTCAGAGCCGGTCTGGAATCGGTAAATCCAAAAGCGGAATTCCTTGTAAACTATGTTGGCGGATTTAATGACGTAGCCAAAGCAAAAGAGCTGGCCTTGGTACAATTCGGCAAAGGCGCTGACTTCATCGCCGGTGCATCTGCTGTAGGTGATCTCGGCGTGTTCGAAGCCGCGAAGGAAAAAGGCTTCTATACTTCCGGACAAGATACGGATCGTACCGTTGAAGATCCGGAACATATCGTATTGTCTCAATTGAAGTCGACCGACACGGTTGCTTATCAGACCGTGAAAGATTTTGTAGAAGGAAACTTCAAGGCAGGCGCTGTAAACTACGGTCTGAAAGAAGATGGCGTTGGCCTGACTTATGTAACACGTGATAGCGAATCTCCGTTGAATGCTTTTGTTGGACAAGAAGTAATCGACAAGGTTAAAGCGATCAAGGACGACATCGTATCCGGCAAAATCGTTGTGAAAGATCCATTGCAACAGTAATATTGTTTGTTCCATAAGTAAGTGATGGAGTTGATCAGCCGGCTGCCCGACCAGGCAGCCGGTTTTGCTGCTATTTAATGCCCGAGGCCGAGAGGAGAGAACGCGAGATATGCTGTTGGAGATGGAGCAGATTACGAAGAAATACGGCGGCTTCACCGCTAATCGGGACATCCGTTTTAATTTGCGAGAAGGAGAGATTCATGCCCTCGTAGGGGAGAACGGAGCTGGTAAAACAACCCTGATGCGCATGTTGTATGGCATGGAGCAGCCCTCATCAGGCACAATCAAAGTTCGTGGACGCGAGGTAAGCTTCGCTACACCGTCTCAGGCCATGGCAACCGGTATTGGCATGGTGCATCAGCATTTCATGCTGTTTCCTTCCTTTACGGTTGCCGAGAACATCGTGATTGGCCGTGAACCGTCTGCGGCAGGTGTCTTTGACCGCAAACAGGCTGCGGCCCAGGTGAATGAGCTCGGCAGAACGTATGGCATGCCGGTTGATCCATGGAAAAAAGTATATGAATGCCCACTCGGCATGCAGCAGCGTGTTGAGATTTTGAAAGTGCTGCATCAGGGCGCGGATATCATTATATTGGACGAACCATCAGCGGTATTGACACCGTTGGAAGTGAAAGAACTACTCGCGAATATGAAGTCCCTTGCCAAGCTCGGCAAAACATTTGTGTTGATCACGCACAAGCTGCAGGAAGTTATGGATGTAGCAGACCGGATCACGGTTCTTCGTGATGGTCAGGTGACAGGCACGCTGGAAGCGAAAGACACGAATGTAGAGGAACTGTCTCGCCTGATGGTTGGGCGTGAGCTGGTACGCATGGACAAGCAGCCATCCGTTCCGGGAGAAGCTGTGCTGCAGGTGGAAGCGGTGAATTTATCGGGGGCGGAGGACCGTTCTGCACTTAAGGATATCCATATGGAAGTTCGAAAAGGCGAGGTTGTTGGGATCGCCGGTATTTCTGGAAACGGTCAGTCTGAACTGATCCAGATCATTGCGGGACTACGCAAGGCAGAAAGCGGTCGCGTTCTGCTGTCAGGACAGGATACGACGAACTGGCCTGTGCGACGCATTCGGGAGCATGGACTTGCCCATATCCCGGAAGACCGCTATATGTGGGGAGCGGCGAAGGATGCAAGCGTTCGTGAAAATGGACTGATGGGTCATCATCACCGGCTTCAATCACGCGGGATCATTAAAGCAAAGGCTGCACGGACCATGGTGGAGAACTGGATCAAGCAGTTCAGCATCAAAACCGGTTCTGCGGAAACGAAGGCACAGTTCCTGTCTGGCGGTAACTTGCAGAAGCTGATTGCCGCGCGTGAATTTGCCCAGGATACGCCGTTTCTGATTGCGGCTGAACCTACACGGGGCGTAGACATCGGAGCGATGGAGACCATTCATGCCGAATTGCTGCGCAAACGGAATGAGGGCGCGGGTATTTTACTCGTTTCTTCCGAGTTGTCCGAGATTTTGCAATTATCTGATCGGATCATTGTCATGTATGAAGGCGGAATCGCTGGTGAATTGAAGGCAGATGAAGCAACAGAAGAACAGATCAGCTTGTTGATGGCAGGAGGGAAAGAGCGGATATGAATCGGGTAAAAGAAACACTTCGCGGACTCGTACAGCCGCTGCTTGCCGTATTCATCGGTTTGCTTGCAGGAGCTGTAGCGATTCTGGTCGTTGGCGGGTCCGTAGTGGATACGTATGCGGAGATGTGGAAAGGGGCCTTCGGCAACTTTTACTTCTTCACCAACACATTAGCACGTTCCACGCCAATTATTCTCGCGGGATTGGGCGTAGCGCTCGCGTTCCGTGCCGGATTTTTCAACATGGGTGCTGAAGGTCAGATGGTTCTCGGCGGACTTAGTGCAGCGCTGACAGCGCTATACCTGCCGGGTCCAGGCTGGTTTGTCTGTATTGCAGCCATTGTGGCGGGGATCATTGCCGGTGGAGTCTGGTCGCTGTTTGCAGGCTGGTTGGATGCCCGCTTTGGCATGAATCTGTTGATCACCACGCTGCTGCTCAACTATATTGCGATTTACTTTGGTGGATACATGGTATCCTATCCGTTTAAAGACCGCACTGGATCGGCGGCGATGGCCCAGACACCCATGATTGATCAGAGTGTCTGGCTGCCGAAGCTGTTCCAGGGCATGGGACTGCATGCCGGATTCATCATTGCGATCGTAGCGGCTATTCTCATCTACTGGTTCACGCACAAGACGGTAACCGGTTATGAGATTCGCATGCTGGGCAGTAATCCTTCGTTTGCAGCGTATGGCGGTGTGCGCCGCATCCGCATGATGATGCTGTCCATGATCATCAGTGGTGGACTCGCAGGCCTTGCGGGTGCAGGAGAAGTGCTGGGTACACAGTACCGTTTCCTAGATGGCTCGTTGTCATCTGCTAGTTATGCATGGAGCGGCATTATGGCAACATTGCTTGCCCGCTCGCATCCGCTGGGGACAGCTGTAGCGGCAATCCTGCTTGCGGCGCTCCAGACCGGTGCCATGGGGATGGAACGGAATACGGATGTACCGCTGGAAGTTGGCAGTGTGATCCAAGCTGTATTGACGTTATTTGTATCGGCTCAGATCGGATATTCATTCCTGAAGCGGAGAAAGGAGAAAAAGTCCAATGCAACAACTGTTTGATGCAGCCATGTTTGGCTCAACTCTGCGGATTATGACGCCGATTCTGCTGGCAGCACTCGGCGGGGCTTTGTGCTCCCGTGTCGGTCTGTTCAATGTGGGTCTGGAAGGACTCGTACTGATCGGCGCTTTCTCCGCTATTGTCGGTAACTATCTGTTCGGTAATGTACTGCTGGCCGTAATTTTCTCGATTGTGATCGTCATGTCGTTCTCTGCGCTGTTTGCTTTTATTAGTATTAATCTGAAGGCGAACGCCATTGTGGTCGGGATCTCGCTTAATTTTCTGGCAACAGGACTGACGACGTTTGCGCTGCGGGCGATTTTTGATGTAAAGGGTGCGTACTACGACAGGGATATGGTGGGACTCCCCAAATGGGACATCCCTCTTATAAAAGACATTCCGTGGGTGGGCGATGTGATCTCAGGGCATAGCCCGCTGGTGTATTTGGGAATTATTATCGTCATTGCCTTGCAGTTCTATCTGTTCAAAAGTGTCTCCGGTTTCCGTCTTCGTTCGGTTGGCGAGAATCCGGTAGCGGCACAGAGTATCGGCATCAAGGTGCGCGGTATTCAATATGGTGCAGTTCTGATGTGCGGCGTATTATGCGCCCTGGCGGGTGCTCAGCTCTCGCTCGGTCAGGTTACGATGTTTACCGAAGGCATGACCGCAGGTCGCGGGTTTATCGCATTGGTAGCAACCATGCTGGGTCAAGCGAATCCGCTTGGCGTTATGGGGTCCAGTGTGCTGTTTGGATTCATGGAAGCACTCAGTATTCGATTGCAGGGCTTCACTCTGCCAACGCACTTTACAATGATGCTGCCGTATATTGTGACATTGGTAGCCATGTTCTTCTTCAAGGATCGTACCTATGCACAAGATGCACTCAAAGCGGGCGGAAGCTCGCGTTAATTCCTGAATGTTATGCTGGAGGCATATAAAGAAGGAGGAATCACACATGCATAATAAGGCTGAACGTTTGAAAAAAACGAAAAGCCCGTCATCCAAAGCGGGTGCCGAGCACGGAGATCGACTGCCACCGGGGCAGGTACTGACTGAGAAATTCCCGATTCTGCATGAAGGTGAAGTGCCGGAATATGATCTTTCCACCTGGGACCTGAAAGTATTCGGGGAGGTTGAAGAGGAGAAGGTGTTCTCCTTCGCTGAGCTTCAGGCCATGCCGCAAGTGAATACCGTCAGTGATATCCACTGCGTCACCCGTTGGTCCAAGTTCGACACGCCGTGGGAAGGCATTCGGTTCTCGGATTTCATCAAGCTTCTGGGTGTCAAACCGGAGGCAAAATACGTCATGATCCATGCAGATCATGATTATGAGACGAATGTTCCACTCGAAGAATTGATGCATGACGATGTATTGCTTGCTTTTAAATATAACGGCGAGCCGCTTACACCGAAGCACGGTTATCCATTGCGTCTGGTTGTTCCCCAGCTCTATTTCTGGAAGAGCGCGAAGTGGATACGGGGTCTGGAATTCATGAAAGAAGACCGCAATGGCTTCTGGGAAGTCAATGGGTTCCATCATTTTGCCGATCCATTCAAGGAACAGCGCTTCTCGGGAGAAGATCTGCCGATTCCGGAAGACGAATGGACGAAGAAGGAATTTGATTAAAAAGAGTTTGAGTATAGGAGTTTTGAGTAAAAGAAGTTTGATAAAAAGGAGTGGATGAACATGTTGCTGCCCATTTTGCAAATTCATTCAGAAGACATGCCCGCTTATGCCATCGTCTGCGGTGACCCGGCACGGGCAGAGAAGATTTCCCGCAAGCTGGACGGAGCAAAGGAACTCGCATTTAGCCGCGAATATCGTACCTTTGTAGGGGAGTTCGAAGGGGTACAGATGGCGGTGGTCAGCCACGGCGTAGGTTCTCCCGGAGCAGCTGTCTGCTTCGAAGAATTGATTCGGGCAGGGGTAACAACCCTGATACGTGTTGGTACAGCAGGCTCGTATACCGCGGATTATCCAGCGGGCAGTGTGATCGTCAGTACGGCAGCCGTTCGTACGGACGGGCTGACACGTCAGCTGGTACCGGATGGTTTTCCTGCGGTAGCAGACATTGGCGTGACAAGTGCATTGATCGCCGCAGCCCGTGGGCTGAATAGCGGTGCAAGCAGCGAAGCAGCTATTGTTGATGCGGGTACCCCAGCCCTGGGCGGAGGCAAAGTCGGCGCGGGGATTACCGTGACGCTGGACGCCTTCTTCGCCGGGGTGGAAGATATTCCGCATCGCAAATACAAGCAGGCAGGCGCGCTTGCCGCCGAGATGGAGATTGCGGCGCTTTACATCGTCAGCACGTTGCGCGGTGCACGGGCGGGAGCCATTGTTGCCATCGACGGCTTCGCGGACAGCGATCTGGCTGCCGAGTATGACCCGCATACGGATGCGGTAGCCCAGGCGGTGGAGCACGAGATTGAAGCCGCACTGCGTGCGCTGGCTGCAATCGCTCGTGAGGATCGGGCATAAAGCTGAGATCTTCAGGGCATTCTATGGTGCTGCTGGTAAAAAGCAAAACACGTAAATGATGTCCATCTGAGGTGGACAATACTAGGAGGGCGTTCCAAGGTCAGAACATTGACCTTGGGACGCCCTTTTGTTTGCGGGTATATGGAGCATTTACTTTCTTTCCATGTGAGCCATAGATGTACTGCGCACCCGCACCCACTCTTTACTCTACTATACGGACTGTTGCCCAAACAACTGCTGCGCAGTCTCAATAAATAACCGGGATGCAGGAGAAGCTTCAACAAGTGAAGGAACGGCAATCTCAATATTGCGGTAGGCTTTCGGCTCTGTGGGGAGTGCTTTTACACCCGGAGGCAGCCAGGATAGAGAGATGGCAGGCAGCATGGCGGTCCCGAGTCCCTGCTCAATCATGCTGAGACAAGTGTTTACGTTATACACGACAAACCCGAACTGTAATTCTGCCTTTGCTCGATGGAACAGATCAACAATCGGTACCTCGTAGCCGCCTTTACAGATGATCATGGGGTGCTTGTCCAGCATCTGTACGGGGAGAATCTCCTGATTTGCAAAAGGTTCATCGTCCCGAAACACCGCCAGCATCTCCTCGCTATAGAGTGGAAGCGTCTCATAAGCCACATCAACTGGTTCTTTATCTGTAGCAATAATGAGAGCCACATCAATGGCGCGTGAACTTAGCCACTCCTGAATTTCAAGGATGTTCCCCTCGTGCAGCTCAAACTGAACCTGAGGATAGCGGTCCCGAATCGAGCGGATAATCTTCGGCAGCAAATGGGCGGATGACATCGGGAAAGAGCCAATACGAATCGTACCAATCTCCAACCCTTTTTCGGCGGCAACGACCTGCTGTACCTTATCAAATTGCTGTAAGATTCGGCGGAAAATGACCAAAATTCGCTGTCCCACATCGGTAAGCACAATGCCGTTTCGTCGGTCCCGTATGATTAGAGTCACATCCAGTTCATTTTCCAGTGAAGAGATGGCTCGGCTGACTGCGGGCTGAGTCATATTCAGTTCCTGGCCTGCACGTGTGAAACTTCCTGTCTCTGCAATTTTCACAAATAACTGCAATTGTGAGTTGTTCATAACAAATATGGTATGCTCCTTATGATTAACATGCATTTCAATTATTTCGATCCTTATTGTATCATGAAGACACGGAACGATCAAAGAACGGATGTAGAACGGGTCTGGGTCGGATTCCAAATGATTTGCAGGCACAGAAAGAGCGCAGGATAATGTGTACGATTAATTAAACTGCGCCTGTAGATGTGTGCCGGATAGGAGAATAAACATATGGCTTTATCACGTGCAAAAGCAGGCTGGGTCCTGGCTTTTCTAGTACTCATGTGGGGAGTGAACTGGCCCCTGACCAAATACGCATTAAACTACACACCGCCACTTATATTCGCGGGCATGCGCCTGTTAATCGGGGGCTTGGTACTGGGGTTATATGCTTTTCCCCGCTACAAAACGCTGCGGCTGAAGCAAACCTGGCATATCTATGCCATATCTGCAGTGCTTAATATTATTTTCTTCTACGGCTTTCAGACGATGGGGCTGACGGAAGTGCCGGCAGGATTATTTTCATCCATCGTGTTCCTCCAGCCTGTGCTGCTCGGAATCGGGGCCTGGTTATGGTTGGGAGAGTCCATGTATGGAATGAAAATTGCCGGATTGGTGATCGGTTTTGCAGGCGTGGCTACGATCAGTATTGGCGGCATGACAGGCAAAGTATCCCCTGAAGGGGTTATGCTTGGGCTGTTCAGCGCAATTAGCTGGGCGATTGGAACCGTATATATGAAGCGAACTTCAATGAAGGTCGATGGAATCTGGATGACAGCCATTCCGATTCTGATCGGCGGAGTTGTGCTGACATTGACAGGTACGGTGACGGAGAGCTGGGCAGATGTGCAATGGGTGCTTCCTTTTATACTGGATATGCTGTTTATTTCGGTGTTTGTCATTGCGTTGGGCTGGCTCGCATTCTTCAAGCTGGTCAGCTCTGGCGAAGCCAGCAAAGTAGGATCGTTCACGTTCCTGATTCCGCTGATTGCCCTGCTGTGCAGTGTGCTGTTCCTCGGAGAGTCGGTGACGGTCAATCTGATCGCAGGTCTGGTTATGATTATTGCCAGCATCTTGCTTGTGAATGTTAAAGTGAAAGGTAGTAAGGTGGCGAAAATATAAAGTATGCGGTGAGCTTTCTTCAAGTGGTGATGAACCTTATATACATTCAGAATGACAATGCAAAAATTGGGTAAGTTATATATAGGAACATCACCATGAATACGAAAAAGGAGGACTCCAGCATGACACAACAGAACAATCAACCTCAGGATGAGGCAGAAATTCGCAACAAACTGGATGAAGACGGGGATTCCTTGATGGAGAAAAAGAAAATTTTGAGCGGTGTGGATATTGAGCCGCAAGCAGACGAATGGTCTGCCAAGCCATCACCTGTAGCATTTGATGAAGGCAAATCATCCAAAGAATAAGAGGAACCAAATATAGCTTAAAAAGAAGCGGGTACCGTTAAGGTATCTGCTTCTTTTTATAAGGCTATGTTAAAGTCTAATGTTGATTTTCCAGCATAAGAAAACCGCCTTGGTGAATAAGGCGGTTCTTTGAGCTATGGTCTCAGATAGTTGAATAGACTAAATAATGCTCCCAGACTATTCAAACCACTGTCTTGGTCCGATGATGTGGAATAATTGATTACTATCAGTATTCAAAGCTTCCTGTATACGTGCAATAGTGAAGTCGCTAATCGGTCTAGGCAAATCATCTACATTGTAATATTTACATTCTGTTACCTCCGCAGCATCAGGCTGTGGTTGTTGATTATGGACTACCTTACACATGAATGCAAAATGATGCATATCGTGAGCGGGTTCATAATACACGCCTGTTAAGCGACCTACGGCGACTTCAAGACCAGTTTCTTCAAACACTTCTCGCTTTGCAGTATCCTCTGCGGATTCATTAAGCTCTGATAACCCTCCTGGTAGTTCCCAATTGTATTTTCCGTAGTTATGTTTTACTAGAAGAATTCGCCCTTCTGAATCCATGATCACAGCAGCTGCCCCGACTGTTTTTTTTGACATTTCGTATCCCCTTTGATTTTTTTAGAAATAAGTTCCATATTTTAGAGGTGATTACCTGTATTTGTTGCGGTCTATTAAAGTAATCTGCCAGTTAGCTTAACAAGAATAAGCAGATAGCCGAAGTTTGGTATTCGTATCGGCACAGTAAATAGATATGATTTTACCAACATATTCTCCTTATTCGATGAGGTATTCTCATATTCCTTGCTGTCTATATAACGGAACCAAGCCAATTAATGTTGCAAATATTTGGTTGCAGCACCATTGAAGCGGTCTTTTATAAAATAAGAAAAGGATAAGCTCTGGAGGATCATCGTTCTGATATTTAAGGGAATTTTCCGCAACACGCAGTCGGGGTTCATGAATCACATCGACAGATGTTTTTTTATTGTATAATCATGGAAACGTTTGTGAGGGGAGAATGTGAAGATGAGTGAGATTAACATTAGACGGGCTGTCATCGGAGATTACACGGGAGTATCTGCATTAATGGATGAATTGCATCACTTGCATGTGGAGGCTCGGCCAGACGTATACAGAGAGTTGCAGACGAGAATGAGCCATAAGGAATATGAGCAACTACTGGGGACGGATCAGCGGTATCTATATGTTGCAGAAATGCTGGATAACAGTGAAATTGTTGGATATGCGAGCGCACAATTAAATGTTATTCAAAATGTGGACTTGTTACTGGATCGAAAGATGCTGTATATCAATGAAATCATTATGGGCAGCAAGCATCGTGGACATGGGAGAGGCAAACAATTGATGCAGGTATTAATTGAGCTTGGTAAAGAGATCCAGGTCGATAGTGTTGAACTGACCGTGTCTACGTTTAATACCGGTGCCCAGGCTTTCTATGAGCAGATGGGTCTGGCTGTACGCAGCAGCAGAATGGAATACATACTATAATGCGCCTGTACAAAGACTAATGGAAATGTCGACGTGATTGTGCAGTTGTGGGAAGCTAAATTCATCCATTTGGAGTAAAATAATGAAATGGTCTTGCATACCCCCATGGGGTACGTTAAACTTATAACAGAACGAAAGAAAAGGGGTGTTCGTGATGGAACATCAGAGCCATCCCAAGGAACCTTTGAATTCATCCGTAACAGAGATGAGTGAAGTCTCGCAGACAGATGATCTGCAAGCCACTTCATGTCATACGGCAGGCAGTGACGGGAAGCATGTGCGCAAGAGCCATCATTCCCAGCAGATGAAGGGCAACCTGATTTCCCGTTTAAACCGTGTTGAAGGACAGATCCGCGGGATCAAGGGATTGATTGAGAAGGACACTTATTGTGATGATGTGCTGACTCAGATCGCTGCGGCTCAGTCTGCTCTCAATTCGGTAGGCAAGCTGCTGCTCGAAGGTCACATGAAGAGCTGTATCGTTGAGCGCATTCAGGCCGGAGAACATGAGGTTGTGGATGAATTGTTGGTAACGGTAAGGAAGTTAATGAAGTAACTATTTTTGAATGAACTCATCATTTATATATCCAAGGAGGAACTACTCATGTCAAATATTACGTTGAACGTTACAGGAATGTCTTGCAATCACTGTGTGAAATCGGTTGAAGAAGCCGTGAAGAATGCGGGAGCGAATGGTCAGGTTGATCTGGCAGCAGGAACTGTAGCAGTTGAATATGACGAGCAAAAAGTTAATGTGGATCAGATTAAAGCAGCCATCGAAGATCAAGGGTATGACGTAGTCTAATCATTGCAGGCTTAAACTGAACTTCCCTATGCATGGAAAGGAATTCAACAGATCTTTTCCAATGAATGAGTTCATGGTTTAAGCCTGATTTTCTGTCTTTTATATACCCCTTGGGGGTATGGATCATACGATATATTTCATATCTCATGAAGAAAGGAGCTAATCACATGGATAAGTCAACGACAACGGAAAACACATCAGCATCAGAACCCGTACCTTCACCGGAAACAGCAGGATTACAGACAACACTGCAAATTACAGGGATGACCTGTGCTGCCTGCTCTACCCGGATTGAGAAGGGGTTGTCCCGAATGGAAGGGGTCAATCAGGCGAATGTTAACCTCGCCATAGAACAAGCAACCGTATCCTATGATCCGAAGACAACGAACATCAATGCATTGCGGGATAAGGTGGAGGCACTTGGCTATGGTACAGTAACGGAATCCGTGGATCTGGACATTACAGGCATGACCTGTGCTGCTTGTTCTGCTCGAATCGAAAAGGGTCTTTCCCGGTTGCCGGGTGTATCCCGTGCAAACGTGAATCTGGCGCTGGAGACGGGACATGTGGAATTCGCAGCGGGAACGTTGAAAGCATCCGATATTACGGCGAAGATCAAACAGCTTGGTTATGGCGCAGAATTGCAGCAGACACAGGAAGATACCCAATCGGTGCGTGAGCGTGAATTACAGCGCAAAAAGTGGAAATGGATGATCTCCGCTTTGTTATCTTTGCCATTGTTATGGGCCATGGTGGGTCACTTCTCATTCACCTCGTGGATCTGGGTACCGGATCTGTTCATGAACCCGTGGTTCCAATTGGTACTGGCAGCGCCGGTACAGTTTGTCATTGGATGGCAATTCTACGTGGGAGCCTATAAAGCGCTGCGTAATGGCAGTGCCAATATGGATGTACTGGTTGCTTTGGGTACAAGTGCGGCGTTCTTCTACAGTCTGTATCTGACCCTGATCAGCGGCAATGCAGCTTCGACCATGATGGATCATGGTGGGGCGGGAATGGCTGCAGCAGCCATGCCAACTGTGGAACTATATTATGAGACGAGTGCAATCCTGATTACGTTGATCCTATTGGGAAAATGGTTCGAAGCTGTAGCCAAAGGGCGCTCTTCTCAGGCGATCAAGAGCCTCATCGAACTGGCTCCGCGTGAAGCCAGAGTGATTCGTGATGGACAGGAGGTTATTGTACCGTCGGCGTATGTAGCGGTAGGTGATCTGGTTCTGGTAAAACCCGGGGACAGCATTCCTGTAGATGGCGTCGTGGAGGAGGGGCAGTCTTCTGTCGATGAATCCATGTTAAGCGGAGAGAGCCTGCCCGTGGATAAAAAACCAGGGGACACCGTTACAGGCGCTACGCTGAACAAAAATGGAGTATTACGACTGCGTGCCACCCGCGTTGGCTCGGACACGGCATTATCTCAGATTATTAAAGTAGTTGAGCAAGCGCAGGGTTCCAAAGCCCCTATTCAGCGGATTGCCGATGTGATTTCAGGCATTTTTGTTCCGATTGTTGTAGGCATCGCGGCAGTGACATTCCTGATCTGGTATCTGTTCGCAAGTCCCGGTGATTTTGCCGGTTCGCTGGAGAAGGCGATTGCTGTTCTGGTCATTGCCTGTCCTTGTGCGCTGGGCCTTGCAACGCCAACGTCCATTATGGCTGGATCAGGACGTGCGGCTGAATATGGCGTGTTGTTCAAAGGCGGTGAACATCTGGAATCAGCACAGCAGATCCAGACCGTTGTACTGGACAAAACAGGTACAGTTACCCAAGGCAAGCCCGTGCTTACGGATGTGGTGACGGCTCCAGAATGGACGGAAGCAGAGCTGCTGCAGCGGGTGGGAGCGGCAGAGCAGAGTTCGGAGCATCCTTTGGCTGAGGCGATTGTGGAAGGAATCCGAGGTAAAGGTCTGGAGTTAACCCACTCAGAGCAGTTCGAGAACATCCCTGGTTATGGTGTGCGAGCCCGGGTTCAGGGACAAGAGATCCTGGTCGGGACACGCCGACTGCTTATGGATGCGAAAGTGAGTGTTTCCGAAGACATTATGCAGCAGATGAACAACCTGGAAGAACAAGGACGTACGGCAATGCTGGTCGCGGCGGATGGACAATGGGCAGGGATCGTTGCTGTGGCTGATACCATCAAGGAAACGTCCCGTGAAGCGATTGGCAGATTACAAGCCATGGGAATCGATGTCATTATGATTACAGGAGACAATGAGCGCACCGCTCGCGCCGTGGCAGAACAGGCCGGAATCGGTAAAGTTTTGGCTGAGGTACTGCCAGAGGGTAAAGCCGCCGAAGTGAAGAAGCTCCAGGAGAGCGGCCTCAAGGTAGCGATGGTTGGGGATGGTATTAATGATGCTCCTGCCCTTGCTACAGCCGATATTGGCATGGCGATTGGAACCGGAACGGACGTGGCGATGGAAGCGGCGGATATCACGTTGATGCGCGGCGACTTGAACAGTATTGCGGATGCGATCGAGATGAGCCGGCGCACCATGGGTAATATTAAGCAGAATCTGTTCTGGGCACTGGGGTATAACGTTATCGGTATCCCTATTGCAGCAGTAGGCTTTCTGGCCCCTTGGCTGGCAGGGGCGGCAATGGCGTTCAGCTCGGTGTCGGTTGTATTGAACTCGCTTCGCCTGCAGCGAATGAAACTGAGACGCAGTGACTGATGTTCATTAGTGGATGTGGTTCAACTTTTCATTATGCTCAAGCGTGAGCATATTGCACGGTCTGCTGCGGCGGACCGTGTTTTTTATTGAGGAAAGGTGTTTGAGATATGTTAAAGGAACCTCCCTTCCCTTGTTAATAGAGGCGAGATGTGAAGTAATGATCTTTTATGAAATGGAATTCATTGTTTGCGAAACAACATCTCCTCTTTCTGAACCTTTCAGAAATAGATTGACAATATAGACATATAGACTTAAAATTTAAAACGATCGTTTGATTTAAACAATCGTTTACATCAAATTTGAACTAATCAGTAATGGAGGATATCATTTATGTTGCAGGCTTTACGCATTTTGTTAAAAAAACCGCCAGTAATTGTGGGGATCGTGACAGCACTTATGTTCCAAGTGATCTTCAGCGTGATCTGGATGACAGCATATTCCGGAGTGAATGACCGGGTGAATGAATTGACAGTTGCCGTGGTGAATGAGGATGGAGAGCAGTCCAAGGGGATTGCAGATCGCATAGCTGAGACGCTTCCTTTCCATACGGTATCTAATCTGAGTGCTGCTGAAGCACTGGATCAGTTGAACCATCGCAAAATTCATATGGTGCTGAATATTCCAGCTGGCTTTAATGAGCTGATTCAAACAGCCGGTTCCACTGCCGAAATCAAGTACAGCATTAACGAGGCTAACCCGGTTACGATCAAAAGCATGATGCAAGGTGTATCGCAAAGCGTGACGAACACGATTAACAAGCAAGCAACAGCTCAAGGTGTACAGACGGTATTAACGGCGTCCGGAGCGCCTGCGAATCAGGCGGCTGAAGCTGCTGCCAACCTGACTTCCCGCGTGGAGGGCACGACCACATCGATCAACCCGGTCAATGGTATGAACAATCAGATGGTACCGATGATGATGGTTCTGGCTTCATATGTGGGAGCCATGATTATGGGGATGAACTTGCAGACAGCGATGGGTATGCTGTCCGCTACGCACTCCCGCTGGACATTGTTCGGCGCAAGAGTAGTCATTAACATCGGGTCTGCTCTCTTGGTTTCCCTGCTGGGATCATCATTGATTGTGGCGCTGGGCGGACAGATCGAGCAAGGATTTATCGCATTCTGGATGTTCCAGGCGCTGTTCCTCTGCACATTCATGTTCTTCTCCCAGTTCTTCCTGATCTGCTTCGGACCAGCAGGAAGCCTGTTCAACATCATTTCACTGTCACTGCAACTGGTATCTTCCGGTGCAATGGTGCCACGTGAACTGCTGAACAGTTTCTACAGTGGTATTGGTCAGTATCTGCCAGCCACATATGCCGTTCAAGGTGTTCTGAGCGTTCAATTGGGCGGACCAGGAGTTCAATCCGCTGCTGGCTCAGTTGCCATTGTACTGCTCGTGGCTGTGGCTCTCTCTTTGGTCGTGACGTCGTTAAAAAAACAACGTATGCCAGCTGGGGCTCCAAGCCCAGCTCCAATGAACAGCTAATTTGCAGTAGATGTACGGGTCTTCATAGGAAATAAACAAGCCTCCCGGTGATTCTTCGCCGGGGGGTTTCTGTTTAATAATAGGTTGAGGTGGCTGGTTTTGGAGGATCAGGCAGCACACCTTGCGCTTTGATGCACAAACTTTCATAATAATACGATAGAGCAGTGTCGCTGCAGCCCCATGAGCTGGAGCAATGAATAGAACGGACAAGAGGAGCGGACGGAATGACGGAACCGGAATTGGATATAAAAATGAGGATTTTGCTTGCAGCCAAAAAACTTTTTGCACAGCAGGGGTATGACGGGACAAGTGTTCGTCAAATCTGTGATGAGGCGGGTGCGAATGTGTCACTGGTCTCGTACCATTTTGGCGGGAAAGAAAAGGTGTTCGAAGCATTATTTGAGCACTTCTTTCCTGATCATATGATGAACGAGCTGGCTGAAGAGTCCATGTCCTCCCCCGTGGAGGGTATCCAACGAATTATAGGTGAAGTTGTGAAGTTCACGATGACGGACCGGGAGATGAGTGATATTGTGCAGCTGGAAATTACGCTGCGTACCCACCGCACAGCTACCGTGTTTCGTTTCTTGGACCCCGTCTGGACCAAAGTAAGGGAACTGCTGCGAGAAGGAAAAGAGCAGGGCGTGTTCCAAATACAATCCGTATCTTATGCAATGCTTCAGGTCATGGGGGTAGCTTTGGCGCACAAACGAGCCAAGAACTCACGGTTTAGCTTTGATTATCAGGATATGAACACAGATGAGCTGGCTGAGCAGACCATTGAATTTGTACTTCGAGGATTGGGAGTGAAGGATCATGAACGAAACCATTGAATTAATGATGAAACACCGCTCTGTGCGCAAATTCAAGCCAGACCCGGTAAGTGAGCAACAGCTCGCGACCATCGTAGCGGCCGGGCAGATGGCTTCCTCTTCAAGTAGTGTGCAGGCCTATACAGTGATTGCAGTCACCGAATCGGAGCAAAAGGCCAAGTTGGCTGAATTGGCAGGTAATCAGTCTTACATCAACGAATGCCCTGTATTTCTCGTATGGTGTGCTGATCTTTACCGTTTGAGTGATGCTGCCAAGCGTCATTTGCCAGAAAAGGAATCCTATGAGGACTCAACAGAAAACTTTATGGTTGCTACTATCGATGTTGCACTTGCATCACAGAATGCTGCACTTGCGGCAGAGTCACTTGGATTCGGAATCGTTTATATTGGCGGGCTCCGTAACCGTATTGAGGAAGTCAACGAAGTGTTGGACTTGCCAGAAGGCGTTTATCCGGTTTATGGCATGTGCATCGGCGTTGCTGACCAGGAGACAGGCATTCGTCCGCGTCTGCCGCTTGATGCTGTGCTTCACCATGGCCGCTATAATGCCGAGCAGACGCTCAAAGGTGTGGAGAGCTATGATGAAACGACAGCTGCATACATGAAGGAACGTACCCAAGGGGAACGTTCTACACCATGGTCCGAATTGATGGCGAAGCGTCTTACCGAGCCGGTACGTTTACAGATGAAATCGTTTCTCGAAGGCAAAGGGTTCATGAAGCGATAATATAAAGAACACCAAATAAGTCAGTTTGGCTGGATGCCGACTGACTTATTTTTGTGTTGCACTTCTTTTATTGGGAAACCGCACAAGGTTGCGGGGGATCACTCTGATTAAATTTACTTCCTTGGCGTGAGAGTTACCAGGGTAATGGATACGCCTAAGTGCCTAAGGCAGACCATAGAAGCGTTTCGTATTCTGATAAAAGAGACGCTCGGCCCGCTCCGTTCCCATCCCGGTCACTTCGCTCCAGGCTTGAATGACCTGTCGGGTCATGGCAGGGTGTGTCATTCTCCCCTGAAAAGGACCCTCAAAGGGCCAAGGCCCATCGGTCTCTGCCATAACCTGCTCGGAGGGATACTGTCGAGCTAAGTCGCGAATTTCCTCTTCGTATAGGATATCAGGTGTGAAGGAGACAAAGTATCCGTTGCCAGCCATTCGCTGGACGGTCCGTTTGGAACCTTTGAACCAGTGAAAGTGAGCCCGGCGATAATGATACTGCTCCAGCAGATCACAGGCGATATCGGCGTCCTCGTATACAGCATGCAGTACAATTGGTTTACCGTGCCGTTTGGCTAGCTGGATAAATCGCTCCAATAGATCAATATAGCCGCTCTGATCAAAGTGCTGTCCTGCTTGTTCGGCTTCCTGTCGATCGTAGTAAGGTAATCCGACTTCCCCAATGGCTGCGGCTCGTCCGATATGTTTCTCGATCCAGTCGAACAATAGATCCTGTTCTGCCAATGGCGGAAGGGACTGTTCGGGATGGAAACCGAAGGCCGGATATACGGCACGAGGGTACTGTGAAGCGAGTTCCAGGTTGGTCCGTGCAGAAGCCAGATTCATGGAAACGGCGATGACAGCTTCAACCTGCTGGGCAGGGAAGGAATGCAGCATCTCACGTTGTTCTTCGGGTGTATATTGGTCCAGATGAAGATGGGCATCGATCAAGGGTACAAAAGCGGTTGATTGCATGGATGGACCCCTCCTTTTTGTCTTTTACCAATGATACGCAGTGTGGTCTGTGTTGGATCACCAATTTTAGGAAAATAATAACTTAAGAACCCGCACTATTTGGATAGGCGGGTTTTCTGTTGTTCTTCTCTCATCCACTGGGAAATCTGCCGTTTACGCGCAAGAAAAGCCGATTCATCCGTAATCGCTTCACGACGCGGACGATCAAAGGGAACATTGACCTCGTGTAGTACAGTCGCAGGCCGATTGGATAGCACATAGATCCGGTCAGCAAGCAATAATGCTTCCTCGATATTATGCGTGATGAACAGTACCGAGCGGCGGTTCTGTTCCCAGATATCGAGCAGCCAGCGCTGCATGTCACTGCGCGTCAGTGCATCCAGCGCACTGAAAGGCTCGTCCAGCAGCATCAGCTCCTGAGGACTGAGCAGAGCGCGCAGAAAGGCAACCCGCTGCTGCATGCCGCCCGATAACATATGCGGATAGGCTTGTTCGAACCCGGTCAGGCCCACACTGCCCAGCCACTTGCGGGCTTCTGCGAGCGCCTCCGTCCGGGATGGAGCATTTGCGGATACTTCGCCTGCAAGCAGTACATTGTCTTCAATGGTGCGCCAAGGGAAGAGGGCAGGCTGCTGCGGCATATAGCTAATCTTGCCGCGCTGTCCGGTGACATCCTGACCGTTCATCAGGATCTGGCCTTTCTGTGGCCTCAACAGGCCGCCGATGATGTGAAACAGGGTGCTTTTGCCGCAGCCGGAAGGACCGACGATAGCTACGAATTCTCCTTGTTCTACGGTCAGGGACAAACCATCCAGAACGGGCAATGTACTGCGTCGCTCGCGGAACGAGGCATGTATATCCAACACCTCCAGCGCGGGAGGTGAGTTGTTTTCTTTTATAGCCATGGCTCCATGTTCAGGACCTCTGCCACTCGTTGGAGTGGGTACAGCCCCATCCGGCGGAGTAGCTGACCGCTCGTTGTGTTCGGGTGTCATCTCGTTATCACTTCCTAACCTTTATGTGGGGCTTATATCAAAGTTATCGCTTTTGTGGCCGCCAGCGTACGAGCAGCTTCTCCATCAGCGCAATGAGCAGGAAGAGCAGCAGACTCAGTGCCACAATAATCATGATTGCTACAAATAGACGATCTGTCCGATAGGCGGACTTTTGCAGCATCATATAGTATCCAATGCCTTTGTCTGCACCGATCCATTCGGCGATAATCGCACCCATGACGCTGTACGTAGCGGCAATTTTGATCCCCGAGAACACCGAAGGCAGCGCATGTGGCAGTTCGAGCTTCCAGAAAATCTGACGCCGTTTCGCGCCAGCCATGCGCATATAGTTCATCATCGCTGCATCGGTGCGGGTCAATCCGTCCATGGCAGCTACAGCCACCGGGAAGAAGCAGACCAGGATGATGGTAATCAGTTTGGGCAGCAGCCCAAATCCGAACCAGATCAGCAAGAGCGGCGCCAGCGCGATGGTCGGAATATTTTGGCTAAGAATAAGTAAGGGATAGAGAGCGGATTTCAGAAATGGAATCAGATGCAGTACCATCGCAATCAGTAATCCCACGAGCGTTCCTGCTGCAAATCCGATCAACGTCAGCTGAATGGTCGCCCAGGCGTGCATGCCAAGTCTCCCAGCCTGAGACGATGCTTCATGAGCGATATCCGAAGGCGCAGGCAGCATCCATTTCTCAATATGGAACAGGGAGACGGCTCCCTGCCATACCGCTATAAAGAGAATAACCGCCACTAAGGGCGGCCATACGCTTTTCCAATACGCATGCATTAGCGATATTTCTCCGTCAGGGTGTCCATGCTAAGGCCATTCGGACTATGGGCGATCTTGATCTGCGAAATGATGCTGGGGCTGCCGGCTTCCACCAGAACTTCATGCATTTTGCGTACAACCTCCAGCAGCTCCTCCAGTTCTCCCTCCATCGTGGTGTCGAGTGGGTTAACCTGATATTTCAGGCCGGACTGCTGAATGACTTCAATGGCACGATCAACGTAAGGATAGGAATTTTCGCCATTTGGCGTTTTGGGAATGACTTGAATGCTAAGTAGTGTGCTTGCCATGAAAGATCACGTTTCCTTTCGGGTTAAGTTGCATGAGTTGAACCAGCTTTACACTTTACCACTCCGATTGCAGTACCCTCTTCCGATCACTGTTATCCCCGGATTTCTTTAATGAATTTTAACGGAGGAAATCCGGGGATAAAGGTGAGCGCTTCGCTTCTTCAGATGGGTTCTGCACTCTTCGTTCTGGTGTAAAAAAAGTTAAACTTAAACAACTTTTATTGGGGTAGAAATTCGTTTGTATACGCTTTGGATACATCAACCTGCTTATCAAGCAGTTTTTTGCTAAACATCCAATCGGTGTAGTTCTGCCATACTTCCTGCTTCTGCTCACCCCAGCGCGGAGCATCATCCTGATATTTCGGACTCAGCCACTTCTGGCTCGCGAGCACAAGATCCTTATCCAGATCCGGTACGGCCTTGATCAGAATGTTGGCAGCATCTTCTGGATGTTCGATCGCATATTGATATCCTTCGGAAGTAGCTTTCAAAAACGCTTTAACCAGCTCGGGATCGTTCTGAATCGTCTGTTCATTCGTTACGAGTACAGGTGTGTAGTAATCCAGTGCTTCGGAATAATCCTTCACATACAGCATGTCGATCGGTTCGCCCCGAAGTTCGGCTTCAATGCCCGTCCACGCGTAGAAAATCCAGGCGAAGTCGATATCACGTTTCACAGCGGTGAAGAAGTCTGCATCGCCCATATTAATATTTTTTACTTTGGATACATCAGCGCCTTCGCCTTCCATAATGGACTGCATCACAGCTTCTTCCACCGGGGAGCCCCAGCCACCATAAGTTTTGCCTTCAAAATCTTTGGGAGACTTGATGTTCCGATCTACGGGAGCGGCAAATCCGGACGTGTTATGCTGAATGACTGCAGCGATGGACACGAGCGGTACGCCTTGTGTGCGGGCCTGGGTCACACTTTCCTGGTAGCTTACGCCAAAGGGTACTTCGTTCGAAGCAACCATCGTATCCGCACCTCCGGCACCTGGCTGTACAATCTCGACATTTAAGCCTTCGGCTTTGTAAAAACCTTGATCTACGGCCGCATACAGGCCGGTATGATTCGTATTTGGTGTCCAGTCCAGCACCACTTTAATGTCCTTGAGGGCTGCGTTGTCACCCTCACTGCTGTTTTCGGTGTTAGTGCTGCTGTTCTCTCGTGCAGCTTCTTTGCTGCTACCACATGCGGCCACAGTTACCAGCAGTACGCACAAGAGCAGCAGACCCATCATTTTACGCCATCTCATCTTCATTTCTCTCCTTCATGTTGTCCGGCCAGTGGCGCGGGGTACTCCTTGGCTTCATATCCAAGCTTCTTGCATAAATCGACAGATTTATACCAGCTATGATCCGGATGACGTCACTTTTTTTAGCTCTCTGGCTATATAAAAGAACATTAAAAAAGCGCCCCGGTAATCCGGGACGCGTGCAGGCGTTAGAGGTGTGGCACTCCAGCAAAGAGGCTGGGCCAATTCGATATACTCCGATTCCTACGCTGGCATGATCCAGATCAGGTCTAAGGGTCAGTATCTTGGTGGGATACACTCTCAGCCGGCCATTTCCGACTCCCCTGGGAAACTATGAAGTTAAGGGCAATAATAGTTGTAATTATAGGACAGAGGCCTATGCATGTCCAGTCAGGAACTGGATAGGGGGATGGAGGCAGTAATCAAAGAGGCCATTATATATGTGTATAACGACCGCACTTGATGTGTAATATTTAGCATTTATCGTGGCGAATCATATAAGGAAATCTGACTGAGTGCAAAAGCATCGGATTTCGGGTCATAGCCTACCTGTTTTTGAGTCGCTTCCAGATTCAATCGTTTAAACCGATTATTCGAGATTCCATGCAGTATGGTGAAGGGCTCCAGATCTGCAGCTGTAATTGCTTTGAACATCAAATCACACATGTCAGCCGGACTAATATACGCACTCATATCCCGTGCCTCCAGCACAGGTCCATCCGGTTGAAAATCATCGTATGCACCAATACGTATCGCAATACTTTGTAGACCTTCGGCATAAGCAAAATAGGAAGCGAGCGATTCACCAAAACATTTGCTAACCCCGTACAAATTCCGTGGGCGTGTCGGCATGTCCGGATAGACTTGAGCATCAATAGGATACCCCTCAATCGTCTGTGCACTGCTTGCCAGAACGAGTCTTCGCACACCTTGGTCCTTAGCTGCACGGAATATATTAAATGTACCTTTGATATTGATGTCCAGCAACGATTCATAGAACCCTGCATGCGGGGAGGGATCACCCGCCAGATGTACAACCACATCCATGCCTTCGCAAGCGTGCTGACAGGCTTCGGGATCTGTCACATCAAGGGTCATAATCTCATGGCCTGCCTCTTGATACGTATGCAGTCTGTCCGTATTCAAATCCGTTAGTCGCAGGTGAAAGGCTTCTGACAAGTGTTGGGACAAGTCACGTCCAATTTTTCCGGCTGCGCCGGTTATTAAAATGTTCATAAATCAGCTCCAATTCTTAGCGTTGGAAGAACTCAATCCATTCCTTCTCGGGTCCATAGATGAAGAAATAACGATATCCGTTAGGCAGTGTAACCATCTCTCCGTCAATAAACTCGGCTTCGGTTGCCTGAATACGTTTGTACTCGGAATCAAGATCATCGACATGGATGGCAAAATGGTGCACTGTTCCTTCAGAAGGCAGCTTGTCGCTGTACCCCTGAATCAACTCAATCTCGGTCTCGTCGCTTCCATTGAAGCCGAGAAATGCCAGTTGGATGACTCCATTGGTATGAGTCACCCGGTCCTTCAATTCAAGACCCACAATCTCCGTGTAGAATCGCAGTGTGGTCTCCAGATCACGAACGGCAATGCCGATGTGGTCAATACGCTTTTGAAAACTCATGATGAAAAATCCTCCTTGTATTCAATTAATAGTTCTACCATTTTAAGGGATATCATAGGGCTGCACACTAGGGTTGTCAAATGGGAATGTTCCATTATCCGCAAGAGGAAGACTATGAAGAGAGACTTTCCAATGGTTATGGAGTTCACAGAATGTTCACTTATGTAGGGGGATCTCTGATCTTTATACTTGTCAAAGTAAACAGAAAGGATGAGAGAATTGCCAACAACAAAGAAAGAACATATTATTTTCGGATTGATGATGTGTACGGGGATGGTTCTGATGATGTCCATATACGGAATGATCTCGGCATCTCTTGCCCATCAGCCAAGCAGTGCTTCTGTATGGAGCACGTATCTTCATACGATCGCTCGAAATTTTAGCCTGGCGCTTCCTTACCAACTTATTATTCTGGGACCACTTGTGCGATATGTATTCGGTAGGTTCATCAAGGGTAAAGGAAGTGTGATTCCTTCAACCTAATAACGTTAATTCCGATCTGGAGCACCTGAAAGTATTTCCTGGGTAATCGTCCATTGCCCTGAGATAAAGAAGTAATTGTTCATTTTTAAATCAAAAAGGCTTCGTAGCGAATGCTACGAAGCCAATCTTTTTACAGCTATGATTCATTGAATTTAATTTATCTTCTGTTCTGTAGATGTTACGATGCTGAGCTTACAGTATATCTGCGCTGCCATTGATAAGTAACCACACTGATTACCAGCAGCCCGACTGCAAAAATGGCAAGCATCCATGCAGACTGATTTACCTCCAGGTGGTCGAGACTCCAGCCTGTCACCAGAGGCAGAATGGCTCCGCCCACTCCACCGGATGCAATCAGGATGCTGGGCGTGGACTCTTCTGTTCCTGGGAGCATTTTACTGGCGAAGACGAGGGCGATGGAGAACACGCCAGACAGTGCAAGTCCCAATAACAGAATGATTAGAAAAGCCGACCAGATCTGGTTGGTGAACGGAAAGATCATCAATAACAGAACGGCCGCGAGGCAGCTGTATAGAACGTAGACGCGATATTGAAACTTCTCTGCAATATATCCGGCGAAGAGTCGCCCAACGGACATCGCAATCCAGAAGCAGGTAACGCTAAGCGTGGCTCCCGCTTCCTTCATGTTCATTTTCTCAATCAGAATGGCGGGCATGAAGTTGGCAAGGCTCATTTCGGTGCCGACGTAGAGAAAGAAAAACAGAACAAATAAGGACAGAAGAGCCAAATTGCGCCCGCGATAGGTTGAACGAGACGGCTCAATGTCTGAAGGTTTTGCACCATTTGGTGATGATGCAGCATGAGCGTGTACTGAAGTGTCGTCTGAGCTGCGTCGACTCAGCTCGCTGTCCAGCTCACCGAATGAACTTTTGGCCCAGAAAATGAAGGTCATCGCTGCACAGACAGCAACAACGAGGAACGACAGCCGCCAATATCCGGCCGAGATCAGACCGCTGGCAATGAGCGGCATGACCATGGCCCCGATACCGAATAACACTTCGAGTCGGCTCATGGCAACCGCGGTATTATCTTTAATGGCAGCAATGATGATTGTACCGATGACAGCCTCAATCATTCCGAACCCGAATCCGGCTGCAGGAGCAATGACGAACATCCAGCCCCAAGGTGGCAGCAGCATGTAGGATAACTCTGCAATGCAGAGCAAGGCCGCGGCAATTAACAGACCGCCTCGTTTGCCAAAGCGTCTATTCAACCACGGAGATAACAGTACACCCCCCAGGAACCCGGCAAATTGGGCGAAAATAAGCGTTCCTCCTTGACTGTAATCCTTGCCATAATGTTCAAGGGCAACAGGCAGGATGGAGCCGAGAACGACGTGGGCAAGTCCGATGAGGAAATAGGACAAGCAGCCAATCCAAAGCAATTTTTTCATGAAGGACTCCTTCTGAAATGATGTATAAAATGAAATATGTACAAGCTGATTCAGGGCTTTCCTGAAAACAAACAAATTCTATCATAACAGCACAGGTCAAGTTGTGCACGCGGACTTGCAATTCTGGCGAAAGTTCGTATATACTGAAACACAACAATTACAGATCGGACCATGCCGTTGAAGAGCATCCAACTCGGAGGCGTTTTCGCCAGGGGAGCGATGATTTCCCCAAGTTAACCGGAACCGCCCGTTATCGCGGACCAAGAGGCTGAACCAGAATATCTGGTTCAGCAAGTTGGGTGGCACCGCGAGCAGAGCGCTCCTCGTCCCAAGGGATGAGGGCGCTCTTTGTATTTTTACAGCCAAAGGAGACGGTGACCATGTTGGAAATGAAGTGGATTCGGGAGCATGCACAAGAGGTGCAAGCTGCGGCAGACGGAAAACGAATCGATGTGAATATCCGTGAGTTATTGGAACGGGATGATGAACGGAGAATGCTTTTGCAGGAAACCGAAGAAAGGCGCAGGGAACGGAACACCTTATCGGCGAATATCGGCAGACTGATGCAATCCGGGGATCGCGAACAGGCGGAAGGTTTGCGGGCTCAGGTGAGACAACTGAATGAGCAGCTGGAGCAGATTGAAGCCAAACTTGCGATTGTGCAAGAGGAAGTGACAAGGCTGCAATGGCTGGTACCTAATGTTGTATCGCCGGATACGCCAATGGGTGCATCGGACGAGGATAATGTGGAGCTGCGGCGTGTGGGGGAGACACCGATGTTTGATTATGCGGCCAGGGATCATGTTGAGCTGGGTGAGCTGCATGATCTGATCGATATCCCGCGCGGGGTGAAAATCGGCGGAACACGAAGCTATGTGCTGAAGGGAGCGGGATTGCTCCTGCATCGGGCCGTCCAGCAACTTGCGCTTGATCTGCTGCTGAAGCATGGATTTACCCCGATGGAGGTTCCCTTGATGGTGAGGGAGAATACGCTTTTGAACACAGGGTTCTTCCCAACCGGACGGGATCAGGTCTATGAATTGGAAGGCGAGAACAAGTGGCTCGTGGGTACATCGGAGGTACCGCTGGTTTCGTATTATGCGGACGAGATTGTGGATGTAAAGGAGCCGATCAAGCTGGCTGCGGCATCGACGTGTTTCCGCAGTGAGGTCGGATCAGGCGGGCGGGATGTGCGGGGATTGTACCGCGTGCATCAGTTCGCCAAGGTGGAACAGGTGATTATTTGTGCTCCTGCTGCGGAAGAGTCAGAACGTATGCTGCAAGAGATCACGGGACACGCCGAGGAGCTGCTGCAATTGCTGGAACTGCCTTACCGTGTGGTGGCTGTGTGCACAGGGGATATGTCGCAAAAAACGTACAAACAGTATGATATCGAGACATGGATGCCAAGCCGCGGTGCGTATGGGGAAACACATTCGTCGTCGAATCTGCATGATTTCCAGGCTCGCCGTTCGAACATCCGTTGTCGTGATGCCGAAGGAAAGCTTGCATACTGCCATACGCTCAACAATACGGCGGTGGCTTCGCCACGTATTCTGATTCCATTGCTGGAGAACCATCAGCAGTCCGATGGAAGCATTCGCATTCCGGCGGCACTTCAGCCCTATATGGGCGGTGCTGAATATTTAATTTTGCCAGAGCGGCATGAATAGGAAAAGAAAAGTGGTTAGCTAAAATAGAAAGCAAATAAGGGATGTTCCAGAAGTCATGCGTATGACTTACGGGACATCCCTTTAGGGTTATTGGGTTCTAACGAATCATGTACACGCTATTCGCTCCCTTTTTCACTGGACGGAGATGTAACGAATCATAGAGACGTTATTTCCGTCGATTAGGCGTTAGGCGAAGTCATATATATATAAATGTCGAATGTTCCTCTTGTTGAAATTCTGCTCCGATAATATTCACTTTTATACAATACGTTTCCGATATAATATAATAGAAGTAAAATTATGGATTACAGGAGATGGAGATGAAGATGAAGATGAAGCGAATGAAAATAGGACTTCGAGGAATGTTTGCTCTAATTATGGTACTTGCAGTATTGGCTCCTTCTTTTGCATTGGCGGCCACAGGTGACGTGACATCTATCGAAATAACCAATAGCAGCCCACAGAAGATGAGTGTATCCGAAACAGCTAAGCTTCAAGTCATGGCGGTTATTGAAGGATTCGATAACAAGCAGGATGTCACGGAAGGAGTCACATGGTCCACAAGTAACGCGGCTGTAGTAACCATTACCAAAGGCAAAATCAAAGCTATTGCGGCTGGTGAAGCAACGGTATATGCCCAGGTTAATGGTGCGAAGGCCCAGTTATCGGTGCAGGTTCAAGATAAAATTAAAAGCATTACAGCTTCACCGAAATCCTATAATTTTGTTAAAGGCAGTGAAAGTGCTCTCCCTAAAGTAAGCATCAAACGTGCGAACGGTAAGGAAGAAGACGTCACGTCTGAGATCGTATGGTCGGTATCGAGTGCTTCGGCAGTGCTGGAGAGTGGCAAAATTAAAGGAATTACGCCGGGCCGAGTGCTTTTACAAGGCAAGTATGGCTCAGTGACTGTTAAAGTTCCCGTGGCGATCACCGATGAGATTACCAAAGTTGAAGTAACCCCTGCTGTCATGCAGCTGAATATTAAGAAATCGAAGGCGTTGAAGGTCATCGGGACCTACGCGAATGGCAAAACGATCAACCTTTCGAAACAGGTAACTTGGATCTCTTCCAATAATAATGTAGCTACAGTGAAAAACGGGACGGTCAAAACGCTGACCGAAGGACAAGCCACCTTGACAGGAACTTATCAAAATCAGACAATAAAGGCAGAGGTTACCGTCGTCCCGTTGCTCAAAAAGCTGATTACAGGTCAGAAGAAACTTATCTTATCGCCACAGGGAAGTACAACACTGAGTGTGATGGCCCAGTATGATACAGGCAAGACCACGATTGTAACGGACAGTGCGGTGTGGAGCAGCACCAAGCCAAGTGTGGCTACAGTAACAGGTGGCAAGATTGTGGCTGTAGGTAAAGGTAAAACTTCGATTACTGCCAAGTGGGGCAACAAAAAAGTGAGCATCCCGGTAACGGTAAAATAAACTTTCATTGAATGAAGCTTATCCATTGAGTTAATTTCAACATCATGAACAGAAACAGATGGGGCGTAGACATACGCCCCTTTTAGGTATAAAAAATTTCGGGTTATTGGAACCAGATGCTTAAATTAAACAAAAACGGTATTGGATGTGATGAAGCTGAATTCTTCAATTACAAGCTCAGATAACAATTTCAATGGTTTGGCTTACTTGAAGTATCTTCTTTTCACCCTATTTTCGATACTGACATTGGGGATGAATTCCACGGTTGAGGCTATGAAGAAATCAGCCTATTCGAAGTACTTGGAAGAATTTCGAATGAAATTCAGTCCTGAAAAGGAGGGAACATCTGAATGACAGATCACCTGCAACCGGAGAATTGGCCAGCGTGGGCGACAGAATCGGTAGAGATTGTGGAGCACAATCCTGAATGGAGCTCACAGGCTCTGGAAGAAATCCAGCAGCTCAGAGACTCGTTACAGCACCTCAATATTCATAGATTTGAACATATCGGGAGCACGTCCATCCCGGGATTGCCGGCCAAGCCCATTATTGATCTGATGGGAGAAGTGCAGTCGTGGGATCACATGCATATAATTGCTGAACATCTGAATCCGATAGAATGGAACTACGTTCCACCTGAACTGGACGGTCGGGAATATAGACGATTCTGGGTCAGAGTGAAAGATGGCAAGAGGGCTGTACATCTTCATCTGATGCGCCCAGGCGAGGAACGTTGGAATCGCCAAGTCCAGTTTCGGGATGTGCTGAGACAGCGCCCGGATCTCGTAGAGGCTTATGCGGCCTTGAAAGCTAAACTTGCCGATGAAAATAAGGACGACAGAGAAGCGTATACCGCTGCCAAAACGGAATTTATTTTACAAGTGCTTGATGAAGGCATTTAATCCTGTGTTAACCTTATTTATCAAAGGCAGGCTGATTTATTTCATTGCAGTTATCCTAACCATGGCAGCAGGACTGGCGTCCAGACACTTTGGTGAACTTTTACCGTACTTTGTGCATGAGCATTTCGGGGATGCCTTGTGGGCAGGAATGATCTATTTTGGGATGCGTATGGTTTGGATTAAGCGCAGCAAAGAGTTGGCGCTGATCGTGAGCCTGATTTTTAGCTGGGCCATCGAATGTTCGCAAATGATTCAGACCTCTTGGCTGAACGACGTGCGTTCCACGATGCTGGGTGCGCTTATTTTGGGGCATGGATTTCTGGTGATGGATTTGCTGAGGTATGCTGTCGGCATTCTGTGTGTGTATACGATTGATCGTTATTTCTTAAGAAATAAGAAGGCTTGATGATGGGGAGTGGCTTACGTGAATATTGAGAAGCTTTTTGCGAAATCACCCGAGTTTGAGACAGAACGGTTGATACTGAGACGACTTACGCAGGAGGATGTGGACGATTATTTTAGGTTTGCTTCCGATCCGAGCGTAAGTCAGCAAAGTTTGTGGAACTGCCATGAGACGTTGGACGACTCCGTTCAATATATTCAAAGAGTGTTAGACAATTATGAGAATAAAAGTGTCTATATATGGGCCTTTATTCTGAAGGAAACGGGGAAGCTGATTGGCCGAGGTGGCATTTTTCATCTCAATGAATCCATGCAAAGTGCTGAACTGGGGTACGCGATTGCTAGCAGTTGCTGGGGCAAAGGTCTAGCAGCAGAAGCGATGCAGCCTATTGTGGATTATTGCTTCCGGGAATTGGACTGCAATCGGCTGGAGGGGAAATGTAATGCAGGCAATATCGGCTCCGCTCGAGTGATGGAGAAGCTGGGCATGTCACATGAAGGGTTACTGCGCAAACAACTGAAGATCAAAGGTGTGTTTACAGATCAGAAATTGTACTCCCGTATCCGGGATGATCTATAATACTCCCAATGACGTGCAGGATACATAGAAGAATTTGAAGGAGGCGGAACGATGATCTACAGTATTATTTCCCAAGCGGTATGGGAGCAGGTATCCAAGCAGAGCGTGTATGCACCGGATAGCCTGGAGACGGATGGTTTCATTCATTGCTCCACCAAAGAACAGATTCCATGGGTAGCAGCCCAATACTATCAGGGACGTACGGATTTATTATTGATTGGTATTGATGAGAAGGCTTTGAAGCCTGAGTTGGTGTACGAGGATCTCTATGAGTTGAATGAATTATTCCCACATATTTATGGTGAGCTTAATCTGGATGCTGTTCGGAAAGTCATTTCCCTTTGAACCGAATGAGGACGGGACGTTTTCTTTTCCTGAATAAAGACATTTTGTGAAGGGTTGTGAACGTATGGATATGAATCAGGTATTTCTGGATACAGCCGAGAAGCAATTTTTGTATTACAAGCAGCTTGGGGAGAAAGCCATGGAGCAATTGGAATCCGAGCAGCTGTTTCAATCCTGGAATGAAGATGCAAACAGCATTGCGGTTATTGTGAAGCATCTATGGGGCAATATGCTGTCCCGTTGGATGGATGTGCTGACAACCGATGGAGAAAAGCCATGGCGTGAACGTGATGCGGAATTCGTGAATGATATCTCGACCCGGGAAGAGCTGCTCGCCAAATGGGAGGAAGGCTGGAACTGTCTGCTTGGAGCCATTCGTTCTTTTACACCGGAGCAGCTGTCTCATATCATATACATTCGCAATGAAGGACATACGGTCATGGAGGCTGTTATTCGGCAATTAGCACATTATCCCTATCATGTGGGGCAGATTATCTATGCAGCCAAAATGCTCAAAGAAACCTCATGGAACAGTCTTTCCATTCCTAGAAACGGTTCGGATCAATATAATGGCGGCAAATTTGCCAAGCCGAAGGCCCGAAAACATTTTACAGATGATGAATTACGCATAGAAAAAGGTAAAGGTGAGGAGCAGCAATGACACAGATCGCATTGATTCGCCATGGAAGCACGGCGTGGAATAAGGAAAAACGTTCCCAGGGGCAGACGGATAATCCGCTGGATCAGGAAGGAAGAGAACAGGCGCTATTGCTTGCTGCGAGACTGAGTGAAGAAACGTGGGATGCCATCTATGCAAGTGACCTGGAGCGTGCAAGTGAGACGGCCCGCATTATTGGCAACCGTTTGGGAATTCAGGAGATTCGTCTGGACCCGAGGCTGCGTGAAATGGGCGGTGGGCAGGTGGAAGGTACGACCGAAGCTGAACGTGTAGCTCAATGGGGGACGAATTGGAGTGATCTCGATTTGGGCCGGGAGCTTGCGGTTGCAGGTACGATTCGGGGCAGTGCCGCGATAGAAGATATTGTACGGCAGCATCCCAATGGAAGAGTGATCGTTGTCAGCCATGGCGCTATTCTCCGGAATACACTGCGAGGTCTGGTGCCTGAACTTGATGTGAGTGCAAAGCTGTCCAACACGTCGATCACCCGGATCAC
Source organism: Paenibacillus pabuli NBRC 13638 (assembly GCF_001514495.1). Classification (GTDB taxonomy): domain Bacteria; phylum Bacillota; class Bacilli; order Paenibacillales; family Paenibacillaceae; genus Paenibacillus; species Paenibacillus pabuli. The sequence continues at coordinate 137,877 of NZ_BCNM01000006.1, forward strand.
TAAGGAAGCGGAGTCCTGGCAATGCGAGTTATACAATTGCAGCGTTCATTTGGGCTCCTCCAAGGAGTTGTGATAAATGAATGCTTTGGCTTTAAAAAAGAAATTGCAGCATATTCAATCGGCTAATCTATCCACCCACGAAGTGGAGCACCCTTACGAATTAGCTCTGCATATGATGCAGCATATTGGCAGTCCAGACCCGGTTCTGCGGGATGAACTGATCTATGTTACGTTTGCGACCTGGATCGGACAGGATGTATTTACGGAAGAACAGCTTGGTCAGCTGCTACAGATGGCGCTGGATGATCAGCACCTTTTTCATGAAATCGGAGAACAAGGGACGGACAGTGTATTTACCCGAACCTTCTCTGTGCTGCTCCTGCCTCCAATTCTGAGTGTGGATCGTCAGCGGCCTTTTCTGAAAAAGGAAGATATAGATGTTATTCATCACCGGTTGACTACGTATCTGGAGCGTGAAAAAGATGTTCGCGGCTATGCCGATGATAAGGGCTGGGCGCACGCTCCGGCACACGCGGCAGATGCGGTTGAAGACCTGGCACAGTCGCCTTATATGGAGCGGGCAGCCTTGCGGGAGCTTTTGAAGGCGCTCACTGTGAAAATTACCGAATCCGGTGTAGTCTACATCCATGATGAGGATCAGCGGATGGCTCATGCAGTGGTCACCATCCTTCGTCGCAATCTGCTGGAGCAAAACGATATTGCGTCTTGGATCGATTCTCTGAATCCGACCAATAAGACGGAGGGGAGATCTCTTCTGGAGATCAGCCAGATGAGCCTGAATGTGCGCGTCTTTCTGCAGACGCTCTATCTTGCCATACGGATCGAAGACGCCGAGCCTTTTCCCGCTGTTCGCTCACTTATTTTAAAGGCTCTCGAGAAAAAATGATCAAGAGATTATAAACTTGTGGACAAGGAAGTGATAGCATGACTGAAATGCCGTATTTATGGACTGAAGAAATGCTGTCTCCTCTGGGCGAAGCAGGGGTTATGATCCGTTGTGGGGAAACGATATCCGAAGCAGTGCACCGGAGGGTCATGTCGGTATGTGCTTTGCTGGAAAAGAGCCAACTGTCAGGTATCATGGAGTGGCTGCCTTCGTTTGCATCGGTCACGCTGTTCTATGATCCATTGATTTCCCCGTACCATGAGATATGCAGGATGCTGCTTCATGAGCTGAACAAGATGGTAGAAGCGACGCTTGACCTACCCAGAACGATCATTATTCCCGTATGTTATGGTGGTGAATTGGGTCCCGATCTGGAATATGTCGCTACTGAACATGGGCTTACACCAGATGAGGTTATAGCTATTCACACATCCGGCGATTACCTGGTTCACATGATCGGATTTGCACCGGGTTTTCCGTATCTCGGCGGATTATCGGAGAGGATTGCTACGCCCAGGAGAGCCACACCGCGGCTTTCGGTCGAAGGGGGGACGGTGGGCATTGGCGGCAAACAAACGGGAGTTTACCCGGTGACAACTCCCGGCGGTTGGCAATGTATTGGACGCACGCCGCTGGCACTATTTCGTCCGACGGAAAATCCGCCAAGCCTGCTGGCAGCAGGTGATCGGGTTCGTTTTGCATCGATATCACTTCAGGAGTATCTGGAACAAAAGGAGGGCGAACGATGAGTATTGAAGTCATTCGCCCTGGTCTGTTATCCACCATTCAGGATCAAGGGAGAATGGGATTCCGCCGATATGGAGTACATCCGGGCGGGGTTATGGATACCTTTGCAGCTCGAGCTGCCAATGCATTAGTTGGGAATTCCCATGATGCGGCTGTGCTTGAGATGACGATGATGGGACCGGAGCTTCGCTTCCATGGAAATCAGCTGATTTCTTTATGTGGTGGCGATCTGTCGGCTGCTGTGGATGGCCACCCAGTTCCACTATGGCGACCGGTCTTGTTGATTGCAGGAAGTGTGCTGAGATTTGGACGATGTCGTTCCGGTTTGCGGTCCTATATGGCGATTGCTGGTGGAATCGCAGTACCTGAGATCATGGGCAGTCGAAGTACGGATCTTAAGACAGGTTTTGGTGGGGTTGAAGGACGCGCCTTGAAGGTGGGAGACAGGTTGTCGGCGGGGGAGTCTTCTCATGAAGCGCAAGCTGCTTTGCATGGATTGAGCCTGCACGCTGAGAAAAACAATCGGCGAATGCATGCACCTGCCTGGTATTTGTCTAGCAGGGAATGGCCCGTCTACCATGCTGAACCTGTGGTTCGTGTCATGCCGGGCAAAGACAGCGCAGCATTTGATGAAGATAGCATGGAACGATTCTATAAGGAGCAATATGTGATCTCTCCTCAATCGGATCGGATGGGGTATCGACTGAAGGGTACGAAGCTGGAACTCAGTCAGCCAATGGAGCGGTTATCTGAAGCGGTCACTTATGGCACGGTTCAAGTGCCAGCGGATGGTCAGCCCATCATATTGATGGCCGATCATCAGACCATTGGGGGTTATCCTGTGATCGCACAGGTGGCCCGGGTAGATTTACCGATACTGGCACAGGCTAGGCCGGGGGCAAGAGTTGGTTTTGAACGGATTACATATGAAGAAGCACAGCAACTATTCCTAGAGCAGGAGTGGGAGTGGCGGCTAACCGATCAGTTCGTTCGCAGGAGATTGGCAGGAATGGGGGACCATTAATGAACAAGGTGGATATCAATTGTGACCTTGGCGAAAGTTACGGAGTGTACCGGATGGAGTCGGATGAGGCGATTCTGCCGCTGATCACTTCAGCCAACATCGCTTGTGGATTCCATGCGGGTGACCCGGCAACGATGCGACAAACGGTGCAGCAAGCGATGGAACATCAGGTCGCTATCGGCGCCCATCCCGGTCTGCCGGATTTGCAGGGCTTTGGCAGAAGACGTATGGACATTACGCCAAGGGAAGCCTATGACATGGTGGTATATCAGATTGGCGCGCTGGATGCCTTTGTTCGTTCATGCGGGGGGCACATGCATCATGTGAAGCCTCACGGAGCCTTGTATAATATGGCTGCTGAGGACGATCAGCTCGCTGAGGGAATCGCCGAGGCCATCTATAAAGTGCAACCGGAACTGTACCTCTATGGCCTTGCCGGAAGTGCGCTGATACAGGCAGCGGATCGCATTGGACTGCGCAGTGTTAGTGAAGTTTTTGCGGATCGAACTTATGGCGTTGATGGGACGCTAACACCGCGTAATCAGCCGGGAGCCGTCATTGAGCAGACGGGACAAGCTCTTGCTCAAGTGCTGCGGATGGTGAAAGAGGGGATCGTGGTGTCCACAAAAGGTACGCTTGTCCCCATAAAGGCTGAGACGATCTGTATCCACGGTGACGGAGCGCAGGCTCTTGCGTTTGCTCAAGAAATCCGCTCGTTGCTTGAGTCTGAGGGAGTCACCCTGTCTGCAATTGGAGTTGCTGGATGAGTACTTCTGTTTATAAGGATCTGAGGGCGAACCATAATAATGGGCAAGGAGTGAAGGTGAAGCATGAAACCGATACGTAATTCGGCGAAAGCCGTCATTATACAGGATGAACGTTTGCTGGTGATCCGGCTGGAGGATCAATATGGCGACGCTTATGTTTTCCCCGGCGGAGGACAGGAGAAGGGCGAAGAGCTCAAGGATGCGGTTGCTCGTGAATGTCTGGAGGAGATCGGCCAAGCGGTGAAGGTGGGAGAACTGCTGCATATCCGGGAGTATATTGGCAGTAACCACGAATTTGCCGAGTGGGATGCGGATGTCCATCAGGTTGAATTTTATTTTGAGTGCAGATTGATGGATCCGAGGGCTGCGATCTTTGAAGGCTCCAATCCAGACGATCATCAGGTAGCGGTAGAATGGATTCCTCTTGAAGAGCTGTCTCAGGTACGTCTATATCCAAAAACAATTGGTGAGTTATTGCAAAATAAGGGTTCTTCACGCATTTACCTTGGAGATTTGAATTAAAATCAATCCAAATCAGAGAGTTATCCCTTATGTAAACATTTTAACAATTTTTCCAAAATGGTCACGTCTACGAACGGGTTCATGGATTCACCATAGTTGAGGTGGGTACACTATAAGTACAAGCTTATATACAACAACCGTGATATAAGCAAAGACATCAGAGATAGGCAATCAAGTATGCTTCTCTTTGAGATTTTAGCTTATCTACCCTAATGTTGAAGAACAGTGGAAGTAGTGAAGGGGACGGAATCGATTCTGAAGAAGCGTAGCGTGCGCCTTTATCCCCGGATTTTATCCTATGAAATAGGATTTCAAAAAAATCTGGGGATAACAGCGATCGGAAGAACGATCCGTAACCCGTAACGGCTGCCCACAAGGTTCTTCAAATATCCCCCAAACCGAAAGGAGCATTTCCATGAACCAGACTGAATTGGAACAAAATATTGTAAAAGCATTGGAAAACAACCCGTTTTGCAGTTTCTCCACGGTGGAGAATGGTAAACCGAAATCCCGCTATATGGCGCTGTTCAACGATGGAATGAACATTCATCTGGCAACGAATCGCCGTACACATAAGGTTGAGGAGTTGGAGAATAATCCGCACGTCAGCCTTTTGCTTGGTTATGAGGCGGGTGGCTCCAAGGAAGTGGTTGAGATTGAAGGCACATGCGAAGTGACAAAAAATGAAGGACTGCGGGAGCAGGTATGGAATGATGAACTGAAAGCATGGTTTGACGGTCCAAACGATCCCAATTATGTCATTCTGGACATTACACCAAGTCGCATTGAATACACTGGCAAAGATCACGAGCATCATGTGTGGGAACAGTAATCCTAAATTATGACAATCATTTCCGCATTGGATGGCAGTGCCGACGATTCGGAAAAAACATATTAAACCGTGGATGCCAGAAGGCTTCACGGTTTTTCGACTTGAATTAATCTAATATGGATATATATGTAAGGTATATGTAATATACGTTTTTAACAGCACAAGTAAACTATTCTCATCCAAAAACATGCAAAATTTGTCGAAATCACGCATGTTAACGTAAACTCAAGCGAGTATGTGCGGATAAAGTAAAAAATAATGCTTTTCAATGGTTGAACATTGCGTTATGATTTGGAATGTAAACGATACGCACAGATATGAATAGATGTTCATGTGAGATAAACTAACCTGGAATTTTGATAGGTATAATCAGAGAGCCGGTACACACAACCCATGAAATCTACCTTTATTTCTGCGCTTATTCGTTTGCTCATTAATGCATGATTCAATGTACATAACCGGGAGGGGTTATTTTGAGAAAGAGTAAAAAAGTATTATCGAGCCTGACTGCCGCTTTGGTTGCATTAAACGTGCTTGCGGTATTTCCGGTGCCTGTATCGGCTGCGGACGCTACCAAGGTTAAATTGCGGATCATGGAAACAACGGATATTCACGACAACTTGATTAACTATGACTACTATTCCGACAAAGAGACAGACCAGTATGGTCTGGCGAAGACGGCTACGCTGATCAAAAAAGCCCGTGATGAAGCCAAGAACAGCCTGCTGTTCGACAACGGTGACCTGATCCAGGGTAACCCGCTCGGGGATTATGTAGCGAAGATTGACCCACTCAAAAAGGGTGAGACTCACCCTGTATATAAAGCGATGAACCTGCTTGATTATGATGCAGGAAACATTGGTAACCATGAGTTTAACTATGGTTTGGATTTCCTCGACATGACGCTGGAAGGTGCGAACTTCCCTTACATTAATGCCAACGTATATGTAGATGACGGCGATGCCGATGAGACGAATGACAAGAACTATTTTACCCCGTATAAAATTTTGGACAAAAAAGTTACCGACGAGAGCGGCAAAGAGCACACCATCAAGGTGGGTGTCATCGGATTTGTACCGCCACAAGTAATGCAGTGGGACAGCGCTAATCTGGAAGGCAAAGTCATTGCCAAAGACATTATCGCTACTGCGAAAAAATTCATTCCACAAATGAAGGCTGAAGGTGCCGACATTATTGTAGCTATTCCTCACTCCGGGTTTGAAGATATTCCACAAACGGATCTGATGGAAAACTCGGTATTGTATCTGAGCCAGGTTGAAGGCATTAATGCCATTCTGTTCGGACATGCCCACAAAGTGTTCCCGAGCGCTGATTTTGCCGGTAAAAAAGGTGTAGACCTTGAAAAAGGTACAATCAATGGTGTTCCTTCCGTTGAACCAGGCTTCTGGGGTGACCACCTTGGAATTATCGATCTGGATCTGGAACTGGTAGACGGCAAATGGAAAGTGGCTGACTCCAAAGTGGAGGCACGCCCAATCTATGATACAGCCAACAAAAAGGCGCTGGTAGATGCGGATAAAGAGATCGTTGATGCTGTTCATGACGAGCATGAAGGTACGCTTAAGTATGTACGTGGTCCAGTTGGTGAAACGACAGCTCCAATCAACAGCTTCTTTGCACTGGTTCAGGATGACCCATCCATTCAGATCGTAACGAATGCACAGAAATGGTATGTTGAAAAACAGATGCAAGGAACAGAATATGAAGGTATTCCTGTATTGTCTGCTGGAGCTCCGTTCAAAGCAGGTGGACGTTCGGGTGCTTCGTATTACACAAATATCCCTAAAGGCACAATTGCCATCAAAAACGTAGCTGACCTGTACGTGTATCCAAATACGGTACATGCTGTTATGGTTAACGGCGCTGAGCTGAAAGAGTGGCTGGAATGGTCTGCAGGCCAATTCAACCAGATCGACCCGGCAAAAGGTGGACAACAACAGCTCGTCAATATGGACTTCCCAACGTATAACTTCGACGTTATCGATGGTGTTACGTACCAAATTGATGTAACTCAACCAGCGAAATACGATGGCAAAGCAACGATTGTAAATGCATCAGCTAACCGGATTAAAAACCTGAGTTTTAATGGTAAACCGGTTGATCCAGCACAAAAATTCATCGTGGCAACAAATAACTATCGTGCTTCTTCGTCCAAGTTGGCCAACCCGGACGGTAAACGTATCGTCTTGGCTGCACCGGATGAGAACCGTCAAGTGATCATTGATTACATCCGTGAGAACAAAACGATTAACCCGACAGCAGACGGCAACTGGTCACTTGCGCCGATCAAGCCTTCCGCAGGTGTGACGGCAGCAGCAATTAACGATCTTGAAGTGGTGTTCGCGTCTTCCCCGGATGCCAAAGCGCTGGTTGAAGCGAACCCGGCAATGTCCTTCATCGGTACGAACGATGATGGTTTTGCTGAGTATGGCTTGAAATTGACAGGAGAAGCTACCACGACACCAGAAACAGGTACGGAGCCTGCTCTAACACCTACGAAGCCGGACCCAACGCCTACTAAACCGGACCCGACACCTACTAAACCTACAACCAAGCCACAACCTGAGAAACCAGCAGGCGGCAAAGTGGTCTATGTGGTGAAAAAAGGAGATAACCTCTACCGTATCGGCTTGAAATACGGTGTGGACTGGCGCAAGCTGGTTTCCGCAAACAAAATTACAAATGTGCACAATCTCAAAGTTGGACAGAAAATCGTAATTCCCGCTTCTTAAGATCCATTAGCGGTAAATGAAGACCGACAGTCATCAGACTGTCGGTCTTCTTCATGCTATGCGGATACGTTAATCTATCAGTAACCGTCATCGTTGAAGTCACCAAAACAGTAAAGATAAATTTCAAGACCCATGCTATAATATTTACAAACTTTGGGTATATACCAGTAAACATTAATGAGATAGAATCACAAACTGGCAAGGGGGTTCTACATGAATTGCAGTGGCTGCAGTCCAATTCATCCTATAGAGGATCAAGGTACCCTGTATATGCGTCCCATCTCCCCCGCTTTGCTGAAAGCACTGCAAATGCAGGGAAGGCATGTCGAACATTCGGATGAACTCATCTGGATGCATTTTTCGAATCTTGAATCTGTACAACATTGTATTGAAGACATTCTCAAGATTGAAGCAACCCTGCCAGATACGCTAATGGTTCAGGTCACTCCACTGTATGGTCAGGCAGCTGATGATAGCTGGATTAGTCTCTCCATGCAGAATTCTCGTTTTAAGCATGCGGATCTGGTTTCCGTTATTGTGGAACATCAATTCAGCAGTCATATGCAGCCGATCGTAGATGCGTCGGAGCAGATTATTGGATTCGAATTTTTACTTCGTCCTGCTGAACAGGGCAGACCTTTCAGTGCATATGAATTATTTGAAGTTGCACGGGATACCGGATTGCATTCTTTTCTGGATCGGACAGCACGTATGGCTGCCATTGAGACGAGTGCCGTTCTATTACCACATGGTGTCAAACGGTTCGTAAATTTCCTGCCCTCCTCCATTTATAACCCCAAATATTGCCTGAATCACACATTTGAGACGATTGAACGTCTTTCGCTAGATCCTAAGGATTTCGTATTTGAAGTGGTGGAAACGGAACAGATTCAGCATATGTCCATCTTGCAGCATATCTTTGAGGTATATCGTTCTCATGGAATGTCGGTTGCCTTGGATGATGTGGGTGCCGGATTTTCGACCATTGAAGTCATGAACAAGTTGGAACCGGATTTTGTCAAAATAGATCGGAGTCTCATTGATCGTTGTGATCATGATTTGACCAAACAACAGCAAATTATCGATATTGTTGAGATGTCACGCCGATTTGGCGGGCGAGTGCTTGCGGAAGGGATCGAACGAATCGAGGAGTTTGAATTCTGCCGTTCTGTAGGGATCGACCTGGCTCAAGGGTATTACTTTGGAAAACCGGCGGCATATCCGCCACAAGGACCCTATCGAAAAACCTCTGCCTGACATGCCGTTCACATGATTGAACAGACAAGCCACTTTGCACTATGGGAGTGGTTTGTTTGACATGTTGTATTATTTTGTCACTCAAATAAATACGTTCTTTCAGCCGATATATAAGGTAGACCTTCAGATTACATGGACGTCGATATGACACCTGATTATTCAGAAGCAGGAAGGTTCTACATAAAAAGAAAAAGGGCAGATTTATTTGGAGGGGGAGAAGTGCAATGAGTGAAATTCGGGAAAAAGAGCAAGAGAAGGCAGCAACCAAGCCAGTCAAACCAAAAGATAATAAACCGAAAAAGAAGAATAAAAAGAAAAAAGGTTTTGTCTGGAACATAAGAAATAAACTGTTGGTGTCTTTTCTGGCCGTTCTACTGATACCAAGTCTGACCATAGGAATCGTTACACTGCTTATCGCCGATCATAAAGTGGAAGACCAGCTGATGGATAGTGCCAAACAGAGTGTGGACACAACAAATTCCATTATTGAGACGCATGTGGATGCAAAGATCCATGATATTAACTACTTTGCCGGTGTGATTGAGCAGGTCATGATTAATAGTCAAGGGGACAGCCCGGAGCTGGAGACGAAACTCAAACAGTATCTTGGACTGCATCCGGATGCTTTGAATATTTTTGTGGGGACGAATGAGGGTGTCATGATACGTGGTAAGGATAAGGAGTCTGCGGGAAATGCGCAAGGATCGGATTATGACCCCAGGGAACGGGAATGGTACAAGCTTGCAATGGAGAAACCGGGTACTCCAGCAGTTTCACCTGTGTCAAAGAATACGGATGGCATTGCGGTAGTATTTGTGTCCAAAACGCTTGAGGATCAATCGGGTGTTGTGGGTTTGTCCCTGAATCTGACTGAGCTGCGTGAGCAGGCGTCCATTAAGGTAGGCAAAGAAGGGTATGTCGTTATTTTGGACGCGGACAAAAACTATGTCGTATCGCCCGTTGTGGAAGCAGGTACACAAGAAGAGACGACAACACTGGATCCAATGTACGAAAGTAACGAAGGCAAATTCGATTATATCTATAATGAAGAAGCCAAAACGATGATATATTCAACCAATGAAGCGACAGGCTGGAAAATTGGCGGCACGTTGTTAAAGAGCGAAGTATCCAACGCCAGCAAAGAGATCCGGGTGGCTACCTTAATGGTAATTGTGGCGGCTACTTTTCTAACGTTGTTGTTCATTATCTGGTTTACACGTTCCATGCTTCGTCCAATCAAACGTCTGCAGGAATCTGCCAGAGCAGTAAGCAAAGGTGATCTGACCGTGAAAATGGAAACCGGGCGCAAAGATGAAGTTGGCGATCTGGCGAAGTACTTTGAACGAATGGTCGATAATTTGCGCATGATGATTCTGGGTGTACAGGAAACGACGGAGCAGGTATCTGCCTCTTCACAGGAATTGTCAGCCAGTGCAGATCAAACAACCAAAGCGATTGAACACTCTACAATGGCGATTCAGGAACTTGCCGAAGGTGCCGAGCAGCAAGTGAAGAGTGTAACGGATGGATCGGGAATGATGAGTCGTATGGCAGAAGATGTTCGCTTGATGTCCGAACGTGTGCAATCCATTACAGAGAACATGCGGCACACTTCAGGAGCGGCTTACTCCGGAAATGAGGCTGCAGGCCAAGCTGTGGAACAGATGAACAGCATTCAGGAAACGGTGGAAACATTGGCGACCGTGATTCAGACCCTGAATGCCCGGTCCGTCGAGATCGGCAGCATGGTCGATGTAATTGCCACCATCTCGAAACAGACCAACCTGCTTGCCCTGAATGCTTCTATTGAAGCGGCAAGAGCGGGTGATGCTGGCCGCGGATTCGCTGTTGTAGCAGGAGAGGTGCGCAAGCTTGCAGAAGAATCAGGTACCTCGGCAGCGCAAATTGGTGAGCTGGTTCATAATATCCGTCAGGATATGGATGCTGCCCTGAACGCTATGAATGCAGCTCAGACTCGGATGGGAGATGGGCTTCAGGCCGTGAACACGTCCGGACAATCCTTTGCCCAGATTCGAGAGGCTGTGGAAGAGGCGGTTCATACGCTGGATGAATTGTCCGAAACCACGAAGCAGCTGGAGAGTGGTGCTTCCCATGTTGCCAAAGCGATGAACGATATTTCCATCGTAACCCAGGAATCTGCTGCGAATACGGAATCCGTCTCGGCATCCTCGCAGGAACAGCTGGCATCGGTGGAAGAGATTGCTTCGTCTTCGGCACATCTGAACAGTATGGCAGAACAATTGCAAGGATTGCTCGGCATGTTCAAGATGGTGGAGGATACACCGAAAGATGGCGGCAAATCTTAACGTTTGAACGGTGCAACCGAGTACATTTTATATAGATAAAAATAAAGATAGACATTCCTCCTGCAGCCCTGTATAAATATATCGTCCGGTTGATTTCGCAAAGATTGTCGCAATCAGGGATTAGATTGATTTCGATATAGATGTAGGAGGCTCCAATGGCATATATAGCAATACTTATTTTTGTACTGACCATCACACTGGTCATCTGGCAACCACGTGGATTGGGAATCGGCTGGTCTGCCATGGGCGGGGCTTTGCTAGCGTTAATATGCGGTGTGGTCAGTCTGAACGATACATCTGATGTGGCATCTATTGTATGGAATGCTACGCTGGCCTTTGTCGGCATTATCATGATTTCATTAATACTCGATGAGACAGGTTTCTTCGAATGGGCTGCTCTTCATATGGCTAGATTGGCAGGAGGGAATGGACGCAGATTGTTTATCTATTCCATTTTGCTGGGGGCAGCGGTGTCCGCTCTCTTCGCCAATGATGGTGCAGCGCTTATTCTGACCCCGATTGTGCTGGCCATGGTACGTGCATTGAAATTCGATGAGCGCATGGTACTTGCCTTTGTTATGGCTAGTGGATTTATTGCAGATACAACCTCGTTGCCGCTGGTGGTCAGCAATCTGGTCAATATCGTATCTGCTGATTATTTCGGTATAACCTTTGTGGAATATGCGGTGCGGATGATCGTACCCAATCTATTTTCCATCGTGGCAAGTACAGGCATGCTGTTTTTGTTTTATCGCAAAAGCATCCCGCTTCGTTACGATGTCTCCGCTGCGCGTGAACCGCAGGAAGCCATTCGTGATCCGCGGATGTTCCGCATCGCATGGTTCATGCTGGTGCTGCTGTTAATAGCCTATGCTTCCAGTGAATTCTTGCCGATTCCGGTTTCGGTTATCGTTGGCACAGTCGCCCTTTTGTTCGCTATATTAGCCAGAAAGAGCGAAGTCGTTGACATGAAACGTGTAATCAAAGAAGCTCCGTGGTCGATTGTGGTGTTCTCGGTAGGCATGTACATCGTTGTATATGGACTACGCAATGCCGGGTTAACCGATTACCTCAGCCGCTGGCTTGATGCCATAGCAGATCATGGTCTGTTGGCTGCTTCCATAGGGATGGGTATGATTGCAGCAGTATTGTCTTCCTTAATGAACAATCTGCCCACCGTGTTAATTAACGCATTGGCGATCCAGGGTGCACATACCGAAGGCATTGTGCGTGAGGCACTGATCTATGCCAATGTGATTGGTTCTGACTTGGGTCCGAAAATGACCCCGATCGGGTCACTTGCCACATTACTGTGGTTGCATGTGTTAGCCCGCAAAGGGGTGAAGATTACATGGGGATATTATTTCAAGGCAGGGATGATCTTGACAATCCCCACACTATTAATCACATTGGCTGGATTGGCGCTGTGGCTATGGATATTGGGTTAGTAAACCTGGTGGTGTTGCAGGGATCGTACTGATTGTTATTGGTGTAGTGGTACCATATAAAAAAGCCAACCTTTATAAAGGTTGGTTTTTTTGCGTTTATTTTCATTCCCATAAGATTCCTAAATAGCGTACTAACTTAGTTTCTAAAAAGTGGGCATCATTAAACAAATACACGATCACTTCCTAACTATTAGGAAAGAGTATAGGCTTGGTGGATATAAAGCGCTTGCATTAGTATGAATGTGAGGAGGAAAGCCAAATGAGAAAACGTTACATTAAGCTATTGGAGCATTTAAAACAATCTGAGCATGATTTTGTGAGTGGAAGCGAATTAGCTAATTTATTTAATGTAACGACTAGAACGATTCGCAATGACATCAAAGAAATAAATGAAAATTATTTAGATAAAGCAATGATTACTGGCAATACTCGCAAAGGATACAAGTTAGTCGGGGATTTATCCAGCCTGCATAAAAATGAAGATGATGACGAAGAAAGAGCGTTTCACATTATCAAAGCTCTGTTATCGCAGACTGATTTTATTACGTATGAAGATCTTGCTAGAACACTTTATTTTTCGACTCAAACGATCCGTAAAGACGTGCAAAAATTAGTACAAACCATTCAAGCGGAAAAGCAGAACATCGAAATTGAAGCGATTATTTTCCAAGGTATAAGGCTTAAAGGAAGCGAAGTCGAGAAACGGATTTTGCTCAAAAAACTAGTCACTACCGGTTGTCTCAAACACATGCCGATAGACGAAGCACTGCAATACTATTTTGGCGATTGGTTCAGCGAATCTTCGATTCATTTTATCTGCGCTTGTATTGAAGAAGAGGTTGCCAAGTATAATTTATTGCTAAGTTTTCAAGAGTTATTCTCGATCTGTGTGAATGTTTTGATCAGTCTTAGACGGGTAAGTCTTGCACGAAAAATAACTGAACAAGATATGAGGCTGGATCATACAAGCTTTGAAGAATTAAAAATAGCCCAATCTATTCTGATCCGTCTGGCTCAAGAATTGGATGTTCCTTTTGATGAATATGAGTATCAGTATTTAGGTTACCTGCTTATCGCATTGCAGATCTTACCTAAAAAAAATGAAGAAATTGGGTATGAACACGTTAATGAAATGGAACAAAAAATCTTATCAGTGATCCAAAAAGTTGGAGAGCAATACGGATTTATCAGCCACAAAAACCAAGAGTTACTTGATCGATTATTAGCTCATATTACCAAATCATTATACCCATTAAAGTATTATTTCCCTGTCGAAAATCCTTTTATTGCCCAAATAAAATCAGAATATACCAATGCTTATAATGTCGCAGTTGTGTTGGCAAAAGAATTGCAATTTTGCTTAAATATCAAAATACCCGAAAATGAAATCGGTTACTTGACGTTACACATTATGGGCATTATTGAGAACTCTCAAGATAACAGAAAACGAATTGCAATTATTTATGGCAAAAATCTATTAGTCGGCAAGCTGTTGGAGCGTAAGATCAATCTTTATTTTCCGAATATTAAAATCGATAGTTTACTAGCTAATCATGAAATACATCTTCTTCCCGAAGGAATCGAAACGATTATTGCAACGAGCGAAATTGTAGAGAAGCAGGTGAATGTACAAAATGTCATTCTGGTAAGTGAAATGATTACCAGTGATGATATGAAAAATATTTCGATTCAGTTAAATCGTGGACTACTCAAATACTATTTATCACCAAATGATATTTTTTTCCTGGATGAAGATAATCCAATTGATTTGTTAAAAAAACTTACAGAGCTAGGCGATATTCAACATTTATATACAAGTATTGTGGAAAGAGAAAAAATGTCGAGTACCAATATGGGAAATTTGGTCGCGATGCCCCATCCATTTGAGTGTGGGGATAACAAGAAACTACGTGTACTGGTGGCAATTAATAAGCAAAAAATAATGTGGGGCGATCAGATGGCGCAGATCATTTTTCTGTTTATTCCACCGAAAAATCAGAAGGTGAATAACACCAAATTTTTCGAAGAAATTTACGATGTGTTTAGGCAGACCAATATGACAGAAAGACTGCTCCATATCACTAATTACGATGAATTTTTGGAAGTCTGGTCTTCCAAATAAACTCAGGAGGAATTTAAATGTTAATCAATATGAAAGATTTACTTAAAGTGGCGTATGAAAATAAATTTGCAGTCGGATCATTTAATGTAGCCAATAGCGAGTTTGTTAAAGTGGTGATTACAGCCGCGGAAGAGCAAAATTCACCTGCAATTATGCAGATCCACCCGAATGAAATTGATTTAGTCACTGACGGGTTTGTAGCTTATGTGCGAGAAGCCGCCTCCAAGTCTAAAGTGCCGTTTGTTATTCATCTGGATCATGGAGCGACGATTAAAGATATAACGCGTTCGATTCGCAATGGGTATACGTCAGTTATGATGGATGCATCTCATTTACCTTTTGAGGAAAATATTGCGGCAACCAAAGAAGCGGTTGAACTAGCTCATCTGGTCGATGTATCAGTAGAAGGTGAACTAGGTACGATCGGAAGTAATGAAGGCAGCTCGGAAGGTGGAGCCGACGAGATTTTGTATACGAATCCAGACGAAGCGGCGATTTTTGTAGAACAAACAGGTATCGATACACTTGCTGTCGCTGTAGGCACTTCACATGGGATTTATCCTCAATCCAAAGATCATTCGATCAAAATCGATCGTTTGAAACAAATTCATGAAAAAGTAAACATTCCGTTAGTGCTACATGGTGGATCAGATAATCCTGATGAAGAGATTAGTGAAGCAGTGAAGCATGGGATAGCGAAGATCAATTTATCAACCGATATGAAGCGAGCATTCTATAACCAATTAAGAGCGACACTCGATGCGAATCCAAATGCATATGAACCGGATCAACTGATGCCCGAGGCGACCAAAGCAGCAACAGAACTGGTGAAGAAAAAAATGGATCTGTTCGGTTCTACAGGAAAAGCATCCCTTTATAAACTGGGAGAAATTTAAGAGGAGAGATCCATCATGAAGATTTCTAATGTCTTAAAACCAGAAAATATCATATTAGATGTCAACGCGACGACCAAAGCCGAATTAATAGATGAATTGTCGCAAAAGTTAAACGATAACGGCTATTTAAGCGATATCGAGCAATTTAAAAAGGATATCTGGGCACGTGAAGAACAAGTTCCTACAGAAGTGGGGTTCGGAATAGCCATTCCGCATGCCAAGTCTACTGGAGTACAGTCCCCTGCGATTATTATGGGCAGATCATTAAGCGGTATTCAATATAGTATCGAATCATGTAATTTATTTTTTATGATTGCAGTCGATCAAAACTCTTCATCAGAGCATTTGCAGACATTATCCAAAATTTCGACTTTTTTGATGGATGAACTATTTAGAGCGAAGCTTATCCTTGCTCGAGATCAAGAAGAGATTGTTCGCTTATTTGAACAGGCAGAAGAGCAAGATGCGCAGGCGCTTCATCGTCCTAAAAAGTATGCTGGCAAAAAAGTGGTTGGAGTTACAGGCTGTCCTACAGGAATCGCCCATACGTTTATGGCAGCGGAAGCATTGAAAAATGCGGCCGAGGAACTCGGTGTACACATTAAAGTGCAAACCAATGGATCAACAGGTGTTGGAAATCCATTGACTCCTGAAGATATTGCTGAAGCTGATGGGATTATTGTAGCGGCAGATGTCAAAGTCGATATGGATGTTTTTGGCAATCGTCCAGTGATCAAAACATCTGTCAAAAATGGAGTTCATCATGCACAAGCGTTAATTGAAGATGCCATTGCTGGAAAAGGTGTCGTTATGAATCAAGTTAACAGTAATCTTAAAGAAGCAAAAGAAAAAACACGGTTAAAGCAGCCTAAAATATACAGCCATATTATGAATGGTGTATCATTTATGATTCCTTTTGTAGTCGCAGGCGGTATATTGATTGCGCTTTCTTTTATGTTTGGTATTCATGCGGCTGATCCAACTAGCCCGGACTATAATGCTTTCGCCGCTTTTTTAAGTACAGCAGGGGGGAGTGCTGCTTTTGCATTGATGGTTCCTGTATTAGCAGGGTATATTGCGTATAGTATTGCTGACCGTCCAGGTTTAGCACCTGGTATGATTGGTGGGATGCTGGCAACTATTGGAGGTTCAGGATTTTTGGGAGGTATGCTAGCTGGATTTATCGCCGGTTATACGATCCTAACTCTGAAAAAATTAGTCAAAGGCATCCCCGACTCACTGCAAAGCCTGTCACCTGTGCTGATCTTGCCATTAGTAGGTTCATTTATAACCGCCTTGATTATGTACTTTGTCATCAACAGTCCGATGGCTTGGATCAATGAGTCGTTACAAGGTTGGCTAAATGGCTTAACAGGTTCGAATGCTATTTTATTAGGAGCACTTCTTGCAGGAATGATGGCATCTGATATGGGAGGGCCGATTAACAAAACAGCGTCTGCATTTGGACTGGCGATGTTCGCCAATCAGATCTTTGAGCCTTCTGCTGCTTTGATGGTTGGAGGTATGGTTCCTCCACTGGGTATTGCATTAGCCACAACGTTATTCAAAAATAAATTTTCAACTGAAGAACGTAATGCAGGTAAAGCAGCCTATATTATGGGCGCATCGTTTATTACAGAAGCTGCGATTCCGTTTGCCGCAAATGATCCATTGCGGGTTATCCCATCCAATATAGTAGGCGCAGCGATTGGTGGAGGGATGTGTATGGCTCTAGGTATTTCGTTACAGGCTCCTCACGGTGGAATCTTTGTTATTCCGATTGCGGCAAGTAATCCATTGCTGTATATTGTCTGTATT
The DNA here is from genome assembly GCF_001514495.1 of Paenibacillus pabuli NBRC 13638. Lineage (GTDB taxonomy): Bacteria > Bacillota > Bacilli > Paenibacillales > Paenibacillaceae > Paenibacillus > Paenibacillus pabuli. The sequence goes on from NZ_BCNM01000006.1 coordinate 155,297, forward strand.
TTAGTTGGTTCCATCGTTACAGCCTGTATGATTGGATTGTTAAAGAAACCTGTATACCAACCACAGAGTAATACAAGCGAGTCATCAGAAACGAAAGCCGTAACCACTATGAAATCTGCCTAATCGTTAAAGAGGTGGATCACTAGAAAAGTGGAGTAACTTTAATAAAGTTCCCAGCGTATTCCGTTAGAATAAATAGATTCTGCTTCTCATTAAGCATGTACACAAAGGCCAGCCTTTTATAGGGCTGGCCTTGTTTTTGTTCCTTCCCCAGGCTGAGGATTAAAATGCCTGAGACCACAAGCGCTGACACAGCGCAGGGAACGGAACGATTGTGTAAAAGCGAAGCGTTCGCCTTTATCCCCGGATGTATTCCTTGAGAAAAATAAATCATATAAATCCGGGGATAACAGCGATTGAAACAACGTCCGTTCCCGGAGCGGCCAATTCAGCGCAGCTTTCTCAAATTCATTTCAATCCTTAGTAAACATTTTTAACATTGCGTTTACAAAACAATGATTTTGAGATGACATAACAAAACTACAATGAGTAAAGAGTTGATGGTGATCAAACAAATTCACAAAACGCCATCACTAATTTGGGGGAGGAAAACAAAACATGTTTAAAAAGTTGCCGTTTATTTTGATGACCTTAACGTTCGTACTGGTGCTCGCAGCATGCGGATCGAAAAATGAAGCGGGTACAGATGGTGCCGCAAGCAATGGTGCAGGCGAAACAGCTACTGAACTCAGCGGAAATATCCTGGCTGTTGGTTCAACAGCACTGCAACCTCTGGTAGAGCAAGCTGGACAAAAATTTATGGCAGTTGATGAATATAAGAACGTAACGGTACAAGTGCAAGGCGGCGGTAGTGGTACGGGTCTGACACAAGTATCCGACGGACAAGCAACAATCGGTAACTCTGATGTATTTGCAGAAGAGAAAATCGACGACGCAGCAAAAGTGAGCGAACTGAAAGATCACCAAGTGGCTGTAGTAGCAATCGCTCCGGTAAGCAACAAAGATGCTGGTGTACAAGATTTGACGAAGCAACAACTAATCGACATTTTCTCCGGTAAAATTACAAACTGGAAAGATGTTGGCGGCAAGGATCAAGCAATTGTTATCGTAAACCGTCCTAGCAGTTCCGGTACGCGTGCAACATTTGAGAACTTTGCACTGGGTACGAAAGTAGAAGATATCCAAGGTTCGATTCAGGAAGATTCCTCCGGTACAGTTAAGAAGTTGGTAGCTGAAACACCGGGCGCGATTGGTTACCTGGCTCTGTCCTACCTGGATGACAGCCTGCAAGTGTTGAAATACGAAGGCGTTGAAGCGACGGTTGAGAACGTAGAAGCAGGAACTTATCCGGTGTGGGCTTACGAGCACATGTACACCAAGGGTGACCCTGATGCAGCAACAAAAGCATTCCTCGACTACATCCTGAGTGATGAGATTCAACAAAAAGACGTGACTGAGCTTGGTTACATCCCGGTTTCCGGCATGAAAGTAAAACGTGATGCAGCAGGCACAGTGACGAAGTAATCTTTGAACTTGCGCATACAGCGAGAGAGGCGGACCCAGGTCCTGCCTCTTTGCGCGGTTTGCTCTGAAATTCTCCCATATTTTGCATGAATTCTACTATAGAAGGATGGTTGTTATGGAACAGACCGAAAGGGGAACGGTAATGAACAACAAGTTGAAATCGCGCCGGCCCTTGAGAGAAAAGCATTACTGGGAAGAGTGGACGGGACGTATCTATACGTCGATTTGTGTCGTTTTCCTGATCGTTGTCATGTTTTCCATCGTTTATTTTGTAGCTTCCAAAGGCTTGTCGACCTTTTTCCAGGATGGCGTAAGTTTGCGTGAGTTTTTGTCCGGCAAAACGTGGAATCCAACGGGAGAACCCGCTGCCTATGGAGCGCTGCCATTCATTACAGGTTCTTTCATAACGACATTTCTTGCAGCGTTGATTGCAAGTCCGCTTAGCCTGTGTGCCGCGCTCTTCATGACGGAGATCGTACCAGGCAAAGGTAAAAAAATCTTGCAGCCTGCGATTGAGCTCTTGTCCGGTATCCCTTCCGTTGTGTACGGTTTTATCGGTCTAAGTGTGATCGTACCACTGCTGCGCAGTATCTTTGGAGGAGCGGGCGTCGGGATTGCAGCCGGATGTCTGGTTCTGTCCGTTATGATTCTGCCCACCGTAACCAGTATTATGGCGGATGCATTGTCTGCACTGCCAAAGGGTCTGCGTGAATCATCCTACGCCCTGGGTGCGACTCGCTGGCAAACGATCTATCGGGTTATTATTCCGACCGTTCTGCCTGCTTTGCTGACAGGGATTGTACTGGGAATGGCCCGCGCATTTGGCGAAGCCCTTGCTGTACAGATGGTCATCGGGAATGCACCGCATGTACCGACATCCTTGCTCGAATCGGCTTCAACGTTAACAAGTGTAATTACCCTGAGTATGGGTAACACAACGATGGGTTCTGTTCATAACAATGCACTGTGGAGTATGGCGCTTGTCCTGCTGGTCATGACCTTTGTCTTCGTCATTCTGGTTCGCCTGCTTGAAAGGAGGAACCGGGTATGAAAATGAAGGCTAAAACGGTAGATAAAATTGCAACTTCCGTTATCGTTGTGCTGGCCCTGTTCATTGTTGTTCTTCTGCTCGGCTTGCTCGGCTTCATTCTGGTACGGGGAATTGGTCAGATTAACTGGCATTTCCTGACCAGTGCACCACAGTTGCTCAAGGGCGGCGGCGGGATCGGCCCGCAGCTGTTTAACTCGATCTTCCTGCTTGTTCTGACCTTGATTATTACGATTCCGCTTGGATGGGGCGGCGGTATCTATATGGCGGAATATGCCAAACCAGGACGGATTACAAGCTTTATTCGTCTGGTGGTCGAAGTGTTATCTTCCTTCCCGTCCATCGTTATTGGTTTGTTCGGACTTTTGCTGATCGTTAACACATTTGGCCTCGGCTTCTCCCTGTTATCGGGTGCCATGGCGCTTGCCATATTTAATCTTCCACTCATGGTTCGGACAACGGAGCAAGCGTTCCGGGCCGTACCGAAGGAGCAGAAGGAGGCGGGTCTTGCACTCGGATTGTCCAAATGGAAAATTATCACTTCCATTCTGCTGCCAGTGGCTTTGCCCAGCCTGATTACGGGTACGATTCTGGCATCGGGCCGAATCTTCGGTGAGGCAGCAGCCCTGATGTTTACGGCAGGCATGAGTAGCCCGCCGCTGGACTTCACGGACTGGAATCCAACCAGCCCAAGATCGCCGATCAATCCACTGCGCCCGGCAGAGACGCTCGCCGTGCATATCTGGAAAGTGAACAGTGAAGGCATTGGTCCGGATTCCAAAGAGATAGCAGCTGGCGCTTCAGCCGTGCTTGTAATTCTCGTGCTGGCGTTTAATCTGAGTGCACGCTGGATCGGACGGGTGGTTTACCGCCGTATGACAGCATCGAAATAAGGAGGAACCAACATGGCCATACCTTTTGGTACGGAACAGTTAAGCATATATTATGGACACTTTCAGGCTGTGAAGCAGATTAGCCTGGCTTTTCCCGAAGCGAGTGTTACCGCGCTCATCGGGCCGTCTGGTTGTGGTAAATCCACGTTCTTGCGGTCGCTCAACCGGATGAACGACGAGATCGCAGGCTCCCGCACGGAGGGACATATCTGGATGGATGGCAACGATCTGAATGAGCCGGGAACCGATGTAATCAAGCTTCGTCAGAAGATTGGCATGGTGTGGCAGAAGCCTAACCCTTTTCACAAGTCCATCTACAACAATATCGCGTTTGGCCCCCGCTACCGTGGTATCAAGAGCAAGAAGGCACTGGATGAAATTGTGGAAAAAAGCTTGCGCCGCGCTGCGCTCTGGGACGAAGTGAAGGACAGACTGAACGAGTCTGCCCTATCTCTCTCGGGTGGGCAGCAGCAGCGGCTGTGCATCGCCCGCGCCCTGTCTGTCGACCCGCAGATTCTGCTGCTTGATGAGCCGGCATCTGCTCTTGACCCGGTATCTTCGGGTAAAGTTGAGGAATTGATCTCGGAGCTCAAAAAGGAGCTGCGGATCGTGATTGTTACCCATAATATGCAGCAGGCGGCACGCATCTCGGATTATACAGCTTATTTTTATCTGGGAAGCATGATTGAGCACGGGGATACGGAGCATATTTTCACCAACCCGGACAACCGCCTGACTCAGGAATATATTATGGGACGTTTCGGTTAACTGTTATCTGGGATGGAGTATGAGATAGAGATAGATTTATAGAGATAGACGGAAGCATAACACCTGGGCGAGGTCGTTCGGGGGTTATGCTTTTTTGATGTACACTTTGGATTGATTTGGGATTGTTTGCCATAATAAAAAGGATCGTGATACGATATTCGGAGTGAATATAGCGTTTTCAGAGATATGCATCATCGTTCAGAAATGGAAGGTGAAGCTTCTCTAATGTGATATAACGAAGGAGATGTGGATGATTACTACGCATACAATGTCCCATGACAACATGGCAGCCGAAATAATGAAGCTTTATTCCATGGAGAAGCCTGTGGTTTCTTTTATCCGTCATAATGAGAATCTGACGTATCAAGTCGTTGATGAAGCAACTCGGCAGAAGTACCTGCTGCGTATACATCAAGCGGCTTTTGCAAGCATGGCGGGTATTCAGCATACACAGCCAGCCCTTGAAGCCGAGATGAATCTGCTTCAAGAATTGCAGGCTACCGGTCCATTGCGTGTACAGACACCCGTCCGCAATACATCAGGAGAGTGGGTTACCCTCTGGTTGGACGAAACAGGAAAAGAGATCTGTTGTACCGTTCTGGAATGGATAGAGGGCAGGGATATTAAGCAGGGGGAGCGGCTGACAAAAGAACAAATTCATGATCTTGGCGTGCAATTGCAGACGCTGCATCAATATGGACGGCGATCAAAGGAAGCGCTCAAGCCGCAGGCAGGTCCAGAGAATTCTGAAAGTGGACAGAAGATGAATGACCATGAACAGCAAGCGGATAAGGCGATAACCTCGGAGACATCTAGTCATAGTCCTGTCTTGCAGCAAACGGGAGTACGACCAGCCTACGGATCAATCAAAGAGAATCTTGTCATGCTGGAGCAATTGGAGGAAGGCGTCAGACGTGGCATCTTTACTCCTGAGGATTTCGATCTGATTCGCGAGACGTTTGAGAACATTAACGGGCAACTCGAAACGTATCCCCACAATGCCGAGACATGGGGAGTGATTCACGGGGATATTACTCGCGGCAATCTGTTAGTGTCGGATCAGGGCATATCGATGATTGATTTTTGTTTATACGGTTATGGCTACTATCTCTTTGACGCCGGAGGTGCAGCTCTTATTTTTAATCGGGAGGAACGGGATGTCTTTCTATCGGGTTATACGGAGCAGACAGGACCACTGGCGAAGCGTGATATTCGGTTAATGGAAGGATTCATGCTGATCTTTACGTTTGGCTACTTCGCGTTTCAGATGGAGAACGAGGCGAGGCATGATTGGATGAAAGAGCGGATGCCCCTCATATGTAGCAAATTTTGCAGACCATATCTACAGAACGAGAGTATTTTCTACGAACTATGAGGTTGGTCTTTCCTATTGGATGAGTTCATCTGTATGATAAATAAATGCTAGTATATAATGTGAAATAATGAAAGGGCGTCCTGAAGATCAGGAGGCTCTTTTTGTATTCGTTTGTATTCGTTTGATGATGTATGCAGCCATTTATAAAGAAAGTATAAACTCTGCGAAGAGATGTATATTCTTCGCTACAATACAGCTATGGGAGGACGGGACAGCAATGAGAGACAGCGTGAACATACTGCTGGTGGAGGATGACCCTGAGATCGCCCGTATTCTTCGAGATCATCTGCGGCATGAGGGATATGAAGTGACTTGGGCATCAACTGGCATGGAGAGCTGGGAAGACTTCAAGGAGGGGACGTATCAGTTAGTACTGCTGGATCTGATGCTGCCGGAGATGGATGGGTTCACGGTATGCAAAAATATCAGGCTGATCAGTGACGTGCCGCTGCTCATGATGAGTGCACGGATCGAGGAAGAGAGCAAAATTAGGGGTCTTGGCCTGGGGGCCGACGATTACATTACCAAACCTTTTAGTCTGGCTGAACTCAGTGCACGCATTGAATCCCACCTGAACAGGTACCGAAGATATCAGGGTAAGAAGCTCGATTCGGGTATGCAGTCGTACAATGACGGGTTACGAATCGATACGTTGAATCAGCAGGTGCACCTTCATGCAACGAATGTGATCCTGACCAACAAGGAATGGAGCTTGCTTACACTGCTTGCCTCTCACCCAGGTCGTGCATTCACCAAGGCTGAACTCTATGAACATGTCTGGGGTCAGCCGGAATCGGGAAACTCCAGCACGGTCACGGTTCATGTGAAGAGTCTTCGAGCGAAGCTTGGAGACGAACCGCATCATCCACGCTGGGTGCAAACGGTATGGGGCAGTGGTTATCGATTTGTCGGGGAGCCCGTGGAATGAAGTTGAAATACTGGTTGATGATCGCTTTTCTCATTGTGATGTTCCTGCCTGTTGTTACTGGATGGACGCTGTTCTCGCTATACAACCATTACAACGATCAGCGAGCCGTGTCCGAATATGTGGAACTGTCCAGTCGTATGGCTCCCATCGAGCAGGCATTATCTGATCCAAGTCTGTACCAGTTGCAATCCTCGCAACCTCATGAAGAGCTCTCCAAACTGGCAAATGATCAGGTTAGCTTCAACCTCTATTTGCCATCAGGCATACGGGTATACGCATCTGAATCTGACGCACTGTCTGTGGGTGTGGGGGGTTATAACGTTAGAGGTGCGGAATTGTATCGGGATCTGTACGATATGCAATTGAAGCACCGGACCTTTTCACTCAAGAAGCCTGTATGGGAAAAGGGTGAGTTGATCGGTATTTACGAGATAACGATGCTGCGTACAGACTGGCTGGAAGGCATTTCCTTGCGCACCGCATGGGTGGTAGGCTGCTTGGTGATTTTCTTTGCTGCTCTCTATGGGACGGTGCTCTGGCTGCTATCGAGAAAACTCTTTCGTCCCATGCAACGACTGATGGAGCGAATGGATGCTTTTGCTCAAGGAACAGATGTTAAGGATTCATTCCCGGTTCGCTATGATGAAATGGGGATATTAATGCAGCAATTCGATGCGATGCAGGATACAGTCAGGCGGACGCAGATCAAAGTGAAGCAGGAGCAAAAAGAGAAAGAGCTTATGGTCGCTTCGCTATCCCATGATCTGAAGACACCATTAATGTCCATTAGTGCCTCTGCGGAAGTACTTAGCGATGATCGGCAGCTGGAACACCTTGAAAGGCGGGAATACCGGGAAGTGCTGTTTGGAAATGTGAAGCGGATGAAACAGATGATTAGTGAACTTGAGATGTATACGGCACTGGGCTCTAGTGAGTCGGAGATGGTCATGGTTGAGGTGGAAGGAGAAGAGTTCTTCGACATGTTGCTGGGAAGGTATGGGGGGCTCGCCGAGCGTGAACATGTTGATGTAAGGACGGTTGTTCGCACAGACCACCTGTACCGGGTTCATCCCGAACAACTGATGCGCCTGACAGATAATCTGATTACCAATGCACTACGCTATACGAGGACGAATGGTGTAATGGGTTTGGGGGTAATCGCTTCAGATCAGCCGCTGCCGAAATGGATCATTCCTTCGCTGGGTTTGGAGTTGAATGAGTATAGGATAGGATCTACTTTGATTCTGGTCCATAACGAAGGGCAGGCTATTCCAGGGGAACAGCTTGATCGCATATTCGAGCCCTATGTTCAACATCTGAACCAGAAGGGGAAGGGGGGAGCAGGCAGTTCGGGTCTGGGATTAAGTATAGCCAAACGGATTGCCATACGGCATGGAGGAGATATGCGTATGTGGTCATCTGAGGGATATGGGACACTGGCAGTATGTCGATTGCCCGAAATATAGAACATTCGAAACAGGAGAGGAAGATTAGAATGATGAATAAAGGATGGATGATGATTGCTACTGCCTTGCTGGCAGGCTCATTGTTTGGAGGATGTACGGAGAAGGGCATGGTCGCTATGTCAGGTGATGAGATGATCGAGAAGGTTGTATCTGCGGAAACAGAACCCGCCTCATATTATGCTGAGGGTGTGATGAAAGTATGGACAGATGACAAGCTAACTAACACGATGCATATCAAGGAATGGGTAGACGGTCAAACTGGACGAAAGCGCACGGAAACAGAGGAGAATGGCAAGGTAAGCTATGCAGTCAATAACGGAACGGAGATTACAATCTACGAAAAAGAGACGGGAACAGCGTATTCGATGGACGTATCCGACATGGGTGAACAGCCTAAACAAACCCAGAAGCAGATGTTGGTCGATCAGCTGGAACGATTGCGGGATTCCCATGATGTGGATATGAAGGGACAGGAAAAGCTTCACGGACAGGATGTCATCCATATTAAACTGACGCCGAAGGAGGAAGGTGTATTATCCATTTCTTCGGAGTATTGGGTAGATCCCAAAACGTGGATGATTGTTAAAGTCATCAGCGAGTATGGTGATGGGAAATCAGAAATGGTCTACGATCCGATTCAATATGATCCCAAATTTGCTGAGGATACCTTCGTAATCAACATTCCGAAGGGGGTTGATGTGAAGAACCTGAATGATCTGAGCCAGAGCTCGGAAGTGACCCTGGAGGAAGCGGAAAGCGCATTGGGACAACCCTTTTTGCAGTATAAGGGCGAAGGAATGAAGCTGTCGCGTATTGAGATGTCCCATACGGGTGGTGAGCTGAACCGGGATGAAGTGACCATGTATTATGTGCGCAACGATAAGGTTGAAATAAGCCTGACAGTATTCAAGTCGCCGGAAGAAAATGTGGACGAAACGCTGCTGCCCGATGAGTCGTCGATTGCAGTTCGGGACACACAGGGTTTGTATATGAAGAGTATCCGGAACATATCATGGAATGAGAGTGGGCTGCGTTACTCTGTTATGGGTGAGAATGAGGATTGGACGAAGGAGAAACTTCAAGCTTGGACAAAAGAACTGAAGCTGCCCAATCAGTCTTAATTTTATTGTAGGAGAGAGTTGAGTCACGCAATGAATAATACAGAACATAACACCGGAGAACTGCGGCGTCTCCACCCGAAAGTTAAAAAGGCAACAGCCCTGACGGCCCTGATGGTCAATGGGCTGTTGACTCTTCTTGCCATCATTTATCTGATCGTAGCATGGGTTCAGGACTGGGTACTGTGGCCGGGATGGATCAGTTTGGGTCTCTTTGTTCTGTCCCTGATCTGGTACGCCGGGGTTCTTCCCGGATTGCGTCACCGTCATTTCAGTTTTCGGGTTGCCGAAGATGAGCTGGAGATTCATTCAGGCTGGCTGTGGCATACGGATACGATTGTGCCGATGACGCGTGTACAGCAGGTGGAGCTGGAGAGCGGCCCGCTGCTGCGGAAGTACGGGCTTGCCAAAGTCAGCATCGTTACGGCTGCGGCTACACTCCACATTGCCGGCCTGGAGCGGGATGAGGCGGAGAAGCTGAAACGGAGTATCGGACATCTGGCAAAGGTGGAAGATCGCGATGAATGAACCGAAGCGACTGCATAAGCTGTATATCTTATTTCCTTTTATTAGTGCAATGAAGTCTGTTATTCCGGTCATTATTTTGCTCATTATCAAAGGCGTGAACTGGAGCGAGTTTCCCTGGTACGATTATGCTGCAGCAGTTGTATTGGTTACGCTGCCTTTTATTCTGTATGGCTGGTTTAGATGGCGTAAATTCAGCTATACACTTCAGGCAGACCGGATTGTGCTGCGCCGGGGCATATTTGTTCGGGAGGAAAAATCAATTTTTTTCAGCCGCATTCATTCCATCCAGACACAACAGCCCCTGATTCAGCGCATATTCCGGCTGGCACAGCTTAAGATCGAGACGCCAGGTGGCAATGCAGAAGCCGATGGTTTATTGCCCGCTCTGGCGATTGCAGAGGCCGAGCAGGTTGAACAGTGGTTGTACCAGAAGCGAAGTGAAGCGGCTAGAAGTGACCAAGCAGTTGTCTTCCCTGAAGGCAGTGTGGAGCAAGTTGACGTTGAGACACCAGAGGGTCCAGAGAAGAGAGAGGTACCTCCATTTGTATCCGAGCTGCCTGTACAGCGTGAGCAATTGCTTCGCCTTTCGGCCGGCAGGCTGTTTGCCGGAGCGCTTACAACGATGAATTTACCGCTTGTCGTGGTATTTGGTGCAGGGGTCTATTCATTCGCGGATGATCTGCTGCCGGATCACTTCTATGAAAGTCTGGTCGAGCAGGCTGGGCAGCTGCCAGCGATCTGGTGGCTTGGACTAGTTCCAGTCATGTTTCTGTTGGCTTGGATTCTGTCGGCTGTGCTGTTTACGATTAAGTACGCCGGATTTACCGTGGAGCAGGAAGGTGGGAATATTGCCATAGTCTCTGGTTTGCTGGACCGGAAGAAGCATGTATTTTCCCCTGGTAAGGTACAGGCAGTGGAGGTCAAGGAGGGCCTGTTGCGTCAGCCATTTGGCTATGCCGAGGTGGAGATTTATGTTCTGACTTCCGAGACTGAGAAAAAAATGATGCTCCATCCGTTGCTGCCGATGCGTGACGTGAACGAACTATTGGGTCGAATTGTGCCACAATTTGAATTGCAGCTAACTGCTGTACGGCCTCCGGCTCGCGCTCGCTGGCTTTTCCTACGTTGGAAGCTGCTTGTTGCAGCAGTGTTGGGTACGGCAGGAACCGTGTTCCTTGGTCCCATTGGTGCATTACTGTTCCTCCTTCTGCCTCTATGTGCTGTATGGGGATATGGATGCTTTAAGGATGAAGGACTTAGTATTCGTGGCAAACAGCTGATGCTCCGCCACCGGGCAATATCCCGATCTACGGCGCTGATGCGCCGCCCTCATGTAGTCACGGTTGATACGGTCGCCACGTCGGGGCAGCGAAAACGATCGTTGTTAACGGTTAGAGCTAGGCTAATGGTGAACCGGGGCGGCTGGAAAGCGACGTTCATGGAACAAGAGCATGTGAGCGTGGTGAAGGATTGGATGCGCCAGGCTTCCACCTCTGTGTAGGGATGAAAATACAAAGTGCGAAATGATAAATGAACAGATTGAAGGCTGCCGTGTTTGAAAAGGCAGCCTTTTTCTATGATTTACATCTGGAATGGTGCTGATCCACGCTGTATTTTAATATTTTGCTGCTGCGAATGAAGTTTAAATGGCAAATAATACATTTATTAGGTTTATTTTTGAGGCATAATGAAAGGGAACAAAGGGGAGGGGGTCTAGCTGTGAATGACGATCGTCAAAAGGACGATGTGACAAACAGCCAGCCAGGTGGATGGAAACATGCCGGATTGCTGCTGGATGGAGTGGGCATATCGAATCTGGGAGATTTCATATACATCGTGGCGATTAACCTCATGGTGCTGAACATGACCCATTCCCCTGCGGCTGTAGCGGGTCTGTGGATCATCTCGCCTATCACCTCGGTATGCACCAAGTTTTGGTCTGGAAGTATCATTGATCGCTATGATCAACGACAGCTGATGATTGGTGCCGATCTGATACGGGCTTTATTGGTGGCGGCGCTGCCGCTGATGTCCAGCTTATGGATGATGTACGCAGTGATGTTTCTGATCAGTATGTCTTCCTCCATATTCGTTCCCTCTTCTCAGGTGTATATTACCCGGCTGGTGCCTGCTGAGGGGCGCAAACGCTTTAACTCCTTGTAAGCCTTGATCAGCTCAGGAGCGTTTATTACCGGCCCGGCAGTCGCAGGAGTGATGCTGATTTATCTATCACCAGCGGCTGCGATTTATGCCAATGCGGTTTCCTTTGCGGGTTCTGCGTTGATTTTAATGTTTCTTCCGAAGTTGGGCATTGGAGAGCAGAACAAAGGAAGCGGAGGTCGACTGACGCCCCGAATTAATGCTCAGGATTGGGAGCAGTACTGAGCTTAAGCAAAGCCGAAGGTGACGATCGAGTATCTTCATTGCTGAACGATTAATGGTAATGGGTGCCTGAAAACCCAAACCGAACTGTGGCTCATACATACAGTGTAATAACCACAGATAGTGCACAAAGGAGTGATTGTTAAGCGGGATTAGTGTATGCGCTTTCCTGTTTAAACGTATTAACTCATTTATGTGATAAAAGCTTACAATGAATAACGTAATCATGCAGAGGAAATGGAAAAGAGCAAACATTAACAAATAAATCGTTAAGTTTGTTGACACTGATCTTCCGGTCGATTAATCTTAATGAGAAAGTAGTCAAAACTTCAATTATCATTCTGATCCAAGATCAGAATGATACCATACAGCGAATGAAAACGAGCGGGAGAGACCTGGGCAGGCTGAGATATGGCTGGCATTCAGGCACCGAAGGAGCAAGCTGCTGCGCACCCGGCGCAGCGGTTAATCTCTCAGGTAAATGTACCATCGTTGGACGCAACTCTGGAGAGTGCGCGAAATGCGCCACCCAAGGGGTATATGATCAAGCGGCAAGGTAGGCAAGGTGTGTAACCTGTGAAATCCAGGGAAGGCATCTAACGTGCTTCTTATCATGAAACTCTCAGGTATCGAGGACAGAGAGAGGGCTAAAGGCCTTCTCCTGTCCTTTTTCATGTCAACATTCAGTAATGAAGGAACATTATGGTTCAGGTCTGGATGGAATGACTATTATAAATGGAGGGTTTACGATGCGTTTTAAAGACGTTTTTTCAATTATTGGTCCGTCAATGACAGGTCCATCAAGTTCACATACAGCTGGAGCGGCACGATTGGGACGAATTGCTCGACAATGGCTGGGATGCACGCCGGAACGCGCTCGGCTTACTCTGTACGGCTCCTTTGCCGATACGTATCAGGGACATGGCACGGATCTTGCGTTAATCGGTGGTTTGCTTGATTATGTCACCGATGATCCGCGTATTCCAGATGCCGAGCAATACGCAGAGGAAGCGGGTATGGAAGTAGAGTTTTATACAAGCGGCCTACCGGCTCCCCATCCGAATACGGTCAAGATTGAATTGTGGCATGGAGAGCGCGAATGTTCTTTGATCGGTGCATCCATTGGTGGTGGCAGTGTATCGGTACATGCATTGAATGATTTCCGGGTACAGATCAGCGGAGAGTTTCCGACGCTTGTTCTGCGTCATTCAGACAAAGCCGGGGTACTTGCTTCAGTGACGTCCACAATCAGCTCGTCAGGTGTGAATATCGGTTATATGCAAGTGGATCGGAAAGCCCGGGATGGCGAAGCCTTGACTGCGATGGAGATGGATGGTGTGCCAAACCCCGAGATGTTGAATCGTCTGCGATCTCTGGATCATGTTCTTGAAATTCGCGTCATCGATTTGAAGAGAGGAGTGGAGCCGGATGCGATTTAAACATCTACATGAACTGAATACCATCTGTACAGCGGAGTCCAAAACCATTGCCCGGTTAATGATTGAGGAGCAGGTTCAGGAAACCAATACTCCAGAAGCGGATGTTGTGAGGCAGATGTCGGATTACTATCAGGTGATGAAGGAAGCGGTGCACAAAGGGCTGACAGAAGATACGACATCACGCAGCGGTTTGACAGGCGGAGACGGCAAAAAAATGGCTGAGTACATTCGCCAAGGCGAGACTTGCTCTGGGGATGCTTCTGCATTAGCCATGGCGTATGCCCTATGTGTATCGGAAGTGAACGCCTCCATGGGCCGGATCGTGGCGACACCGACAGCGGGATCCTGCGGCATTATTCCAGGTGTGTTTATCAGCTCCCAGGAGCGATTTGGTTGGACGGACGAACACTTGGTTAATGGGTTGTTCTGCGCGGGAGCGATCGGGTATGTCATTGCCAACAATTCCTTTATCTCCGGGGCCGAGGGTGGCTGTCAGGCGGAAGTGGGTTCTGCGATCGGCATGGCTGCGGGTGCGATGGTTGAACTACGCGGAGGAACACCAGAGCAGGTGGTTCATGCGGTAGGACTCGCGTTAAAAAATACATTGGGACTCATCTGCGATCCGGTTGCTGGCCTTGTGGAAATCCCATGCATCGTTCGTAACGGACTCGGTGCAGTAACCGCGCTGGCTGCTGCCGATATGGCACTGGCCGGGGTACGCAGCGCTATTCCGTCTGACGAAGTGATTGACGTCATGCTGGAGGTAGGCAGCGCAATGCCAAGCAGGCATCGTGAAACGGCTCAAGGTGGACTCGCTCAAACGCCAACGGGACGGAAAATGATGGAGAAGTTGGCCAAACCGAAGGCGAAGCGTGCCGAACCTGAGTCTGAAGCGCAGTCTTCTGCTGAAAATGAACCAGAAGCTAAGGCGTAAAGCTTTTGGCGTGAATCAGTTTTAACTGCTGGAGTCTTTTATTATAAACGGAATAAGGAACCATTTTGATATGAAAAGCCAATAAAACCCTTCCAGAAGCAGCTGGACCAGCCCGAATAAAATGAATGCCCAAGAAGCGCCCTACAGATCCGGTAACCGATCTTAGCGCGCTTCTCTGTTTTTAAATCGAGATACAAACAATCCTTCTCTTATTCAATGAGAGGCTATAGACAAAACAGGAACGTTTATCTGATCTCCGTTCTTACTACGGCATACCCATAAGCAGGCAGCTCAATGGCCAGAACATCACCATCCCTGGCTGTACGGTGGTTGCCGTCCAATAATTCGGTCCATTCCCCGGCACCTGCATCCAGTTCAACGATCGCCGTCTCCTCCGAACGATTGAACAGAATGAGAATGCGTTCCTCGTCACTCTGCCGTTCCAGAACCAGCTGGCTTCCCGCGGTACGGGCCTGGAGGAATCGAACCTTACCTTCTGCTCGCAAGGCAGGATGAGCATGACGAAGTGAGATGAGCTGTTGATAAAAGGTGAACAGCTCACGGTCCTGCTTCGCTTCATCCCACTCCATGCATTTCCGGCAGCCTGGATCAGCCCCGCCATCCAGTCCAATCTCATCCCCGTAATAGATGCACGGCGTACCCAGGTACGTGAACTGGAACAGGGCCGCCAGTTTCATTTTGCGCTGATCCCCTTCGCATAGCGTGAGCAGCCTCGGGGTATCATGGCTGTCCAACAGGTTGAACGCCACTTCGCTCGCCTGAAGCGGATAACGAGACAATTGTCGGCCGATGGAGCTCGCGAATGCTTCAGCATCCATTTTATTTTTGACAAAGAAACCATTCACAGCATCGGTAAACGGATAGTTCATGGATGCGTCGAACTGGTCACCTTGCAGCCAGGCTGAGGATTCATTCCATATCTCCCCGAGAATATACGCATCCGGATTCGCAGCTTTGACGACTCGGCGAAAATCGCGCCAGAACGCGTCGTCCACTTCGTCTGCAACATCCAGACGCCAGCCGTCCATACCCACTTCCTTGATCCAATACTCGGCGACCTTCAACAAATAGTCTTTGACCTCGGGATTTTCCGTGTTCAGCTTCGGCATGTGAGGCTCGAATCCAAAGGTCTTATAGGTAGGAATGCCATCCTTCACATCCAGCGGGAACTCGTGTACGTGGAACCAGTCCTTGTACTTGGACTTTTCTCCGTTCTCCTGCACATCCACAAATGGTGCAAACGTCTTCCCGGAATGGTTGAACACTGCGTCCAGGAGCACCCGAATGCCACGCTCATGGCATAGCTTAACCAGTCGTTTGACGGTGTCTGCATCACCGAAATGCCGGTCTACCCGCAGATAATCCTCGGTATCATACTTATGGTTGGTGGTGGCTTCGAAGATGGGGGTGAAATAGATTGCGTTAATGCCCAGCTCGCTGAGATAGTCCAGATGATTCATCACACCCTGGAGGTCCCCGCCGAAGAAGTTAAATGGTGTAGGTTCACCGCCCCAAGGCTCGACATTCTCTGGATTAAGTTCAGGGTTGCCATTGGCGAAACGCTCGGGGAAGATCTGATAAAAAACAGCATCCTTCACCCACGCAGGCGGTGTAAAAACAGCACCCGGATGAATATAGGGGAACTGAAACATCTGTCCGGGATCATCGGGTTCATGTTCCTGGAAATCCGTTTCGGACATCCAGAGCTGCTCGTCTCCGCTTTTCAGCAAAAAAGAGTACTTCAGGCGATGATAGGGAGGCTTTATTTCACCCTCATAGTAGTCAAACATGGCATCGGAGGTGAATTTGGTCAAGGGAATAAGCTCTTTGGTATTTTCCCATGCGTATTTATCGCCAGTCATGGCGTATACCTCAGTGAGATCATTCTTTTTGGCGCGAAGACGCAGACGAACGGTATCCTTGTCGTAGGCGTAGGCCCAATTCCGTTTGGGTTGATGATAGATGGCTTCCAGCAGCATGTTAAAATTCCTCCCGTCTATGCATGTAGTATGTACTTCATGAACGCTATGACATGATATTTGTGAAGCTGGAGATTAAGGTATAATACAAATAACATGAACGGAGTGTCCCATATGCGGAGCATCGTTTCGTTTATACATACAGCTTACTCCATTATGTTCAGATATATAATTAACCCAAAGGGGACTGAAAGGAAACGAATTCACAGATGAAAACAAAACTGCTATATATTGAAGACGATTTAGAAATTGCGACATGGGTCAGAGCTGATCTGGAGGAACGCGGTTATGAGGTGGTATGGCTTGGAAGCGGTGAGGGTGCGGCTGAAGCGGCCGGGGCCTGCTCGCTGATTATTTTGGATGTCATGCTGCCAGGGCTGGATGGATTTACGGTAGGTCAGCGGCTCAAAAAGGAACACCCGTCCGTCCCGATCGTGATGCTCTCAGCCAGAACGTCCATTGACGACAAGCTGCATGGGCTGGATTTTGCCGATGATTATGTAACCAAGCCGTTTCATCCCGATGAACTCGCTGCGCGAATTGAAGTTCAATTGCGGAAGGCGGGAACGGCAGTCTCGTCCGAAACGGTCGTAAAACTGGATCATCTGTCCATCTATGAGAAGGACCATCGGATCGTCAATGAGGAGACGGGGGAAGAAATTATTTTATCGGGGAAACAATTTCATATCTTCGCCTATCTGCTCAGGCATATGGGCATGATTCGTACAAAGGAACAGATCTACGAGGCCGTTTGGAATGAACCTTATCTCGACGGGGACAAGACACTAATGGTACATATTCGACATTTGCGTGAGAAGCTGGAGCTTGATCCGGCGAACCCTGCTGTTATTCAAACGATCCGCGGTGTAGGGTACCGCGTGAAGAAGCCATGAAGTGGAGATCCAGAGAACGAGAGCGGATGAAGGAAAAAGGGCGTAAGGATCTAAATTCGGCAGGGAAACGTAAGCTGCGCTTTGGAAGGTCCCTGATGTCCCGTTATATGCTGCTGATTCTGGCTGCGGTTTTATTTGTTCCGGTTGTGCTTCCGATTACATCCATCATCTATGTGGTGGTGGTGAATAATACGAATACAGACACTGCAGCGCCCTATGGAGATTCTACGAAAATCAGCAACCTGTGGTCCAGGGAATCCAAAGAACTGGATGGTACTGCCCCGAAAGAGATTCATAAAAGGTTGGAACAGTTACACGGCATATATCCAAAATCGTCGATGTACTATGTGAACAAGAAGGGCGAAACGGCATATATACTCGGAGGGGAAGACGTTAAGGTAACAGAGTCAACGCAGGCCGGAATAACGATAACTACGTTGAAGTGGTCACGGAATGACAAGAATGTGGCAGTGACCCGAATTCCCGGCCGATGGGATGCAAACTCTGCCCTCGATTTTATGAAAGAGGCTTCCTATCGTGATCCACTAACCGTGGTTTCTTTTGTGGGAGGCGACAACAAGGACAAGGGACAGGGCTTTATGGTGATTGAGGTGCCGCGGTATCTTCTGGAAAAGTCACAGAGTAATTGGCCCATGGAACTCTTGTATTTGGGCCTTTTGATGATGATCATCTTCCTGTTCTTCATTGTCATGTCGATCCTGTTCTTTGCGCGAATTCGCAAGCGACTCATTCGGCTGCAGACAGCAATGATGACTCCGGGGAAGGAAGGTATTCCGCTTCCTGTGGATATTCGCAGATCCGATGAGATCGGACAGTTGGAAGAATCATTCAATGCCATGGTCCATCAGCTGACAGACAGCCTGTACCGGGAACGGGAGGAAGAACAGCTGCGCAAGCGTCTCGTTGCGGGGCTGTCGCATGATTTGCGTACACCGCTGACGGTGATCCGTGGGCATATGCATTCTCTTCACAAAGAGTTGCTAAGTCCAACTGCGGACAGTTCATTGCGCCGAATGGAAGCCAAAATGGACGACTTGAGCGAGCTGATTGATAACATGTTGTCATATAACCTGCTCGCCAGTGGGAAATATACTTTGAAGCTGGAACAGAAGGACATCCTGCGAATTGTTAGGGAGACCGCTGCGGCTTGGTACCCTGTTTGGGAGAAAGAACAATATGAGATTGATATTGATCTGCCGGAAGAACCATTAATGTGGCAGGTGGATGAACAGGGCATTCGCCGTGTTCTTGATAACCTGTTTCAGAACGTGATTCGTCACGCAGCGAGCGGAAAGTATATCGGCATATCGACAAGTCTGGTCCAAGGAAGAGTTGCGCTTGTTATTCAAGATCGGGGACCAGGAATTCAGGAGGATTCCGATACGAAAGGAACAGGTTTGGGCTTATCCATTGTAGATCTGCTGATTCGTGAGATGGGACTGCGCAAGAAGGTGGTTAGCTCGCCGGAAGGGGTCCAAATATATATCTATTTATAGAAGCTTAACGTTCGAACAACTGTTAATTTAAACTAAACTTAAACTTGGAGAGAACTTCGTTTTAACCTTGGAAGGTTACGATATTATCCGAGGTGATTAACAGTGAGTAATAACATTATTCAAACCGCTAACTTATGGAAAACATATCGGGACCGTGCGGCGGTTCGTGAACTTGACTTGCATATTAAAAAGGGTGATATCTACGGCTTCCTCGGTCCCAATGGTGCCGGCAAGACAACAACCATCCGCATGCTTCTTGGCTTAATTAAACCAACCAAAGGAGTCATCCGAATATTCGACAAAGATATCCGCAAAGATCGCATGGAGATTCTGCGGCGTGTAGGTTCCCTGGTTGAATATCCATCGTATTACGGACATCTGAACGCGGTGGAGAATCTGGAAGCCATTCGCCGGATTATCAATGTCCCCAAATCGAGAATTGACGAAGTACTCTCCATTGTCGATCTGACCCGCGACGCGAAACGCTCGGTAAAAGGATACTCTCTTGGCATGAAGCAGCGTCTGGGCATTGCCAGTGCATTGTTGGGTGAACCGGAACTGCTTATCTTGGACGAGCCGACGAATGGACTCGATCCTGCGGGAATTCAGGAGATTCGGGAGTTAATCAAACGCATGCCACTGGAACATGGTATTACGGTACTCGTTTCAAGCCATTTGCTGAGTGAAGTGGAACAGATGGCAAGCCGTGTTGGCATTATTCGTGAAGGCAAGATGGTGCTTCAGGATACCATTGCGAACCTGCATAGCCAGACAGGGAGTTCCATTCGACTGACGGTATCCGAGCCGGAAGAGGCAATAAAGCTTGCAAGGGAGCAGGGACAGTTCGGCGAGCGGCAAGGAGCGGCCCTGACGTTCCCTTATATGGATAACAACGCGATTGCCTTGCTGGTACGCCGGTTGGTTGAACAGGATCATGCGGTCTATCGTGTGGAAGAGCATCGTCAATCCTTGGAAGACTTGTTCATGCGGGTGATCGGTGAGGGGGCGACCGTATGACAGGCCGAGCATTATCGTCCGATTGGCTCAAGATCCGTGGCAAAGGTATCTGGTTTCTCGTGTTTCTGGCGCCCATTGGACTGACGGCAATGCAGGCGTTGAACTTCGGATTGCGTCTGGATTATCTGAAACAGCAGTATGGGGATGACCTTTGGGGTGGCTTATTGAACAATGTGGTCGTTTTTGTACCTCTTGCCTTAATGTTGGGGGCGACCATTCTTAGTTCGATGATTGCCAATGTTGAACATGAACAGGGATCATGGAAACAGCTTCTGGCATTGCCAATTCCGAGAACAGCCGTGTATCTGGCAAAATTCTTGCTGGCTTGCATCTTGCTCATCATTTCCTCTCTATTGTTGACTGTGGGGATGGTGGGTCTGGGTCTGGTGCTCGGATTCGATGCCGGTGAGATACCATGGACGGATACCATCAGACTGGGGCTGCTGCCTTTGGCTGGTGCACTACCTGTATTGTCATTGGAGCTATGGCTCACGATGGTCACCAAAAATCAGGCACTTCCCGTAACCCTGGGCATTATTCTGGCCATAATGGGGATGTTCTCGCTCAGCATCTCACCGTACTTCCCGCTGGCTTGGGCACAAATGGCCTGGAATGGACCCCATCCATGGATGTACGCAGGTATGGGCATAGGTTTGGGCTTGTTAATCATGTTGCTGGGCATGATGCATTTCAACCGGAAGGATGTGGCCTAATTGAGCTTTGCGACAACTTATTTCCGAATTCTGTCCGCGGAACGGCTGAAAATGATCAAGTCTCCGGTGTGGCTTCTGATCCTGCTGAGTCCCTTAATTGCGCTGCTTATTGGGCTGTTATCCACCCCCTCCGGGGATTGGCGTGTATTAATGACAACGATGGTCTTCCTGCATGGTTTATTGTTGCTGCCGATTCTGACGGGGGTATTTACTTCCTTTGTCTGCCGCTTCGAGCATGCAGGAGGAGGATGGAAGCAGATGTTGGTCTTGCCGCTCACCCGTACGGGCGTATATGCCGGCAAACTGACAATCGTGCTGCTTCTTCTGGTGGGGACGCAACTATTGTTGCTGGGTTCCATTTTGCTGGCGGGTCAGCTGCAGGGCATAACAGCTCCTGTGCCATGGGGATTCCTTGCGGAGAAGTTGTTGCTGGGCCTGTTCGCCTGTTTGCCGCTTACCGCTCTGCAGATGTTTGTTTCATTGGTATGGAGCAGCTTTGCGGCGCCGCTGGCATTGAATTTTGCGTTGACAGTACCCAATATTTTGATCGTCAACTCGGTCACGTTTGGCCCGTATTACCCATGGGCGCAGCCGATGATCCTAATGACGCCGATGGAAGGCGAGGGATTTGGAGCTTACAATGTTCCGCTTGAGACGATGCTGGCGGTCGTTGGAGGCAGTGCTGTTCTCTTCATGCTAATCGGAGTTATATATTTTAGAAAAAAAGAAATTTGAACGACAAGAAATAATCTAGATATCATTAATAAATATGCATGCAAAATTTCCCTTCTATAATTAAAAGGTATATGTCGCAATGATTGACGGCAGGTATCCCTAGAGGGGATTTTTTGTCGTTTTAACGCGGTTTGTTAAAGAGATGGTAAAGCAAAATTGAACTGGAATCTGATAAAATATAAAAAGCTGTTTCTATATCGCTTAACCTGGTTATTCGAGGATAAGCCCATTCTTCCGGA
This sequence comes from Paenibacillus pabuli NBRC 13638, assembly GCF_001514495.1. Taxonomy (GTDB): domain Bacteria; phylum Bacillota; class Bacilli; order Paenibacillales; family Paenibacillaceae; genus Paenibacillus; species Paenibacillus pabuli. Next base: position 176,835 of record NZ_BCNM01000006.1, read on the forward strand.
AGTTAGAATTATCCGGTGTTTTATGGATTAAGGCTATAGAAAAGAGGGGTAAGCCTTGGATATTAATAAAACGGAAACTCTAAAGCGCATTATTTCTGAGGGGAGTTCTTACCAATCACTGTTTTTTAATCATCCTGATGCCATATATGTGATGGACATCCATGGGAACTATATTGATGCCAATCCCGCCATTGAGCGGATTTCAGGGTATACCTTTGAAGAACTCCGTTCGTTGAATCGAGATCGAATCTGTCCTCCTGAGAGTGAGGACTTAAGAAAAGAATATATTAATGAGGTGTTGGCTGGACATTCAGTCAGCAATTCGATCACATTTTATCATAGAGACGGTTCTCTCAAACAAGCCGAAATTACTTATGTACCCATAACGGAGCAAGAAGAGGTTGTAGGCATATACGGTATCGCTAAGGATGTAACCGAGATAGTAGAAGTGGAACGTAAATTGCAGGAAACGCAGGAGAAGTATCAGATGCTGGCTGACCATGCTCAGGACCTGATTACTACAACCTCCCTGGACGGCAAGCTGCTATACGTTTCCCCTTCTGTCTATCCGTTACTCGGTTACCGTCCAGAGGAGGTGACAGGAAGGCTTCTGAGGGATTACTGTCACCCGGAGGATTATCCTGTGCTGCAGGAACTGTCGTCGACGGGGAATGGCTGCAAGATGCGAGTGCTGCACAAGAAGGGGAACTATATCTGGATGGAAACCCTGGCGAAGCCAGTAGCCGGAGAGGTGCACAAGGGCACACAGATCGTAAGTATCAGCCGTGACATTACACAGCATAAGGATGCAGAAAGACGTCTGCGGGAGAGCCGCCAGCGTTACAAATCCTTATTTGAGCACAATCCAGCTGCGGTCTACTCGTTGAATCTGGTAGGGAATTATAACGCAGTGAACCGCAATTTGGTGAAAATGCTGGACATCCCTCGAAACCAGTTGATGGGTCAGTCCTTTCTCACTCATCTGGATGAGTGTGAAGTTCACGCCGGAAAAGCTTATTTTGAACTGGTCAAACAGGGTAAACCCCAGCATTATGAAACACGGATCGTGAACGCTCGCGGCCGAAAGATTGATGTATCCATCATTAATGTCCCCATTATTGTGGATCAGGAACTCGTGGGAGTGTACGGAATTCTGTCTGATATTACGGAGCGTAAGGACTATACGGAGCAGATTCAGGAACTTAGCAAGCAGCATGCGCTGATTCTTAACTCGGTTACAGAGGGGATCTATGGATTGGATGCAGAGGGGATTACCCGCTTCATGAACCCGGCTGCAGCATCCATGTTTGGTTATACCGTAGAAGAGTTTATTGGCAAAAGCTCACATCCCATCATTCACCATTCCCGTGCAGACGGCAGTTATTTCCCCAAAAAAGAATGTCCTATTCAGATGACAGTGATGGATGGGCAGTGCCGTACGGTTAAGGAGGATGTGTTCTGGCGTAAAGACGGGACAAGCTTCCTGGTGGAATACCAGGTTACACCGATCATCGACGAAGGTCAGATCCAGGGCGCTGTTATCGTGTTTAATGATGTGACTGGCGATCGTGAAATTATGCGCGCCAAGGAGACGGCTGAGCTTGCGGCACAGGCCAAGTCGGAATTTCTGTCCATGGTCAGTCACGAGATTCGTACACCGATGAACGGAATTGTAGGCATGACAGAATTATTAATTGGCACCGATCTATCGGAGGAACAGCGTGAATATGCCGAGATCATCCGTGAGAGCGGGGATGCATTGTTGAACATTCTGAATGATATCCTGGATTTCAGCAAGCTGGAGTCTGGCAAAATGGCTCTGGCCTACGAACCATTCTCGTTACGCAAAATGTTGGAGCAGGTAGCGGAACTGTTCTCGCCTGGGGCAGAAGAGAAACAATTGAAGATACGGTATCGTCTTAATCCGGATATCCCTGAATTTATGGTGGGTGACGCGATGCGTATTCGGCAGATTCTCGTCAATCTGGTCAGTAACGCCTTGAAGTTTACAAATCAGGGCAGTATTGATGTCGCGGTTGATATCATTCGCGGCAGCCGTCCGGAAACGAGTGTGCTGGACTTTGCAGTAAAGGATACAGGAATTGGTATTCCAGAAGATAAACTGGATCAGCTATTTCAATCCTTCTCCCAACTTCACCCGGTCATTAACCGCAAGTATGGAGGTACCGGTCTCGGGCTGGTCATATCGAAGCGGCTCGTAGAAATTATGGGTGGAAGTATCAGTGTGGAAAGTGAGGAGGGGAAAGGTTCGACCTTCCGTTTCGCAGTGCCTGCAACAAGTGTAGATGTATCTGCGGAGAAGTCAGTACGCCAGTTCAGCCATGATCGTACACGCCAGGGCGATAAGGTAGCGATGCGTATCCTGGTGGCCGAGGATCATCCGGTTAATCGAAAAATTCTCACAGAGTATCTGGAGAAGCTTGGTTATCAAGCCGATGTATGCACGAATGGGGTCGAGGCGATCGAAGCCATTTCGCAGAATACCTATGATATCGTATTGATGGATCTGCAGATGCCTGTCATGGATGGGCTCAAAGCGACAGACCTTGTACACCGATTGATTCCGCAGGAGCGGATACCCGCTATTATTGCGGTTACCGGTAATGCCAAACGCGAAGACAAGGAAGCCTGTTTGGAGATTGGGATGCGTGACTTCATTAGCAAACCGGTCATGCTGAGTGAATTGAAACGGGTACTTCAACAATGGGGGCCGACAGATGAACCCCAGCTTGCACCAAGCTGAGCTGTGAACGGATATATTACAGGTAAACATGCAATGAATAAGCCAATAAGCCTCCGCCTCGGAAGCTCATCGGCTTATTCAAGTTGAGGATTATTTCATTGCAGAAGGGATGGATCATACCAGGGTTAGACGATTAATGTTGCCCGACAATACTTCACAGGAACGCTCGAATTTCTCACGTTCCGCGGTATCGAGATTCAATTCGATGATCTCCTGAATTCCGTTCCCGCCGATAATGGCTGGTACACCGGCACAGACGTTGCTCTGTCCATACTCTCCATCCAGAATCGCAGAGACGGCGATGATTTTGTGCTCATCGTTGAGAATTGAACGGGTAATGTGTGCGAGTGCATTACCAATTCCGAATTGGGTGGACCCTTTACGTGTGAAGATTTCCCACCCGGCATCTTTTGTTTTGCGGGCGATATCCTCCAGATCCAGATGTTTAAAACGTTCTTTGTGCTGCTCCATAATATGCATGATCGGTTTGCCTCCGATGGTCACATGCGACCATGCCACGAATTGGGATTCTCCATGCTCTCCGAGCGCGTATCCATGCACGCTGCGTGGATCAATGGAGAACACCTCAGACAGCAGCGTTTTGAGCCGTGATGAATCAATGGACGTCCCCGTACCGATGACGCGTTCACGAGGAAGGCCGGACAGCTTCCATACCATATAAGTTACTATGTCAACCGGATTGGCCGCGACGACAAAAATTCCCCGAAATCCGCTATTCATGATGGGAACGACAATATCTTTGGCAATGGACTCGGCTTCCTCCAAAATATCAAGGCGAGTCTGTCCCGGCTTCGGATTCGCTCCGGCAGTCAGTACAATGACATCCATGCTGCCGCAGTCCGCATAAGTGCCAGCATAAACCTTCGTTCGGTTATGTGTGAAATCCATGCAATGGGAAAAATCCAGTGCCTGCGCAACAGCACGGTCATACGTCCGGTCAACCATCATAATTTCTCTGCATATCGACTGATTAATCATGGAATACGCACAACTTGAACCGACAAGTCCCGCCCCGATCACCGCTACTTTACCTGATTTGCCTAACACTGCCGTTCAGCCCCCATTTACATTTGATTTATCCGTTTTTGATGAGACTTATGTTAAGTATAGTCCTTTATTTTATGCCAGAAACAGCTTCTACGTTACATAAGATAACACATGGAAAAGCCGTGCAGCAATGATATCCTCTGTCGCGGGAGCGAATTGGAGTGGTGGAGTTAACAATATTGACATGGATAGTATATCTTATCCATTGCGACGGCATTTGCATGGCCGAATTTCGACATGACAGCATTCATGTTTGATGTCGGATAGAGGGTTATTTTTACGAATAAGAGGCCCGACAAAAGTTCTTATGAAACCACAGAAACAGAAGAAATGCGTCAAAGGGTTCTGAAAGGAAGCTGACGAATACATACGGACAAGCCAATGAAATGTGTATTTGATCCATGAGACAGGTTGACCCGATCCGATGACAGTTTCAGAAGGGAACACTGACGCCACCATCTTGTTTTCAAAAAGACTTCATTCCGGGAGGGAATAATAATGATCGAAGAAGCAGGAGCAACGACGGAAACGGCCAAGAGCCTGGGCATTGGTGCCAGTACTCTTCGTAAATATGCGGCAGCACTTGAGGAACAGGGGTACCGATTCGAGCGCTCCGCCAATAAATCCAGGTTGTTTAAATCAGATGATATCTTGTGCATTGAACGACTCATGACAGAACTCAGGGAGCATAACCTGCCCCTGGCGGATGCAGTGGTTACCGTATTGACTCCGGATGTGCCTGTGATGGCAATCGAAAGTTCTTCAGTGGAGGAATGTGCGGCAGCCGTCGTGCCCGAGGTTTTCCCTGAGGGGCCTGAACCGATGCTAACGGGTACCCTAAGAGCTTATGAAGGACTTGGACAACTGGTAAGTGAAGTGACTCACGGTGCTGTAGAACAGCAGGATGATCGCGTGCAACTGCTGCAACAGCGGGTGGACGAGCTGGAGTTAACACTGCAGCATCTGGCGGATACCCATCTTGCTCTCCAGGAGCAGATGGAGAAACAGCGCTTATGGATGAACGAGAAGCTGGAAGAGGAACGGGACCGGGAACTGGTCACCAATCTGCGCAGCTTTCAGGGCAGAAAACGCAAACCCAAGGGGACATCTCTGCGCATGTTATTTGGCCTGCTGCCAAAGAAGCATAAAGAAGCCTGAGAGCGAGGTTTGGGCATGTCGTGATTTCGTCCAACCAGCTTGATATAATAGTCTCCATACAACATCAAGAAGACTGGCTGCTGATCTACCCTGTTTATACAAGATAAGGTTGAGATCAGACGGCTGGCATGGGAGGATCTGTGGAGCTGCGACGAAGCTGGCAAAGACTGCTGGGCCTATGGACAGACCGCCCTCGGCGGAAAGGTACGATGATTGCAGGCCGTTATACGATACATGCATTACTCGGCATGGGGAGCTATGGACTGACATATCTCTGTACCGATGCACAGACCGGCAGGGATGTGGCGTTAAAAGAATCCAAACCCAGCAAGGGCAAACTTGCTGCACGGCTGCTGGCCAGGGAAGCGGATGTGATGAACCGTATGAATCATCCGTCCATTCCGGATTTGCTGGACTCATTCACCTACCGGGGACGCCGTTATATCGTTATTGAGTATGTTCGGGGGGAGACACTGGAGCAGTATATATTTGAGCAAGGCCGAACCTATACGCAGCGGGAATGTCTGGAACTGGTAAGCCTGCTGCTGACTCCCATCGCTCATGTTCATGAGCAGGGATTTATCCATGGGGATGTACGTATCCCGAACGTTATTTTGCGTAACGGGCAAGTTCATCTGATTGATTTTGGCCTGGCACGGCGCATGGGGGAGCTGCTGCTGCCTGAGCTGAAACGCCGGATGCGTGAATTGCCCGAGCCTGATGACGAACGGGCCGCCCCTGAGCAGGATTTGCAGGATCTCGGTCATTTTCTGCTGTTTATGCTGTATTCGGCTTATGAGCCGGAGAAGGGTCGGAAACCTGCCAGTTGGCAGGAAGAACTTGAGCTCACACCTGAATTGCGCCATATGCTGGAGCGACTTCTGGGGCTGCGTCCTTGTTATGAAGCAGGGGCTGCGGAATTACAGGCCGAGATAGAGTGTATGCTGCTGAATATGCGGTAAACGAAACGCTGCTTATCCTATATATTTGCTATTCATGACCTCTGGGTGTCTTTCTGCAGGGGTCTTTTTCCTTTTTTTATGAGAGTTTCATAACGTATCAGAAATAAAATAGGGGTGTTCCGCTGACCGTGCAATACGGCTGGCAGACCCCCTTTATTACATATGCCTATTAATTATTTTGGCACTGGGCTAGCTGATAAGAACAATGCTGTTGGAATACAGTGGCAGCAGCTTAGCTGGAGCTGTATTTTCTGCTTTTATAATAATCGGAGCCATGTCGGTTATCCCGGTGTTTTACATCCGAGGACGAATAACGTCTGTACCCACGTTTGCCTGAAGAACTGCTGTAACGTTTATAAGATCGTCGATCCGATGAGCTGTTACGCCTACGGTGAGATGAAGATTTAGAATCGAGAAGTTTGCCTATAATCTTTTTGAACATCAAAGTTCATCCTTTCGTCTTCAACCGTTTTTAGCTTATACGGGGTTATCCCGGAAGGGGTTTCACTTTTTCGCGAGAAATGTATTCATTGGACAATGGCTTGGCGTATAATAGAATGTTGATGACTACACGGAATTTTTTATTTTGAACGTTTCGCGTTACAATAGAAGACAGGATAAGATTTTAACGGACAAGGAGTAGTTGTAATGATTACGTTGAAGACCAAAGAACAGATCGAACATATGAAAAAGGCCGGAGAGATTCTTGCCGCATGCCATAGAGAAATCGCAGGAATGATTCGCCCGGGGATCACAACACAAGAGATCGATCAGTTTGCAGAGGCGTTTATGAAGAAAAATGGCGCCACGCCGGAGCAAAAGGGATATAACGGATACCAGTATGCGACATGTGCATCGGTTAATGATGTGATCTGTCATGGATTTCCGGGAAAATATGCGCTGAAGGACGGCGATATCGTTACAATTGATATGGTTGTGAATCTGAACGGCTGGTTGGCCGATTCCGCATGGTCTTACGCCGTGGGTCAAGTTACTCCTGAAGCGCAGCACCTGCTGGATGTGACCAAAACTTCCCTTTACAAAGGGATTGAACTGGCAGTGGTTGGCAACCGGATCGGAGACATTTCCAATGCGATTCAAACATATGCGGAAGGCGAAGGCCTGTCGGTTGTGCGTGAATTTATCGGTCACGGAATTGGTGAGAAGATGCATGAGGAACCTCAAGTACCTCACTACGGCCCTCCACATCGGGGCCCGCGTCTCAAGGAAGGTATGGTTATTACGATTGAGCCGATGTTGAACATCGGTACGTATCGCAGCAAGCTGGACTCGGATGGTTGGACGGCACGTACCCAGGATGGAAGTCTGTCTGCCCAATACGAGCATACCATTGCCATTACTGCGGATGGCCCTGTGATTCTGACTGCTCAATAATCACTCCCACCCTGCATGCTATTGCTACAATGTGGTGATATTTGCATATTTCAAGGCGGCCCACGTTTGTGATCCGCCTGTTTCGGTTTAAACTAATAAGAGGCGTTACACATAGAGCCGGTGGTGAATGAAATCAGCTGACAGAGGGTCAACCCTGGTCCACTGGCAAGAAGGAGGTTATTTTGGTGTCTGAAAATAAACAGATCGTACTTGCATCACGTCCCGAAGGTGCCCCATCCAAAGAAAACTTCCAATTCATTAATGCACCGCTTCCTGAACCGGAAGCAGGACAAGTTCTGGTACGTACACTATATTTGTCTGTAGATCCGTACATGCGGGGCCGGATGAAAGATACAAAATCTTATGCTCCCCCCTATGCTTTGAACGAAGTGATCAAGGGTGGGACGATTGGGCAGGTTGTAGAGTCGTCGGAACCGAATCTGCGCAAAGGTGACCTGGTATCAGGAATGTGGGGCTGGCAGCAATACGCAGCAGTAAATACAGCAGATATTACCCTGATTGATACAGAAGAGGCACCGCTCACAGCTTATCTGGGTGCGCTCGGTCTGACGGGCCTGACGGCTTATTTTGGCATGGAAGACATCGGTAAACCGAAGGACGGCGAGACGGTTGTTGTATCTGGTGCGGCCGGAGCTGTGGGTATGATCGCAGGTCAGATCGGCAAAATTGTAGGTGCACGTGTAGTCGGGATCGCAGGTTCTGACGAAAAATGTACGTACCTGAAAGAAAAACTGGGATTCGACGTTGTATTGAATTATAAACACGAGCAGGATATGTCAGCTGCCATTGAACGGGCTTGTCCGAATGGTGTGGACGTATACTTCGACAACGTTGGCGGTGACATCTCTGATGCCGTATTGCGTCATATCAACCGAAATGCGCGCATTCCGCTCTGTGGACAGATCTCGTCCTATAATCTGGAGAAGCCGGACATTGGTTTGCGTCCACAGACGCTGCTGCTAACCAATACAGCGTTAATGAAAGGTTTTCTGCTGGGTGATTATGCCAAGTCCTTCAAAGAGGGCCGTTCCAAATTGGCAAAATGGATCAAGGAAGGTCATATCCAATACGAAGAGAACATCGTGGATGGTTTTGAGCGCACGCCGGAAGCTTTTATGGGCCTTTTCTCCGGAGATAACCTGGGCAAACAACTGGTGAAAGTTGCAGACCCTGAATAGATATGGATTGACTTCTAGCGTATCTCACATGAACAGCAAAAGACACGTTCCGCACTCAATGAAGTGCAGAGAACGTGTCTTTTGGTTTGTCTGTTATGATTCAGCAGTCACAACTTCCTTGTAGTGCTTGTACATATATACGCGCCAGCGTACGATCATGCCGAAGGCCAGCAGGAAGAATAATCCGCCTGTTTGCGGGATGCTCACATAGCGCTGGATGAGTTCATGCAGAATCAAACGAACTGCCAGCAATCCAAGCAGAATGAAAGCAAAACTTCGTGAACGAGTGGCGAAAATTTCATCGTTAACGCGTTCAAATCGGGTACTGCGAATGAGGGGGTACGAGAAAATAAACCAGCCCACCAGCAGTGCGATGAATGCCCACAGAAGCGGAACATGGGTCTCAGGCACAACAAACATAAGAAAGCCCGTACTCATGCCCAGCGGAGGGATAAGGATTTTGCGAATGGTAACCGGGCGATGGCTGGCTTTCATTCGAATGAAAATGGCAAGCAGGGCCATGATGAGCATCCCCAGTGTTGCGCCGATCTGAAGGTAAGACGGACTGATTTGAGCCACGTAGAACTCCCTCTTTCTGGAATGATATGTTATCCGGATATCCGGAACATGATGCCAATCACCGGAATTTTCTGTTCCTATTATATCACAAACGCAGAAAGCCGATAGAATGCTTAGTGTCTCATCGACCCGGAATGAACATACAGGATGTATTTGGAAAATTTGTATTTATTGTACCCCGCGTGAGGCGGTTTATTCGAGTAAGGGGAATCAATATTTTCTAATCAGTGGCCTGGGGCTGGTGCGAGCTAGTCCTGCAGCTGCACAACGCATGAAACAGATGAAAGGGCGTGGACGTATTATATACATCCCCCACTCATCTGTATGTCCGTGACCCGCGACGTGTGGAGCCAGCTTTCGGAAACAGCGTTTGGGCTGGCAGAGACAGCTTGCGGGCAGGCTGTGGTTTACGAAATGAAAAGGAAAAGGAATACCTTGGAACAGAGCAAGGAGGAAAACGCTTCGATGAATAGAACTCACAGACCAGTCAAGGTATGGACGATGGCTTGTCTGACGGTGGTTTCGGTAGTTCTGGTTGTGCCCTGGATCTTGTGGCAATCGCAGGCTTCGACACCACTGAACATCATGATTATCAACAAAAGCAAACCTGATCTTTCCTATGCAGCACATAAGGGATTGGTATGGCTCCTGAATCAGCAGAAGATTGTGCAGCAGACCGGGGAGCGTTACAGGTACGAGGAAGATTACTACGGATATGACACCCGGGACGGCACTCTTCCGATGAAGCGACCCTTACCTGATGAGGTGACGGATACGGACCTGATCTATCTGACGTCACACCAAAATATGTCATCGGATAATCCAGACGAACATCAACAGGGCCAAATCGTGGAAGGTCTCACGATATACGATGCCCAAAAAATTCGGGAAGCTGCCTATAAAGGTGTATCGATTGTCGCTGAGTCCAGTGCCTTGTCGAACATCGCTTCTGACCTGACAAAAGAGCAGTTGTATCCCGTTCTGGGCATGAGAAGCAGCGGGTGGCAGGGCAGATCCGTATCGGATCTACAGAATATGGATGAAGTATCGCAGAGAGTGCGAATGAACTATGAACGCAGCGAGAAGAAGAATTGGTCTTTTCATGGAGCGGGCATTGTTCTTGTACATGAGAATGGTCGGGTGATTGTACTCCAGAAAGGGCGGGATGTGAGGACGGAGGATGTCCAATTTTCCTTCACAAGAGAAGGTGCAGAATGGAGTGGGATTTCTAAGGATATCCGTTATAGCAGCTGGTTTGACGTCATTGTACCGGAGCAAAAAGATTCCGTACTGGCCTGGTATGGAACCGACCTGACCAAGGAAGGTCAACAGAAACTGAAGGATTCAGGCATACCAATACCATTCCCCGCACTTATTCGTCATGAGGACCATAATCGGTCTTACTATATGGCAGGAACATTCGGTGAGATGAAGCATTATTCGTTCTGGCGACGCATCAAGGGATGGGAGGTACTGAGAAACAAGCTTACGCCGAATGAAAAGGGGATTCCGGACCTGTTTTACTGGAAAGTCTACGTGCCTGTTATGAAGAAGATTTTGCAGGAAGTGCAGACAGGGCGACAACCCTGGCAATAGAAAAGCCGTTTCAGGACAAGGGACACCACCGGGATACATATGGAGGGGACTATCAGGAAAGGGCTTCCACTTCAGTAAGCATGAACGCACGGCTGCACAGCGTAATACGCCAAACTTGTAAGGTGCCTAACGAATCTACCGCACCATAAACGGTGATTCTCAATACATACCGATTTTAACGAACTTCAGTGGCGTTAGTTCAGTGCAAACACGGCCTCAGAGCCTAAAAAGCGACGTAACCGATAAAATAACGTCTCTGTGATTCATTACATTTTAGGACGGCGCCTATGAGAGATAATCCGTGTGCCAGGTTCATTAGATCATAATAATGATAAAAAGGGGCGCCCATCGTCATGCTTATGACTTATGGGAAAGCCCCTCTTCACTATGGTTTATCGAAACGGTCAGGCTTGGTGAAGGTGATGCAGCCCCTTCAAAAAAGCGGCAATGGTCAGACGCAAGCTTTCGTCCGGGTCAAAGTCCATGCCGAAGCCGCCTTGCGCGCCCATGGAGGCGAAGCCATGACACAGGCTGCGCAACCCACGGACAGCATGCAATGCTTCCGCTTCGGTTAGCGGGTAGGGCTGCAGAATATGAAGCAGCACCTCCAACGCAGCTGTGCTGGCTTCAGCGAGCTGCGGTTCCTCGCGGTCCGGGGCATGAAATGAGGCTTCATACAGCCCCGGATGCTCTCGGACGAAGCCGATATATGCGGTAGCAACCGCTTGAATGGCTTCGTCGCCCGAGCGGTCAGCCGCCGCCGCGGTTAATGTGCGGCTGAGCTGCTGCACAGACATCAGCGCCAGTTCCTGGCGAAGCCCTGGAAGCCCGCTGATGTGGTTGTACAGCGATGGGGAGCGCACATCCAGCCGCTGGGCCAGTGCGGCCAGCGTCAGCGCATGGAATCCGTCGCTGTCGGCAAGCTGGGCGGCGGCGCTTAACAGAGCGCCGCGATCCAGGCCCTGCCGCGGGCTCACAGCTGCCCCCTGGCAGGGCGCAGCCGCTGCTCTGCGTCAGCCGTCGCAGCGTGCATGGCCGCCGCGGGTTGGCGCAGCAGCCGTCCGTGCCCTACAGCGAGCACGGACGGCTCCAGCTCAGCCAGGCGTTTCGCGCTGGCAAGAGCAAGTTCACGGTTCCACGTTGCAAGCGCCGGGAACGGAAAGAGCGGGCGCAGGCGGCCGGATACGGCGAGACCGCCATGCAGCTGGTACGCGTCGCCAGCGATCAGCACGCGGCTGCGCATATCCATGAAGGCCATGTGGCCAGGCGTATGGCCCGGAGTAGCAATGGCGACCAGGGAGCCGATCTGGTCGCCGTCATCCAGCAAGCGATCCGGTCGGGTGCGTATCGCTTTGGGCACGCTGCCCCGTATAGGAGTTTGCGGTTCATCGGGAAGCAGGGAAGCATCTCCGGCCAGCAGCGGAGCATCTCGTCTGGAAATGCAGACCTCAGCTTCGGGCAGCGCATCCTTAAGGCCATCAAGTGCACCAACATGGTCGCCATGAGCATGAGTTAGAATGATTCGGGTAATGGGTTTGCCGAGGGATTGTGCAGTAGACAGAATCCCCTTGAGGCTGAATGGCATTCCGGCATCAATCAGGGTAAATCCCTCATCTTCTTCGACAAGATATACATTCACGGGGAAAAGCCGTGGAAGAAATGAAATTTGAATGACAGCATGTTCATGGGTGATTCGCATTATAAAATCCTCCTCAAAACTAATGGTATTAGTAATATAACTAATGTCATTAGTTTTGGCAATCCCCTTGTTGATATTCTTTTCGAACAGAAAAATTTTAAATAATGACCCACTTGACAAAAAAAGCGTTTTCAAAATGGCGATAACCGATTATAATAATCACGTAAGCCCTTTCATATGTCTATCTTATTGGAGCCTGTCGCGAAGCGACTGGCTCACTTTTTTGTTCTTTTTTCATGGAAATACGGTTCGAATTTGAGGATATACAATCGACGAAAGCAGGTTGTAAATACGGTTATATCAGGGTAAATCCGGATTCCTAGCCAACTGTTGGAGAGTGTTGACAAACATAACTGTTATTCCTATAATAACAGTTATACTTACCTTGGAATGAATTTTCATCGGTGAAGGTGCCGGGAAGGGAGTAAGTAATGAACAGTGAATTTACCATTGCTGTGCACTGTCTGGTCTTTCTGTCTATGAACAATGAATGTATGGCCAATAGTGAAGACTTGTCCCAAAGTGTTGGTACACATCCAGCCAGGGTACGCAAGGTTCTTAGTGTTCTGCGGAAACATGGATACCTGACCACCAAGGAAGGTGCCCACGGAGGATATTTGCTCAGCCGTCCGAGTGAAGACATCAAGCTTGGAGAACTGTACAGACTGGTAGCGGGCGGGTCGCTTGGTCCCAGCTGGTGTTCGGGAGAATCAGGCTCACCATGCGTCGTTTCTTCCAATATGAAAGAAGTGATGGGAGGCATCTACGATGGAGGCGAACAAGCGCTAAGTGCTTATTTTGACCGCATATCCATTGAGGATGTGAAGCATCGGATCAGCAATGGGGAAGAATGTTCCTTGTCCAGAGAGCTTTTGCCCACAAAGGATAGATCATGACGGATCAACATGCTAACGCTTCTTCATGATCTGGCCTTGGACTGCTGCTGACAGGTGTGTTGGACAGGTATAAGGACGTTTGCTCCGGTTGTAAGATCCGTTCATGATTTTAGGCGATTCCGGGCATAACGTGAACACAGATGGAAGCGATCGTCTGCGCTGATGTTATTTTCGGAGGGTAAGTACTCGGTAGAGTTTGGCCTTGCGAACGTAAAAAAAATAAAAAAGAACTTGGGGAGTGGAACACATGTCCAGCATTGAAAACAATGAAACACTTCGCGTGATTAACGAACGTCACGCTGTCAAAAAGTATGAAAAAGATTTTGTTATGCCTGAAGCGGATCTGAACGCGATCCTGACTGCCGCTTCCGAAGCACCGTCTTCATGGAATCTGCAGCACTGGAAATTCCTCGTGATCGAATCCGAAGCGGACAAAGCCAAGTTGCTGCCAATCGCTTACGGCCAAAGTCAAATCACAGACAGCTCCGTTACTATCGCTGTACTCGGAGATCTGGAAGCGAACCGCAACGCCGTGATTTATGACCAGGCTGTTGAAGCAGGTGCGATCCCAGCTGAAGTTCGTGACGCATTGGTTGGACAGATCAACAATGCTTACCAAAATCCGCAAATCGCCCGTGACGAAGCGATTCGCAATGCATCTTTTGCTTCACAGAATATTATGCTTGCTGCACGTTCCCTGGGATATGATACTTGCCCAATGGGTGGTTACAACCCGCAACAATTGATCGAAACATTCAACATTCCATCACGTTACGTGCCAACGCTGTTGATTACTGTGGGTAAGGCAGCTCAACCAGCTCGTCCAGCAGGTCGTTTCCCGTTGTCTGAAGTTGTGGTTAAAGGATCGTTCTAATCCTGATCTGAATACCGGTATACCGGCGTACAATCATATATTAGAAGATATAACAGAAATAGCCGCATGTTCCTCTTGAGGGAGCATGTGGCTGTTTTGTTTTGCTTTTAAATGTGGATCAGGGAGGATCAGAGGCCTCCCGTAGTCATTACTTTTCAGGTGCCTCGGGGATTTTCGGTGCATTGAAGTCTTCCATATAGGCCTTGGCGTTATACATCATAACCGCAGCTTCAGCGCGTGTAATGGTATCTTTCGGATTGAAATTGCCGTCCGCATCGAGCGTATTAATCTTCAAGACAAGGGAGCGTTGAACAGCGCCTTGGTATTCGGGAGTAAGCTCCTGTTCGTCCGTGATATCTACCGGTTTGATGTTAATCATCGGCAGACCACCTTTGGCTTCAATGCCCTGCATCAAGAACAGGGTGTACTGTTCACGGGTCAGTGCTTTGGATGGATCAATATCATCTGACATTTTGATTCCATTGTATTTGGCGCGGATAAAAGCATCGCTGTACCATACGCCATCTTTTACGTGGGAGAAGGAGTCACTTGGCAGTGGTTGTTTGATGAATCGGATCGTGTCCAGATTCAGATCCAGTCCATCGGCAATGAGCTGTATGCCCTGAGCAGTATTTAATTCCTGTTCCGGCTTGAACAAGCTATCACTCACTCCCTTAATTAATCCATCCTGATGCAGGGATTCAATCTTGTCTGCTCCCGCAATGCCTTGAATATCGGTGAATCCCGCTTGAGCAGCGTGAATTGGACCAGCGCTCAGAGAGAGTGTAAGTAAAGCTCCGGCGGTCAATGCAGCCAACTTATTATTTTTTTTCATTACAGATTCGCCTCACTTTTCCAGGGGTCATCCCTTTATATAAAAGCTATTTGCCCCTATAGACGACCCTTCCCTTCAAAAGGTTGCTGTTATTTCCCATGCTGTATTCCAAAATATTCATAACAAATCATTTGACGCTTCGATGATCTACCCTTTTGATTTATTGCGATAGTCCGTGGGTGAACGTCCCATCATTTTGCTGAACAGGCGTGAGAAATAATAGGGGTCCTTGAACCCCAACTCGGAGCTGATCTGTTTTACGGTCCAATCGGTAAAATCAAGATAGCGGCAGGAATGCTGAATTTTGAGGCGCAGGAAATAATCAATGGGTGAATGTCCCGTAGCCTGTTTGAACAATTGGGAGTAGTGAGGTGCAGACAAACGGGCTTGTGCAGCCAGTTCCTTGAGGGTAACCCCACTTTCAAGGTGCTCCAGCATATACTGCACAGAATGTTCTGCTGCTCTTTTGCTGCTGACCATCCCGCCTTCTGTTTCGTGTCCATAAGCGAGCATGCCTAACATATAACCCGCAATCTGGGAAGTGTAGGTCAAGGTTTGCAATGAATAACCAGTCTCCAGTGTGCTGTAACATTCATGAAACAGTTCCAGCCATTTCTGCGCCTTGGTGGGAGAAATCGAAGGCATGATATCTGCAACCAGCGGCTCGATATAAGTAGAGGCGTGTTCGCCGCGCAGATGAATCCAATAGATGCTCCAGGGATCAGCCGAATAGGCTCCGTAGACGTGAGCGACATGGGCAGGCAGGATCACCAGATTTCCGGCGGTAACATCATACCGCTTGCTGCCGGCGAGCGTATACCAGCCCGTACCCTGGACACAGTACATCACAATATGCGAAGCACATCCTTCGGGCCGGTCCCGGTAATGGTGCTCAGCTTCGTGAAAATATCCAATATCGGTAACGTGCAGCCCTGACGTGACAGGAGCAGCCGCAGCTTCCGCCAGTAGCGGGTCAGGCAATACAATAAGTTTTTGCATATGGAATCCGTCGGATTTACGCATTGGGGTTGAACTATTGTATGGTCTCATACTTTGTATTATGGTGAGGGAGGATAGGAGAGTCAATGGCCTATCTGCAAGCGCTCCCATGATATGCATATCCATAAGAATGGAGGCCAACCAATGAAGCAATCGTCTATGATTTGGGTAAGTACATAACAATGGAATTCATACTTGAATGAATAGGGGGAGAATAGCTAATGGAACCCATAGCAACCAATGAAACATTTTTCTATACAGGTACGTATGCATCAGCGGATCAACCTGGAATATTTCTGTGTGCATTGAATACGGATACAGGTGAGATGCGGATAATGAATGAAACGGATGGTGTGGATAATCCATCCTATATGGCTTTGTGCCCGGATGGGAGCTGCCTCTATGTGGTGAGTGAAACGGACGAGGGAGAGGTGCTTGTCTATCGCCGGGATGCGGCAACGAGTGAACTCCATCTGATGGATCGCAAATTGACGAAAGGTGCGTCACCTTGTTATGTGTCTGTTACGAAGGATGGCAAGTGGGTGCTTGCGTCCAACTACAGCAGTGGCAGTGTGAATGTATTTCCGATCGGAGATCAGGGGACGCTTGGGGAGATGAGTGCGCTGGTTGAACATACGGGAAGAGGGTTGAACGATGAGCGTCAGGAAGGGCCACACGCACACTCCATTCAGCCAGATCCTTCTGGGCAATATGCCGTTGTCTGTGATCTGGGGTTGGATCAGATTATTGTGTATCGGTTGGAAGAGGGGCGCCTGGTTACTCATCGGGAGACGAATCAACCTCCTGGCTCAGGACCAAGACATCTGGTCTTCCACCCGAATTCGCAATGGGCATATGTGATCAATGAATTGAGCAGCACCGTTACGGCATTCACGTATGATGAGCGTAGAGGTGAATTCAATACATTGCAGCATATATCCACACTGCCTGAAGGACATTCGGGGGAAGGTACGGCAGCGGACATCCGTGTGTCCCCGTGTGGTCGCTTCCTGTATGCGTCCAACCGTGGG
Organism: Paenibacillus pabuli NBRC 13638; assembly: GCF_001514495.1. Classification (GTDB taxonomy): domain Bacteria; phylum Bacillota; class Bacilli; order Paenibacillales; family Paenibacillaceae; genus Paenibacillus; species Paenibacillus pabuli. The sequence goes on from NZ_BCNM01000006.1 coordinate 193,890, forward strand.
GACGACAGCATTGTGCTGTATCACATTGACCAGGAATCCGGCGAGCTGGAGGCGATCGAGTGGACTTCAACTATTGGTCAGACTCCGCGCAACTTCAACTTGCTGCCAGGGGGCATTCTACTGGTTGCCAATCAGGATAGCAACAACCTTGTTGCTTTTCAGATCAATGGTGAAGATGGACGTCTGACACACAACGGATTCAAATTGGAGATACCCCGCCCGGTGTGTATTGCTCCGGTGGTGTAAATCCTAGGGGGAAAGTCAATAATGTTAATATTAGCTGTGGAATCCTGTCTATGACAGGGCTTCACAGTTTTTTGGTGTCCCTGGAAATATAGTTTTAAAAAAGTGCTGTGTATCGTTCTCGTGAAATTACTAATTGAGACCTATAGATGGAATTATATGTTTAATTTAAAATAAATTAAGTAAAGCGCTTACATATAAATGTGCTAACGAAGGACAGCGGGCTTACCAATTCGATTGGGGAGGCAATGGTCTTATGGGTAAACGTTCTTTATGGAAGCTCACATTGCGGACTGCGGGGCTATCCCTGCTGAGTTCTGCGTTACTGGTTACTTCGCTTGGTCTTGGAGGTATCCCGGTCACGCAGGCTGCGGGTGCGCGTCAGATGGAATTTTTGGATCGTGGTGTAGTTGCAGTAAAGACAGGGGCGGGTGTGTTTGTCAGTTGGCGGCTTCTGGGTACGGAAGGGTCGAATGTGTCGTTTAATGTCTACCGGGATGGAACCAAGGTGAATGCATCGCCCATAACAAACAGCACCAATCTCCAGGATGCAAGCGGGACAAGCAGTTCCAAATACACGGTTCGAGCTGTACTCAGTGGAACGGAGCAAGCTGCTTCGGCAGCAGCGAACGTATGGGGCAATAATGATTTGACAGTGCCTCTAAGTGTACCCGCAGGCGGAACAACGCCGGATGGTGTAGCGTACACGTATAGTGCCAACGATGCGAGTGCAGGGGATCTGGACGGGGACGGCGAGTATGAATTGATCGTGAAGTGGGACCCGTCGAACTCCAAGGATAACTCTCAAAGCGGCTACACGGGTGAAGTGTTTATCGATGCCTACAAGTTGAATGGAACCCGTCTATGGCGCATTAGTCTGGGTAAAAATATCCGTGCGGGTGCTCATTATACCCAATTCATGGTGTACGATCTGGACGGAGACGGGAAGGCTGAGGTGGCCATGAAAACGGCAGATGGCACCAAGGATGGTACGGGTGTGATCATCGGCGATGCCAGCAAGGATTACCGTAATTCAAGTGGATATGTTCTGTCAGGACCGGAGTTCCTTACGATCTTCAATGGACAGACCGGCAAAACACTTTCCACCGTGAACTACGAACCGGCACGCGGCAATGTGTCCGATTGGGGAGACAACTACGGCAACCGGGTCGATCGATTCCTTGCAGCGATTGCGTATTTGGACGGGGAGCGGCCAAGTCTGGTCATGGCGCGTGGATACTACACCCGGACGGTGCTGGTGGCGTACAACTGGCGGAATGGACAATTGACGAAACAATGGACGTTTGATTCCAATACATCAGGTCATTCCGGTTATGCCGGACAAGGTAATCATAATCTGAGTGTGGCAGACGTGGACGGCGATGGCAAAGATGAGATCGTATATGGCGCGATGGCGGTAGATGATAACGGCAAAGGACTCTACACGACAGGACTTCATCATGGGGATGCCATGCATCTCAGTGATCTGGACCCGGATCGTGCGGGACTTGAAGTATTCCAGGTGCATGAGACAGCATCCAATGCCGGAGTGGAATTCCGTGATGCGCGTACAGGTCAGTTGATCTGGGGCATACCTACGACAAAAGATATTGGACGCGGCATGGCAGCCGATATCGATCCACGTTATAAGGGTGCCGAAGTGTGGGCAGATGGTGGTTTGTATACAGCCAAAGGACAGAAGATAGGGACAACCCTGCCTTCCTCCACGAATTTTGGCATCTGGTGGGACGGTGACCTGCTTCGCGAATTGCTGGACAGCAACCGAATCGATAAATGGGATTATGCCAATAGCAAAACGGTTAATCTGTTAACTGCTTCCGGTGCTTCTTCCAATAATGGAACGAAATCCACTCCGAATCTGCAGGCAGACCTGTTTGGAGATTGGAGAGAAGAAGTGGTATGGCGGACCAATGACAGCTCTGCCCTGCGCATCTATACGACAACCGCCGTTACGGACAAACGGATCTACACCCTGATGCATGATCCGGTATACCGTCTTGGCGTAGCTTGGCAAAATGTAGCCTATAACCAACCGCCGCATACTGGCTTTTATTTGGGAGAGGGCATGAGTACACCTCCCGTACCGAATATCCGGTATGCGGGCAAATAAGCAAGAAAGGGCATGAACTCATGCCAATCCTGAAATGAGTTACAGCGAATAAAACATACCGCTGACAAGGGAACAACGGACTTTGGTTCGTTGTTCTTCTTTCTCTGCCCCTTAAACAGAAAATCGGCAGAAAACGGAAAAAATGTTTGACAGTCATATGCACTGCCCTTATGATACGTATATAACTTACTAAACAGGTAGGAATAATAAAAATGGCATTGCTTTAAATTCCGAAAGCAGTCATTTACAGTCACATGAGAGATTGTAACGTGAACAGAATAACGTTCTCACCGTATAGACGGAGGAACACCGCAGCGCATCATTTCTGGATGAAGCATACACGGCCTTTGGGCCGGCATGACTTTATGAGGGAGAAGTGCGCGGGGGTTCCTCCGTTTATTGTTTTTTTTCGGTGCGTTCCATGCTGTTCAGCTTGCCTGAGGTAATCTTGCAGATCCATTCGGGGGGAGTGTTATCTATGAAAAAGAGAATTCATAAGGGTATTCTGGTTGGTCTGGCATTGGTGTTAACAGGGGTACTGGCGGCATGTGGATCGGACAGTGGTGGCAAGAATGCGGCAGGAACATCGGGGGGAACGGAAGGCGGCAAAGAAGGGGCAAAAGCGATTGAGCTGCTGAATGTATCCTATGATCCGACACGTGAACTCTATGAGCAATATAATAAGGCGTTTGCGGCGTATTGGCTGAAAGAGAAAGGTCAAGAAGTAACAGTTAAGCAGTCTCATGGCGGTTCAGGTAAACAAAGTCGTTCCGTTATTGATGGGCTGGACGCGGATGTGGTTACTCTGGCATTGGGATACGATATCGATGCTATTGAAGATAAAGGTCTAATCAATGCGGGCTGGCAGGATAAATACGAGCATAACAGCTCTCCGTATACATCAACGATTGTATTTTTGGTACGCAAAGGCAATCCGAAAGGCATTAAGGACTGGGATGATCTCATCAAGGGAGATACCCAGGTCATTACCCCGAATCCCAAGACGTCAGGCGGAGCACGCTGGAACTATTTGGCGGCATGGGGATATGCGCTCAAACATAACAACAATGATGAAGAGAAGGCCAAAGCTTTCGTTGCAGAATTGTTCAAACATGCGCCTGTCCTTGACTCCGGAGCACGTGGAGCGACGACTACGTTTGTAGAGCGCGGTATTGGTGATGTACTGCTTGCGTGGGAGAATGAGGCTTTCTTATCGGTTAAAGAGCTGGGTCCGGACAAATTCGATATTGTTGTACCTTCGGTCAGTATTTTGGCTGAACCACCAGTAGCAATCGTTGATAAAAATGCAGACAAAAAAGGCAGCCGCGATGTGGCGGACGCCTATCTGAAATACCTGTACAGCGAAGAGGGGCAGACCATTGCTGCCGAGAACTATTACCGTCCAACCCTGGACAGCGTGAAGGAGAAGTTCAAGGATCAGTTCCCGCAGCTTGAGCTGTTCACATTGAAGGATGTATTTGGCACATGGCGGGATACACAGGCCAAGCATTTCAATGACGGCGGGATCTTTGACCAGATTTATGTTCCGGGCAGCTAATGCCTTGGATGTCGATGTTGTTGCGTGATCATGTGAACGGCCAACCAGTCCTACCGACTGAAGGCAGAGAGGATGAACGTCCATGAGCAAGGTGATGGCGGCCCGGAGTCGCACACTGCCGGGATTCGGATTAACGATGGGTTACAGTGTGCTCTACCTGAGCCTGGTTGTACTTATTCCACTAGCAGCGCTCTTGTTTAACTCCACAGGGTTGACCTGGTCCACACTGATTGAGGTGGCGACGAATCCCCGAGTACTGGCTTCTTTCCGGGTGAGTTTTCTGACTGCAGGTGCAGCGGCTCTGATTGATCTGGTCCTCGGGCTGCTTCTGGCTTGGGTACTCGTCCGGTATGAGTTCCCGGGGAAACGGCTGTTTGATGCCGTCATTGATCTGCCTTTTGCTTTACCGACGGCAGTGGCGGGGGTTGCCTTAACGGCGCTGTATGCCGGAAATGGCTGGATTGGGCAGTTGGTGGAACCTTTGGGCATTAAGCTGGCCTATTCACAGGCAGGCATTACGCTCGCGCTGATGTTTATCGGGATTCCGTTTGTGGTGCGTACGGTGCAGCCTGTTTTGCAGGAGCTTGAGGCAGAGGTGGAGGAAGCCGCAGCTACGCTCGGAGCGGGAAGATGGCGGATATTCCGTAAGATCCTGCTTCCGGATCTGATCCCGCCGCTGCTGACCGGCTTTGCGTTAGCCTTTGCCCGAGGCATAGGTGAATATGGCTCCGTGGTATTTATCTCAGGCAATATGCCGATGAAAACGGAGATTGCGCCCCTGCTGATCATGGCGAAGCTGGAGCAGTTCGATTATGCGGGAGCTACGGCCGTAGCCTTGCTGCTGCTGCTGGTCTCCTTTGTCCTGCTCTTGATTATTAATTCACTTCAACGCTGGAGCCGTAAGGCAGGCAGAGCTTAGTGAGCAGTGAACCAACCTAAACCAAAAGGAGGTATAGAATATGGCGGGTTCCGTTCCATTGACGCCTGCTTCCCGTGTGCGAACCGGGCCGGGGCCAAACCGTGCAACCACGGAAGCACCATGGGTTAAATGGTTGTTGATCGGATTGGCAAGTCTGGTGCTGCTCTGGCTGCTCATCTTACCGCTGGTGATCGTGCTGATGGAGGCGTTAAAGCAAGGCTGGGGTGTCTACATTGCTGCGCTTACCGAGCCAGACGCGATGTCGGCATTGAAACTTACACTGCTGGTTGCCGGGATTACCGTACCGCTCAATACGATATTCGGTGTGGCGGCTGCATGGGTCATTACCAAATTCCAATTCAGGGGCAAAGGACTTATGATCACCCTGATTGATCTTCCTTTTTCGATCTCGCCTGTCGTGGGCGGGTTGATCTTTGTCCTGGTCTTTGGTTCGAATGGGTGGTTTGGACCGTGGCTGGCCGACCATGATATCAAAATTATTTTTGCGCTGCCCGGCATTGTCATCGCAACATTGTTCATTACGTTTCCCTTCGTTGCCAGAGAACTGATTCCGTTGATGGAGGATCAGGGCACGAGGGAAGAAGAAGCGGCGGTTACACTGGGGGCGTCCGGGTGGCGGATCTTCTGGAACGTGACACTGCCCAACATTAAGTGGGGTCTGCTGTATGGCATTATTCTGTGTAATGCGCGGGCGATGGGTGAGTTCGGCGCCGTGTCTGTTGTATCAGGACATATTCGCGGGGAGACTAACACCTTGCCGCTGCATGTCGAGATTCTGTATAACGAGTACCAGTTCTCGGCATCATTTGCTGTCGCTTCCCTATTGCTGATCCTGGCTTTAGCTACCCTGCTGCTTAAGAGCTGGCTGGGGCATAAAACAATTTCCGAAAAGTGATGTAGCGCTGTGAAGTCCATGCGTAATCTATTTGTTTTGGTAAACGTTTGGAATAAAAACGGATTTGGTCTCATAATCATAAAAATTCGGATTGACAGCTACTGGAAGCCCTGCTAATGTATAAACCAAGTATATAGGTTGGATAAGAATGAATTATAAGTCGGGTTGGATGACAGCACACTTAAGAAATATAGCGGGCAGCAGCCCGAGAAGAGGAGGCGGCTCTATGGCTAAGCCGTTAAAAGTGGATGAGGTATGGATGGACCGCATTGCCGGACAGCTGAATGACATGGAGTTTGGCTCGCTGCACATCGTTGTACACGAAGGTCAGATTGTACAGATGGAGCGGACCGAACGCAAGCGTTTTGAAAATACGCCCTCCGGCAGCGCCTCCAAATCCGGCAGCACTGCACGAAGCAGCTCACCCCGCTCGTTGCGCTCATCGAATGCAAGCGCGAAGGGATAGGCTTAATGTAATGTTATAAAATTAGAATCGAAGTATGCAACATGCTGAAAGAAGTAAGAAATCAAAAAAAGAGAAGCCGACGATTCGAGGCTTCTCTTTTTTGGTGTTGAATGAAACTGGAGAGTGATTCATCCGTCCAACCGAGTTAAAAAGTTCACTTTTCGGAGATGGCTCCGGGTGTGCGTGGTTTATGGAGATTCAGCTCCATGTCCGAGTTCTCATTGGCGTATGTATCTGTACTTATATTCAAATCGTCATCAGAATCGGTGTGTCCCGCATAGGGACGATCACTGCGAGAAGGGCTTCCTGTCAGGCCGAAACCGGAGAGGAACAGAATGAGCTGCAATCCGAGCGCATAGGGAGCAGCAGCGAGTCCAATCAGATGCAAAAGGCCGCACAATGCAATCAGCAAGGATAACGCTTTGGAAACTGTTCCTTCTGTATCCTTTCTTGGGCTGGCCCAGAGCAGATAACCATAGAGTATGGTAATCATCAGGGAAACGAAGCGAATCCAGGGCAAGGCTGCCTGCCAGGAATCGATGGAAACCTCGAGAAGACGCTGACGGAATATCAGATCGATCGTGAGAACCGACACCGCAAACAGCGCAGCGGGTTCAGCGGCAGGCCGGATGATTTTCCAAACGGCTTTTCCCCAATGATCGGGCTGTGTATCCCGGCTGAGTTCATCGGATAATGCTGTACTCTCACGTTCCAAAGCCCTGTGCATCAGAGCGAGTCTGGCCGGATCATGATCCTGAACACAGTCGCGGATCTGATCCTGAAGCTGAGAGGATAGGCAGGCTGCGGACTTACAGGCCAGAATGCCCGTTAACCATTCATGATGTTCATGTTCCGAAAGTTTATATTTCCGATTTTTGATGTCGGCAAGTTGTCCCAGAAGTGGTGTACTTATGTATAATGTATCTCGTATTCTCCGCATTCGCCGGTCACGGCTGCGGCGAACTTCAGTGGCAGACCATATGTATATGCCCAGAAGCACAGCCATTACCCCGAACAACACAGCATCAGAGCCTGGTCGTGATGTGACATCATCTATCCAGTGTTGAAGCACATGTGTTCCTCCTTTGCATGAACTTGGTGTATCATGAAATACGAATCAGTTCAGCTTCTCTCAACTATTACACAGGAAGTACGTGAATTCAAGCAGGAACAGAAGGAGAATGATCCATGGACCGAGTCAACGTTGAACACATACCGCCCTCAGCAGCAGAGTACCTTGCGTTACGGAAGATCGCAGGTCTCAGTGCGATGAGCAAGGAGGGGGCGGAGATTGGACTGCCGAATAGTCTTTTTGCTGTATGTCTGCGTGAAGAAAATGAAATTGTAGGTATGGGCCGGGTCATCGGAGACGGCGGTTGTTTCTTTCAGGTGGTGGATATCGCTGTACACCCTGACCAGCAGGGCAGAGGATATGGCAAATTGATCATGAGTGAGATCATGAATTATTTGCGTGAACATGTGCCTGCTCGCGGTCTGGTCAGTCTGCTGGCAGATGTTCCTGCGGATCGTTTGTATGCTCAATTTGGCTTTGCCTACACCAGTCCGAAATCGGAAGGCATGTGGTGGAGGCAAGAGGAAGATGGAACGGAATAAAACAGCGGGCTGGAAAATGAAGAATGAATAAGGGACTATGAAGAGATTCCGTTTCTTCTTAATTAGGAGGTCACTGTAGAGCCGCATATTGCGGCTTTTTTCATGTGGATTAAAAGGACTGGAAAAGTTTTCTCACAATGGTTTACAAGTGTACACAGACGGTTTAAGATGGCGTGAGCCGTTTAAGGTATATAACAATGGGATTAAGTATTAAAATAACGGTAAGTTGACAAGATGATATTTACTGAAAAGAGGGATTTAATATGAAAGTTGCCATTTTTGGAGCAACCGGAGCGATTGGAAAGACGATACTGTGGGAGTTAATGGACCGTGGTCATGAGGTAACGGCGATTGTTCGTGATCCCTCGAAGGTTGAGATGGATCATGAGCGTTTGCGTGTGGTACAGGGGGATTTGCTTAACCCGGACCAGGTTGCCGATTTTACAGCCGGACAAGAAGCTGTTGTGAGTGCCTATGGACCGAAGTTTGGCGCGGAGGAAGAGATATTGGAAGTTACACGTTCATTAATCGAGGGTGTTCGCCGTGCAAAAGCAGGACGTTTGGTTGTCGTTGGCGGAGCAGGAAGCTTGCTTACGGATTCTGGAGAAATGCTGATGGACACACCTGGATTCCCTGAGGAAGTCAAGCCACTGGCGAAGGCACATGTTGATGCGTATAACCTGATAGAGGCATCGGATATTAACTGGACCTACATGAGTCCTGCGGCTACGATCACAACAGGAAGACGGACAGGCCTATTCCGGGTTGGCATGAATCGTGTGATCACCGATGATCTGGGTGAAAGTTCGATTTCCGTTGGCGATTTTGCAGCGGCTTTGGTGGATGAGCTGGATGATCCGCAATTTATTCAATCCCGGTTTACGGTGGGTTACTAAGAGCTATTTATCCGGATCTGATAGGCAAGAAGGAGAAACGGACCGGTAAACGGAACTGGATTCTGAGTAGAGGGTCTGGAGAAGTGAAAGCACAGTAGTTCAGGTACACTAGGGATGAAATATTTCTAAAGGGTTGTCACCGGGGAGGGATGAACGTTGTTTATCGTAACCGCTGAACAGATGAGAGCTGTGGATGAGCATACGATTCACAAGCTTGGCATTCCTGCAGCCAGTCTGATGGAGAATGCAGGCAGAGCCATTGCGGAGGAAGTTATCCGGCTGTGCCGGGAAGAGGGCTCGGGGAGTGGAGTGGAGCGAGGAGCGCAGTATGAAAAGGTGGCGTCAGATTCCATGGCCCACACCGGGCCCGGGGATCGCCATGGCCATGGTGGCGACATCATCGCCGATCCGGCGCTCGTGATGGAGCAGCCCGGTGATCAGCAGTGGTACATGCTGATCGGCAAGGGCAATAATGGCGGCGACGGGCTGGTTGCGGCGCGCCATTTGGTTGAAGCGGGGCTTGGCGTGACTTTGGTATACGCCGATGCGCCTGCTGCGCTGCGGGGCGAAGCTGCAGTGCAGCGGGATGCCGCCGCGCAGCTCGGCATCCCTGCTCTGGTCCACGGGCGCGAAGCCGTGGACTTCAGCCGGTGCACAGGCATCGTGGATGCGCTGCTGGGCACCGGCTCGCGGGGGGCGCCGCGCGGAGCATACGCGGCGCTGATTGAGGCGGCGAACAGCAGCGGCAAGCCTGTCGTGTCCGCCGATGTGCCAAGCGGGCTGAATGCCGACACCGGCGAGGTATATGAGCCCTGCATTCAGGCCCGGGTGACGGTATGTCTCGCGCTGCTTAAGCGCGGGCTTGTGCAGTACCCGGGCGCATCTGCCGCGGGGCGCATCGTGGTGCGCTCCATCGGCATACCCGCGCGGCTTGCGCCGGAGCATGGCCCCTCGGTCCGTCTGCTGACGGAAGAGGTGCTGCGCAGTACGCTGCGCGTGGACACGGGCCGCCTCCGGGCACCGGACGGTCACAAGGGCACTTACGGCCACGTGCTGCTGGCCGCAGGCAGTCTGCCGATGAGCGGCGCAGGCCTGCTCTCGGCCAAGGCCGCGCTGCGCGCTGGCTGCGGGCTCGCCACATGGGCGCTGCCCGCGGCACTGCTGCCGCATGTCATCGGCATCGTGCCCGAGCTCATGCTCGCTCCCGCCGCAGATGGCGAGAGCGGCGAGTGGAACGCGGCTTCCGCCGACGCCGTGCTGCGTCTCGCGGAAAGCCGCGACGTGCTCGCGACCGGCCCCGGCCTCGGTCGCTTCAAAGGCGACACAGACTGGCTGCGCCGTCTGTGGCAACATACGGATCGCCCGCTTGTCATCGACGCGGACGCCCTCAACATGCTTGCAGACGCTGGCCCAACTGGGCCTCGCGACTGGGGCAAACGAGGTTCGGCGACCATCCTGACGCCGCACCCCGGGGAGATGGGCCGACTGCTGGGCATGTCGACCCCCGAAGTGCAGCGTGACCGAATTGGACACGCTGCACGGTACGCCCGCGAGCAGGGCGTGACCCTTGTGCTCAAGGGAGCACGAACGGTCATCGCAACGCCATCCGGCGAGGCGTACATCAACACCACCGGACACGCCGGCATGGCAACCGGCGGTGCAGGAGACGTGTTGACTGGCATCATCGCCGGTCTGCTCGCCCAAGGGCTCAGCGCGGAGCAGGCTGCCGCCTTTGGCGTGTTTTTACACGGCCAGGCAGCGGAGAGAGCCGCGCTGCTGCGCGGTGATCCGGCATCTCTGCTTGCCGGGGATATCATGGATGCACTATAAATCAGGGTTATGATTGGTGCTGCACTCTGGGTATCTCGTTACTTCTTAAGCTGCATTTACACCGCTTTGGGCTCGTGTAATATAAACCACTCATAACATAAAGAAGGGGATGTCCCATAGTCATGAACATGACGAGGACACCCCCTTTTTAGCGTATTACCGTTTAACGAACGAACACATGCTATTAACTGTATTTCCACAGGTCTGCGGTGTGAGGAACGGACCATATGCTGTTAGCTGTAATTGTCCTAGATCTGTGGTGTAACGAATCCCAGCGACGCTATTCCTCCGATCGGCAGGTCCTGCCGCAAGTTATGTACTGGAATCATCGGAATAACGTGACTGAAGTTCGTTAAACTGTGCATTCGTCACGAATCCTCTTATTAGGGTCTGGCCGATTCGTTAGACTCGCAAGTGTTTGGACCCCAGAGAAAGAATTCACTTTCGTCTTGCGTGTGGTATAGCCCCTCTTTATTGTGACTCCACTACAATCGGAACCGTAACAGCTCCTGATGCATCTCTGCACTGATATCCCGCAGGGTTTTCACCTTAGTGCTTGCTTCGGCGAACGAACGTTGCTGCTCAGCCGTTGAAGCTGTAATTTCCTCACTGCTTGCCGCCGATTGTTCTGTAATGGCACTGATGTTTTCAATCGCCTGCTGAACCTGTGTGCTAAGTTCACTGGACTGCTGCATGTCTTCCGTAAGCTGGTTAATGCTTGAACTGATTCGCTCTACACTGTGACGAATTCCGGAGAAGGATTCACCGGTTTTTCCAGTGGCCCGCTCCTGTTCTGCAAAGAGCTGAATGCTCTGTGTCACAGAGTTTTTCACTTTGCCCATAGCTGCTGTGATCTCACCAACAGCCGCAAAGATATGCTGCACCGATTGTTCCGATTGCTCGGCCAGTTTCTTCACTTCCCCCGCGACGACAGCAAAGCCGCGTCCGGCTTCACCTGCACGCGCCGCTTCAATGGAAGCGTTCAGAGACAGAAGGGTTGTCTGCGTTGCGATGTCTGATACATAGGCAGTCATGGCTGCGATTCGGGAGGCGCTCTCTTCCAGTTCCTGGACGGTCTGTTCTACCTCAGACATGGCAATCCGGTTCACTTCAGCCAGTCGAAGCTGTTCCTGTACGGCAATGTGTCCCTCCTGCACGGAACTCAAAACCTCATTTCCATAGATCGCAGATTGTGAAGTCGCCTGAAGATTGCTTTCAAACATATGCTGCATCTTGTCCACGACCATGACCGTGTCACTTAGGTCCTCGGCAATTTTCTGACTGCCAATCGACAGTTCTTCGGTCGTTCGTGATACTTGCTGCACAATGGCCTGCACGGTATCATTGCCGCGATCAATATCCTGTGCCATCCCATCAACACGATTTCCTGCCGCACCGATGGATTGGATGATACTGCGAATATTCCCCGTCATAAGGCGGAAGGAGCGGTTTAAGTCATCGAGTTCATCTTTGCCTCGTGCCTCCGGAAGCTGCTGTGTAAGATCGCCGTTCGCAATTTGTCCTGCCGCATCCTTCAACGTGCGGATGCGTCTCGCCAAATTTCGCGATGTGTACATGTTGAACAACAGGACAGCAATAAGCAGGATGATAGCTCCGACGAGAGCAATCTGCCAGGTCCGTTGAATATCTTGTTCCAGATCTACTGTATATTGGTTATACCGATCCCGGGTCACCTCATTCAGCATATAGATATCATTTTGTATGCCTTTGACCCGTGAACTGAAACGTTTGGCATCCGAGCTGTTCATGGCTGTGATGGCTTCCGTGGCGCCCGTGTCCAGAGCCGTCAATTTGGTTTGGATCGATTGGATCAGGCGAAGCTGTTCATCCGTTTCCAGCAAGCCTTCTGTGAGCTGCTTTACCATGGTCTTACCCTCATCCAGCAATCGGGTTACATTATCCTGATTGCCAGCTGTCATGGAGAACGAGTATACATCAAGCGCCTGCTCGGTCTGTATCTGATTGGCGTTCAGCTCAGTGACTTTCAACATGGCTGGCACCAGATTTTGATTTTTGGCATTCATGTTCAGCAATTGAATAATGATATAGGCTACTAGCAAAAGGCATAACAGTAAAGATACGATGGCATTCAATATCAGTTTTCCCTGCAATTTCATAAGCGTGCCTCCAAATTAGCAATCTGTTTATTGATCAAGAGTAATTTTGGTTTTGCCGGAAGCGATCTGTGCTTTCAAATCTTCGAACGTTTGCTGTTGTTCGTCCGTGAGAGTGATGTTATGTAGGGCTGTTAAACCTACGCCGTTTTCTGCCAGACCATAAAACATTTCTTTTTCGGGAAATGAATGTTGGTTCTGATTGAACGTATTAATGGCGTTGTGAAGAGAGACATCTACATTTTTGAGCATGGAAGTGAGTACTGCTTTTTCTGCTAAAAAGAACTGATCTTGGTCCACGCCAATGGCGTATTTACCCAATCGCTGAATCTCCGAAAGTGAGCCTATGCCGGTAAGTCCGGCAGCAACGTAAATGACGTCAACATGTTGTTCCTGAATCATCTGCGCCGCGAGCCTTCCTCCAAGATCAGGATTGCCAAAATCCCCGGCGTACACGACATGGACTGTGGCATTCGGATTAGCGGCCTTTACCCCTTGCTCAAAACCTTGCTGAAAATCGTGAAGCACCGGAATATCCATTCCACCCAAGAAGCCTACATGGTCTTCGGTTGTTGCAAAGCCGGCAATGATACCTGCAAGATAGCTGCCTTCTTCTGCTTTGAAGGACATGGAGGTCACATTGGGGAGATCGGAATGCCCATCAATGATGAGAAAGTGCTGATCAGGATACTTCTGGGCAACCTTCTCCATATCGGTTTTTATCGTGTCGCTTAGACCAATAATCAGATCAACCTTATCCTTCGCAAATTGCTCAAAAGCTGCCTCGGATGTCAGATCCTTTCCCGGTTCCTTGTAATCAAAAACAATACTGTTCTCATTTCTTGCCTGTACCAATCCCTCAAAAGATGCGTCACTGAAAGAATGATCACCCAAGCCGACATCCGTAAGAACGATTCCGACTTTGGTTCGTTGATCTGCGGGGGACACCTTATCGGCTGCCGAACATGCTCCCAGCATCAGAATAACCAGAACCATCATCATGGTGAACCCGAATTTGATTTTCCATTGTGTTTTCATGTGCATATGCCCTCTTTTCTGTAAGATGGAGATGACGTGTGAGGTGAGCAATTCCTCTCTATGTATATCGGACAGGAGCAGAGACTCCATAATGGGTATGGGTGAAAATTTACGAAAACCCAGTGAAACGCCAATGAAACCCATGAATTATACATGGGATTTACATTTGAAGAGGTATGATTCTGGACAGAACCTGTGCCTACTGATGGTCAACGGGAAAAAGAAAGACAAAAAAAGGGCAGAGAAGCGACCGATTAGATCTCATCTTTGCCCTTTTCCTGAAACTAACGAATGATGAATGACTACATATCATGAATCAAAAAATTCATTTATATGAACGGTTTTCCCTGTTCCCTCATCTTATGCAATACTCCTGAGCGTAGGGTTACCGCTCTCATTCAGCTGCACTTGCAGCGTATTACCACGCTGCTATCGAGCCATCGGCCCGGCTTTCCGTGCCGCCGCACAATACACCGTTGTCCGGGCTGCGCCAGATGATCTGGCCGCGTCCAAACATCGATGGATCGAGGGCGGCCTGTATATCATGCCCTTTGCGGGCTAATGCCTGTGCAATATGCTGAGGGAATCCGGGCTCAACCAGGATCGTTTTGCCTTGGGTCCACTGCCAGCGCGGAGAATCAAGCGCAGCCTGTGGATTGAGGTGGAAGTCCACCGTATTCATGACGACCTGCACATGACCCTGGGGCTGCATAAAACCGCCCATGACCCCGAAGGGTCCGACCGCTTCACCGTCGCGTGTGAGGAAACCCGGAATAATCGTATGAAATGTCCGTTTGCCCGGCTCCAGCGCGTTGGCGTGATCGGGATCAAGCGAGAAATTATGTCCCCGGTTTTGCAGGGCAATGCCTGTGCCTGGCACAACCAGCCCGGATCCGAAGCCCATATAATTGCTCTGAATGAAGGAAACCATGTTGCCCTCACCATCTGCCGTTGCAAGATACACCGTTCCGCTTGCCCGTGGATCGCCCGCCTCAGGCGGAAGTGCCATATCACCAATAAGCTTGCGCCGTTCGTCTGCATACGCTTCGGATAATAACTCCTGCACGGTTACGCCCATCTTGCATTCCTCGGTAATGTATCTTTCCCCATCGGCAAACGCCAGCTTCATCGCTTCCAGCTGCCTGTGGTAAGCCAGAACGGATTCCTTTTCGTCAAAATCAAAGCCTTTCAACAGATTGAGCGCTGCCAGAGCAATCAGCCCCTGACCGTTTGGCGGGATCTCCCATACATCATATCCGCGATAGGAGACCGAGATCGGATCAACCCACTCAGGCTGGAATGCGGCCAGATCACCTTTGGTCAGATAACCTCCATGCTCTGCCATAAAAGAATGAATACGCTCCGCCAGTTCGCCTTCATAGAAGTCTCGCGCTCCGCTCTCGCCAATCCGGCGCAGGGTTGCCGCATGATCCGGCGAACGCCACATCTCGCCCACGGCCGGAACACGCCCGCCCGGGGCAAATGTCTCAAACCACGCCCGCCCGGCTTCCGCATCGCCTTGGCGTGCATACACTTCGGCTGCCCGTGCCCAATGGCGGGCCAGCCCCGGCGCAAGCGGGTAACCTTCTTCCGCGTAACGGACAGCCGGTTCCAGCGCTTCCGCCAGCGTGAGCCGCCCGAATCGGCGGCTCAGCTCAGCCCAACCCGCCGGTGCGCCAGGCACCGTCACCGGAATGACCCCTAGCTTCGGCATCTCCGTGTGGCCTGCCGCCTTGAGCGCCTCAATCGATATACTCTGAGGCGCAGGACCGCTGGCATTCAGGCCGTGCAGCTTGCCCTCGGTCCAGACGAGGGCAAAGGCATCGCCCCCAATGCCATTGGACGTCGGCTCCAGCACAGTCAGTGCCGCCGCCGTTGCGATGGCGGCATCGATGGCGTTGCCGCCCTTTTTTAACACATCCAGACCGGCTTGTGCAGCCAAAGGCTGTGAAGTGGCGACCATGCCTTGCTTGGCATAGACAGGCACACGGTAAGACGGATACGGTTGGTAGAGTGGATCATAGTTCATCAGGTTGTTCAGCTCCTTGTCGCAAGATGTCAGGTTCCGGATTGACCGGATCGATTTACGAATGTACTCCTGACCCTCTTCGCAACAAGACCGCCGTTCTCCTGCTGACCGTCCGGAATCCAACCTGGAATTAGGTCGTTACCATATCGCCGCCATTGACATGAATGCATTCACCGGTGACGTAGGAAGAGTCGCGAGAGGCGAGATAGACGTAGGCAGCCGCTAGTTCATAAGGTTGACCTGCCCGGCCCATCGGCGTCTCGGTACCGAATACCTGCACATCTTCGGCGGAGAAACTCGAAGGAATGAGCGGTGTCCAGATGGGGCCAGGAGCCACGCAATTTACCCGGATTCCTTGAGAGGCGAGTGATTTGGCGAGTACCCGGGTCAAAGAAACCACCGCCCCTTTGGTAGAGGAGTAATCAATCAGCTGCACGTTCCCTTTATAGGCCGTAATGGATGCCGTATTGATGATGGAAGCACCTTTACACAGATGAGGAAGAGCTGCTTGAATGAGAAAGAAATAGGCAAACACGTTGGTCTGGAATGTATGGTACAGCTGTTCTTCCGTAATATCGACAATGCTCGGCTGCACGTATTGCACGCCATGATTGTTGACCAAGATGTCCATTTTGCCGAAGGTTTCCATGGTCGTGCGAATGACCGCCTCGCAGTTTTTCTTCAACCGCAGATCAATCTCGATCAACAGACACCGTTGTCCCAGCTCTTCAATGCGATTACGTGTCCTCTCGGCGTCGGTCCGTTCATATAGATAAGCGATGGCGATATCTGCACCTTCCTTGGCAAAAGCAATGGCTGCGGCTCTGCCGATTCCGCTGTCACCACCGGTAATAATGGCCACCTTGCCCTCCAGCTTGCAGCTGCCGATGTAGGCCGGATCTTCACTGATCGGTTCCGGTACCATCAAGGTTTCCAGACCTGGCTGCTGATCCTGATGCTGGGGTGGGAAAGCCAGTTTTTGTTCCTTGCACACCGTTTTCTCACCGTAAAAAGGATAGACAGGATTCATTTTTTTACATCCTCCTCGCACATTTGTTCATACGCCTAAACTATGCATTCGCCCAGAAGAAGGTGCGACAGGAGGAAGAAGCGCATTTGTTTTTAGCGCAAAATATACCCATAATAAGGATGTACCTATCCTATTGCAACAGGTCATGAAAATATGGAGGTGTCAGAAGCCAATGAATATTCAGGGGATCAATCATCTGTGCTTTTCCGTATCCAATCTGGAACGGTCCATTACCTTTTATGAGCAGGCTCTCGGTGCCCGTATTCAGGTGAAAGGCCGAAAGCTGGCGTATTTCGAACTTGCGGGACTATGGATTGCTTTGAATCAGGAAGACGTCATTCGCAACTATACGGAACGAACCTATACACATATTGCATTTACCGTAAAAGAAGAGGAATTTGACGAGTCTGTACAGCAGTTGAGAGCAGCCGGGGCTGACATTGTTCCCGGAAGACCGCGTGATCCAAAGGATGCATTATCCGTTTATTTTACGGATCCCGATGGTCATCTGTTCGAGCTGCATACAGGCAGCATGAAGCAAAGAATGGATTATTATCGTGAGGACAAACCGCATATGACTTTTTATCCATAATTTCATTGTGTAAATGGGGGTAAATGGTAATTAACGTATTTAATGTCACTGCAATTATCCGTAAAATAAGTCTCAGGTTCACTGAGGATATGATCTATTGCCAAATGATACACATAAGGAGAGATGGGCGTGGAGAGTAGACGATCTAAATTACGGGTAACTGCAAGTGGACTCTGCATGGCCACTGTCGTGCTGATTTCAATCCTTACAGGGGAGATTCAACCTTCGGGGGAACGAACTGGGCTTGTTGGACTTACGGGTCAACAGGAGCAAGGAATTTTACCTGCAACCCTGCTTGATCTGAATGATCCGGTCCCTCTTAAATGAGTATGTTGATTGATCATGTGTCATTTTATCGTATAAGCCTGGGAATGGGGCCTCTGTCCAGAGACCCTGAATTCCTTGAATCCTTTTCATTGGTTTCTACAGTTGTTAGGAGAAGATGATCGTCGTCTTATTTGATCAATGTTTTGTAATCGTTGTATTCCATTTTGCCATTCTGCTTGCTCAGAAGGAGTAATTGGTGACTGATGTTCGCTTCACGGTCTGCATAGATGCGTTTGAGCAGGTCGTGGCTCATTCGAAGAAAGTAATAACCTTCGTCCGGGTTGTCTTTCTCATGGAACACCACACCAAGAAGGCGATATAGTTTTGCTCGCAATATCCCTTCATCTCGCTGATCCAGCAATTGAAGGGCTTCTTTGATGGCAGCCTCTGCCTGCAGCGGCTCGCGCTCTTCCAGATAGATTTTACTGATTTCCTCCAATATGGAAGCCTTCTTGTGGGGCAGATTGCGTTTGTCGTATATTTCGGCGCACTCAGCCAGCAAGGGAAGGGCTTCTTTTTTTTGCCCCATATAGAGCTGAATAACGGCAAGATTGTGAAGGGCCAGCACGTAGGATTCGCTTTTTGCCCGTTTATATGAATCTGCCGAGGTTTTGGTCCATTCATAGCTTAAGGACAGATGCCCATCCTGCTCGGACATGTAGTAGGCTTTGCCCAAGCCAAGCGTAATCTCACCATAAAGTTCCTGCTGTCCTGTCATCCGGGCTTTTTTTTCTGCTTTATGGTAGAAATCCAGACCTTGATCCACATTCCCTAGGCGCAAATGAGTGGTTCCAAGATACGTCAGTGCACGAATATGCTCATCCTGCAAGTGTTTAAGCCTGCTGCTGTAAGTATATGCCTGTTCATAATATTTGCGGGCTGCATGAAACAGCTCTGCGTGAAAAGCGGATCGCCCCATCTCCAGATAGTATTGAACAATGCGCTCCCGATCTCCGGTACGGGTTACTGTAAAGGCTGCGGCCTCTCCTTTGTCCATGGCTTCGCGATGTTCACCCATTCGGTTATAGCTGCGCATAATGAGGAGATAGGCATCTGTCTGGTCCAGGGCATCCTTGGTCAGTGTGAGCACATTGTGAGCCATGCGAATGCAGGCACGGTCATTGTTCTCCTCGTGATAGGCCTTCGCTTTATCCAGCACAGCTACCCCAATATCCGTATCTACCCCTGTACTTTCTCCCGAAAAATACTCCATAGGTGTGTTTAAACGCTTGGCAATAATCTTCAACATACGCTGAGAAGGAACAGCTCTGCCTTTTTCGATAAGGCTGATATAAGAGCGTGTCATATCCTCTCCCGCCAGTTGCTTTTGCGAGAGACCAAGCTGCTCCCGGATTTCCCGGATTTTGGGTCCGAGCATGTTCGTTCACCGTCCCTTGAATATAGTTTGATTTTACTAGAGTAGTGAGTTGTATGTTGATTCGATGGAGTGGCATAAGCAAGGGGTAAGGGGTGTAAGAGAATCATTTACCTCCATTTACAGTTTAATTCCAATTTAGGAGATTATAGAATGATAGTATCCAAGATGAAAGGAGGAGAAATGAATGGTCCTTAAAGCGACTCCCATTACACTGGAGCAATTGAAACGCAAAGAAATCGAAGCAGCACAAATGGAAGCTAACGTACTGGGTGAGGCTCGTGAAGTTAGTGCGCGTGCAGTAGAAGCCCGTGCGGTATCTGCTCGTGCAGCAGAAGCTCGCGCAGTAGAAGCTCGTGCGGTATCTGCTCGTGCAGCAGAGGCTCGCGCAGTAGAAGCTCGTGCAGTAGCGGCTCGCGCAGCAGAAGCTCGTGCAGTAGCGGCTCGTGCGGCAGCAGCCCGCGCAGCAGCAGCCCGTGCCTGATCTTACTTACTTATCGCATTACGTTTGATTCATAGATGAGAGCTTCCACGGAAGCTCTCTCTCCCTATATTCAGAGAGATTCGCATGTTGGTGATAACGAGGTGTCTTGAGCCGATGCATATCAAGCAAATATGGTCTTATATTCCAGAACATACCGTACCCATTCGGGAACTGAACGATGCTCTGGGACTCAACAATGCCCAGACGAAAGTACTGGAAAAAATTCATGGTTTGAAACAGGTTCGGCAAGACAGGGATGGAGATCTGGCGGCACTGCTCGGGCATGTGCTTGCCCAGGTAGTAAACCATCCGACCGTAGCCCTTTCTTCAATTAAGTATATCATTTATTGCCACACAATTCAGGAAAATTTCCCCTTTCCTATGAAAGTTTTGCAAGGCCTGAAACGGGCGTACGGATTGCAGCATGCCATCGCATTTTCGCTTACGCAGCAGAACTGCGCATCAGGTTTGGTTGCCCTAAATGTTGCCGAGACATTGCTGCCTTCATTGGAAGCGGATGATCATATTTTAATTTTGACAGGGGAGAAAACGTTTAGCCCCGTTGTGCAACTGATTCCCAACACAACCGTGATGGGGGAGGCAGCCGCGGCTGTCCTGGTTGGCAATATCGGAGAAGGAAGCCGAATGGTTGGACTTACGAACGTTACGCTGGGTAAGTACTGCAATGTGCTGACAGGGAATCCCCAATTACAAAGGGAATTTCAGGAGATCTACACGCCCCGGTTATGCGAGGCCATTCTGTCAGCTGTGGAGCAGGCAGATCTGGTACTGCAGGACATTCGATATATCATACCGCACAATGTGAATTTATCTTCCTGGAAGAAAGTAGCTGCCGGGTTGTCGTATCCCCTCGAACGTATATATACATCGAATGTGGAAGAGATCGGTCATTGCTTCTGTTCGGATCCGTATATCAATCTTCAAGCTGTTCTGGAGCAGGAGCTTCTGCGACCGGAGGATTACTATCTGCTTGTCACGGTTGGTCTTGGGGTTACCTTCAGCGTAGCGGTGATGCAATATGCAGGAATTAGGGGGGATAGGCGTGACGACAGTGTTGACCGATTTTTCAAGCCGGTTGAAGTGGGCGTTAACGGGCCAGCATGATGTTACTTTTATATTCCTGAACAACTTTGAGGTGGAGGAATATTGGAGTGATCCGGAAATTCTTAAGCTGCCTTCATTGAGTATTGGCTCTGCTGCAGACGTTGTTAACCGGATGGAGGAACTGGGGCTTTTTCTCGCCGGCGAGAACGATATCATTCTGCTCAAGAGTGTGCCGGATCAAGCTTTTATGGCCGAGGCACAGTCACTCGGTTTTGGTCGGGCAAGGTGTGTTGCTGCAAGATGCAATGAGCCGGCTCTGAACATTACTGCTAATCTTCTGAATTGTTCAGAGACTCTGGACAAGCTGCGAAGTCTGTCTGAGGAGTCTGGAACTCGTGCTTTTCTAGTTCCCTTCGGGACATCAGCCCAGGAAGAAGAGCTTTCCCGCCTTACGGGAATTCCTCTTGCCGTTCCCTCCGCAGACGTGTTCCGCAGGGTGAATGACAAGGGTTATTCGCGCCGTCTCAACGCCGAACTGGGCATTCGCCAGATTCCTGGCGTAGAGTGTACGTCTCTGGAAGAGCTTGCATCCGGTTTCGAGCGTCTGAAGCCTGTACTTGAACAGGGCGGGCGCCTTGTACTGAAGGATTCCATGGGTGTATCGGGCAAAGGCATCACCGTCATTGCCGATGAAACCCGGTTTCAAAAATGTATGAGCATGCTGGAGAAGCAGGCGAGTAAAAAGGACATTCACAGGATCAATTATGTGCTCGAACAATGGATTGACAAAATCTGTGACCTGAATTATCAGATCCTCATCGATCGATCCGGTGGAGTCGAATTCCTCGGCGTAAAGGAGTCGCTGGTAGAGCAGGGTGTACACCAGGGACATCTCATGCCCTCTCGCCTGGATGATGTTCAACTGGGCATCATTCGGGAGGCAGCCATGCGAATCGGCGCAGCTTTGCACCGGGATGGGTATTATGGCATCGCCGGCATGGACGCAATTCTGGACGAGGATAGCACGGTTTGGCCGAATCTCGAAATCAATGCAAGGTTTAATATGTCGACTTACCAGACGAATATTCAAAACCAATGGCTTCCGGACGGCATGTTCGGCCTGGCGAAAAAGTACACTTTGCGGCTCATGCATCTGCTGGAGTACGGGGAGCTGCGCTCAAGACTGGGCGGGCTGATGTTCAAGCCGGAAAATGGCGAGGGACTGTTAATCAACAACTTTGCAACGGTTAATGCGGCATTCAGAAGTGAAGGAAGCCTGTTTTCCGGGCGCCTGTATGGCGTAATTATTGCGTCTTCCCCTGAACGGCTGCGAGCTATCGATGAATCGGTAGAAGCCGTTTTATCTTGCATAAACGAGGTGATGTGAATGTCAGCGGAATATCAGGTTCAGCAGCTGCCCATCTCGGAAATAGCCGAGAGATTCGGGACGCCCCTGTATGTCTATGATGGGGATATACTGCGACAGGTGTATCAAGAACTCAGGGGCTCGCTTACGCCCCATGTGGAGCTGTTTTATTCACTGAAAGCCAATCCGAATATATCCATTGTACACATGCTGCAGGAGATGGGCGCACAGGCAGAGGTATGCTCCCTGACCGAATTGCATACGGCTGTAAGTGCAGGAGTACCGCCAGAAAGCATTATTTTCCTTGGACCTGGTAAAAGCGATGAAGAGATTGCAGCCTGTATACGTTACGGCATTTATGCTATCGTGTGCGAATCGTTTCAGGAACTTGAGCGCATTGAGATGATCGCCGCGAATGAAGGGCGGATTGTATCCGTGGCTCTCAGAGTGAATCCTTCCTTTTCTGTTAAAGGGTCAAGGCTGACTATGGGCGGCAAACCGCGCCAGTTCGGTATGGACGAAGAAAGTGTTCTTCAGGGGAAGAAGCAGTTTGAAGGCTGCTCGCATGTGGAGATTATGGGACTTCACGTATACATGGGAACCCGCATGTTAGAAGTAGAACCCATTGCCGAGAATACCCGCCATATTCTGGATCTGGCGGAGCGGCTTGAGAATGAGCTTGATATTAAGCTGCGCATGGTCGATGTCGGCGGGGGATTGGGCGTGCCGTACCATGAAGGTGAACAGCCTCTGTCCATTGCATCCCTGACGGAACAAATAAATCCGCTGTTCGAAGCCTTTCGTCTTGGGCACCCGAATACCCGGTTGTTCATGGAGCTTGGGCGATATTTGGTAGGTACTTGCGGCATGCTGGTCAGCCGTGCTTTGTACGTCAAACAATCGTATGGAGAAAACTTTGTTGTGACGGATGGAGGGACGAACTGTCATATGGCAGCAGTAGGTACAGGTTCCTACGTGAAGCGCAACTTTCCGATTGCATCCCTGACGCGTTACGGAGAAGCGCCTGTGGCCGAATACAACATTACGGGTCCCTTATGTACGCCCAACGATGTTGTGGGCAAACGTGTTCAGCTTCCTCTTATTACACGGGGGGACTTGATTGGGGTGTTTCACTCCGGAGCCTACGGGCCAACGGCTTCTCCAACGCACTTTTTGAGTCACGGAAGTCCGGCAGAAGTTCTGATTGTCGGCGGAGAGGCCCACTTGATCCGGGATAGGGATACTCCGCAGGATCTGCTGGGCAAACAGCATTTGATTCAAGTATCCCACACGGCAATAACCAATTGATAAGGAGAGATGATGAACATGACGACTGCATTGTTGCTTGAAGAGATTAAGGGTGCTATTGCTGAAGTATTGAATACGGAAGCCCGGCAGGACATCCAATTGAGCACATCTTTATTTGACGAACTTTATCTGGATTCGACTTCGGTACTGGAACTGCTGATGACGTTAGAGGATCGGATTGAGGGCCTGGAGATTGATCCGGACGAGCTGGAGCCAGATGTGTTCGATACGGTAGGCTCTCTGGCTGCTTACATCGAGAAGCAGCTGATCGCGGCTTGATGGCTTCGCCTGTTGCCATTCGGAAGATGGGGGTCAGGCTTTTTTTGGACAAAAATCCTCCATTTGAGCATCCCGATTTGCTGCGCTTACACCAGGACATGTTTGCCGATACTCCGGTAAAATACAATGTTGATCTTCTACAGGAACGAAACAACAATGCCTATCATGACATGAGCGTGGAACTGTTGGAAGCAACGGGACTTGATGGGATGATGCAGGATGTAGATGTACTGCTGCTCGCTTACAATTTCCCGAATATTCGCCCGGACATTTCAATTGTGAATTATTTGATGGATCGATATCAGGCGTCCTTTACCAGCTTTGCTGTAAATGATCTTGGTTTTGGCGCTCCTTTTGTGGCACTTCACATGCTTCAGCACTATTTGAGCCGGGAAGGTTACAACAAGGGCATGCTGCTGATCATGGATCAGACTTCTCTTCCGTATGAAACCATGGAATTGAATGTAACGAACGGTCCGGATACCGCTGCAGTGATTTTGCTTGACCGGAGAACAGGCAGGGGACCCTGCCTGTTGGGCGTGGAGATGATACATGCCGATCAGTCCATATCCGATACGGCGGCTCTGGTAATGGATCGATTATGCACGGAGACATCCATTCACCGGAGTCAGGTTACCTTGTTGATCCACCCTGATCTGGAACAGGAATGTATGGGGCGTTCATGGTACGAGGATTTTGGATGGAAGGGGTGTTACGATCCATCACGCTGGAGCGCAGCTCCGTTCTTTGCATTACAGGAACTTCTGGAGGATGAGGACAGGAGTGAGTACATATGCCTTATGCATCTGGAGCATACCGATTCATTCATTCACGCCCTGTTAATTCAAACTGGCGATGCAAGGGTGGACGGTCAGTAACAAGGAGGAGGGAACAACGTGACGTTCGGTATTGTGGATATTGGCGTCTATCTGCCTGAACAGATCCAGCAGCCGGAAGAGGTGCTGGCTGCCCTGGAACTGGGGAAGGGTGAACTTCAGTTTTTGCGCAAGTGCCATCACCTGGAAGGCGTACCTATGACGGATTCGAGTCAGATGCTGGACGATACGATTGCGCTAGCTGTGGAATGCCTTCAGGGCAGGCAGTCCCTCGCCGCCATAGACCTTGTTCTCTATGTCCATTCCTTCCAGGTGCAGACACCTGGCGACTACAGGCTGATACAACGTGTACTGCGACGTTTCGGAATGGAAGATGTACCTTTCTATGGCATATCCCAAATGAACTGCGCTTCGTCGATAGCTGCTCTTCAATGGCTTGAACGCATTGCACAAACACAGCCTCACATTAAGGATGTGCTGCTTGTCTGTGCAGATCAATTCAATTTTCTGCCTTCCGAATGGCGTTATCTACGCAAATCGGCGATCCTGGGTGATTCCGCCGTAGCCGTTCTGTTAAGCAGGGAGAGTCATCAGCATGTCGTTCAGGCGACGCATATTTTTCGGGATACCCGGTTCCATACCGGCTATCACGCAACGGCCGATGAGATTACGGCATTTAACCGATTGTATGTGGATCATATCATTCAAGGCATGGAAGAGCTGCTGTCCATGAAAGGCCTGACTCTTCAGGATGTGGATCATATCTTCCCCCATAACGTCAACTGGACAACCTGGAGGGAATTCTCGCGGCGAACGGGGATGGCGCAGGAGCGGATATATCTGGATAACATTCAGCGAATCGGGCATACCTTCTCTACGGACCCGTTTATTAATTTGAGTTCGGGGTTGGAGCAGGACTGGGTTTGCAGGAAGGGACGCTCCATCATGGTCAGCATCGGGCTGGGCAGTTTTTTCGGTTTTGCATTGGTGGAGCATGGAGGAAACGAAGAACGAGTGAACAGGAGGAGTGACAATGCAGGTCATTGAATTCCAGGGAGCGGGAGCGAAACCTGCTGGACTGCAAGCGGCTGGCGACCCCGTTGCCCCAGTCTCGGAATTATTGGAGGATGCAACTGTGCGGTGGAGCAACCGTCCCGTGCTTTTGGCTGCAGGGGCATATCTGCTGGCGACAGCCCGCTTGATTGAACAAGAACCTATGGTTTGGCATGAAGCATCCGGGGGGCTGTACCGTTGGGATCAGCTGCATGTCGTGTTTGTGCAGGACCGGATGCTGGAACCTTCCGCAATTCAACTATACCGTGTGCAGCTGAATCCGGGCGAGGAGGCTCAGGAGTCCGGCAATGACGAGGGAACGAACTGGGGCGATGTTTTGAAAATCGGATTGCTCCAATTCCGGACCGAATTGTGCAGGGCTGGTTTGGAACAGATGCGCAGACATTTGTCTGGTCGTATATCTGGTGGGCAATCCACCTTCCAGCATCAACTGGTGAAAGGCATGGTCGCGGATATTCTGACAACGCTTTATATGACGGAGACGTTGCCTCAGGATCACTTCCTGTCAGCGAAGCCAGACCTTCCGTCTGGCCGGGTTCACGAATGGATACATCAGGAACTGGATGAGGCCTTTAGACAGATCCAGCGCCTTGGTGGAGGCTTCGGATTTTTGAGACAGGGTGTATCTTCATATATATATACGGGCCAATTGGTGAAAAACATGCTGTTAACAGGCGAGGAGGATTATCGATGATCACACCTTCAACCATTGCGGTCTTTGAGCATGTCATGAAGCAGTATGCGGCGGAGCTCCGTGAGGTCGGTCTTATCATTGACCGCGAGCCTGGGCGGATTCAGGAGTTTCTGCACTTGCCTTCCATGCAGGCCATCAATCATATGATGATTCCACCGGAGTATGGGGGTCAACCGATCGTAACGGTAGGCAATGAACGATATTATGGACTTTCCTCTCTGGAACGGGTAATTACGATTGAGCAGCTGGCAGCAGGAGATGCAGGAGCTTTTCTGGGTGGGCCAGGTCCGTCGATGTCCAGTATCGTTATGATGGATTTAGCCGATGAGGAGCAGAAGGAACGATTTTATAGCCATTTTTTGAAGGGCGCATCATGGGCCTTTTTTGCCATGTCGGAACCGGAGAAGGGTTCGGATGCTACCGATATGGGGACACGTATCACGCGTCATCCAGGCGGGGATATCGAGCTGAACGGTCATAAAATCTACATAGGAAACGGAAGCCGCGCAAGTGTCGGTCTGGTGTTTGCCCAGACCAATCGTACACCTCTTGGCATTCAGATCGCACTTGTTGACCCCTCCATGAAGGGCTTTACGGCAACCCCGCTGGATACGATGGGGCTGTGCGGACTGCAGATCAGTCATTTGAAGTTTGAAAACTTCGCACTGGAAGAGAAGGATATTATTGGACGTCATCTTAGTCCTACCAAACGGGGCTTGTGGGGAGCGCTGCGTACATTCCATCGCATGCGTCCTAGTGTAGCCGCATTGGCGCTTGGGGTTGCGCAGGCTGCGTACGATTACGTATTGGAGCACAGATCCATTTTCAAGGAGCAGGAAAAGATGGAACTGGAGAGAATGGAGATGCGTCTGCATTCGCTTCGAAGCATGATTCGCAATGCTGCGGCAGAGATTGATCATGATGCCCAAAAAGGGTACCTGGCCTCCCTTAGCAAAATTCGCGCAGCTGCGCTTGCCGAGGAAGCGACGGAAATGGCATTGGGTATGATGGGCCCCGGCTCGATGATGGAACATCCTTTGCTGAATAAATGGTATCGCGATGCCAGGGCATTCGAGTTTATGGAAGGAACCACTTCCATTCAGAAGATCAATGTGTTCCAAGCCTATGCCAACGGGAAGATGCAGCATGCCTGAACAATTGCTTAATGCTGCTGGCGCCCCTATCTATGTGGATCATATCTGCTGGGTTACAGCGGAGGATCATCTGTATACGCTGGACTGGCCAACGCCGGATGATTATTTTTACGTTTCCCCCCACATATACATGGAAGATCACTATTATGGTCGCGTCGGAACGCTTACCCGTTCGCTTATGGCGGATGGGAAACGCATGACAGCTGGGGATCTTGCGCTCATGGTGATGGAGCAGTTGTCCACGGACGCTACGTGGGACTGGTTGATTTTTGCGCAGACCTGTCCCGAGCGCCATGCTCTTAATGCCCCGCTTGCCCGTATGCTCGAAACGGCTCCGTGGCACGTGAATTATCCGCTAGGATTGTCACATATGGGTGCG
The DNA here is from genome assembly GCF_001514495.1 of Paenibacillus pabuli NBRC 13638. Lineage (GTDB taxonomy): Bacteria > Bacillota > Bacilli > Paenibacillales > Paenibacillaceae > Paenibacillus > Paenibacillus pabuli. Next base: position 221,628 of record NZ_BCNM01000006.1, read on the forward strand.
CTGGCCGGTACCGAGGCCATTCAGGCCGCCCAGTGGAGCATATGCCAGAAGGAACGCGCAGCCATTGTCCTGGTGGAACAGCGCGTACTTCATGACGATGGTCAGGTCGGTTATGGCCTGCAAGCCGAAAATCAAGGTGATACGGCTGATATGGCAGTTGCCCTTCAGGCGTGCAACGAACAAGGTGCATTGCAGGTACGCTATGCAGGGAGAAGAAACATCCATTCCGACGAAGCCGGTTCTTTTGCCTCCGAGGTGATGGATATTATCCGTGAACTGATGAATGAATGCACAGCCGAACATCTCATCCTGCAGTCGAGGCTCGGGCTGCACATAAGCGGCAGCTCTATTTTGCATATTGGCCCTTCCCAGACGGTGTGTGTTCCGCATACGGATTACCAGAGTGGAGATGTATGGATACAACTGGCAGAAAAATTGCAGCGGGGAATGATTGCGCCGGACGAACGGGTAGTCATGGTCTCGTGGGATGGCGACCGCTTGATATCCGCTTGCTGCGTGCATGTGATACATTTACCGCTGCTCAGCAGGCTAACAATGATTCAAGAAATCAGGACATCATGAATTGTGGAGGTGACTTACGATGCAAGGGATCGATTATACGGCCGGTTCGATCCAACGTTTGCTGTTCCGAACGGCCGTCCCGATGCTGCTTGCTTCTCTGGTCAATGTAATTACGCAGCTGGCCAATGTATTTTTCATGGGACATACGAGTCAGAGCGTTCTGTATGTGCTGTCGCTGTACATCCCGGTCTCATTCGTGATGATTGCTATCATCGAAGCGATGCAGCTGTCGGTTCAGGTGGCGGTGGCCCGCAGTCGTGCCGGGGGTCCACGGGTTTTCACACAGCTATATGTCCATATGATGGGAAGTGCAGTGCTGCTGGCTATCCTTACAGGCGGTGTTGTTATGCTGCTGACTCCCGTGCTGTCATGGTTTTATGCTGTGCCTGCCGACATTAACCCCATGTTTACGCTATACGTGGGGGGGATGATGGTCGCAAGCATTCCTGCTGTTCTGGCAGCAGTAAGCGGTGCAGCACTTCGGGGGCTGGGTCGGGCGCAAGCGGCATCGTGGAATTCGGTAGGCTTGGCCGTGCTGAATATTTCCCTTGTGTACATGTTTGTATCGATTTTCGGACTGGATCTGAAAGGGATCGTGTACGCCAACTTGATCTCATCGACATTGTCCTTGGTCATATCCCTGTTAATTCTGTTTCTTCGCAAAGAAGTACTTATGGAGCGTTTGGTTTTTGCAAAAAGGCATTTTGTTACGCTCAGGCATGTAGGTATTCCGGTGTTCATCTCATATTGCATGATCTTTCTGAGTACTTTTTTCTTCAATAAAATTGTCAGCCATTTTGGCGAAGGTGCCGTTGCCGGATTTGGCGTCGGTTATCGAATCCAGACGATGGCGATTCTGCCTGGCATTGTGATTGGCTCTGCGATTGGTATCATGATTAATCACAACTTGCAGTCCCCTCATCGGCCAAGGGCCTACGCAAGCTATCGTCAGGGTCTGCTGCAATCCTTCGCTCTCTACGCAGTCATAGCCGTTGCGATCTGGGTCTGGAGAGAACCGCTTACTTCGTTCCTGATTGAAGATGCGGCATCTCGTGCGGAAGCGGCCCGTTATCTTTCCGTGGTTGCTCTTTCCTATATTGGCATGGGACCCATGATGACTACGCTGCTTACGATGGAACAGAGTGGACGGGGGTATCAGGCCATGTTCCTTAATGCAATATATTTTCTGCTAATTATTTTACTGGGTTGGGGATTGACTCGACTGTTCAATCAGGTTATCTATTTCTATGGTGTCATTGCTGGCATGAATGTCATAGGCATGTCTTTCTTCCTGCCTTTCATGCGAAGGCTGAAGCGGGATTATGTAGAGCCGTCTGGACACGAGGAAGGAATCTCAGCGGACGAAGCAGCTATGTCCAATCAGGGCTATTCTACACAGTCCTGAAATCAAATACGGACAGGAGGATCATGCATGAACTATTCCGAACCCGCTTATCTGGTGCGTCGCATCGGAGATACATGGATTGCTGCGGATAAAACATTCAGCCAGTTCTATGAACTTGAGCCTGAGCACAAGCTGGAGCCACGAATCTCTCCGGATTTGCCGGGGGTTGAACCCCCGGAGGTCCCTTTTTTTTTGTATGAGCCACGCATTGGAGATGAAGTTCCGAAACTCTGTATCGTGGGCATTCCCTATTCCGGTGGCACGAGCCTGGTCCATTCATCCGTATCCGGACTCGTGCACACGTTACGTACAGAATCGTATAAAAAAGTATTGTATCCTTCATTACAACAATCCGGGAATTCGGGATTATATGACATTGGCAATGGAACGCGCTTACTTGAAGACGTGATTATGCAGGATTGGGGTTCTTGCCTCATGGATGGAGCAGATGCGAGTGCAGAGGTGCCGTATACAAGAGGACTTGACTCCGCTCTGGAGCATGCGAGGGAGCAACAAGCGCTGTTGTGTTGCTTGGGTGGCGACCATTCGATTACGCATGGCGTGCTCCAACGGATGCCAAAGGCCGCAGGCAGCCATAGGGTTCTGGTCCAGTTCGATGCCCATCATGATTGCGGCATTGATGCCATTCATCAGGAGCACCCCAGTCACTCCAATTTCGTGAGGCATCTGCTGGAAGATGGGACGGTTGATGCTGTTGTACAGATCGGTCTGCGCGGCCTTCGCTCGGCAGATCAAATGTACAGGCATCCAGGGTTGGTGCAAATATCGGCAGAGCAAATGACACCGGAGAAGGTAAAGGAAGCTCTTCTTGAAGTTCAACAAAGGTATGATATCGATTCGGCTTATTTGACCTTTGATCTGGATTGCCTTGATCCGGGGAGCTTCCCATATGTGGACTTTCCGATTGGCGGAGGGCCGACCTGGCAGAACATTCGAAACTGCGTTGTTGCAGCGTTGGAGGTTCCGATACCCTATCTCGGTATGGACATGGTTGAAGGGCATGGCGTGGAGCGGGACGGACACATCCCAGGGCAATATGAGTTGGCGCTTCGCATGCTGGCTTACATGCTGGATGGCATAGACCGGAATCGTCGCTGGTTTGATTCGCCTGTCTGTGGGGATATTTCACATGCAGGCATACTGACGGGAACCGCAGCATCAATGAATACAGGGACAAAGGAGACGTGATGATGAAGGATTTCCGAGCATTATATACGTTTCACCGGGAACAGGTCCAGGAGGAGTTATATAAGGAAAGGACAGGCGGCATTCATCTGGGCTACTTCTATGCATTGATGAATATTGTGAAGGAGCTTGCACCGCTTCAGCCAGCATTGTCTTCCGAGGCAGTCTGGATGGATTACCTGGCTTTTTTGCGTACGATTGATGAACACAAAAAAAGCCCGTTCTCCTTTATGGAGTGGGATGAGGTAGAGGGACGCGAACATCTGAGGACTACGCTTGAGGAAGGTGGAGCGCTGCTGACCTGGCACTACGGTTTTGTCAGACATAACATGATTACGATTGGTCAGGAGATTCGTGCTGGACATACGAAGGCCAAACTTCCTTTTTACCTGGTCGCCGAGCAGGGGACCGTGGAGCAGGAGCAGAAGCTGCAAGCCTGGAATTCGATCCGGCAGTATGCAGGGGCGGAGCTGCTTAATGCGGAGGATGAGATGATTGGCATACGATTATATTCCCATTTGCGGAAAGGGGGCTCATTCAATCTTTTTGTGGATGGACAGACCGGATTCAATGCGGATAACCGCGCAGTGGAACTTCCTTTTCTGAGCTCACGGATTCGGACGAGGAGCGGCATATTTCGTATTTTAGCGAAGGCCCGCAAGCCTGTATGTCCCTATTTCATGACGTTGACTGAGGATTTTCGTTCGAAAATCGTTTTCCTGCCTCCGTTCACATTGGAAGAGGATATCCAGGTTTCGGCAGGCCGTGTATATGAGCCGTTTCGTGCTCAGCTGCGGAAACAGCCTGCACTCTGGCGATTTTGGGATCGACACCATCAGCAGGTTATTCATTGGAAAGAAGACGAGATCCCGCTTCAATCCGAAGAAACGGAGAGTCGGCTGGACTGGTTCTCCAGACCGCTGGATGGATTTGGTCAACTTGGACTGAACACCGGGAGTGGTATGATCTACAATTTGGGGTAACCGCCAGACAAGGGGGTGTAGGAATGCAGTCTTTTATTACGGAGCAGCACAATCAACTATCGGTTCATGTAATGCCCACTCGCCAATATGTAAGCCGCTATATCCATCTGAGTATCGTTAACGAACAGGGGAGAATTCCTTCAGCGGTGTTTATGGTCATTGTTCGTCTGCTGTTCAACCCAAGGCGGGGGTCCCCGGATAAAAGACAGTTGCTCCAGCGTCTATGGACCTGCTATATGGACGGGCTTGGATGTGACTTTGAATACAAGGGGGATGCCCAGCTTGCCTCCATTCGTTTGCGTACTCCCGGAAGTTTGCTGCCCCGATTGGAGACGCGAACGAAGGAGGCACTGGGGCTGCTTGCGGAGATATTGCTTGAACCCGTCTCTAATGATGGCTTTGATTTTGAGGAGACGCTGGTACAGGAAGAGATCGGATGGGCCGAGCATCATGCCGGTTATGATGTTTCCGAGTGGGACAAGGTGGTGCGGGGGCGTTGTCTGGAATGGCTGGGATATGCAGATCAGGGCAGGGATGGGGAGCTTGAGAAGCTTCGGGATTGTGTACGTGATGGTGAACTCCCGGAGTGGTATAGGGAATTGCTTCGTTGTCCAATCCATATTCATGTTATCGGCGATTTCGAGCCTGATCCGATGATAGCCCATGTCTTGGCGACGTTTCGAGCATTGAATGAAGTGGGAGGAGCGGCTGGTGATAAGCAGGCCTCATACTTAACACATGACCCTCATACTGCTGAACGGCGGGAAGCTGATGAACTGATGATGGAACTCGTGGATGTTCAGCAATGCAAAATCAATGTGGCCTTTACGACAGGGGTGGGGTTCGGGTCCTCCAACTATCCCGCCTTGTTTCTTTTTCATTCGCTGTTTGGCGCCACGCCTGCCTCGAGGCTCCAGTACAGGCTTCGTGAACGAAAGCAATGGGTATACCAGATTTACAGTACACTGGACGATTATCGCGGCACGCTTCATGTGACAACGGGAACAAGCAGCGGATATGTTGCAGAGGTTCTCGAAGCGATAGATGCGGAGTGGTTGCAATTATGCAGCGGAGACATCAGGGAGCAGGAGCTGCACAGAGCCATTCAGAATGTACTGCATTATGTGCAAGTGGGCTACGACCTACCTGACCAGGTGATTACCCTCCATATCGATCGGCTGCTCAATCAGGTTTCAATGACTACTCCGCAATTTCTGGATGCCATAGCGGGTGTGACCTCAGAGCAAGTGGCAGAAGTGGCCGCCGGAATGAAAAAAGAAGTGACTTGGATTTTGTATCCCGAGAGCGAATATTCGGCATAGCTGTAGGAGGAGAATCATGAATATTGCTGTGAATACCACGCCCATCCAGCGGCGCTTGTCCAATGGTCTCTACGTCAGCATCTTTCCCGAGCCCCATTTCCACCATACTTTTGTTTCGTGGTCTGTGTCTTATGGATCAATTCATGATGCGGTACTGCCGGGGAGGGCACATTTCCTTGAGCATATGATGTTCTACAACCCGGATGAGCAGCCTGTTAAGTCGCTATTGCATGCTCTTGGAGCCTCGACATCTGCACTGACACGTTATGATGTAACGACATACCAGATGGCCTGCACGGGGCAGTTCGAGCAAAGTATGGACCTGTTTACCCGAATGCTGGCAGCACCGTATTTTACTCCAATACATATTGAAAAGGAACGGGCTGCTATTCGTCAGGAACTGTCCATGTTTGCAGATCAACCATCCTGGCGATCCTTGCAGCTGCTGACCCAGATGATGTATGGCAGTAATCACCCCATTACATTGGACGTTGCGGGTACACCGGACAGTCTGTATCAAATGACAATGGATGAGCTAAATGATGCATACAATGAACATTATGCTGCAGGTAAAATGGCCGTTGCCGTGGCGGGTCCAGTTGTACCGGAGGCGATTATCGAGATGCTGGAGCGGTTCCCGGAGATGTCACATCATACAGCTTCCCGGCAGGGTGGGGTCCCGTTGGGCCGGATTCGGGAGGAGTCCAGTGAACGTTATATGGAACTTGAATACGGGTTGCCCCTGCCTCTTGTGAGGTTCGGGTTCCGGGCCGAGGAAGGGATGCAGCTGAAGGATCAAATGGCTTGCATCATTGGCATTGAAGCGCTTCTGGGTGAAACTTCCGATTTTCATACGGAGTGCTTCGAGTCAGGCCTGCTTGGCAAAGGAACCACCTGGGACCATTATTATCGCCAGGAGTTTGCGTTTTCGAATACTTGCGTTTATTCGGCAGATCCGGCTTCATTGTATACCCGTATTGAACAGCAGTGTGATCGGATTCAGGAGGGCGCCATGTCCCTGCACAATCTGGAGGTTGCACGAATGAAATGGCTAAGTGACTATTATGCGGATATGGATTCACTAAAACAGCGATGCATGAACGTCTCGGAGCATGCGGTGATTGGTTTGGACTATGTGCAGATCGGTGTGTATGTATCCAGGCTGACAGAAGAAGAAATCTTAATCGGTTTGAGAAAGATGGCAGCGCCTGCTCATCTGCGGATGGTCGTTTTACGCTAACAGAAAGGGGCAAGCCATGTCGAACGCGAGGAAAACAGAGGTCCATCTATGGAAGCAGGCGCTGCCTACAATCGAGTATCAGCTGCAGTCAGCAGTGGCAAAAGGCCTAGATACACTTGCTCCAGAGGAACAGCAGCGCATGTGGAAAATCGGAAAAGCCTCCCTGCTTGAGGCGCATAGCTGGATGACTTCAAGGCTTTTCCTTCGAAATGTGCTGGCACAGTATATGCAGCAACAAGCAAGGGATATCCAAATCAAATATGGCCCCTCTGGAAAGCCGTATATTCACGGTGGGCCTCGCTTCAGCCTGTCTCATACGAAGGGGTTGTGTGTGCTGGCCGTTACATCCAGTAATACGGAGCTTGGAGTAGATATCGAGTGGATGCGTCCGTTGCTGCGGCAGCAAGCCATTATTAACCGATTCCTGACCGAGGAAGAGCAAGGTTATGTTCTGGATATCGCGTGTAATGGAGGAGAGCCTTCCACTCTGTTGTGGGAGATGATGACTCGCAAGGAGGCTTGGATCAAAGCGTGCGGCCAAGCACTGTGTGGACAATGGAGGGCGCTGAATACGGTGGATGAACGTTTCACTAAGCTGGATCTGGTTGAGCGCGAGGGGTGCTTTTATATACTTCGCAAACTGGATGTAGGTATGGAGTATAATGCCACTCTATGTGTTGAAGGAAAAACAGAGCCTTCGATCCGATGGATGTCTTTCGTTGTTTAAAATGGAATAGGAAATAGCTTACATATCTATTGTATAAACAATGGAATGACCTGTAAGATGGACAAGTAAACCCTTAATTTACCATTGTTCAACGAACCACCAAGTTGGAGGAGGAATGTCATGATTCAGTTTCCCAAACCGGATGTAGAGCAATATTTTCAGACGTATCGGATATCCCATTTTGCTGTATCGGCCGACGAGAAGCACCTGTATTTTGACAGTAATCTGAATGGTCAGCCTAATATCTGGGCGATGGATTTGCCGGGTGGATATCCCTATCCCTTGACGTATTTGAATCAGAGCAGTCAGTTTATTAAACCAGACCCGCAGGGCCGTCATATCCTTACGGCGTTTGATCGGGATGGAGATGAGAACTACCATCTATATGCACTCAAGCCGGAAGGCGGCGTTCCGTTTCCCGTTGTTCCGGCAGAGCCGAAGGACCGGTGTTATTACGCCCACTTATCCGAAGATGGACAGCGTTTATATTATGTGACAAGCAGGGATAACCCGAACTATCTCAATTCACGCCGGATTAATCTGGAGACGGGTGAGGATGAGCTTCTTCATCAGGGGGAAGAGGTCACAAGCAATCTGATTGCTGTGAGTTCGGATGAACAAGCCTACGTGATTCTGAATGTATACTCCAATACCTACCAGACGGCGTACCTGTATCGGAACGGTGAGTCGGAATCCATTATCCCGGTTTCCGAGCGGCAGAGTCAGATCTCATATGTGCTGTTTGCAGATGATAACAGACTTCTGATGATTACCAATGATGACGAAGCGTATTCCTATGTGGCTGAGTACCGGATGGATACCCGTGAATTTCGCCCATTATGCAGAGTTGAGGGTGAGGATGTAGAAGACATTCGTTGGCACAAGGCTTCAGAGACGTTATACTTCTGGACGTTTACAGGTCCCGAGAATCGAATGTATGCGCTGGACAATGGTGCCGAGCAGCCTCGTCGTGTGGACATGCCGCTGGATACGGTGGATCAAGTGACGTTGACCAAGGCTGGCAACGTGTATATCCTGGGGCGTGGAGCCGTCCAGCCGCATAACATTTATCGGTTGATGGCAGGCCATGAGTCTTGGGAACCGTTGACTGCCAATCGGGTAACAGGGCTTGACCCGAGTGATCTTGTTTACCCGGAGGTTATTCGCTATAAGTCCTATGACGGATTGGAGATTGAAGCGCTCTTGTTCAAGGCGAAGCCGGAACAGGCTAATGGCTATACGGTATTTTGGCCGCATGGCGGGCCACAGGCATCGGAAGCGAAGTTTTTCCGTCCGATGTTCCAATTATTGCTTGCGCAGGGCTATCATATTTTTGCACCAAACTTCCGGGGAAGCACGGGCTATGGGGCTGAATTTGTCAAAATGGTCGAGAGGGACTGGGGTGAGGGCCCGCGCCTTGATTGTGTTGCCGGAATTCATTGGCTGTTTGACGAGGGTATCGCGTCATCGGATCGTCTGTTCGTGGTGGGAGGCAGTTACGGTGGATATATGACTCTGCTGCTGGCTGGGCGTCACCCGGAGTTATTCCGGGCTGCGGTCGATATTTTTGGGCCGAGCAACCTGTTCACATTCCTGGAATCCGTGCCGGAAGACTGGAAGCCGATGATGGACAACTGGTTGGGTGATTCGGTCAGGGACCGCGAACGCTTAACGAAGGATTCACCGATTACGTATCTGAATCAGATGGTGAACCCGATGCTGGTCATTCAGGGGGCTAACGATCCAAGGGTCGTGAAGGCTGAATCGGATCAGATTGTGGCAGCGCTCCAGGAGAAAGGGGTAGATGTGGAATACGTTGTTCTGGATGATGAGGGTCACGGTTTCTCCAGAAAAACCAATGAGATTCTCGTTTATCGGTGGATGCTGGAGTTTCTACAGAAACATCAGGAAGCTCCGGTTCCGCAATCCTGATGCCGATTGGTGTTTACCGTTAGCTTCAACTTTCATGATGGAATTAATGTATAAGGAAAACCGTCAGCATGAGAAGTCCTCATCGCCTGACGGTTTTTTTTGGCGAGTTATTTGATTAGTCTAGTCCAGCAAAGCTACAACCGAATCCAGATACTGCTCCGCCCATTGCGCAAATGGCATATCTGAATTCCAGGTCACTCGGCCTGTTGCTTTCGCTTCACCCCACAACAATATACGTTGATATAGCAGATGTATTCTGAGGCGTGCAGCGAAGTGCTGGCATCGCTCTGCGTCTGCTGCACATACAAGCTCCCGGTAACCGGATAAGAAACGTTTAGCGAGTTCTGGAGAGCCCTCGCTTACATACCTGGCTGTCATCTTGGTGAGATCGGCCGTACCGTCTCCAAAGTAGGAAGTCGTAAAATCAAAAAGGCCACTAATTTCCCATTCCGAAGCAAGGCTGCCATTCTTCTGAATTACAAAGTTTTCGACCTTAAAGTCCCCCATCACAAACCCGGGAACAGCAAAGGCATGAAACGCAGATTCAGCTTCTCTCAATTGTTCGTCCACCCATTCTAGATCTTCATCCGTAATTACAGAATACTTCGCAGCATCCTGCAGCCAGTGACGGATCGTACCGTAAAGCCAGTCCAGGTATGTTCCGGCAAAGGGGACAATCCTTCCCGCTACAGGGTCGTATTCACCAGCGTCGGGTACTTTCCAGCGGTGTAATTCTGCCAATGCGTTGGCGAGCATGGTTGCGATATTTTCCTGTTCCTCCTGGGACAGTGAAGCCTTAAAGGACGTCTCATGCAGGTGCCTTCCAGGTAATCGGGGCATAATGGCATAGCTCCAGCCCAACGTGTCGGTGTCTTCATCTAGCAGATACGGATCAGGCACAGGAATTTTGGTGTGAGTCGTCAGCTGTTCTACGAAAAATTGTTCTTCCTGGAACTGTCCCGGATATAGGGGGTTTCCTTTCAGGATATACTCCCCGTGGGAGGAACGAACGAGCAGCGTCTGGCCCATCATGCCTTCTTCTGTCCGCTTATAATCGATCAGCGTTCCCAGATTAAAATGATGCAGTGCATCTTGTAATGAAGCAGAGGAAATCTCTCCAAGTGTATTGGAGCCAAAGTAAATCCGGGTTGTCATAAAGCTCCCTCCTCATGTTTAATCCTCAACTTCTTCGTCAGACAGGTCCATCGTATCCGCATCAACCAGACCGCGTATAAATGCTTCAAAATGGGGCGCAAGATATGTAATCTCATAATCGTCTTCCTGATCCACATGAACGACAGCAGGCTCGCCTTCCGGGCCGCAGAATCGATAGTCCAGCATCACCACATCATGCCCGGCGGAAGGACAATCACAGATGACAATCCCGAGGTCGGGATATCCCCATTCTTCGATCATGAAACGACTTCCAAATTCCCCGGCCAACGTATTGGATTTGTCCCGACCGATTCCAAGGATTCCGGTAATGGCGATATGATCCTCAGCCCATGAAGTTGCTGCTTCAGTTGGAAAAGCGGTGCGTGCAGGAATGCCCCCGTTTTGTGTATTCATTAGCTGAATATAGGAAGCGGGGAGCTTGTACCCCAACTCTTGTTCAATGGAGACAATTAAATCTTCATCAAATGGCGGAGATACATAGCTTTCCAGCGCATATTCACTTTGCTCCCAAAATGTTGCGGGTGCATATGTGCCCGATGCCGCTCTTAGATGATTCATCGTACCACTCTGCTCCAATGCAAATCGTTTCTCTTCATGATGCTGACGGTCCCGCTGCATCTTTTCGGCTTTTGGACGTACCCATCCAAGGAATTCGATGGTCGATTCATCATGGGGCGAGAGCTCGTCTGCCATCTCAAAAGCTTGCAGCGCCTGTTCATACCTGGCCATATGATAATAGGCGTACCCCAGACGGTAGTGCCAGAGCGGATCGTTTGCTCCCTGCCCGTTAACGTATAGTAACTGTTGGACAGCTTCGCGGTAACGTCCTTCATTGTTAAATGCCCTTGCGAGTTGCCCAATCAACTCATAATCCCGATCAGATTCAGGGATGCGTTGAATACGTTCAATAATCAGACCGAATTGGTCTTGTTCATGCCACAAGTCTAGTTGTTCCAGCAGTTCCTTTTCCATCACCAGGCCTCATTTCGATAGGGGGAATGTGAACCTCTTTCCATTATATCTTACAAGCTTGCAGGATGAATGGGTATAGTATCCTATCCCGTTGAATAGAAAAAAACACTCCCCATGCTGAAAGCCATCAAGACAGTTCAACAAGGGGAGTGTTGTATATTTGTTTTATGCTGTGTTCAACTCATTAATTAACTTACAGATCGTCAAATCCGTTATCGTCGCCAACTTTACCATAGTTACGGGACTTCGCTTCGAAGAAGTCTGTCTTAGTTGCATTCAATGCTTCGTCAGAGAACGGCTTGATCCAAGGCATGCAGTTCACATCCACGCCTTCATAAGCTTTTTCCATACCCATCAGACGCAGACGTTTGTTGGCGATATACTTGATGTAATCCTCCAGCTCGTTCAGGTCAATTCCGCGTACGTTGCTGAGTGTATAGTGTGCCCAGTTGGTTTCGAGCTCAACAGCACGGTGAATCGTTTTGTATACATAGTCCATGTTCTCTGGTGTATTCAGCTCAGGGAAGTCCACCAGCAGCTGTTTGTAAACTTCAGCGAAGAAGTAGCAGTGTTGGTTCTCATCACGCTGAATATAAGAAATCATCTGGCTGGTTGCCATCATTTTCTGGTCACGGGCCAGATTGTAGAAGAAGGCAAAGGTACTGTAGAAGAAGATACCTTCAAGTACCAGATCGGCTACCATAGCTTGGAAGAACGTCTGTGGAGACGGATTATCCCGGAACGTTTGGTAGATGTCGGCGATGAACCGGTTACGGTCAAGCAGCACCGGATCATGTTTCCAGTATTCAAAGATTTCCTTTTGCTCCCGATCAGATACGATGGAAGAAAGGACGTAGGAATAGGATTGATTGTGTACTACTTCCTGTTGTCCAATAATGGCCGAGATGGCTTCCAGCGAGGAATCAGTGAAATAACGTTTCACGTCACCGACAAACATGGTCTGCATGGAATCCAATACAGCGAGCAAGGAAATATTGACTTTAAACGTGCGCTGTTCTTCCGGATCCAATTGGGCAAATTGGGAAGCATCCTTGGACATGGGGATTTCATCCGCAATCCAGTGATTGAGAAGCAGTACTTTGTACAGCTTGTACATATGAGGCATGCGAATATCGTTCCAGTTCAGAATGCCGGAGCATTCACCTTCAATGATACGGGTAGACTGGTTAGGTGCTTCGGTATTGAAAATTTTCTGCAATTGCATTTCCGTTCACTCCTTGAATGAATTTACATTATATAACTACGATGACGGAACAACCTTCCGATCGTTGTTTCCTTTTAATCCGGGATAGGGCATCTATATCAACATCTCATGATGTTGTGGTCGTGTTTTGGGCAAAAAAGTACCAGGGCAACGCCATTTTGCAATCAAAACAGGGATGCCCTGGTGGTCATCTTGGATCTAGTGAATCTTCTTCATCACTGATTAAACTTAGCTTGCACAAGAATCACATTCTTCAATAGTCAAAGCCCGGCTGCGAACATAATAAGTTGATTTAATGCCGGCTCTCCAGGCGTGCAGATGCAGTTCCAGGAATTCCGTTGCTTTGATATCTGGACGAACATACAAGTTGAAACTTTGTCCCTGATCGACGTGGCGCTGACGGGCAGCAGCCATATTGATGGAAGCATGTTGATCTACCATGAACGCTGTTTTATAGTACCAGATCGTTTTTTCAGACAGATCAGGTGCCGGGTTGGCAATCTTGTATGTCGTTTTTTCTTCATAGGACAACAGTTCGTAAAGCGGATCAATGCTGGCTGTAGAACCGGCGATGATGGACGTTGAACCATTCGGTGCAATGGCGAATAACCAGGCGTTACGTACACCGTTTTGCTGTACTTCCGTTTGCAGTTCTTTCCATTGATCCGTTGTAACAAATTTGCCTACGCGCTCACCTGTCGTGTACTCCCGTTGATCGAAGTATTTACCTGTTTGCCAATCGGAACCTTGGAATTTCGGATAATGTCCTTTTTCCTTGGACAGCTCCATGCTGGCTTTAACGAGCAGATAGTTAATTTTTTCATACAGATTATCGTTATACGTGACTGCTTCTTCCGATTCCCAACGAATGCCTTCAAGAGCGAGCAGGTGGTGGAGTCCGAATGTTCCCAGACCAACCGCGCGGTACTGACTGTTGGTATATTGGGCCTGCAGCACTTCAATATTGTTGATGTCAATAACGTTGTCCAGCATACGAACCTGAATTGGTACCAGACGCTCCAATACATCATGCGGCACAGCACGTGCCAAGTGAATGGAGTTCAGGTTGCAGACTACGAAATCGCCCGGCACTTTGGAAATCACGATGCGGGTTTGTCCATCCTTCGTTACGAGTTCTTCCTTTTCAACTACAGTTGCAGATTGGTTCTGCATGATTTCGGTACAAAGGTTGGATGAGTACACCATACCATGGGCGCTGTTCGGGTTCGCACGGTTGACGGTATCCCGGTAGAACATGTAAGGCGTACCCGTTTCCAGTTGGGATTTCATGACGCGTTTCATGATGTCAATGGCTTGAACCGTAATCCGGGACAGCAGCGGGTGGTTGACCGCTTCCTCATATTTCTCACGGAATGCGCCTTCGCCTACGGACTCATCATAGAAATCTTCCAGTCCGAGTGGACGACCATTCTCATCTTTCCAGCCCATCACTTTTTTCGTTTCATGCGGGCAGAACAGGCTCCATTCGCCGCGGCTGGCTACTCGCTCCATGAACAGGTCCGGCAGGCAAATGCCATGGAATACGTCATGCGCACGCATCCGCTCGTCACCGTTGTTCAGCTTCAGATCGAGGAAGGCCAGAATATCTTTGTGGAATACGTCCAGATAAACGGCAATTGCACCTTTGCGGGTACCGAGCTGGTCTACGCTGACTGCTGTGTTGTTTAGTTGGCGAATCCAAGGGATAACGCCGGAACTTGTGTTTTTGTGACCACGGATATCCGAACCACGGGCTCTGACTTTACCCAGGTAAACGCCAATGCCGCCGCCCATTTTACTCAGACGTGCTACATCCGTGTTGGAATCGAAGATGCCTTCGAGTGAGTCGTCCACGGTATCAATGAAGCAGCTGGAGAGTTGTCCTGCCACTTTTTTGCCTGCATTGGACATCGTAGGCGTAGCGGCAGTCATATACATGTTGCTCATGGCCCAGTAAGCTTCCTTAACGAGATCCATACGTTTCTCCGCAGGCTCCTGATGCATCAGGTACATGGCAATAACCATATAACGCTCTTGAGGCAATTCCATGACTTTTCCGTCGAAATCGTGAGCGAGGTAACGTTCTGCCAGTGTAAGCAAGCCGATGTAGTCAAACAACAGATCATTACGATAGTCGATGCATTCAGCAAGTTCGTCGATTTGCTCTTTGGTGTAACATTCCAGCAATTCTTCGCGGTAGATACCTTTCTTCACCAGATCTACGAGAAGAGGGTGGAACGCGCCGTACGGCTCTTCCGGATATGACTTGTATCTGCGGTTGGTGGCTGCTTTTTTGTAAAGGGACGTCAGCAGGGAGCGTGCCGCTGCAAATTTCCAGTTAGGCTCTTCCTTCGTTACCAGCTCCAGTGCGCTCATCATAAAAGCGTTGCTGATCTCGTCTCCGGTAACTTCGTCGCGACGGAGCTTGCTATTAACTCCGCGTACCAGACGTTCCTTATCCAGCATGTCCAGTCCTTCCAGAATACGATCCGCATATACCGAGATGCGCATATCATCAAAGGCAAGCTGGCGGTTGTTCGGCTTGGTCACAACTTGTGGCATGAATATTCCTCGCTTTCGCATGTTTAAGAGATAAAATGGAGAAATTCTTTATATAAAGAATTGAGTGTCTTCTTACGGTGAGATATTGATATAGATATAGACATATGCTGCGTAATGCGGACTGAACGGTGGTGACAGGGCGCCGTGCCTCATCTTGCAACATAGGGCAGCATACAGAACATGATCCATATACAAGATATTCTCCTCGTCTTGCGACTGAAAATGCCCATGGATGGGATGCTCTGGCTTCCTTATGATCATTAAAGATGAGCAATAATGACATAAAAGGGTTCTTATGTAATCTTTTGTCTATTGCAAACGCGCCTGTAAGATGAGGATACCGGGTGCAGTCCAAACAGCCCCGTTAACCTCAGTGTCAGCTCTGTTTCGAGAAAGCGATTTACACCTACAGGGACGCGCCTTTGAAGGTGATTTCATCCTGTTTTTCACGAGATTTCAGAAGGTGACTCATAGAAGTGGGGTGATTCGAATTTACTACATTTTGTTACTGTTATCATACTGTAACCCAACATATAGTGTTTGTAAACAGGGTCAACACCGTGAAACGTAATTCCGAGTATACCATTTAAGCCAGGAATCCGCAAAGGAAAAGGACTGGAAGATTTGAAGATTGTTCAAAAAAATTTTTGGGTCAAATCAGATGACGTCTTCACGTCAGTTTGAATTGTTACGCATTCAACTGGTAGAATAAAAGTAGTCAAAAATCGACTAAAATGAGCGGCAACGGTGAATCACGGGGCCCAGAGGAGGCGGAGCGAAAGTGGCAATAGCAGAAGTGACCGTAATTCCAATTGGAACCGGGACGACCAGCTTGAGCAGTTATGTGGCGGATATGCAGAGAGTATTGGAAAATCAGCGGGGCATTACATATCAGTTGACCTCCATGAGCACCATTATTGAAGGCCCGTTGAATGAGGTGTTCACCGCAATTGCAGCCTTGCATGAAGCTCCGTTTCTATCTGGAGCCCAGCGTGTCTCCACCTCCGTGAAGATTGATGATCGTCGTGACAGACCTGATGCCTCGAGCGTACAGAAGTTGCAATCTGTTCAGGATCAACTGGCATCTCGTCAGGCACGGCCCAATTAATGGGGGTCAAAAGAGAATAGAAAATAGTCTTATATATTGCTGCAAGTCCCTGTTTCTGGGACTTGCAGTTTTTTGCATTTTATTTGATTAAATAATTGGATTCTTACAGACAAGAGTGGATTCTGCCGTGCCTTTCGGGTGGAAAGCACATATTTTATTGTATGCTGTCAAGCTTTGTCAGCGGGGATGTAAAAAGGAAAGGAGAAATTGCAATGCCGTACAGTACAGGTCTCCTCTTTAACTCTCCAACAGGGAGTAACCGTGCAACACAACTGATTGTTACCTGTTTGAATGATTCTCTCAATATTCCAGCCAATATCGAGCTTCAGGTCTTTCGTTGGGATACTTCCCAGACTGCGAGAATTCCGATTGGTCATGATCTGTTTCAGTTACCTCCTCAGGCATCCAGAACGTTGTTATATGCGCTAAACACAGCGGATTATTTTGAGGTTCAGAGCGATTATTTCAGTGCAACAAGCACGGTTATTCAAGTATTCAGTTTGGACTCCACCAGTAATATTTTGCAGCGTGTGCTGCAATCGGAGATGGTGTGGGTAGACCGGTTTACGATTATTCCATAACTTCAATATGACGGAGGTGAATGAAATGCCTGTTGTAAATATTACAGGGGCATTGGGCGGCAACCAGTTTGAACCGTCGATTGCGGTCAATGAATTACTCCCCAACATCATGTGTGTTGTAGCTGTCGATACAAGTACTGGACCGACACGAATCGGGCTATACCGCTCCATTGATGGAGGGCAGACCTGGTCAACGACTATATTATCTCAACCTGCCGGGTACGCTGGAGCGGAAGCTCCCACGGTTGATTACACCTTTCCCAGTACGTTTATTGTGACAGTTCACGTTTTTAATGGGGAAAACGACGGGACGATCATTAGTTATACTTCAATGGATGACGGTCTCACGTGGGCTCCTCCGGTGTTTGTTAACAAGGGATATGGTCTCATTGTGCACAATGATGAACCGTTTGTTGCATGTGACCGTACACCAGGCAGTCCATATCGCGGTAATTCTTATGTGGGGTACACACCGCTGGCAACGGCTGCATCTTCTATTTTTATACAAAGATCTCTGGATCAGGCTTCCACTTGGCAATCACCAAGCCGCATTTCCAGTCCGAGAGGGATTCATGATCGTGCAGCCATAGCCATTGGATTTACGGGTGAAGTCTACGCTGGGTATATAACCACAGGTCCGGACAGCCCTTATGCGTTACTGAGGATCTCCTACGATGGTGGTGCGACATTTCAGCCTCCCGTGAATAATCAGTCTACCCTGGTTGCTTCGGTCGTCCCGGCACCTTCGCCCTTGCCTGTAACCGGTTATGCGTTTCGTGTTCAAACGAATCTGAGTCTGGGTGCAGATATTTCAAACAGTGTTTACAGCGGTACAGTCTATGCAGTATGGAATGATGCCCGGAAAGGATATACGGACGTATTCATGTCCCAGTCTCCAGATGGTCTGCTATGGAGCGAACCTGTAAGCATTACGGGAGCACCCGCAGGATCGCAAAATTTCTTTCCTTCGATCACCGTATCTCCATTTACAGGGACAGTACGGGTCATCTATTACTCCAACCAGATCGATGGATTCTTGCTGGATGTGTATGTGGCCGAGTCTTTTAATGGTGGTGCGACATTTACAAATCGGAGACTCACAACGACTTCCTTTAATCCGAATGGCAATTCACCCGTACCGACAGTACTCATTGGTGACTATATCACGGCATATACACAGGCACCGGACAATCTGGCTGCCGTATGGATGGCAACAACACAGCCAACAGGGAAACTGGACATCTACTTTGGTTCATAGCCATGCCAACCTTAACGGTAGCCCTGCCCATTTTTACCTGGAGCCCGGTCTCACCAATGACTTTTGCATATAGTGAATTGTACCTCAAATTAAAGGAGGGTTTTACATGAGTGGAGTTGTAGGTGGATACGGCGGCGCTTGGACATCGACTGGTGCCATTTTGGTTCTGTTCATTCTTCTCGTTATCATCACTAAATCTTTCTGGGTATAATGTGTTGAACTCCACCGGTTTACCGGTGGGGTTTTTTTTAGGTTATGGACAAGCCCAGATGAACAGTGAAAACGCCTATTTTGTCAAAGGAGGGCGATAGCCCGGTCCAGAGGTAGGCAGGATACATAGCTTAGGGGTGTAGGCAAATGTTAAGGAGGAATGAACAATGAGCGAAGTTAAACCGAATTCACCGAACGGACAGGGACACGTATACGGACATATGGGAGGGTATGAGCACATGCAAGGATACCAATACACAGGTCATGAAATGCATGGGTACGGATATGGATATGGATGTACAATGCCAACGGGATATGGCTACGGATACGCACATCATGCCAATCATGCTCCAATGCTGCATGGTTATCAGCAGGGTTGTGGAACTTCCTATGGACATGGTGGAGGAAGCTGGGGGTCCATGGGTACGATTCTTGTACTGTTCATCCTGTTGGTCATTATCTCCAAAACAATGTTTATCTAGATCTTGCGATAGCAACTGGTTCAGGGAGTTGATCCATACAACTCCGATGAAAGGCGCCGAGATTGTATCGGCGTCTTTTGGCTGTCTGGCGCTGCCAAAGCTAATATGGCTTCAATCCCATGATTTCGGTGTGCAGACATGGAAAAACACCCGGAACCCAATTCCGGGTGCTTTGTGTATGTTTTCAATCTTCTCAAGAATAAGTGACATCCAAAACAACAAAAGCCCTACCTCTCTTTTGTCCTTGCGGCTCCGATGACCGCGCCAGTGTGAATGGGAACATCTTGTGAAACTCTGTACTACCGGGTTATTGTGATTCAGGTTCTTCAATCTTCATAGGTTAATGTGCATGTTCGCTGCGGTCGCAGCATGAAGAAAATATTCCGGGGTTAAAAGAAGACAGAAAATCATATGAGGTTGTTTAAAAACCAACTCTTATACTATACCACAGGCTGTAATTTTTTGCAATTAAAAGGAAGGTTGACGAAAGGGAATGAGGCGTTCCAGGTTTGGATGATCAAGGGGGATACTCCTCAGAATGCGGGGACATTCCTCAGTCGTGACGGTATGGGGGCGGTGTATTACACGCTTGACTCTGCCAACGACTACGATACGGTTGCCATCACGCTTGAGCCGGATCCCATGGGTAAGGAACCGCACGGCACGATGATTCTGGCTGCCAAGATTAAAGGATAGAAAATACCAAATCTAAAAGACTGTTCCCCCGTGGGGAAGTCTTTTTAGGTTGCTGCATGAGTATAGATAGGAGTGGAAAGAATGATTCTAACCACCCACTAAAGGTGGTTTCTCGGTTCTTCTCTATCGGCTGAATGAATTAATTTTTTAGGCCGAATAGCCGATAACAAATAGGAGGCAATACCCTGGGTCTCCCTCTGTCATTAATAGGGAGAACTGGTTGTACCTAGAGAGTGAGGGGTTGGGGTGGAAGTATACCGTTCATTTATCTTTCGTCTATTGCGCAATTATCTGATCGGTTCAATAGCGGCTGTTTTTGTGGTTGGTTCCGTGGTTATGGTGTCTACCTTACAACTACCAAACATTCAATTTATACGACTTATTATCATTGTGCTGATTTCACTCTTGTTCATGCTTGTCGCTGAACTGATTACCCTATGGGCGCAGCTTGGGCCCATTCGGCAATTTTTTGCATCAGAGCATCATGAGAAGGCGGATCTGACCAAGATGTATGAGAGCATCCACCGTTTTCCTGGACAAACGATTTATCGTATTTTGGGTCCGCATATGCTTGGCTTTTCCCTGCCGGCTGCCGGACTGACGATATGGATGATTTCTACCGGGGGACTGGAATTTCCGTACGGATACGTCGCAGTTGCAGCTGCGTGTGCGTTATTGATCACCGTTATGCATGCCTTGATTGAGTATTTCCTGACCGTTCGGACGGTGAGACCATTGCTGCTGGAAGTTCGTCGCAGAGGCAAAGAGCAGCATGGCATGGAGCCATCGCTTGGTGGACGTGTTCTGGTTTCCATTCAGCGTAAATTTCAGCTGAGTACGGCACTGATTGGTTTATTTCCATTACTTCTGTTCTTCATGGCTACATTTATCCGTCTTCAGTATATGGATAGCGAGTTTGCGCAAGAGTATATTCTGTGGGCAGTTCTTATCGTTGTGCTGGGCGGGGGATTTGCTCTTGTGGGAAGCTGGCTGCTGATTCGAGATGTTCGCGGTCCGATTACGGAGCTGACGGAGGAGATGACCCGAATTCAAGAGGGAGACCTTGGCAGAAGAACCCCTGATCTGTACGCGGATGAATTCTCTGCGCTAATCTCCGGATTCAATATGATGATTAACCGGCTTGAAATGCGACAGGAACGCAACCGGCAGTTGCTGCAGAGTTATTTTTCGACCCTGGCGGCTGCACTGGATGCACGGGATAAATATACGGCTGGTCATTCTATGCGAGTCGCAGAATATTCAGTTCTGATTGGGAAGTTGAGCGGAATGAATGAAGAGCAAGCTGATCTGTTATACAAATCAGCGCTGCTGCATGATATTGGGAAAATCGGCATACCCGATGAAGTACTCCTGAAGGATGGAAAACTAAGCGATGATGAATTCGCCATTATTCGCACGCATCCCGTGCTCGGGGAGAGTATTCTGCTACAGATTGAGCCGATTGATGCAATGGCAGATTTTCTGCCGGGTGTCAGATCTCACCACGAAAGATATGATGGCAAAGGATATCCGGACGGCATGGCTGGTGAGGAGATTCCGCTGTTTGGCCGTATCATTGCCGTAGCCGATGCATTTGATGCGATGACGTCTGACCGTCCATATCGGAGTGGGATGAGCCATGAGAAAGCGTTATCTATTTTGGAAGAAGGAAAAGGGACCCAGTGGGATCCCTATTTTGCCGGTTTGTTTATTGACGAGTGGAGAAGGCAGCAACAACAGCATGTTCAGGAGCCAGCCGAGCGAGGGGTCAGCTGATCCCCTCTGTCCACTTCGATTCTTTTCTTCGCCGACGGTGAAGAGCAAGTCCGGATATGATGGTGAAAATGCATTCGCCAAGAACAACTGCGCCCAGAGCGTCATAGATGACGTGTTGTTTGATCATTAAGGTGGACAGTATAATCAGGGCTGCACCCGCAGCTATAAACCATTTGACCTGTTTTCGAATGTTCTGAACGGATAGAACTGCACGCATAACCAGATACGAATGAAGAGCATGAATGCTGGGAAAACAATTATATGGACGATCCTGGCTGTATAGCCATCCAAGAACAGAAGCGCCGAGACCTGTACCTGTTAACTCGGGACGGGGCACCATAGTCTGAAAATTAAAGTAGATCAGGTAACAGATCCAGACACAGATATTCATAGATAACAGGACACGGTAATAAGTGAGCCGATCCTTCGCGCATAGATAAGCCAGCACGCCAAAAACAAATGGATACCAGGCTAGGTATGGAATGGACATGGCAGGTACATAAGGAATTATCCGGTCGATCGGGGAGTCAAGTATAGAGAATCCGCGTTCCGGACTATTCAGAATATCATAGAACATTCCCATGACAGCCAGGGAAAGCATTAAGCTTAATGACAGCCAATAGGATTTGCTTTTTAACAAGTGCACAACACCGTTTCTCCTTTCATCCATGTTCGCAAGGAACAGGATCACAGCAATTAAAATTTAAACAACAATATATTCTACTACGTTCTACGCACAAATTGAATCCTGATTTGTGTATTTTTGTGCATTTTTTTTGATGGCAAGGGAATGTCGAAGGTTGAAAGGGCATGATATGATAGAGGTACATACGGACTTCGGTTTGCTGCCAATGAATACACAACAACAGGAGTGAGTGAATGCAATTTTCAAAAATGTTCGTATTGAATATGGGGATGCTGATTACGATTGCTTACCTCGCTAGTGTATTCTATAAATACATCATAATTCGTGCTTCATCACGAGTGAAACAGATCAGTTCGTTATTTGTCCTTGTATTTGCTGGCTGGATCAGTACGGTATTTGGGTTTCAGCTTAATGATGAAGTGGTCTTCGATCTTCGTTTTGTTCCTTTAATTGTTGCGGTTTTGACGTACAGACAACCCTATAGTGCTATTATCGTAGGGGTTGGAATTGGACTGACCAGGTTAACTTTCGGTATCAATGAGGCTACGTTGGCTGCACTGATTAATATGTCGATTCTGGGTGTGGTGTGTGCCGGGTTGAATATATGGATGAGACGCAGTGACTATAGGCTGATTATTAAAGGCGTCCTTGTTACAGTGATCGTAAATGTGATCAATAGTTTAAACATCGCTATTTTCGGTGTTATCCCGGCTGCTTACTTTTTCTCACATATTATGCCGTATACCCTTCCTGTCGGTATTGTACTCAGCCTTATTTTTGCTTTTATTTTACGTGATTTCCAGAATGAACAGAATCGGATTTTGCTCATCCAGAGCACGAACCGTTTATTATCTGTACAAAAGGAAGAATTGCAGAAAGCGAAGATAGTCCTGGAAGAACGCGCCAAACAATTGATGATCGCTTCGCAGTACAAATCCGAATTTCTGGCGAATATGTCACACGAGCTGCGAACTCCGCTGAACAGCGTGATTAACTTTGCCCAGATGATCAGTGAGAACAGCGATACAATGGAGCAGGAGGATATCAGCCGTTTTGCAATGATGATCGAACAATCTGGTCAGGAATTGCTCGCCTTAATCAACGACATTCTCGATCTGTCCAAAGTGGAAGCAGGCAGACTGGATATCGTTTTGGAGGATATCAGTGTGGCACAACTCACGGAAGATACCATGAACCACTTCCAACTGGCTGCCGAGAAAAAGGGAATCCAGCTGCATCTGGTCAAGAAACCAGGATTGCCAGAGACCCTTTGGTCCGATCCCCAGCGGGTTCAGCAGATTTTGCGCAATCTCATGTCTAATGCCATCAAGTTTACGCATCAGGGGAGAGTCACACTGACCGTGAGTACCAAGCAGATCAAGAAGTCAGGTTTTCAGAGTCAATGGATTGTTTTCTCGGTGCAAGATACGGGGATTGGGATTTCTGAGGATAAACATCAATCCATCTTTGAGGCGTTTCAACAAGCGGACGGGTCCATTAGCCGAAAATTTGGGGGAACAGGTCTTGGCCTGTCCATCAGTCGTGATTTGGCCAGATTGCTGGACGGATCGATTGAACTGGAAAGCGCTGAGGACAAGGGGAGCACCTTCCATCTCTATCTGCCGTTGAACCGTGAAAAAATGAGTTGACAACCCTCACGCTGTGAGTAGAATTTGGGGTGACAACTAGCATCGACCGGCACTTGGAACCCGGTCTAAGGAGTGTATCCCCATACAGAAGACGGTCAACGTTAACCCTCCTCCGTTTGCAGGCAAACCACGGCGCAAGGGTTCAACACAACGCATGAATTTATCCATTGCAACATGGGAGGGTGTACCGGCAATTATTTTGCAGACATTGCTGGGAGGCCCATTTTTAACCGGATTTCTGTTGTACCTCGGGGCCGGGTCAAGACATATCGGCTTTGTGCTCGCCATCACGACATTTGTGAATATCGCCCAGATTGGAGCAGCTTACTGGATGCAGCGTATTCGCAGCCGCAAACGCATGCTTATCGTGTTTGTGGGAATGCATCGCATACTGTGGAGTTCAACGGGTCTAATCCCGTTCCTGTTTCCCAAGGAGTGGTGGGTAGGCATCTACATCGGTGTGTATACGGTTGCATTCATAGCCAATACAATTGGCGGTATGATCTGGACTTCGTTGATTGGTGACATTGTTCCTGCCAAGGTGAGAGGGCGATATTTCGGAATTCGGAACACGATTCTGAATGCGCTTGGAAGCGTATGCTTATTTGCAGGAGGCATCGTTCTGGACCGTTTCCCCGGGGAGACGGGGTTCTTGATCCTGTTCATTCCTGTATGGATCTGTGCCATCGCGAATACGGTGATTTATTTCTTTTACCCGGATGTGCCGTTTGAGCGTTCCACTGAAAAGGTTTTCTGGAAGATGTTCAAAAAGCCGTTTCAGGATTCTTCCTTTCTGAAGGCTGCACTGTTCCTCGCTGCCTGGTTACTGATCCAGACGTTGATCGTTCCGCTATTTTCCTACGTGATGCTTGACCTGCTTCACATTAATTATCAGACGGTATCCATCATTACTGTAGTGCAGACGCTCGTCATGATGGCCGGATTCTATATCTGGGGCAATCTGAACGCGAGATTCAGCAACAAAACCTTATTATTTTGGACATTACCGATCATTGCACTCTCCTGTTTGTCATGGGGATTGATGTCGTTTATGCCTGTTTTGATAGCGCTCTTTTTATCTCATATTTTCCTCGGCATTGGTGTGGGTGGATTTAACCAACTTGCCTTCAACTTTACAATCGGGGATACACCAAAAAGTGAAAGACCAATGTTTGTCGCCGTTTATTCGGCTCTGACCGGAGTGACATCGTTTCTTGGGCCGCTGATAGGCGGCTGGTTATATGAGAGAATGGAAGCCTGGCCGGATGCGTTGACCTGGGTTTCTGCCTATGGGTTCCAGGTGGGTGTCGGTGCAGCCATGCTGATTCTCACTTTTACACTGGGCCGCCGTGTACTTCTGAAATAAAGATCCGGATTGGCGATTGGAGGGGTGTTATTGGAGAGTCTTGAACGGAATGCCATCGTGATTGGAGCTACAGGGCTTGTTGGTGGATTATTGGTGCGAAGCCTGCTAGAGCATCCGGGATATCATCGAATTCGAGTGCTGGTCAGGCGACCGCTGGAATGGGAACATCCGAGGCTGGAGCAGCATGTTGTGGACTGGGAACAATTGGAGAGTTACGCAGGGCTGTTTGATGATGTGGAGGACTTGTATTGCTGCCTGGGGACAACGATTAAAAAAGCAGGCAGTCAGGAAAATTTCCGTCAAGTGGATCTTCACTACCCCGTAAGAGCTGCCGCACTTGCCAAGGAGCAGGGAGTAACCCAAATGCTCGTCATTTCATCCATGGGCGCGTCTGCCGATTCCCGATTGTTCTATAGTCGAACCAAGGGGGAGATGGAGGAGGCATTGTCGGCTATCGGTTTTCGTTCCTTGCATATATTCCGTCCGTCCTTAATCCTTGGCGATCGCAAAGAAAAACGGTTGGGAGAGAAGTTGGCTGCTCATGTCATGACATTCCTGGATCGATGGATGAAAGGCAGAGTGGATAAATACCGGGCAGTCCAGGCTTCCGCCATAGCTCGAGCCATGATTAACATTGCCATGGTTCGAGCTATGGGGAATCACGTGTATTCCAATGACGTCATCCATGTGCTTGGTTTGGATGAGTCTTGAGATATTCATGTTTATCCGCTATCAAAATGAGAGTTAAGGATAGACGCTTCTTGCCTGAGCGGGATCGTGGTATAATAAGCTTCAAAAATGAGTTCGAGACTTGTCTCCTCGCGGCGGCAGGACAGCGAACATGAAGGAGAGAACTCGTTCATGAAAAAACCAATCTCCACCGATCAGGCGCCAGGCGCTATTGGTCCATACAGCCAGGCCGTTGATGCAGGTGATTTTATCTACACTTCCGGTCAGCTTGGTTTGGACCCGCATACGGGAGAATTCGGAGCGAATGTACAGGAGCAGACTCGTTTGTCCCTGAGCAATGTAAAAGCAATTCTGGAAGCAGCAGGTACGAGTATGGATAAAGTTGTGAAAACAACGGTTTTCCTGAAAGACATGAACGATTTTGTTCCGGTAAACGAAGTGTACAGCACATTCTTCGAACAACCTTATCCGGCACGCAGTGCGGTTGAAGTCGCTCGTCTGCCAAAGGATGCACTTGTGGAGATCGAGGTCATTGCTCTGAAATAGAGCTGAAGGGTATTGCCCAGCAGGATCAGTATGTTGCATCATTTGATTTAATTCGCTTCAGGGTATGATACATAAAAAGCCGATATCAGTTCAGCGTGACTGAAATCGGCTTTTTGAATTATTTGGGAAATGAGGCTCAGTCCCGATCCTGATTACGGGCGAAGAACAGCCATACCGCATAAATGGCCAGTACGATCGCAATGGTAATTGCCGTATAATATATGGAAGTGACGTCTTTTTGTTTGAGAGCAATGGCAATGTAAGCCCAGGTAAAAACAAGTGGATACGCGCTGTCCCGGTAAGGGAAGCTCACGAATACAGCCAGCACCAGACCTACAATTAACATAATGATGGTCCAGGCAGGTTCACTGAGCCCGAAGCCATCCCATCCGACTTTATATAATAATACAGCCGTATTGATAATGGTTGCCACACTGACCCACCCCAGATAGATGCTGAATGGCAGCTTCACGAGCCAGATTTCGGCAGTCGTGGGGAGGGTAATTGCACGTGTTTTTACATACAGCATGATCAGGGACAGCAGTAACAGAACGATAATGACTAATGCGAGACCAATGTGTAGATTTTGAAAAGCAAAGATCCACGCTACATTAAAGGCACAGCTTGCCAGGAACCAGTAACCGAGGCGGGTAATGGAATCCCTTTTCCACGAAGCGGGAACAAATTGATAAATGACAAAGCCTGCGAGCAGCAGATAGATCAGCCCCCAGATGGAGAAAGCATAACCTGCAGGTGTGAGCAACACAGGGTACATATCCGATACTTCCTTGTTGGTCCTGCCACCGATCGGAAGTGCGTTGGAAAGGTAATTCACGACGATAACAGCAATAAAACCAATGGCATTCAACCACTTGTATGGATTATTACGTGACATTGTGTTTCCTCCTTGGTTTAACGAAAATGAATGAACCACGGGTCAGTCTATAATGAATATACCCAGTTCTTTTGCATTCTAATAAGAAGCCGCAAAAAATTCACAGGATCGTTGTCTAGCTATCCTGCGGTTTGCCGCTCTCTTATTCGCTGTGCTCCGTCTCAATGTACGCTGATTGAAACAGAAATATGCCCCCTTCGGAGGAGGAAAAAAGGTTGTTTACAAGAGAAACAATGGAGAAGCAGCAAACGTGGTTTTATGTCGCTGCCCTGTTTGTAGGAGCGGTAATGGGACTGGGCGACCCTGATTGGGGGGAAGCACTGCATTATACGGTTTCACCTGTGCTTGCCATTTTGCTATACAGCATGTTTGCGCAGATTCCTTTTTTACAGCTCAAAGAATCTTTGTCCAACCTGCGATTTATTGGAGCTTTGCTAATCGCTAATTTTATCGTTGTCCCTGTAATTGTCTGGTTATTAACGTTGGTATTTCCCCAACCTCCCGCTGTACTCATAGGCGTGTATCTCGTACTGCTAACTCCATGTATTGATTACGTTATTGTTTTTACACAGCTGGGCCGGGGCAATGAAAAGCTGATGCTGGCTGCAACGCCAATCCTGTTTGTTATACAAATGGTCTTACTGCCGATATATTTGTGGTTGTTCATAGGGAAGGAAGCGGCAAGGGTGATGCAGGTGGGGCCTTTCGTGGAGGCTTTTCTGTTCCTGATCGTCATTCCGCTGCTGTTGGCAATCCTTACTCAAGTCTTGACCCGAGGCAAAGCTGGAGGAGAATGGGTGATGGACGCAACCGCTTGGCTGCCTGTACCCATGATGGCTCTGGCATTGATTGTGGTTGTCGCATCGCAGATCGGGAAGGTCTATCATGATTTTGCTGTGATTGTGGATGTTCTGCCCATCTATATTATTTTTCTGATGGTTATGCCGTTCGTATCACGAATCATTGCTGCTCTGTTCCGTCTCGATACAGGTGCAAGCAGGGCCGTTATTTTCAGTGCAGGAACCCGAAATTCACTTGTCGTTCTGCCATTGGCACTTGCATTGCCACAAGAGTGGGCGACCATTGCTGCAGCTGTGATTGTAACCCAAACGATCGTCGAGCTGGCTGGAGAATTAATCTATATTCGTGTTGTTCCTTCCGTCATATTGCGGGATCGATGATCCTTTAGAATAGAAAAGAAGATCAGGGTGTATTCATCGAAATGAATGCTTATATGTAAAAAGGAAAGGGGCTATTCCCGGAGTCATGAACATGACGGGATGCCCCTTTTATCGTTTAACGAATCGAGCATGTTCTATTAGACGGATCACCACAGTGCCGACGGCTCAATTAAGCATTTCCATCAGATAACGTTTTGCGGTACTCCCCCGGTGTGATGCCCTCCATTTTTTTGAACACTTTACTGAAGTACTTCTCGTCTTGATAGCCGACCATCTCTGAGACTTTTGCAATTCGCAATGAAGGATTCTGTAACAGCAGCTTGGCGTTATTGATCCGCAGTTTGCCCAAATACTCCGACCAGTTCAATCCGAACTGCTGTTTGAATTTGCGTGAAATATATTCGCGACTCAGGTAGAACCGTGCAGCAATCTGCTGTAGAGACAGGTCCTCCTGATAATGGGCATCCATATAACGTGCGATCTCACTCATCGGGTCCGGTGTGGCATGATGATGTGCAGTGAGGGCTTTTCCGGCTGCGAGCAACCGCTGTTCCAGCAGGGAGCGGAGTAAGGGCAGTGATAACAGTCCTTCACGATCCAAAGGTAATTCGGCGAATGGAATGGACTGTTCCTCTATCGCTTCATCTTCCTCCTTTGGTGGGGCGCCTGCGGCATCGTCGAGCCAACGACCAATCATCCATTCCATCTCATCCATCCATTGCTGTATCTGCTCTGCTGTTACGACATCGAGCCGGGTGATGGGATCAATCCATTCGGCAACCGCATTGGACACGCTGGAAGCACGCCCGCTCATAGACGCGAGTCGTAAGGATTCCTCAAAGGTAGATAACCGCAGCCCCTTGTTTCCGTTGGAGGACTCCAATGCATCATGAATGCACTGCTTCGTTTGCAAGGCATTGCGTCGCCACAACCGCAAACTAGCTTCCTGATAGGCTCCCGAGGTTCCCGCAGGATAAAGCTCACAGCTGGATATACCAAAATGAAGACGGCGCTGTATAGTCTGCTCCAGCCCATCGTTCACTTTTTCGAGAATGGTATGAAGTGACGAGCATTGACCCCAGTACAGGAGAACGACCTCATCCGGTTGATCAAGCTGTCGGAACACGACACCTTCGGCAGGTGGGGACAACATCTCTGCACAGATATTCAGGACGGAGAATACAAGCAGGTCAGGCTGACTGCGGTATTTCGCCAAACATTCTGCATCCAAATGGGAAAGGCTGGTGACTGCCACACTGCAACTGTCGATCTGCTTGGGCAGATTCAATTCATCCCGCAGCCGCTGGAATTGGGTGTTGTTACTCCCGCGGCCAACGACCAGCTCCGTGAGCAGCCTGTCATGATAGTGTGGGCGCATCTGGTTAACTACCATAGATTGTCTGGTGGACTGCATCCGCACGGCATTCGCTTCTTTCCAGGCTTCAACGGCCCTGAATAAGGATGAATTCAGTTCATCTGCTTCAACAGGTTTGAGCAGGTAGTCTGTACCTCCATAACGAATCGCATGTCTGACCAGTTCAAAATCATCATACCCGCTGATGACCAGTACCTTGCTATGCGGGGCATGAACGGATATCCATTCAAGCAGAGCCATGCCATCCTTGCCAGGCATTCGCATATCGCTGAGTACAATTTGCGGTTGGTGGGCTGTAATGGCGGCGACTGCCTCATGACCATCTGCCGCCTCATACAAGGTATCAATTCCTGCCGCATCCCATTGGCCAAGCAGCCGAATCGCATCGCGGACGTGTTTTTCATCGTCGACAATCAAGGCTTTCATGTTATTCACTCTCCCGCGTATAGTTTGACTATAATCTCCACGCCATTCGGTTCCAGATTGCCAATCGTAAGCAGCGCATTGTATCCGGGCGGTGAGTTCAGTTGGAGCCGGCGGATCACGTTACGCAGTCCAATTGACTCGCTCTCTTCTGTATCCTGAGTAGGGACGGAAGAGATGGATGTTTCCCGCAACCAACGTTGAATTTCGGATAACTTGTCTTCCGGGATGGATGGCCCGTTATTTGTCAGATGAATTTCAATCCAATCGTCAGGTGTCCTGCGGCTGGTGATCTGTATCCTCCCTTTACCGGGCTGGATATCGGCTCCATGTTTGAAATAATTCTCAATCAAAGGCTGCAAAGTCATTCTTGGCATCTCGGCGCGCAGGGTATCTCCCGCAAAATCCAGCTCAACTTCCAGGCGGTCACCGAACCGCTCTTTTTGCAGTTCCAGATAGAGCCGTGCATGTTCGGCTTCTTCGTGCAGCGTGACCTGCGTCTGGTCGCGCATGCTGTAGCGCAGCATTTTGGATAGCGAAGAGAGCAGTACATACACCCGTTGTCCTTGCTGTTGAAGCGCCAGTGTACCAATGGATTGCAATGTATTGTACAGAAAATGGGGGTGAATCTGGGCTTGCAGTGCTTTAAGCTGATTGGTTTTATTGGCAATCTCCAAGCGATATTCCCGCAAGATCAAATTGTTCACCGTATCCATCATATCCCGAAAGTGGCGGGCGAGCACACCGATCTCATCTCGACTCGTCAACCGGATATCCACATGAAGACGTCCTGCCTGAATTTGGTTCATATAACGCATTAATTGCTTGAGCGGTCCAGTGATCCGAATCGAGATGAACAGGGTTGCCACAATGACCAATAACAGGGCAGCAATGGCGATCATGGCGTTATTCCACGTTAAGGTGGTGGCACTGGCGTACAGCGTTTCATTAGGAATCTGCTTGATAATGGTCCAGTTGGCAAATGGACTGCCTAATTGTTGGTACACATACATCGAGTGATCTTGTTCAAAATGTCCCGACGCAGTCTGGGCTGTCCCTGTACCGGCACGTACTGAATTCAGCTCAGTCGCCGCCTCCTGCCTCAATACATTCGTTTCACTGACTTCCGACTTTCCTTCATAAATCATCTGGTTCTGATTGTCGATGACATAGATCTGTTCCTTTGCCGGATCATACAGTCTGCTGCATATTTCGGCAATCGTATCCATATTCAAGTCAATGGCGAGCACACCCAGTCGTTCAGTCGAAGGTACATCCTTGATCACACGATGAAGGGTGATTACTGTTCTTGGAGGATCATCCGCTGAGGCCGCCTTGAAGCCGTAGGAATGACTAAGGTGCGCCGATTCGACCCAGATGTCCGGGTTGCTGCCAGCCGCTATGCCGTGGAGCGAGTCAGAAAAGGCCTTTTTTCGCTCTTCCCGCTTTGGAAAAGGATTCGCAATCAATGTTGATTGATTGGCAACAAAAGAGTGCAAATACAGCTGGAAAACATCCGGTACAGCTGCGCGGATCGTCTGCAAAGTGGTGTATACCTCGGCAACTGCTCGATAGTCACCTGGGATTTTCGCCAAATTTCGCAAAAAATTCGGATCATTGTACACAGCAAGCGAAGCTCTTGCCACATTATCCACATAATTGTTGAGATTGGTCGACGCCTGAAAGATCAGGCGTTTGTTCTCTTCGACAGCCTGCTCGCGCAGAGCAGTCTTGGTCTGGATAAACGTCATGCTGATGGATGCCAGCAGCGGAATCGTCGTGGCAATGAGCATAAAAGCGATGAGCTTGGTGCGAATACTGTAGTATTTTGACATCGGACACCCCTTCTGGTTGCAGGATAATAGAGGACAATATTTTACACCCAACTGTTCACCAGGGTCGGTGTTTCCCTGCCCGAGATTGGGGTTTAATAGAACAAGAGACCAATTTCATCCATCTAAAGAAGGGGAGAACGATATGAAGCATCGCAAGTCTTCACAGCTGTTACAGCAGCTTGTGTTCGTGGGTCCCTCCATCGTCTTTTTTATTCTCATTATCGTGGTCCCTTTCCTGCTTGGCATGGTATATTCCTTTACCGACTGGAACGGGGTGTCAGCTAACATTCATTGGGTAGGATTCGATAATTTTAAACAAATTTTCTCGAATGATCCCAAGTTTGTATCTGCGTTTTGGTTTACGGTGCGCTTCACCTTGGTTGGTGTCATCTTGACCAATCTTATCGGTTTTTTCCTGGCGTATTTCCTGACCAAACCGCTCAAGACGAGAAACATTCTGCGTACGATCTTTTTTATGCCTAACGTGATCGGCGGGCTGTTGCTCGGTTTTATCTGGCAGTTCATATTTGTGAAAGGGTTTTCAGCAGTAGGCGATGTAACGGGTTGGTCTTTCTTCAACCTCCCATGGCTTGGAGATGAACCGACTGCCTTCTGGGGGATCGTCATTGTATTTGTCTGGCAGACCGCAGGGTATCTCATGGTGATCTACATCTCGTCCTTGACCAACGTATCGCCTGATCTGCTGGAAGCTGCCGAAATTGATGGTGCCAGCCGCTGGCAGGTACTGCGCAGCATTATTTTTCCGCTCATTATGCCGGGAGTTACAATCTGTCTGTTCTTGGCAATCTCCTGGTCGTTCAAAATGTTCGATCTCAATCTGTCACTGACCAAAGGTGGACCGTTTGGATCAACAGAGTCGGTAGCTCTGAATATTTACAACGAAGCTTTTGTGAATAATCGGTACGGCATCGGTACAGCCAAAGCGCTTGTATTCTTCGTAATCGTTGCCATTATCACGATGATTCAGGTACGTGTGACGAAGAGCAAGGAGGTGGAGGCATAGATGGAAACGTCGAAAAATTATCGCTTCAGTACCATTGTAACCGAAATTATTATGGTGCTCATTGGATTATTGTTCCTGGTTCCGTTCTACTTCCTGTTTGTCAATTCGGTCAAAACGTTCGGTGACCTGCTTACCAATTCAGCTGCTTGGCCGGAAGCATTCCAATGGGGCAACTATGCGAACGCTTGGGAAAAAATCAAATTCCCGTCAGCGCTGATGAACTCGCTCATCGTTACCGTGGTCAGCAACCTGCTGCTGGTGTTGATCAGCTCCATGGCTGCTTACCGAATGGTACGCAGTGATACGCGCTTCAACCGGATTCTGTTCGGTATGTTCATTGCCGCCATGGTGATTCCGTTTCAGTCTATCATGATTCCGCTTGTTACTGTAACCAGTAATCTTGGACTCATCGACAGCCTGTTCGGACTCATCATCTGTTATCTTGGTTTTGGCGCACCGATGTCTGTCTTTCTGTTCCATGGATTCGTCAAATCCGTTCCTGTGGAGATTGAAGAGGCAGCACGGGTGGATGGAAGCTCAGTCTACGGCGTGTTCTTCCGGATTGTATTCCCGCTCATGAAGCCGATGTATGTTACGGTCATCATTCTGAATACACTTTGGATCTGGAATGACTATCTGCTGCCGTCCCTGATTCTGCAAAGCTCCAATTTACGTACCATCCCGATTGCGACCTTTGCGCTCTTCGGACAATATACGAAGCAATGGGATCTGGCTCTGCCTGCACTGGTGCTTGGGATTATGCCCATTATCATCTTCTTCCTGCTGATGCAGAAATACATCATTCAGGGGATTACCGCCGGATCAGTTAAAGGCTAGGTGCGAAGGGTTGGAGCCGCTCCGGGATCATGTGCGCTTTCGGTCGCTGTTGCTCCTCGGTGGCCTGAATGAATTAAGGCAAAGAAGCCACCGAGTATCAAAGGCGAGTGCTCCGCTCCTCCAGCGCATCATGATCCCTCCGCTCCGACCTCGCACGGAGGTGGGCAGGGGGAGTCATGCCCGCATAGCTTGGGCCTGCTCCTGGGTGGAAAGACCAAGGGCGATGGGATGAAAAGACGCAATTGTGTGAGCACTTCCTCTGAGGAGGAATGATATATTCTCGGGGGGAAGCTGTTATACTGAAACTACTATAGGGAGAGTGTATGTATGAAAAGAATGACCAAGTTGACGTTGCTTATGCTGATTGCTTTTTCTGTAATGCTTGCGGGTTGTGGCAACGGAGATAAGAGTGGAAGTCCTGTTAACACAGACGCCCAAGGTGGCGGAGAGGCGGCAGCAGGGGACAAAACCATCAAAATCTTTCAATATAAAGTCGAAATTGCGGAAGCGCTTAACCGTCTCAAGGCGGAATATGAGAAATCCCACCCAGGCATCAAGCTGGACATTCAGACCGTGGGTGGCGGCAGTGACTACGGCGCTGCATTGAAAGCCAAGTTCGCCGCTGGCGAACAACCGGATATTTTCAACGTTGGTGGTTATCGTGAACTGGACACATGGCTCGAATATCTGGAAGACCTGTCAGGTGAAGCATGGGTTAAAGATGTGCTTGATGTGGCCAAAGAGCCAATGACCAAAGACGGCAAATTGTATGGACAGCCGCTGGCACTGGAAGGCTATGGTTTCATTTATAACAAAGACCTCTTCCAAAAAGCTGGCATCACCGAAATTCCAACCACGTTGGAACAATTGGATCAGGCTGCACAGAAACTCCAAGCCGCAGGGATTACCCCGTTCTCAAATGGTTATCAGGAATGGTGGGTACTCGGTAATCATAACGTAAACGTGGCATTTGCGAATCAAGCAGATCCGGTGAAATTTATTCAGGGTCTTAACGAAGGTAAAGAGAAAATCCCTGGCAATCAGGTGTTCGCGGACTGGATGAACCTGCTGGACTTGACGCTGAAATACAGCAACAAAAACCCGCTCACAACCGACTACAACACACAGGTAACCCTGTTTGCCAGTGGCGAAGCAGCGATGATGCAGCAAGGGAACTGGACGCAAGTACAAATTGATGGCATCGATCCTAATCTGAATCTCGGCATTCTGCCGATGCCAATTACGAATGAGCCGAATGACAAACTGTTTGTTGGTGTACCGAACTACTGGGTTGTGAACAAGAATTCGCAAGTAAAAGCGGAAGCAAAAGAGTTCCTGGAATGGCTCGTGACATCGGATATCGGTAAACAATACATGACCAAAGAATTCAAGTTTATCCCGGCATTCAGTTCCATTCAGGCATCTGAAGAGGATCTGGGTGACCTCGCAACCGATATCATGAAGTACAGCCAGGAAAACAAAACATTAAGCTGGAACTTCAACCGTTTCCCTGAGGGTGTTCCACAAGAATTCGGCAGCACGATTCAGGCTTATGTAGCAGGCAAATCGGACAAAAAGGCGCTGCTTGACGCCTTGCAGCAAAACTGGGATAGTCTGAAAAAGTAACCAACTCGGATTAGCTATCCGTAAAAGTGAAATAGTGATGTCTCATCCTTGAATGGTTATCCACATACTAGTATCCACAGGCTATCGGAGCCATTCGCATATGATTTGGATGAGCAGCCAACTCCAATAGGTCAACCAGAATTGTTCTGGTTGGCCTATTTTTTAGTTGGAGGACTTTCCGCTATCGCAGATCGGAAGAATATTTGCGATACGGCCCCTGAAGTGTGGATAACCCCATCAGATTTAGAGGCTCAACGATAAATTTAACACGGAGTTAATACTATATGTGGATATCCTGTGTGTATAATATTCTAAATGTGGACAAGTGAGAGGGATTATGGACAATGATCATCTTTTGTTAACAATATAACTTGTGTTTGTTTAATTAGTACTGTATAGTTCTATTTATGACAAATCAAAAATCGATCTCGGGTGCTGTGAAATCCAAAAGTTCCAATCCGGTTAATCGGACCAAGGCAGTCGAAGTGGCCGCTCAGTTATTTTTGCGTCAGGGATACAGCTATGTCAGCATGGACGAAGTCGTGCGGGCAAGCGGGGTATCCAAATCAAATATCTATTATCATTTCAAAAATAAGGAGGAATTGCTGCAGGCCGTGGTGCAATACTGGATTGCCCAGTATGAATCGGGGCTATATCTACTGCTCAGTCAGCGAGACCGAGAGGTGACAGAACGAATCTATTCGTTCATAGCGTCACTGTCTGCTGGCATGGAGGGACGCGATTATAAAGGGAGTTGTCCGTTTATTACCCTGTATATGCAGACACCAGCCAGCGCCCCCGAAGTGAAAGAAAGTATAGCCCGCTTCTTCCGTGATCTGCAGCCGATGATGGAAAAGCTTTTGCAGCAAGGGCTGGATCGTGGCGAATTCCGTAAAGGGCTTGAACCGGGACCGGCGGCTTCGTTATTTATTGCAGCGTTGGAAGGTTCGCTTGTACTTGCGGAGACTGCACGCGATATAGGGATTATTGAGCAATCAGCACGTACATTTTGTCAGATGCTTCGGTAAACGAAGCTCTTTTTTTGAATTTAATTAGTACTATGTAGTACTATAATACACGTTGCTAAAAAGGGAGAGAGATTAGAAATGAGTATACATAATTCATCATTATCAAAGGCAGAACGTAAGGCTGACCCTAATCCGTCGAATAAGAACAACAAGGCGACTGAATCAGCCACTATTTTGATGACCGGGAGTACCGGATTTATAGGCAAGGAGGTAGTGAAACAGCTTGGGGGCAGTCAGGCGCAATTATTGCTGCTTGTACGCTCTGAATCCAAAGCGAGGAAGGCTCTGAATGCATACGGAGTCACGGATTTTAGCCGCATAACCTGTATTCAGGGGGATTTGTCAGCTCCAGGTCTCGGTCTAACCAATGCTGATCGTGAGCGTGCTCTTCAGGCCAATATCATTATTCATGCAGGGGGAACGATGGATGTCACATTGAAACCATTGGTGGCGGAGCAGGTTTTTATGAACGGGGCAAGAGAGATTGCCGAACTTGCCGAAGAAATCCAGCGTACACAGGGATTGAGGCATTTTATCCACGTGGTTGGTTTTATGAGTCCTTACGGAAGGAAGGATTCTCCGTCCGGTTCTTCAACCGATGAAGATCGTGGGAATAAGCCTAATCGGCAGAGGTCATTGCTTGGCCAATATTTTCATTCCGAGAGTGCTTATGAGCATATGAAATTCGAAGCGGATCGCTATATTCGACAGCATGCAGAGCAGCATTCGTATGCCTTATCTGTTGTTAACCCGAGTACGGTTGTAGGTCCGCATCCTACAGGTATAACCGAACAAACGGGCGGAATTGGCATGATGATACAGGCGATGAGAAGGCGTAGA
The DNA here is from genome assembly GCF_001514495.1 of Paenibacillus pabuli NBRC 13638. Taxonomy (GTDB): domain Bacteria; phylum Bacillota; class Bacilli; order Paenibacillales; family Paenibacillaceae; genus Paenibacillus; species Paenibacillus pabuli. The sequence continues at coordinate 259,032 of NZ_BCNM01000006.1, forward strand.
ATGCCGTTGATTCCCGGTGGTCCACAGCACTGGCTGCCCCTCGTATCCAATGACGTGGTTGCGCAGACTATTGTCTTCCTGACTCGTGACAGAAATCCCTCCGATGGCACATATCCCTTATTGTCCAGAAAAGCGGACAGTCCGGATATGAAGGAGTTGATTCGGTTGCTGGCGGCAGAGTTGGATGTATCTGCACCTCGATGGTCGGTGCCTCTGCCCATAATTCATGCAGCCATGAAGGCTGGCGGCACAAAGATCAGCGGAATACCGCCTGAATCCATCGCGTTTATTACCAAACAGGAGTTTGAAGTGCGGCAGACGGAGCGATTATTTCAGCGAATGGGACAAAAGTTGCCTGAAGTTAGCGAACTATTGCCTTACGTGACAGCCGATTTGGATTATCGTTTCAGCTACCCTTCACAGGAGGATTTGCCTCAGGGTTGGACACGGACACGTAAGGGCAGTCTTGCGGTACTGGTTCATGAAGGCCAGGGGGAGCCATGGGTGATTGTTCATGGCCTGATGAGCGGTGCTGACGATATGATCCCCCTGGGAGAAGCGTTATGGAGTATGACGGGAAACCCGGTATGGCTTGTGGATCTTGCCGGATTCGGGCGTTCCCCGGTGCATCGGAACAAGGCAAAACGAACGGCTTTCACAGGACAGGTTGAGGCGGTAAGAAGTGTACTGGAAGAGGTGCAAGGTCCGGTCAATTTGGTAGGGCATTCCGTAGGCGCAGCGATAGCCGCGGTGGTCATGCAGGAGAGTGGACGTGAAAATATCCGGCTTGCCATGCTGCAGCCCGTATGGGGAGCATCGAAGGATGGGTTGCAGCGCCTAATATCAAGGTTCCCGAGAAGAATGCTGCAAGGACTGTTGTCGCGGATGACTCCTCAGCAAGTGGCTGCGCAGCTCAATAGAGCAGATGCTTCGGAGATCCATCCAACCCTGCTAGAAGGTTATGCGAGGAGAACTTCTTCTGGTTTGAAGTCACCTCGCATCGCAGGAGCGAATGCCGATTTGCTCCACTGGATACAGTCCCATCCAAACGATAAAATGTCGCAGACAAATGTAAATGCACAGTGCACACTCATGGCTTGGGGGACAACCGATAAGGGATACGCGCGCCCAGAAAATATCCATTCATCCGTTCAACATGTGGAACTTCCCTATGGACATCAATTTCCCCTGTTTCATGCGGAAGAAACGGCTTCACTGCTTCTAAAATGGCAAATGAATAGAAGTGAAAGATCGAATTGAAGAGTGCAATCCCCAAATTACACAATATCCAGGTCGCTCGATAATAAAATGTTAAATTATATAACATATCCAGTCAGATAAACCGTGTGAAAGCGTTATTTTCATTCCCATTTATACTTGCCGCACAAGAAAAGCATGCTCATTTTGGCAAGGCAGTACATTGTGACCCTCTTCTGAACTGCGATAGACTTGATCTCAAGATCAACAGCTAAGAGGAGGATGTGTACGATGCCACTTCAGAAAACGTTATTGGCACTGGACGCGCTGGACAGCGCTTATGTGAATGGTGAAAGTGTAAAACAATTATTTGTTCAATATCCACAGGTATCCGTTGAAGTGCTGACTGTACATGGGGAAAAGGGGAGCACGGATTTTGTCAAAATCATCATCCCTGGTACGGAGGGCAAGCGATCAGGAGGACAAGCTCCGACCATGGGGATTGTAGGACGCTTGGGTGGAATTGGTGCCCGTCCAACGCGCATTGGACTTGTCTCGGATGCCGACGGTGCCGTCGCTGCTATTGCAGCAGGCTTGAAGCTCGCTGACATGCAGACCAAGGGTGACTCGCTTAAGGGGGATGTCATTGTGACGACACATATCTGTCCTGATGCACCTACTCTGCCACATGAGCCGGTAGATTTTATGGACTCTCCGGTCGACATTATGCAGATGAATGAACATGAGGTTCTACCCGAGATGGAAGCGATTTTGTCTATCGACACAACCAAAGGAAACCGGGTAATTAACCATAAAGGCATTGCGATTTCACCAACGGTGAAAGAGGGATACATCTTACGGGTGAGCGATGATTTGCTCCGCATCATGGAGATGACGACAGGGCAGCTTCCTGTGACGTTCCCGATTACGACGCAGGATATTACACCTTACGGTAATGACTTATACCATATCAATTCCATTTTGCAGCCAGCGGTGGCAACTCATGCACCCGTGGTAGGCGTAGCTGTAACAGCCCAATCGGCAGTGCCGGGATGCGGCACAGGTGCAAGCCATGAGATTGATATTGCAAGCGCAGTTCGTTTGGTTGTGGAGACTGCCAAGGAATTCACCAATGGCACGTGTTCTTTCTACAACGTGGAGGAATATAACCTGATTACTCGTCTGTACGGATCAATGAAAGTACTTCAGACCCCAGGGATGCAGGCAGCTCCCTCTGCATAGTGTTCCTGAAGAGGTAACGACTGAAGCGGCAGAGGGGAACGCTGATGTGGGCATGCACAGCGTGTACCGCAGATCTGAGATGTAGGGGGCAATAAAATGATAAAGCAGCTTGGCATGATCACAATTGGACAAGCTCCGCGAACGGATGTGGCGCCTGTCATAGAAAAGTACCTGGAGGGGCGTGCAGAACTTGTTCAGGTTGGGCTGCTGGACGGACTTTCAGCAACTCAGATCGCTGATCTGGCCCCGGAACCTGGTGATTATGTGCTAACTTCCCGTCTGCTGGACGGCAGTGCGGCTATCGTATCCCGAGAAAAAATCAGGCCGATTCTGGATCGCAAAATCCGTGAATTCGAAGGTATGGGTATCTCCAATATTTTGTTGCTGTGTACAGGTTCATTCCCAGGTCTGCGATCAGCCAAGGCGCACCTCATTGAACCTGACCGTATTATTCCTCCAGCGGTACAGGCCATGGCCGATGGGCGCCGACTTGGGCTGATCGGGCCCTTACCCGAGCAGGCGGGGCAGCTTGATCTGAAGTTTTCCTCCCTGGTCCAGCCTGCGTTTGCTGCAGCTTCTCCCTATACATCCGGTGAAGCCGAGTTCCGGCAGGCGACTGAATCACTGAAGGGGCGTGTTGAGCTCATTTTACTGGACTGCATGGGGTATGATGAGCGGCACCGTCAGTGGGTTGCCAACGTCTGCGCAGGAATCCCCGTCATTTTGTCGAATGCTCTAATGGGTAAGCTAGTAGCGGAAATGGTCTGACACAGGAGGAGACGAACAAATGAACCAGCAGCGAATTGACGTCAGTAAAAATGTTTTGGTGGAATGCCTTGGACTTCGCAGTGGTGAGACACTGGCTGTCGTAGCGGATGATGCCAAGAGAGAACTGGCCGAATCCATATATGAGGCAGGCAAGGCATTGGGAGCAGATGCGGTACTTATGGTAATGAAAGAACGGAGTAAATCCGGTGAAGAGCCACCTGCACCGATTGCCGAAGCGATGAAGCGTGCTGATGTTGCAGTGTGTGTAACCCGTTATTCACTAACCCATACACAGGCTCGCAAACAGGCGGCAGCTGCCGGAACCCGGGTAGCCACAATGCCGGGCATGACGGACGATATGTTCATGAACGGTGCAATCACCGCAGAGTATCCCAAAGTGAAGGCTTTGACCGATAAGGTTACAGGCATGCTAAGTGCGGGGAGCAGCGTTCGTATCGAGAAGGATGGGCACCAGCTGTCATTCTCCATTCAGGGACGCAATGGCGTGCCAAGTACAGGCATGTACCTCAATCCAGGGGAGTCCGGCAATTTGCCTTCGGGTGAAGCTTACATTGCACCCGTTGAAGGCAGGGGCGATGGTGAGATCCTGGTGGATGGCTCCATCGCAGGAATAGGCGCGATTAGCAGCCCTGTTCTGTTGACGGTTAGAGAGGGCCGCCTTGTTTCGGCAACCGGCGCCGAAGGAGACAAGCTGCTATCCATGCTTGGAGAAGGTGATGGCCGGATTCTTGGCGAATTCGGCATTGGTACCAATGACAAGGCCCGAATTACGGGTGTTGTCCTGGAAGACGAGAAAGTCTACGGGACGATTCATGTTGCTTTTGGCAGTAACAATACCTTTGGTGGTACAGTTGCAGCGGGGGTTCATATTGATGCTGTCGTACAGAAGCCGGATGTCTACATTGATGATGTCCTGATTATGCGTCAGGGAGAACTGCTTGATCAGAAATAGAGCAGAATAATCATGAGATAACCTTGTGGATCAAAAAAAAAGGTGTATGAGAGCGTACCCACAACCTATCCACAATGGGGGCAGATGCGTAAATTTCGCGGTAGTTTTAGCGACAAATACACAACATATTCACAATATATATATAGATATCCACAGGGTTGGGGGTAACTATCAACAGACTGTGGGTAACATATGCACAAGATATCCACAGCCTGGGGAGGAACGCCAATGTTGGGTCTTATAAGAGTGATTACGCTTCATGATGAAGAAGATATCCACAGACACGGGGCATTGATTGAAGGGCGATACGGCATTCGGGTCTGCAGTCGATGTATTCCCGAGCAACCGCTGGGTGTGTATGATCAGGCTACAGAGCTTGAATCGATTCCCAAAATTGTGGATCTGGCGCGGCAGCTGGAACACGAAGGGTGTACATCTATTGGGATTAGTTGTGCAGCTGATCCGGGTCTTGCAGAAATACGCGCCGCTGTTCGGGTACCCGTATATGGTGCTGGAGCTTGTGCTGCACATCTTGCACTCACCTCAGCTGCACGGGTAGGTGTATTGACGATTCTGGAGGAAGTGCCTGCCCTGATTCGTGACATACTTGGAGAGGCTTATATCGGGATGGGCCGACCCGAAGGTGTGGTTACAACCCTCGATCTGAACACGCCTACAGGACGGTTGGCGGCAATGGAAGCCGCTAGCAGACTGAAGGCTGAAGGTGCTGAGTCCATTGTTCTCGCCTGTACCGGCTTTGCAACGATGGGTTTCGCTTTTGAAGTGGAAAAAGAACTGCATATCCGCGCGCTCGACCCGATCTATTCCTTAGGTGCAGCCGTGTCTGCGGTGAATGCTTAATCTATAGAGTGCCGGAATTGTATTTTAGCAGAAAAATATAGCTTGATTCTAACGCCGATGCAGTTATTCACAACTGTATCGGCGTTATTTGTGTTACTGAATACATTTCGGTCCGTGGGGCAGCTGAACTCTGTATGGAAAGTGAATAAGCGAAGTTTGTTTCCTAATGTGACGCGATAAAGTGTTAAAATTATTTATAAGATTATATACTGGAACTAACAACGTGAAAGGTTTGTTTTATTTTATGAAAGTAATCCAAGTCATGCGGATATCACAGAATTTCCCGTTTTTTTTGATCAGATAGTCTGGTAAACTATCCAAAAAAATGAGATGCAGTATGCGAGGAGATTTGCAAATCTGGCTGAGGGTGGTCGATAGGCTTGAAAACGACAGGTATAACACTGAAAGAACTGTTGAATATTCCTATACTCAGTAAGGCCAAGGTGATCAGCGGCCATCAGGGATTGGATCGGGTTGTTCGGTTTGTGGATATCATGGAGGTGCCTGATCTGCAAGGATGGTTACGGGAAGGCATGCTCATGTTGACGACGGCCTATTCGATTCGCGAAAATCCCGGTCTGCTTGGGGAACTGATCTATACACTTAATGAGGCGGGAGCAGCTGCTTTGGCTATTAAACCTGCCCGTTTTCTCAAAGAAATTCCGGAAGAAGCCATAGCAGCCAGTAATGACTGCGGCCTGCCCATTATTGAGATTCCTCCCGAAATACCCTACATGGATATTACGCAACCTGTTATGGAATTGGTGCTCGACCGACAGGCTGCCCTGCTTCGCAGGTCCGAGGAAGTATATCGAACACTGATGACTATGGTCCTAGAAAACAGCGGGATTCAGGCTGTGGGAGACAATGTGGCCGAACTGCTCCAGGCACCTGTAGGTGTCATCGACAATGGTGGACAGATCATTGTATCTTCACCGCCTGATTATGACTGGAAGGAAGCAGTAAGCCCGCTCGTTTGGGAGATTAATCTGGACCGCAGGAAGGTTGCGCGGCTGCTGGTGGATAAGGGCTCGCTTGATGAAATGGAACAAGTCGGAATTGAACAGGCCAGATTGGTGTTATCCCTGGAATTGATGAGAAACAAGGTGGCGGAAGATACCGAATTGCGTCTACGGGGCAATTTCATTGATGAACTTCTGACACCGCCCCTGCTCTTGCGGCATGAAGCTGAATCCAGAGGCCGTAAGCTCGGAATGAATCCAGAGCATTTATGGGAAGTGGCCGTAATGGAAGGCGAGGTTGCCCCTGATGAAGACTTGTTGACTGAATTGCTTGCACATGAAGCCAGAAAACGGAGAGTGACACCGCATATTGAGTTCCGGACCAACCGGGCTGTCCTCTTTCTGCCAACACCGGAGTCCAAGGATGCGGTATGGATGGAGGACATTCAATCCTGGACTGAAACCATCGCGGTATGGATCGAAGATCCGGCAAACAAGTTGGGACAATTTAGAGTAGGTGTTGGCACGCAGGTTTCGCTTTGGAATATACATCAGAGCTATGGGGAAGCCAGGAATGCCCTGATGGTATCCTCCCGTTTATCGGGGGGGCGTACGACCCGGTTTGAGGATGTGGAGGTATATCACCTGCTGAGCGAGACGGCAGATGATCCGGGTTTTGCAGCATTGTTTGAGCGAAAGCTGGGAAAATTGCGTGACTATGACGAAGAACATAGCGGCGACTTGCTGCGGACCTTTTTTTATTATCTGGAGAGCCGGGGGAGTCTGATTGAGACAGCAAATCGCCTCTACATCCATCGGAATTCGGTCAAATATCGACTGGAGCGAATTAGAGACATCACAGGCTTTGATCTGAACCACCCGCGTGAGCAATTTGTCTGTCATCTGTGCCTGGTGTACTACTACATGAGGCAGGACAAACAAGAGGTTTAGGTTCTGCTCACCGGGCCCAGTTCCTGCAGTAGAATCAACCATGAGTTTTACGGAAGATAAAGGTCGAAATATAGCGAACTGTGTCTTAGAGTGTAATTTAACATGACATATTGGGGAGACATTAGTGCACAATCGACAAACGGTTGTGCTTTTTTTTAGCTAAATGGGACGTAGTTCGACGCTTGGTTTCTAGGTAAAATAAGCACAATTACAAAGAAGAGACGGATGACAGACATGCTGTCTACATTGGGCCGTCCACAGAGAACTGTAAAACAGCAAGTGAGACATCAGAGTTAAAGGGGTTGATCGATTGTTTGCTTACACGCTCCGAAGGCTGCTGCAGATGATTCCGGCGCTGATCGGCATCGTGGTGATTACCTTCATCCTGTCCCGTGTTCTTCCGGGAGATCCCGCCATTGTCATGGCTGGTGAACAGGCCACGGATGATGTCATTGCCAAAATCCGAATGGACATGGGATTGGACAAGCCGCTAGTTGTACAGTTTTTTAGCTACGTTGGACAATTGTTTCAAGGCAATCTGGGGTTCGCCTACCATACCGGTCATACGGTGCTAAGTGATTTCGGTACCCGCTTTCCGGCAACCATTGAGCTGACGCTGGCCAGTGTGATTATAGCGATCTGTGTTGCGATTCCGGTAGGCATTATCGCTGCAACCCGCAAAGAGTCCTTTATCGACCACATCTCCAGGGTATTCTCACTGATTGGAGCATGTGTACCGATTTTCTGGCTGGGACTGCTGTTTATTTACATCTTCTATTCCATCCTCGGCTGGGCTCCAGCTCCAATGGGACGCATCAGCGGAGACCTCAATCCACCGACTCATATTACCGGATTGTACGTGATAGACAGTCTGATGACTGGAGATATGGTCGCACTCAAAAGCAGTCTTGCGCATTTGCTGCTCCCGGCCATCTGCCTGAGTACAGGAACAATGGCGATTGTGGCCCGTATGACCAGGTCCAGCATGCTGGAAGTCATCGGGCAGGATTATGTGCGTACCGCACGAGCCAAGGGTTTGAGCGAAACCGCGGTCGTCGGCAAACACTCTTTGATCAATGCCCTCATTCCCACGTTGACCGTTCTCGGCCTTCAGTTTGGAGGACTACTCGGTGGTGCGGTAATCACGGAAACGATCTTCTCCTGGCCCGGCGTTGGCGGTTATGTCACAGATTCGATTCTGGCTGCCGATTATGCACCAATTCAGGCCTTCACACTGGTAAGTGCCATTCTGTTCAGCTTTATAAATCTGGCGGTGGATCTGGTCTATGGATTGATTGATCCACGAATCCGTTATGAATAGGGTCGCCGCGAAAGGAGGAGTACCGCTGTGAGTACTGCCGCACCGACTTCCATGGGAACCAAACCTGCACCAGCGGTTGTTCCCAAACCAAAAACCTTTCTGAGACTATTGCTTCGCAATCGGCTCGCTGCTATAGGTCTAGCTTTTATCGTGATGTGGACTGTGATCGCAGCGATTGCCCCCTGGATCGCACCATTTGATCCCTATATGACGAATACGGCTGTGAAGCTGGAATCACCGTCAGGCGGTCACTGGTTGGGTACAGATAACTACGGCAGGGACATTCTTAGTCGTGTGCTCTACGGAGCCAGAATCAGTATCTGGACGGGCCTGATTGCCGTCAGTATTTCGTTTGTCATCGGTGTTCCGCTAGGTGGAATCGCCGCTTACTACGGCGGACGTACGGGCAATATCATTATGCGGGTGATGGATGTGCTGCTTGCCTTCCCGTCACTGGTCCTGTCGATGGCCATTGCGGCTTCCATCGGCAACGGCCTGACGAGTGCCATGATTGCTGTAGGGATTGTGGGTATTCCCGAATTTGCCAGATTGATGTATGGACAGACGGTATCTCTGCGCGAAAAGGAGTACGTGGAAGCGAGCAGAGCCGTAGGTGTAAGGGACAGGGTAATTCTGTTTCGCCACATTTTACCGAATGCTTTGGCCCCGCTGCTGGTACAGGCAACGCTCGGTATGGGTTTTGCGATTTTGACGGCATCCAGTTTGAGCTTTCTTGGCCTTGGTGTCAAACCACCAACAGCCGAATGGGGAGCCATGATCTCTGAAGGCAGGGAGTATATCATTTCCGGACAATGGTGGCTGGTGACCTTCCCTGGACTGGCTATAGCCACATCCATTCTTGGATTTAACCTGCTCGGAGATGGTTTCCGTGATGTTCTGGATCCGCGGTTGCGTTCGGGAAAATAGGGGTTGTTGAGTTGTTGACCATCGGCCTCTATAGAACCGGTTCATAGATAGCCGGATGGTGGAACCGATTTGCGGGGAATGCCTGAAATAACGGCATGCAGGGTTCCATCAGCGGCAGAAGACTGATCGGATGCTGGCGTTTGGCACCGGGGGTACAGTACTGGTAAGCTGCCCTCCCGGTACTGGAATAATACACATTCACTCTTTCTAATGAAAGCTGCAACGTTTTACAGCTGTATTGCATCATAAGACTGGTTCGAAAAGGGGAGGAAACTAAACATGAAAAAGCTCAAATGGTTTTCTGCAATAATCGCTCTTACGGTTGTTCTTGGCGGCTGTGCCAGCAATGCCAACCAGCAGCCTGCGGCATCCGGTTCAGGAGAAGCAGCGAAGCCTGCGCCGACACTGACTGTTGCGTATTCTGAGGGTGGAACGACGATGGACCCGGCGGAGGCGAATGATTTGACCTCCGATACATTGGTACTGGCAACCTACGACCAGCTGGTAACCTATGGGGTCAAAACGGTAGATGGTGCGGACGTGGCCAATACAGAGGATATTCAGCCGATGCTCGCCGAGAGCTGGGACGTATCCGATGATAACACGACTTATACATTCAAAATCAAAAGCGGGCTGAAATTCCAAAGCGGAAATCCGGTCAATGCGGATGCGGTTGTGTACTCCTTTGACCGTGTAGCGAAGTCCAGCTCCGGCAGCTTTCTTTATGGGATGGCCGACATCAAGAGCGTGACCGCCAAGGACGATTCCACGGTCGAGATCGTATTGAATAAAGCCAACCACATGTTCACCCAAATCATTGCCATGTACACCTTCTCCATTGTGGACCAGAAGCTAGTCGAGGAAAAAGGTGATGATTATCTGAAAACAAATGCCGCTGGCTCTGGCCCGTTCACACTCGAAAAATGGGACCCAGCCAGTGAAGCCGTTTTCCAGGCCAACAACGAGTACTGGCAGGGTGCACCGAAGCTCGGCAAAGTCACACTGAAATTCACGAAGGAAGCCTCCAACCGTGTGCTGCTGCTGAACAAGAGTGATGTGGACATGGCGATCGAAATCCCTCCAAAAGATGTTTCAGCTTTGCAGGAGAATGCTAATCTGACGATCAAGTCTAACGCAAGTAACCGGATTTTGTTCTTCGCCATGAACAACAATGTCAAACCGTTTGATAATGAAAAAGTGCGTCAGGCCGTTAGCTATGCGATCCCTTATGACCAATTGATCAATGATGTCATGTACGGACAGGCCAAAGAGATGAAGAGTGCTGTAGCGAGCAACACACCAGGCTTTACGGATGCAGGCTATGTGTACGAGTACAATCTGGACAAAGCCAAGGAATTGTTGAAGGAAGCAGGCTATGCAGAAGGCTTCAGCTTTGACTTTACCCTCGGCTCTGGATTTGACGATTGGGAGTATGATGCGGTACTGATTCAAGCGGAACTGGCCAAGATCGGTGTCAAAATGAACATCAACAAAGTTGCTCGTGCACAGTTCCTGGAACAGCAAAAAGAAGGCAACCTGGTCTCCTATATCTCCAAATGGACTTCTTTTGTTAATGATCCTGGATACCATCTCGGCTTCCTGCTCTACGGTGAAGGATCCTCCAACTACATTCATTACAACAATGCGGAAGTCAACCAGCTGTGGAAAGAGGCAGGCGCAGAGCCGGATCAGGCGAAACGCAATGAGCTGTACATGAAGGCACAGGAGATTATTACGACAGAAGCACCATGGGCGTATCTCTACGAATACAACCGGGTTGTCGGCATGAACAACAAAGTCAGCGGTTATGTATATTACCCGGATGAGGTTTTGCGTTTCTACCCACTTAGCAAGGAACAGTAAACGAAACGGACGAATCGGGGGGCAGGCAATCTTGCCTGTCTTCTGACCATTCGCGGCGAGCGCGATTCAGCCAATATTGGAAGGAGCCTGATCAGAATGGATTGGAAAAAGAAAGTTCTGGAAGCAATCGAGGAAGGCCAAGATGAATTACTGGAGTTATGTTCACAGTTGATTCGCTTTCCTACGGAAAACCCTCCAGGAGATTCTCGCGAAATTAGCGCTTTTATTATTGAATATCTGCATCAGGCAGGAATCGATACCAAAGTACATGCGGCCACGGAAACCATGTTTAACTTGATCTCTACGTTAAATGGGGAAGGGGCGGAGAAGTCAGACAAACATCTGATCTTCTGTGGTCATACGGATGTAGTGCCAGCCGGGGACCTTTCGCGATGGGATTTTGATCCGTTCTGCGGTGAAATTAAGGACGGCTACATGCTTGGACGGGGTGCGTCTGACATGAAGGGCGGGCTTGCGGGTCTGATCTATGCGACGGTTATTCTGGCGAAGCTGGGTGTACCTTTGCGCGGTGACCTGTCCCTGATGATTGTCCCGGATGAGGAAACGGGCGGCGATCTGGGTGTGCCCTGGGTGTTGGAACGCGGCCTGGCAACGGGTACTGCAGCAGTCATAGCGGAGCCGTCCAGTCCGCAGCATCCGACGATTGGACAAAAGGGGAGCTGCTGGTTCGAATTTACGGTGGAAGGCACACCGGGTCATGGCAGCCTGCAGCCTATTGTAGGCGATAATGCGATTGTGAAGGCGGCCAAGGGTATTGAGGCTTTGCAGCGGTTGTGGGATATCAAGCCGGACATCCCGGAAGAAGTTAAGGACATTATCCGTATCTCGCAGGAGTATGCTCGCGACCGGGAGAAGGCAGGTCTGGCCTATCAGGTGTTCGATCATGTAACCGTGAATATCGGTTCGATTCAGGGTGGAACCAAGGTGAATGTGGTAGCGGATCGCTGTACGGTCCAGGTGGATTCACGTGTTCCATTTGGTGTGGATTACCGGGATGTGCTTGATCGTGCTCGTTCGCTTCTGCTTGAAGCGGGAATTGAGTCGGAGCTGAAGCCGTTTGGCTTCCAGGGCAACGCAAACTGGACTCCGCCGCATGAGCCGATTGTCAGCCAACTGGTAGAGAGCATCAGCGAAGTCAGCGGCGAAGAGGCATACGGTGTACTGCAATGGGCTTCCAGCGATGCACGTCACTTCCGCAATCACCAGATTCCAGTATTGCAATATGGCCCAGCGGAGCTGTCCACGATTCACAATTTCAACGAAAAAGCACCGGTATGGCAGATTATCCAATGCGCCAAAGTGTATGCGCTGAGTGCTCTTAAATATTTGGGTGTGGAAGGCATGGAAGATGAGGCATCAGTGAAGAATTCGAAGGGTTTGAACGGTGCAGCTTCCGAAGAAGCCACGATTGCCAAGCACTAATTTATATATAAGAAGAAAAGCAAAAGGTTCAGAACGTAATGGTATGGGAGGGGAACAACATGACTGAACTGCTCGAAGTTTCGGATTTGCGGACCGAATTTATAACCGATGCGGGCGTAATCCGTGCCGTGGACGGAATTAGCCTTTCCATACGGCAGGGAGAGGTGCTGGGTATTGTCGGGGAGTCGGGCTGCGGGAAAAGTATTACCTCGTTATCGATTATGCAGCTTCTTCCCAAAAAAATCGGCCGCGTTGCTTCAGGAGAGGTCCGTTTCCAGGGGAAAGATATGCTCAAGCTGTCCGGGCGGGAGATACGCCGAATTCGGGGCAACCGAATGGCCATGATCTTTCAGGAACCGATGACTTCGCTCAATCCGGTATTCAAGATCGGCAAACAGATCTCGGAGGCGGCACGGTATCATCTGAAGCTGGGCAAAAAAGAGGCTTGGGCACGGTCGGTTGATATGCTTCGCAAAGTTGGTATCCCCCGTCCCGAAAAAATTGCAGAACAATACCCGCATCAGCTCTCCGGCGGCATGCGCCAGCGCGTGATGATCGCCATGGCGATGGTATGCAGCCCGCAGCTGCTCATCGCAGATGAACCGACAACCGCCCTGGATGTGACCATCCAGGCACAGATTCTGGATCTGATGCGTGACCTCCAGCGGACGGAGAATATGGCAATCATGATGATCACCCACGATCTCGGCGTTGTAGCTGAGATGTGTGATCGGGTCATGGTAATGTATGCCGGACAAGTGGTCGAAGAGACGGATGTCAAAACCCTTTTCGCCGATCCCCAGCATCCGTATACCCGTGGCCTGCTCGCTTCACTGCCACAGCTTGCGGGAGATCAGGACCGTCTTCAGTCCATTCCGGGTCAGGTTCCGAATCCCGCCCATATGCCGTCAGGCTGCCGCTTTGCCCCTCGTTGTCCGGTGAAAGAAGCGCGGTGCGAGACGATACAACCCGAATTACTTGAGACGGCACCAGGTCACAGCTGCCGCTGCCTGCTGCAACAGGAGGGGATGATATGAGTACGATATTGGAAGTCAGAAACCTCAAGAAGCATTATCCCATTCGCAAAGGTCTATTCTCCAAACAGGTCGGTGCCGTCAAAGCGGTGGATGGTGTAACGTTGTCCGTGGAGCGCGGCGAGACGCTTGCCGTGGTCGGGGAATCCGGTTGTGGCAAATCCACCACGGGACGTGCGATTTTGCGATTGATAGAGCCGACGGATGGCGAGGTGCTCTTCGAAGGCAAGGATGTACGAAAGCTGCCCCCGGAAGAGCTGCGCCGTTTCCGAACAGACATGCAGATGGTATTCCAGGACCCGTATGCCTCCCTCGATCCGCGCTGGACGGTACAGCGTACGCTGGAGGAGCCGCTGCTTACCCATCATAATCTGGGGAAAAACGAATTGAAGAGCCGAATCGAAGAACTGATGGAAGTGGTCGGATTATCTCCATATCAGGCACACCGTTTCCCGCATGAATTCTCGGGTGGACAACGCCAACGGATCGGCATTGCCCGTGCTCTCGCATTGAACCCGAAATTCATTGTGTGTGACGAGCCAGTATCAGCGTTGGATGTATCCATTCAGGCGCAGGTACTGAACCTGATGCAGGATCTGCAGGAACAATTCGGACTGACGTATATGTTTATCTCTCATGATCTATCCGTCGTCAAGTTCATCAGTGATCGTGTGGCCGTCATGTATCTGGGCAAAGTAGTGGAGCTTGCGCCCACCTCCGAGCTGTTCACCGAGGCGCTGCATCCGTACACGAAAGCCTTGATGTCTGCTGTTCCCGTTCCTGACCCGAATGTGCAAAAGGAACGAATTGTCCTGAGCGGTGATGTGCCCAACCCGGAGAACCCGCCGTCAGGCTGCACGTTTCATACCCGTTGCCCGTATGTGAAGGACGAGTGTCGCTCCGTTATCCCGGAGCTGCGGGAGATTTCCCCGGGACGCCAGGTGGCGTGTCATCTGTATTAGAGTGATTATTACAGTGAGGAAAGACGAACAGAAACAGAAATGCAGACAGAAATGCAATCAGAAATGCAGACAAGTCTCCGGTGTACGCGGGGCTTTGTTTGCATTTTTATTTTCTTTAAGGCCTACGTATCAGGCCAGTAATTGAATCCTAAAATTTTTCCGGATATGAACCGATATAAACACAGAGAAAGCAGCAAGAGAAGGATTATTCATGATCAGGATTACGATAAAAATCTTCTTATCGAAACTGAAACAAGAAGGGTATGAAGACATCTATGGATGAGGAAGTTCAAGTTCAATACATTAATTTCTCAGTCGGAAATCAGATTTGTGCGATTCGTATTGATGAAGTTCATGAAATTATCAAAATGCTCCCGGTAACCACTGTTCCTTTTGGCAGTCCGGAGATCAAGGGCTTTACACCGCTGTACGGAAAAGTGGTTTCGGTTGTTAGCGTACGCGTTCTACTGGGTATGCCTGACGAGGAGCCTACACCTTCCACTCGCATCATTGTCGTGCCGTACCACAATGATTATGTACCGCTCGTTGTCGATTCCGTGGATTCGGTGGTGATGTATGATCGGTTTGAAGAACCTACGGAAGAATATCGTCGTTACACTACGGGATTATTCAAGGAAATTGCACACAATGACGATCATGAGGCTGGTATTCTTAATCTGGACGTATTGCTCGGTAATTTAACCCGATCACAATAAGCACTGCCCTTAAGGATGTTATATACGAAGCATGTAATCAGTTAGTAATGAGTTATGAGTTATGAAAATGCTCCTTGCCCTTTCCGGGGATGAGGGGCATTTTTTTTGTGTAAGCATCCTATTTCCGAATGTCATTCACATACTGTGTTTCACCTTTTAACAATCGTAGACAATATAGTATAAAGGGGTTTGGATGGTTTTTTTTGAAGTGATGCGGAAGCGGAGAAAAACGGATAAGGAACTATTTTTCGGTACAGATCAGAGGGGATGGGGAATAAAAGAAGCATTTTTTATGTGTAAAAGTTTTTAAATCCGAGCATTTTCGTATATGATGGAGAGTAACAATGCGAAGGGATGACGGGAGACTGTAATGATGCAATCGCTGTATGGAGTATGGCTTGGTGACGTATTTTTTTGTTTTTCCGGTGAAACATCGGAGCCGCGTGTGGATGCGTGGAGCCACGTGGTACGGAAGCTGAATTTTGGCGACGGGGGTCGTCTGTTTCAGCCTGCCGCCCTGCGTCTTGCGGAGCTTCGTTGGCCCAATCCGATGCGTAATGCCGCGGAAGCGAAGGGTACGAAGCGGCGTCAATTGCTCGGACGGACGTTGGAAGGGCTGGCGATTTCACCCAAAGATACATTCAAGCTGCTGCTCCACTGGGACGACAGTATATTGAATGCGGCGGGAATTCAGGCTGGAGAAGAGATTCGCTACTGGGTAAAGGCAGCACAGTTTACACAGGAACTGCTGCTGCGCGGAGAATTTGCGCCTTCTGCTGAGTTTGCTGCCAAGACGGGCGCGCGCCGCCGCACCGGACAGGAAACGCTGACAGGCGTATGGCGCCCGCGTCTGTTGCAGGAAGCGGATGTGGAGCGTTTCCGGGAACTGGCAGAATCCATGCCGCCGATCGGACTATCTGCTCCGGGAGCATACGCTTCTTCAGACCCGGAATCGAGGGAGGAAGCGGGAGCGGCTGTACTATTTTCATTTATGAGCGGGCTGGTCCATGCCGTTGTTACGGGTGAGATGGAGGGTATGGACAGTGAGTTGTCCCGCTACCGAACCCCGTTCCGGCGTGGATCTTCTCCGGTAGCGGAATTATGGTGGAACAGCCTGATCTCGATATTCCGCCCGGTGACGGTGCAGGGCCCGACGGAAGAAATGACAGAACTCATTGGCACGTTGCAAGAAGCGGGCGGAACAGCGATGCCTCTCGTGGGAAGCGAAGAGACGGCACCGACGGAAGGACAACTGAAGTTGGTGCTGCGGCTTGAACCTCCCCTGGGTGAGCATGAATCGTTGTGGGGAATTACCTTCTGGGTAGACAGTGAGCAGGAATCTGGTCTGAGATTGCCTGCACGTACAATCTGGGCCCATCCGGACCGGGATCTGGACCGGGGCAAGGTGTGTTATATTTCGGCTGCAGAACAATTGCTGATGGCGCTGGGTCAGGCAGCAGAACTGGCACCGGAGCTGGAAACGGCGCTTCTTCATGCAAGACCGGAAGGAATGAAGCTGGAACAGCAAGCCTTTTTTGAATTTTTGACGTATGCTGTGCCTCGTCTGCAGAAGGCGGGAATAACGGTATTAATGCCTTCACGCTGGAGCCGGGCAGGGAAGCGCCGTGCGGGATTGCGTCTGCAGATGCTCAATCGTGGAACGGAAAGGCCGCTCGGAGCCCCGTCTGCACTGGGCATGGAGCAGCTGGTCGCTTTCAAAGCGGAACCGATGCTTGACGGCAAACCTGTGACGGCGGAGGAACTGGCTGCTCTCGCGGAAGCTACAGTGCCCTATGTGATGTTCCGCGGCGAGTGGATTGAAGTGGATACGAAAGAGATTCGCCAGGTTCTGCGTTATATGAAAAAAGAAGAAGAACAATATATGCCGCTCTCCGAATGGCTGCATCTGGCAGCTGAGGAAGGTGAGGATACCGCATGGAAGGGGCTTTCCGTCTTTGGTGCGGAATCCGAAGGACTGCTCTCCTTTCTGCTCGACGGACAGGTGCTGCGCAGTATTGAGCCGCGTCAGGTTCCGACAGAGCTGCATGGTGAACTAAGACCATACCAAGAGCGGGGTTACCAATGGTTATCCGCCATGCGTGAGCTTGGGTTTGGAGTATGTCTCGCGGATGATATGGGACTGGGGAAGACCATTCAGGTGATTACCTGCTTGCTGGACTTGAAACATGAGGAACAACAAGCAGCAGCTGAAGAAGCGCGTGAACATGAAGCATTTATGGGCAGGGAAGGACTCTCCTTGAATGGTGAGCAGCTGAACATGCAGGGTGTACATCTGCCTGCACTCATTGTGTGCCCTACCTCTTTGCTTGGGAACTGGCAGCGTGAGCTGAAGCGATTTGCCCCGAATCTGTCATTGTATATCCATCATGGCGGACAACGGCTGCACGGTAATGCATTCCAGGCGGAAGCACAGGCCCATGATATTGTGCTGACGACCTATCATCTGGCAGGCCGGGATGGCCCGGACCTGGCCTCGCTGCACTGGTCTACCGTTGTGCTGGATGAGGCACAATATATTAAGAATTATCGTACAAAGCAAGCGCAAAGCGTCATGCGTCTGTCTGCGCCGCATCGCATTGCGATGACGGGTACGCCGGTTGAGAATCGGCTAAGCGAGCTGTGGTCCATTTTCCAATTCCTTAATCCGGGGTATCTGGGTACAGCTTCTTCATTCCGCCAGCGGTATACGGGACTGGGCCCATCCGAAGAAAATGCGGCGTCCCTGCGTGAGCTTCATCGGCTTGTATCGCCCTTTATGCTGCGCAGGCTGAAAAGTGATCCGGATATCCGCAAGGATCTGCCGGAGAAGCTGGAGCTCAAATCCTATTGTTCCCTGACACCGGAGCAGACCGTTCTGTATCAGCGGGTGGTGGATGATCTGATGGGTGGGTTGGATGGACGAAACGGTATTGCCCGTAAGGGAATTGTGTTGTCCTCACTGACCAAGCTGAAACAGATCTGTGATCATCCGGTGCTGGCAGACAGCAGTCGGAAAGAACATGGCAAGGCTGAGGCATCCGGCAAAATGGAACGTTTGCTGGAATTGCTCGATGCGATCCGTGATAACGGGGAGTCCGCGCTGATTTTTACTCAGTATGTGGCGATGGGGGAACTGCTTGTATCCCGGCTTGCACAGCGGTATGAAGAAGAACCGTATTTCCTGCATGGCGGTGTTTCGAAGTCGCAGCGGGATGATATGGTGGAAACCTTCCAAAAAGGGGAGGGTCCATCCCTGTTTGTCCTGTCTCTTCGTGCTGGCGGTGTGGGCCTGAATCTGACGCGTGCCAGTCATGTCGTTCACTATGATCGGTGGTGGAATCCTGCGGTGGAGAATCAGGCGACGGACCGGGTATTCCGAATCGGGCAGAACCGCAACGTACAAGTGCACAAGCTGATCTGTCAGGGTACTCTGGAGGAACGGATTGATGAGCTGATAGAGAGTAAAAAGGCACTTTCCGAGCAAGTGGTTGGCTCGGGTGAGAACTGGTTGACCGAGATGTCGGATGATGAGCTGCGCGGCTTGATCTCGCTTCAGGGTGAGACGTGGCTGTAAGCTGCTATACAAGTTCAGCTAATGGATATTTAAACTGGCACTCTGATGACAGAACAACCTTCCGATCGCTGTTGTGTACATGTTTTGTTAAACATTTGAACATATATAGATAGATACGCACTCACAATACATGCAGAGTGTAAAGATAGGAAGGGGGATTGTTGTGAGCGAAAAATGGAATGTAGAGCTGCATATGTCCCCCGGTGGATGGACAGCAGAAGTGAGTACAGCTCCTGATGCAGGCCAAGAGGCAGCAGGAGACGCAGTAAAGACGGAATCAGCCGCAGGCCTGTTCACGGTAACAGGTACGCTGCCGCAGCTGAGTGAAGCCGCACGCGAGGCCGTGCTTGACCAGCTGCGGCAGCGCCCGCTGGCGCTGTACACGCTGCTGCGCGGCGGCCCTGCCCCGGCGGAGCTTG
>NZ_BCNM01000007.1 GCF_001514495.1 Paenibacillus pabuli NBRC 13638
CTTCGAATCTAATGGTGGTTCAGTCGTTCCTGATCAGACAGTCCAGTATGGTGAGTTAGCGGCAGTTCCTGACGTTCCAACCAAAGCAGGACACACTTTCACTGGCTGGTATACTGAGCCTGAATGGAGTACGCCATTTGACCTGAATACTACATCGATTGTCCAGGACACCACATTGTATGCAAAATGGGCACCAAACACGTATAAGGTAACGTTCCATACACTTGGAGGTTCAGCAGTATCCGATGCAGCTGTTGAATACGGAAGGAAACTTTCAGCACCTGCTTCGCCAAGCCGTTCCGGCTATACGTTTGCAGGCTGGTATGCAGACCCCGAGTTGAAGACTCTATTCAACTTTGCTCAAACAGAGATTACAGCCGATCTGACCTTATATGCCAAATGGAGTGTTTCTTCCACGCCACCATCAGGTGGTAATGATGGTAACAGCAGCGGCGGCGGCTCTGGTAACCAGAATAACAACGGGTCGAGCAGTACCCCTTCGCCACCTAATACCACACCCCATTCGTCCACGAATGGACATTTAACACTTGCAGCAGGGCAGGCCGGGCAATTAAGTTTGGGTAATGACATTTTGGTATCCATTCCTGCCGGCGCCATGAACCAGGAACTCAAGGTTACCATTGAACAGATTGCAGATCCCTCTGCCTCGCTGACCCACCAGGTCCAACTGCTAAGCCCGGTATATGAACTGCTTAAGAACGCTCCTCAAAACTTCACTGTGCCCGTAACCATATCCCTGACATTTGATCCATCAAAGTTGCAGAGCAATCAGCGGGCTGAACTCTTTTACTTTGATGAACAAGATAAGGTTTGGCTATCCGCTGGTGAACCTACTGTGGAAGGCAAGCACATTCGGGTGGACGTTAATCATTTTACCAAGTTCGCCGTGTTGGCGGTTGATCCGCCCAAAGAGCCAGCAGACATTTCGTTTCATGATGTCGAAGGTCACTGGGCGAAAGAAGTCATCCAGCAAGCTGCTCTTCAAGGCATCGTGAAAGGGTATAGCGATGGAACCTTCAAACCGGATGCATCCATTACACGTGCAGAGTTTACGGTGATGCTGATGAATACGCTGCACACAGAGTACACGGAAGCGACATTATCTTTTACCGATCGTTCGAAAATAGGAGACTGGGCACAGTCTGCTGTGGCACACGCTGTACATGCGGGATTCATTCAAGGGGATAACAATGGGGCTTTTCGCCCGAATGAAGCTATAACCCGTGCAGAGATGGCTGTTATGATCGCCAACGCTATGCAATTAAAGGCAGACTCCGGCACGGGATCATCCTTTGTAGATGATGAACAGATTCCGTCGTGGGCCAAAACAGCTGTTGCTGGCTTGCAAAAGTCCGGGCTATTGAACGGCAAAGGTCTGAACACCTTTGCTCCTAGAGACAACACTACACGTGCAGAAGCGGTTAAATTATTGCTGAGCATGCCAAAATAAAATAACAAGCAAAGATAAAAGCCTGCGTTCTGGCAGTACCCTCTCGAAGTTTAAGAGGGGCTACCACAGAACACAGGCTCTTTGTTTTTTTAAGAATACTGAATGGCATTGGCAATAAGCATAAATACAATACCCATAGCGATCCACATGACCATCAGCGGCCAGAAAAATCTAACCCACTTCTGATACGGAATGCCGGACACCGCGAGACTGCCCATCAAGGCAGAGGACGTTGGCAGAATCATGTTGGTGAAGCCGTCTCCGAACTGGAAGGCCAGAACAGCGGTCTGACGGGTAACCCCAAGCAGATCCGATAATGGAACCATGATTGGCATGGTTGTCACGGCCATACCTGTACCGGAGGTAATGAACACGTTCATGATATTTTGGAAGAAATACATACCTAATACCTGCACAGAGGACGGCAATTCACCAACCAGTGTAGACATCCCGTAAACGACGGAATCAATCACGTTACCCTGATCGAGGACAACCATGATGCCTCTTGCCAGACCGATGATAAAGGCACCATAGGCAATACTGCTTGCGCCTTTGACGAATTCACTGGCAATTCGGCTAGGACCGAACCCGGACACGAGACCAGAGATCACGCCCATGCTCAGGAAGAGAGCCGCCAGTTCCTCCATCCACCAGCCTTCTTTGGATACACCCCAGATTAACAGGGCAAAGCCAGCTACAATCGTAATGATGGTCAGAATATGTGTGATGCGAATCGTTGGCAGTTTGTTCAGGTCCACCGCAGGTGTATCTGCTGCCTGCTCCTGTTCCAGCTCATGCACCAAACCACGAGTTGGATCAGACTTCACTCTGGACGCGTACCGCATAATATAGATACTTGTCACGGAGATGAGACACACCAGGATAATCGCGCGCAGCCACATACCTGAGAAGATCGGTACTTCTGCAATGGCCTGAGCCAGTCCCACATTGAACGGATTGAGCAGTCCCGCGGTAAAACCACACGAGGCCCCCAGTGAGATCATCGCCGTACCCGTTAGAGCGTCATACCCCAGCGCACGCGCGATGGCAATTCCGATCGGTACAAAGACCATAACCTCCGTGGACATGCCCATCGTAAACCCACCAACTGAGAACAAGGTGATGAATACCGGGATGACCCATAATCCTTTATTAGCGAAAGAACGGGCTACCCTACCTGTAAGAGCTTCAATCGTTCCCGTGCTCGTAATGATCTGAAATGCTCCACCGATGATGAAAATAAAGAATACAACGTCCGCGGAATCAACCAGTCCGCGAACGATGGACTTGGGAATATCCCACAATCCCGTTGGATCGGCCTCTACATGATGGTATGAACCCGGAACGAGCAAGGATTTGCCTGTTGCTTCATCCTTGACCCGATCAAATTCCCCTGCGGGAATAATATAGGTTAGGACAGTAGCTACCAGCACCAAAATGAACAAGATGACGAAGGTGTGAGGCATTTTGAACCATTTACGCCGTTGTTGTGGTTGTTTAGTTATGTTCTCCAATTCATCATCCCTCGTCCTTCTGATGTTTCCATGCTTCAAATTCATCACGTACCTGCTGCAATGCTGCCTTGTCTGCGTACAAATCGAATGCCGTAAGTGCAAGTGCCTTCGCTGCACGATTCAGTTCGACCATACCTTCCTCTGCTCCGGCAAGCCGGGCAAATTCAGGTGTATGTGTTGTCGCGTCGCCTAACCGAATATACGGATGGATCGCGGCAGTGATTTGGCTTACGTTACCAATATCCGATGATCCGACGCCGCCTGTTTGCGGTGGATCATGCACCTCAATGCCCATATCCTCCAGGTTCTGCCGGAACAGACCCGCCAGAGTCTTGTTGTTATTCCGCTCGGCATAGATCAGGCCTTCCGTAATATCTACCGTAGCCCCAACGCCTTCCGCAGCATGGCGCACAACGCGATACACTTTATCCATGACGATCTTCAGCTCTTCGACTGTCTTGGCCCGAATGATATATACGGCTTCAGCCAGTTCAGGCACCACGTTGGGCGCATCTCCACCTTTGGTGATGATTCCGTTCACCCGAACGTCATCCTTCAAATAGGGACGCAGCGAGTTAATCCCCGCGTACGCGTTAACCAAGGCATCCAGTGCACTAATGCCTTTCTCAGGAGACGAGGCTGCATGTGCCTGTTTGCCGTGGAACGTAAAGGTTGCGTCCACACAGGCCAGCGCACCTCTCAGTACCATCGTTTTTTGCTGCGGGTGGCACATCATGACAGCATCAATCTCATTGAATACGCCATCGTTCACCATAATAATTTTGCCGCCGCCCTCTTCTTCAGCCGGAGTCCCAAGAACGATGATCCGTCCTGGAAGATCAGGGCAAGCTTCCTTGAGCGCCAGTGCTGCACCAACAGCAGCGGTTCCGATCAGATTGTGTCCGCAGGCGTGTCCGATGCGGGGCAGCGCATCATATTCAGCGAGCAGTGCAATCGTGGGTCCACCTGGCTGGCCTTCCCATACAGCACGGAACGAGGTGTCGAGGCCTGAAATGCCTTTTTCCACCTGAAATCCGGCTGCTTCCAGCGGTTCGGTTAACCATTGTTGTGCTTGAACTTCCTGAAAGCTAAGTTCAGGGTTAGCGTGAATGCGCAGGGATAATTTCCGCAAGTCGGGGTCCAGCCGATCTACGGTTTCTTTGATTTTTTGCTTCATATGAGCAGGGTCAGGATACATATTATTTTGCCGCCTTTCTCCAAATACAGCATTTCTATATTCAATTTAATCGAATAAATATACAATCAGATTGGATATATTGTATGTGTGACCAAGCCATAAGTAAATTCAAAAAAATTAAGGAATAGCCCATAAAAAATTTTATGGACTCGCTTGATAATAACATAGGGATATCACTAGATGTCAGTACAGTACGGGTACATTTACATATAAGCCAAGACGGATTCGGTAAACATTTTAATCTTGTGTACATCCTTTGAATGGATACTCCCAATGAAAATGACACTGCTGAATCCTTTTTTTGATAATAAAACACCGGATAATTATGCATCTACTCCACTACGTCTGTATCTAGCTTCCATCCACAACATGCTGTGTTCCTGCCGTTCTCATCAAGTCAACAAAGCGACCTACCGTTGCCTGCTGCAGCACACTTTCCTTATACACCAACCACGTATTACGCCGCACTCCCTGCCCATTCTGCCGAATCAGTTCCTGCTGATGGAGACCATCCGAAGCAGATACGAAAATCCCTGGAATAATGGCATAACCGAGCCCATAACGCACCATTTCCTTGCATGTCTCATAACTGTCCACACGCATCGCGACCGTTGGTGAACATTCATAGCGCTCATACCACCATGCCGCTACACCCTCTCGAAATGGGCTCGCGGGAGAGCCACCCGCCTTCGTTAGAGGCTCCTGAAATGCAATTTGTGGAAGCTCCGGCAGTTGATCCAGTTCAATGGGTTTACGGGATACAACGCAGACCGGTTCATCGTGCAGCAGATGTTTCCCCTCATACCACGGATGCTCTCCCCGTATGACACCTACCTGAATTTCATCCCGCATCAACAGCTCCATAACCTCCACGCTCAGAGCACAGGTCACTGCAAACTGCACCTCAGGGTACAGCTCCTTGAACTGCTTTAACAACGGAGGAAGCTTGTACAACGAATAATGATTGGCAATCCCGAGACGCAACGTTCCCTTAACCTCATTACGAATGTTTGACAGCTGTTCCTTGACCTGATTAAGCTCATTGAGCATTTTACGGGCATACATTGCAAGATGCTCTCCCTCAGGAGTGAATCTGGCACCCTTTAACGTTTTATCGATCAGCGGTACGCCAAATTCCTTCTCCAATTGCTGCAAACGATATGTCAAAGCCGGCTGGGTCATAAACATGCGCTCCGCAGCCTTGGTGAGACTGCTTTCTTCGGAAACGCTCAGCAGCAAACGGCAGTCCTTTTCATCCATGACCATGTCCCCTTTCACTTCTCGTCTCTTCAGTATAACCTCTGTAGTCCTGCAGAAGTGCCTCTCCTTGACACAAACGGATACGAGATTTAAAATATGGAAAATCAGAAAAATAAAATGATTTATTTATTTTCCCATGAACTTCGGGATAGGAGGACATTTTAATATGGTTAAAGAACGAATCCTTGATGCTGTCCGTACAGAAGTGATACGCAGCGGCTTTCGATTCAGTATGAATGACTTGTCCACACAGCTTGGAATGAGCACCAAAACCATATATGAACTCTTCTCCTCCAAAGAAGACTTGCTCACTGCCCTGCTTGACACTTCACTCGCTGAGATCGTGGAGAAGGAGCAGCAGCTACTGAGGGATCCTTCGCTCTCCAATCGGTCCAAGTTAAGACAATCCCTTGTCATGCTGCCAACTGATCTGGTTATGTTCGATCTCAGGCGTTTGTCAGAATTGCAACGATATTATCCAGTCGTCTGGAGCAAGTTGGATCTCTTTATAACGGGGCACTGGGATGAGATTAGACAACTGATTCAGACAGGGAAAGCATCCGGCGAACTGCGTGCATTCGATACCGAAATTTTTGTACAGGTATACATTGGTGGGTTGTACAGGTTGATGGAACAATCAGCAAGCGGATCATTCAACGGAGGCACATTGACTGCAGCACTGCGGGAGATGGTAGACATGCTGCTGGAAGGTGTGCTACCAAAGGAGGAGCAATAATAATGGCATGGGTTTGGCTCTCTATAGCCGTTTTATTCGAAGTTGCCGGGACAATCTCCATGAAATTGTCGGAAGGACTCAGCAAACCAGGGCTTGCTGTACTTATGGGGGCTTTTTATCTTATCAGTTTTGGTGTCATGAGTCTGGCACTGAAAGAAATCCCTGTTAGTATCGCTTATGCCATATGGTCCGGAGCTGGCATCACCATCCTGGCCGTAGTTGGACTGTTCGCGTTTCAGGAACCGATGACCTGGTTGAAAGCAGGATCGCTGCTACTCATTATTCTCGGTGTGGCTGGATTGCGGATAAGCAGCCCGGAAGCGAAGGTATCCAACGACTCTACCCACTCGATAATCGTGTACTCGTCTTCTGCAGCACCAATGGAAGTTCCGTTCCATACATTTGCTGAATCGGCTTCTATCAAGGAGGAATCACGTTGAGCCGCTCGTTAAAAACTCTGTTTCTCCTCACGGATATTGGTTTTCTTTTATACTGGATTGTGACTTGGGGAGCGTGGATTCCAAAAGAATACTTGTATCAGGATTATAACAATCCCCTGCTGGTATCGTGGAACCTGTCTTTTCTGCCGCTTGATCTACTCATCTCAGCGACAGGGCTTTACAGTCTGTTCCTGCTGCGCCGTTCCGATCAACGCTGGCGGTTAGTCGCCTTGATCTCCCTCGTTCTGACCTTTTGTTCCGGGCTTCAGGCCATTGCCTTCTGGTCGTTCCGTGCAGACTTCGACTGGAGCTGGTGGGTTCCGAACCTTTACTTGATGATCTATCCGTTATTCTATATACGGGCGATTTTCAGCAGTAACGACCCTGCTACCTTACAACAGACTTCCACTACGCCAAAGTCTGGTTCCAGTACTTCTGTTACCTGATACAATGAATCACAATTGTTATGGTTTTATTTATAAAAAAGGCCTGTGCCCTCGTGGGTACAGGCTCATCATGATTACTGCGAAATCGTAATGACCGAGGTGACGAAGTGGTACGATTCATTTTCCTGCACTGCCTGTGACAGCAAAATCCGGTTGCCCTCCGGGCTCCAGGCGAGCGGATCGGAGGCGTTATCCATATCGGCAGAGATCTGGAACTGCTCTGCGGATTCCGTATTGGAGACGAACAGCCCTTTTTCATCATCACTTTCCGAATTAATGGTATAGGCGATTTTGGAATCGTCACCCGACCAGCTTGTTCCGAAGATTTGCGTGCCTCTGGCAAGTGTGGCTTTTTCATTCCCTTCCAGATCGGTCAGCACCAGCGCCCGTTTGGTATCGGCTGTTTTTTTCACAATCGCCAGTTTTGAACCATCATTGGACGGAATGACCCACTCTACACTTTTCAGCACCTGCTTCACTTCAGTGGTCTTCGTATCGTAGGCATTCAACTGTCCGTCCGTGCCTGTGATGTAGTAGATCACATCCCCCGAAACGCTGACGCTGCTTATATTAAAGTTCCCCGTCTTCACCAGCACTTTGGTCGTTCCATCCACACTCGCTGATACGATATCTCCATTCATGTTTGGAAAAACGACATGCTCCCTATCCAGCCATGCGCCTTCAAAAACAAATCCATCGTCCTTGCCCGCAGGTACCACTTCCCCGTTGTGCAGGTTCAGAATAAAGCCTTTGCCTGTTGATTCCTCTGGTTCTCTGTAGAAAATATACTGACTATCCGGCGACACGAGTGGAGAGCCCAGACTCACTTCACTTTCCTTCACTGGTGTATCTGTACCCTTCGTTAGATCATACATGTATAAGTTATGCGGATATCGCTTCACACCCTCAACCGTGACAGGCTTCAAGGACATGTTCTCTTTATCCGACAAAATCCAGTCATTGCTCAACCACGCTACCCCGCGCATATTCGGCAGTTTATCGATTTTCTCCAGCTTAAAGCTCTGGTACACCGACGTATTGGTGTTATCCTTTACCGTAATATCCGTACCGGTTTTTCCGTTCTGTGTATCGCCCCCTGGTTCCGTTGTTCCCCCGCATGCTGTTGCCGATAATAGGACGATTGCCCCGAGCGTGCCCAAAGCCGCCTGTTTCCAATTCATCATGGTCCCTCCTGATTGCTTTCTATAGACCAAGCATACCCATCGCATACTTCCAAAGTTATTCAGACTTGTTTCCAACTTGTAAACTCGAAACGGCCAGAGGAAAAATTAACCGGAACGTTGTTCCTTCCTCATCCTTCGAATCGCTCTGCAACAGTGTGATCATACCGCCCTGCTTCTCCACAAATTGCTTGACGAGTGATAGTCCCAGTCCGGTTCCTCCGGTTTTTCTGGCCCTGTCCTTATTGACAGTGTAAAAGGGTTCAAAAATCTTCTCCTGTGCCTCTGCCGGAATCGGAGTACCCGAGTTAAAGATATGGATAACCGCTTGACGCTCCTGCATTCGTAACTCGTTGCTTACCCGGATAACGCCACCCGGCACGTTATATTTAATGGCATTATCCAGCATATTGATGAAAATATGCATCAGACTTTCCCGATCACTGCGGATGACCGCAGGCTGCAGATTCAGTTCCATTTTTAGTGCAAATTTCTCAGCCTTTCCGCGCATCCGGCCACAGGCATCCTCCAGCAAAGCACGTACCTCCACATCCTCCGCCTGATTTTCGAAATCATATTTCTCCAGAGCAGATAAATGCAGCACCTTCTCTACCATCTCGTATAATCGCTCGGTTTCCTTGCCAATATTATTCGTGGCATCATCGAGCAGCTGCGGATCATCCTTATACATGTCCAGCAGCTCCACATATGCCTTAATGGACGTAAGCGGCGTCTTAAACTCATGGCTGATGTTACCGATATACTGTTTCTGCTGCTGCTCCAGTGCTTGAAGTTTCTCGATCGCGAGCTGGAGCTTCTGCTGTTCTTCATGCATGGCTGCAATATTCTGTTGAATGGATGTGCTCATATAATAAATGCCTTGTCCCAACTCGCCTAATTCATCCTTGCGCCGCACTGGCGATTCGGCAATATAATGGCCCTCCCGGATGGAATCGGCAGACTTCTTCAAGCGGGTTATCGCAACGGCAAAACGATTGTAGAAGAGATACCCCAGAATGAAGCTCAGCCCAACAACCGCAATCCCCGCCCACATAAACAACTGCAGGATACGGGCATAGAATTCATGATAGCTCTGAACCGGATACTGCATGCGCACAGCGCCCATCTGTCCATCTGGTCCATCCAGCGGTGCCATATATAACAGCGTATCCCCTTGCTCGTGGTAAGCAATTTTATTTTGCAATGCATAGTTTAGCGTAGCAGTAATATCTGCACTTTCCTCAGACATGATTGAGGAACCAACCTGCTGTCCCTTCATATCATAAAGTGCAATGGGCAGACCTGTGGAGCTCGCAAGCTCCTGAGCCAGCCTGCGGCCATTCTGCTGTAAAAAAACCTCCTGTTCCAGACGCACGGACTCGGTATAATAAGACTGCCGCACATTCAGATTCACCAGACGGGTCTGTTGGGACAAAACAGTCTCGATCTGCGTCTGCTGATTGCGCTCAATACCTCGCAATACCAGAGAGCTCAGTACAACGACGGTCAGGATCAGCAATGCGGCCAGAAAAACGCTGAACTTCAGCTTGATGCTGACTCTCATGCCGAGCCGCCCGGTTCAGGGGCTGCTGCCTTGTAGCCAATGCCGTATACCGTCTGCAATTTTTGCTGATCGGTATCGCCGATTTTTTTGCGCAGCCGCTGAATATGAATATCCACCGTCCGTGTGCCCCCGGCATATTCCATCCCCCACACCCGGTCCAATAGATCATCCCGCGTATATACACGCTCCGGGTTGGACATCAGAATGGTCAGCAAGTCGAACTCTTTTGGCGTCAAATCCAGCTTCTCCTCATTCACCATCACGGTGCGGTGAGCGATATGGATGCGTAATGTTCCATTGACGATAGCCTGATTCTTGGAATCATCAGATGGTGGACTGCTTTTCTCCACGCGACGCATCAGTGCTTTTACCCGGGCGAGCAATTCGCGGATTTCAAACGGTTTGGTCATGTAATCATCCGCGCCCATTTCCAGGCCGACGATCTTGTCCACGATGTCATTTTTGACGGTCAGCAAAATAATACCGATATCCTCCCGGTCCTCCAGCCTGCGGCATACGCCGTATCCATCCAGCTTGGGCATCATGACGTCCAGAATCATGACCTGGGGATGGAATGAGGCCACCTTGACCAATGCTTCTTCACCGTCATTCGCTGTCTCTACTTCATATCCTTCGCGCCGCAGCGCGTAGGCAATGGCACTGACGATACTGGACTCGTCATCCACGACCAGCACTTTTTTATTCATCAAAATCATCCTCTATATGTGTCATGAGTTATATCCATGGATCAATAAAGTTAAACCAACAAAATTTACAATAGACCACTCCAATTGCAGCACCATCTTCCGATCGCTGTTATCCCCTGATTTTTTGATTCCCTTTTCCTAAGGGGAAAATCCGGTGATAAAGGCGAGCGCTCCGCTTCTTCAGATAGGTTCTGCACTCTTCGTTTTCGTGTATATGTTTAGTTCATCTTATCTATGTTATCAAGGTATGACCTGATTAGCCATGGAGGACTTTACGGTTTGCAAGAAAAGCCTGTATTCTCTAAGCTTGGACTGTGCTCCACTTTTTTAATACCCCAAATACAACAAAAAGAGCCAATCCGTATTTGGATCAGCTCTGGATTCGTGTTGATTTAGTTTCAGTTACTGCTTGGGCAGCAGCTTTTTGATTTCCTCTTCAGAGAGTCCAGAGGCCTTCACCACAGCAGACATGTCTACGCCAAGTGCAAGCAGCTCACGCGCCATTTCCAATTTACCCTCTACTCTGCCTTCTACTCTGCCTTCTACTCTACCTTCTACTTTCCCTTTGGCTTCACCCTCAGCACGTGCACCTTCTATCATCGACTTCTCATCGCTTAGTGCTTTCATCCGTGCATCATAAGCCATTCTCGTAGCTGCATCCTGACTCAGGAATTCTAGCGTGTCCATCGCCTTTTTCAGCATCGGTTCATTCATCGCCAGCACCTCCCAGTTTGATGGATCAATCCCTTTTAAGAATAAAAGCCAGTTTACCAGTCCGCCCTTGTCCATAGGGACAGGGTGTTGATCCAGTTTGGTCAATTCCATCACATGAATTTCTATATCATCTGTCAAACCAATACCTGTATGATCTTCGCGTAAATGAAAAACATTGTGATATCGTTCATTATCCAGACATGAGTAATTTAAAATATTGATTGTCACGCATTTTTTCAAAAGATTATAGTTTTCGCCCTTCTTGATCTGGTGAGAGTACATTTCGCTCCAGTAGAACAGCGTCCTTTTTTCCATATTATACGGATTAAACAGCTGCATCTCAATGTTGATTAACTTGCCCTCCACCGTACGTGCTTTGATATCCAAAATAGATTGTTTATCTTCCGGACTATCTTTGTCCGTAAACGTGTTAATAAGTGTAATCTCTGTAAGAGGCGACTCACCGGTTTCAATAAATGTGCTGTTAAGGAAAGCCAACAAAACATCTTTACTTTGCTCACTTCCAAAAATACGTTTGAATACAAAATCCACTCGTGGATCGAGCAAATCCGTCATCCAGCATCAGCTCCATTCTTCACCAGTATTATATCATAATTCCCATACTTCCTCAGCTTAACGTTAAACCTGCATTCACATCTAGTCACTCTTCAAAGGACAGATTCATTGGCTCGTCCGACATCTCGTACTCTGTCTCCATATGTGTCAGCGGTGTGTTCAGATCAACTTCCTCGAAGCGGAAGCTGTCGACCCACACTTTTCCTTTACCGTTCAAAATAACCCCGAACGAAATGACCGCGCTCCCCTCCGGCACATCAAGCACAATACTATACTGATTCCATGGCTGCGTACCCGTAATGGGCCGATCGTGCATGTTATCAAATTGAAGTACATCATGGACGTTATTATCCACACGCATCCATAATCCGCAGAACACATCCACGCGATCTGTCTTCACAAAACCGGATAGTCTCATCCGTTTGCCTACATACCTGTCCGCTTTGAACTGCTGCATCATTGTTGCGAATTCGTTGCTCTCCATCGGTGTAACAGCTTTCAGATAGCCCGATGACTTGCCCTGATGCACTTCGGCAGGATCAATACCCATCTCATAATTTTGCGGATGACTTCCGGTTAACATCCAACCTGTAATCGTTGACGTCTGATTCATCTGTAATTCTCCTCCTCTGGTTCTTCCTTCGAATAATTTCAGATCGAACAATTTGCGAAAATGTCCTGGTGGCATGCCATATAATTTGCGGAATGCGCGGGTGAAGGCTTCCTGACTCTCAAATCCACAAGCCAGGGAGATGTCCAGAATGCCTGCATCCGTCGATCGCAGGGCCGTGGACGCCAGACTCATCCGACGGTTTCGGATATAATCCACCACGGTCATGCCAACCTCATTACGGAAAACCCGGTGGTAGTGATACGGCGACAACAACGCCTCGGACGCCACTTCCTCCAGCCCGATCTCCTCATGCAGATGGGTTTCAATATAGAACAAACTTTGCTGAATCATTGCACGGTAACGGCTCAACTGAGGTAAAGCCCCCTTCCATATCCTTACTATACGTGAATGATGTCATCGCCGTTTTGATCATTTTTGCTATCCTCACTTCTGCTGATCTCTACCGGAAATGCAAAGAGAGCCAATCACGGATTGAATCCTTTCCGTAATTGACTCTCCTGGGAAACTGTTGCTCAGTGGCTCCTGTAGAGGCACTCCATTGATCTACAACAGGTTCATTTATCTATTCACACAACATTCTTCGTCAGACAGCCGGTACCGGCTGTGCACCAACCTCTTCGTCATCATGCTCCACGAGATCATGTTTCTCCCAAGCCCGGCTCTTCCAGCGGAAATACATAATGACAGCTCGGGTCCACTCGTCTGCGGCAATCGCAAGCCAGACGCCGGCGAGCCCCATATGAAGCTTGAACACCAGCAAATAGCCCAGCGGCAGACTCATGCAGACCATTGAGATCAGCCCCATGTATACCGGGAACTTCGCATCACCTGCGGCACGAAGGGAACCAATAATCACAATATTGCAGGTTCGCCCGGTCTCCAGCAGAAGACTGAGCAGGATAACCTGTGCCCCCAGCTTGATAATTTCCGGATTATCCGTAAATATACTCATCAGTGGTACACGGAACAGAATAATAATCACATCGATGACAACCGTGGCGAGCAGTGCCCACTTCACACTGTCGAATACACGTTTGTAAGCATCGTTCTTGCGCCGCGCACCAACCAGCCGGCCAACAATAATGGACGTCCCCATGCCGATCGCCATGCTGAATAGATAGATGTAGCTTGAGATGTTACCCGCATATTGCCGGGTTGCCATCGCTTCAGCACCCAGATAGGTCACGTACAGGGTGAAGACGAGCTGGCAGGACTGATATACAACGGATTCCAGTGCAGAGGGAATACCGATTCGCAAGATTTTGCTAATAAATTTCTTCGAAAGATTGATATAATAGCCAAACTCCACCCTTACATCCATAACCCGATAGAGCAGCCAGAAGAAAATAATCAAACAGATCAGACGGCTTCCAACCGTAGAGATCGCTGCACCTTCCACACCAAGCTTCGGCATGCCGAAATGGCCAAAAATAAGGGCATAGTTACCAATAACGTGAATCACGTTCATCAGAACGGAAACATACATCGTCTCTTTGGTGTAACCATGCGTACGGATCGTCGCAGCCAGAGCGTTAATCAGTGCCTGAAGGAAGATCCCGCCTCCGACAATACTTATATAAGAACGGGCAAAATCATATATTTCACCTTGAATATGAAGCAGTGTAAGCAGATGTCCTCCGAACAGAAGGAAGCTTCCGCTGAGGATCAATCCGACGATCAGATTCAGTGTAATCGCATTACCTGTGACTTGTGCCGCCTCACTCAACTTCTTCGAACCAATATATTGTGCCACAACAATCGCAGCGCCATGTCCAATGACTTCCAGTACAAGAATAGCAATGGAAATAATCTGGTTGGCTGCTCCGACCCCGGATACTGCATTATCGGACACCGAACTGAGCATGAATGTATCCACGCTCCCCATCAACATAAACAAGAAGAGTTCCAGGAAAATAGGCCATGTTAGCCGAATCAGATTCAGATCCTTGGCATCCGAACGCAGGGACTCTTGGGTTGAGGATATTGCTGTCATTTTCTCACCTTTCCCGTGTGGGCTTTAATTCTTAGGGTATGTTAGCACAGGTAGTTTGAAAATGCAGTAGTTTTGCAAAAAAAACTGAAAGTTTTTTGAAATGCCATAAAAAGGAGCTTTCATCTTTTCATTTAGAGGGTTTACATCGTCTCCACATACCCGCTTTTTGCATGGTTTGGTTCAATGCATGGGATAGTCCACACATACTCCCATTGCAATGGAATCAGCTCGTGACAAAGGCCCCATCCACTGCCCCTTTGTATGGGGAGGTGAATGGGGCCAGAATCAACTTTTTCAATAATACCAATGTGCCTGCATGCTTCATATGAATTTTATCTTTTACCCTTTGACCGATCCGGCAGCAATACCCTCTACGATTCGATTGCTCAAAACGAGGAACGCGATCAGGATCGGAAGAATGCTGATCATCAGTGTCGCACCAATGGCTCCCCAATCCGTTGTGTACTGTCCAATAAAGTTCTGCACTCCAACGGTCAGCGTCTTGTAAGCGTCTGTGCTGATGAATGTATTCACGAAGATAAATTCATTCCAATCATAGATCATGTTAATAATTGCCGTCGTAGCGATTACCGAGGAGGTCATCGGCAGCACGATGCGGAAGAAAATCCGATGAACGGAGCAGCCATCCATTACCGCTGCCTCCTCCACTTCCCGCGGAAGGGCGTAGTAGAAACCCAGCAGGATCATAATCGTGATCGGCATATTAAACGCGATGTATGACAGAATCACCGACAATGGATGATCCGTAAGATGAAGCTTCAGGAACAGGCTGAACAGCGGAATCAGCGTAGAATGCACAGGGATCATCATACCCACCATGAACAATCCGAGCACCAGAGAACGCCCTTTCCAGCGCATGCGGGTTATGGCGAAGGTGACCAGACTCGCGAACAGCACGGTGAACACAACAGAAACAACTGTGATCCAGACACTATTGAAGAAGTATAAACTGATGTTGCCTTCCGTCCACACCTTCACATAGTTCTCCCAGCGCGGAGTCGCAGGAAGGGCAAATGGTGCCATATCGAATACTTCCTGATTATTTTTGAGCGAGAACAGCAGCAGCCAGATCAAGGGCAGAATCTGCAGCAGCGCCACCAGAATTAGCAGGATGTAGAGCAGGACATACCCGAGCCTTCTTAGCACGGTCGGTCCCGTGCCTGTTCCCGGATAGGCTGGCAACCGAACCGCAGTATCGGTCTTCACAGGGATGGACCTCCTTTCATTTCACTTACTTCACTTCACTCAAGAATACTGAATGGTGTCCTTGGACGCCGTAGCCTTTCGAAGCAGCCAGGTGACGACCAGACATATCACGAGCAGGAAGAAGCCGACGGCACTCCCGTAACCAAAGTCAAATCCTCGAAAAGCCTGATGATACATATAAGAAGCCATCACTTCACTGGAGCCATTCGGTCCACCGTCTGTCATCACATAAATTAGGTCAAAGTACTTCAGCGAGCCAACGACAGCCAGCACGATAGTCACTTTGATCACTTCCGTGATCAGGGGCAGCTTGATTCGGAAAGCAATCTGCCAAGGGCTCGCTCCATCAATTCGTGCTGCTTCTACCAGCGACTCCGGGATATTCTTGAGCGCTGCGTAGTAGATCAGGATGTAAAATCCGGCGTACTGCCACAGTATAGGTACGAACAGTGCATACAGCACCAGGGATGGCTCCGCCAGCCAGGCTGGCGGATTGGCAATTCCGATTCCTTCCAGAAAGGAGTTAAGCACACCATTGCTGGGATGATAAATCTTTAGCCATAACTGGGCAATGGCTACGGAGGACAACAACATCGGAATCAGATATATTTTCCGAAAGAGGTTGGCTCCCTTAATTTTGCCTGACAGTACAAGTGCAATCATCAGATAACCGATCAGGCTCAGTGCAGAGAACAAGGCTAGCAGAAAGGTATGATATGCACTCTGCCAGAACGTTGCGTCATGAAGCAATCTTGCATAATTTTCGAAACCGATAAAGGTCATTGCGCCGATCCCGTCCCACTGCATCAATCCGTAATATCCGGTCAGCACGATCGGGATATAGATTAGTACCAATAACAGCAGCAGTGCGGGAAGCACGTACAACGCAGCGACTAAACGGTTGGACATGACTTTATCCATCACAATATCCTCCCTATAAGCGTTGTACGGTTAGTTGCCTTTATCAATGGCTGCCTGATGATTCTTCACAAAATCCTCAGGAGTGACCGCTTTTCCGAACAGCGCCTGAATCATGTCCAGATGAACCTGAGCCGCCGTCGGTTTCATCTGCACGTCAGCGAATAAGGTCAGGCTGCTGGCCTGATTCAATTCGTTCAGCAGGTCCGTGTAGAGCTGCGGCAGTTGTACCTCGGCTGTGTCCACTTTGGTTGCCGGAATGACACCTGCTTCGGTTACAGAGCTTTCGCCCCATTTCTCTACAAAATATTGAACGAATTTCTGAGCTTCATCCTTCACTTTGGAGTTCTGTGCAACGAACAGACCTACACCCGGACCGCCGACCCAACTGTTAATATCGCTTTTGCCGCCATCCATCGTCGGGAATTTGAAAAATCCGATTTTATCCTTGAATTCCTGCGGTATATCCGGGTTTGTCGTATAATTCGGCAGTTCCCAGGTGCCCATGAGATACATGGCTGCTTTTACATTCATGAATTCCGATTTGCCTTCATCATTGGACAGGCCATTATAGCCTTTATTGAAGGCGTTCATATCCACCAGCTTCTGTACTTCCGTTGCTGCTTGAATCAGGGCAGGATCGTCAAACTTGCCTGTTCCATTGATGGCCTTCTCCAACGCATCACCGCCCAGACGATTGGCCAAGTACATGTACCAAAGGGATCCGGTCCAGCGGTCCTTATTACCGAGAGCGATGGGAACCACGCCATTGTCTGTCAGCGTTTGTATAACATTCAGAAATTCATCATATGTGGCCGGGGGTTGCAGATTATACTTGGCAAAAATATCTTTGTTGTAATAGATCGGAGATATATTCAACTCAATGGGAAGCGCATAGGTTTTGCCGTCAACCGCATATGCTTCCGTCGTTCCGGCAATGAACTTCCCATCCAGTGAACCACTCAGAAGGTCGTCCACCGGGGCAAACAGATTGCCCTTCACATAAGGCTCCAGGAAACCGGCAGCCCAGGTGACACCAACATCAGGGAGTTCATTGGAAGCGGACAGGATTTTCAGTTTGTTCTTATACTGTTCATTCTCCAGGACTTCCTGTTTGATGGTCACATTCGGATGATCGGTCTGGTACTGCTTGATGATCTCATTAACCAGCTTATTCTGCTGTGCAGAGCTGCCTGCTGGCCAGAGATGCATAAACTTAAGGGTTACTTTTCCGTCAGAGCCACTACCGCTCGTTTCACCCTCTCCGTCCGAACCTGAATTGCTGCATCCGGATAAAAACACGGCGAGGATAAGTGTCAATGTCAGCAGCATTGCTATTGGCTTTTTTCTCATATTCCCAACCCCCTGTTAATGGTTATTCGGTTGATGTAACCGCTTTAATAAAATTGTAGCATGGGTACATCTCCCTCATAAGACCAGGATGATTTGGAAAAACTCCACTATTTTGTGGTTATTTATTCCTCTTTTTGAGCTGTAATCGAATGTCTGTATTTGCTAGGACTGAGCCCTTCCAGGCTTTTGAATACCTTAATAAAATATTTATCGGTCTGATAGCCTACCTGTTCGGCGATCTCCGAGATTGGCAAATGCGTCTGAACGAGCATTTCTTTGGCCCGCTGAATACGTGTACGCGTCAGATATTCACTAAAATTGATTCCGGTCTGATCCTTGAACAGAACGCTAAAATAACTTGAGTTCACGTGCAGCATAGCTGCGATTTCCCGCAGGGTGACATGCTCGCTCAGATGCGATTCCACATAAGCAACTGCTTCGCTGATCTGGGGACTAAGCCTCTGGTCTC
This sequence comes from Paenibacillus pabuli NBRC 13638, assembly GCF_001514495.1. Taxonomy (GTDB): domain Bacteria; phylum Bacillota; class Bacilli; order Paenibacillales; family Paenibacillaceae; genus Paenibacillus; species Paenibacillus pabuli. The sequence continues at coordinate 18,402 of NZ_BCNM01000007.1, forward strand.
CCCGTTCCTTGGCATCCAGAAGCTTGGGATCGACCAGCTTCTGCATGGTTTGAATACGCCGCTGCTCATCACCGAGTTGCAGCGCTTTTTCTACCGTCTGTATCAGCTGTTCCTTCTCAATCGGTTTAAGTAAATAATCCACTACGCCGAGTTTGATGGCCTGCTGTGCATACTGAAAATCGGCATGCCCTGACATAATCAACACGACAGGCTTGCTCGGAAAGTGCTGTACGGCTTCAACAAGGGACAGACCGGAGAATTCAGGCATGCGAACATCTGTAATCAAAAGGTCTGCCGTCCGGCCCTGGAGCCATGCCACCGCCTCGACTCCACTTGCAGCTGTCCGGATCTCATTCCGACCAGTGGACCAACCTTCCAGCGTCTTGCGAATCCCTTCTCGTGTACGTGGCTCATCATCAACGATAAGAATGGTTCTACCCTGAATCATATACACCCTCCGTATCCTTCGGAATCTCAAAGCAAATGACAGTCCCTTTACCGACCTCGCTCGTAATGGAAAGCCTGCACATTTCCCCAAGCTGACTGCCAAAATAGAGCTTCAGCCGGAGATGGACGTTGATCAAGCCCACCCCCGTTCCCTTGTTGGAAACAGCAGGTCCACCGTTCAATGCGCAAACAACAGATTGAAGTCGAGCATCATCCATGCCAGGTCCATTATCTTGTACCTCGATGCGAACCAGCCCCTCCGTCGTGGAAGAATCAACAAGAACACTTACCTTTCCAGGTCCAATTTTGCTCTCTATCCCATGAAGAATGGCATTCTCCACCAATGGCTGTATGAGCAGTTTGGGAATTCTGACCCTACGCATCGCATCGCTTAGCTTAATCTCCCATTGCAGTCTTTCTCCCAGCCTCATTTCCATGATTCGAAGATAACGTTCCGCGTGTTCCAGTTCATCCGCAATCGTAACCCATTCATCCTGATTGGGACTGGAGATAATGTAGCGAAATAATCGGGACATTGCCACAACCATACGCGCCATCTCCTCGTCTCCTTTGTCCTCAAGCGACCAGTAGAACGCCTCCAGCGTGTTAAACAGGAAATGGGGATTGATCTGCGACTGCAGCGCCTTCAATTCCGTTCGTGACTGCATGATTTCCTTTTCGTACACCTCTTGGGTCAATTCGTTCAATCGGTAGACCATCTGATTGTATACTTCATTGAGCCTGTGTATCTCCATCGTTGAGCTCACCATAACATTGGGCTTCATGGCTCCCGGACGTGCACTGCGCATGGCCCTCATTAGTCGGGTGATGGGACGTGTAATCATTGTAGACAGGAGGAAGGACATAATAAGGAACAACACAACCCCAAACAAACCGGAAATAAGCAATGCCGTACGAAGAATGGACACCCCCTCCGTCGTCTCGCTCACAGGCGTAAGGACGGCGATAGTCCATCCCGTCATTTCGGAATGCTGTTTGACAACGATATAAGGCTCATCCCGGGTCTCGACTACTGAGCTGTCACTGCTCAGCAATGCCTCCACATCCAGACTTGTATCCAGATTGGAGGTAACTACACTTCCGGTCGCATCCACTAGCAGAATAGAGTCCTGTACATCGTCCTCCGCATCCAGATCATTCAATTGAAAAAAGCTGCGCTGCATCCGCACCACAATATACCCTCCATGATCGAAGGCCCGGTCCATCAGGTTGATTCGCCGAATCGCCATGATGACTCCCGGATCTTCCGGATCGGGACCCGTCCAGACCAACCGACCTTTCTCCTCATCTGCGTCTGCAATCCAGTGTTGTCCAAGCCTTTTGTCCAAAGAACGGTCATCCATGGGAAATATTCTGCTGTAATTTGTCGTGTAGATCTCCAAGCTCTGCACACCGCTCATAAAGGACTGGTAGCTGCTTACAATCTGCAAGAGCGCTTGACGTTGATTAAACCTGGCCGGTTCTGCGCCTTTCTCATTGCTCAGCAGACGCTGAACGTAAGGATCATCGGCGACTTGGGCTGTCAGCGAATTAACCTGTGTAATTAAGGCATCCAGTCTGCCATTAGCCTGAACAGCAGTCTGATGGATATGCTTCTCTGCATTAGTCTTCAGCAAACTGGATACTCGATCGTAGGCGACAATTCCCGCAATAAACAACACCACCAGCATGACCAATACAAATCCAACAAAAATCTGATTGCGCAACGAGTTCCATCTGCCCAAATTCCCTCGCAAACCCCATTCTCCTCCCCGCATGTAAAAGAAATCGCCACCCGTTTCTCATGTTGGGTGGCGATTGAGTACAAGTATGCCGGAATCCATCATCGCCAATGGTTGAAGCGTTTACATTATTGGCTTGTCGATCTCCTTCACCATTCTTTGTTTAGCGATTAAACTAACGACTAAAAAATAGCACAGATTTCCATCTTAATCAATCATTTAAATACAGGGCTGCATCATAAACCTGAAACTTATAAACAAAAAAAAGGGCCGACTCATTGAGTCCGCCCTTTTCTTCACTATTTGACCGAACCTTGTGTCACGCCGTTGATGATCCACTTCTGTGCAAACAGATAAATGATGATCATCGGCAGCAACGCCAGCAGGTACGAAGCAAATGCCAGGTTAAAGTCGGTATTGAATTGACCCTGGAACACATACTGTACCAGCGGTAATGTGTATTGTGCCGGATCACTGATAATAATGAGCGGTAGCAGGAAGTCATTGTACGTGGACAGACAGGTCAGAATACCAACCGTGGCACTGATCGGAGCCATTAATGGGAAAATGATTTTCCAGAACGTGCCCCAGGTTGTTGCTCCATCCACAAAAGCAGCTTCTTCCAGCGCTACCGGAATGGACCGAATGTAACCTACATACACAAATACGTTAAAAGCGAGACCATACACCGTGTGCAGCAGGATAAGACCAAGCAGATTGGTCATTTCCAGTGAAGCGGTCAGCTTAACAATCGGCAGCATGATAATTGGAAACGGAATGAACATCGCGCTGACGAAGTAGTAGTAGAGCCCTTTGAAAAACTTCCGTTTCTCCATATTTCGAGCAATGGCATATGCGACCATGGAGTTACTGAGCAAGGTCAGGATAACTGTCGATGCAGTAACAATGGCACTGTTACGGAAGGATTGGAAGAAGTTTGTCATGTCTATGGCACTTGCAAAGTTCTCCCAGTGAAGCGTTGTTGGAATGGCAAATACCGATTGGGCCATTTGCTCCGGATTTTTCAATGCAATCGTAACCGTCATATATAAAGGGAACAGAATGAACAAAGTACCCAGAACAATCAACAGCATGACGAGCCAGTTGGTACGTAAACGGCTTCTCATTACAGATCCATCTCCCTTCTTTGCAGGAACCGGATTTGTAGAATCGAAATCACCGCGATAACGATGAAATAAATTACCGAGTTCGCAGATTGATACGCATATTCGCCGCCTTCAAATCCACCCGTGTAGATCAGATGGGAGATGGACTGCGTGGCCCGTCCCGGTCCACCATTAGTCAAGGCGACGATTTGATCGAAGACCATCAGGGAATTTTTCATCGCCAGCACCATATTAATGGTGAAGAACGGGGCAATGAGTGGAAACGTAATGCTCCAGAATTCACGCCATTTGCCGGCACCATCCAGATTCGAAGCTTCATACAATGTCGTGGGGATCGTTTGCAATCCCGCCAAATACAGAATCGTATTCAACGCGACCGATTGCCATACAGCCACAATCACGATCCCGATCCATGCCAGGCTTTCGCTGCCCAGAATGTTGGTGGATAGAGCGTTAATCCCCAGGTTTTGCCCCCAGATCGGGAACACATTGGAGAACAGGTAGTTAAATATGTAACCTACGATCAATACACTCAGAATATTCGGCAGGAAGTAGATGCCACGGAAAAAGTTACGGAACTTGATCTTGGCATTCAGCCCGAGTGCAATGAGCAGACTCAGAATATTCGTCAGGATCGTTACAACGATTGCAAACTTGAAGGTGAACCAGTAGGCGTGGCCTACATTGTTATCCTGAAACAAATTGAAATAGTTTTTGAATCCAACAAAGTCATAGCCTTTTCCGAAACCGTTGTAATTCGTAAATGAATAATAGATCCCCTGGAGGGCCGGCAGCGTCATAAATACGAAGAACAGGATTACCGCCGGAACCGTCATCCAGTAATAAGGCGCGATGCGCTTGTTCATACTCCATCCTCCTTCGGACAAGGTGTTATCGCCGATTCGCTACCTTGTCCCATTCTTTGTCGAGTGTATCCAGATAGTTGTCGATGTTCTTGTTTTGCAAAAAGGACTGTACGATGGAATTCAGCTGCACCGCAGCCGGAATGTAGTGATCGGCGAAGTCGATAACCTTGCCCTGCTCAATATAAGGGGTCAGTTCCTGTACAGCAGGATCGTCTTGTTTTACACCCTCCACCGCAGAGAACAGCGTCTGTTCCTTAATGTACTTGCCTATATTTTCAGGCTCCACCAGAAACGCCAAGAACTGCTCGGCCTGCTCTTTATGCGGTGTATCGGCTGAGATCGTAAACAGGGAATCGATTCCGTTCACCAGCTTGATCTGGCTCGGATCATTGCCTGTCGGGAATGGGAAGAAACCAATGTCCACATTCGGGTTCGCTTTGCGAATTTCGGAGATCGCCCAGGTCCCCTGGATGTACATATATGCTTCGCCATTGGCAAAGGCACGGTTACCATCCGAATATGCTTTACCGAAGTTGTCACTGTGACCGTAATTCATCAGCTCCAACTGCTTCTCCGCGACCTCGCGATATTTCTCCTTGAAGGTCACCTTGTTCTCGCGGCGCTCCAGGTAGAAATCGATACCGACCAAGTTAGGTCCGAGTGCATTAAACGGCAGATTCGTCTGCCAGTCATCCTTGTATGTGAAGTAAAATGGAATTTTACCCGCATCCTTAATTTTTTGGGCTGTAGCAATCAGCTCGTCCCAGGTCTTGGGTACATCCAGACCCATTTCCTTAAACAATGTTTTGTTGTACATGATGCCGTTTGCATTTGTTGCGTAAGGTACACCCGTCACTTCATCCATACCCGTGACATCCTTCAGCATCTGTATGTAGTTGGGATCGATTGTTTTCAATAGTGGGCTGTCTGTCAGATCAGCGAAAATATCACTCTGTGCAAGAATGGAATAGGTATCCGTTGCCCCCATCGCCATAATGTCTGGCACGTCGTTCTTTACCACACGTGTCTTCAGCACCGTCTCTGCGTCTGGCGGATTCACCTGAGTGACTTGAATATCAGCGTGTTCGGCGTTGAATATTTTGATTAACTCGTCAAAGGTTCCTTTGGCTTCGGGCTTGTTCTGAAAAAATTCTATCTGTACTTTGCCGTTGGCGCTTTTCCCGCTTGTACAGGAAGATAGAAGCACAGCCGTTATTCCGCAAAGCAGCATAATCCCGAGTGCCTTGGTAAGCGATGTTCTCATGTTGTACCTCCCTCAGCTTATATACGTAAAGATTTACCCATTAAATTAGTGGATTAACCATATGGTTAATCCTTCCACAGACTCATACTATGAGCGTTGACTATAATGCACTCTATTATTCCTAAAACGATTTCGACCAAATTGAATCAAGCCTCCTGACCCTGCATCCGGTTATCCGCATAACAAAAAAGGACATCGGAATAAGTCCAATGCCCCTTAACTATTTATTGACGATTACTCCCAGCAAAGCTGTTGTTATCTCATGATGAACGCCCGATTTTCGGCAAAGAATTGCGTAAACGCTTGGCCCGATAACTCTGAAATGCGCGAATCAGCATGCCAATCACCAACAGCACAACGCCAACATTTATCGCAACATCCGCCAGATTGAGTATCCCACGTCCTGACGGAAATACGAGAAAATCCGTTACGCGTGCGTATATAAAACGGTCAATCGCATTCCCCAAGGCACCCCCGACCATGTAGCCGGCACCCGCTTGCATCCAGAATCCGCGAATTTCACCTTTTCTCCGATAATACATGATGCCCGCCACAAAAATAACGGCAACTACGCCGAACAGACGTGCATTTCCTTGAAACAGACTGCCGGCCATCCCGCTGTTTTCATAATGCTGGAGCTGCATCCCCGAGTCACCGAGTCTCATTGTATCGCCTACGTCCATATACATTCTCACTGCCATTTTGGTTCCCTGATCCACCAAGGTAACCAGCAGTGCTATAAAATAAAACAGCATATCGCCTCTCCTCCTGCCTGACTGCACCATCATAACCTATGTAAACCTCGAAGGGTTTTGGGTGAAACGTTCCTTTCACTTTAACACACCCAAAGCAATGTCTCCAAATGAGCAAACGTATACAACGGTTAAAAATCAATCTGGCCGTCTAGTCTGCCTACAGCAGGTACTTCATGCTGCACGTCGAATGTAGACTTGAACGACACATGTAAAGGAGCTGCCTGTAATTTGAATTCAACAATAAGAGAGAAATTAAAGGAAATGCAGCAGGAAGAACAAGACCTCGTATTTCAGACATTCGATGCTGAGATGGCACTCAAGCTCGGACTGCATTTGGTAAATGAAGCGAAACTTCGTTCCAAGGCGGTTACACTGGATATCACCGTCAAGGGACATCGTCTTTTTTTGTATGCGATGGAAGGTACTCATCCTGACAATGAGGACTGGATTCGACGCAAGAACAACGTCGTGAATCATTTCTCCTCCAGCTCTTGGCATACGGCGCTGAGACTGAAAAGCGAGGAACAGACGCTTGAGCATGATTTTGATTTACCTTCCTCTGACTATGTTTTGGCTGGCGGCGCTTTTCCACTGATGGTGGAGGGAAAGGGTCAGGTCGGCACCATTACCGTATCGGGGCTGCCAGATGAGGAAGACCATGAACTGGTCACCTCCGGCATTCGCTCTTTTTTGTTGCAGCAAGGCTAGACCAGGCAAGCGGAAAAGACTCCCCTGCTCACTTATGGATACTACGACATGTGAAGTCGTTAATCTTAAAATAACCCCAAAAATCCGTACCTGGCATAGGCACGGATTTTTGGGGTTATATCCACTATTTTTATTGAATCGCGGAAAGCACATCCAGCAGCATGGATTTGAATTTTGGACGGTCAATGGCCTCGCAGACGCGTACGTTCGCTTCTCTGCCGAAACGTCCATTGATATCCACAACGCTATAACCACGCGTTAACTCTCCTGCTGCTTCCACATCCACATAATACTGACCGGATTTGGCCATGAGCGACTCATCTGCGGCAACAGCCATCAGCAACGTATCCGGGTGAGTGGTGCCATTCAGTTTATGTACCGATTTGTTGAACTGCATAACCACCTTGTTGATGGCCGTGAAGAAATCCGCACCCGATGTACCCAGTGCTGCAATTTCAGCGTGATCATCATCATCCATGACAGAGTATTGGGTACACATCTCCCAGCCAACCATGGTGATCGGAATGCCGGCATGCAGTACAATTTTGGCTGCTTCCGGGTCCACATAGAAGTTATACTCTGCGGCTGGCGTAATATTGCCCAGTGCATTATTCGTTCCGCCCATGATGTAGAGGTGAGCAATCTCCGGAATAATGGTTGGGTCCTTCTGAATGGCCATTGCAATGTTGGTCAGGGGTGCAATCGCAAGAAGGGAGATCTCGCCAGGCTGTGCATGTACCTTTTCAATGATAAAATCAACCGCATGCCCGGCCTCTGGACGCTGGTCTGCCTTCGGGAAATGGGCTCCGCCCATGCCATCATCGCCATGTACGTCTTCTACCGTGCGGTGCTGGGCCTTACCATAGGCCATCAATGGGCGTTCGCACCCTTTATATACAGGCACCTTGCCGCCATGTCCAGCAACCTGTACGGTGTACAGGGCGTTTTCAACCTCCTGGTCAAACTGTACGTTTCCACCTGTGATGGTAATGCCCTCCACCTGGAAATGGTGCAGTGCCGTCAGAATCGCAATCGTATCGTCTCCAGCTGTATCTGTATCGATGATGACTTTTCTCATGATGCCGCGCTCCTTCTTCGTTGGATTGAGATTCATTCCAAATAAACACTAGGGTTTATTTTACATCAAAAACGTACCAATGACGATGGAAACGCCGATGATAATCGAACGTAGCAGCTGTGCTACCGCCATATTGCCTCGAGCGATTTCTTCACATACCCGCATTTTTGGCGTCAGGAAGTCAAATATAATATAGACCAGGCACAAAATAATGATTCCCAGAGCTGACCACAGCAGCATATCCAGCCACGAATGCGTGGAGAAGGACACCATGCCCACAATGATACACAGTCCCAACAATTTACTGCCCATGTACATGCCCGCTGCCTCGTTGCCTTTCGCAATTTCCTCACTATCGTTATACCGGGTCAACTGGCTAAATGCAAAATACCCACACACCAATACAACGAGCAGAATGCCGATTCCTACCGCTACATTCAGCAGATTCAATCCCAAATTATCCATTATTTCTCCTCCTCATCTTCCATCCGTTCATTCACCACAGCCGCACAATAATAGGCCATATCTCCGGTGACCTTCTCCCCGATCCGGGGCAGCACTCCGGCAAAGCGTCCACCAATGACAAACACCCCTGTAAGCAAATAACCGCTGTACTCGCCATCCTCTGTCTGAATCATAGCTTGCTCCATCGGAACCAGCTGCTGATAAATTTTAGGCTGGTTATTATAATAGGCTGCAATTTCTTCATCTTCCTGCATTTCAGCTGCTGTAATGGAGCTCGTGCGGGCATCCAGCTGAGGAGAGGTATCCGTTTGGCCCGCACGATGAACCGATCCCTCACCCAGCAGCGAGGTGCCCCGACCTTCGCGGCCCCAATAACTTTTGGCGACATAAGGCATGGCGCTCCATTCGAAAGGCCCGGCTTCGAAATAAGTAGGCAGCAGATACCGTGAGATTGCAGCCAACTCCGCATCATTAAACAGTCGAAACCCGCAATATTCCGGGGTTTGTTCATTGCGTTCATAGAGCGACCAGATCGCAGCCATGAAGCCCTTGCTCTGCATCAGCACATGCTGTGCAGGATTCATCAGGCCCAAGCGCCCATCCTGAACCAGTTCAAGCAGCGCTGCGCCGATGTCCACCCCCGTCGTTTCGTCACGATCATCGATTAGATATTCCAGGGGGTAGAGACGGTATAACAGATTAATCTCGCGTCCTTGATGATAGAGTGCCTCGCCCGAAATAATCTCCAGCTCCTCCAGTGGGGCGTAGAACGTTTCATATCCCGCCTCCTGACACCGTTTCATCAGGTATTCCGTATTGGTCCGATCCTCGACATGTTCACCAAATGACGTAAATGTCACCGGTCCCTTTAATCCCTGTTGAGCATAGGCGTCCAACCAGCTGTGAAAGCATTCCCGGAGACACTCATCCATCTCGGCGGATGGCGCAGTGAATGCTGCCTCCTCCGCCATGCCCACAAGTATGCCTTCGAGCGCAGCTGCTTCCGGGATTCCCGTTGGGGTATCCGTATTATTTTCTATACATTTAATCCCGGCTTCCCCAATAATCCAGTCCTGCCGGGTGATTCCGCCTGTCACCATCTCCATACGCGCCGCTGGTATAAGGCCTGGATGAATGCCCAACTGCTGCTCCAGAAAAGAATCTGGCATATATCGCTGGATAAAACGCATCACCTTGCCATAGATCGCGTCTACTGCCTCAACTGCGGTACGCAATTCCTGCATCTCCGCAGGAGTATAGACCGTCAACGCAGGCACACCATATTGCTTGCCATACATCCGGTGATAGGGAACCTGTTGCCCTGCTTCGCCCCTAAAAACTTCTTCATGACTGAACGGCAGCTGGTATATATGCCTCATCCGATTCTAACCTCCCGAACTGCGGAAGAAGCTGCCAAAGCCGCTCGACTTCGAACTGGATTTGCTGTAGGAACTGTTACTGTCCTTGTTGCTTCGGTAGGACGATCCGCCACCATAGTAATAGTGTCCACTACTGGAATCATACTCGCATCCGGTATCATAGTCCGGGTCACATTCATCGCTATTGCTGCTGCAACCGGATAACACAGCTGGAACCGCCAGCATTAGCGAGAAGGCAACCAGCTTGGCGCGTGATCCGGGTTTGGGATTTTCAGGTTTTTCTGCCATTACAGATCTACCTCCTTCATAAAGAACAACACTTTCTTGCGATCCGCATCCAGCACGGAATATACAAATTCATAGGTCGTACCGCCCCAGACCATGTAATGGTCCAGCAGCTGCTCGGCAAGTTCCATCGTGTACGAAGAGGATTCTGCCAAGTCCAATTCCTGAAATGTACTCCTATTCCACAGCATATATTCTGCGCTGTACATGGAGGACATTTTGCACATCGCCAGTGCAGCGTCCGCAATCGCTGTACCGTATTCCGCTGGCATTTGGCTGTCATACTCGGTTACGTAGACTGCATGCTCCCGACGATCCTCGCATTCATTGGACAGATGCGCCCAGAGCTTGTTTTTCATCAGGGTAGCATCGACCAGCTTGCGCACGAACAACTCATCACGAGTAACCGATACCTGCTCCAGTACCCCCATCTCCACCTGCCGGTCATCCGACCAGTTCCGATAAGTCAATGAATAATAAATAATGATAACCTGCCTTTCTGTGAGCTCTAAGAGGAGCCGTTTCCATACACACAAACGTATTTAACGCATGAGAAGGAAAAAAGTTACACTATTTCCGAAGACATATAAAAAAGTATATTTCATAAATTCCACAGAGCGCCTAGTAAAGAACAGGGTGGCGACACATCTTTTCCATTAGAATAATGGCGATATCATCACCTGATAATGCCAACTTTGACAATTCAAGAAGGGACGGTCTCTTGAAAAGACTTTCCATTTTCCGCAAGGTGCTAACGAACCTGACCAACCTTAAACAGCGGATTCCCAATGGATGCACATTTTAACGAACTTCAGTGACGCTATTTCGGTGCAAAAACGGCTTCAGCGCCCCAAAAGCGATGTATCGATGAAATAACGTCTCTGGGATTCGTTACATCTCAGAACGGTGCACATGCAAGCAAATAATGTGTGCCAGGTTCGTTAGCCCAAAATAACGCAAACAAGGGGCTTCCACCGTTATTCTCACAACGTATGGGACAGCCCCTTCTTCCTATTTTTCAGATCTGCTTTAGATCAGCTCCATGATCTGACCTGTCTCACAACGCTACCCACTGGGCCAATACTTCATTGTATTCACCAGAAAGCCGCTCACGTTCATTCCACAGTTGTTCCAGCTCCGCTGGATTATCCTGCACGGATTCAAGCTGGCGATCCATCTCCTGAATTCGCCCTTCAAGGCGAGCCAATCTCTCCTCCAATTGTTCAGCGGACAGCTTTGGGGATGGAGACGTTGTACCGGACTTCTCCTGTTTTGGTTTTGCACTCCCCCGTGATGGAGTCACTACAGCCGCTGTATGCTGACTTGCCACCGCTGCACGGGCTTGCAGATCAAGCTTCTTCTCGCGGTAAGCTTCATAGTCTCCCAGATAAGCGGTCATCTGCCCGTCCTCCAGTTCCCACACACGGGAAGCGAGTCGATTGACGAAGTAGCGGTCATGCGAGATGGCAAGCACCGTTCCTTCAAAATCAACCAGCGACTCTTCGAGTGCTTCCCTTGAAGCGATATCCAGATGGTTGGTCGGTTCATCGAGCAGCAGTACATTCGGCTTCCGCTGAACCAACAGTGCCAGTCTTAGCCGCGTCCATTCCCCACCGGATAATTGTCCGACCGAGCGAAATACATCGGCTCCATAGAACAGATATCGGGCCAAAATGCCGCGCGCCTCTCCTTCCTCCACACCCGCTTCCAGCCGGAAGTATTCCAGCACGTTCAGCTTCGGATTAGAAGGCTCCTCCTGCTGGGCCAGATAGCCAACGTCCACCCGTGCACCCCACTCCAGGTTACCTGCACTCGGCTGCTCCTCGCCCAGCAGCAGCTTGAACAACGTTGTTTTGCCTGAACCATTACGTCCAATAAGGGCAATTTTGTCGCCATATTCAAGCAATCCCGAGACACCTCGCAGAATGGGGCGTTCCCCATAAGCCTTTTCGACCTGTTCCATAACGGCCACCCGTTTTCCCGTACGGTCTGTAGGACGTACATCAAAGTCAGCGCTGCGCCGCTCCAGCACAGGCCGCTTCACCTGCTCCATCCGCTCTAATGCCTTACGCATCGAAGCTGCACGCCGGAAGAACTTTTCATTGCCTCCGACTCTGCCCCATTCTTCCAGTTGGCGGATCGTTTCTTTCATTTTCTTGATCACCTTCTGCTGCTCCTTGAACTCCTCGAATTGCTGCAGCAGTCGTTGTTCCTTCACTTTCATATATTCCGAATAACCGCCAGCAGACGTTTGTGCTTCTCCATCCTCCAGCTCTAACGTCCGGGATGCTACACGGTCCAAAAAGTAGCGATCATGTGAGATCAGGATCATCGTACCTGTGTACTCGCGCAGAAATCCTTCCAGCCATTCCACACGCTCCAGATCAAGATGGTTGGTCGGCTCATCCAGCAATAACAGATCAGGCCTTACGATCAGCTGTGAAGCCAGCACTACCCGGGTCTGCTCACCGCCCGACAGGGAACCAAAGCGCCATCCGTAATGCTCCTTGGCAATATCCAGACCGTCCGCCACCTGATCAATCCGGGCATCCATCTCATATCCACCCTCACGCTCAAATTGGTCTTGTAACGTCGCGTACCGCTTCAGCAGGCGTTCCAATTGGTTCGGATCGGCTGCACAGTCCGGATTGGACATCTGCTGTTCCATTTCCTTCATCTGATTCCGACAGTCCATAAGCTCCCTGAATCCAAGGCTAAGCACATCCAGTACCGTGTAGTCATCCATTCCCTCCGGCACCTGAGCTACATAACCAATACGTGTATCCTTCTTGATCATCAGTTGTCCTTCATCCGGCTGGTTCAGCCGTGCCATCAGACGCATCAATGTCGTTTTACCGCTTCCGTTGCGGCCGATCAGGGCGACCTTGTCACCTTCCATAATTTCAAATGTAATACCGTCCAGCACCAGTTGTGCTCCGTGGTATTGAGTCAGTTGTTGTGCGCTAATGATCATCATAATAAGGTTCCTCCTATGGGTTGGAAGATCCTGACCACAACACAAAAAGAGCCGCAGGAGGTTAGCTCCGCGGCCCTTCAGAATTCAAGCAAAATCGCTTATCGTCCGAATGAGGTCAAGGCAGGCATCTTCTCGCAAATGTTAACTTCCGTATAATCGAAATTGGACAGACTTCTCCAGTTGATTGGAAAAGTATGAACAATGCCAGCCATAGCAATCGGCAGCTGGCTAATACGGTTGTTAAGCATCTCGTGATTCACCTGTCTTCACCTCCCTTGTCATAATTAATGTCAATATATCACAGACGAATGCATTCCTGCAACCGTCCGATTGCCCAATTCTCTTAGTAGAGTAAACCCCATTCGTTCTATTCGTTCCTTCTGCGTCGCCGGATGACCACATCCACAACAATGGTCGTAATCAGCGTGAGCAAGCCGGAAGTTGCAATCGATACCCCCAGCAGAGCATAGCCGATTCCGTTCCAGCCGCCAATATCGACGCTGATCATGATAACGATGGCTCCACCCAGCAAGGCCACACAAGGCAAAATATATTGAGCCCTTGTCCTCTGCCGACCTTGCAATCGATAGATGAGCCATTCAATAAGCAGCAATGCGAGCCAAATAAGGAGTATCAATATAATAAGACCTTTCACTTATACGCCCCCTTCTCCTCCATACATTCCTCCGAATGACCACTGACACTCAGCATTCTGGATACGTGTAGAGTTTATCACATAATGAAGCCTCCATTCACGATAAATCGAATTCGTGAATGAGGGCTTCAAGGAGGTTTCATGATATCAAATTGGCATACTTCTTATGATGCCTTGTTCCTGCCAGCAGGCTCAGTAAAGGCTTACACTTTCAGCCTGGCGTTGTTCATAACGCAGTCCCTTGTATAAATCCGCTTTACCGATCGAATTGAACAGATTCATTTTATAGCGAATGACGCTTTGGGCCTCGGCAATGCATTCCGGATAAATGGCATTAGGGTCCCATAACTCCGTTGCACTTAAAATTTCACGAGCTTTTTTGAAGTATGAATATTTCATATCGCTGGAAATATTGATTTTACAAATGCCCAGCTGAACCGAGTCGGAAACCTCCTGATCCGGGTTAGCGGACCCCCCGTGAAGAACGAGAGGGATGTCTACCAATTGATTGATTTCTCTCAGGATATCCATTTGCAGCTCCGGTTTAATATGCTTGGGATAGATGCCATGGGCTGTACCGATGGCTACTGCTAACGTGTCGATCCCCGTACGTGCCACAAAATCTTCCGCCTGAGCCGGGTCCGTGTAAGTTACCACCGATACGCCGCCTTCGATAGAGTTACCGGTCTGCCCAATCGTCCCCAATTCCCCTTCAACAGAGACGCCGACGGCGTGTGCAATTTCCACCGCCTGTTTTGTAATAGCCACATTGTCTTCATAAGGGAGCAGGGAACCGTCAATCATGACGGAGGTGAATCCACACTTGATCGCCCGGATGATATCAGCAATGGACCCGCCATGATCAAGATGGATCACCAGTGGAACATGGCTGGCATGTGCACGCTGGCGGGCATATGCGAAAAACTCATCCGTCAAAAATTCAAGTTCCGTGGGGTGGATAGCGATGATAGCCGGTGAATTGGAATGTTCGGCCTCCTCAATCACCGCTCTCAAAAATGTACTATCTGCCACGTTAAAAGCCCCTACCGCGAATTTGTGTTCCTTGGCTACCTGTAGCAATTCCTTCATCGTAATCAACATAAGTTCACATCTCCTTTGGACTAGTGTATAGATTTAGTGGTAAGCGTTCTCATCTTGGTGGGCCTTACTCCACTTTGAACACAATGTCATCGAAGCTTACGCTTTCATCTTCCGTGTCGTCGAATTCTTCATCTATAGCCGTTACTGGCTTCTTTAATAGGGACAAGGTTATTCCACAGATTCCGGTACCAATGAGAAGAGACAGCATAAACAGCCACGGATGCGTAAAAAGGGGGACAACGAACAATCCGCCGTGCGGCACCGGAGCCTCAACACCCCAGATCATAATCAGACCACCTGCTATCGCTGAGCCGATGACACAGGAAGTCACCACCCGGACCAGATCCCTTGCTGCAATGGGAATCACCCCCTCCGTAACCATACAGATCCCCATCGGAAATGCGGCCTTTAACGATTCCTTTTCCGCTGCTGTGTATTTGTTTCTCGTCAGGAAGTACGATAGGGTGATCCCCAGTGGTGGAATAATCGAGCCGACAAACTTGACAGCCTCAGGCCCATAGATACCTTGGACCAGCATTCCATCGGCAAACAGCGACATCGTTTTGTTAACAGGTCCTCCAAAGTCAAAGGTAGCCATCAAGCCCAGAATGGCCCCGAGCGCAAATTTGGAACCCCCCTGCATCGATTCAAGCACATGGGTGAGGCTGTCCTGCAGCCAGACAATCGGCTGACCAATAACAAGGAAGATACACAAACCGGAAATCAATGTGGCCAGAAACGGAATAACGAGGACGGGCATTAATCCCTGCATGGACTTTGGCAGCTTTACATATTTTCGGATGCCAATAACGACATAACCCACGAGAAATCCTCCCAACATCCCACCGATGAACCCCGCCTGAATTTGACTGCATATAAAACCAACAATTAATCCTGGAGCAATTCCGGGACGGTCGGAGATCGAATAAGCAATCGCTGCGCAAATTAAAGGTACAACCAGCCCCATTCCCCAACCGCCGATCTGGTTAATCATATACGGAATGGTTCCTTCCGCCTTGCCCACATCGGCTCCTCCTAATATTTGACCCAGCGCGATACACAGCCCTGAAGCAACGATCAAAGGAATCATATAGGAAATTCCGGTTAACAAATGGCCTTTGATCACTGAACCTGCGTTATTGGATTTAGCGCTCATCGTCTCGCCTCCCTTTTTATGAGGATACCCCTAAAGACTGCTCCACCTTTTCAATGAATTTAATCGGCGCTTTAATAACCGTTTCGGTTTTCACCCGAATGATCCGCTTGCCTTTGAACCGTTCTTCTCCGCCGATCTTGATATCTGCGGCCACAATGACAACATCAGCATCTCTGATCTCTTCCCTGGAAAGCTCGTTTTCAGTTCCTATGGTGCCTTGAGTCTCCACTTTAATCTCATGTCCACGTGCTTTCGCGCCTTTGATCAATTTTTCCTTGGCAATATACGTGTGGGCAATACCAGCAGTGCATGCGGCTACGGCTACAATGTTCATCAGTATCCCTCCAAATGATGTAGGTGTGCTCCATTTAATTAAAATCCAGAAAGTTCCTTATTCTAAGATACGCTCTCCCTGCTTGCAAACAGCTCCATAATCCGGGCCGGATCAGGCTCATGCATCAAACGTTCCAATACCTCTTCATCAGCAAGCATACTGGCAACCTGGACCAACAGTTTCATGTGGGTTGTATTCCGGTCCACAAGTCGTACGGCAAACAAAATAACGACATGGACAGGTTTGCCGTCCAGGGTTTCCCATTCAAGTGGGTGCTCTGTCCGCCCTATGGTGAGCGAGGTTTTGAGAACAGCAGCCGACTTGCCATGAGGAATGGCAACATGATTCTCCAGACCAGTCTGACCTTCTTCCTCTCTTACATAGACGTCCTTGATAAACTCCTCTTTGGAGGACAGAGCACCATCCTTCTCCAGCAAATCTGCCAGTTCCTCAATGGCTTCATCCTTGGTTCGAGCTTGTAGATCCAGCTTAATCAACCGTTCGTTGATAATCTTGGTTATATCCATCATGGTCCTCCTCCTGATCGTGCTTCGACTGTAATATCCCGACAAGCTCCATAGGTGTAGTCACTCTCATGATCTGTTCATACATGCGCCTGCACATCAACAGACTCTGTATTTCGATCAGCAATTCAGTTATTGGTTCACCTTTCGAGAAAGCGATTACAATTTCCAGTTTGCTAGTTGCCGCTTCACCTCGAACAACATTAAAACCGACGACTGGATTAATGTTCATATCACTGCGGGTTAGAAAAACCGACAAATGATTATTCAGCTTGGCCTCGGCAAACGTCCGATTCTCCATGTTAGCGCCTACATGTTTGAGTATGGATGTCAACAACTTCAGACGGGACGCTGTCCCTTCTGTAAACGTTGCCTTCGTATTCGTTTCAATCTGCAAACAAGATGGGTGAACGTACGCCCCGAGCAGCGGAAATGAAAACACCTTGTTTTGATGCTGATTCAACTTCTCCTCGTTAAACTTGGCCTTGATTAGGCTGACATCCGTATCATTTAAGAGTGCCGAGACATACACAACCGGCAGATCCTGATGCTCCAGTTTAACGGTAGATATGATCAGATCAATTCCCGTCCAATCCTCCGTGCGCTTGAACCAGCTTACCGAAATGACATCAACGACTTCCCATTCGGGAAATGAACGGTTGATCCGATTTTTCAGCAAATGAGAGGTGCCTATTCCAGTAGAGCAGACCAGAATAACTCTTTTCTTTTTACTGCTTTTCTCAATGGATGCCTGAAAATAAAGTACCAGGTAACTTATCTCGTCATCACTAAACGTATTCAACCCACAGGCTTGGGCAATGGGCAGCATTCCCAAACGGACCAGGGAGAAGATCTCGGCATACTCCTTGCTTATCTCCTCCAATAGAGGATTTTTAATGGAAATGTTGTATTTTAGACGGTTCAGCATCGGTTTAAAATGAATAATCAGTCCCTTGTACAACTGTTCGTCTTTTGTAAGGTCACGCCGGATCATACCAGATACGGTCTGAATCAATTCCTTGACCATCGCTTTGGACTCCGGGCAAGCTTTGTCCATCAGACCTGACAACTCATGGTTAAGGGACGGGACACTCATTCCCGACGAAATCAGATATTGATAGATGAAGTAGATCTCTTCACTTGGCAATTCCAATCCGTATTGTTCCCTGATCCTGTTGGCCATGTCTTTCGCGATAGAATGCACAGCTGGGTCGGTTACTGGATGTTCAGAAAATCCGTCAGCCAGGCGAATGACTTTGCCACTCTTCAGTCTGCGGATACAAATCAGCAGGTGAGTCAGCATGTTGATGTAATATGGGTCACCTATGGTATATCCTAATCGCTGCTCGGTTTCTTCCAGGATGCGTTGAATTCCTTTTACCGGATCGGAGCCAAAATGTTCAATCAATTCACCCAGTGTGTTGCCATCAATCCGGGACTGATGCTCTTGTTCTTCCTTCCGTTCTTCACTCACAAGTTCATGAATGAGAGAAGCCATGGCTTTGCGAATGTCAATCTCCGAACCAATCAGACGGGTGCCGAGTTGGCTTTTTTCCAGTCGCAGATGAAAGGGTTCAATTCGTTCTTCAATGGCCTTGAGATCATTCACAATCGATGCCTTGCCAATAAAGTATTCTTCTGACAGTTTGTTAATCGAGGTTTCCTCAGGAGAATCATATAATAAATTCGTCAATATTTTGATTCTCCTCGCCTCAACGGAAAGGGTCGTCACCACCTTTTTTCCCGGAATCCATTGCGTCCTCCTCAGTTCCATCGTCTGTTCCTGAGTTAAAGCCAGCGCAATACCAGTTCCTGGCTTCCGTTCAAGGCGAATTCCGCGAGTATCCAAATTGTGCTCCAGGGCGTTTAGTTCCCTGTAAATGGTTTTTTCGGACCAGTTCATGTGACTGGCTATTTCTTTGACCGGAACGAAATCCCTACGCTCCAATAGAAAATGCAAAATCTGATATTCTCTCGCAGACAGCGCCTTCATTTGGGAATCACTCCTTCCTTACGCTCACAGCATAACACCCCTATTTTTTTTGATAAATACTAAAATATGTCCATTTCATTCGGGTCAAATTAATATACCTCCTGTTCAGCGCTAGCGGAACACCCGTTGATTCAGGCACAAAGAAAAGGCTCCTGATCGGATTCCCTACCCGATTAGAAGCCTTTTGCACTCCGTTTTCGATCTACCGACTGGATGCTATGGCTGCGCGTCCTGCCGTTATTGCTCAGATTAATCCATCGGAACCTCACACCGTTTATACCTGCATCTATATGGGTCACTTCAACCAGTTGGCGAAAAACTCCCGGTATCCCTCTTTCATAATCGTGCGCGAGAAAGCACCAAAGGCATACTCACGGTTGTCTTCGGACACATTACGGGGCGCGGCAGCCGCCATGTTCACCAGTTCAAACCAGTTATCCTCATTGCCTGCAAAGGCATGCGTGGAACGAATGTGGCCGTAGCAGGCATGCTCCGGCTTCACCACCATTTTGCCCATCGCCATCGCTTCGGTCAGCGGCATCGCAAACGTATCAAACGCCGAACAGCTCCAATATACCTTGGACGAGTTCATCAGGGTGAATACCTCATCCTGTGTTAGCGCGAACTTCAACTTCACGTTGTCCGGGATATCGTACTTTTTCATGCTCTCTTCGTACCGCCTGCCGCCAAAAACCATATACACTTCCTTGTCCGAGTTCTGCCGGGCATATTCCAGCACGAGGTCCGGGCGGCGGTTCGCCTCATCCCGACCGATCCAGAGCACGCGATTATGGACGACCTGACTCGGGTCGTAGTGGCGATGCGCCAGCTCTTCGTTGAAGCCGATCGGGATGACGTTCACGTCATGTACACCGAAATTACGGCCCAGTTCTGTTTTCAGAAACTCCGTCTGCACAATCGCTTTATCCACCATCGTATAAAATGGCTTCATCATCTCATACCCCGTCAGCGCCGGGTCGGGAAAACTGTGCGGGAACAACACACTCTTCGGCAAAAACATCTTCAAAAACGTAAACCCGGATACGGTGTAGATGACATGCTCTATATTTTGGCTATATATCTGGTCTAATACGATATCATAGTTCACCAAGTCACCTTTCTCATGCTCATAACCTGGCAACCAGTCATACCCGCTGACATGGCGCTCCGGCGAGATGAACACAATCTCCACGCCCAGCTCCAGCCCGATCTGCTTCAACCGATCCGCAAATACGCGCGGGCCCTGTGCCTCCGTGAATTGAATTTTACGCATGACGAGTCCTACTTTACGCATGTTCTGCCCCCTCATTTCTATTCCCTGCAACACTGCTTCATGCACTGTTTCAGCGTCATTGCCGTCTCGTGCCACTGGTTCCGCAGCTGTTCCTCCGGCCATACACAATCTGCACTTCTCAGATCGCCATCAATCAGACGCAGCATCCAGAGCGAGAAAACAATGGCATATGCACAGTACCACCTTTTAAAAGAAACCCGTTCAACCTGAACGCTATGGCGCTCCAGCCCGTCCAGATAAACATCAATCATCCGCTCCCGCAGCTCAGGCGTAACGGTTCTCGGGAACAGCGGATGCGATAGATCCACCAGATGATACACGTCCCAAAGAGCCGTATTCAGATGCGCATGCTCCCAATCGATAATCACCAGCCTGCCATTCACATCCGCCATGTTGCCGGGATGGAGATCTCCGTGACACAAAACACGAGGCAACTCCTCATCTGCCGTATGGATTAGCGCGGCGATGTTGTGCCAATCCGATGGTGACAGCGTAATCTCCAGCTTGGACAACAAATCAGCAGTGAATTCCTTTTGCCCAAGCAGATCATCCAGTATGTCCCGAATTGGCGGTTTCTGGCCTACCCGGGGCAGCTCACCCCAATCAGCAACAGATAATGAGTGCCACTCTGCCATATGTACAGCAGCAGCCAGCAACGTCTCTTCCCGCGAATCATGCACCAGTTCGCCCAAATCCTCATAGATGATCCAGCTCTGTTCCGCGTTAATTTCACAGTCCGATGCAGCAATTAGCGCTGGATATATAGGCGGCAATACAGACAGCACATACCTCGACATCCATTGCTCGCGCCCATATTGTGCAGGATTGGTCAGTGGTTTGAAAATATAACTTTCCCCGGTATGAACAGTGAAACGCTCCACATATTTACCATTCATGCCTTTGTAGAGCCGTTCCCTGCTTGTTATATATTGTTCATTCAACGTCCCTGCGGGAGTCACCCAGCGATGCGCCTGCACGTCTTCATTCACGCCATTCACCTTCCATTTCGTTCCCCAGGCTTGGAGCTGGTGCGATTCATGTTTGCCTTTGCAGCCCTACTTCTGCACACGCTCCGTGCCGCCTATCCGTTATTATTTCTATCCATCATACGTTGCCGTTCACAAGCCTGCAAGCTTTGAGCGAAAGCACTTTTTGTAGCGTTGAATAAGAAATTTTAAAATGTTAGTTGCAATTTAGTTAGTAATCACTTACTATACAATCATGAAGAACAAACCTCATGTAGACAGCAAAAAGAAAGACATCCTGCAAGCGGCGATGCGCTTGTTTGCAACCAAAGGCGTTGACGGCATTTCCGTCAAAGAGATCGGTGACGCCGCCGGAGTAACGGATGCGGCGATCTACAAACATTTTAAAAACAAAGATGCCGTTGCCCTTGAGGCCTTCACCCAATATTGCGCGGACTATACCGCCTTGATTGACGGGTATGTTCGCCAGGAAGGTCCGGTGCTGGAACGTTTCAGGCAACTGATTACCGAAGTTCTCTACCTGCATGATGAAGATCCCTACGGGTTGCTTTTGATTTCACAAAATCACGAGATTTTCATTGAAGCTGGAAGCAGTGAGGATTACCGCCAGCCGCTGGATGCGTTGATTGATCTAATCGATCAGGGGATTATGCGAGGTGAACTGCCCGCTCAGGATTCACGGCTCACGGCCGTTCTGGTCATTGGTGCCATTACGCGCCTTGCCGTATCCAGTATGCAAGGTGAACTGCCGGAGCTGCTTGTTCCATACACCGGGGAAACCGTTCACCGACTTGCGTTGATGTTGGGCCAAGTAACAGATGAGTTGGGGTAACACCCGACGGATTGCATCTCTAATTCGTTCCGATCAGATCAGGCAATAATCATTGGTAATTGGTATAAGTTTTCGCCTATATACAAAACCAGCTTCATCCGACTTCAGGATATTCCTGAACGTTTACCAGGTCATTCGTGACCTTTTCTTTTTGCACATGAGGTTAGTGTTCATTAACTAAAATAGTCAGGACGTGTCTTTTTTATGAAAAAAATATTAATCATTCAAGGTAACCCCGTCTCTCCAAGTTACAATGGCGCAATCGCCGAAGCTTATCGTAAAGGGGCTATACAAGCAGGTGCCGAGGTTCGGATGATCACCCTAAACGAGTTGGAATTCAACATGAATCTAGCCGGTGGCTACCGAAATAAACTTCCACTTGAACCCGACTTGCTGGAAGCCCAAGAGGCGATTAAATGGGCAGAGCATCTCGTATGGGTATTTCCGATTTGGTGGGGAGGCCCCCCTGCCCTGTTAAAAGGGTTCATTGACCGGATTTTTATGCCAGGCTATGCCTTCAAATATCACAAAGGGAAACCTTTCCCGGATCAACTGCTCAAAGGTCGCACCGCCCGCATGATCACCACTATGGACGGTCCGAGCTGGTACTTCAAATGGTTCCAGGGTGAGCCCGCACACAAAATGATGAAGATCTCCACCTTTGCGCTGACAGGCATCAAACCTGTGCGCATAACACCTGTAGATCTGGTGGGAAAACAGTCCGAGGAACAGAGAAAGAAATGGCTGGAGAAGATCGAGCAGCTTGGACGAAAGATGAATTAAGTAGTTATTCCTAAAACTCTATCAGAATGTACATCCTCCATCGCTTAGATAATAACCAATTGTATCCTTCCATAATATGGGGAGTGCACTTAAAATAAGACGTTGTGACAGTGTTGCCATAAAAGGAGGTATCCATAGCGTTAATGGCCGTCTCATAACATCATAAAAGCATGGAGGATCACGAAAATGAGAAAGATATGGTTCGTACTATTGGCTTTGTTCGTAGCTTTTCCAGCTTCGAGCACATCTACCTACGCAGATTCTGTTAAGGTAAAAGCCGAAGCTAGTGTTACCAAAAGCAATGTTACTGTAAATGGAAAAACAATACGATTATCCGGTTTCAATATTGCAGGAAGCAACTATTACAGTCTAAGAGATATTTCCAAACATTTATCAGGAACAACAAGTGAATTTGATGTGAAGTGGAATATGGGAACTAACGCAATCGAGATCATGAAGGAGCAACCTTATACTCCTGATAATTCGATTAAACAAACGTCCTACTCTTCAAACAAGAGCTATACAGCTATTTTGTCCAATGCCAAAGTAATCGTTAATGGAGCTCTTCAACAACTTAAAGCATACAATATAGATGGATCGAATTATTTCCAACTTAGAGATTTAGCTGCACAAATACCTTTTGAAGTTGAATTCGATGAGACCTCCAATCAGATTAATATTTTTTCCAAAGCCGTTGAGAATACATATCGTGCAAATGTTACATCCATAATCAATGACAATGTCGTATCATCTGAATTCTCAAGATGGAAGAGCCCGACCCTCTCCTACCTCATTAATAACGGAGATCAAACGGTTAGTGTGGTCGAGGCCAACCAGGGAGTGACCATTGAGACTTACAATACCGATTTTGAACTAATCGAGAATCATACGGTTGATTTGGAGCTTCCGTTGTTTGGAGGGTTCTATAGCGGTAAAACCTACAACTATATTGCCTTTGGACAGGAAAATAAAGAAGAAAACGATGATAAGGAAGTTATTCGTATCGTTCGATATGACAAAAATTTCAAGCGAGTGGATAGTCTGTCGATCAAAGGTGGAGAAAGCTACACTATAGAACCGTTCGCTCACGGATCGGGGAGAATGGCGGAACATGAGAATACACTCATCTTCCACACCGCACGCAAACGTTATACTACATCCGACGGACTTAACCATCAGTCTCAGTTAACGATTCAAGTGAATACTTCAACAATGACTGTCGCAAATGACCTGGGTCAGTTCCAAAAGAATCATGTGAGCCATTCCTTTGATCAATATGTACAGTTCGATGGGAGCACACCTGTCCTTGTGGATCATGGAGACGCCTACCCTCGCTCTATTGTTATTCATCGGGGTGAAGGATCGAATTATACCGAGGCAGACTTGTTCAAAATTCCAGGCAGAATTGGTGCAAACGCTACGGGAGTGTCTCTCGGAGGCTTTGAACTGTCCAATGACTATTACATGGCTGCCATGAACTCCATAGATCACTCTTCTGTAACAGAATACACTTCCTACGAGATGGTTGGATTGCCCAGAGACCAGCGGGATATCATTCTTAGTCTTGTGCCCAAAGCCAATTTCAATAGTGCAGCTGCAAAACAAGTTACCTTGAGTAAGTATGTTGGAAGCGACCATATTGCTTCTATACCTAAATTGGTCAAACGTTCTGACAACGACTTGATCGTTCTTTGGCAAGAATTCGATATGAATAACCATCTCCAGGATGTCAAGTATGTTGAGATTGACGGACAAGGCAATACCTTAGGGGAAATCCAAAGCTTACCTCACTATGTATTATCTGAAACGGATCCCATTGTAGTTGATAACCGCATTATCTGGTATACGAACGTGGATGGAAAACGTACGTTTTACACCATTCCCCTTCAATAATTCTGAAGATTTAGTACCACAATAAAACCCGAGTGTTCGATTACACACTTCTTATCTTATCGAAGATGTTACTTGAAGAACCTACCCATGATGAATGAGTAGGTTCTTTTTTTGGTTTCCATTCAAATTGGCTCTTTCTCATCAATTGCTCTTGTTTTGGGTCTAGCCCGTCTACCATGCATGCAGGCACCGCCTACACACCCATGCTTCCCACTCCAATCTGCTATAAATGCATAAATTGAAGAGACGCATATGAGAATATCTCCTGGATTCATCATCACATGCGCCTCCTGACTTATCGTTTAAACCTACATTTTAGTGCCTTCATAGAACCGGCGAATGACCTTCTCGGCTGGCTTGCCATACACTCCGTATCCATCATCGTTCAGGGTATCCTGCTCCTGATACAGATGTGCGCTCCAGTCCCACAGACCGAATCCGCGTACCCACTCCCGCTGGCTGGCATGACGGAACATGGCTTCATAGAACTGTTCCTGTTCCTCTGAACTGACCGCACCTTCTAACCCCCAGTCATTCGGCACTTGCGCCGATCCAATGCGGCTGGGACAGCCCGCTTCTGCGAAGAAAAAAGGTTTGCCATATGGCGCGATCTCTTGCTCAATGCGATCCAGCTGCGCCTCCCAATCCCCGATTGGATAGTACCCGCTCGACGAGATGACGTCCACGGCATCCCACCATTTTACATGGCCTTCCTGATACTTGTCGGTATTATAGGATACTAGCCCGGAATACACTTCACGCACTCCCGCGATGACCTCGCGCCATTCCTGATCCCGGCGCTCGGACTGCACCATCTCACAGCCTACAATAAACATCTCGCATTTCTCGCGCTCGGCAATGGCTGCATAGTGCTTCTGATACGCAGTATAGCTGCGAAACCAATCTTTCCATTTCGGCTCACACGGCACATCGATATCAAAAAAGTTAATATGTGCACGCCATGTTCCATCGGTGCAATTGACGGTTGGTTTCAGAATGACCCGCAGTCCGAGCGTACGGGCGTAACGCATCATATCCACCAGTTCGTCATCTTCCACCATATGTTCACCATCATACTTGACCTCTACAGCCTGCGGATGGTCCTGATGTGCCGCCAGTGCAAAAATAACATGCGAACTGCCTGTGCGTTCAGCCATCAGACGCAAGGATTCTTTTGCTTCCGGCTTGCGGAAGTCTCCCCTGCCACTCATCCAGCCAAATGTAAATCCCTTGATGTACTCCATATGCATTGCGCTGCAAAGCCCCTTTCATCATGTAGTGTAGATGCTACAGCTTACCTTCCTCACGGTCTCCAGCGATGACTTCATCGGTTTCGATCACATAGTTCACGATCTCTTCGATCGTCGTGTAAGCCACACCCACATATGTGTCGGCTGCGCCGTAATAGATGGCGATTCGCCCTGTCTCCGCATCATGCAGCGTAGCGCACGGGAAGATGACATTATCTACAAAACCCTGCTCCTCGTACCATTTTTCCGGTGTCAGTACGAAGTTGGAGGAACGATATTTCACTTTGGATGGCTCATCCAGATCCAGAATGACTGCACCCATGCTATACACAAACCCGTTGCACGTTCCGGTTACGCCGTGATAGAACATCAGCCAGCCCTCGGACGTTTCAATCGGTGCCGGACCGCCGCCAATTTTGACCGATTGCCACCAGCCCTGACCGCCTTTGCTCATGACATGACGGTGTTTGCCCCAGTACACGAGATCCGGGCTTTCGCTCAGGAAAATGTCCCCGAACGGCGTATGTCCGCTGTCGCTTGGTCTGGATAACATGACGTAGTTGTCATTGATTTTGCGCGGGAACAACACGCCATTGCGGTTGAAGGGCAGCATTGGATTTTCGAGACGGATAAACGTTTTGAAATCCTCCGTCTTTGCCAGACCGAGTGCAGCACCGTAGAAATCGGTACACCAGATGATGTAATACGTATCTTCCACTTTGACCAGACGCGGGTCATACGCATAGTTGGGCATAAAGGGATCGCCATTCTCATCTACAAAGGCAATGCGTTCCTCTTCGATATTCCACGATAGTCCATCTTCACTGGAACCCATATGCAGGTGCGGACGTCCATTGATCGTTTCGGCACGGAAGACCCCGATGAACTTCCCTTCATAAGGAACGACTGCACTGTTGAAAATACGGGCAACTCCCTTAACCGGGTTACGCGGAACCACCGGATTGGCTGAATGTCTCCATATCGGTCCTTCTGTTCCCTCCGGCTTATCCTCCCAAGGCATATTCGGCAATGCATCTCCAACCATGTGTACATTTTTCGTATCGACAGCTGTCATCGTTTCATTTCTCCCTTCGTTTTTTATTTAACAGAGCCTTGTGCGAAGCCATTGTAGATGTACTTTTGTAACAGCAGGAAGATGATCATCGTTGGAATGATGGCAATCATGATACCTGCGCTGATGACCTCCCACTGTGATCCGAACGGCCCCTTGAATTTGAACAAAGCCGTGGATATGACCTGCAAGTCTGTCTTGGGCATGTACAGGAATGGCGTGTAAAAGTCGTTGTAGATGTTGACACCCTTCACGATAATGACCGTTACAATCGCCGGTTTCAGAAGTGGCAAAATGATTCTCCAATAAATCGTAAAGTACGAGGCACCGTCCAGCATGGCGGATTCATCCAGTGCATTGGAGATGGAACCCAGGAATTGAAGGAAAATATATACTGCAATGATATCTGTACCGAGATACATGACGATGGCCGCCCATCTTGTGTTGAACAGATCGAGCGCGTTGATGATCTGGAAGGTGGCAACCTGCGTTGTCACACTCGGAATCAGGGTAGCGAGCAGGAATGCTGCGACCATGATCTTTTTGCCTTTGAATTTGAAACGATCCAGCACATACGCGATCATGGAGCCTGTCAAAGTGGCACCCACGATGGAGATAATCAGGATGATAATTGTATTTTTGAAACCGACCAGCATGTTCCCGTCCACAAAAGCCTTCGTGTAGTTCGCAAAATTAAACCAGTTTTCAGGCGGAGCAAGCGGACTGCTTGTCGCGTATTCGGCATTGGTTTTGAGTGATGCAAACAGCACAACAACGATGGGTACAAGCGCAATGAACGCCGCGAGAATGAGTGAAGCATATTTGAATATGCTCGCAAGGGTGTATTTGAATGGTTGCATGTTCATTCCTCCCCCTTCATGGTGACACGTTGAACCAGCGTAACAAGAATAACAATAAACAGCAGCACAACGGCCATCGCTGACGCCAAGCCCAGCTTGCCGTACTTGAATGCCAAGTGAACAGTCTGGATGACAAACGTTTCACTGCCGTTGGAACCATCTGTCATAATATATGGAATATCGAACGCACTGATTGCGCCGCTAATCGCCAAAATCAGGTTGAGTTGCAGGATGCGCGTAATGCTTGGCAGGATGATATGGCGGAACTGCTGCCAGCGATTGGCCCCGTCAATATCCGACGCTTCATAGACATCCTTTTGAATGGAAGAGATTGCACCCAGGAAGATGATGAAGTTGAAGCCCATGTACCTCCATACCGATGCGCCTGCGAGCGACACGTTAATGATGTTCGGATTCCCAAGCCAGAGCTGCGTGTATTGTCCAAGCCCTACGGCCTGCATGAGTGTATCGAGCGTACCGTCCGGTTTGAAGAAAAAGAGGAAGATAAATCCGATGGCTACGCCATTCAGCAGATAAGGAAAAAATAATATGCCTTTGAAAAAGTTTTTGCCGCGAATTTTGAAGCTTAGAATCGTTGCAAAGTAAAGGGCCAGGCCCATTTGTACGAAAGTGGCAACGAAATAGTACAGACTGACAATAAACACTTTAAAATATTCAGGGTCACTGAATATCCGGGTGTAGTTTTCAAACCCAACATAGTCGAATCTTTTGCTGTATCCGTTCCAATCGGTGAAGCTGTATTTGAACATGTTAATGACAGGTAAATAAGCAAACGTGAACAGCAGTGCCAGTGGAATGATCGAGAAGGCACAGATGATAAATATGCGTTGCGCTGAGTAACCCCAATTCGAAATCTTCAAGTATTTCATGCTCTCCACACCTCCAAGCGGTTCTACCGCTTTTATATCGAAAGACTCCCGTCCAATGAACCAATGCCACTCGAAAATCAACACCGAAGACGGCATTTTGCATCCGAAATGCTGCTGCATTCAGATACAAAATGCCTTATGAAAAGGGAACATTTTTTCCCTGCAGCCAGTACGTTACCTTGCTGCATGTCAACGGTGGTCAGACATACGTATTTCCTTGACAGAACGATGTACCCACTGCAATCTGCCTATTTTGTGAGTTCTGCCCGCGCTTTCACCCATTTGTCATTGAGGTCCTTCATGATGTCGTCATACGATTCGCTGCGGTTACCGATTCCGGCTTCAATGATGCGTTTCTTGAAGTCAGGCTGCCAGAGGCCGATCTCGCCTTCGTTGTCGATCTTGTCAACCAGACCTTCCTGGCCTTCTTTGGCAGGAGTCAGTGTGGAGAATGCAACGTCTTTGTATTGATCCAAAATCGGCGGCAGCTCCGCGTTCTTGTCTGCGCTCATGCCTCCGCCCTGCTCAACGGCATAGTTCGATTTCGCCAGGAACCAATCGATCCACGCTTTCGCAGCAGGTTTGTTCTCACTGTTTACGTTCATGCCGATGTTATAGTCTGCTCCGAGCGGAACGACTACATCACTTGCATTCGTAGGAAACGGTAAGAATCCGATATTATCTGGTGTATTCGTCAAGCCTTGAATTTGGGTAATCGCCCATGATCCGAGCGCCATGGTTGCAATTTTCCCGTTCGCAAGGTCCGCTTTGGAGCTTTCCCAGTCCGTTGTGGTCGGGTCTTTCTCGATCAGGCCATTTTTGGCAGCGTCATAAAGCACTTTGTACAATTCATAATGCGGCTTGCCAGCCACAAAGTTATCATCCGTGTTCGGTTGGTCAATGTTAACGTAGTCTACACTGCCTGCAACCGTTGGCAGATCCGATTCCCACTGTGTCAAAGCCCAGCCAGAGGCATAGTTGGTGTACAGTGGAATCGCGTCCGTATTGTCTTTTACGAGTTGGAGTGCGGCCTGGAATTGTTCAGGCGTTTTGGGCACTTCTGTAATGCCAGCGTCCTTGAATACCTGTTTGTTATAAATGATTCCTGAGAACGTGATAACGGTTGGAATACCATATATCTGGCCGTCCACCATGCGCTCTTCAATCCCCGTGTACTTGTCTTTCAATTCATCATACGTACCCAGCGGTTCAAAAAAGTCTGGAATGTCGGCAATCGGTACACTGGTCGGGATCATCAGTACATCTCCGTAATCTTTGGTACTCATCCGAATTTTCACTTGTCCTTCATAATCTGCCAGTGCCTGAAAGTTTACTTTGACATCCGGGTATTCCTTATTGAACTCCGCGGCATAGTCTTTGAATACGGTATCCACAATATCTGTACGTTGTGTAAGGACAGTAATCTCACCCTTGATATCCGCAGGATCTGTGCTGATTTCCTCTCCTGCCTGTGAAGATCCACCTCCTGATGAACATGCAGCAAGCAGTGAAGTGATGAGCAGCATGGTAAGCAGAAACTTCCAGCCTTTGTTTTTCCTCAAATGATTCGACCCCTTTTCTAAGTTAATTAAAGTTATCGTTAAGGTTACAAATGAATTTTATTATGGTAACGCTTACCTGTCAATCAAATTATTTATTACTCTATATAAGGTTATTCTCAACCAACACATTGACAACACTTTTGTCCGACACTAATATTGTTAAATAAAGTTATCGTTAACTTAATTATTATTGAATCTCGTACTTTGAAGGAGCGCTCACTTATGATTCACACCCATGACATCAAAACGGAAATAAAAGAACATTGGGAAGGACACATTCTGCCATTCTGGTCCTCCCTCAAAGATCGTACCCACGGTGGATTCTACGGTTGGGTCGGCCATGATCTTCAGGTCGATCCACTCGCTCCCAAAGGCGGAATCGCCACGGCACGGCAATTATGGTCTTTTGCTGCGGCCTATCGGGTTACCGGAAATGAAGTCTGGCGCGAGCACGCTGAACACGCTTACCGTTTCCTTGTAGATCATGTGATGGACATGGAATATGGCGGAATGTACTGGATGGTGGATGCCAAAGGGGAACCACTGGACACGAGTAAACATGTGTATACCCAATCCTTTGGGGTGTATTCACTGAGCGAGTACTATCGTGCCACCGGGGATGTATCTGCGTTAGAACTTGCGAAATCGCTTTTTGCTCTAATTGAGAATCAAGGCCTGAATACGGCATTGCCTGCGTACAAGGAACAGTTTGACCGATTCTGGAATGAACAGCCCAATGAAATGCTGAGCGAAAATGGTGTGATCGCGGATTATACGATGAATACGCATATTCATGTGCTGGAAGCATACACCACGCTCTATCGCGTGTGGCCGGATCAGCAGGTGAAGACGGCACTGGAACGCCTGCTCGGCATCTTATATGAACGCGTGTATGACAAGGATACGAAGTTTCTTGGGGTATTTTTCAACCAGGATTGGGAACCCATTATCGATCTGCGCTCATTCGGGCATGACATTGAAGCCAGCTGGCTGATTGACGAAACATTGAAAGTGCTGGGGCTGGAGCAGCATCCGGAGTATTCCGCATTGGTTACGGATATTGCCTATAACATTTCCAATGTGGCTGTACAGGCCGATGGCTCTCTGATGAACGAACAAGAGGGTGACCATGTGGATGAGAAACGGATATGGTGGGTGCAGGCCGAGGCAATGGTCGGCTTCTATAATGCCTATCAGCGTACAGGTGATCCTTTGTTTTTGGAAAGAGTGGAACGCTTGTGGACATATACGAAGAAACATGTTGTCGATCATCGCGCTGGCGGGGAATGGTACTGGTCGGTAGACGGGAACGGTACACCGGACCAAAATGAGATCGCCGGACCGTGGAAATGTCCGTATCACAACAGCAGGTTTTGCATTGAACTAATCGAGAGGATGGGATAACGATGATACACCCCAAATACAATGAATTATTGGAGCAGCAGGAGAAGCTGCTCACGCGTCAAAATGAAATCGATCCTTCATTCTACAACGGCGTATATGATCGGTACCGTTATCCCGTGATCACCCGTCATCATGTGCCGCTGCACTGGAGATTTGATCTGGATGAAACAACGAATCCGCATTTTATGGAGCGTCTGGGCATTAACGCTACGCTTAACCCAGGAGCCATCTATTTCAATGGGAAATATGTGATGGTCATCCGAACCGAGGGATTGGACCGCAAATCCATCTTTGCTCTGGCTGAGAGTGATAACGGCATCGACGGATTCCGCTTCACAGGCAAACCATTAGTGTGGGAAGATATCGATGCAGAAGAGACCAACCAGTATGATATGAGACTTGTTCAGCATGAAGATGGCTGGATCTATGGCATTTACTGCTCGGAGCGCAAAGATCCGGAAGCTCCGGCATTTGATACATCCAGCGCGGTGGCACAAGCAGGACTTGTGCGGACACGAGATCTGGTCAGTTGGGAGCGTCTGCCCAACATCACAACGAGCTCCCCTCAACAACGAAATGTGGTACTGCATCCAGAGTTCGTTGATGGTAAATATGCGTTCTATACACGTCCGCAGGACGGATTCATCTCCACAGGCAGCGGCGGCGGAATTGCCTTCGGTCTGTGCGATGACATTCTGAATCCGGTAATTGATAAAGAGACCATTATCGATGAACGCAAATACCATACGGTATACGAAGTGAAAAATGGCCAGGGCCCTGCTCCGCTTAAAACGGATCGCGGCTGGATTCACATTGCCCACGGGGTGCGCAATACGGCGGCGGGTCTTCGCTATGTGCTATACACGTTCGCCACGGATCTGAATGATCCGGCACGCATCATCGCCAAGCCAGGCGGGCACTTCATTGCTCCTTATGACGACGAGCGTGTAGGCGATGTGTCCAATGTTATTTTCTGCAACGGTGCGGTGGTCAACGATAAGGGTGAGGTTTTTATTTATTATGCATCCAGTGATACCCGCTGTCATGTGGCCGCAACGACGCTTGATCAACTGGTCGATTACACCTTCAATACCCCGGCTGATCCGTACCGTTCCCTGGATTGCGCCAGCCAGCGCGGTGACTTGATTGAGCGGAACGAGAAGCTTCTCCAAAAGGCAATGGCTTAAATTCGAAGAACAGCCTTCAGACGGAAAATGCAGCATGTTGAAAAATTAGCGCAATGCCAATTAGAATTTCTTTATTCCATGTGGGTAACGATGTATACTAATATGGATTGTTGTTATGTTTGAAGGAAGCGCTAACCATAATGACAGCACATTGTACGTAAACCGGCTTGAAGGAGGCGACCAAAGCTGAAGAACAATATCACCATGCGGGATATCGCCGACAAGCTCGGAGTTAGCAGTGTGACGGTCTCGAAAGCATTAAATGATAAAGATGGCGTCAGTGGCGAATTAAAGGAAAAGATCAAAGTTCTTGCCGTTCAGATGGGCTACCGGTATAACGCCGCGGCCCGTTCGATGAAGGAAGGCTTGACTCATAATATTGGTGTTATTATCCCGGAACGTTTCACCGGTCCTACCCAATCGTTCTATGTACGTGTATTCCAGCGCATCACCAAACATCTGGAGGATCAGGGGTATTACGGCATTCTGCACATTCTGAATGTCCAGGACGAAGAGGAATTAACGCTGCCCAAGCTCTATAGTGACAACAAAGTGGACGGATTCATTGTACTTGGTCAAGTCAGCAAAGAATATATTGAGCTCGTCCAGTCCATGGACGTTCCCAAAATGTTTCTCGATTTCTACGATGAGCATTCTGATATTGATTCGGTCGTTACCGATAACTTTTACGCTGCGTATGAGCTGACGAACTACCTGGTTCAACAAGGACATCGCCGCATCGCCTATGTGGGGAATCTCTATTCTACAAGCAGCATTCAGGACCGATTCCTCGGTTATTACAAATCATTGCTGGAGCATCGATTACCGATGAATCCGGATCTTGTTCTTAATGACCGCGATGATCGAGGTACGTTTATTGAAATTGATCTGCCGGAGCAGCTGCCTACCGCTTTTGTATGCAACTGTGATCAGGTTGCTCATCTGCTTGTTCAGAAACTGACTTCACTGGGTATTCAAGTGCCCGCACAATGCTCTGTGGTGGGATTCGATAATGATATCTATGCCACACTGTCCGATCCCAAGCTGACAACGGTCGAGGTAGATGTGGAACAGATGGCGCGGACTGCGGTTCACTCCATGCTCAAAAAGATTGATAACCCGAGTCGCAGCTTCGGCCGCGTACACGTGAAGGGCAATATCATTTATCGTGATTCAGTGAGTGCAGCACCTGCCCTTTCGGAAGACGCGTCTAACTAAAAAAAGGAACAAAGACTCCCTGTCCCACAAAAAGAGTGCTCCCGGCCATTACGGCTGCTGGAGCACTCTTTGTCTATGAAAAAACGAGGAAGTGGTCAGCAACCGCTGTAGATCACGGCCCCTCTCCAATCGATTCAAAATACTTGAATCCGGTTGCAATCTAGTAACTCGTCTTCAGCCAATTGTCTTTGGACCAGGTTAATTTGCCCGCACCTGCTCCGCTTGAACTGGTGAGGCGTGTGTTCAGCGTCGTTGGATCATCCGTAGTGTAACTGTAAGGAAGTGACGAGAATCCGTTCCAGGAGAAAACTT
Source organism: Paenibacillus pabuli NBRC 13638 (assembly GCF_001514495.1). Lineage (GTDB taxonomy): Bacteria > Bacillota > Bacilli > Paenibacillales > Paenibacillaceae > Paenibacillus > Paenibacillus pabuli. Next base: position 52,801 of record NZ_BCNM01000007.1, read on the forward strand.
TCACTGCAGCCGGAACCGGGCTAAGCGGACTGCCGGACGTATCACTGTTCCCACGGAATGAGCTTCCATCCAGAGAATACATCGTGTCGTTCACCTGAATTTTACCGGTATACGTTGCATCAGCCGGGTCTGTCTGGTTATTGCGAACCGGGAACAGTACGTCTTTGATCACCGATTTTTCGACCAGCACTGCGCCGCTTTCGGTGGAGATCGCTCCGTTACCGATGATATCAAAATGATATCCTTTGGACGAAATCGCCGTTGCCATCGCCGAAGTGATTCTGGATTTGGCCGCACGTGCCCCTGTCGCATCCATCACGATATTGTAGGCATGCGCATTCCCTCCACGCAGGCGTGGCATCCTGTCCTGAATATCCCTGTACAGGTTATGGTGCAGCGTCATGGACAGATTGACATTAGCCGATTCCAGACTGGTGGAACCGACCAGATGCCCTTTTTTCTGCGGTCCCGAAATGGCGATAATGTCCGCTTTGCTGAGGCCTACAGCACTGCTGCGCAGGTAGTTATACATCGGATAGGAAGCTTTGTTCGCTTCCAATTCGTTGATTTGCTGAGTGACCCAGCTATTCGAGCTGCCATCATCCCCTTTGAAAAGAGACCAGGAGATGGTCACGCCGCTGGTTCCTTTTTTCGAATCAACAAGCCCGTCATAGGCTTTATTAAAGGTACAGTGATCAATCCATACGTTGTTGTTCTCTTCAAGGGTGATGTAATCCCAGTCGTTTTTGTCGTAGTCGCCTTTGGTTGCTTCATCCCATTCCCATAACTCATCGAATTCGAGATTGCGGATGATGACGTTGGAACTGCGTTTGACGCTGATGGCTGCGTGTTTGATCTTGGCCCCGTTGGCTGAGAAAATGGTCAGGCCATTAAAGCTGTCGATCGTCAGCTTGCTGACACCCGTTTGTTTCAGTACCGGATGAGTCAGAGCATCATTATGCTTGGCAAAAGGCGATGTCTGTGCAGCGCTCGAAATTTCGTTCCACCCCAAATTCAGGTCGTTCATAATCTCGACGACTTTGACCCCGGAGTTCTTTTTCAGCGCCGCAGCCAGATCCGTTGCATTGTATACCTTCTTATACTTGGACGTATCCGATTCGCTGATGGTACCCCCGCCCGTGTTCCCTTGGGAGAAACCTGTCAGATTGTAATCTGCATTGCCAGCCGCGCGTACACTTGTCGGTCCAGACAGTAGGGTAAAGCCCAACGTCAGAGCCAGCGCGGCACTGCACCATGTTCGAATTTTGCTTTTCATAAATCCATTCCTCCCTAATTATAATGATAACGCCCTCCATCTCTGCCACTGCATGTCACGAAGGTCTTGTCCTCAATGTAAATGCTGGAAGCGATTACAACAATAATCCTTATCTCAGATTCTATGTATATGTGATCTCATCTTCAGGGATTGTACCGTATGCAACCTGGCATCGTTCGCACTTAACTTGGGGTGAGGGACCCTACAGTGGATTAGGGGTGTCATGTTTATTGATGTTTTGCTTGTACTTAAGATGTTAATAAAGAGTGTGAAATGATATATAGCTCAAGTTATGCTGCAGCCTATTTATAAAAATGAACATATTTTTATAAATAGGTCTATAGATTGATTCTTTTTTAACTAAAAAGCAGGCCTGCACCTGCTGCAGACCTGCCATAATTTATCTTTTGATGGAACGTGTCCAGAACCCACCATGGAACTGTTTGGGTTCGACGGTAATGACAAATGCTTTGGGATCCAGATTCAGAATCGTCTGATACAGCAGCTTCTGGTTTTTGCGTTTCGCCAAAATTTCCATAACCAGCCGATCTCCATCACGCCCACTGCCAACCCAGGCGGTAACGCCGTATCCTTTATCCCGCAAAGCGTTCGCTACATCTCCGCCCATCTGGTTACAAATAACCTTAACGGTAACGTAACCGAGCGCAATCTTCTCCTCGATCCAGGCACCCAGCAAAACCCCTAGACCGTAACCAACAGCATATACGATTAACGCAGAAGGTTGCTTTAGATAATTGAGTACCAGATTCAGGCCGAGTACATAGATTACAATTTCGCCCATACTGATGAGCGCAGCAATATATTTCTGTCCTTTGAGCGTCAGAATCATCCGAAGTGTATATGCGGATACATACACAATCTGGATCAAAAAGATAAATATCAATATTTTAAACAATCGCAATCCCTCTTTCCTGACTTTCACAACGGAATGGGCCGTTTGTTGCGCGCCTTCTTTCCGCTTCCTCTGCATGTCATTTACGCTTCTGCGTGTTTACTCTATCTCCATCATTGGACGTTATGCGGTCATTTTAAACGGTTGAACGTAAATTGGACTGCATTTTCTATTCTTTGCCCACTGGCAAGCCGGAACTGCCATTATAGAGCCCTTTCTGCGCATTATCAACCCGACGTGAGACCCAGGGGCGAAAATCGGCGTGACTGAATATGCTGAACCAACAGCAATTGGATTGAGGCGTACAGGCAAACAGGTTCGGGAAACGACGGCTACCAATCCGCTAGGGAAAAGGAATGGAAGATTTGAAGTTTCCTCCAAAAAAAAATTTAACTACTGATACACGCTTGGACTCTATCGGCGCCCCAGTATATTGATCGTATACTCTAAGTTATGAACAAGAATTCAGGATACTAATGTACACAAGAGATTGCGATTTTGTAAAAGAAATAGGAAAAATAAAAAGACACTCGTCTGAGCGTCTTTATGCTGGTATAATTTAATTTGTACAGCCAATTTGTGGTGGGTAATGATCATCTCCTAAGAAAGGAGGTGATCGTATGAACTTCACTTTCAACGACGTACTCGTGTTCGCAATGTTCATTCTTGCATTGTTAACTTACATTGATCGTAGAAAGAAGTGACCCGCCACAGGTTGAGAGCCAAAGTGCGGGTCATTTCAGTCGTCTATGCACCACTCTGAGGTGATCACACCGCAAATACTGTGCAGGAGTAGCCATTGGCGTGGCTACTCTTATTTTTGTCTTACTTCCATTTTATTAAACATTATCGGAAGTTACAACCTTTAAAATGCTTTAAAATACTTTTAAAGTGCTCTGCCGTCAGGTGTTTCTACATTTTTTCTTCTTTTTCAGTCCCATCGAAACCGGATTGGCTTTAAGCAACTTTTCTTCACATATACATCTTCTACACTTCACATTCAACCTCAACCTGCTACCGCCCGCCTTAACCTTCAACCGTTACAGATGCTCGTTTCACCCGATGCAGCATCGTCCAGAACAGCGCATTGATCACGACCAGAAGCGCCACATAGATCCAGATGCCTGCCGGTATGGTGCGGATGAATACATGTAATCCCCATAACAGAGCGATGAGCGGAAAGAAAGCAAAGATGAGCCAGCCGTCACTCTGCCCGGCCACACTGAAGGATTGGGAGAACGGCGGTTTTCGCATTAACCACTTTCCAGACAGCGGGATAAGTGCAGTTGCCACCAAAAATATAACGACCAGATCCGGAAGAATTCTTAACCCAAAGGTCCACACAAATACGATCGCGTTCAATATAAATACGGGCAGAAACATATTGCATAAGAAAGCTTTCAGCGCACCACTATATAACACATTCTCGTTGGTCAAAGGGGCTGCCCGGAAGGTCCAAAATGCCTTGTATTGCCCGGAATACTTCAGCATGGTCACAACTGTCACAATCAGCAGGAGCACAATATAGAGCGTGTAAAAGAAAGAGCTTTCCCTGAAATCTGCCCACGAGGAGCTCTGCAATTGGGTGAGCCAGAATACATAGGGCAATACAAAAGATAAACCAACCGAAGGGTATACCTTCAGTTTAAACTCCCTTTCACTCCGCATCATACTGGCAGACAAACGAAAGCACGCCTGCTCCTCTCTCGAACGGGAGAACACCTTCGCCATGATGCGATCCCATCCCCCACGTCTTCGTCCAGAGGCCTGACCTGCGTGTGCCATTTTCTCCAGATACAATTCGAAGGAAGGCATCAGCTTCACGTACACCAACAGACTGACCATTGGAACGATAAGTGCAAGCGCCGAGAACGTATACAGCCAGGCACCTCCGCCACCGCCGATCAGCAGCTCAAATGCCGCTGCATACCATACCGGAGGCAGCAGTAACTGCCACCAGGCAGGTGTGAATACCATATTAAAATCGATGATGCTGAACGAACGTATGACCAGCTGATATCCTGCGGCGATTCCGACCGAGAGCAGAATCTGCACCATATTAATCATGTCCTTCAGCCTCTCGCCATCCAGAAACTTCATCATGAATAGATAGGTCAGGGACGTGGTCACCAGAATCAACATATTAATCAGAATCAGTTCCACCAGAAAAAGCAGGAAAAAGCCGATCCCGTAAGTAATCAACCCCGCTACCAGCGGCGCAGCCGTCAGAGAACCTGTCAGGAGCAGCAGATAGACACCTGCGTGGATGGCACGAGCCATCCCAACAGTGCGTCCGTTTACCGGCTTGGTCATGATGATATTACGATCCCGAATATCGAGCAGTACCGAAGAAAAGTCCGAAATCATGGAGGTCATGATCATAAACATCAGCATGGCGGTCACTAGGCCCATCTGGAGCATAAAATGCCCCGTATCCCAGATAATCAACGGAACCAGTATCAGCCCCATCAGTGCATATAACCCGAGGGAACGCAGATACAGATTGCCTTCTTTCTGCTCCTTATTGCCATTGCGTGCTGACAATACCGTGGGTACTCTCCGCTGATCCATCTGGAACTTCACCCGTAGAATCAAACGCAGTTCATCATAATCCGCCCCTGTTTTCGCGATGACAGACCGAAAACGGTCCAGAATCTTCAGCGTGCGAAAGTCGGAGGATTCCGCCATATCAGTACACCTCCTGCACGATGGACACAAAGCGTTCTGCAATTGCCCGATGCTCATTGAAGCCCGTCAGCTGATTGAATACTTCCTCCAGTGAGCCTTCCATGGATTGCTGTTGGAGCTGCTTGAACGTACCATCCGCCATCACGCGTCCTTCGGCAATCAGGACGATACGGCTGCTGATCTTCTCCACCACATCCATGATGTGTGACGAATAGAATATCGTTGTGCCTTTGGCTGACAACTGTGTCAAAATCTCCTTGACCACCATGACACTGTTGGCATCCAGTCCGCTGAGCGGTTCATCCAGGAACAACAGGTCCGGGTCATGCAGCAGCGCCGAGATCAGCAGCACTTTCTGACGCATGCCTTTGGAGAAGGAGGCAATGCGGGAATGATAGGATTTTTCCAGTCCAAAACAGTCCATTAGCAATTTCGCCTTATAATCGGCATCTTCATAGGACAACCCGTACAATTCTCCTGTAAACGTCAAATATTCTGCCGGGGTTAATTGTTCGTATAGCTCCGCAACTTCCGGTACATAACCGATTCTGCGTTTATATTCCACGTCACCGTCCGCGATATCCTTGCCAAAGATGCGAACCGTACCCACATATCCCTCCACCAGTCCGAGCAAAATCTTGACCGTTGTGCTTTTGCCCGCACCATTCGGACCGATATATCCGATCATCTCGCCACGATTCACTTCCAGATCAATACCATTGAGCACATATCGCCCGTTATACTGCATACGCAAGCCTTCAATTGACAGTACTTGTTTTTCACTCACTTCGTTATCCAGCCCCTGTCTCTACGATTTCTATAATTCTACTAGTTTACCACAGATTAGGATGGTAATGATCAGAAATGCATCGCAACACGAGAAATCCTCTGAACATCATCTCAGGACGAGTATTCACGTAACAATCGTTAAAACATCACAAAACCCTTGTCTCACCTATAGGTGCAGGACAAGGGTTTCACAAGATCATCTCGATGAATAATCTTTCACTTTAAAATAATTCTTTATTGAACCTTAACCATCTGGAATTGCTGATTCGTACCGCCATTATCTGTCCACTGGATGGCTGCTGCCCCGTCTGCCAGGGATTGTCCGGAAATATCAAGCACCTTGCCTGTGCTGCGGTTTTTCAATTTGTAATAACCACCACCGACACGAACCAACTGCCATTGCTGACTGGCCCAGCCGCCATCGTTCCACTGTTCAATAACCGCTCCATCTGCTGTAGAGCCATTCTCTACACCGATCAGCTTGCCGCTGGATCGGTTGATGATTTTGACATACCCGCCACCCGCATCCGTGATCTGCCACTGCTGACTGGCCCAGCCGCCATCTGCCCGCTGCTCCAGATCGGCACCGTTATCCGCAGAACCCCCGATGACATTAAGCAATTTATTGCTTTTGCGACTAATGAATTGATACGAATCATTCGTGTCCCATACATCAGGCGTATCCACCCCGGTTACGGAACCCGTGGCTGCATCAATGGTAATACTGCTTGCCCAGTTCATCGCCAGACTGGTTGCACTTGGGAAAGACAACGGCAGCCACACATACTTGGAGTCCTGCACCGGCCCGCTCCAGGCGCCAGCCCAGCGATCACCCATATAGAGATAGGAGGTTGTCTGTGAGCCTTCCACCGGAAGCACGTAGGTTGATTGAGAACCATAGGTTGTATTGTCTCCAAAGTTGCTCAAGCCGCTCCACGTGCCAGTTATGCTGGAGGCAGTCGCATATTTGGCCTGATTCGGATTCCACCCCGTAGCCCCGGATGTGATCAGGAAGTAGACGCCACCCTTTTTGAACATGGCAGGCGCCTCACGATATTGACCCGGCCACAGCGTCTTTACGAGCGATTCCACACCAAGAAAATCTGGAGTCAGCTTGTAGATATTCAGGTCGGCATTCACTTTGGTCGCTGAGATGAGGTAAGCCGTGCCGTTGTCGTTGTATACCGTCATGTCTCTCGAATCATAGCCAAGCGGCCGATAGCTGCCCACATACGTATAATTGCCATCCACTGTACTTGAGGTCGCTACAGCCACTCTGGCTTCACCATAGTCGACTCCGTTTTCCTTATGCATCCAAAGAACATACTTGCCTGTTGCACTGTTATAGATGACTTTCGGGCGTTCGATGTTGGAAATGTTCAGCTCGGCAGCCGAGCTGCTGGTGAGCACATCATTGCGATACTCCCAGTTTTTCAGATCTGCAGAACGATATACGGAAACCGCCTTGAACGTTCCATTGGGGTTGCGGTTCTCTCCAAACCAGTAATAGTACCCGTTAGCCTTAATCATCCCGCCCCCATGGGCATGGATCACATTACCGTCCGTATCCTTGAACTGTACCCCGTTGGTCACACTGAGTGGAGCAGCGGAAGCCTGTTGTCCTGGAGCGATCAGCATGCCTAGCGATTGTAGCGCCAGGATTAGAGCAAGCAGATAACATAGACGACGAGCGAAACGATGTGAATTTGTTTTCTTTTTCAACCAACCCTCATTCATAGAACATTGCACCTCCACGATTTATTAATAAAGCGCTTACAATAAAATCGATACGTCTCTTCTTCCTCCGATCGATGATGCATTTCATAGATTACTTGTTTCTCAGACTGGCTTGGCACTCACCTCCTGATTACGATTGTATCCGCCATCCCCCTGCTCGAATAGTGAACAATACGGCGGAACATGTACGAATACACACTGAACTTATGGAGCGAACAGCAAAAAGACGCTTCATCCGAAGCGTCCCCTGTTATACACAATTCAAATCCCTATAATATACGTTATCTCTAGCTGCTCTTAGGGTAGCTGCAACTACATGTTGTTCACATTCATTAGCTTGTGTGCTAACGTTATTTCTTAATCTTCGTCGTCAAAATCCTGATCAAACGACAGCACTTTACCCGTGTTCGCATCGACGTCTACATCGGCTTCACCGTTGGCTATTCTCAGTTCCACTTCATAAACATAACGGCCGTTATCATGATCCAGTTCGATTTCGGTTACTTTTCCGCCTGTCACCTGTTTCAGGGCAATGTTCGAAGCTTGTGCCTCTGTCAGTTTAACCTGTTTTGAAGCAGCTTGATTGGAAGACGTACCTGCCACAGTGCCATTATAATCATCGTCGTCATCGTAATCTTCATCATCGACTACAGCAAGGATTTTACCTGTGTAGGCATCCAAACGAACGACAACGTCGTTGCTTCCTTTTTTGTCGATTTCAACTTCATAGAACGTTTGTCCGTTTCTGCGCTCCAGATCCACATCATCCACTTTGCCATCAGTTGCTTTCAAGGCTGCTTCTTTTGCCTGTGCGACCGTCAGCAACTTACCTGTGTTGTTCTGGGTCTGTGTTACTGACTGTGTAGTAGATGTTTGCGTAGGCTGTACCGATTGTCCGTTTACACTCCCACTAGCCGCAACGGCTGATCCTCCGAGCAGCACCGCTGCCGACAAGCTGCCAATCCATAGTTTATGTTTGTTCATCATCATCGTTCATCTCCTCGTTGTTGTTCTCGTTCTCGTCTACAGTTATAGATTAACCTGTACGAATGAGAGTTCAGCGAGAGTCAGATTAGAATTTGATGAGAACATGAGTGAGAACCTCACAGAATGGCTTCTATACCTATACCTTTAATCCTCGTCATCATCCCAAGTGACCGAACGAATCGCACCTGAAATGGCATTCACCTGCACAATGGCCTCACGACCGTCATCCAGGTCAATTTCAACCAGATAATACGGATTGCCACTGTTTGTTCCACGGAGTTCGATATCATCCACTTCACCTGGAACCTTAGCCAGTGCCTTCTGCTTTGCTTCTTTTTCGCTCAGAAATGAAGTCTTGGTGCCTTCCCCTGTCGTCGGGTCGGGTGAAGATGCTTCCAGTGTCTTTGAAGACTGTTTCTCTCCGTTATACGGATCAATGGTCCATTGCTCACGACCATTGTCCTTCATCTTGAATACCGCCAGATACACCGGGCTTCCCTGCTGCTCGACCAGTTCAAGTGATACCAGCTCGGCATTCGTTTGTTTCAGCAATTCCGTCTTGATCTGTTCCCGGCTCCATAACGTTTTCTCCTCGGCTTGAGGGTTGGACTCCAGCCGTTTAATGGAATTCACGGTCGCCGTAACCGCATCCACTTGTACGTCATACAGTCCGGTTTCCGAGCGGAGCTGCATGATATAGGCCCCGTCCTTTAACGTGGAATTCACGATTTCTCCCGGATATTGATCCAAGACCGATTGGGCCGCTGCATCTGCTGTTAACGACACGCGTTCAGATTGCCAGGGCTTCCACCACATGATCGCTACAACCACAAGGAGAGCCAGGAGCCCCGAACTCCACCAAAATGAACTTCTTGGCTTCGCCCATCCTTTGCGTCGTTGTTCTTCCCGTTTCATTTCCGGACGCCCCTCATGCTCTTCCATTTTGTTCCCCCCTTACTCACTCTCTTATAATCCGAAATCGTACTGTGTTTACCAGTATATAAGAGAAGAATGAGAATTTCATGAGAGCGGCCCGTTCTGTAGGGATGTCGGCAAAATAATGGAAGCCTCGGTTCCTCTGCCCTCGGTACTGTTCAGTTCAATACGTGCGCCCACGGCCTCGGCAATATCTTTGGCAAGGGACAGTCCCAAGCCCGAACCGCTTGTTCCGCCGCTGCGTGTTCTGGCCTGATCAACGCGATAGAATCGGTCAAACACTTTGGACAATTCCTCTTCCCGCATGCCGATTCCCGTATCCACAATACGTATTCGACATTCCTGCCCCTTTGTCTCCAGCCTGACTTCAATGGCATCCTCACTATACTTACGGGCATTGTCCAGCAAAATAAATAGCAGCTGCTTCAGCTTGCTCCCATCGCTAATCGCCCATATTCTGCCCGGATCGTCGCAGTGCACTTCCCGATGGTAGGCTTCGTGAAATGCACGTGTGGTATCCAGCGCAAGCCGGGTGATATCCACCCGCTCCAGCTGCACATTCCACTGCTCTGGCTGCTTCGCCAGCAATAGCAGCTGTTCGGTCATCTCCCGCATGCGCACGGATTCGGACAGAATGGCTTCCACCGCCTCGTCGAATACTTCGGGTCGATCCTTACCCCTTCGTTGCAGCAGACTGGCATAACTTTCAATGATGGTGAGTGGTGTTTTCAGTTCATGAGAAGCATCAGAAACAAAGCGCTCCTGCCGCTCGAAGTTGGATTCAAGCAGATCCATCATACGGTTGAACGTCTGCCCCATCGTTTTCAGCTCATCCTTCGATTTTTCGTCGAGCGGAAGCCGCTTGAACTGGCCGCTTGACTGAATATCACTCATCGTGCGTGTCATCTGCTGGATCGGCCGTGTCATCCGGTTCGCCAAAATACGACTGGAGATGATGGCTGGAATCAGCGCGATGATGGTTACAGCAACCAGAACTGTACGAAGCACAGACAGGCGATTCTCGGTATCTTCAATGCTCTCGGTGACTTGTAGATTCACCACTTCCCCGTCCGGCCAGATCACTGGAACAGAGACCCAGACATAACCGATTTGCTCAACTTGGGTATACTCGGATTTCTTTTCACTTTCGTATTTGTAGGATAGCTTGCTCAGCTGCTCCTCTGCCGAGGTCGTCACCGGCGGGGAGCTGGTGCCGTCTTCATTGACGATTCGGAGCATGCCATCCAGCGGCGCGTAGGCCCGGAGCAAGTCGTCCGGCGGAATGGAGCCGGCAGACTGGCGCACTCCTTTTACAATAGACTCGGCCTCAGCTTCAACCCGCTTGATCTCGTTATCGATCGACATCCGTTCAAACACGATATACACCGACAGGTTGACGGCAATCAGCAGCACGGCGAACAATACGGACGAGTATCCGTAAATTTTGCTGCGCAGACTCATACTTGCTCCTTCAGGACGTAACCCACACCTCGAACCGTATGTATTAAGGGTGGTGTGAATCCGTTATCGACTTTTTTGCGCACATAACGGATATACACATCCACCACATTGGTATCTCCATAATAATCGTATCCCCAGACAGCCTGAACAATCTGGTCCCGGCTGAGCACCTGGCGCTGGTTTTGCAGCAAATATACCAACAGATCGAACTCACGCGGGGTAAGCTCAATTGGTTTACCATCCCGGGATACCTCGCGGGTTCCTTCATTTAGTTTTAAATTGCCTGCGGTGAGCCAGCCTGTCTTGTGTTCCGCCGTATGCTCCGACGACTCTGCCGTAACCCGTGTGACCGAAGAGGAGGATCGGGCAGCAGCCGATGCAGCACTCAGTCGCAGTGCCGCGCGCACTCTCGCGAGCAGTTCTTCAATGCGGAATGGCTTCGTGATGTAGTCGTTAGCACCGAGATCGAGTCCGGATACTTTGTCTTCCACAGAATCTTTGGCTGTAAGCATCAGAATGGGCACCATCGCATCTTTGGCTCGAATCCGCCGCAACACCTCAATCCCACTCAGACCCGGCAGCATAACATCCAGCAAGATCAGATCCCATTGTCCATCCACATACCTCTCCAGCCCTTCCGTTCCGCTGCCAGCCTTGCCTACCTGATATCCCTCGTACTGTAATTCCAGTTCAAGCAAACGTGCAATTTTGGGCTCATCCTCAATCACCAGCACGGCTTCGTTCATGCAGAGCTTCCCCCTCTTTCCGTCATTTCATTCTCTCGTTATCATACAATACGACTTACAAATTACCCAAGGCATCCTCTACCGTATCATCCCCGGCGATCAGATCAAAGGCCATCCGGTATGTCTTCTCTTCCTGAAGGGAAGCAGCGATGACACGAGCTACGTCCTCACGCGGGATATTTCCCGGTTCCAGGTCTGTTCCTACAGAAATTTTCCCGGTGCCCGGTTCATTTTTCAAACCGCCAGGACGGATAATGGTGTAATTCAGATCACTTGCAAACAACGCCCGATCGGCATAATGCTTCGCCACATAATAAGGCTTAATGGCATCTGACCATTTCTCCCGTTGATCTGCCCCAAACGCACTGACCAAAATGTACCTGGTAATTCCCTGCTGCTGTGCCGCCTCCATTGTTTTCACTGCACCATCCAGATCAATGAGCAATGTTTGATCTGCGCCCGTAGATCCACCGGAACCCGCTGTAAATACAATCGCATTGTGATCCTTCATTGCCTCGGCCAGATCATCCACGCTGCCTTCCAAATCACCAATTACGACATCGGCACCGATCTGTTTCAGTGCATCTGTCTGCTCCGGTTTGCGAATCATCGCGGTGACCTGATGTTTCCCTTCCTGCGCCAGCTGCTGGACCAGCAATTTGCCGATTTGCCCGTTCGCTCCAATAACCAATACGTTCATATGTCATTCTCCTCTCGGTTTTCCCTTTTATAAACTAGACTTGTCTTTAATATAAACGAAAGCCGACGCTTCTAAGCGTCGGCTGCTATGAAGGACTACCATTCACGCATCTACTGTGCTGCGGATAAAAAAAGGCACCCCGGGAGGGGCGCCTTTATGCTGCATGGTGTACAAGTATTAGTAAGCCAGTGCAAACAAACCGTGAATATGAGCAAGGTAACGGATGTTACTTGCTTCTTTCATCATGGTTGCTGGCAGACCTTTCAGACGAGTCTGGTTGCCACCGATCATGCCGACAGCATCCTTGCGACCCAGACTTCCCAGTGTACCGGAGAATACTGGTGTGAAAGATTCCATTGCGCCACCTTTGAACATTACGCCCAGGTTGTGACCAATGGTTTCACCCATTTGCCAAGCCAGTTGTGCTGTTGGAGGGTATGGACGAGCACCTTCGCTAGGGAAGACCACTGCGCTGTCACCAGCAACAAACACGTCTTTATGGGATGTGGATTGCAGTACTTCCGTAACTTTTGCACGGCCACGATCCACTTCAATTCCGCTATTGGCAACAACTGCGTTACCTTGAACGCCGCCTGTCCATACGAGTGTGTTCGTAGGGATCGAGCTTCCGTCTTTCAGCAGAACTTCATTTTCTTTCATTTCGGTAATCGCTACGCCAACGATGAAGTTAACGCCACGTTTTTCCAGACTCGATTTTGCACGCTCAACCAGTTCTGGCGGGAATCCTGCCAGGATGGAAGGACCTGCTTCAACCGTGTACAGGGAAACTTCTTTGAAGTCGATCCCTTTTTCTTGGCATACAGCCGGAAGAAGGTCAGCGAATTCACCAACAAGCTCGATACCTGTCAAACCACCGCCACCGATAACAAACGTAGCGTCTGCTTTGTTGCCGGATTGTTTGTAAGCATCCAAACGAGCTTCCACGTGTGCACGAATGCGGTTAGCATCGCTAACGGATTTCAGCGTGAAGCTGTACTCCTGCAATCCCGGAATTCCGAAGAATGCCGTTTCACTGCCCAAGGCAACAACGAGTGCATCGTAAGAGTAAGTAGAACCGCTGGTCATGAGAACTTTTTTCTCGTCCGGCTTGATTGTATCCACCGTATCGATTTTCAGGTTCACATTTTTGCCACGCAGCAATTTTTCGAGTGGAAGAGCAACTGCTTTTTCAGCAATGCTTCCCGCTGCAAGACGGTGCAGTTCCGTAATAATTTGGTGCGTAGGGTAACGGTTCACGACTGTAATAGTCGCTTCCTCTGGTGTCAGGTATTGACGCGCAGTCAGCGCAGTCAACAGACCACCGTAACCTCCGCCCAAGATCAAGATTTGCTTCGACATATCCATCCTCCGTTCTTCTAATCTTAACGTTGCTGTTGTTGACGCTCGTTCAGGATGCTCAGGAATGATTGAGCAAAACGCAGCGTTTGTTGTACGTTTGGATCTTTAAGCATTTTGAGCATAGCGAACAAACCAACCGAAGTTTGCTCGGCTTGCGCACGATCACTCGCTTCGATGGCAGCAGAAGCTACCCCTTTAGCTTTGTCTACAACAGGCTTAGCAAACTCACCCATTGCGCTCATTGTGTCGCTGATCAGAACTTTGTCTGTAGCTACGCTTTGTGCAAAGTCATAAGCTTTGGTCATTGCAGTGACCATTTCAGCCAGTTTAGGCAGGTTCTCCACCAGAACGGTCAGAGACTCCTGTACCTCAGGCTTCATCAGTTGATCCAGTACGTCCAAGGACTGGCGTTGGGAAACGTCGGCACCTTCTGTAACCGGCACCTCTTGTTGAGTAGGCGATTGTGACATAAGAGAAAGTCCTCCTTTACTTTGGGATAGAAGTCCGCGACTTTCATGATGCCTGTCAAGCAGAGCCGAACCACAAATACAACCAATACAACTAAATGTACCAAATTTCACACAATAGAATAAGCATAGCCCAAAGGCCGCTTCCACATCGTGCATTGTATCTTGGGTCTATTGCGGACAACAGGTGTTGACGCAAAACGACAAGCAGGCCGAAACCGAACTCTATACCCCTATATTACACCTCTTACACATGAACATGAAAAAGAAATTTTTTACACTTGTGAAGATATTGTGAACATTGTAACAAAATCGATTTTTTTGTCAAGCATTGAGCCCAGGGTTAAACCACATATCCTCCTGCACAGGATCTGAACTTCTACCACATGTGGTATGAAGACAAGATCACATAGGGCCATATATGCGATATGTACACAAGGGAGGATTTTTTAAACCAAATGCTCAGGAATTCTTTTCCAAAACCATGAATTTCATGCAACGATTTTGGTCACTGTCGTTATTATGCAGCTAGGGGTGCAGGCTTATTCCTGAATGACATCATTTCTTGTCCAAGTATGAACCTCTCCTGGCTTGAATGCAAAAAAAACAGAAAGAAGGCCAGACCGATCGTCCTGCCTCCTTGATATGTGTTTCACTGTTCGCCCGATCTGATCGTAACATTTAGGTCACACCATAACTATTTCTGGAGAATGCTGAGACATTCCTTCAAGCAGCGATTCTATCGCAACGACCGCTGCTCGCTCCAATTCCTCCACCTCCAGAAGTATCGAGATAGCCTGCTTTCCCTGAAGCTTCTCGTTTGGCTTTCCTCCTTCGGGAAAAGGAAAACACTGCTTGAGCATGTTTAACCTTTGGGACATGATTCGATATAACTCTTCTGCCTCGCGACAGTATGGAATCAAGCTGGTGTAACGTGGATTCGAAGCCCACTTTAGAGAAAGCTCTTTGAAAAACTCGCCGGCGTATCGTCTTGCATCCCACAACACGGCAATGTTATAGGCATGACCATTCGGTTCTACCCGTCCATGTTCTAAGGCTTCTCTCCAAACCGCATAGGCAGCCAAACCACTGACTGTGTTCGGCAAGGTATACGGGTCCTTCCCACCATAATGAGCCAAAACAGCTGTCAGTGCCGCACGCAAGTCCATTTCTCGTGTCATGCCATCTGATTCTGCTGCCAGCACAAATACTTCCTGATTCACTCCTCGGCCTACATGATCATAGGGAAATGCTCCTGATTTAATGAAATCAGCACCGTATAGGGTCCGAACTGCATCATCATAGCCATAAACTAAACCGAATTCGGGAATATTCAGGTCCCACACCACTGCCGGTATTCCCCGATGAATGGAGTAACGAATCAGGGAGAGGGCCCGAACCAGCCTTGAATTCAGTAATCTTTTCCCCTTCGCTTTCTCCTCCAGCATCAAAGGATCGACCAGATTCGCATTGAGCCCCGCTTCGCTCGCCAAAGCCTCAACCGCATGGAAATGATAACCCATATACTGCAGCCCTCTGGTAAGCACCTCTTTGAAGTTATAAGCGGTGGGGCCAGCGATATGTATGTCCTGAGGTAGGATGGTCAAGCGAAAAGAAAGTCCGCTCATCCCCATAACCATGGGGAGAGACGGAGATGGACCGATATAACCTAACATCTCGTGAATGGATGCTGCTGCCGAGTTCCAGGTTTGGGGGTCCCGAAAAGAAAGGGGTTCCTCCAGAATCACTCGATCTTGCCCGATTGAATTCCACTCTGCCAGCATTTCTTCTACAGATAAATGAATATGAAGCTGCGACACTTTTTTACGTGAACGGGATAGAATTTGATACACATTGGCACTTGTCAGATTGAATCTGCAAGCCATTTCTTGCGGTGACAGCTGCTCCATCCAATACGAGGTGAAGACCTGCTGCTCTCTCTTATTCAGACAACCCAGCAGCTTATGGAGATTATTTCTCATTTCCTGCTGAGCAACAGCTTGATACGGATCATAGTCTGCTTCCTGCGATCTCCGATCGGGGTCGTTCAGAAGATGATTCAGCGTCATGTCGAGCGAGTCTTGATCGCTCCATGAGGCATCATCGGCTCCAAATGCAAAGAACGAAGAAAAGTGTTGTTCCAGCTGCTGTTCTCGGCGTTGCATATGTGAGTACGCCTGATTACGCACAATGCGCTGCATCCAGGCCATAAAACGCTCGGCATTCTGAAGCTGTCCCACATGAATGAACGCGCGAATAAGCCCATCCTGTAAGATGTCTTCTGCGAGATAAGAATCATGTGTAAGTGCTCGCACATAACGGAACAACTGCCCCCGGTAACGGTGAATCAACTCACCAAAGGCCTCTGTATCCCCAGTTTGGGCTCGTCGGACAAGCGCAATGTCCGACTCCTTTTGGCGATTTCCGAATGTCTCATCTTCCACTGGCCTGATATGGTGATTGTCAGCTAGTTCATCCATGTGTATCTCCCTTTCTCATAGCCTTGCTTCACGTACATTACTCCATCTTCAAAATAGCAGCTTGGATCAGGGCTTCCGTCTCCGCGAGTGCCATCATGATAGTCGCAGCAGCCCCCCAGTTCCGGGAGACAAGACGGGATTGGCATTCCCCGAATTGACGGGATTGTGCGTACTTCAAAGCAGAAAGATCGGAATCAATGCTTTTAAAATACAAACCATAATCATGGGCACGACGAGCGCCTACTGGCAGAGCAAAATACACATAATGAGCCCACTCATTACCATCGATTGCTCCAGCACGAACCTGTTCAGCCTTATGCACAATTGCTGAAGCTCCGGTTCGCCCCTCATGTGACGCAGTATCATGAAGTTGTTCTGTAACCGTTGATTTAAACCAGGCACACGCCCGACGATCGATCTCTTTAAGATCAGGCTGTTCAATGCGTTCTGGATTCCACCATCGTCGATACACACCGCTGCTCCACGGGAATTCAGACTTCCAAGCGTCCTCAAGTTTATCCAGTGTCAGGAAGACATTCGGGAATCCAGCCGGGTCATGCAGGCATATTTCATCGCCCTCCATGCTCAACGCCACTACATAATGATCGCAACCACCCAGGTTGGGAGAGTTGGGATTGTAGACGAGTTTGCCCATATCCAGCGGACCCATCATCACAGGACCCTGCTTCAAAGCCTCTCTTAGCTCATCTACAGGCATCTCTGTACCCCGTGATTGCACACTTTCGCGCACATTAAATCCCAGAATGCTCATCGCCTTGCTGATGGCCAGATCAGGACTAGAGGTACAGTTATCGAAGAAAAGAATATTTTCCTGCGTTCGAAAGGCCCCTAGTGAAAAGCCACCGATGGTTTCAAGCAGACCAGGGTCTACCTTCTCTCCAATGGAAGACAGCAGCATGGCTGCTGAATTGGCGTAGCAATACGCACCATTTCCAACATAATTACTCATATCATAACATCCTCTCATTCCCTTAATGAAGCACGCTGTGGTGCAGTGCCTATACCTATACTGACTCTCCGCACAGATCATTTCTGACACAATATCCAAAAGACATTTTCAGCCCGCATGAAATAGCGAACGTTTAGAATACAGGCATCCCGGTTAATAAGGACTACACCAGAAACGAAGGAGATGTTCGATATGAGTAATTCAACTAGCGATAAAATCAAAGCAGGCGTAAACAAGGCCAAAGGCGAAGTGAAGGATCAGATCGGTAATGCAACTAACAACAGATCCCTTCAGGCTGAGGGTAAAAAAGACAAGGCCAAAGGTGCTGTGCAGGACAAAATTGCTGATGTCAAAGATCGTCACTAGTTTCATCCATTTAGCGTAAACCGCACGACAATTCGTGCAGCAAATATAGGTGAAATGCCTGCCCGTTCATGAGGGAATGAAGTCCAACATGTACGGGGGCGCAAAAAAGCCAAGGAAGGTGTTATTCAATACACCCTTCCCTGGCTTTTTTTGTCCTGATCTATACGGTTGAAACGGCATACCTGGCCATATCGATAATAAAACCACGTGTTTCTCTTGTCGTATGATATTCACGGCTGAATTGTCTTACCCAATCCGGATGCTCCTGATACCAACGAAAGGTTCGCTCCAGTCCCTGTTCCAACGTGGTTTGCGGGAACCAGCCTAACTCTGCCCTTAACTTACCGGAGTGAACCACCAGGCTTGATCCTCTGGACTGAGTGGGTTCCTGCTCCCGAATCTCCGCTGTTCCAGTCGTACTGTTCAGGGGTTGCAATAGCTCTCCAATCTCTTGCATGGTCGTTCCCTGGCCTGTCGAAATGTTATAGATCTGCTGATCTTGTCCATTCAGCATAATCAGCTCAATCGCACGCAGCGCGTCGTCCACATACAGGAAGTCACGTACAGCTGACCCCTGAATATCGAGCGGCAGGCCGTCCATCATTCGGCCAAAGTTGCGTGGAATAATCCGATCTGGCAACTGCCAAGGGCCATAAAGATTGGTCAGTCGAAATATTTTGACTGGAAGCTGATAACATTTCGCGTAGGATAGCGCTAGCGTCTCACAAGCTACTTTGGATGCCGAATAAGGGGATACTGGAGCATATTCATCTGATTCGTGATACACTCTGCCCATCGCTCCTCCATACACCTCTACGGATGAGGCCAGCACCACGGGGATATGATGATCCGAAGCATATTGCAAAATGGCCTGTGTACTTAGGGTGTTGTTGCGAAACACTTCTCCGGGGTGATGATACGAGTAGTCTACATGCGGCATCGCTGCCAGGTGAATAATATAATCCGTTTCGATTGGCAGGTGGAACCTGTCCTCGGCAAGGTCACAGCAGATAAAGGACATCTCATGAAGCGGGGACCTGTGAATAAGTCTCTGACAATAATCATCCTGATCCACCAGGATGATCCGATGTCCTTTTTGCGCCAAATACTGAGAAAGGTTAAATCCTACAAATCCAGAAGCCCCGGTAATGACAATATTCAAGCACATTCCCCCTTGTGGTTTATACAACAAGTTCACTAAAGAGAGTCTATGTTCTGAGTATAACCTTAAGTTGATACAATTTGTATCATTTTACAACTGTTTTTTGTTCTTCTCCAGAATTAACGGGTAATGCCATAGGGAGGTGATATTTACGATGAAAGATGAAATGAACAATGTACAGACGATGTTATTTCAGGACGATGGAGTGATCCCCAATCATCCGAGTCTGCCCGTACTTCTGTATAAGGGGATTTGGGCTAATGATTCCACTCGTGCGGAGACGTTGCTGAACCAAAACGGATGGGGAAACAGCTGGATTAACGGAGTGTTTGATTATCATCATTATCACAGCAACGCTCATGAAGTACTAGCAGTGGTAAGCGGCTGGGTTGAGCTCATCCTTGGTGGGGAACATGGAAAGATTGTTCACCTTCAGGCAGGCGATGTCGTCGTACTACCTGCGGGAACCGGACATAAGCGACTAAGTGCGAGCCTTGATTTCCGCATAGCTGGCGCCTATCCGGGTGGCATGAGTTACAATACCCGAACTGGTGAACCGGGAGAACGCCCCAAAGTTCTGCGTGAGATTCAGGAGGTGCCCATCCCGGATTCAGATCCGGTCCATGGACAAGAGGGGCCACTATTGGAGTTATGGAATCAAAAACCTGCCGCACCCTAAACTGGGAGCGAATAGCGTTTACTAGGTTCATTAGAACAAAATGTGACTAACAAGAGGCTCCCCATCATGCCCATGAATTATGGGAAAGCCCCATTTCGGTTATTGCGGGAGCCTCACACTGTAGAATCGCATGGCATGTGGCTTCCCTTCCATCTCAAGCCGTCCTTGTATGATCAACTGTCGAATACGATATTCAATGAATGCGTCTCCGACAGCTTGTTCAAGATGACCCAGCACCTCACCTACGATTCTGGCTGCTTTTATAAATTCACCAGGCTGTCTGATCAATGTAATCTCCCTGACCTTTTGCATAATAAACTCGTCAATTCCGTCTTCCGGCACGCTCTGAATCTCGCCATCCTTCATTAACCGCAGAAGCCCGGGCTGTACAGCCAAATCCACCCACTCTTGCTCCATCTGTTTACGTTTCTCTAAAGACAACGGTTCAGCATTCACACAGTGCTGCCACATCGCTAACAACTTCCCGGAAATAATCTCTCCTGTTCTAAGAACATCATGCTGAACTTCAGAAGATTTGAATAATTCCTCATATAATGCACTTGTCTCGATCAAATAGATCGGGCTCAGCCTGTTACGCAGCAAATGCATGGCATATAGAAGTCCCGTTTTCTCATGAGCATTATTCGCATACCAGATCGTTATTTGTGTATCTTCATCAATCGAACTCACCACGCTGTTTAAACGAATCAGTTCATTCATGCCTTGGACGGCATAACTTCCATGTTCACTCAAATAGAGTTTGTCGAGTAACCAGAGGTGCCTGCGGTGTAAGTCCGCCTTATTCGTCAAATCGCCCAATGGACCGATGGCATAATAGTCATTCATTGAAAAAAAACGCCGATCTGATCGACCGGGAACCTTGCCCATCGCAACCTTAATGCTGCCTAGTGGCGATTCACCAATCGCTATATGAATTTCACGTGGTTTCTGTGCCTCCAATGCCTGTTGCTCCGCTTTCTTCCGATTCCGATCCTCGTCCAATGTCTTAAATATCGACTGTACTGTCGACGCAAAATGAACAGAATGTTGTTCCGCTGACTGAATACTGACTTCCCTTTCTGCGCTGAGATAAAGCAAACGCAATAACGAACGCAGCTCATCCTCATTCATAAGGTGCAGCTCCTTATCAAAATCAAAGACATTTTCAATCATGCTGATCCCCCTCTAAACAGATGGTCATCTCCGACTAAACCATTCGAGCCGAGCGTGCGTGTTCGTACCTTTTAAGGTTAAGAAGAAACAGACTCGCCAGAGGAATGACTCCGATCATTCATTTCCTCACGATCTGATGACGAACGGGTGAAGTGACGTTCCAGCTTCCGACTTGCCCACAGGGATACCGCGATAAACAACAACACGCCGCCCCACCGTACCGGATGTTCCATAAACTGAGCTACATTGGAACCGATATACGTCACACAGAAGATCATAATGGCTTTGCCAAAACTCACAGCAAGCAGGAAGGACAGCAATCTCATTCGTGCAATACCTGCCGCTACATTGATAATAACGAACGGGCCTACCGGGAAAATACTTAGCAAGAATACATAACTGAATGCATTCCGCCGAATCCATACCATGCTGCGCTGTACACGGGGTTTGCTGGCCCAACGTTCCACAAAAGCCGATTTGCCAATCTCCCGTACAATCAGGAATGTAACGGTACAGCCCAGTACCATCCCGATCCAGGAATATAAAAACCCTGCCCATAGCCCGTACACTGCTCCGTTAACGCCAACAATGAGCAGCGTAGGCAGCGGGGGCACGAACGATTTCATAAAGGTAAGCAAAATTCCCGGTAAAGGGCCCAGGGAGCGAAACTTCTCCAGCCATAAACGAATATTCTCTTCCGTAATATAGGACATGATGTCCAAAGATGCCGGGGTCATCTGCTTCCCTCCAATCTATACATTCCAATTCCCAATGTATGTTGTATAAGTATAACAACCATCTTGAGACCAAAAGGAACTTAAAGTACCTCTCTTCACTTCTCCCCAGTATAACGTACATCCGACCTCTGTACCGTTGTCAATTTGAAGAAATATTCAACCGTGGAATGAACAGACAAAAAGCACACCCGGACTTGTTGAGTCCAGATGTGCTTTATATATTAGATGCCCCGTACAGAACGGATTATGAGCAAACTAGGGCAGTTTTTAAGGTTATCGCTTATCTTTTATTCCAACTGTGCTTCCTGTATGGCGAGTTCATTCAGTTCTTCCTGATGCGCAGCATTCCACTCGGGAATACCGGAACGCATGAACTCTTCGGCATCCATTGCTGCTTTGGACTGATTGCACAGATTGCACGCACAGACACAGTTTAGCGGGGTGGTATGTCCACCTTTGGCTCTCGGCAGAAGATGGTCAATCGTGTCTCCATACGATCCACAGAAGTAACAGGTATAGTCATCACGGGTCAAAATATACCGCTTAAAGTCCTTGTTGCTGAACAATCGGCGGATCGTGTACCGATTAACCACAACAGCGGCTTTTTCCTTGACCAAGGTGACTGCCAGCTCCATATCCACTTCCTGATGCCAGCGCCGCCCTTTGTCGGTCTTGCCACGCATGCGCACCATACCCTGCCGATTCGTCCGAAGCGATGCCGGATCTTCCGGGTCAATCGCTACAGGCACCGCCGGAGTATGACGGCGGGGACGACTTTCCATTCCAGCCCCGTGACTACGGCTGGAATGTGCAGGTGCCCGCTGCCCGGATGATCCGGCACGGGCTATGTCTTCGCCGCCTGCCTTGGGCGCACGCTCCTTGCGCGCCAGGCGCGGCTTCGACCCGGGCGAGCCTGGCTGGCGCCCGGGTGCCAGAGGCGCAGCCTCCATGGCAGCACCCGTTGCTTCGCCGGGTGCGGGCTTTGCAGCGGCAGGCTGTGCAGCCGCTGCGTTCCCGGCGACCGCATTGGCATCGCCACGGTCGCTCAGGCTCGGCGCACTGGCCTCAGCGATGCTGCGGGCCTGGCCTGCGCCGGATGGCAGCGCGGCGGCACGTTTGCGGCGCCGCTTGCGTTTGCGCTTGGCTGCGGTCGGCTTACCCGCAGCCGCTGATTCAGCTGCCGGGCCTTGCGGCTTGACCGGCAGCACCGCTTGAGCCGCCGCCGTTTCCTGCTCGGCGGCCTGATCTGCACCAGCAGCAGCGATCCGCGCCGCGCTGGTACGCTTCGCAGATGGATCAGCAATCGCTGTATGCACCTGCGGTGACCTCTCCTGCTGCGGAACAGAACTCGTCTGCAGCTGATCTATATTCACGTTCTCCGCATCCGTTCGCGAGGTTGGCTCCATACCCTGCTGCAGCTCTGGCCGTTTCGCCTTTCTCTTTCTTCTCCGCTTCTTTCGGTTTCCCGAAGGCGAAGAAGAAGCCGCTGGAGGAGCAACCAAGTCAGCCGTTTCACCTTCTATCGAAGAAGATAAACCTATAGATGGCTGTGACTCCATACGTCTTACAGACGAGGTGATTGGCGCCCCATTCCCTTCATCGGTGAGCCGGGCCGCGGTTTGGTTGGCAGAAGCTGAAGCCTTCGCCATATTATGCCGAGCTGCTGTGGTCCCTGCTGCATTTTTTAACGCCTTATCTGTCTGCGGGATGGATTGGTTATTATTATCCGCTTGTCCACCGAGCTGACGACAGTGGCGGCAGGCTCCACGTCTGGCTCCGGGACCAGCCCGTTTGCCGGTTCTACGTCGAAATTCAGACAAAGGTCGCTTTTGCCCGCAATACATACATGTCTTGGTCAGTTGTGCTTCATGTTCCGTCATTTCCTGCCGGAAAGGGGCCGGGCCCGTCTCCATGTAGTCACCTCGGTTCCGTATGAATCCGGTTTCTTTCTATTGTATCACATCTGCTCGCGAACACACTCATAGCCAGATGCCTCATAGTCTGTAGCCTTGTATTCCTGAGCCCCTCCACATTCGTGAAGAATGTGCTCCACGTATTCCAATATATCTTGCATCGGTCTCCCGCATTGTTCACATGTTGTCATTTATCTCACCTGATCCTGTTCTTAGTAGTCATTGACGTATAAGATCATTTAGTATCGTTCCGATTTCTCATTACCCTTCGATTAGGATAAAGAAACACTCGTTCGCTATAGAGCGACTTGCTATTGAAATCCAAAAACCGCTTCCCGCTCAACCCTAAGGTCGACCAAGAAACGGTTTATTATTCCTGTATTGGCATATCCATTTAACGTACGTCGAGTTGTCCCGAGTTTTGTTGTGGCACCAGACGAGGTTTTGGCTTCGGCAGATTGCCGAAGATCACCCAGGCCAATGGGACAAATCGGGCCGTGAGTCCAACCACGAGCCAAGAAGCCAGCAGAGCCACTCCGAATCCTCCGGCATACCAGAGATGAATCAGCCAGGAAACTCCGGTTTGTGGCGGGAAGTTCCGATAAACCAGCAGGAAGAACGGATGAATCAGATAAATACCGAAGGACAGTGCACCCAGCCGATTAAGCGGCTTAACGATTAGCGATGGTCCTTTGCGATATAGCCAATATGCCATTTGAATCAATACGAGCGCACAGGCGAACGTATGCAGATTCCAGAAAAACTCGTACCATAGCGTGTTATACGTGGCAATTTTCATCCGTAACAAATAATAAATATATACATGACCGAGTCCTGCAAAAATCCATACCGCCCACAGCAAAATCCATGAAATTACACGGGCCTTGGTTGCATTTTCCCGGCTAATAACAAACCACTGCTTAATTTTCGGAAAATATACCCCGATAAAAGCACCCAGCATAAAGTAGGAGAAGTACGAAAATGCCCAGCTTCCTTTATTCGGCACCTGAAATCCATATTTATTACTGACAATAAAGGCCCACTGAATGAGTAACCCAATCGGAACAGACCATTTGACCACCGATGGATACTTTTTGAGCAGCCATAACACCAATGGGAATAACAAATAGAATTGCATATTGATAAATACAAAATACAGATGTGTATATGCCTTACCCGTGAACAGTTTCGTTATGAAACTTACTGTGGATTCCCCAAACGGGCGTCCCTGATAATGCGTAAAGTGCAGCAATACAAAGTACATCAATGAAAATATGAAATACGGCAGTAAAATATAAACGAATCTTTTTTTGTAGAAATTACTTACCAGCTTTTTGTCCAGCGGGCGAGAATAATAGTTATAGAACAGCACAAAACTGCTCATGAAAATAAATGTCGGGGTACCATATTTCATAAAGATATTAATAAAGTTGTAAAGCCAATAATACCCCGAACCCGTCATGTCCACCGTTGCATACGAAGTGGAGTGCACACATAGCACGCCGATGATGGCCATGGCACGTACCAGATTCAGCTCTGGAATTCGCTCTCTTTTGATGGTTTCACTCATGTTCTACGCTTCTCCTTCATGTATTCGTCAATATGTCAGATATGACTTAGTACGATAAGCTCTCTATCTATTAAAAGGCATAATGCTTAAGATGGGTAGTCCAATTTCTTAAAAGATTCTAAATTTCCAACAAGTTTCATCGCATTTTCATGTCTATATATGTAAAAAAGACCGCTTTGGCGCGGTCTAAGGGTACATTTTTCAACTTTATAACATTTTTGTAATTTTTGCTGGTTCAAAGGGATGAAAATGGAAAATCTCGACCTTTGGGTCCCATTCCCGATATGTGACCCATAATTTCTAAGCTCTAATGGACTCCTAACGACCCTTCTGACGGCTCGCCAGAATTTGTTTATAGACCTCAATAGCTGCCTGTCTGGATGCTTTCAGATCCACAATGGCATTTTTGCGGGGCTGATGAATATCCTTGCTGTGCAAATCCTTTAGATCCGGCAGCCATTTACGGATATAATCTCCTTGCGGATCATACTTCTCTGACTGTGTTACCGGATTGTTCACCCGGAAATACGGAGCTGCATTCTCACCCAGGGAAGCACACCATAACCAGTTTCCACGGTTCTGAATGTTGTCGTAATCCCGCAGCTTGCGCCTGAAATACGCTTCACCCCGCGTGAATGGGCATTGCAGATTTTTGGTAAGGAACATGGCAGTCAGAATACGGAGCCGATTCGGCATATGTCCGGTCTCGTTCAGTTCCGTCATCGCTGCGTCAATGATGGGAATGCCCGTTTCGGCTTTGCACCACCGTTCGAAATGAACCTCGCTCAGCTTGGACAGATCGTATACTTTCTCATATGTAAAATAGTGACTCTCATACACCGCACGATACAGATAGAAGTCGCGGAAGCACAGCTGTCTGATCCATTCTCCCGCTTGCTCCTTGCGAATCGCTTCATCGTACAGCTTGCGGATAGATACAGCCCCTACTGCGAGATACGAACTGAGGTGACTTGGTTCATAAGCTTCATATTCATCCCGATGGTCACCGTAATCAGCAATCCTGTCGGACAGGAAGCCCTCCAATAACCGATGGGGATCATTCGAGTCCAATCCATTGAACGTCAGTAATTCTTCAGGTACACGAAAGGACTCCGGCCAATCGATCGGCTGCTTGCTGACCTTCACATCGGCAACCGTTGTTGCCGAAGGGGGATTGGGATGCTCATTCATGAATTCTACCCACCGTCGGTGAAAGGCAGCAAATACTTTGTATGGCTCGACCTTCTCCGTAAAATCAGCAAATCCCGCCAGATCCATCAGCAGATGATCCGTCAGCTGCGTAAATTCCACGCCTCGCTCCTCCGTCACCTTCCGTATCCCGCGATCGCGCTCGAAAGCATACGGGGTCATGTCCTGATGTACAACAACCTCGTCTACCCGCCCTTGCAGCTGATTGAGGATTTCATCAACCACTTCGGCTGGTTTGCCATAGGCCACATGCAGCTTGCATCCCGCCTCCCGATACTGCTCATCAAGCTTCGCTGCATGCTGGAGAAAGTTGACACCACTGTGTTCCTTCGCTCGCCCCTGCCGCAATAGAAACGGATCATAGATGAGTAGATGCAGACTTTCCGCTTCCTGGTTCCGCAAATAATCCAATGCAACCAGATCATCCGTACGCAAATCTTTGCGATGTATGAATAACTTCATGCCTTATCCTCCTGCCGAACTTCCGTTTACCGTGCCATCAGATTCTCATAAAGTCTGCTTGTTTCTGGCTCCGGTTGATGTCCCAGATCCTCAAGCAGAGTCTGTGTAAAAGAATCGTACAATTGGAGTATGGCTTGCTGATCCTCCAGGGATGCATACACATTCATCATTAATCGGCAGATATCTTCGGCATAAGGCTCACGTTCCAATAGTTCACTCAATTGTTCAATCGCTTCCTTGCCCCGACCGTGATTCATATTCCATTCCGCGAGGTCCATGACCAGCCTTATATATTTCCGTCTCAGTTCTCTGGCTTTGGCTTGAGCCCAGCGATAATCATGTTCTTCCAAATAGTCACCGCGGTAGAGTGCAGCGATGTCTTTCAGTTGATCCACATGATCTGTCGTAATGGCAGCATACGAAGTCCCTTGTTCAAATTGCTCCACATCACTCACCAGATTACCCGGTAACAGACGATAGCGATTCATATTGTATTCCAGTTTACCTGTCATGTCCCATTCCCTCAGCAACTTGCGAATCTGATAAACAGACGTATGCAGATGGGTTAACCCTTTCTCCTGGGAGACGTCTGCCCATAACTGATCAAGCAGAATCTCTTTGCTTACCCATTCCCCTCTGTGATGAAACAAGAATGCAAACAGCTCCTGTGATTTGGTTGTGCGCCACTTGTGCTTCTGGGCTTCCTCATTCAGACTTCTATAGATATCCAGATGTTTAAACGTAAGCAATCCGGGAACATGGATATCCACCCCCGCGCCCCCTGATTGTGAAACTTGCACCTCGGTCGTTGCTGCAACCGGTGAAGACACGGGGATCGTAACGGCAGCAATTCGATCAATTGTTTTGGCAAGTCTCGCGGAACTCACAGGCTTTAATACATAATCCAACGCATGCAGTTCAAAGGCTTCAACCGCATGATCGGCATAAGCCGTTACAAATATAATACGAATACTGTTGTCCAATTGCTGTATATATTCAGCCGCTTCCAGTCCATTCATTTCCGGCATGCCAATGTCCAGAAAAACAACGTCCACACGCTCTGTTGCCAGAAAATCCAAACCCTCACGAGCTGTTGAAAAACAATGCACGGGTGTAATCCGTCCGTCCGACCGTAACAGCCGCTCCAGATGGAGCTGCGCCGGTTTCTCGTCATCGATTACTATGGCTCTCACCGTTCTTCCAGCCTCCTGCCATGAAAATATTCATAAAAATGATCGATTTTATCGGTATACGCTTATTAGACTGTTAACCAATCACACCTACATCGGCAACATGATTTGGTGATTTATCTCTTTTGTACAGGTATGCGAAACCGGATCTGTGTCCCTTTGCCCGAATGACTCTGAATCTCCAACCCTTGACCGTACAAGGACACCAGACGTCGATTTATATTCTGTAACCCTACACCCCCGGGGCCATCTGTACGTCCGTTCTTCACCTGAGCCAAACGTGCAGGCGGTATGCCCACGCCGTCATCCTGCACCTGAACAACGATATGCTCACCTTCCCTGGAAATACGGAGGTTAACCTTGCCGCCTGCGGCCCGCTCCATCACACCATGACGAATGGCATTCTCTACAAGCGGCTGGATACTGAGCGGCGGCAAGTAGAGATGCACATCAGGGTCTACCTCATAATCGACCACCAGACGCTCCTCAAAACGGGCCTGTTCCAGACGTACATAAGACTCCACCAATTCCAGTTCCTTAGCCAGTGGAACCAGCTGGTCCCTGTTCTGAAAATCGAAACTCCCCCTCAAGTATTGACTCAGCTCAATAAGCAGATCTGTCGCCTTGTCCGGGTTCACCGCACACGTCGCAATAATGACATTAAGTGCGTTATATAGAAAGTGAGGCTTGATCTGGGCTTGCAAAAAGGCCATTTCTGTACGAACGACCTCCTGCACCGAAGTTCTCATCTCGATTAACGTCCGTACCCGGGCACGCAATTCCCCTGCATCGACGGGTTTGCTCAGAAAGTCATTGGCACCTGCCTGAAAGCCCAACTTGATATCCTCAGGCATCCCGCGAGCGGTCAGCATCAGAATGGGCAGCTCAGACAGGGAGCTGTGCTCACGCAGTTTGCGGCACAGCTCCAGCCCGGACATCTGCGGCATCATCCAGTCTGTAATGACGAGATCAATGGACGGGTGTTCTTCACGCAGCTTCAATGCTGCGGTCCCGCTATTCGCTGCAATGACACGATAACGTTCCGTCGATAACAGATTGAACAGCACCTGTCGATTCACAGGGTCATCATCCACGATCAGAATCGTATGCTCTGCCTCCCTATTGTCCGTCTCATCTGATTCGACTGTAACGGTATCCAGCACCCTTTTTTCTTGAGCAGGTACATAACGGGCCGCGACAGGCTTCGAACTCGTTTGCAGCAGAGCCGTCTTCACAATAGGCAGCGTAAAATGAAAGGTTGAGCCTTGCCCTGGCTCCGATTCTACCCATATGGTCCCTCCCCCAAGCTCTACAAGCTTGCGTGTGATACTCAGTCCAAGACCCGTTCCCCCGCTTGCCCGCTCACTTGTTCCATTCCCCTGTTCATATGCCTGAAATATGTCCTCCTGCTTCTCCCGGGCGATCCCGACCCCCGTATCCGCGACAGATACCGTCACCAGGTCTCCATCCACACGGGCATACAGGCGAATCTCTCCTTGTTGGGTGTACTTATACGCATTACCCAGCAGGTTATACAGAACCTGCCTTAATCGATCCTCATCCGCTTCCACCAGCGGCAACGCTGGAGGCCACTGCTGAATCAGCACAATAGGCTTGTCCTCGAAGGTGAAACCGGAGACTTCAACTACCGTTCGGGCCACCGATTCCAAATCAACGGCTACCCGTTTTAATTCAATTTCACTATTTTTGAGCTTGGCAAAATCCAGAATATCGTTTACCAGCAGCGAAAGCCGCTTTCCGGTTGACGTAATCATGGACAGATTTTTGGCCTGCTTGGGCGTGACCGCTCCAGCCGCCCCTTCCAGCATCGACTGAGCAATATTGATAATCCCATGTAAGGGAGTTCTCAGTTCATGAGATGTATTCGCCATGAATTCATCCTTGAGCATGTCGATAGCAACCAGGCGTTCCGATAATGCTTCAACTTCACGGAAGGATTGTGCAAATCGGATCGCCGTAACGATCATCTGGGCAAAAACGAATAACAGAAGCTCGTACAGCGCGAGAAATGTCGTATCCATGGGGGTAAACGCACCCACGGTATGCAGCATAACGACCATACATATGCTCATCATGCTAATGAGAACGAAGTGGCTGTCATTGGGCCGTTTTTTCAACCAATGGAGCATGGCCCGCAGCGTGTAACCGATCACCACAAGTGAAATGAGCAGCATGGCCGGCTCCAGCCTCGAGAACAAAACAGGAGGCATAATCAGACCAACAGCGCACTGTGTAATGACCAGAATCACACCAAGACGGACAAACCATGGATGGACCGCTCCAGGTACAAGAGCGTCCATATAACGAAGCAGGTAATAATAAGCGAGAGCCGCGCTGATGAATTGAAGCCGCAGAATTTCATTGCTCGTTAGGAATGGCAGCAGCGTTCCCAGCAGCTTCTCTCCATGCGTCAGTGCGTACAACGCACCCGAAAGACTGAATAACCCCAGATAACGAAGTTCTTTCTCACTGCGTCGCAGCCTGAAAAGAAGCAGGAAGAAGGCCGCCGGGAGAATAAATCCAAATAACGTCATCAGATCCTTAAGCCAGTCCTGCTGTTGGCTTTTGAGAATGCTGTGCTCGTCCCCGAACAGAATGGATGCAACAATGCCGCCAGACGAGTAGCTGTAATTGGATACTTGAATGATCACATCTGCAACGTCGCCGTCTATGGATGTGAATCCCGTAAAAGGCAGATTGAGCTGAATGTCCGTATCTTGTGTGGGACCAGGCAGCCCTTTGCCGCCAATCTCTTTGCCATCGATGAATAAACGATGGGCCATGCGAATATTTCGAGTACGTATTCCGTAATCGTTCTTCTCTGTTCTCGGGGTTATTCTGACACGCAAATGATAGGTTCCGTAGCCATGGGCTTCTCCAAGTGTCTTGTTCCATTGGGACGGGACATGAATGCTTACAGGTGGAGAAAGCGGCTTACGCCCCGATACATCCACCTCAAAATCGACAGGCGTCAGCATCTGACCCGGATAGAAATCCCACGTTCCATTCAGAGCGGCAGCCCCCTGCCTGTCAAAAGTCCATGAAGTCAGATCTATGACTCCGTCCCTTGCTTGAGGATTGCCTCGTTCGGAAAATAAAGTCTGCATAATCGACCCCAGCGGAAAGACCACAATACAAATAAAGCTAATGGTGAGTATAATCCAGTGTTTTTTCATCTATGTATCCTTCCGCCTCCATGGCGAGAGACGTCTAATTTTGTCGTTTTGCACCTATAATCCCATGTTACACGTTTCTGTTGCTGACGGAAATAGTTGGCTTGTGATATTTTCAAACCAAAAAAGCCGCAGGCTCAGCTGCCGGAATGCACATCCGACAAAGAACCCGCGACTTCGTTTATTGGTCACCATCGTTCAATGGTTATTTAATAAAGATCTGTCAACTTGCCTCTTGTTCTACGCTTGTCCAACGATCTGAGCCAGCTTCTGCACAATCCCTGTCCAGCCCTGTTCCATCCGTTCGCGGACCATGGCATGAGCCTGTCCAAATTCAGTCAATTTGTCCGCATCCCAACCACTGTGAATCAAGGTGAAATCTGTACCCTGCGCCTGCTCCACCAGTTCGAAGCTCAGTGTCCAATCCTTGCCCCACCGAAATGACAGCTTATGCAGAGGCTGTACTTCCGTCACTTTACATGGTGAATTACCGAAAGGTCCAGCTTCCAGTATAAATTCATGTCCTTCCACTGGCTCCAGATTGCTCGGCATAAACCAGGATGCCATGCCTTTTGCCGTGGATACGATCTCCCACACTTTCTCCACAGGAGCGTGAAGCAATAATTGCTGCCGGATATCTGGCAGTGCACTTGATGATTCCACTACGAATCGCCTCCTATATATTAGCATTTTGCCTTACTCCTTTTGTCGCTCATGGATTCATACAAAATGCCCTTTTAACTTATTGTTCGAAATAAAGTGGTGAGTGTCAAATATATTCGGCTAACAACAGATATTCTGTTGACTGCCTTTGAAGCCAAACTTATAATTGGAACATATTACATAAAAGGTGCGTGATTCCTATGTTAGTCTGCTCCGAAAAATCCAATTTCAACCGTTGCCGGAGGGGATAACATCTCGCCGTCATTCCCTTCCACATTCTCATTTTAAATTAGGTTGTGGAGGAACGTACATGTCTTTTAGTTATTATGGTCCATTATGTACCGAGGTTTACAATGCTACCAAGCCCGTTGGACACTCCCTTGGAGGCGATATTGAATTTTATCGTGATGTTCTGATGAACTGCAATGGACGCATCCTTGAAGCGATGTCCGGTTCGGGTAGAGTGCTAATCCCATTACTTGAAGCCGGTTTGAAAGTAGACGGTCTTGATTATTCAACGGATATGCTTGATTCTTGCCGCGTTCTTTGCACCCAGCGGGGATTGTCCATGCCTGAATTGTTCGCTGCTGATCTGGAGACACTTGATCTTCCCTATCGCTACGAAGTCATAATTATTCCCGGAGGCTCCTTGTTGCTTATTCAAGACAGACAGGCCTCTATTAAGGCACTGCGCAATCTGTATCAACATTTGGAACCAGGCGGCCGACTTGTGCTGGACCTCTTTCTGCCGGATGTGACAACTACCACTTCACACTACTCAGGCACCTCGACTGTTCAATTACCGGATGGTGACACGATTACAATGGAGAGCAAAGACATCGAATTCAATATGCTTCAGCAATACAAAGTAAGTCTGATTCGCTATGAAAAGTGGCACCATGGCACCCTCATAGCCACAGAACTGCAACAGCTTGCATTACGTTGGTACGGTGTAGAAGAGTTCCGCATGATCCTGGAGCAGATTGGTTTCTCCGACATTGTCGTATACGCCGATTTTGATCCCCACCAGGCACCCTCGCGTTCTGATCAGAAATATGTGTTTGAAGCGACACGAGGGATATCCTCGAAAGTGATTTCGCTTTCCGGTCAAAGCGCTAACGAATCGACCACACCATAATAAGGGGAAATGGTGTGGAATACAAAGGGTAACGAACTTCAGTCACGTTATTGCGCCACAAAAATTTGGGGCAGTACCATGAAAGGTCCAAGATCGAGGATGTAACATGCCTACGATTCGTTAAACCGCAAACCTGTGGAAATTGCAGCTAATAACAAACGCTCGATTCGTTAGATCGTAATCACGCTAAAAGGGATGTCCCCGTCATGTTCATGACTTATGGGGCATCCCTTTTCCACCTTTTTAATTGCTTTATATAAATGTTCTAAATAGAGTCAGTATCCGCGGGAATATTGCTCCGCAATAGCAGCCTTATCCTTGCTGACACCCAACTCCAGAGCTGCATGGGTCGCCCAGTACGGATCACGCAGCATACCTCTGCCAACCGCGACCAGATCTGCATCACCGTTGCCGATAACCGCTTGAGCCAGAGCTGAGTCCTCCAGCATGCCTACCGCAATCACAGGAACGTTCAATTCTTCGCGGAAACGACGGGCGAATGGCACCTGGTAACCAGGGTAGTTACCCGGTTTACGTTGTCCTGAAGGTCCTTCACCACCGGAACTGATGTGGAACATATCCACACCTGCTGCCTGATAGGCACGAGACATTTCGATGGTATGATCTATGTCATACCCGCCATCGGCGTATTCTATGGCCGAAATCCGCATAATCAGCGGCATGTCTTCCGGCATTTCTTTTTTCACTGCACGAATGATTTCGACGCCAAAACGCGACAGATCCTGTCCATACTCATCCTCGCGATGATTCATTAGCGGAGAGTGGAACTGGTGGATGAGATAACCATGAGCTCCGTGCAATTCTATAGCATCAACCCCGGCAGCTACTGCACGGCGTACACCGTCCGCAAACTTCTGAACCATAGCTTGCGTTTCTTCCGTAGTTAACGCGTGTGGCGTATTGTAGCTCTCTCCAGGGAAAGTAACCACTGATGGTGCTACGGGCTGAGCCGCATCCTCCGCTTTACGTCCTGCATGTGCAATCTGAATTGCCACTTTGGAGCCATAAGCGTGAATGCCATCCACCAGCTTGGCAAAGGCAGGGATGTGTTCATCCGACCAGATGCCCAGGTCATTGTCAGTGATGCGTCCATCGGGATCCACATCCGTCATCTCAATGACGATCAACCCCGTACCCCCAACTGCACGGCTTACATAGTGAACCTGATGCCAATCGTTTGGAATACCGTCTTTGGCAGTCACAGAATATTGGCACATCGGTGCCATGACGACACGGTTATTTAATTGAAGCCCCTTGAATTGATACGGGGAAAATAATTTCTCTGTCATATCACTTGCATCTCCTATTCAATATAATGATATATGTCGAGGCAATTACATGTTTCCCAACTTGGAAAACCGCTGCCCATTCTTGACGTTCACAAGCGACTTGAGTCATGCTCAATCATGATGAACCCAATCTTTCACCACTCATTATTATGAACCAGACTACTCATATTGCAAGTACGTACATTTTTGTTACATAGTACCCTTTTTTATACCTAGTCTGTTCCAACCACCGATTGATCATTACTCGAAACCGTCCCAAATCATGATATGATAGCCATACAGACACATAGGAAATAATATACCCAGATAAAATAAACCAAAGCCAAAGGAGCGATTACTGGTGAAAGATATTTTAATCCAACGACTGATTACCTATGCTCAAATGGATACACAATCTGATGAAAATAGTGAGACATGCCCTTCCACTCCCGGCCAGCTGGTTTTGGGAAAACATTTGGTTGAAGAATGCAAATCGATTGGTTTGCAGGATGTGACCATGGATGATAATGGCTACGTGATGGCGACATTGCCATCCAATACGGACAAGGACATTCCGGTGATTGGTTTCCTGGCCCATTTGGATACAGCTACTGATTTTACAGGCAAAGATGTCAAACCACAGGTCATCGACAACTATGATGGACAGGATATTGTACTGAATCAGGAACTGGATGTGGTGTTATCCACCACCGATTTCCCGGAACTGCGTGAATATAAAGGCCACACTTTGATCACAACAGACGGCACAACACTGCTTGGTGCGGACAATAAAGCGGGCATTACCGAAATCATGACGGCAATGGCTTATCTGATTGAACACCCGGAATTGAAACACGGAAAGATCCGCGTTGCGTTTACCCCGGATGAAGAAATTGGCCGCGGGCCGCATAAGTTCGATGTGCCTGCTTTTGGAGCCAAATATGCTTACACGGTGGACGGCGGTCCACTCGGCGAGCTGGAGTACGAAAGCTTCAATGCTGCAGCTGCCAAAATTACGGTTCGAGGTACCAACGTGCACCCAGGCACAGCCAAGAATAAGATGGTGAATTCGGCCAAAATCGCGATGGAACTGAATCGCCGGCTACCTGCAGAAGAAGCTCCCGAGTTCACGGACGGTTATGAAGGGTTCTATCACTTGTTATCCATTGAGGGAGATGTCGAGCTGACCCAGATGAGCTACATCATCCGCGACTTCGACCGGGAGAAGTTCGAGCAACGCAAGACAACCTTATTGAATGTCGTTAGCGAGCTGCAAACCAAATATGGCAAGAAAAGCATCTCCATCGAATTAAATGATCAGTACTATAACATGCGGGAAAAAATTGAACCTGTGCGCCAGATCGTCGATATTGCACATGAAGCCATGACTCGTCTGGATATTGAGCCGATCATTCGCCCGATTCGCGGAGGTACGGACGGTTCCCAGCTCTCTTACATGGGCATGCCTACACCCAATATCTTCACTGGTGGAGAGAACTATCACGGCAAGTTCGAATATGTATCCGTCGATAATATGGTGAAGGCGACGCAGGTCATCGTAGAGATTGCCCAATTATTTGAACAGCGTGGAGACGTTTAATCTGCAATCGATTTCTGTAACAGCATTGGAAAAGAAAACCTTTCACCTAGCAGGTGGACGCCAAAAAGACGCCCTCTGACATGCAGAGGGTGTCTTTACATCTATGCAACGGGGCTTGAAGCCCTGCCATCTTTCCTATTTATTCGTACATATTGCCTCCCGCAATTTCACGCAGCTGCTCCAGATTGTTGATCACGATCTTACGCTGCTCTTTGCGAATGATTTCACGGTCACAGAGGGCATGGACAACCCGGTTCAAGTGCCTGTAGCTTGTGCCCAGCATGTCTGCCAATTCTGTCAGTTTGGAGGTCTGGATTTCTTCCGTGACCTGCTCCCCTTGTTCCATCGTGGATAACAAATAGCTCGCAAAACGGCTTTCGACCGGGTACAGCAGATTGAGACTCGACAGATTGGAGAAGGTATACAACTTGTGGGTCACATGACTGAGCATAAAATGGAGAAATTTCGCGTTTTCTGCATATGTATTCTGGAGATAGCGATAGCTTACGCCAAGCAGAAGGCTCTTGTTGACGGATTCCACCGTATTATTGGCTTCCTTGCCATGGATCAGCTCCAGATCACCGACCAGCGCAGGCGGTGTACTGAAACGAAGCAGCAGAGATTTGCCATTCGACAGCGTTGTATAAATCTTGAGCTTGCCCTGAACTAGAAAATATAATCGTTCGGGACGTTCCCCTTTGGCACATATCATTTCGCCCTTGGAGGCTTCAAGCAGCCTTAATTCGGCAAGTACAGACTCGTCCAGCACCTGATCCAGGCCATGCTCTCGAGCAAGGTGGCGCAGCAATCCAAAATCCATGATTTCTCTCATCCCGGGTACACTCCTAATGTGTGATTCTATATATCCTACTGGACACATGTCCCATAAATCATATAGAGCCGTGCAGATATCTTGATATAAAAATAGTTACAACTAGAACTTATATCCAGTAAATCCGTTTAAATAGGAATTATTTTAAGATTCCGACTTAGAAAAGACAATATTTTAATGAAAAAGGAGTACATGATAGCGCACTCTTACCCGATGAAAGATAAGTATGATATCGTTTCTAATTCAACTTAATTTTAGATATTGAAAGGATGGTTCGACTTACCATGAACGTTGTAGATGCTCTTCTGAAAGTTATGCCCTATATCAGTCTGATTCTTAGAGAACCAGCGAGTCTGACGGTGTATGATCATGAGAAGGTGTTGTATTCTGTCTCCACCGACAAATTCAATCTCGGATTCAACGAAGGTGATCCGCTTTTGGACGGGTATAAGAACTTCACCGCACTTACGAACGGAAACGAAGCCTCTTTGACCCACCTCCCGGCAGAATACTACGGTATCGAGCTGGATGTCCTTAATATACCGATCTTGGACGACAACCATCAGGTTGTCGCCATCTTCTGCGTGTCTTACGACCAATCGAATCAAAATCAGCTTGAAGCTATTATACAAGAGAACCGAACGATTAATGGAACTCTGGTCGAAATGGTCCAGCACGTCGCTGCTCATGCCGAGGAATTGCAGGCCACCAGCGAACAAATTCTGGAGAACACACGTCTAGCGGTACAGAACTCTTCCCAGATTAACAAAGTGGCTGGATTCATTCGTGAAATTTCTGAACAAACCAATCTCCTTGGACTGAATGCCGCCATTGAAGCTGCTCGTGTAGGTGAAGCCGGTGCAGGTTTTGGTGTTGTAGCAACAGAAGTACGCAAGCTTTCGGTCGATGCCAAACAGGCTACCAGTGATATTGATATTAGCTTGAGAGATGTACAAGAAGTTATTAAACAGATGGAAGTTGAAGTCTCCCAGATCGCAGCCTCTTCACAGGAGCAAGCTACCCTCGTATCATCCTTCACGGATGTGATTGAGAAGCTGAATGCAACGGGCGAACGCATGAAAGCTCTGTCCGAGCAACTCATTAGTTACTCTGTGAACCATTAGGAGAGGTATCTCTCAGGGAATGGAACTCGTTCGGGCAGATCATACTTCATCTTATTTCCTCATATGTAACAAACAGGACTCTGGAACTTCCGTTAAGGAATTTCAGAGTCCTGTTTTAGTTTTCCTTTATCGTGGTGTATTTCACGAATTCATTCTACTTTGTCCCTGTAACCTCAGCCTCGGATTCCCAACACTCCACTTCACCCGGAATGTGAATACGATCCCGCGTAAAGATCGGGTCTCTTCCCTCGGCCTTTTGTTTCTTATAGTCCTTAAGTGCTTCGAACGTCACCTTGGACAACATCAGGATGGCAATCAGGTTCACCACTACCATCAATCCCATAAATAGATCAGCCAGATCCCATACCAACTGTACCTTGGCAATAGCACCGAACAGCACCATCGCGATGACACAGATACGGTATACCCACAGCCAAATCTTATTGGACTTGATAAACTCAATATTGGTCTCTCCATAATAATAATTCCCGATGAGTGTGCTAAAGGCAAACAGGAATACCATGACTGCCAAAAACCCGGATGCCCATGATCCGATATGCACACTCAATGCCGCTTGGGTCAATTCAATCCCGCCCAGATCCGAACCTTTGTACACGCCTGACAACAAAATGATCATGGCTGTGCTTGTACAAATGACCAACGTATCCGTCAATACACCAAACGCTTGAATAAGCCCTTGTTTGACCGGATGCGTTGTATCCGCCGTTGCCGCAGCATTCGGCGCACTACCCATACCCGCCTCATTGGAGAATAAACCACGTTTGACACCATTCATCAGTGCAGCTCCCAGTGTACCACCTGCAACCTGTTCAATACCAAAGGCATTTTTCACAATTAATGCAATCATGGCAGGGACCTGAGTGATGTTGGCCAACACAACAAATGCAGCAACACCGATGTATAACACGGCAAGAACGACAACAATGTATTCGGATGCTTTGGCGATCCGTTTAACACCGCCCATAATAATTCCCGCAAATACAACGGCCATAATAATGCCTACCGTCAATCGATCCACACCGAAAGAATTTTTGAAAGCGACAGTGATCGTATTGGACTGCACCGCATTAAAGACCAAACCGAACGATAATGTAATGAGAATTGCGAACAAGATCCCCATCCAGCGTTTTCCCAATCCACGCTCCATATAATATGCCGGACCCCCGCGGAATCCACCATTGTCCTTAACCTTATAAATTTGGGCAAGCGTGCTCTCCACAAAACTGGAGGCCGAACCAATAATCGCAATGATCCACATCCAGAACACAGCTCCTGGTCCGCCCAGTGCGATTGCCAGCGCTATACCGGTAATATTTCCGGTACCTACACGGGCTGCCATACTGATACAGAATGCCTGAAACGGTGAAATTTTGCCCGGCTCCTTGCTTTTCGGCTCCGCGAGCACTTTGACCATA
Source organism: Paenibacillus pabuli NBRC 13638 (assembly GCF_001514495.1). GTDB lineage: Bacteria > Bacillota > Bacilli > Paenibacillales > Paenibacillaceae > Paenibacillus > Paenibacillus pabuli. The sequence goes on from NZ_BCNM01000007.1 coordinate 92,047, forward strand.
TCTCCAATCATGCGGAATTGCATGAATCGAGTTTTGGTCGTAAAGTATATCCCGCATACGACCAACAAAATAATTAATAGCTTGGACCACAGAAAATCGTTGAAAACGATGACAATATCTTGTATTGTTTGCTCCATCAGCAATGCCCCTTTTCGTTGGTGTATCGTTAAAAAGTGTCCCAGCCGCATGACTGAGCGAAAAAAACCCATACTAATTGCAAAATGCATGCAGTTCTATCACACAGAGACGGACTGCTTTACGGCTAAAATACGATGGATTAGTGGATAGTTTGTACCATTTCACATAAATCTGAATCCACACGTTTGGATGTTACTTATACTACAGGGACATCTACGAAAATCGACAAATACCTACATCGAATGGTTTAATTTTTTTATAAATTAGCAACCTTTATCCATTCACTGTCACTTTATCTGACATAATATTCAACTTCTATTGGGCAATATCTAAAGTTGAAACGGGGCTTCACACCAGGATACGCAACCAAGTATGATAAGAATGTACATGTAGAGAGGCAAGCTTAGACAATCACACCCATTGATTCTGAGGCGGTATAGACCGTTCACCATACATTGATTCATCGCATCATTTGCGGAGGAAGGAGTTACGACATGCGTTATTTTATCGTGGATGATGATCCAGGAGTTCGTTCCATGTTGATGGATATGATAGAGGATGAAGGGCTGGGAGACATTGCCGGGGAGGCCGAGGACGGAGCACATATCCACGCCGAGCTGCTGGAGCTGCACAAGGTGGATGTTCTGCTGATTGATCTGCTCATGCCACAGCGGGACGGTATTGAAACGGTACGGGCGCTTGAGGGAAGGTTCGAAGGCAAGATCGTAATGATTTCCCAAATTGAGTCAAAAAATATGATTGGCGAAGCCTATTCGCTAGGCATCGAATATTACATTACGAAGCCGATTAATCGGCTGGAGATCCTGTCTGTTCTGCGTTTGGTGGAAGAACGCCTGCGCATGCAGCAATCCATTGCAGATATTCAGCGGACGCTGCAAGGGTTGGCCAGACTGCAATCTCCCGAACGTGCTGCGGCACAAGCTCCAGACAAGACGATTACCACAGCAGGGCATTTCCTGCTGTCCGAGATGGGCATGATCGGAGAAGCAGGCAGCAGGGATCTGCTGGACATGCTGGAATATCTGGAGCAGGTCGAGACGGAGGACCATAAGCTGTCTCCGTACATGTTCCCTTCACTGAAGGACATTTTCCAAAATGTTGCGTTACGCAAACTGGGCAGAGATGCTTCCCCGGCAGAAGTGACCAAGGAGATTAAGGCATCGGAACAGCGTGTCCGAAGAGCCATTTTCCAGACTCTAAGCCATGTTGTGTCTCTTGGACTGACGGATTATACACATCCGAAGTTCGAAAATTATGCGTCTAAGTTCTTTGATTTTACCGAGATTCGTAAAAAGATGCTGGAATTGCAAAACAATGTGGAACCTTCCCTGTCCCAGACACGCATTAACACAAAAAAATTCGTTCAGGTCTTATATCTGGAGGCCAAACGGTTGCTGCATTAGTGGAATGTTTCGATGTTCCCCATTGAATGTGGCAATATGCATGTACGATAGAACAAGCGGGCATGATTCAACTGGAATGACACAGCACACAGTATTCACACCTACTGTGTCTGTTCCAGCTATTTTCATGCCCGCTTGTTTGTCATGCTCATCTATATTGTCCAAAGTAAAGTTGATATTCAAATTGTCGGCTTGCTTCGGTTCATTCGATTGTACTCGTTGATCAGTTCATCCAGTGCCATGGACTGTTTTAGCACATCGGGATGTCCAAAACCACCCTCGTTATGCTCTACCAACATATGAAGGTTATGTCTAGCATTTTCGATTTGACTTTTCAATTCCATACTCATAACCATCGCCCTTAATACCTCCTTATTTCTGTGTTACATTTTAGGTTTTCCTGTCAATCTATAGTTGGATTAACATTTGGCATAGTTGGCATGGATTTTATGGTTTCTTCTCCATAAGTTGAAAATCGTTCTGTTTTTTTAATATCAGACATTCCGAAAACGGCTTGAAATCGCCTTATTTAGGGTTCAAATGTGATTTTATAGCAGGAATTTCAGTGACGGGCTTCATCATCAAATGATTGTGACATTATTGTGTATGTTGAAAAAACAAAAAGACACCCCTCTATCTACAGGAGCATCCCAAGAGGGCATCCTATATTCAATAGAGAGGTGCTGAGGGTTAGATTAACTTTTTTAACGGGTGACCTTCACCTTAATCACATCACTAGTAACCGATCCACTTGCGTTAATCCATTCCACATGGTACTCATACTCTCCCGGTACTCGGTCTGTAATCACCGCCGTTGCCGTCTGTGCATTCGGGGATGCAGCCGTCAGCGGCTGGCTGTCGATTTCTTGACCGTTCTCATACAGACGATAGGAGGTGGCATTCGTGCCCCACCACATATTCATCGTAATCGTGTAGTTTCCATCCCCATCCCAGTTGTCATGAGAGAGCACCGGCTTCGCTGGTGCAGCATCACGAACGGTTACGGTATGCGGAGCGCATTCGCTCGTTCCCTTTGAATTGATCAGTTTACACGTATACACATACGTGCCATCCGCCCGTCCCGAAATATCCGTGGATGCCTTTTGGGCAGAAGGAGTAGAAGCTGCAAGTTGCTGTGTATCAATCAGTTCACCGTTCTCATACAATTGATACTGTGTACCGTTATTCCCCCACCACATATTCATCGTGATCGTGTATGTTCCATCCGCCAAACCATCGCCATGCTGGTTATCGTCAGACAAGGCAGGTATACCTGGTGCACCTGCGGCTTGGTCTCCAGCAATGACTGTCACTTCTACGGAAAGCTCGGTGATGAGTCCCGCACCATTCACCGCCCGGGCTGTAAAGGTGTGTTTGCCGACCAATCCTGTCAGAGTAATTTCATCACTCTGTTCTACGGCCTCCCCATCCCAAGTCAATTCCAGAAGAGTGATTCCGGACTCCGGATCTTCTGCTTTCACGTTGACTTTGAATGTATCCTCTTCACTCATCTGTTCCGCAGGCATGCCGGTGATGACCGGAGGTGTTGTATCCTCTATTTCTTGCGGAGCACCTACATAACGAATATTCGGTGCCACTGGCTGCTCCATGCCCGCTCCCAGATGGAAGCCGGTATGTGGCGGCTGGTTATAGGCTACATTTTGCCAAGCTACCCCAAGGCGGTAAACCGGATCATGCATCAACGTGCGAATACGCGCATCTGTCTCATCTGTCGTCATATAAATGCGTAATTCCGAGCTGTCCTGGCTGCGCCACATCACTTCTTCGCGCCAGTCGCCAAACAGATCGGCCTGCAAGCTCGGGTTCGCTTTGGTGCCATTGTTCGAAGCCGCGCCTGTTGCTGTCAGCAGATTAACCGTCGTTTGGTTCTGGGCATCCCATTTGTCGACACGAATGCCGTCCAGCAGTTCACGTAGCAGGTCTCCGTCCCACCAGATGCCGAAGTTGGTAGAAGACGGAATCTTCGTCGTGATAAGGTCCCCCTGAGCACTATAGAGCCCAGTGATCGGAATGTGCTGTTCATTCGTAATTGTAGCTGCCCATACTTCCGCCCCCGGATAATTCGGATCAATATCCGCAGCCATGCCGCGTCCGGTGTCCATTCCTGTGTAAACACCCCAGAGAATATCGCCTGTAGCTGCATCACGCATTTCCATACCATACTGCGAATCTTTGTGTTCGTGGACGTCGAACACTTCCAGCCCCGGACGAGTCGGGTCCAGATCACTCAAATGCATGGCATCACCATGCCCGAGTTTTGTATTGTAGAGCGGTTTGCCATCATCATCAACAGCCATTGCGCCAAATGTAATCTCATCCTTGCCATCGCCATCCACATCTGCAACCGAGAGATTGTGGTTTCCTTGGCCTGCATACTCACCGTAGCCTTCGTCGTTAGAGTCGAAACGCCATACTTTGCTCAGCTTGCCATCACGGAAATTGTAGGAAGCCAGCACAGTACGTGTATAATATCCACGGCTGAACATCGCACTTGGATGTTCACCGTCCAGGTACGCCACCGCTGCCAAAAAACGATCCACCCGATTTCCATAGCCATCGCCCCACGAAGCCACATCTCCTCGCGGCGGATCATATTCCACCGTATCCAGGGCAGCCCCGGTTTCCCCATCGAACACGGTCAGAAATTCATCTCCAAGCAGAACGTAACCCGAACTGTTCCGGTGATCTGCATTGGCGTCACCAATGACTTCCCCTTGTCCATCGACAGTACCATCTGCGGTACGCATCATCAGTTCCGCTCTGCCATCTCCATCGAAGTCATAGACCAAGAATGGAGAGTAGTGCGCACCCGCACGAATATTTGGTCCCATATTGATGCGCCATAATCTTGTTCCATCCAGTTTATAGGCATCCATATAGACAATACCGGTATATCCAGACTGGGAATTATCCTTGCCGTTGTTTGGCGACCACATCAGAATAATCTCGTATTCACCATCCCCATCGACATCGCCCACGCTGGCATCACCCGCATAATACGAATACGGCTGTCCGTCTTTCGTATAAGCATCGGCAGGCTTTTGCAGAGGTACAGACAGATACTGCTCCTGCCAAACGCCAAATTCCTTCGTTGCCGCTTTTTCAATGCCGTTTTCTACCATCATGACACGATATTTGGACCCATCGGTGCCTTCGGCATCCGTAAAGTTGGTGCTCCCCGTTATCGGCTCAGCGTTAAGCTTCACACCATCCCGATACAGATTAAAAGCAATCGTCTCGGCATCCAGGCCCAGCATGCGCCAGCCGATATAGTTGCCGTTTTCTGTTTGTACAGCGACCGGAGCACGGTCCAGATACTCCATTTCACGATTCAGCGTCGTTGCTACAGGTGTTTCGAGTACAGCCGATAGTTCGGATACCCCACCCGCATTCACAGACGCCACTTTATAGAAATAAGGAATGGTGCTGAGAATGGTGGAGTCTGTATATGCCGTCTCCTTGGTGCGAGCGAGTAGATCATACGGTCCATCCTGCTTCACAGCACGATAGATTTGATAGGCGCGTGCTCCTGCTGATTCCGTCCAACTGAAAGAGACGTCATGTTTGTTGATGCTCAGTAACGACAGACCTGAAGGAACCTCTGCCTTCTCAACAGATGAATCAATCGTCGATACAGGTAATGCATTGGATGCTACCGATTCCGTACCTGTACGATCTGCAGCTGTTACCGTATATACATAATTCATGCCCAGGTCGACCTTGTTATCGGTATAGGTTGTTGTATCGGCGGTTCCCAGCAGCTCGGCCTTGGCCGCTCCAGTTGACTGACGGTATACCTTATACTGCACATCATCCGCGATAGCATCCCATGACAATGCAGCGGTGATCGGATCACTCTCCAGATCCAGGCCATCCAGTTTCAGATTGGAAGGGGCCACCAATACAGGCGTAATCTCAAGTCCGTTGAGATGCGCTGTAGCCCCACTGAAGACCAGATTCATCTGCCCATCCTGAACGGTAATCTGGTTGATCACTTTCTCTGCAATATTCTGGGCACCGGAAGATACGGTTCCATAATCTTTGCCTTCGATGTTGATGTTGGTTTTTGCTGATCCAATCCAGTCCCCAGTGTACGTCTTGACCGAATAGGTACCATTCGGCAGATCCACTTTGAATTCATATGAGCCGTTAAAATAGATCACAAAGTCACGACGCAGGTTATCCGTCGCACTGCCACGATCCCGATCAGCCATATTGGCGGAAGACGTTAATCCATAACCGCGTTCAGGCGTATACAGCGTATTCCGATTGACTTCCGTATACCCTTCGGCAACCGGGGAGCCTACCGGGCCAAAGTCATATCGATACGTTGCGGATTTGGTGGTGAAGTTGACTTCATCCGATGGTTCGGATTCGCCGCGGCCATTCACAGCGGTTACCCGAACGGTGTACGACTTACCTTCAACCAAACCGCTTAGCGTTAAAGTAGGTATGGTTGCCGTTCCTGCCAGCTTGTAGGCAGTTTCCGGCTCTGTTGAAAGCTTACGATATACTTTGTAGATGTCTGCGGTGTCATCCGCCGTCCATTTCAATACCGCTCCGGCGTTGCTAATGCTGCCCGCCTTCAATCCAGCAGGTTTGGCTGGCACTTCAGCCGGCACTTCAGCATCCTGAACCGCTTCCGATAATGGCAGATCCAGTTCACGAACCGCACCTGCAACCAGACGGGCAATCTGAATGGCTCCATATTCCTGGAAGTGGGTATTATCTGTTGCCCCGTTCGGGAATGCCTGATAGATACCTGGTGATACATGGAGGAAGACAGACAAGGTCGCTTCCGGTCCAATGGAATCATAGTACGCAATGCTGAGTGCGCTCAGATCGATCAACTTCACATTGTTCTCCGAAGCAACTTCCTTCATCGCCTGCACATATTCAGGGAAGGACACATTGAACTTGCCTGTGTCTGCATTAAAATCCCTGCGACCCATTGGGGTGACCAGAATTGGCGTAGCTCCCCGCTGTTCTACTCCGTCTATGTAGGTTTTCAGATAGTTTTTGTAATCGGCAGGTGAAGCATAGCGGTCTGGAACACTGATTGTTGCATCATTATGTCCGAACTGCACGAACAGATAATCTCCCGGACGAATGAGGCGGAGAATCTCATCCAATCGGCCTTCGAATATAAAGGATTTGGAGCTTCGTCCACCAATGGAATGGTTCTTAATCTCCACGGCATCACTGAAAAAGGACGGGAACATTTGCCCCCAACCCGCTTGGGGCTCCCAATATGGATTATATGTTTGCATCGTGGAGTCACCCGCAAGGTACACGGCAGGTTTATTACCAGCTTCGCGTTCCTGCTGTTGGGTGATCACGAGGGCATTGATATTAGCGGCCGCTCCAGAGAATTCAAAGTTCATCTGCCCATCCACCAGAGCGATATCGAAACTCATCTCCAGATATTCACCCGCTGCCTTGGGGTTCAGCTGAACCTTGTTCATGCTCTCCACCTTGATCGCAATATCGGTGCTGCCTGCACTGTCGCCAGCGACCAGAGAGACGGTGTAATCACCGTTGGGCAGGTCTACCTTAAATCCGCCCCCTTCGGCAATTTTGACAAAATCCGATTTCACCGGATCACTTGTACCCCGATCCTGAACCATTACCTTGGATACATCGGTGAAGCCATACCCCTGTTCCACCGAATAGGCAGACGTCGCGTCCACACCTGTGTATCCATTCGCAACAGCTCCTGAACCAAAGTCGAATTTGGAAGTGCCTCCACCCGCTGCTTCATCAGCCGATACGGCTGCACTTGCTGTTGGTGTGCCAAACATTGTCCCCCAACCCAGACTGGAAATCGTAAATACCCATAGGAGCAAAACCAAGCCAACCTGCCGCGACTTCGCGATCATGAACACCCATCCTTTCATTTCCTCATCATGAAATGATTAAAGCCAGAACGATGGTACAACCCATAAGTAAGCGCTTGCATTTTGTTGTTTGATAAAAGAACTACTTTTGGATTAACTGATCACCTCTTTAATTTTAATTTCCAAATTCTTTAATGCTTCACATCAGTAAACTTTGAGACAAAGGTTTTCATTTCCCCTCGATACTATCCCTTCTTCCAGGGAATGAACATGTAAATTTCCGTCTTTTTCCACCAAAAAACCGATTTCTTCATTTATGATCTCTAACACAAGCCTCACAAGGGGTCCGCTAAGGCTCCAAAAGGTAATAAAATCCCTTTTCATACGAGGGTCATTCAGGTACAATAGGGCGATGTGTGTGTCCGGACCAGGCGGATACGAATTACGAAGTATAGAGGACGGTTCAGTTCTATCGGATCATCCTGATTTGATTATTTGGAGGCTCATCAACACCATGCAAACCGATTCACAGACTAAAGTCAAAATCATAAACGCCGATCCCAGCGCGATGGGATTATTTGGGTTGGCCATCGTCACTCTGGTCGCTTCCTCCCAAAAGCTTGGCATTACAGACGGCCTCAGCTACGCTATTCCTTGGGCCATTTTCCTCGGCGCCTTTGCCCAGCTGTTCGCTTGCATTCAGGATTCCAAACGCAACAATACCTTTGGTACAACTGCCTTCGGCGCATACGCATTCTTCTGGTTCGCGATGGGTGCCAACTGGCTGATCAAAATGGGCGTGTTTGGTTCTACTTTGGCAGAACAGGCCGATGGCAAGCAGCTCGGATTTGCTTTTGCCGGATACCTTGTGTTCACCCTGTTCATGACGCTGGGTGCCGTGGAAGCCAACAAAGTATTGCTCATCATATTTATTCTCATCGACTTCCTGTTCCTTGGTCTGACCTTTGACGCTTTCGGCGTAGCTCCTCATATCTTCCATACCATTGCAGCGTATGCTGAAATGGGAATTGGAATCGTGTCCTTATACGGCACAGGTGCTTCCGTTCTGAATGCTCATTTCGGCTACACGTTCTTGCCCATCGGCAAACCGTCCGGCATTTTCAGACCCAAGGCTTAATATACAGCATCAAACCGCCCGCGCGCCGGTCCGCGCCAGGCGGTTTTTTTGAATTATGCCTTCAATTGAATATCCATTTGACGGACACCTATACTAGAACTAACATATAGAGACGATGGACCCGGCGAACTTGCAGAGTGCATGAGCCATACTGTCAGGAGGAAAAAGTGGATGAGAGAGATACCTAAACCTACAGAGCTTGACCAAGTAGAGAAAAAATACATGCGTGAGACACGTTGTTTCAAGACAGCAAGAGTGTTCCCCACCGACGTCAACAATCATAACACGTTGTTTGGCGGAAAACTTATGTCCTACATCGATGACATCGCCTCCATTACAGCATCCAAGTTATGCAGGGTAAATACCGTCACGGCTTCAACCGATTCAGTCGATTTCCTGTATCCGATTAACCCGACGGATTCCGTGACGTTGGAATCCTTTGCTTCCTGGACGGGACGAAGTTCGATGGAGATTTTTGTGAAAGTGATCCGTGAGGATCTGAAGACCGGGGAAAAGAAGATTGCGGCAACCGCATTCCTCACCTTTGTCGCCTTGGACGAAAACAACCGCAAACTAATCGTCCCCCGCATCATTCCGGAGACGGAAGAAGAGAAGAAATTATACGAGACCGCTCCAGCCCGGGCGGCCATGCGGAAACAACGGCGGGAAGAAAGTAAAAAATTTGCCGACTTCCTTACCGTCACCTACCCTTGGGAATAAGAGAAACTCCTGCAGCTTCACAAGTCCAAGGGTCATTCAACATGCTTATCTGGACGATGCCGGAAACGTGGATACCGCCCTGCTATCCGGCAGTTCGCCGCCCATGGCGACACACCACTGTTGATAGATGCGATAGGCAGCGCCACTCTCCAGCAAACCCTGGCATGTGTAGATCCCCTCTTCTATGGAGTTGACACGCCCCGTCGCATACAGACGGAACCCGCCGTTCAACAGAACCTGGTTCACAAAGGCGATATGCCCATTCCCGCTCAACACGGCTTCACCTACTTCAAGCTGTTTGGCTGCCGTCCACACCAGCTCCGGCGCAGGAATATCCAGGTCATAGGCGGCCGGGTCTACCAATTCAAGCTTCATCTCGCCCTGTTCCACGGCATAGACTCGGGTTGGCCGATCAATATAGAGGTCTTCCGAACCCTCCATCCCCTGTACAACATAAGCACGACGATATTGGAAACGGGTGAGCAGCTTGGAAATCCGATCCAGAAACGTATTATGAAATACACCAAAAACCAAATATGGCGAATGGTTAAAATTAATCAGTTTCTCCGCTGTATTCAGAACTGTACGAAATCCAAGCTCTTCCCGCAAAGGTCGAAGCTTCCGGAGAGGAGCACACCAATCCTCGGATGAAACATACATCACTCCAGTACGCAGACCAGCACTTCTGGCATCTTCACGGTCCATCTCCCAAGTATTGATCCCTGCTTTTCTTAACAACACTGATAGCGTTACTCCCCACTTCGGTGGCAGAGGTTCACTTCCATGCAATGTCACTGGAAGGCCGGCAGCGGCGAGCATAAATGCTGTCGGAAATGTGGCCATAAAGGACTTGGTTCGTCCATCATACGGGCCAGCGCAATCCAGTCCGTCCGAAAATATGGACAAACGCTCCGCATGGTTCTGGCAAGCATGAACAAACGCTTCAAGTTCTTCGACATTTTCCATTTTCATTCGCTCAGCCATAAGAAAGGCAGCCGTCTGGGCAGGCGATACCTCCTGTCTGAGAATTTTCTCCGCTACAGCCAGTGCCTCCGCATAGCTCAAATCACGCGAACCCCGTTTCCCCCGCCCGACTTCCCTGAGTATCTCGGACATATCCATAAAAAGCCCTCCTTCCCATTAAGACTGGAGCAGTTGATGCGCCTTCACTATGGCTGTTGCCACATCCACCATCCGTTTACGTTCATCCATTGCTTTCTTGCGCAGCAAGTCATAGGCTTCCGATTCGGAAATTTGCTTCAGATCACACAAAATTGCTTTGGCCATGTCAATCCATTTCCGGTCCTCCAGCCTGGATTGCAGCTGCTTGCGCTCCTGCTCCCACTGCTTGCGTTCCATATAACGCCTGGCTGCAAAATGAAGGGTCCAGTGAATCTCTGGTCCGTTCATGGAGGGCGTGAGTATCCCGTCAAAGGATGTCTCGACCTCGCAGGACTCTGCCGAAGAAGAGGCTGTATCCGGAGCGCACCACCAGAGCAGCGGCGTGTCCGACTTCCCCTTTCCCAGACATTGCACCCAGTATTCCATGTCTGCCAGAGACAGATGAAGAATGGATGCGTCAGCTCCGCCAGCCAACTTCAGCGCCTCCGTCTCACTGTCTGTCACCCGGACTTGATACCCATTCGCCCCCAGTAGCTTCTCCGGCGTCAGAGGGATTGCATCAATCGGGGCAGATAGTGTTGGCTGAACACGGATGACCAATAAAGATCGCATGATGGATCAATCCCTCCCTGTTACATTTGGCATACTCAGATAAAAGGGGAGCATCGTATGTTCTTCGCCCCTCACACATGTCACATTACCTTACAATATGAGCAAAACTGTATTTAATGACTTCCATTGCCGAAGTAAATCAAGGTCGTTCGATCATCTTGCCGATAAACCCATGTAAACATAATTAACTTTAAATTTCAAATACTTTTTTATGTTAACTATATTGACATGATGAGAAGGATCTTTTATAGTTAGGCCATAACAACTCCATATTTGAATCATTCTCAGCTACAACGGCGTAGCTGATTGAAACGGCAATGAAGCCTGTTTTGCAATCTCGGAGCAAGGGATGCGTATGTAAATGCGCAGTCCTCCGAGGCATAACAGGCTTTTTCTATTTTAGAGCAATGTTGTAGGCAATTCGCAGAATGGAATCAAGGGGGCTAATCACAATGAGTACAACGAAAAAACTGGTGCTGGTCGGCAATGGTATGGCAGGTATTCGTACAATTGAACATATTCTAAAACTTGCTCCGCATGCTTATGAAATTACGGTTTTCGGTGCTGAGCCGCACCCCAACTACAATCGCATCATGCTCTCCTCTGTACTGGCAGGTGGCACGAGCATTGAAGATATCGTAATCAACGAATGGAGCTGGTATGAAGATAACGGCATTCGGGTATACCCAGGCGATCCTGTCATTAGGATCAATGCCGAGCGCAAGGAAGTGGTCTCCCAGGCAGGTGTCCGTGCGTCTTATGATGAGCTGATTCTGGCAACAGGATCACAGGCATTCATTCTGCCTTTACCTGGAGCAGACAAGGAAGGTGTCATTGGTTTCCGTGATATCAAAGACTGTGAGACGATGATGGCTGCCTCGCAAAAGTATCGCAAAGCTGCAGTTATTGGAGGTGGCCTGCTTGGACTGGAAGCTGCACGCGGCTTGCTCAATCTGGGCATGGACGTTACGGTCATCCACATTAACGGACATCTGATGGACCGGAATCTGGATTTGCCAGCTGGTCTGATGCTCCAGCGGGAGCTTGAGGCACAGGGGATGAAGTTCCTTTTGAACAAACATACCGAAGAAATCACAGGCAAACATCGTGTTAAAGCCATTCGTTTCACCGACCAAACGGTGCTTGAAGCCGATCTCGTCGTCATGGCCGTCGGAATAAGGCCGCAGGTTGAACTGGCCCGTCAGGCCGGATTGAACGTGAGCCGGGGTGTCATCGTTGATGATTATATGAATACAAGTATTCCAGGCATCTCGGCAGTCGGTGAATGTGCAGAGCACCGCGGCATTGCGTATGGATTGGTGGCCCCATTGTATGAACAGGGGATGGTCCTGGCCAAACGTCTGGCGGGTGCAGCGACTGAAGGATATGAAGGGTCAGTGACTTCGACCAAGCTGAAGGTTTCCGGTGTGGATGTATTCTCTGCAGGACAATTCAAGGATGCGGCAGATACCCGCAGTATTCGTATACAGGATGATGTGGATGGAGTCTATAAAAAGATGGTCATGAAAGACGGTCAGCTGATTGGAGCTGTACTATTCGGGGATACAACAGATGGCGCCTCCCTCTTCTCTCTCATTAAAAGTGGTGAGAACATTAGTGGACGCGAAAAAGAAATATTGCTCGGGGTATCGGCCGGAGGTTCAGGATCTGGTCCATCGGTAGCTGAGCGCATGGCAGCTATGCCAGATGATGAAATTGTCTGCGGTTGTAATGGTGTCACAAAATCTGCCATCGGTGATGCAGTACTGAACAAGGGATGCAACACGCTGGGTGCCATTAAGTCTTGTACCAAAGCTTCTGCGTCCTGTGGAGGATGTAAACCGATTGTGGAATCCCTGCTCGTCCATTATGCAGGTGATGCTGTGGGTGAACAGGTGAAGGAAGGCATCTGTGGTTGTACCTCCTATGACCGTGACGAGATTGTTGCCCAGATCAAGGAGATGGGACTGAAAACCGTGAAGGAAGTTATGAATGTACTCGGTTGGAATGAGCCTGAAGGCTGCTCCAAATGCCGTCCATCCCTCAACTATTATCTCGGCATGATCTGGCCGACCGAATATGAGGATGAACGAGTATCCAAATTCACGAATGAGAGGTATCACGCCAACATTCAGAAAGACGGCACCTATTCTGTTATTCCACGGATCTATGGCGGTGTCACTTCCCCGGCAGAGTTAATGAAGATTGCCGCAGTTGCAGAGAAATACGATGTACCCATGGTGAAATTCACGGGTGGGCAAAGGCTCGATCTGCTCGGTGTACAGAAGGAAAATCTGCCGAAGATTTGGGAAGAGCTTGATATGCCTTCCGGCTTCGGTTATGGCAAGGCACTGCGAACCGTCAAGACTTGTGTCGGCAACACCTTCTGCCGATTCGGAACACAGGATTCCATTGAGATGGGCATTCGTCTGGAGAAAAAACTCGACAAGATGGTCGCTCCTGCCAAAGTGAAACTCGCTGTCTCAGGTTGTCCACGGAACTGTGCGGAGGCAACGATTAAGGATCTCGGTGTTGTTGCCATTGACGGAGCATGGGAACTGCATGTCGGTGGCAACGGTGGCGTTAAGGTCCGTGCAGCCGAGCTGTTATGTACGGTGAAGACGGACGCTGAAGTGGAAGAGTGGACGTACGCCTACCTCCAATATTATAGAGAGAACGCACGATGGAATGAGAGAACAGCGGCTTGGATTGAACGGGTCGGTCTGGATCATGTAAAAAAAGCACTGGAAGACCGAGACGTACGTCTCGCACTGGTAGAAAGACTTGAACTTACCCTGGGTCGCACCGTCGATCCGTGGAAAGAGATCATTGAAGACGAGAAACTGCGTAAAAACTTCACCCCACTCGCTGGCACACAGCCGGCAGCCCACTAGAAGAGGAGGATCAGCGATGAACCGATTGCGAATTGGACACCTTGCGGATATTGATGAAAAGGGCTCACGAACATTTAAGGTACAGGATACCGAAATTGCCGTCTTCAAACTGAGTGACGGAAGTCTGCGCGCTGTAGAGAATCGCTGCCCCCACAAAGGCGGCAGACTGTCCGAAGGCATGGTATGCGGGACGGCAGTCCACTGCCCCCTTCATGACTGGAAGATTGATCTTCGCAGCGGCAAGGTACACGAACCGGATGAAGGTTGCCTGAACACGTACCCGACAGAAGTGGACGGAAACAGCGGAGAAATCTACATTACCATTGCAGGCTAAATGATAAGGTTACCCTGACATCAAGGAGGAGTACGCTATGGATTTTGTTAAACCGGCAGAAGTGCTGCAATCGATGGTCGAAGCAGGAGAAAGCAAAGCCCGAATGAACCGGGTACAGATGCTGATCCGAGGTTTTTTGGCGGGAGCCATCCTTGCCTTTGCAACGACCTTGGCGTATACCGCTGTATCTCAAACTTCCGTTGGTTTGGCAGGTGCATTGATTTTCCCGGCAGGGTTCGTTATTATCATTCTGCTGGGGCTTGAACTCGTAACCGGCAGCTTTGCCCTAATCCCGCTCGCGGTGATGAAGCGCAAAGTCAGTGTGACGGATATGCTGAGCAATTACTTCTGGGTCATTGCAGGCCATGTGATCGGATGTTTATTCTATGCTCTATTATATGGGCTGACTCTCACCAAAATGGGGACGGATATGAGCAATCCGCTCATCCAAACGCTAATCCAGACCAGTGAAGCCAAAACACTCGGGTATCAACACCTGGGCGGAGCAGGTATTGCTCTTGTAATTATCAAAGCCATTCTATGTAACTGGATGGTTACTCTCGGTGCAGTCATGGCGATGACCTCCACTTCTACCCTCGGCAAAATTGCGGCGATGTGGCTGCCCATTACTATATTTTTCGCACAAGGTTTCGAACACGCTGTAGTGAACATGTTTGTCATTCCGGCAGGCATGATGCTGGGTGCTGATGTCAGTATTGGAGACTGGTGGCTGTGGAATCAGATTCCCGTGCTGGCGGGCAATTTCATTGGCGGAGCCATATTTACAGGCTTTGGCCTTTATGCAGCTCATCGATGGGGAAGTCCTGCCAAGCTTTCATCCACACTGGCAACCATTCCAGGCGGCCGTTCGAGACTGACCAGCCCTGATACTGCATCCAAGCTGGGGACACGATCATGAGCCAGGGTCTGGTAAGTATCGTTGGTGCAGGTCCTGGAGATCCGGAGCTGATTACGGTAAAAGCTCTGAAACGTATCCAGTCCGCAGATGTCATCCTGTATGATCGACTTGTTAGTGATCAGTTGCTCGCAGAGGCCCGTGAAGGAACGCTCCGCATTTACTGCGGCAAAGCTCCGGGTCTGCATGCAATGACTCAGGAAATGATCGGACGCATACTGGCTGCGCATGCCGCTGAAGGTAAACAGGTGGTTCGACTCAAGGGCGGCGATCCATTCATCTTTGGGCGTGGAGGTGAGGAAGCTATTGTCCTTGCACAAGCCGGGATTCCATTCGAGGTCATTCCGGGCATCACTTCAGCTGTGGGTACATCCGCTTCATCTTTTATTCCGTTAACCCATCGCGGAGTGGCTTCCTCCTTCGCATGTGTAACCGGAACCGGCAGCGACGGAAACGTATCCTCTGTCCGTTGGGACCTGCTCGCCCATAGTGTAGACACTCTGGTGATCTACATGGGCATCAGTCAACTGCCCCAGATCCAGCACGAATTGCTTCACCATGGCAAAAGCGGCTGCACACCAGCAGCGCTGATTGAACGAGGCACCACCTCGCAGGAGCGAATTATTACAGGTACACTTGCCGAGCTTCATTCACTCGCCCTGTCGCAGAACGTGAGTAATCCGGCGTTAATCATGATTGGAGAGGCTGTTCGTGTACGTGAACAGGTCCTTCAACTACAGCTGGCGGCCAACACCTCCCTGACAGGGTAACTGAAATCTACCTTATCTAATCCAACATCATACGTTCATGAATCGTCCGACCCTTCTGCCCTGGTTCAATCAGCAGACGGGTCGGTTTGATGTTAATTAATGCTGTCAGCTGCTCTCCCATGTAATGTGCCGAATATTTGAATCCGATCTCGGCCCAGTGCATAATGACACCAACCGTTGCAGAAACAAGATAACTCAGCATGATGTCATAATTAATGGTGTACTCACTGTCTTCAGTTACGAGAATGAAGTCTTCCGTTAGATAGGTGCGGAACATGTTACTTAACCGGGAAGCCATATCACTGTGCATCATCATTAAGGCCCGAAAAATATCCTGATGAGCTTCGATATATTCAAACACCGGCATCGTGGATGGCAGCAATGCCGTCATATCCACTTCCTTCAACTTCGCGTAAGGCTCTGCATAAGCTTGTCCCACACCCTGCATGAAATCATCCAAAATAAATTGCAGCAGCTCCGGTTTGCCAGGAAAATGCAAATAAAAAGTTCCCCTGTTATAGTCCGCCCGCTCCGTAATATCCCGGATGGTGACGGCGTCAGCTCCCTTTTCCAATATCAATGTAACCGCTGCCGCAATGATGGCATCCTGCGTTCTTCGTGCTCTCCGATCCTGAGGATGTTCGATAATCAACATTTCCACCTCCTTTGTCCATTATTGTAACCTAATTGAACACCGCTTACATCTCTGTCCGATAGCAGACATATGCGCTGTCAATGATGATTGTCACATTCCTATGTATATCTTAACATTAAGACAGGAACGATAGACGACAGGTTGAATGTTTTCTCTTCATTAACCTGATCCCCATTCATAAGGAGCGAATAAATCATGAGTACAGCATATACCCAAACAGCCGTCATTACTGGAGCAGCCGGAGGCATTGGTAAAGAACTGGCACGTCGTCTCGCTGAACGCAAAATTAATCTGGTGCTGGTCGATCTGAACGAAGAAGCCATTCAGCAAACGATCACAGATCTGGGTCTCGACAAAGAACACGTCATTGCGGTAAAAGCGAACGTGTCTCAGGAAGCAGACGTAAAAAACTATGTTCAGCAAGCGCTTGATACATTTGGCAGAATCGATTATTTCGCCAACAATGCCGGGATTGAAGGTCCGACGGGGCTAATCGAAGACCTGAGCGTTGAAGCACTCGACCTTGTATATAACGTCAACGTGCGCGGCGTATTCCTTGGCTTGCAGAATGTGATCCCGGTCATGAAAAAACAAAAATCCGGTGCAATTCTGAATACGTCTTCCCTCGCAGGTCTAATGGGCGCTCCTGCCGTATCTCCTTATATCATGTCCAAACATGCCGTTGTTGGTCTTACCCGTACAGCAGCCAATGAACTTGCGCCTTACGGTATCCGGGTTAACGCCGTATTGCCAGGAACGATCAACACACGCATGATGCGTCAAATCGAAGCAAACTCCGGTAATGTGGAAGATTATCAATCCGCTACCGTAGCGAGCATTCCGATGGGCCGGTACGGTGAGCCGGAAGAAGTCGCAGCGATCATGAACTTCCTGTTGTCCGAAGAGGCTTCGTATGTGACAGCTTCGCTCTACACTGTAGATGGCGGTATGATGGGTCAATAAAAAGCGGCACCGTTGGGCGATCCGAAAGGACGTGCGCGAAGCCGGTCAGTACAATCTAGAAAAGACCTCAACACCACTATAACGTGGAGGTTGAGGTCTTTTTACTAACTGGTTCTAAAGAATCCAGGAAGTCTGAATAGCACCGAAAACCCACCTGAATAGCCTCAATCAGGTTCGTTAGATGTTTGCCTTCTTAATCCACGTATCCTGCATGGCCTTTTTCCATCAAGTAGTCCATCTCGGCATCCAGAATGCCTTCAACGGTCAATTCATCCAGCTTCACGTCTTTGCGGCTTAGAATATAGTCGGCCAGATCATCACCGTCGATATCCACGTCACCTTTGGCATTTTCATGCGCCTTGTTAATGTACGCTTGCTCATGCTTCAAAACAAGGGCGATATTCGCTTGGCTCGCCTTGGTCTTCTTCGCAATATACTCCATCATTTCCTGTTCGTTAATCGCATTTGTTTCAGTCACGTTCTCTGTCAGCTCCTTGATTCATACATACTGTTGCCATTGTAGCATAGGTTAACCCATTACAGGCAGAACTTATGCCTGACGAGCGTTAACTCTTTTTCCAGTCCCGTATTCCGCAATTGTAATCAACTATATCTTCAGCTTTAGGACAAGCGGACGTAGAATGTCGCACCTTCACCTACAACACTGCGAGCATAAATCTCGCCTTTGTGCTGATCCACAATCGAACGCGCAATCGCCAAACCAAGTCCGTGTCCCCCATGTTTGCGTGCTCTGGAGGCATCGGTACGATAAAATCGGTCAAAAATCCGGTCCAGATGTTCCGGCGCGATGCCGTCCCCTGTATTGGAAACTGCCAGCACGACCTCATGGTTCTGTTTCTTCAGCGATACGTTGACCGATCCTTTGGGTCTGGAGTATTTCACGGCGTTATCCAGCAGGATCAAAATGACCTGTTTAATCTGTTCGCTGTTCCCATGAACCATGAGCTGTGGTTCAATGCTGTAATCCAGTGATATATTTTTCTCAAAAATGACCGCTTCCATTGTCAGAATAATCGTTTCAACTGCATCACTCATATTAAATCGGGAGTGAATCATCGAGGCACGCGAATCGTCAATTTGAGTCAGATACAACAGATCATTCGT
The DNA here is from genome assembly GCF_001514495.1 of Paenibacillus pabuli NBRC 13638. Lineage (GTDB taxonomy): Bacteria > Bacillota > Bacilli > Paenibacillales > Paenibacillaceae > Paenibacillus > Paenibacillus pabuli. The sequence goes on from NZ_BCNM01000007.1 coordinate 110,716, forward strand.
CAGTCCAGACATGCGTTCCGTCTCTGACTTGATGTAATGCAGCCATTTGGCCTGATTCTCAATCGTATCCTCCCGGTTCGCGAGCAGGACATCTGTATTGGTGTTAATAATTGCAAGCGGCGTTTTCAGTTCATGCGAGGCATCGGCAATAAACTGCTTCTGCTTCTCGAACGCTTCCTTCACCGGGGCGATGGAACGATTGGCAAAATAGCGGCTTAGAAAGTAGATGACGATAACCATAACCAATCCGACAACTGCAAACGTATAGATCAGGTTTGTGAGAATACCCTGTTGAGCCGTCACATCAATGAAAACAATCATGTGCCCATTGCTACTTGGGTCAATCACATAAGCCCAAGCTGTCCCATCCAGTGAAAATTGGCCAGTCTTTCGATCCCCGTCGTTAACTTTATCAACCTTTTGCAGTGCCTCGGTATAGAACGTCTCCTCCATATCAAACCTGGAGTTCGTATCCGTGATCTTCCATGCACTGTCCGTCTTGATCATAAACGATATGGAGCGCCCGGGCGGTGAGTTCGGAGCTCCTCCCGGCGCCCCATTTCCAACAGAATCGGATGGTGGTGATCCTGCTCCAGCATTCCCTTGATCCCCGCGCGGTACCTTGTTGGAACCGTAAGGATTATGATAGAAATCCGATACTTTGAATAGCTCCATGTTGGTTTCCCGCTGTACATTCTGGTACGTAATGATATAGATTGTTGCAAAAGCAACCAGCATCATAATTGAAATGGATACCAGGTTCACAATCAGAAATCGATTTCTGAGTTTCTTGAACATCAGGACGTCACCTCAAGTACATACCCCACCCCACGAATCGTATTAATGCGAACTGTGGAGTTCAAGAAGGTCAACTTTTTACGCAAAAACGAGATGTACACCTCCACGTTGTTATATTCCACTTCCGAATCGAATCCCCACAGCTTCTCGATAATCTGCTCTTTGGAAGTAATGGCCTGTTTGCGCGTGATTAGCAGTTCCAGCAGTTCATTTTCCTTCAGATTCAGCTTAATCTCCTTGCCTTGAACACTCAGCTTCAGCTGCGTCGTGTTCAGTTCGATATCTCCAAACTTCAGTGCATCTTCCGGTACAACCTCTCCCTTTCTTCTCAGGGCTGCCCGAATCCGGGCGAGCAATTCCTCCGTGGCAAAGGGCTTTGCTATATAATCATCGGCTCCATAATCCAGCCCGGTAACCTTGTCCGACAACTCACCTTTGGCCGTCAGAAGAATAACCGGCGTATGGTTGCCTTCACTGCGCAGTTTTCTCAATACCGTAATCCCGTCCATTTCCGGCATCATGATGTCAAGCAGCAGCAGATCATAAATGCCGCTCAGCGCATAGTCCAGTCCCTTACTTCCGTCATGGACCATGTCAACGGAGTAATTGTTTTTCTTCAATATTTGTGACACGGCTTCCGCCAAGTGAACCTCATCTTCCGCAATAAGTATTCTCATCGGTTCTTCATTCCCTCTGCATGAATTGGTTTCGTTATATGTCGATCTATTATACCAACGATTGTAGCAACCGAACCTTGAATCAATCTTAATTCATTATTTTCGGAGAACTATTAAAGGAAGGTAAAAAAAGATTAACGGAATGTAAAATCATTTAAGGTTCATTCAAGGTTGGCGCTCTAAGATACAGACATGGAAGCAATACACGATGAGACAAAACATACAAAACATGACGAAAGGACTGACCCCAATGGCCATTGAAGTATTCAACCGATATGAGAGCAAGTATCTCCTGACGGACATGCAGTACGAGAACTTTTACGCTGAGCTGCTGAAGTATATGGAGCTGGATGCCTATAACAAGAAACATGAGTTTTACTCCATCAGCAACCTGTACTTCGATACGCCCCAGGATTCCCTGATCCGCGCCAGTCTCTCCAAGCCCAAATATAAGGAAAAGCTGCGATTGCGGGCTTACGGAGTACCTGAAGAGAATGCGAAGGTATATCTGGAGATCAAAAAGAAAGTATTCGGCCTGGTGAACAAACGCAGAACAGCGCTGAAGCTGGAGGAAGCCTACGAATTCGTTCGTACCGGACAGGCACCGGAGCTGGCGGATTATATGAACAAACAGGTTGTTGAAGAGATTAAATACTTCCTCCGACTATACGATTTGGAACCCAAAGTGTACTTGGCCTATGAACGCAAAGCGCTGTTTGACAAAAACAGCCGCGACCTGCGCATCACCTTTGACACCAACATCCGGAGCCGCAGAACCGATCTGAAGCTGGAGCAGGGAGATTACGGTGAACCGCTGGTGAAAGACGGACGTTGGCTGATGGAAGTCAAAGCCGAGAAAACCGTTCCGATGTGGCTTTCCCAACTCCTGTCCGAACATGGCCTATATCGCACCGGATTTTCGAAATACGGCAATGAGTATAGGCATCTGGCCCGAACAACGAACCTGAATTACCAAACGGAACGTATACTCGTGCCAGGTACAGACTTCAATCCATCCATAGAACAGGAAAAAACAATCACAGAAAGAGAGCGTGCAGTATATGCTTGATTCCATTTTTAGCTCAGCCCTAACTGACACCACTTTAACTTTTACGAATGCGATTCTAACGATCGGTCTTGCCATCATCATGGGGGTCATCATCAGCCTGACGTACATGAAGACCAATCAGACCACCTATTCACAAAGCTTCACATTAACCATGGTTGTACTTCCGGTCATTGTCGCCATTATCATTCTTCTGATCGGCAGCAACATTGCTCGCGCATTCAGCTTGGCCGGTGCCTTCTCCATCATTCGATTCAGAAGTGCGCCTGGTGACCCGAAGGATATTGCTTACGTCCTGTTCACCATGGCTTCCGGTCTGGCCTGCGGTGTAGGTGCTTTCGGATATGCGGTACTGTTTACCATCATCCTGTGTGTATTGATGTTTGTCCTGAGCCGATTCAACTTCGGAGGGAAGAAAGCCCAGCAAAAAACGCTGAAAGTAACCATTCCGGAAAACTTGAGCTATGAAGAAGCACTGAACGAGGTGTTCCATACATTCAACGTACCTTTTGATCTCAAAAAAATCAGAACAACCGAACTCGGCAGTCTGTACGAGCTAGTCTACAGTGTTACCATTCACGAAAGTGTAAGCCAAAAGGAATTCCTGGATGCGATCCGTACACGAAACGGAAATCTGGATATCTCGTTAACCATGAGTCCAACACCAGAATACTAATTTGAATTCGAAGGGAACGATATAATATGAAAAAGAAAATCATAACTGGCAGTAAATTGTGGTCCATAGCGATGATTACGGCAATGGTTACAGCTTGCAGCGGTCCGGCTGCAACCAGCAGCACTGCAAACGCCGCAGTGTCAACGACAGGAACAACCAAAACAGTAACCGTCAGCGAACAAACCTCAGTCAGATTCGCCGATCTGGTCTCTATGGATGCCGATGATACCAATGTAAGCTGGAGTGCAACAGATTCCACAACGATCAAGCTGAACGGGACGACCGCCTCTATCACAGGTTCGGGTGCAAAAGCAGCCAATGGATCGGTAACGATCTCTGCAGCGGGTACCTATGTTCTTAGTGGCAAGCTTACCGATGGACAGATTGTAGTTAATGTCGCAGATAAGGGCACCGTACATCTCGTATTAAACGGGGCAACGATTCATGATAACGACAGTGCAGCCATTGATATCCAGAAAGCGGGAAAAGCCGTAATTACATTGGAAAAAGGAACAGAAAACGCAGTTTCGGATGGCAAAACTTATGTATATGCCGATGAGACAACAGATGAACCGGATGCAGCTATCTTCAGCAAAGCCAACCTGACGTTCAATGGTTCAGGCAAACTGACAGTAACAGGTAACTACAATGAAGGGATTACGAGCAAAGATGATCTGAAAATCATTAGTGGCACGATTAACGTTAAGTCCGCAGATGACGGCATCAAAGGCAAAGATATGGTCGCGATCCAAGCCGGTACGATTACTGTTGATTCAGAAGGCGATGGCATCAAGTCGACAAACGATACCGACACCGCCAAAGGCTTCGTTGCCATTGCTGGTGGTACGTTTAACATCCAGAGCGGCAGCGACGGTATTCAAGCCGAAACCGCATTGGTGGCAGATGGCGGCACTTATAACATCGTAACCGCAGGGGGTAGCGCCAATGCGCCAGCCAAAGTAGAAGAAGGGCCATTTGGTGGCGGTGGATGGGGTGGCGGTACACCTCCAACCGATATGGGTACACCACCGGATGGAGAACCACCTGCCGATATGCCGGGCAATAACGGAACGAATGCAACTGGTGGAGCACCAACCAGCTCCGCGAATGCAACAGAACCTGCTAATTCCAATGGTTCAGCAACGCCGGATTCTAATTCGGATGCTGATACAGCTACCACGACAACGGAAGAAGAGTCCACAAGTGCCAAAGCACTTAAAGCGGGGAAAGACCTTACCGTCAATGGTGGTACGTATACGATCGATTCCATGGATGATTCCCTGCACAGCAACAACAATGTGATTATCAATGACGGCAAGTTCAGCATTGAATCGGGTGATGACGGCATTCATGCCGATCAGGCGCTTACCATTAACGGCGGAACCATCACGATTGCCAAAAGTTATGAAGGTCTTGAAGGTGCAATCATCACCCTGAACGATGGGAATGTAGATGTGACTGCATCGGATGATGGCGTGAATGCTTCCGGTGATATAACTGCAGCTGACGCTGAAACTGATGCGGATGCAGCAACTACTGCCGATGACAGCACTCAAGCAGATACAACTGCCGTCTCCAACATTTCTGTTACAGAGACGACTGGCACCACATCAACTACGGATCAGTCCAATCAAAGTACAGATGCGAATAGCAACACTCGCCCACAAGGCGGTGCTCCAGGCGGCATGCCGGGTGAATCCGCTGGAAACAGTGAGCTTCATATCAACGGCGGTTCCCTCACTGTAAATGCTGGCGGCGATGGACTGGATTCGAACGGCTCCATCTTCATGACAGACGGAACCGTTATTGTGATCGGTCCTACTGACAATGGTAACGGAGCACTGGATTATGACGGTAACTTCGAGATCAGCGGCGGATATCTCGTTTCAGCCGGCAGCTCCGGTATGGCTCAGGCAACATCGGAAGCCTCGACTCAAAATACCATTGCCATGACGTTCCCTGAAACACAAAAAGCAGGAACACTGGTACATGTGGAAGACAGCGAAGGAAACAACATTCTGACCTTTGCTCCAGCGAAGGATTATCAAACAGTGGTTGTCAGCTCCACGGATCTGAAAAAAGACGGTTCTTATGTGATCTACTCCGGCGGAACTTCGACGGGCAAAGCAGTGGATGGACTCTATACAGACGGAACGTATAGTGGTGGGACCAAAGTGGTTGCCTTCCAATCCACAAGCACTGTAACCTGGGTAAATGAATCCGGTGTAACGACTGCCGCTTCTGGTCGCGGCAGTATGGGTGGTCCTGGCGGCGGTGGCGGTCAAGGTGGATTCGGAGGCGTAAGAAACAGAGCTCAATCCGGTACAACGACCAACACCACAGGGACCACGGATACCTCGAAATAAGTTAAGATTCAGATCATAAAAGCCAATCTAAATAAGCGATTATACAAAACAAGGGGATGTCCCATACGTCATGAAGATGACAGGGGACATCCCTTGATTATCAACCTTTTAAGATGCGGTAGGTTCGTTAGCACTCAAAACGTATATACATATACCTTGGTACGCAGCGTATCCCGGCATGTAATTGTCCGGAGCGGCACTTTTCCCGGCAGTGCAAAGCAGACGCTAATCACCTTCGCTCCCGGTGGCAGCTCCCGATTGAACTTGTCCACGAGCCGGTCCATCGCACCGGGGAACAAATAACAGATCACACAATCTGCATGTTCATAGGAACGGGTATAGATATTGCCCCGGATGAATCGCAGCCGCCCCTCCAGAGAATGCCGCTTTCCCTTCACTCGCCGGAAGCGGACGCTTAGAAAGGCGAGCCATTGTGAGGCCCATAAGGGAATGATTGAATTTTCAATCCCCGTAAGCCGTTTGCCTGGACAATGCCTGACCACAGCTAGTGCCAGCGTACCCCACCCGGAGCCTGCCTCAATGACATCGCCGTAACCGGGAATACGGTTGACCTCCTGAATGACTGTCTGTCTGACAAGGCTAGATGTCGGCATCGGTGAGATTCCATTTTTCCAACTGACCAGCACGATGGATACCACACCTATAAGTGTCACCACAGCAATCAGCCATGGGATACATTGAACGATCAACATAACCTCAACCCTTTGGATTTAATTAAGAGGCAGCATTTGCACTTTTATCATAACAAAAGGAGCCTCCCCAGGTCCAAACGACTTTGGCAGAAGCTCCTTTTGCTATAGTTTTTGGCTTAGATTCAGTCCGGTACATGAGACTTCATGTATACACCCTTTTTGTACACCGACTTGATTGTAAAATGAACCCCCAGCTTGCGATTCGTCCGGTAGATCAGCGAGTTAATCTCGTCAATCCCTACGGACTCACTCTCCAGCATACTTCGCTCCGGCCACACCTGGCCGACAATCTGCTCCCGTGTCACAAAGTGATCCAACTGGCTGTACAGCAGCTTGAACAGCTGGTACTCCTTCTTGGACAGTGGGATCTCCACTTCTCCAATCTGCACGGTTTGCAGGTGATCCTGTAATCGCACGCCCTCGCCAAGCAGATCGGATATCCGATATTCTCTCGTTTCTTCGAGATCCCCTTCTACGCGAAGCTGAATCAAGCCGTTGACCAGCGTCAGGCTGTCCCCCTCGGCAAAAGGATATTTCTCATAGGGAACGAGGCGCTGCCCGTTCAACTCCGTTCCATTTTTGCTATCCAGATCCTCAATCCACAGCTGGTGCTGGACATCATAATGAATGCGGCAATGCCGCTTCGATATCAACTGATTGTAGACAGACAAGTCCAATTCATCTCCACCCGTATAACGCCCCACTGTAATGGTGCGACCCTGGCCGACATAAGCGAAAGAACCGTCACTTTCCTGCCCTGGTGTACGAATGACGATTTTTGCCGTCTCCCGCATGTTATTCTCCCACCTTCAACATATCACTCTATCTCTATGAGCGCTTTCGTTCATAAATAATGATAAATTCATCAGATTTGTTCCATTGTTTGCATCCGTAACAATTTATATAGTGTATACAGGCATCGTTTTATGCTTTTCTCTACTATACCAGACGTTGTGCCTTTTTTCTCATAACGGTCGTATGCATGCTTTAGCCCAATCAACAAGAGAGGTACTTCACTATGAATAAAAAAAGTATTTTCATATATGTGCTGCTTGCCTTCACCCTGTCCATAACATTAAGCGTGTTATCTCGTATGAACGATGATGGCAGCGCGTCGCTAAAAGGCACATCAGCTGCCGAAACCTCGTGGTTACAAATGAAGATTCAGCCTTAATTCTACTCTATTATAACGCGATTACCGCAAAAAACGTTTCATGAATGTCATCTTATGTCGGGCCATCCGCTGCTGAATGAAGATCAGATCATCATTAGGAATCAGAATAAGACTCCCGAACGCTAGAAAGTCAGCGCTCAAGAGCCTCATTTTTAATGCAATTAGGATATAAATACCGGTCAGTTCATTCCATAACGACTTTAGTCAAAGGCGATGTTGCTGCGGAATTAACTGCCTTCAGCGCCGCTTTTTTCTGGTACCCCATTTCCGCCAACCATACACAATGAGAGCTACCGGGCCAGCAATCCATAACAGTTGCCATAACATGATACTCAGGTCTAATCCCATTTCTAGCCCTCCCCACATGAGTGTGAACGCTGCATCGGTCTTCCAGCATCATAGGCTATCTTTATCTTCGTCAGATAAATTCGGTTCATCCTTCTGAAGTAGCTCCTTGGTCTGTATTTCTTCCATCCGGCTCGACACCTTCTGATACAGATAGGAAATCCCGAGCAGCAGTACACCAAAGCTGAAATAGGCAATGATCTTGCTGCCGGATGTGAGCAGTCCCACGTCATAGAACACCATTTTCCCAGTGGAAAACAACGTTAGGCCAAGACCGAGGCGCCGAATCATCACATATTTTCTCCGGAACCCATAGGCAATGTATAGGATCGCAAGCAGCAGATAGATCAGGCTGAACAGCAGCCCCACATCACCCCACTGAAACTGAATGGTCAGGAATACCGTGATGACACCCAGCAGATAGACCCCTGCGATCACCGGATACCACTCAATGCTCTTGAACTGCCCGCGGATTGCCGCGATCAGCAGATCCCTTCCTGCAAAGAACACGCCCACGTTAAAGATAATTAATACAAGCAAGCCTACAATTTCGGCTGCGGTATGCTGCTGAACATCCGACTGAAGCGCTGGCATGGACAGCGTAACCGCCAGTGCGATACAACAGCCTACGGCATGCAGGAAGGTGATATAATACTGCACGATCCGGTCACGCAGCAGCTTCACTTTGCCCAATCCGTAGGCCAAAGCGATGGTTAGTGCAGCAAACATCAACCACTTGTAGAACAGGTATAACAAGAAAGAGTCATCAACGGCTTTCATATACAATTCATTCGACTCATACAGTCCGTATAACCACAGATTGGCGAGTGCGACATACTTGAATGCATTCAAAAAACCGAGCTCTGTCAAGCTGTAATGGTATTTCTCCCTGGATATAGAGTCCTTGCGAGTGCGATCCAAGGCGTAATATAACGTAATAAGCAGCGCGCCGAGCGTGATGCAGGTGTATTTTAGCATGAAGTACGTCCGTTCACCCATCATATACATGGCCAGCACATCATAATAGACGAAGATGAACATGCACAGAAGCACGATTCCCCAACCTGCACGCTCCACCAACTTGAACCGCTTCAGATGACCAAGTGTAACCAGGAGAACCCCTTCGATCAGCCAGCCCATGGACAGCCATTTTGCACCAAATTGGAACGGTATAATCAGAATGGCAAAGGTCAGGGAAGTCACGTAGAACAATAGAAGAGTCTGCTTTTCCTGAGGCATCCTCCGCTGGACAAACCGGGCGAGCCCGAAATAGACCAGAGCGAAAATTAAAGCAAGCAAGCCCTGTGCGTCATTCCATCCCTCTGCATCGAACAATACATACAACATCAGGCAGCTGATGCTCGTATTCATGGCCAGCAGTGCGAAGTCCCACCAGGTTAACTTCATCCGGTGTTTGAATGGATACGCCAGTGTAATGCCGAGATATAATGCAAACGTCACCATGGAGTAAAGCATGCCGATCTTCTCACTTGGCGAGAGCCATAACAGGATGAGCATCGACGGTGTATTGAACAGAAAACTGATATAATGCACAATCGGCCACCGTTTGCCAAATGAAATGAATACAATAATTCCGTTCAGCAGTAACAGATAGATCATCGCAACATATACCGCCGAACCTTCAAGCCCGAAGTAAATCAGGTAGGAAATGAACGGCAGATACCCTCCGACCAATCCGAGCGAGCAGATCGTTTTGGACTGATACCTTAAGGACAGGAGCACGGATATCGCCGACACCAATACCGACAGGCCAAGCCCCGTGTATAACCCGATAATATGCAGCAGAAAGTAACTGTAGAAGATGGAGCCAAACAAAACGGAAATGCCGCCGCCCAGCAGGCCCATCGCAAATGTCTGCCTTTTGCGGCGAAACAGATATTCCCCTCCGGCAAGCATCAGTGCACCGAGCAGGAAAAAAGCCCCGCCTTTCATCTCATCGTTGAACCAAGTAGCGTATGAGTACCGAAATGCCGCACCAACGCCAAGAATAATAAGCAGGATGGCGACCTTGTTAATCCAGCTCAGGCCAATCTTCATCTCCATCCGGTTCTGGCGAATACGCCGCTGTATGGTTTCTTCACTCAGGCCTTCCTCCGCCATATGCTCGTATCCTTGCTGCATCTGTCCGCGCAGTGCCTCTTCCCTTTCCCACAGGATCTGTCTATGTGCCTCTATTCGTTCCTGGACCTCAGCAGCCAAATAAGCAATTCGTTCCTTGATCTCATTGGCATCATCCTGAAGCTCCTCTGAAGCCCTGTTGAATATGGCATTCAAATTCACTTTGGCACGATGTTCATGCGCCGCGAGCCGATCATTATGTACACTCGTCTTTCCACGAAAATATGTCTCCATCTTCTCCTGAGATACGCGAATTAGATTCAATTTCTCATCCAGCATCTGTTCGGACAGAGCCATGCGAAGACGGGCATTCTCTTCTTCCATTTTGCGTGAGCGTACTTCAAGCTGTTGCAGCTTGAGTTGATGTGCTTCATATTGCGCTCGCAGCTGTTCATTCTGCACAATTAGATCATCGGATTGATACTCCTGGAGCAGCGCATTGTATTCCTTTACCAGCTGCTTCTGCTGTTCCTGGACCTGGTGAAGCCGTTCCTTGAACTCTTTCATGAGCTTCCTCCGTTGGTTGATGTTGAACTACCTTCCTATATTTTACTATATGTATGCTTTAAAATGGGGTTTAAGGAATGGAATCATTTCAACCGTTCTCTACCAGGTTGGAAGTCACTACGCGATTTATACAAGATACTCACATACAAAAAGCCCGGGAAGCGTCTGCTTCCCGGGCTCTAACTCATTGGTATAGTCATTCTGCACATGTACAACTTCCGGTAATCATATGAGCCTCAGATGCTTACGCAGGATCTTTCGTATCCGCCGTCTCCGGCTCCATAATCTCTGTAGCATCCGGGTCCAGCCAATTGGTGATCATGCCCCGCACATATTGCAGATCATCCTCCGACAGATCATAGTACCATGTTCCGCTGCGCGTTGCACCCTCACCCTTCAGCATGTAATTGCTGATGGCTGGCGTGGTGTCTTTCATATATAGAGACTCGGCAAACTTCACGATGAAATCCGAGTTCATGTTGGTTGTAAAATTCGATCCTGCAATCTGAATCACGTCCGGGATCTTGGTCAGATTTTTGACCTCCAGCGCACGATTCATGAAGGCACTGAGGAAAATCCGGTGACGCATCGTCCGGTTAAAATCGGAATCTTCCCGGTAACGCACATAGCCCAGTGCTTCTTCACCGCTGTAGATCGGTTTGTTCGCTTCCACAAACAGCTTCTCATGGATTTTCATTTTATTCTCAATATTCTTCTTGATTGGCAGCTCCACACCACCAACCGCATCAACAATATCCTTGAGTCCGTTAAAATTAATGGCAGCGTAGAAATCTACTTTGTTCCCCAGCAGCTTCTCTACCGTATCCATCGCCATCTTGGCTTCGCCGTGGGCATAGGCTGAATTAATCTTGGATTTCACATCCCGGCCGACAATTTCGGTATAGGAGTCACGTGGAATCGAGAGCAGCAGCACTTTATTTTCTTCCGGACGAACGACAGAATAGATGATCGTATCTGAACGGCTTGGTTCGTTATCCCGTTGGTCAATCCCCAGCAGCAACAGTGAGAATGGGTCGGTATGTTCCACGACAGGAGCATCCTTGTCGCCGACTGGCTTGAAAGATTCATCGAGCGTTTCCTTTACAGTTTCCGAAGCAAACAGGTTAAATGCAAACACGACGAGTTGCTTTTGATAGATAAATCCGAGTCCTCCCAGCACAATCAAAGTACTCAGGATGATCATCAAAGGTTTCTTCCATCTCTTCTTCGGTTTCTTGGGCTTCCGTCTGGTTAAATGTACGGCACTGTTCTCCATCATATCTCCTTTAATAACGGTCTTAGAATCATTTAACTATATTAATAACACGTTTTCAATAGATTACGTTATAATCTGCTATACAACAAATGACACTAAAGGAGCGATAAACGATGGAATATCGACGTTTGGGCAACAGCGGTCTGCGTGTGTCAGCGCTCGGACTGGGTACCAATGCATTCGGTAAACGAGCGGATGAAGCGGCTTCCACCCGCATTATTCATGCCGCACTGGATCAGGGAATCAACTTTGTGGATACCGCCAACATCTATGCCGGAACAGAATCGGAGCGGATTATCGGACAAGCCCTGAGAGGCAGACGGGAAAACGCTGTGCTTGCGACCAAAGCCGGACTCCCCCGGCATGAGGGTCCTCATGGGCGCGGTTCCTCCCGCTATCATTTGCAGCAAGAGCTTGAGCATAGCCTGCGGCGTCTGCAAACGGACTATGTGGATCTGTATCAGATCCACACCTTTGATCCGCACACACCGCTGGATGAGACGCTGCGCACTTTGGACGATATGGTTACTTCCGGCAAAGTCCGTTATATCGGGGCCTCCAACTATGCGGCCTGGGAGCTGATGAAAGCTCTAGGCACCAGCGACTTAAAAGGATATGTACGTTATATCTCGACCCAAACCAGCTATTCGCTGGCAGATCGCACAACCGAGCTTGAACTCGTACCGATGTGTCTCGACCAGGGCGTCGGCATCATTCCGTATTTCCCGCTGGCTGGCGGCATTCTAACCGGAAAGTACACGGGCGAAGCAGGCATACCATCCGGTTCCAGGGCAGATACCGATCCATCCTTCAACCGATTCCTGCTTGAGCGTAACATTAACTTAGGTGTACAAGTGAGCCAAAAAGCAGCCGAATTCGGCTGCTCCCCAAGTGTACTTTCACTCGCCTGGCTGCTGGCACAACCTGCCGTTTCAACCGTAATTGTCGGCGCTACCCGTCCCGAACAGCTGGAGCATAATCTCGCAAGTCTGGACATGAAACTAACCAATGACATGATCGCCGAGCTGGATCAACTTAGCAGTTCGTTCCGTCATGGTGAGCCATTTGCCACGTACCGTTTAGATTAATACAATCCCAAACAAGCCTCCCTACGTAAAAGTCTGAGGGAGGCTTGTTTGGGATTTTTTTGTTTGTTGGTTGATTTATATTCTTTTATATTTTCATTTTGAATGCCGCATTCACATCCACATATTATAATTAGTCCCAATTCCACTACATTCTGTAGTTTAATCGGATATAGAAAAAAATCGCTATGACTTAACGATCTGATTTATGTTTGATAAATGTCTGCATGATTTCCATGTATTCTTCCTTCCGATCACTTAGAAGGTCGAAAAATACATTGTCTGCTGCCTCAGCCAATTCGATCCCCTCAAGTGCCAATCGCGTTCCTTCCGGCGTGGTTGTAATAATGTTAGCACGCGTATCGGTCAGATGACGATTACGGACAATCAGCCCTCTTTTTTCAAGAGTACGAAGCACCTGGGAAGTCACGTTAACATCCACGTTGGCGAATTGGGCAAGTTGGACTTGGGTTACCCCTTTCCCCTCTTGATCGTGTTCATTCAGCCACACACAGGCATGTAATAAAACAAACTGGGGTTGTGTCAATCCGAGGGGCTCCAGCACCCTGCGCATTTCCTTTTGCCACATCGTTGTAACCTGCCATAACAGGTAACCTGGACTGTCTTGTGCGTTTTTATATCGTGAGATTTCCATAATATACCTCCATCGTTGATACCTTGGGCTTAATCTAAATAACGTTTGTTGAAGCGAATCCGTTTCAACGTTGTACATTTTAGAGGGAATACTTAGCGCGAAGGAATAAATTGTTTCACCCATTGTCCAAATCCCTGCGGATTACGACTCTGGATCAGGACCACTCCCTCACCCCGGAATCGGCATACCAGTCCTTCTCCACTGGTCACGCTGGATAACCACCCTTGTGATGCCTTCTCAATGCGATAGTCCATATAATTGGGCCATGCCACCAGATGGGCATTATCCACGATTACTTCTTCACCCGCAGCCAGATGGATCGCATGGATTGCACCGTAGGAGGACAAGAACACGGTTCCTCGCCCGCTGATTTCTATAATAAAGAAACCCTCTCCCGAGAAGAGGCCTTTCTTCAGGTTTTGCATTTTGGTATTTACCTGAATGCCTTCGGTTCCAGCCAGAAATCCATCTTTCTGTACGTAGAGCGAATAGGAGCCATCCAATTCAATGGCCTCAACATCTCCCATGGTGGATGGCGAGAGCAAAATTTCCGCAGCTCCTCCAGCAGCCGTCAATTCCTGAAAGAAGAATTTTTCGCCACTGATCATTCGTCCGAATCCGGCAAACATGCCACCCTCCGCAGATCCCTTCAGATCAACGGTTGGCGTCATGGATACCATAGCCCCGCTTTCTGCCTTGAACCGTTCTCCCCGTTGCAAGTGAACCTTGAGCATTGCAAATGCACCATCATATAAAATTTCATAGTTCATGGCTTCATCAGCTCCTTGTTTACAGAGTTAAAATCATTTAGTCCATTATCCTCCAACACCGTGGATTTGTCTCCGTATTCCTTGATAATATGCTGATCTCCCCAGTTGCACAGTGCATTCAGGATCGGTTCCAGACTCCGGCCATAATCGCTCAGTTCATACTCGACTTTGGGAGGTACCTGGTTATAAACGATACGATTCACAATCCCGTCATTTTCAAGCTCTCTCAGCTGCTGAGTCAACATCTTCTGCGTAATTGCGGGCATAATACGCTTGAGATCACTGGTACGTTTTTTGCCATGTGTCAGATGACACAGAATAACGCATTTCCACTTGCCTCCTATGACTTCAAGCGTCGCTTCAACTGATATATTATATTTCTTTCGAATCATGCTGAATGTCCTCCCCTTATATTCAAATGACCTAAGAAGAATGCTATATAGGCACCAAAAAGTACGTAGGGTACTAAAAAGTACGTACTATTCATTTTATATTGAATAATTCATAATAGCATTTGCCGGTACGTAAATCTACATTCTGGGGAGTTGAGCAAAAAATGATTCAAGATTCAAAACGCAGTACGTGGGCACTGCTGGCGTTGGCAATCAGTGCGTTTGCCATCGGCACCACTGAATTTATCAGCGTTGGACTGCTGCCCCTCATTGCAGATGACCTGGGCATTTCCGTAACGACAGCGGGACTGACCGTTACTTTATATGCATTAGGCGTAACCTTCGGGGCACCGATCCTGACCTCATTGACGTCAACAGTGTCACGGAAGACGCTGCTGCTTGCCATCATGGTTGTTTTTATCGCTGGCAACACCATGGCGGCGCTCTCAAGCGGAATTACCATGCTGCTCATTGCGCGAATCGTCTCCGCTCTGGCACACGGGGTATTCATGTCCATTGGTTCCACCATTGCGGCAGACTTGGTACCTGCAAACCGCCGGGCAAGCGCCATTGCCATCATGTTCTCCGGCTTGACCATTGCGACGGTGACTGGAGTGCCTCTGGGTACACTCATCGGTCAAAACTGGGGCTGGCGCGCAGCTTTCATTCTGATCGTGGTCGTAGGTGTGCTTGCTTTCATCGGCAACATGCTTCTGGTGCCATCCACCTTGCAGCGCGGTACACGGACGGCATTCCGAGAACAGCTGAAGCTGGTAACGGGCGGGCGGCTGCTGTTGGCTTTTGTCATTACTGCTGTTGGATATGGGGGTACGTTCGTCGTATTCACTTACCTGTCTCCACTATTGCATGATATCAGCGGTTATTCCGAGAAAACAGTCGCGGGAATTCTGCTGCTGTACGGAATTGCCATTGCCATCGGTAATATTATCGGAGGAAGAGCGGCTAACCGTAATCCGCTCCGAGCGCTCTTCTATATGTTTATCATTCAGACCGTTATTCTGGGCATACTTTATTTCACAGTTCCATTCAAGCTGGCCGCATTAATTACCATTCTCGGCATGGGTCTGCTTGCGTTCATGAACGTGCCAGGGCTTCAGATGTACGTCGTGACGCTTGCGGAACGTTTCGCACCGCAGGCCAAAGACGTCGCCTCTGCCTTTAACATCGCGGCCTTTAATGCAGGTATTGCCATAGGCGCATACTTGGGTGGTATAATTACCGACTCGATTGGTCTGATTCATACCACATGGGTTGGTGCTATTATGGTTCTGGCTGCCGTTCTCCTGACCGGTTGGGCAAGAGTACTCGAACGTAGAGACCCCTATTCTCCATCAGAGACGGAGACAGATTCAGTCAGAACAGCAGGCTAATATGCGGGCAAGACTGAAAAGCAATACAAATATAATGGATACCAAATTTGAGGAGGATTTCACATGACAGCACAACATTTACAATCTACAGTTACATTGAATAACGGCGTTCATATGCCTTGGTTCGGACTTGGCGTATTTAAGGTAGAAGAAGGAGCCGAACTCATCGAGGCCGTTAAACAGGCGATTGCTCACGGGTACCGCAGTATTGATACAGCCGCTATATATGGCAACGAATCCGGAGTAGGTCAAGCGATCGCTGAGGCTTTGACAGAAAATAATCTGAAACGTGAAGATCTGTTCATTACATCCAAAGTGTGGAACGCAGATCTCGGATATGAAGAGACGCTTGCGGCATATGAGACAACGCTGAACAAACTTGGACTGGAATACCTGGACCTGTATTTGATTCACTGGCCAAAAGCAGGCAAGTACAAAGGCGCATGGAAAGCGATGGAAGAGCTGTACAAAGCAGGCCGCATTAAAGCCATTGGCGTAAGTAACTTCCAGATTCATCACCTTGAAGATCTGATGCAGGATGCCGAAGTGAAACCAGTGATCAATCAGGTGGAGTACCACCCTCGTCTGACTCAGGCCCCGCTTAAAGCATTCTGTGAGAAAAACGGAATTCAATTGGAAGCTTGGTCCCCGCTGATGCAGGGTCAACTTCTGGACAACCCGGTCCTGACCGAGATTGCCACTGCGAAAGGTAAATCGGTAGCACAAATCATCCTCCGCTGGGACTTGCAGAACGGTGTTATCACGATTCCGAAGTCTACCAAGGAGAAACGTATCGTCGAGAACTCTTCCATCTTCGACTTCGAATTGACCAATGATGAGATGGAGCGTATTAGCGCGCTGAACGAAGATGTTCGCGTAGGACCTGACCCGGACAACTTTGATTTCTAATTGAAGTTTCCACATGATTCAGGGTTGATTTACAGCAAAAATAAGTAGGGCAAAACCTCCAACTCTCATTATGTACGAGAGTTGGAGGTTTTTTGACGTGACGTGGATCAGAACAATGACAACTTCATCTTCCCCATCTGCATCTAAATCAACGACCGATACTTGAGGATAAAAGGAGGGATTTGTTACATTGCCCCATTTGAAGGTTTTCGTTTCACCATTTATTACGATCTGCTGAATCTTAGCTGCCTCGCTTTCCAAATCCTTAAGGTTAACGTCAGTAAATTATATCCATTGTAGCGAATGATGTTAGTTCTCGTATCCCTTAGGTTCGATGGGCTTGTAACGATTATCAGCAATTATGTTTATGTTAATATAGAGACAGTCGCCCCATTCACTACCTCGGCTGCGAGCGGGTATGCCGCGCCAGGGGCAAGTGGAGCAAACAAGCTGCGCTTCTTATGAACACGATGACGCAGAGGAGGAGAGTTGCAATGTATCGCATATGGATTGTGGAGGACGATCCGAATTTGGCTTCGCTTTTACAGGCTTGTCTGGAAAAGTACAACTTAACAGCGCAGTATGCGGACGATTTTGAAGATATAATGGCGCAGTTTCAACATTACGAGCCCCATCTTGTACTGCTGGATGTCAATCTGCCGAGTTACGACGGGTATTACTGGTGCCGGCAGATCCGCAAAGTGTCCACCTGTCCGATCATCTTCATCAGCGCCCGATCAGGCGATATGGATCAGGTAATGGCGCTGGAGTACGGAGCTGATGACTATATGACTAAGCCGTTTCACCATGAGTTGGTCATTGCCAAGGTGCGCAGCCAGTTGCGGCGGGTGTACGGCGAATATGCGGGGGATGCGCGGGAAAAAATGGTCGAGCGAGGCGGGCTCGCCCTCTATCCGGATCGGCTGGAGCTGAAGTGGCAGGGCGCGACTGTCGCATTGGCGCGCAAGGAGGCGGATCTGCTGGACCTGCTGCTTCTGCGCTACCCGCTGGTCGTTACCCGCGAAGCGCTGCTGGATAGGCTGTGGGACGACCAGCAGTTCGTGGACGAGAACACACTGAACGTGAACATCGCGCGTGTCCGCAAGAAAATTCAGGAGATCGCAGTTGCGGGTAGCATCGAGACGGTGCGCGGGTCCGGATACAAGCTAGTGCTGGAAACGGACGAATTGGGTGAATCCAAATGAAGCTGCTGATTCGCGAGCATTGGCCCCTATTTGTCATGCATCTTGTTCAGCTGACGCTGGTTGTGGCGGTCTACTGGCTTGACGGCTATCGCAACGTGTACACCGCCCTCTATTCGATATTTCTTGGCATGGTCACCCTGCTAGCTTATACCGGATGGCGCTATATCAGCCATCGCAAGATGTACGATCGGCTTGCGGAGCCGCTAAACGAGCTGGATAAGTCGGCGGCTGGTTCCGGCAGCAGTGCCCCCATCGCGCAGGCAGTCGACCAACTGCTACAGGCGCAGTATGCACTGTACATGACTCGTATCATGGAGATGGAGCGGCGCCGCCGTGAGCATTCGACATTCATTACCCAATGGGTCCACCAGATGAAAACGCCGCTTTCGGTTATCCACCTGCTGACCGAAAACGAGAGCGACCGGCGGCAGGTCGACATCCGCGACGAAGCAGACCGAATCCAGTGGGGGCTAGAGACAGTGCTGCACGCGACCCGTCTGGAGACGTTTGAGGAAGATTTCCAAGCGGCGCATGTGCCACTTAAGCGTGTTGTGCGAAAAACGGTCAATGAACACAAGCGGCTGTTCATTGTCAATAATCTATACCCTCAAGTTCAGATAGACGACGAACTGACGGTGCCGACCGACGAGAAGTGGATCGGGTTCGTGTTGACCCAATTGCTGTCGAACGCGATCAAATACTCTGCTGGCTGCGGCCGGACCGTCGCCATTCGCGCCTGGCGGCAAGGCGCGAAGACAGTGCTGGAGGTGGCAGACGAAGGCATCGGCATTCCTCTAGCCGACTTAAAGCGGGTGACTCGGCCGTTCTACACTGGTGAGAGCGGCCGCAAGTTCAGGGAGTCGACGGGAATGGGGCTGCATCTGGCGCAAGAAGTTTGCAACCGGCTGGGCCACGAGCTGGAGATCGATTCTACCGTTGACGTTGGCACCCGGGTGCGGGTTTATTTCCTGACTGCGGTCAAGCTTACATCGATGTAAGCTAAATGTAATCTTCGTCGATTGGTTGCTCGACGAGCCCACCGTATACTTGAGGTGGAGAACAAGAAATCACCGGCTGCATGAAGGAGCGAGGATATGGAACTTCTGCGAACAACTCATCTGGGCAAGATTTACAGCGGCCAGGTCGTGCACCGGGCACTCGGCGATATATCGTTCAGCGTCGAGAAGGGCGAGTTTGTCGGCATTATGGGGCCATCGGGCAGCGGCAAGACGACGCTACTACAGTTGATCGCGACGATCGACAATCCGACTTCCGGTGAAGTGCTCATCGACGGCCAGAACCCACACCAATTGGGCCACAACGCGCTCGCCCGGTTCCGCCGACAACAGCTTGGATTTATTTTTCAAGACTACAATCTGCTTAACACACTGACAATTTTAGAAAATATCGTGCTGCCGCTGACGCTGGAAGGTGAGAAGGTGCGCACGATGGAGGAGAAGGCGCATAGAATCGCTGACAGGCTTGGGATCGCCTCCATTCTGAACAAATGGCCCTATGAAGTATCCGGCGGACAGGCGCAGAGGACGGCCATCGCCCGGGCGATCATTCACGAGCCGAAGCTGCTGCTGGCTGATGAACCGACAGGTAACCTCGACTCCAAATCATCTCGGGACGTTATGGAAACGCTGACGGCGATCAACCGGGCGGACGGGGCGACGATGCTGCTTGTCACGCATGACGCGCTGGCGGCCAGCTACTGTCACCGCGTGCTGTTCATCAAGGACGGTGAACTGTACAACGAGATTCACCGCGGGGACAGCCAGCAGGCGTTCTTCCAAAAAATCATCGATGTGCTGTCGCTGCTTGGAGGGAATGCGCATGACCTTTCGACAATTCGCGTTTAATAACGTCATGCGCAACAAACGCCTGTACATAGCGTATTTTCTCAGCAGCGCATTTGCGGTGATGGTGTTTTTCGTCTATGGCGTTTTCGCCTTTCATCCGGGACTGGCAACGAGAGAAATCGGCAGTCCGGTAACGATCGGATTACTAGTGGCGCAGATGCTCATCTACCTATTCTCATTCTTCTTTGTCCTTTATTCGATGAGCGCTTTTATCAAGTCGCGCAGCCGAGAGTTCGGATTGCTGGTCATGTTCGGCATCACCAATATGCAGCTCCGGAGGCTCGTATTTATCGAAAATATTGTGATTGGCTTCGGCGCCACGCTGACTGGCGTCGCGTCCGGGCTGGTGCTATCCAAGATATTGTTGCTTGCGGCGGAGTCGCTGATTGGGATGGAGGAAGATCTCCCCTTCTACATGCCGTACCGAGCGCTCGGTCTGACCTTTGCCGCGTTCATGCTGCTTTTTCTGGGCATCTCGCTTTTTACGGTGCTGTTCTTTCGCGGCAACAAGCTGATCGACCTGCTCAAAGGATCCACCAAGCCCCGGCCTGAGCCCCGCGCTTCCATCTGGCTGTCACTCGCGTCGCTCGCACTGATCGGTTGTGGATATGGTGTGTCGCTGGTCGTCAAAGGCTTGATGGTCGTGTATGCATTGCTGCCAGTGACAGCGGCGGTCGTCGTCGGGACGTACTTTTTGTTCACTCAATTGAGCGTATATACGATCCGCGGCTTGAAGCACAACCGGAGGCTATTCTGGCGACGAACGAACTTGTTGTTTTTCAACGATCTTGCTTATCGGATGAAGGACAATGCCCGCACTTTTTTCCTTGTGACGATCCTGTCGACTGTCTCTTTCTCAGCAATCGGTGCCCTAGTCGGGTTCAAGACGATCCTTACTGAGTCGATTGAAAAACCGTTCGCCTTTGAATATATCTCGTATGCGGGGAACTCTCCGGAACAGGCCGCCTCAGCGGTTGATGTGATCGAACATAAACTTTTCGTGGAGGGAATTCCCTTCAAGAAGCTGCAGGCCGAGCTGCGCTCTTACAAACGAGCCGAGAGCAACGAAACGGTGATGATCGTCAGCGAGTCAATGTACAACACATTTGCCGTTGTCGCCGGGGATCAGAAGTTGAAACTAGGGGCGAACGAAGCGGCTATCGTCCAGTACAACTCAATAGACGGAAGAGGCGAATCCTTCGACGAGCAGGAGCTGGCAGTGGAAGGCGGCGGGAAACCACTGTTGATCACACAGAGCGCCTCCTTCTTAATGTCGGAGTACATGTCGAAGTACAACAAGTACTATGTCTTGAATGATGACCGCTACGAGCAGCTGCCGGAGCCGCAATCGTCCGAGGGCTACTATGTGTTCGCGGTCAGTGACTGGGAGGCGACAGAAGCAGTCGGCCAGCAGCTGGAAGGTGAGATTGGCCATTCCAAGAATGATAGCTTCTTCTCACTGGCGTTCCACATCAAGCAGTTGCTTCAGAGCTATAGCGCAGTGATGTTCGTTGGGTTGTTCATTGGCGTGGTGTTCTTTGTGGCGTCCGGCAGCTTCCTCTATTTCCGACTGTACACGGATCTGGATGATGACAAGGCGAAGTACGCTTCAATCATGAAGCTCGGGCTGACCAGCCGTGAGCTGTCGAAGATCGTCACTCGCCAGATGGCTATTCTGTTCTTCCTGCCGATTGCCATCGCGCTCATTCACGGTGCAGTGGCACTGACGGCACTGCAGGGCATGTTCAATTTTTCGCTCATCAAAGAGTCGATAATCGTGTTGAGTGCATTCGCGATCATTCAAATCGTGTACTTCCTGGTTATCCGCAGCGGCTATTTGCGGCAGCTTCGGTCCGGTGGAACCGGATAATCTCGTATTAAAGAACGGTTACAAGGGGACGATTTGTACGACCTGTTCGTGCAAAGAGACAGAAGAGTATAGCAGATTGCTGATAGAGGACGTCCTGTAAACGTATTATCGTAATGCTGATGTTCCTGTTTTTCGGGATTACGTCATGGTGCGTCATCTAACAGCTAAGAATCGGCATTATGTTGGGTGAAGTTAGCTGTTTCTATTGTCGGCCCCGACGATGTTTATTACAAACATGTGCAAAAAACTAACTGCGTGTAAACCATTATTTTTACAGTTGTGTTTAAGATGGCGAATATAGTGTCGGCAAACTATGACTATAAAGCGATTTTTCCATGGTCAGTCGTGCATTTGATTGTGGAGTTCCTGCATACCCTTCGTTCTATTCCTATGTGTCGCTTTATGCTGCTGCTGTTAGGACTAGTGGCAACAATAGCCTACTTCGAAAAAAATGGATAATCACTGAGGTAGGCTGGTTGGAGTTCTCCATTGTAAGTCGGAAATTCAGATGGAGGTAGGATTTTGTTTCAATGGGATATTGATATGTTTCGGACGATTAACGATCTGGGCAAACAGTTTGCTTTTCTGAATCCCGCTGCTGTCTTTGTGGCGGAATATATGCTGTATGTACTCGCGCTAGCAATGCTTGTTTATTGGTTCACCCGCAGCAGCCGGAATCGGATGATGGTTATCCAGGCAGGGCTTGCTTTTGTTCTGGCAGAGATCATCGGTAAATTGGCAGGCAAGTTTTATGAGCATTATCAGCCGTTCGCGGTATTGCCAAATGTCAACAAACTCCTAAACCACGATATAGATAATTCTTTTCCGAGCGATCATACGATTTTGTTTTTTTCCATCTCTGTCTCCTTCTGGCTTGTCCGGAGAAAGGGAGGGTGGCTCTGGCTGGCGCTTGCTTGCTGTGGTGCTGTCTCCCGCGTTTGGGTTGGAGTTCATTATCCAGTGGATATCGCAGTGGGAGCGTTGATTAGCATCATTTCAGCTTTGTTCATCTATTGGTTGGCACCAAAGCTTGGGATTATCAGGCGGTTTCTGGCTTTATATGAAAAAGTGGAACAGCGCGTATTACCTGTCCACCGTAAGTCTGGTAGTATGTAAATTCCCGCCAGTACCAGGTTTGTTACGATATGTCGAAACAATTGCTATGTATCTGGCTTAAACAAAAATGCACAAAACGTACACTGTGTAATTAAATCCAGTAAACTCACCGATTTCCGTACACTAAGGAGCGCAGCACAAAGCCAATTATGTTGTATTTCTTCTTGTTATTCAGGCCGAACCAACTAAGGAGAAATAAGCAGATATTATCTTTAGTGGTCTGTAGCAGGTACGATAGCACAATAAAAAGCGGTAGCAGGTCTAGAATTTCTTGGTTCCTAGATCGGCTACTGCTTTTTTAACGAGTCTGTAATAAGTGGATTTATGATTTTGATCCCTATATTTTGCCGAATGATTGTTCCTTTCAGCGTAGAGTACAAACGACTTTTCTTAGTTTCATTCATATGAGCGAAAAACCACCGGGTGGACCGGTGGTTTTTCTTGTCTACTGCACGTTTCAGTTAAAAATATTGCAATTAAATTTTTAACTATTGGAGCTGCCACAATGCGGGCACGTTGGATGGTTCCCACCCTGGCAAGGAGGTGTGGGGCTGCAAGCATTTATACGTCTTGCCGTTATATGTGACCAATTGTCCCGCAGTATAAGCTGTGTTGGCCTGCCAAGCGGATACGCCCGGATTCGTCGTTTCAGCCGCCGTCTTCACGCTAACCGCGTTGCTCGCTGCAGATGCATTACCCGCCGCATCTTTTGCTTTTACCGTAAAAGTATATGAGGTATCCGCTGCAAGCCCGCTGATTGTTGCTGTCGTTCCGGTTACCGTTGTTGCCAGTGCCGTTCCGTTGTACACGTCATAACCCGTTACACCGACATTGTCAGTGGATGCCGTCCAGCTCAGCGTTATGCTGGATGTTGTTTGGGCGGTCGACGCAAGGTTCGTTGGTGCAGTTGGTGCTTGCGTATCGCCTCCCGGCTGAGCTGTTGTGCTCACGGTTACTGCATTACTGGCCGCAGACAGATTACCTGCTGCATCTTTTGCTTTTACCGTGAAGGTATATGAAGTGCCCGCTGTAAGTCCACTGATCGTTGCAGTCGTTCCGGTGACGGATGTCGCAAGATTAGCGCCATTATAGACGTTATAACCGGTAACCCCTACATTATCCGTTGAAGCATTCCAGGCCAGCGTCACTGAATTCGCCGTCACGCCTGTCGAAAGGGCATTCCCCGGTACGCTTGGTGCCGTCGTATCTACTGGAGGCACTGTACCACCGGTAGGCAGATCGGCTTTCAATTTGTTTTGGAGTGTTTTGTTACGGTCACCGCTCAGCTCCCAGAACATCGCACCACCGAGTCCTTTGCTCTTGATATAAGCCGTTTTATATCCAACGGACTCCGCATCATCATAACTGATAAAGCGCTTGTTGGACGCATTATAGAGATATGGCACTTTGGCCGTGTCATTCCAGTAACGCGTGTACCCGTTTTTGTTGATGTAGTTGGCTTCCAGATCATAGAAATCAAAGGAACCTGCTTCCCATGTTCCAACGGAAGAACCACCTGTACACGTCTGATACTGGCCATTATTCGCCTGTGCACATCCATCCCAGCCACGGCCATAGAATGGAACACCAAGCACAAGTTTAGCGGCTGGCACGCCTGCATTCAAATGCCCTTGTGCTCCGGCTGCCACATTAAAGGTATTCGCATCTGGTACACCAGCAGCTGAAGCCGCAGGATCATAGTTCAACGGCGCATTATGCGCGCTGATTTTTTGCCAAGCCCCGTTAAAATCGTATGTCATAATGTTAATCCAGTCGACGATGGCCGCAATTTTTGCCAGCTCCGTATTGGCAGCATAGGTCGCCGATGCACCACTTGCAATCGTAAGCAAATACTTCTTGCCATCCACAGCTCCCGCTGCATCCAGCTTTTCACGGATTTTGCTCAAGAGCAGGGTGTAGTTCTGCTTATCTTCTGGACGTTTGCTGTTACCATCGAGTCCGCCTGATACCGGGTACTCCCAGTCCAGATCCACCCCGTCAAAATTGTACTTCCGCAGGAAGTCGACGGCAGAGTTCGCAAAGACTTCACGAGTTGCAGCCGTCGCGGCTACATCAGAGAAGCGGTTGGACCATGTCCATCCTCCGACGGAGATAATGGTTTTCAGGTTAGGATTAATTTGTTTCAGCTTGTTAAGCTGATTGATATTGCCTGCAATGGGCTGATCCCATGTATCTCCTGCAAATGTCTTGCCGGTATCGATCCATGGATCGCCAAGTACGATCGTTCCGTTCGGTACATTGATCGTTTGGCTTTTTTCATTCTGACAGGTCCAGGTTACCGGATTGGGGCCCGAAGGGTCCGGATTTCCATGAATGCCGTTCCAGCAAATATCGGCAAAAGCATAGTTGATATGCGTCACTTTGGTCGGGTCGATATCGGTTACATTATAGTTTCTTCCGTAGGCAGCCCAGGACGGGTAGTAACCAACAATTTTATAACCATCCGCCGCTTCAGCCGTAGCAGGTTGGAGTGCAAAGGAAGGGACAATGACGGATAAGAGCAGGGACAGACCAAGGAAAAACTTTGCAGTCTTCTTAAAAGCAGTGTGTTTATTTAAATTTATCATTTAGTACACAGCCTCCTTTGTCATTTGCGTGCTAAAACCATTCAGGAATGAACGATGTGCGTTCGAAAACTGGTTGTTCGTATACGCATCCCAGTTGATCGACCAGGTCATAATCCCCTTAAGGCCTGGATAGCCTGCGGGTTGGCGGAGGGCATAGGAGCCGCCGTACGACACGCCTTTGATCAAATAATTCAATGCCTTCTGCAGCTCGGCTGGCGTCGTATAACCGCCTCCGGCAGCCTGCTGGGAAGCCGGTACGCCGATTGCAATCTGATCCGGTCGCAGCGGACTAAAGAATGGGCCAGAACTTCCACCTACATTAAAACCTTGAAGCAGCATTTCAGCCATGGCAACATGGAAATCTGCTGTCCCTTGAGCGTAGGAGCGCCCATCCAGCCCCACCATGGAACCTGTGTTATAGTGCTGCACATGAAGCAGAGTCAGGTCATTACGCAAGGCATGAATGACCGGCAGGTATGCTCCCCAAGGACCGCCATAGTTCAGATATCCGCCCTGTACGTAGGCTGTTTCCGGTGCAGCGGTCAGGACAAAATTAGCACCAAAGTGTGATTTAAGCGCTTTCACACCGTTGATCAGGTTAACGATCTTCGGAGTCGTTGGACTGCGAAAGTCGGTATCGCCCGCATTTAAAGACAGGGAGCTTCCTTCAAGATCGATGTCGAGGCCATTGAATCCGTAAGTCGAAATAATGGATTTTAGGGAATCCTCGAACTGTTGTCTCTTGGTCGCATCTGTGAGCTCAATCGTGCCATTGGCTCCTCCCATGGAAATCAGTACCTTCTTCCCTTGGCTTTGAAGGTACGCAATGTCCGACTTAAACTCTTCTACCGTAGCGTTATACGGAGTAAAAGCGAGCGTTCCGCTGCCGGGTGAAATCGGTTCGGCAAAGGAAACATTGATGACATCATAGGCTGTTGATACGTTGCGAAGTCTGATATTGGTAGAGCCGTTATCGAAGTTGTGCCAGTAGCCGATCAGCCATTTGCTGCCGCTAGGCCCAGGATTCGAAGATCCGGTGGAAGTGGTAACGCTGAGAGAGGTGCTTGCAGCGGACAGATTGCCTGCCGCATCTTTTGCTTTGACTGTAAAAACATATGTGGTGCCGGCTGTCAGTCCTGTTACTACAGCCGTAGTCGTTGAAGTGTTCGCCGCGAGAGTACCGTTCCGGTACACTTCATATCCGGTTACACCCACATTGTCCGTGGATGCGTTCCAGGTAAGATTGACCGATGTATCCGTAACGAGGGATGAGGTTAAACCTGCAGGAACGGAAGGTGGTGTCGTATCCGGAGTTGGAGTCCCCCCTCCAGTACCTTCCCCGACGTATTTCCACAACGCAGGCACATTTGAGGGCTCCCATCCGGTCAACGCCGTATGGGGCTGAATACACTCATAATCTTTATTTAAATAGGTTACTAGATCTCCTTTTTTGTATGCGGTGCCTGCCTGCCACTGGGCAGCGGCATCAGCTCTCGGTGCAAACCACGTAATAATCAGAAGAAATGCCAAAACGAATGTAATGACCGGGCGGAATCGAACAGCTTGATTCAAGCAAAATCCCTCCTGTATTCAGATTATTTTCACCTTGCAAACAAAGCTTCACTGATACACATACAAGTGATCCGCGATCTATAGAGCTTATAAAACCGTCTGACGATGAGTATCGCTTCACTCCCTTCCCTTATCAAAATGGACCTTCCCTCTCGTTTTCTTTTTTTGCAGACATCATCCAAATTTTACAGGGAATTTACAGATCCTCACCCTGTATTTAATCAGTAAAATGCAAATCAGATAAGGGATAAATTATTTCTATTGGGGGCGAAAAATGTAATATGCCGCACAAAAAAGGCTGTCTACCAAGTCCTTAGGAGACTTGAAAGACAGCCTTTTATCTTTTGTTTCGCAGAGAAGAAAGCATCTTTTACCGCCGATTAACCTGCCTCCCCTTCGAAAGGTTGCCACCCATCCTCTCCAGACAGAATCAGAGGAACAGTGTACTCGCCTGCTTCCTGCTCACTGAGTGTTCTCGCCCATGGAACTCGGCCCATCGCATTGCCAGCCCCAGGCCCGGCACTATGATATTCGGCGTACACCACCGTCGCTTCCGCATCCGTTTTGTTCCAATTATGCCAGCCTTCCTGCTTCACATGAGCCCCCATCCAGCAGTTCAGGAAGCAGACTTTCGCATGATTGCGCCATGGCCTGCCCAGATATACAGACTCGGCGGGGGCGTTGCTGGTCAGGTCACAATTGATAAACACATAGCCATAACGTGCATCCTCTGGTGTGGAAGCAGCCGTAATCCAGCCATTCACTTCTCCCTCTGCAGCAACATCGCTCAAGCGATTCTTTGCAAAGATCTCACAACCCTGAAACACCGCTGTAGCCGAGCCAAAAATAAAATCCACATCGCCCTCAATGTAACAGTCCTCATAATATTGGCGCAGCTTCCGCCGCTCCGCTCCGTCACGCGGCCCCCCGAAGAAACTCCGGTCAATTGGCTGCTCGGGCAGCGGTCCGGTAAAAATGGTGTCCTGGTGACCGATAAATCGGCAGCGGCGAAAGGCTGCCCGGTCTCCATCCACGTAAATGGCCAACGCCTGCCCCACGTCCTTGCCCGGTCCGGCAGAGTTGACAAAAGAAATCCCCTCTGCCGTGAAATCATCAGCCCCGATAAAAGCCGTATAGGAATGAAAGGTATGATATAACTCCCCGTTCGGGAATTTCTTGAGTGCATAATCGCCATACGTCACTATCGTCTGCTCTGCGCTTTCTCCGATAAGGTGAACCTTCGATCTCACGATATCCAGCTTCTCCACATAGTTTCCCGGCTTAATGCGAATCTTGAACTTATCGTTGCAGTTAAACGGAATGGCATCAATGGCCGCTTGAATGGTGGAATAATCGCCGCTTCCATCCGCAGCAACCAGGTAACCCCTCATGCCGACATCCGCACCTTGTGACATAGGCTTGTTCATGGCAATCGCTCCATCTCCAGCGCAGCCAGCAGGAGCGGTGCCACGCCCATGAAGGAATCACTCACGATCTGCTCGCCGACATAATAACTGTACGAACCATCCCGATCCAGATTGTACGCTTCCAGGGAACACGTTCCGACAGAACCGTCTTCCTGAATATACAGATCCAAATGCCTTTTCATAAAGGAAACATACTCGTCCTCGCCATAATGCTCATCGGTGCATGCCACTGCCATTAACGTCATCGCTTGAACACAAGCCCACCGTTTCAAAGAAAGCTTATGATATCTTTCTCCATCAGATTGCTGGCATATCATCTCCGCTATTCGCTGCGACCAGGATAACTGCGTTTGTACCTGCATAAAAGAACCCTCCATGGACCTTGAATGTTGTACTCAGCCTATCATTTAATGCTCAGACACCCGTTGGCGGCAAGCTGCCTTCTAATTTTGCGATGATTCAGCTTCAGCTGAATGACGACCAGATCATCCACCTGCTCATAAGCGGATGAGTGATACGATCAGCTCTGCTGCCTGTGCGGGCCCGTTCTGCCCGGCTCTTGTCCTGCCTACGCCAGCACTCTAGTGAAGCGCAGGATTGTTCTATTTTTGAAACATGTATTTGTAGCTTCAACCTCTTCGGATTCTACATCTGGTTCCGATACTCCATTGGTGTTACCCCCGTCACTCGCTGAAACGCTCTGTAGAACTGACTGACATTGGAGAACCCCAGCCCAAAGCTGATGGTGGTCACTGAATCTGTGGTATGGCGCAGGCGTCGGGTAGCTTCCTCCACGCGCAAATTCAGCACGTACTGATACGGCGTTGAACCTGTCAGCGCCTTGAAGGAACGCATAAAGTGATATCTGCTCTGGTGTGCAACCGCCGCCATCGATTCAATGTCCATTGGACTTGTATAGTCACTGTGTATATATTCCAACACGCGCCGCAGATGGGGGTCGATGGACGCGCCGCCGTTGCTGCTTGTTCGCTGATAGAGATTTTGAAGCTGCCCGCATACCAGACCAGACCCCGTACTCCCCACCACACCTATTCCTGCGGTTGCCAGCGTCAGGTTACTCTCATTTGGTTGACCAGTTAGCATCCGTCCAAGATATGTCTCTACCGCAAGCTCCGTTTCCTGTATTTGTAACGGTTCAGGCGCATCATCCAGCAAAAGGGCGTTCCAGCCTCGAAACAGTCTGCTAATTTCAGCAGGATCAAAGGTTTGTGTGGTCCGAAATTCAGTCTGTGCCCCTGGTCGATCCGAATCCTCCAAGCGGCCAACTGGCAGATTTCGAAACTTGATAACGATAACTGCGGAATTCGAACCAATCTCGAAAAAGTGCTCCATCCGGGGATGCGCAATAATGCCCAGTCCCGCTTGCAGTGGATATGCCTGCTGCTCCTGTACCAGATGACACTGCCCTTTTACAGGCAACGTAATCTGATACCAGTCATCATGCACATGGGGTTCATTGGCGAATCCGCCAGAAGCCTTCCACAATTCCAATCCATTCAGCATCATGTTTAATTCCATCGTTTCCTCACCTGCTGACATTATAGCAAATCGTGCTCACTTTCCAAGCACTTTTCACAAAGACAATTGCTGTCTGTATCTTTTATCATGGTAAAAAAATAATTCGAGGTGGTCTCCCGTGGCTCAAGCCGCTGTAAGCAAAATGCAAATCAATCACTCCGCCAATTGGGCGCTTGCCGGAGTCAGCTTCGCCCATCTGCTGAATGATGCGATGCAGACTGTTGTCCCGTCTGCTTTCCCGCTGTTCCAGCAAACCATGCAGCTCAGTTTCGCCCAAATGGGCTGGATTGCCTTCACGTTGAATATTACCGCATCGGTCCTTCAGCCGCTGGTCGGTTATATGTCGGATCGCAAGCCGATGCCGATTCTGCTGCCCGGCGGCATGTTATTCTCTCTCATCGGTGTTCTCGGCTTTGCCTTGTCTTCCGAGTTATGGATGCTGCTTGTCTCCGCAGCATTGATTGGCATAGGCTCATCCATCCTGCATCCTGAATCCTCACGCGTCGCTCATCTGGCGGCAGGTCGCGGACGCGGGATGGCACAATCCATCTTCCAGGTCGGCGGCAACACGGGGCAGGCTCTCGCCCCGCTGCTGGTTGCCTTTATCCTGCTCCCGCATGGACAGCTTAGTTTTCTGTGGCTCATGGCTTTTGCCCTGATCGGGATCGTGATCCAGTCTTCCGTCAGCCGTTGGTACAAAGACAAGCTGGCAGACAATCGCAGTCGTCAGCAACAGCCAGTACAGGCAAATGGCATTGTGCAGCCTGCTGCTCAGCCTGCAAGTCGGGGATTTATCGCTTTTACGATGGGGATCCTCATCCTGCTGCTGTTTTCCAAATTCGTATATATTGCCGGCATGACCGGATACTATGCCTTTTATTATGCCGATGCGTATAACCTGCCTCTTTCGCAGGCACAGATCTGCCTGTTCGTTCTGCAATTTGCAGGCATGGTTGGAACCTTGCTCGGCGGCCCACTGGCGGACCGTTATGGACGTAAACCGATGATCTGGTTCTCCATCGCGGGTACTGCACCATTTTCACTGCTGCTGCCTTATGCAGGACCTGCTCTATCCATGGTATTATGCGGCATCATCGGACTGATTCTCATGTCCGGCTTCAGCGTCATCATTGTGTATGCACAGGAGCTGCTGCCGCGTCATATCGGAACGGTGTCCGGATTGTTCTTCGGCCTGTCATTCGGCATGGCCGGACTTGGCTCAGTCGTGCTCGGTTCCCTGATTGATGTGACCAGCATTTCATTCGTCATCAAGCTATGTTCCTTTTTACCGCTGCTCGGGGTATGTGCTGTATTCCTGCGCCGAGATCGGCCAAGAAATGCCTAATATATTGAAACGCTTGTCATTTTGTGACTACAATAAGGTCAGGATAACCGAATCGAGACAGAGGCTGAACAGAAAGAAGGAATAACCCATGATCATTGATGTACAGCATGTTAGTTGGAAAAGGGGACCGATCACCCTGCTGAACGATGTCAGCTGGCGTGTAAACGAAGGCGAACATTGGGCACTGCTTGGCCTGAATGGTTCCGGCAAAACCACCCTCCTGAACATGATCACCGGATATCTCTGGCCTACAGAAGGTACAATAAACGTGCTCGGACACCGTTACGGGGATGTGGATTTGCGTGAGCTGCGGAAGTCGATCGGCTGGGTCAGCTCCTCCCTTCAGGAGAAATTATACGGGACCGACCGCGCCCAGTATGTCGTGATCAGCGGCAAACACGCCACCATCGGACTGTACGATAAACTTTCGGATGAAGACCTGGATCAGGCACGGGAATTGATGCATACACTCGGTTGTCAGCATCTGTGGGATCGCGAATACCGTACCTGCTCCCAGGGGGAGAAGCAGAAGCTGCTCATTGCCAGAGCCCTGATGGCTAACCCGCGTGTACTCATTCTGGACGAACCATGCAATGGGCTCGATCTGTTCTCCAGAGAGCGGCTGCTGGAGAGCATCAGCGAGCTGACGCAAAAACCGGACACACCTTCGCTCATCTATGTGACTCATCATACGGAAGAAATATTGCCTGTGTTCAGCCACAGTCTTCTGCTCCGGCGGGGCGAGATCGTAAATAGCGGATTAACCGGCGAGTTGATGAACAGAGATGTACTGAGTCACTTTTTTGAAGCGCCTGTGGATGTGGATCGACATGGAGAACGTGTCTATGTAAGAGCATCGGAAAAATAATTTTCTATATCTATTCACATCAGAACAGTCGAAGCAGCCCAAAATCTTATCCACATGTGGACAGGTTTTTGGGCTGCTGTACTATATTATGAATTATCCACAGTTTTCTGTGTACTATTTCCGGGCAGAGAGGAATAAAAACAACGGGATGCGCTGTCTGCGCAGGTACGTCTCCTCGTTTGCAAAATATTGACGCTGTGGCGTCGATTCCCGCAGATGCTGTACTTGAAATCCTGCCTGCTGTAATGCCATGTAGTAGGATTCGATGGAGCGATGCATTTTCTTCACCGTACCCCCAAGCCATTGCTGCTCCCGAAATCCCTCCACAAAATATTGATCGACGACCCAGTTGGTTCGGACTCCCGAAGGTTGCAACGTCGACGTGATCACAGGATGCTCGACCGAAAATACGAATGCACCATTCTCTTTTAACGTGTGGTATACCTTGCGGAACAGGCTGTCTACATCCTCGATATAATGAATCGCCAGTCTGGATATGACCAGATCGTATGTATTAGCGGGATAACTCCACTCCTCCATATACGCTTGCTCAATCTGTGCGTTCTGGCCCTTTATCGATGCATTGGCAGCCTGAATCATATTCGCTGAACCTTCGATCCCCGTATAACTGCCGCCGAGGTGGCCGGGGCCCAACAGTTCTGCCCCGAACCTCGCATCCCCGCAGCCGAGATCCAATATGCTCTTGCCCCCAACATCTCCGATCAGCTCCAGCATCACGGGCTTCTCCAATGTATCATTGGCATTCTCCTGCCACTGCCTGCGCTCCATATACTTCTCGAAATTAGCCTCATCTTCGTAAAAATCCGATCCCCGTTCGCTCATTGCGCAACCCTCCGTTACTGTGATGAAGTTCAGTCTCTCATATTCAGCCTGGAGAATTATACCGAATTTCGGTGTCTGTTTCTACAGCAAAAAGGCTGCCGCCGGACATAATCCAGCAAACAGCCCTTTATGATTAGAAGATGATCGTTATAATAGCTCAGCCAAAGCGCTGCGTTTTGTACCATTTGCTCTCACGTTTCTTGATCTTGTCCATGACCAAAGAGTAAAATGCCTTGATCGAGATGATAATGAACAGCTGTGCATACGTAAAATAAGATACGCAGGCGTATACGAAATTACGTATATTGCTCTGTCCAATGTCTGCCGCGAGTGCCAGGTTAATCTGCAATACATATATAAAGTACATCAATGCCCATCCAATGACGAGGAACACATAGGCATCTCCGGCAAACTGGAACGGCGAACTCACGTCCGGTTTGAATATGGCAATGATCTGGTAGACGAGATTAACCAAAAAGATAATATCCGATACAATAATGGCGAGCATAAACCAAAAATAGCTGACTGCATAATAGAGAACCAATAATTTGTTACGCCAGCTGGATCGGTTGAACAGGTTATGGATATTATCCAGAACGACCTGATAGTTCCCTTTTGCCCACCGTTCACGCTGCTTCATATACACGCTGAGCTTCTCCGGCTCCTGCTGATACGCTTCTGCCTGGGGCGCAAGGGCAACAAACTGACCACGATTCAGAATCTCAAAGGATAATGCCGTATCTTCTGTGATCGCCGTAACATCCCAGCCCCCGATCTCCCGGATCAGCTTCGTTTTAATAATATAATTGGTCCCTGGAATGGAACCGACCTGGAATAATTCCCACAGCCCTGTATGGTACACCCGCTGAGATGTGATAATCTCCAGATTAATGCATTGGGATAAGAAATTTTGTCCCCGGTTCCGTGCTTTATTCCGGCCAAACACCACGCCGTATTGTTCCGGGTTTTCCAAAGCCTTCTGTGTCAAAAACATCAGGGAATTCCGCTCAGGTGCAGCATCTGCATCAAAGATGCAAATCCATTCTCCCGTAGATATCTCCAAACCATCATTCAATGCACCGGACTTGCCTCCCGTACCCTTACGTTCCATAACGGTCACATTCCGATGTACATAACTGGTTTTACTCAAAAATGTCCGGAGCTTCTCCGCTGTATCATCGGTGCAGTTATCTGCAATAACGATAACCTGGACCTTATCCTCCGGATAATTCAGGCGCAGGATGTGCTCTACGGTAGCCACAATAACCATACCTTCATTATGCGCAGGTACCATAATGGTTACAGTCGGATAATGATCCATATTTTCAGGAAGCTGAATCCCCTTTTTATCCTGCTTTTGAATAAAACGAATGGCTCCAGCCATTATGACTATGGATTCAAATACAGCGATCCATATACTAAATATGGATAATATCAAAATAAAGTCAGCCACTTACCTTCCTCCGATCGTACTTGCGATTCACCTTGGAGCGAAAGCGAAGAGTGGCGATCGTTAATAAAATAGTAAAAACACCCAATATGCAACTGACGGCAATACAGATGGGTATGAACCAGGACATGTATTCCACAGAGCATCTCTCCTTTCCTGCTAGTTTTAGATATACTCTCCTATGAGATCTGTCTCTGTGTTCCGTTCCAGTGCAGCAATAACAGCATCAATATCTTCATACTTTTCGAACTGCTCCTTCTGGAAAACCAGTGCACCGGATCGAATAACCGTCTGTAGTTCATTTCCTTTTTTATCAATCATCTGCAGATCCATCATCGCTTTTTTGATCCGCTCTGTAAGCACGGGCAAGTACTCCACATCGGTCATCGGGCAAATGATCACAAACCGTCCCCGACCCACAAAAAACTTGTAATCCTCATACCGGATCTGCTTCTGGATCGTATTGGACAACTCCAGCAGAAACTGTGCATATCTTACGGAGCCAAGCGATTCCAGCACCAGGGGCAAAAATTCAATCTTGAACATCGCCATGCTGAACCCATAATGCTCCGAGTAACGTCTGGCGAGATTGCTTTGCTTCATGACCGTATCGGCTAGAGCTTCCTTGTTGCCCAGAGATGTATCCGGGTCAATCTCCGGATTACGTTCTTGCAGCTCCTGCAGTCGCTCCATGACCCGTGCAGTGCGCACAAGGCTTGCCTTGATAAAAGCAGCCACAGCCACATTGGCCGGAATTAATAGCCACCATGAGAACGTAAGTACATTCGCATCCGCATAGGTAGCAAGCCAGACAAAATACGAAACCAGATATACAAATCCGGCAACGACAGACACCCCGACAGGTATCACAAAACCAAGAACCAGCGCACCAAGCGATGCGATGCTGAACACCATATCCAGTGTGGTATAGCTCTGATTCATTTCAATTTTCAGATAGACAACGAGCTGCTGGATCACGGCTAATCCGATCAAAATGGCATATCCCCATGCAATACGAAGAATGGGTGCTTTGTTCCTCATGGTGACCTTCTCTCCGGTAATGGATTTGTAATATCTAAGTTACGACAAATTATGACATGAACATACAAATGTTATGCTAACACATTACCCAAAATATAAAATGACATTTTTATCACTTTTTAATCATTTTCTGTAATTCAGTCTCGCCAAGCAGAGGAAACAGATTGTCAAACATATGTGTATTCCCATCAAATACATACCCTCCAGGATAAGACTTATCCAGATTGCGCAGGGTGATCATATGGTTATACAACTGCTGGGCCCATTTTGGATCACCCGATTGAACAGCGAGCAGTATGGCGAGTCCATAAACGGATGGAGATTCGTAGGATACCGCCGGGGTTCGCCCCGAGCGTGTATATTGACCCGGCAGCCGATGACGGGTATTGAATTCTTTTTTCAGAAAGGCAATAAGCTTGTCCGGTTTCCGATCGGTTGCCGTAAGATGATTAGCCACAATCAACTGATCAATCAGGTTGACCGTGTCATCATAAGTATATTTTTTCGTTTCGACATTAAAGGTTTTAGGATAAAACAAGCCGTCATCCGGCATGCTTTTCAGCAGTGATTCGTATTTAACATAGGTTCCAGGCTCCAGCATTGCATGCTGCTCCATCGCCTGAAGAGCCCGCAGGTCAACATATACCAGACTCAATGTATCCGTATCCGGGGCGTTCCCATGAGCAAAATCGTGAAAATCAACATAATATCCCTTGTTCTGAACGGATTGCGTCAGGGTACGAACAAGATCCGACGCTGTGGCGAGCTTCTCTTCCCGACCCTGTTCCCATTGATCTGCTGCCTTCAATAAAGCATCGACAATTCGAAAGTCATCACCAAGCGCATTGGTAGTCACATGTGATGTCCCGTCCGCGTCCAGTTTCCAGGCAATGTAGTTTTGTGGCATTAGAAAATAGGTCGTTAACCGATTATACGTCTGCTCAAATAACACCTGATCGTTCTTGGCAACGGCGTATTGCATCCACAGACCAAGCGATTCAGACAACGCCTCTCGGCCTGCCACAATATTTGCATCTTCTGACGAGGCATCCTGGAGATAAGTTGCAAGTGTACCATTGGGGTTGGTCATATGCTGCTGGACAAATGAAACGGTTGGGGACAGCTCGTTCATGACAAACCGCTCCTTCATGAAAATAATCCATGCTGCCGTGATACTGACGGCCAGTATGACCAACCATGTTATTCTTTTCCGATTCATGATCTGCATGCTGTCCTCCTGCGTTGTTGCATCCCTGAAATAACGACTCTTTTCCTTGAGATTGGGCTGGTTAAGTTCTGGGATGTAAGGATCAAGGATAGAGAGATGTTTCATTCAGATTGATCCATATACGGCCGGCGGCCGCCCTTTTTGACAAATTTCCAATCCACTTCAATGTTGTGACGCATCCGGCGCAGCAGCTGAACGGCAATCTCGATCTCTTCCTCCGTTAAACCCTCCAGCGTTACCTGATCGGAATGAACACCCTCTCTGCGGATAAACTCCCAAGCTTCCAGGCCAGCTTCGGTCGGATATAAGAGCTTATTCTTTTTATTACCCATGGCCGACTGTTTGACGACAAACCCGTCCGATTCCAGTTTGCTAATGGCTCTGGCCGCCGTAGTACGATCGACTTTGATTAATTCAGCAAGCTGATTCGGAATAATGCCTGGATTTTCGCAAATGCGATAAAGATACAGGTACTGTCCACGAGACAGGTTTAAATGTTGGAATTCAACGTTACTAATCGAATCCAGACAGCGGGCAATCATGCCGATTTCACGCAGCACTTCTTTTTTTTCAGTCAATGTCTTCACTCTCCATATTTAATTGTTGCATTCGCAACATAATTGATGATATAAATGATTGGAATCGTTTAAATTTTAATTCATAACAACATATGAAATAGGTATACGCCACCCTATGTACCAGTTTACCATGTCAGGATAGGATTACTATTGACCAAAGGAGAAACATTCATGAATACAACTATTGTTGAAGCGAATAACCAGCAGTTTCTCGACGCCTGCTTCGCCATTCGTACCGCTATTTTCGTTGAAGAACAAG
The DNA here is from genome assembly GCF_001514495.1 of Paenibacillus pabuli NBRC 13638. Taxonomy (GTDB): domain Bacteria; phylum Bacillota; class Bacilli; order Paenibacillales; family Paenibacillaceae; genus Paenibacillus; species Paenibacillus pabuli. Next base: position 148,449 of record NZ_BCNM01000007.1, read on the forward strand.
GCGTGTCTGCCGAGGATGAGTTTGATGCCTATGATGCACTGGGTACAGAAGCAAGACATATTCTACTTTACGTGGACGGCGTACCGGCTGCTTCTTCCCGCCTTCGTGTAGTGGAGCAAGTCGCCAAGCTGGAACGGATTTGTGTCATGCTGGATTATCGTAAACATGGACTCGGTCGTGTGCTGATTGATAAGCTGGAGCAGATGGCACTCGATCAAGGGTTGGAGAAAGCCAAGCTGCATGCACAGGTACAAGCATCAGGGTTCTACGAACGTCTCGGATATACGGCAGCCTCGGACATATTTATGGAAGACGGCATTCCTCATCTGCTGATGACCAAGAACCTGAAATAACGACAAAAGAGCATCTCAAAGGTCCGGAATTGCGTACAATGTATGCATACCTTTGGATGCTCTTTTTTTTATGTTCTAACGAACTCAGCCAGTGCTGCTATTAATCGAGATTCAACCATTCTGGGAATGTAACGAATCGTATCATGACAAAGAAGCCAGGCATTCACCTGACTTCTTCTTTTGCATGCTTACCCCAGAGCCAGACGGCCTGTCTGTGCCTCAGCAGCATTATTTTTCATCTGTTTACTGCGTAATTGTCCGCATGCCGCATCAATATCGGTACCATGCTCCATGCGTACAGTGGCATTAATTTGGTTCTTTTTCAATGTATCGTAGAAGCCCAGAATGGATTCTTCCGTACTCCGTTGATATTGACTGTGCTCATCCACCGGATTATACGGAATCAGATTGATACTGACCATACTCTTGCGACTGGACAACAGTTCAGCCAGTTCTGCAGCATGTTCCCGCTGGTCGTTGACGTCCCGAAGCAAAATATACTCAAACATAATACGCTTGTTCGTCGTAGCCAGGTAATAATCCACCGCGTCCATCAATTGTTCAATTGGGAAGGCGCGGTTGATCTTCATGATCTGTGTACGCAGCTCGTTATTCGGTGCATGCAGGGAGATCGCCAGATTGACCTGCAGATTGCTGTCTGCAAATTCCTTGATCTTGTCAGGCAGTCCGCTTGTGGATACGGTGATCCGCTTGGCTGCAAGCGCCAAACCTTTACGATCCTTGATCACTTCGATGAAGTCAGACATGTTCTGGAAATTATCGAACGGCTCGCCAATTCCCATGACGACCACGTTAGTTACCCGCTCGCCTTGACCAGCTGCATCAAGATACTGTTGTACATGCATAATCTGTTCCACAATTTCGCCACCAGTCAGATCGCGGCTCTTCTTGATCAGCCCGCTCGCGCAAAAGCTGCAGCCAATATTACATCCCACTTGAGTGGTTACACATACAGTTAGCCCATACTTTTGGCGCATTAAGACCGTTTCAATCAGATTGCCGTCCTGCATACGAAGCAGAAATTTCACCGTACCGTCAGCCGATTCCTGCTTCACATGTTCACTCAGCGAGTTCATCGTGAAATGCTCGGAAATGACATCCAGACATTCCTGACGGACGTCCGTCATCTCTGTAAAATCATTCACACGTTCCTGATATAACCACTCCCAGATGCGGGAAGCGCGGGATTTCTTCTGCCCGTGCTCCGGCAGCCAGGCACGTAATTGCTCTAATGTTAATCCATATATGGATGATTTAATCATGTTATTGTCCTCTTTTCGCAAAAAAGCATATGGCTCATCGGTTCTGTCGAAAAAACCTCTACTCTGTATTGTCCCAAAATTGACGAGGGAACACAAGGGCTTTTGCATTTCTTCCAAGAGGTTTTATTCATGGCAAATCTACACAGCCGCTTATTTCAACCAGCTGCACTCCGCAGCTTTTAGAAGTGGATAATACCGGAGGTGTGCAGCAGAACGAGAAGCACCAGAATTGGCGCTACATAACGCAGCATGAACAGCCATACCCGGAACCAGCCTGCACGCAGGCCGGATGCTTCGGCTGCCTTTTTCCAGAAGTACCCGGCAAAAATAGTAACCAGCAATCCACCAATCGGAAGCAAAATGTTGGACGCTACAAAGTCCATCCAGTCGAACACACTCTTCGATCCAATGGTCCATTCAGGGAACAATCCGAGCGACAAAACCGAAGGAAGTCCCACGATGAACACAGCGAGTGAAATGGTCCATACCGCGCGGCTTCGGCTCCATGACAATCTTTCCATGAAATATTTCACTGGAACTTCCAGCAAGGATACTGCTGACGTCAGTGCTGCAATTGCCAGCAGGACGAAGAATAGTCCTCCAAACAAGAACCCGAGAGGCATGGCCGAAAAGGCCGCTGGAAGAGCCACAAAGATTAGCGACGGCCCCTGATCAGGTGCAATTCCGAACGAGAATGTCGTTGGAAAGATGATCAAACCTGCAATGAATGCATAGAGCAGGTCACCCGCACCGACAGCGACTGTTGCTGCACCGAGCGATTGATTTTTATCGACATACGAGCCGTACGTTACTAAGATACCCATACCCAGCGATAGGGAGAAGAAGGCATGCCCCAGTGCAACCAGCGCCGATTCGGTCGTCAGCTGTGAGAAGTCCGGATTGAGGAAGAAAGAAACTCCCGCGCCAGCTCCCGGCAAAGTCACTGCACGAACCATCAGGATAATGAGCAGGACAAGCATTGCGGGGATCAGTACCTTGTTAAACTTCTCGATCCCGTTGGATACCCCTTTGGCTACAATCCAGCCTGTGATTAGAACCGAAACCAACTGCCATACAATCGGCAAATAACCACCCACGAAGTCACCGAATTGTCCGGCATAATCCGGATTGTTATACAACGTGCCACTGAAGGACGTCACTGCATAGTGCAGCGTCCAACCTGCAATGATCACATAAAAGGAAAGGATGATAAACGGCGTCAGTACTTGCAGCAAACCAGCCGCAAGCCACCCTTTTTGCCCACCTGCCTTGATAAAGGCCGTAGCCGCGCTGCCTCTGCCGCTGCGACCAATCGCAAGCTCAGCCAGCAGAACAGGCAGACCAATCAACAGGAGGCAGACGATAAAGAGCAGGAAAAACGCAGCTCCCCCGTTCTCCCCCGTAATATAGGGAAACTTCCACATGTTGCCGAGACCCACTGAACTGCCGATGGCCGCCAGAATGAATCCGGCCTGTGAGAAGCGTTCACCTTTGCCCGGTCCGTCTTGATTCAAATTGGAATTATTGGACTTACTCAAATTCATTATATCTACTCCATCTGTTCTAAGATTTTCCGTTATTATATAACAGTCATCCCCTCAGGTCATTCGAAAATCGAAATTAATCGAAATGTTATTTATTTACAGTAATGTCTGCATTAAATATGCTTGCCCTTCCTTCTTCGCTTAACAAAGAAAGCAGTATGCAATGTGCAGCCCATGTGAACCTCCTCAGAAGCAGTATGTGACAAAAAGGAGCACGCCAACCCTACTCCGTTATTCGTTAGCTTGTCCTCAAAAAAAGAGGTGTTCCACCAGCCACTTTCGTAGCTGAGGGACACCTCTATCCATAGCATAGATCCATTTTAGATTTTAATTTCAAGCAACTCATATTTGATAATGCCCATTGGCGCATTGACATGAATGACACTGCCTACCTCTTTGCCCATCAATTCTTTGCCAAGCGGGCTCTCGTACGATATTTTGTTATCGGCAACATCAGCCTCCGCTGGACCAACCAGCTTGTATTCAATCTTCTCGGCAAATTCGATATCATTAAGCAAAATGGTTGAGCCAATGCTTACTTTATTCGAATCGATATTGTCTGAAGAGATGACTCTTGCTTTGGTCAGCATTTTCTCCAGAATCAAAATGCGGGTTTCCATAAAAGCCTGATCATCTTTGGCTGAATGATACTCACTATTTTCCTTCAGGTCACCGTAACTGATTGCAAGCTTCAGACGCGCCGCCAGTTCCTTACGCTTCACCGTCTTTAAATCCCTCAGTTCGTCCTCCAGCTTTTCCAAGCCTTCCTGTGTCAAAATCACTTCATCATTAGCCATTTTTCCATCTCCTAATCCTGCTTTCTATCTATATTCTAACCTATATCCCCTCCAAACGGTTAACATACCCCAGAAAAAGAAATTACACTCCCATTCATGGAAAGATGTGTATGTGTAACTATATTGTTATTTACTATTATAGGTAATAAACCTAGAATCATCTCAATACAATGTCGCAGTTTTTCTATAATGGGCATTATTGCCATATAAAGTCTTCTAACCTACAATAGACGATACTGCTATCGAAGGAGGAAATATTTTGTATGCGACGATTCAATTTATAGGACTCTTCCTGATCCTTCCTGCTGCATCAGGGTGGATTATGTTGAATAGTTTCCTGAAGAAGGCCTCGGGAAATGGCCGAAAACTTCTCCCGGTGTTCGAATTTATTTTTCTGGCCCTCACTCTATTGCTTTTCGCAGCAGGTCTTGCAATAGACAGCATGGGTGTTCAGGGAGGAGAACCCTTATCCATGTATGAAGATTCCGGCCTAATGGCATCCAATTACGCCACGCTGGATCATCGTAGTCTTCTTGTCCTTTTGGTCATGTTATTGCTTGGCTTGCTCGCTTATTCAGTAATGTTCATACGTCCAGATAAGCTCTCACCGATCATTTACACCTTATGCAACAGTATCCTTGTATTGAATATTGTTTGGGGTATCGTCTATATCACGCATACTGGCATTGCATGGTACACCGAGACGGGCATGTTCTTGATGTTTGCTGTGCTTCTGTTGCAGAGCAGCTATCTATCACTCATCTTCCTATATATTGGTCGATTGAAACGTTCATGGGATGGCTTTACCGAGGCTACTCTGGTTGAATATCCAACGTCATTGGATATGGAGCATTTACCAAAATGGCAACGACTGCTATACCGGTCTATCATTCGCTTTCGTACCGCCCCCATGGTGTGGACCATTCTGATGTTTCCCATACAGCTTGTTATACAACTGATCCTTGTTCTGTTTGGACAACGCCCGGATAGCGCAATTCGCGTATTTCTGGATACAAGCAGCTTCAATTACTCCAGACTGCCCGCTCCACCGCCGAATATTATTCCCGGTGATGGGCACTATCTATGTACAGTTGCAGCCGATGGACATCAAAAATGGGTCAAACCTTTGCGAGCAGGCATACGACATGGCCACATCATTCACGTTAACCGGCAACTCATGATCGCCAACGCATTCGAGCATGTTATTGAGCAGTATACACCGCGGTTCCATGGCTTAGTTCGAGGTTTGTACAATCGATATGGATATCCAATCAGTAAACATATTCGTTCCAAATGGACTGCCGATATAGTCTATCTATTGATGAAACCGCTCGAATGGCTATTCCTCATCGTCCTTTATACAGCAGACGCTCACCCCGAAAACCGAATTCATATCCAGTACAGTGAGATGCGAGGAAAGTATACACGTTTCTAGAAAAACGCAATTTCAATTGTACCGGTACAATTGAAGCAAACCTGTGTATTCATTTCATCCGTTCACTTTTACAATGAATTCAGGGCAGCAGCAGTATATAACACGCCCACTACATGACTTGAGGTGATCTGGATGCATGTTATATTGACTCCATCTGAAATACACGCCTACCTGAAACGAATAGGCATTGATAAGATCAAGGACCCTACACTGGAATTCCTATCCGAAATCCAGCGGGCACATGTGCAGCATCTATCCTGGCAAACGGTCGATATTTTTGCTGGTCGGCCTGCGGGCATCGATCTTCAAGAATCGATCCAGCTTATATTACAAGGGCGCAGCGGTTACTGTTTCCATCTGAATGGTGCATTCAGCATTCTGCTTCGCTCCCTGGGATATACGGTGCATTGGCATCGTGCCGGAGTTCAGCCACATGGAGAACAGCCGCGAGTGAATTCGTTCCATCTTGGTCTGTCCGTCCATCTGCCAGATGCAGACCCGAATGTGGAGCGGTGGATTGTGGATGTCGGCCTGGGCGGCATGCCCTTTGAACCGCTTCCTCTACGTTATGGAACCTACGGCGCAGCGCCGTTTACTCATACATTGTTACCATCATCTGTTGCCTCTGGCGGATGGCGGCTTGAATATGAACCCAACGGGCCAAGTGAAGGTGTCGACTACGCTCCCGAAGAGCTTACCAGTCTGGAAGAGTTCCTTCCCAAGCATGAATTCTACAGTCAGTCCGCCGATTCACCTTGGCATAACACATTTTTGCTCCGTCAGAGGGATGCTGCCCACAGCACCGAGCTGCGAGGATGCATGCTCCGCACGCATGGAATCGAAGGCATACGCAAAACGGAGATTCAAACCTACAGCGAGTGGAAAGACATACTCGCTAAGCGATTCCACGAACCTTTAGTGAATTATACGGAAATGGAACGCAGAGAAATGTGGAATCGAGTACAGGCTGCACATGAAGAATGGAAAAAATCACAACAAGCCTGAGGCGACACGGGGACGACGCGAGAAACGGAATGAATATAAAGGAAAGTCTGCCAATGATGCCGAATACATCGTCAGGTGATAAATGATGATAACTATTTGTGTTCTGCAAGTTCCGGGAGAATTGCCTGAGGCATACTGGAACCTTTTTCTGTCGCACGTATCAGAGGAAAGACGAGGACAAGCTTCACGTTTTGTACATTTGGCGGACGCGTATCGCTCGGTTCTGGGTGAATTGTTGACCCGTGTGACGCTAAGCCAGTTGACTGGCCTGAAGCCGGTAGAGCTTTTCTTTACCCGTAACCAATACGGCAAGCCTTCCCTCAGTCTCAGTAACTATGCTGATGTTCAATTTAATGTCTCACACTCTGGTGATTGGATTGCTTTAATCTCTGGCGGTGACGCTGATCTGGGTGTGGATGTGGAAAAAATAGCGCCGATCGACATGAAGATTGCGGAACGCTTCTTCTCGCTTACGGAGAGCCAATTTCTCGCTGCGGAGCCCGCTGAGATGCAGCTGGAGACCTTCTACCGTCTATGGACGCTGAAGGAAAGCTACATCAAGGCCGTTGGCATGGGCCTATCCATGCCGCTTGACTCATTCTCCATGATCCGCAATGCTGACGGGGATTGGCACTCACCAGAAGCAGCCTCCTATCGATTCCTTAGCCTGCGACTGGATCCCGAGCATATGTTAGCAGCTTGCTCCACAGGTGAAGAATTACCTGTCCAGCCGGATTACATCACAATTGAAGAGTTGTATCAGGCATTAATAAAATGAAGGAGGGGTTACAACGCATCTGTTTCAGCTGAACAATAGCCACAGAAACGAACGTAATCAAAATAGAAGTTAAAATATTTTAGATTCCTCTTTAAATTTTTCAAACTAGCAACTACCCGAAAAATGGTAAATCCCTGGCGAACCCCGCCAGGGATTTTTGTCATTAATGCACTGCATTCACATACTCCTGATCGAATGGATATCATGTTCAACAGGGTGAATCCCGGGCTTGTCACTGATAGTTCGCCGTGTTTCGTTCAAGACCTTTCCATTTTCATGGCCCCATTCAACATCACACCAGTACGTAGACGATACGGATAATGAGCTCAGGATTCAGACCGGATTTTATCTGCTAGTCTCATGAACGGCTCCAGGCATGCCGAATTCATCACAAAGGCTTAATGGTTTCAGATCTGTCCATTGCTCGGCGATGTAATCGAGGCATACCCGACGCTTGGCTTTGCCAAGCATCATGGTCCAGCCTGCGGGTACCGTAAGGGAAGCCGGCCAAAGGGAGTATTGGCCCTCCTCATTGATTAACACCAAATAATTGCTGTCTTCATGTTCAAAAGGGTTGCTCATCGCCTTATTCCTCCTATTTATGTTGAATTTCGCGCTTGTTCAGCTTCTCCAGCTTGGCGGCCAGTGTTCGGCAGATTTCCTCCAGCGGCCCAGGCTGACAGAGGTCCTTGTGACGGCAAGCGATATCATGACGTTCCAATTGGCCTCCAATGTACGCATTCCACATTTCCGGTTCAATCGGGTCGAACCAGTCCGGAATAATGGTGGAACGGAAGAAGATCAGATCCCCCTCGAATCGGGTTGGCGTGTAGGCCCCCAAGATCCGTACGGAATTTTCATAGGTCTTCCGCAGCTTCATGATCGTTCCTTCGTCCAAACTTGCCAACGCACTGCCCTCACTTCGCAATATGCGCATAGCCGTTGCCATATCCAGCGGCCCATCCCCAATGCTGTCCGGATCATAGCCGCCCAGTGCAAGCAATGCCGTTAAGGCTTCCTCCTCATCCGGCTCTCCGCGAATCGGCAGATAGTGGCTCGGATACGCATCCAGCATAGCGAGAAACTCTACTTCTTCCCCTTCCAATTGCAGCTGTACCGCCATAGCCTGCGCAACGTTGCCTCCGAGAGACCAGCCCAGCAGGCGGTAAGGCCCCTCAGGCTGTACCGAGCGGATATGGCGGATGTAGTCTGCCGTCATATCTTCAAGTGTAGACGGAAGTTCCTCAACCTCAGCAATTCCTCTGGCCTGCAACCCATAGAGCGGATACTCCATGCCCAGATGTTTCATCAGCCCAGCGTAACACCAGCTAAGTCCTCCTGCCGGATGGACACAGAATATAGGCAGATGCTCCCCATGCGTTCTGAGCGGCAGCAGCACCTGAAGCGAGCTTTTCCCGGAATCGGAATCCATCTCCAGTCGCTCCGCCAGCCCCGCTACGGTAGCTGTTTCGAACAAAATGCCGATGCCCGGCTCCCGTCCCATCGCTTCACGAATGCGACTCATCAAGCGAACAGCCAGCAGCGAATGGCCACCCAGTTCGAAGAAACTGTCGTCGATACTCACACTCCGCATTCCCAATACTTCGGCAAACAAATCACAGAGGATCTCCTCCTGCGGGTTGCGAGGTGCTCTGCCACCTGTCGTTAATTGCATTTCCGGTGCGGGTAGCGCCTTGCGATCGAGCTTGCCATTTGGTGTAAGTGGCAGGCTCTCCATCGCTACAACCGCAGATGGGACCATATAATCCGGAAGGCTGGCGGACGCATGACGACGCAAAGCAGTCGATTCCGGTACCTTCCCTGTATCCGAAGCCGGAACGATATAAGCGACAAGACGTTTATCCCCCGGCTGGTCTTCACGGACAATTACAGCAGCCTGGGCCACGCTTGAGTGCCTTGCCAGTACCGCTTCAATCTCGCCAAGCTCAATACGGAATCCCCGTATTTTCACCTGCTGATCCGCCCGGCCCAAATAATCGAGCGAGCCATCATGCAGACGCTTCGCCAAATCTCCTGTCCGGTACATACGAGTGCCTGCCGGACCGTATGGATCAGCAACGAATCGCTCTGCTGTAAGATCAGGTCGATTCCAATAACCACGGGCCAGACCTGCTCCGGCTACATACATCTCTCCAGTTACTCCTGTCGGTACAGGCTCCAGGTGATCATCCAGAACATATACCCGAAGATCCGGTATGGCGCATCCAATCCAGCTGCTCGCGCCTTCCGTAGAACTGCCTGCATGGAGTTCCTGGTAGCTGACATGAACCGTCGTCTCGGTGATGCCATACATATTGATGAGTTTTGGCGCATCATCCGCATGGCGTTCATACCATTCATCCAAGCGGCCAAGCTCCAGCGCCTCGCCTCCAAAAATGACATAACGGAGTGCGAGCTGCTGTCCCCAGACCGGATTTTCTCGGTCAGCCTGCATGAGTTGGTAGAATGCGGATGGCGTCTGGTTCAATACGGTCACCTTTTGCTCAGCAAGCAATTGCAGGAACGCTCCCGGTGAACGGCTGATCTCATAAGGAACAACGACTAATCGCCCTCCATGCAGCAGCGGTCCCCAGATTTCCCAGACGGAGAAATCAAAGGCATAGGAATGGAACAAGGTCCAAACATCATTCCCATCAAAATGAAACCAGTGCTGCGTAGCATCCAATAAACGGATGACATTGGCATGCGGAATAACGACTCCTTTGGGCTTGCCTGTCGAACCCGATGTATAGATCATGTATGCTGGGCTCAGCTCGGTTATCCTTCCGTTACGTTCACTGTCTGCCGGATTTCGTTCATCCATGCCTCCCAATTGCCGTAGGGTATGCGGATCGTCCATATTAATACAATGAATTTCCGCTACTTGCGGAAGCAAGGCGTATACTTCTGTATTCGTTATCATCACCTTTGGTGCTGCATCTGTCAGCATATGTGTCAACCGGTCTGCTGGATAATTGGGGTCAAGCGGCAGATAAGCGGCCCCTGCTTTTAGCACAGCGAGAATGCCCACAACCATTTCAACGGAGCGAGGCAGGGCCAGCGCTACCATTTGTTCCGGTCCCACACCCTGAGCAATCAGTAATCTGGCAAGCTGATTGGCTCTCGCATTCAGTTCCCTGTAGTTCAAGGCGATATCCCCACAGGTCATGGCAGTCGCTTCCGGATGAGCTGCTGCCTGTATTTCAAAGCGCTCGGCAATGGTCAGTTGTGCATCTTTACTCAGCATAAAGGACCTTTCTTTTTCAAGCTGCGCCTGCTCTGTCGGGGTCACGACATGAAATCTGCTGATCCGTTCATCCATCTGCTGCACTGCATCTTCGAGCACCTGTACCAATCGGACCACGAGTTCGCCTGCAGTCGATTCACGGAAGAGATCCGCACTATATTCCAGCACACCTTCAATTCCGCCTGGAGATCCGTTATGCTCACGCTGCTCTGTCAGCTCAAGGGTTAGATCAAATTTGGATGAACCCACACCATGCATGCGGGTTTCCGCAGCAATACCCGGCAGATCAAGACGAATATCCGGTGTATTTTGCAGCACAAGCATCACTTGGAAGAGTGGATGTTTGGAACGGGATCGAGGTGGATTTAACACTTCAACCAACCGTTCAAAAGGCAGATCCTGATGTTCATATGCAGCCAGATCGACTTCCCGCACACGGGCCAGCAGCTCGCGGAATGTTGGATCACCTGAAGTGTCGGTGCGCAGTACAAGGGTGTTGATGAACATTCCGACGACTTCATCCAGCGCATCATCGCTCCGTCCGGCAATCGGTGTTCCTATCGCGATATCCGTTCCTGCCCCCATTCGGGTAAGCAGCAGGGACAATGCCGAGTGCAGCACCATGAACAGGCTGACTTTATTCTCACGTGCGATGACGATCAACTGCTCATGCAGACGTTGACTGATCGTAAAAGGCACCGATCCTCCGCGATAACTGGACACGACTGGTCGGGCGTAATCCGTAGGGAACGTAACCTGCTCCGGTAAATGGGCCAGCTGGTTGGTCCAGAATTCCAGCTGTCTTGCCATCAGACTGTCCTGCTGTCCCTCATCCCCCAGCAATCTCTCCTGCCATACCGCATAGTCGGCATATTGAATACGAAGCGGCTCCCAGGCAGGGGCAGACCCCCTCAAGCGTGCCGTATAAGCCTCTGACAGATCGCGGATGAGCGGGGACAATGACCATCCATCCCCGGCAATATGATGGAGCAGCAGCAGCAGCACATGTTCATCCGTACCGGTTCGGAACAACTCGGCACGAATGCCCGGTTCAGTGGAGAGCTGGAAGCTGTAGCGCGACGCTTGTGTCAGAAGCTCGGGAAGCTCCTGCTCGCAAGCAGTGTTTACATTCAATTTCACGTTGACTTCAGCGGCACTCAGAATATGCTGACTCGCAGAACCCATTTCAGGCGGATACAACGTTCGCAGTGTCTCATGACGATCTACAATATCCTGTATGGCGTTCTCCAGAGCAACCTCATCCAGCTTCCCGGCCATCCGGGCAACCAGCGGAATATTATACGTCGGATTGGCGCCTTCCAGACAATACATGAACCACAATCTCCGCTGGGCAAAGGAGAGCGGTAGCTCGCCCTGACGTGGAACAGGCTGAATAACAGGTCTCACCGATTTCGCCTGTTCCAATCGTTTGGCTAGTCCTGCCGCGGTTGGAGCTTCAAATACACTGCCAATGGTCAGATCGGCACTGAATACATCACGGATCCGTGCTGTAATTCGTCCGGCCAGCAGGGAGTGACCGCCCAGTTCAAAGAAATCATCGTCAATGCCCACACGAGCAACCCCAAGAATCTCAGCGAACAGGCTGCATAGTATTTCCTCCTGTGGCGTGCGCGCCTCCCGTCCATTGGCGTTTGACAGCAAAGCAGGCACAGGAAGCCGCCTGCGATCGATCTTTTTATTCGGTGTCAATGGCATCTCGGGCAGCAGCGTAAATGCTGAAGGCACCATGTAATCCGGCAGCGCATCAGCCACGTAAGCTCTTAGTTCTGCCAGATCCATACAGTTCTCAAGTTCGGACTCACCCACTACGTACGCTGCCAGTCGCTGGTTTCCCGGCTGGTCTTCGCGAGCCATGACCGTGACCTGAGCTACACCAGGGTACCTGGAGATTACCGATTCAATCTCGCCCAGTTCGATCCGAAAACCTCTAATTTTGATCTGGTGATCTGCACGACCCAAATAATCGATAGAGCCATCCGGCAGCCATTTCGCCAAATCTCCTGTACGGTACATGCGACTGCCTGGCTGACCGAAGGGGTTGGCTACAAAGCGTTCTGCGGTGAGATCAGGCCTGCCCAAATACCCGCGTGCAAGTCCCTCGCCTGCGATATAGAGCTCCCCTGCTGCACCCGGAGGTACGGGTTTCAAACCTTGATCCAGCACATATAGCTGCGTGTTGCGGACCGGACCTCCAATCGACGGTTTCCCCGTCGCCCCTGCCTCCAACGATGCCGCCGTGGAATAAATGGTCGTCTCGGTTGGGCCGTACTGGTTATTGACGTGACACCCCAGTTCCTGCAAAGAAAGCTTCAGTTCTTCCGTCAGTGCCTCTCCTCCGGTAATTACGGTTAACCCATCGAATCGCCCTGGCCGGCTCGTCACCAAAGACTGCCATAACGTAGGCGTAGCCTGCATGATGGTGGTTCTCCGTTCTCTCATCTTCCCAGCCAGAGCTGCCGGATCAAGAATCGTCTCTTTGTGGGCAATATCCAGCCGAGCCCCCGTCGTAAGCGGGAGGAATATCTCCAGTACGGATATGTCAAAAGCAATCGTAGTCACCGACAGCCAGTGGTCCTGCGGACCAACTTGTAATCTCGTCTTCATATCCTCAAGCAGATTCGCCAGCCCCAGATGGGTTACGGCTACGCCCTTGGGCTTACCGGTAGAACCTGAAGTGTAAATAATATACGAAGGATTGAGCAGAGAAGATTTACTTGTCAGGTCATCATCTTCGGGATTACTTCCAGGCTGGCGACTCACTGCCGCAGCAGTATTCGGTTCATCCATGACTATCACCGGTACATTGGATGTTGTCGGCAGACTGGAAACATGGCTCATTACCGTCACCACACAAGCAGGCTTTGCATCCTCCAACATGTAGATCAGACGCTCTTCGGGATAGTCAGGGTCAAGCGGCAGGTAAGCAGCTCCTGTTTTGTGAACAGCCACAATAGCAATGACCACTTCTAGCGAACGAGGCAGAGCAATGGCTACTCGCTGTTCCGGTCCTGCCTGATATCGCTGTATCAATTCATGAGCCAACTGATTCGCCCGTTCATTCAGCTCCGCATATGTCAGCGACTCCCCTTCGAATGTCAGCGCCGTCGCAGAAGGCGTGCGGCGGACCTGCTGTTCAAACCGAGCTGCCGAATTGCTTTCGACCGTCACCTCTCCCGTTCCATTCCATGTCACCAGTACTTGCTCACGCTCAGAAGGGAGCAGCCATTCCAGACGACCCACCGTTGCCGTCTCCCACCCCTCCTGCATCATCTGGTTCAGAAGCTGCATATAACGCAGCTGATGGTTCAGGAGTTCGGAATCATGGTAGATGGACGGATTTGCATCAAAATCAATGCTCAGCCCATGACCGTGCCCCTGGTCCACGACATGAATGGACAGATCGTCCACCGGGCCCGTGGACAGGTTGCGAATCATGCCCCGCTGCCCCGCAAAATTCAACTCATGGTGGAATGGCATGACATTAATCATGGGTCCGAACAGACGACGATTCTCTCCAAGCAGCTTCAGATCACGCCGCAGATCCTGGTGCCGATAACGTTGATGCTTGCGTACCGCTCGAATCTCCTGCACAACCTGGTTCAGCAGCTCTGACACGGTCAGATCCGACTTTACGTTGAGACGCAGCGGAAGCACATTCATGACCATACCCGGAACCCGCAGAGAAGCTGATCCCAATCGGCACATCACAGGCAGGGCCAGCACAACATCGGTCGCCCCTGTCATTCGGTGTACGTAAATAGCCGTTGCCGCTACAAACAAATCCGGCCAAGTCACACCCATCCTTGCAGCTGCCGCCTGCATCTGCTCGCGCTGCGATGGTGTAAGCAGACCGCTCTGTCGCAGGAAATAGGTAGATGTTCGCGGAGCCCGATCCCCCAGACTGACAACATCCGTTTCGTCTGCATAGCGGGCCATCCAGAACTGACGATCCTGCTCTTTGTCCGTTGAGGCAAGATACGCCTCGTCTTCCTGAAGAACGGCCATCAACGAGCCAAACGACGCCCCCTGCTGCACTTGATTTACAGCTTCTCCTCTTACACTTGCAGAGTAAAGGCTCGCCACCCTGCGGGTAATCAGCGAAACGCCGTATCCATCGATTGCGATATGATGAATGCGCTGGTACCAGTAATAACAATCATGGCTTACCTGGAACAATGCCTCCGTGAAAAGTGGACCTGTCGCCAGATTGACGGGATTGGCCAGATCCCTTTTCATCCAGGCCAGTGCTGCTGTGTGGGGCTCCGGTTCCTCCTTCACGTCGATGACATGAAATGTCCAATGATCCGGGTTGCTGTTCAAAGACTGCCATGGACCATGTTCATTCTCGCCATAAATCATATTCAGCGATTCTGCTTCCGAAACGGTCTGTCGCACACTTTCTTCGAATCGTCTGGCGTCTACGCTACCCTCGATGACCACACACTCGGCGGTGTTGTACATCGGATTGTCCGGATTCAACTGCTGAGCGAACCAGATGCCGGACTGGGCAGAGGACAGGGGCCAAGCCGTGTTCCGACTATGCGACGTATGCACAGCCCCGCTCAAAAGTAGTCTCCGTTCGGGAGGACTTTATTTTTGCCCTTGCCCAGCAATGCTGCCCATGCAGCCAATGTAGGCAGCTCCGCCAGATCCACGAATGTTACCTCCGCTCCTTCCACACGAAAGCACTCAGCCAGACTCATCATGCGAATAGAATCCAGTCCCCAGATCTGAATCAGATCATCGTGTTCTCCAATGTGAGCAGGCTGCTCCCGGAGCATCTCTCCGACCTGATTCCTCAATGCTTCCAATGTCACTTGGTCAGCACCATAATTTCCGTCATGAAGCCTCTCTGCTGCGGATGCTGTTTGCTGCCGAGCCTCTGAACCAGCCACATGAGCGGATGCAGTATAGGATTGCTCACCCTGCTCACCTTGCTCACCTGCATCGGACTTTACTGCTCCTCCAACTCCGTCTGCTGCAGAGTCATTTAGCGATTCAAGTAAACGCCCGGTTGTCAGTGTCACCGCACAGCGTTCTGCTGCGTAAGTTAGAGCCATTCGATGTTTTTCTGCCGAAAAATCAGCTACTGCATCTGCCACCAGGAACGCCTGAATGTCTCTCATAAAGGCTTCGCAAGAGGTCATCAGACATCCGATATGTGCATAAATGCCGCAGACGATCAGTTGATCGCGATCATCCCGCTGCATTAGTTCGAACAGTTCTGTTTTCTGGAAGGCGCTATATCGCCATTTGGTCATGAACGTATCCTGCGAAGCGGGTTTGAGTGCTTCAATAATTTCTTTTTGCACAGGTCCTCCATCAATTCCCGCTCCCCAAAAGTCCAGCTGTAACCCGCGCTGCTCCGGGGTCTGTCCGCCCGGCTGGGCAGAGTAAATCACCGGAATGCCAAGCTCATGGCACGTCGAGCGAAGTTGTGTAATATGATCGATCAGCTCCACAACAGGGGATTGCCCTGCCGTAAAGGCGTTCATAAAATATTGCTGCATATCGTGAATCAGGAGTACCGAGCGCTTCGCATCCGGCGTCCACGCTACCTTATTGTCGGGAAGCTCCGACTCTACAGGCATTGCATAGGGTTGAATCTTTGGAAGTGCCATGAATATCCCTCTTTTCAGCTGTATTTAACACAATCATGTTCATCACTTCGCTGTAATGCTATCTATCAGAAATAACAAATCAGGATATGGGCTGTTTAGCCATAATCATCTCGCGCAACGCTTTTTTGCTTACTTTGCCAACTTGGGTTTTGGGAAAAGACTGCACAAACTCAATCCGATCCGGTATTTTATAGCTAGCCAGACCCCGATCACGCAGAAAAGATTTGATTTCGGCAGCAGCCGGAGCTTCACCGCTCGGCACGATAAATGCACAGGAACGCTCACCCAAATATTCATCCGGCATGGATACCAATGCCGCATCATGTACGGCAGGATGGGCAAGCAGATGATTTTCCACTTCCTCCGCTGCCACCTTATCACCGCCACGGTTGATCTGATCCTTCGCCCGTCCTTCCACTACGAGATATCCATCAGCCGTAAGACTGGCAATATCTCCGGTACGATAGAAACCGTCCGTGGTAAACGATCTGGCGTTATGCTCCTCAGCCTTGTAATAACCACGAATCGTATAAGGACCTCGTGTCAGTAAATGCCCCGATTGTCCCTGTTCCACATCCATGTCCTCGTCATCCACAATTCGTACTTCGTCATACGGAGACATCGGCTTGCCCTGAGTGTTAACAATGACATCCAGCGGATCATCCAGACGAGTGTAGTTCACCAGCCCCTCCGCCATGCCGAATACTTGCTGCAAGGTGCAGCCCAGGACGGGTTGGACACGTGCAGCCACCTCCGCGCTGAATTTGGCTCCGCCAACCTGAAGCACCTCAAGTGAGGGAAGTTTAATCCCCCGGGTAGCCGCCGCATTCAACCATATGAGCGCAAGAGGTGGTACAAGAGCCGTTGTGGTCACCTGATGGCGCATAATGAGTGGAAAAGCTTCATCCGGGCTGGACCCGCGTGACAGTACAATGGTTCCACCTGCATACAGCGTACCCAGGAAGCCGGGTGAGCTCATGGGATAGTTATGTGCTATAGGCAGAACCGCCAGGTAGACACTCTCTGGGGTAAGTCCGCAGACTTCCACACTTCTCCGCAAACTGTAGATGTAGTCATCATGGGTGCGGGGAATCATTTTGGACAGCCCGGTACTTCCACCAGACAACTGTAGAAAAGCAACGTCCGAAGAAACCGGCTCATCCGGCAGTGTGACTGGTGCTGTATAAACATCCTTCAAGGGCGTAAACCGCCCCGCTTCTCCCGCCACGAATACATGCCGAAGCCCTGGAACCTCTGCCTGAACCTCTTCTGCCAGCGTGCGGTAATCAAACCCTCCATCCTGATCAGGTATCACGTATGCTACGGCCTCAGAGAAACGGGCAAAATACGTAACCTCGCTCTTCCGATGTAAGGGAAGTGCATATACAGGGAGTGCACCAATGCGGAATAAGGCAAAACACACCTCGATAAACGCCGCAATATTGGGCAGTTGGATAATGACTCGATCATGCTGTCGTATTCCTTTGGCATATAAGCCAGCGGCCAGACGATCCACCCGGTCGTTCAGCTCCGCATAGGTTAATTGTTGTTCACCACTGACAACTGCTACCCGATTGCCATATAGTTCAGCGCGCTGGCGGAGCATTTCTCCAAACGTAATTCCTTCCCAGCAGCCTTCCTGACGGTAACGTTCGGCAACGTCCTCAGGCCAGGCCTGAAATCCTGACAGCATCGTTCATTCCTCCTTCATACTGGACACAGATGAATCCAAACCCATCGCAAGCAGCATGGTTCCGAATTTCGCTGAGGTTTCTGCCAGTTCCGCTTCTGCTGTAGAACCTGCAACTATACCCGCGCCAGCGAACAGTTTAAGCGTTCTTCCTTCCACTTCCGCACATCGGATCGTTACAGCCCACTCGCCGTCACCTTCACTGTCACACCAGCCCACCATGCCGGTGAATAATCCCCGTTCAAACGGTTCCTGCTCTCGGATGGCTTCCCGAGCGGCCTTTACAGGCGTTCCACAGATTGCGGGTGTAGGATGTAGAGCACATGCCAGCTCCAATGACGATGTGCCCGTGTTGGCCAATTCCCCATGAATGTCGGTAGACAAGTGCCACATCGTACGTGTCTGGACCAGAGAGGGCTCCGCCGGGATCGTTAGATGCTTGCACAGCGGACGAAGTGCTTCGGCCACAGCCTCAATGACTACGGCGTGTTCATGCCGATCCTTCGCAGAGGCCAGCAGAGCTTCTGCTCGGCGGCGGTCCTCAGCCGGATCTTCACTCCGGGCAGCAGACCCGGCGAGTGGATTGGCTCTTACTTTGGACCCTTTCCGGGTCACCAGCAATTCGGGACTCGCTCCGATATAAGTCCGATAGGTTTCTTTTCCCAGCTCAATATTAGCGCGTTTATCCGTTGTTATATCGCATTTAGATGGAGAGAGTTTCGTCATCGGAACAGCAAAAGTATATCCATGTGTGTTATCCCTGAACAAATTACGGAGTAGCTGATGTGTGTCCACAAACGTCTGTGAAGTCACATGCAGTGTACGGGATAACACCACTTTGTGGAGATCACCTTGATTCAGATCCATCAAAACGTTGTTGACGCTTTGCTGAAATACGGCTCCGGCAGGTTCTTCACGCACCTCACAACCCACTGCGGCTGGACGTTTTTCCACCAATGCCCTGGAATTCGGGGATAGCGGTTCAGCCCATTGGATCTTCTCTGGCACGAATAGCTCCGCAGAAGAATGTACCAGATCGAACGGAATGGCGCCGACCACAATCGGTTTCGTTTGGCCCGAGCGTCTCGCTTTTTCCATCAGATGTTCCATCCGGTTAATGAAAAGCTGCGTGGCTTCATCACGCTTCTGTTCGGTAACACTAAACGCGCCCATGGAATCGGGTGTATTCCCTTCCGATCCCTCCATGGCAGACCATCGAATCTGTTCCCCTTGAGCTAACAGGGTATGTTGCGGTGAAGACCAGAAAAAGGACGCCCCCTCCCGATATTGCTCCAGAAGGTGTAAGGCGGAAGTTGCAGCAACCGTACCCGCTTTTGACATGATTATCATCTCCTTATCTTGATTCAGGCACCCAGCGTGGCGCCTCCGTCCACACACAAGTTATGCATCGTAATATGTCTCGCCTGATCCGATACCAAAAAAAGCACACTATCCGCTATATCCGATGGCAGCGCCAGCCTGTTCAGTGGTATGCCCAGTCGATATGCTTGCGGAGAACCTGCGATAACGGCCTGTGCTCCCTGCTCATCCGCCCACAAGGCACGCTGCATATCGGTATCCGTCGAACCTGGAGAGACAATGTTACAGCGGATATGTTCTGCGGCGTATTCAAGCGCCAAACATTTGGTGAACATAGTTGAAGCCGCTTTGGAGGCTACGTAGGCAGACATGTGCATCCGGGGCACGCCAGAAGCATTCGAACCGACAGTAACGATCGCCCCCGAATGACGTTCAGCCATGTATCGCACTACAGCACGTGACATGTAAAATACACCATGTATATTCACGTCAAAAGTTCTTGTCCATTCTTCATCGCGGAGATCACTCACAGCCCCCGTGTATAGCACACCTGCTGCATTCACCAAAATGCCAATCGGGCCAAATGTCTCCTCAATACGCTGGATTGCAATTTCGACGGCTTGACGATTAGTTATGTCCACAGGACAGGCTGCTGCCCGATGACCCCGACTATGCAGATCTGTGACCAGTTGATTCAACGGATCTTCTCGTATGTCGACAGCCGCAATAATAGCGCCCTGCTCGGCAAGCAGTCTCGCCACGGCTTCACCAATGCCTTGCGCAGCACCGGTGACTACGGCTACTTTTCCATCAATCCCTGTGTAACTCACTCTTGTTCCTCCCTTGCATTACTGCTCCCCTCTCCTGTTGGAGAGATATATTAGCCTGCTGAACCTGATTGGACCATCCGTAAATCCGTAACATTTCTGTCCGCTTGTCTTTCGCCCAATCTCCCATACCAATCCCTCTGATTGAAAAATGCTCTGTCTCTTTCCTCCTACGACTCCGGGCTGCAGGCAAAACGCATCGTACGACTAATCAGAAACGGCAATACGGATACATGGTTCTCTTCTTCAAACTCGGTATATTTAATGTCCAGACCCGGCTGATTCAGCGCAGATAACCGTTCTGTAAGACTCGAAGCTTTATCATTGTTGCGCGCTGGATGCGTCTTCTCCTGTTCCCCCATGCCAATCCACACCTTAACATTCACGGGATGATGCTCCAGCCGTGCGACAAATTCCTGTTCCTCCGCCTGCATGACGTTCTGATTCCAGTGAAGCGAAGGACTTCCCGCAATGTAATAATGAAAAGCTTCCGGTTTCTTGAACAGCGTATGCAGCACGAACAATCCACCAAGGGAATGGCCAAAAATAGCCTGTCTACTCCGGTCGATCTGGAACTGCTGTTCCATATCCGGCTTCAGCTCTTCTTCAATAAACTGCAAGAACTCATCGGCCCCGCCCTGTTCCGGCAAAGGGGTTCCATCCGACTTCTGGGTATATTCCGTTGTGGCCTGCGGGGTAAAGTCATAGTAACGGTGCGGTGAAAAGGGACCTGCTGTTGGATACCCGATGCCAACAATAATGGCTGGCAGGGCTCCAGTCTTCTCCGGTCTGCGGCCCTGTACACGAACGGCTTCCACCATCGTGCCAAACACCGAGTTGGCATCCAGCAGATAGATCACCGGATATCCCGAAGGCGGTGGCGCTTCTGCCGGTTGGAATACCATGATCTGATAGGCATGATTGCCGTTGCGTGATGTCATGGTCCATTGCTCGGCGCGTGGAATCTGTACGGTACGGCGTGCGATATGTTCAAGAGTGCCAGATGCGGGTTGCTTGGGCTGAAACGTCATTACAGATGGTTCCTCCTCGTTGTTCTGCGTATATAAGTTGAATACTGAACTACATGTTTTATTTGAGATTGATTCTCATTACCAATTATAAGAGAGTCCATCCGGCTGTCCCATGGACGATATCCAGAAATGATTTTGATTATCTCCATATTTCCACATTTCTGTAACTGACTTGGTTACTCGTGTATAAACCAAAAACTCCCCACAGATTACCGGAAACGCTGGATTCATGTCCGGTTTCTGGTGTTCCGTGAGGAGCTGTGCTTCTTCTATTAAAGTCAATACATCAGTGGAAATTGGATTATTGCGTTAACGCCTTCAATGTGTCGTCGATGACATGACCATAAGCGATCAATCCACCGCCCAGCCACGGAGCAGGCTCTACAGCGTACACATGTCCTGCCTTAACCGCAGGCATGCTATTCCATACTTTCGTATCCGTCAGTTCTTTCATGCTCCCCGGACCCTGTTCCACCGTGAAAATAAAGTCGGCATCAATCTCAGGGAGCACCTCGGTAGACACCGTTGCGCTGTTCTCCGTTTGCACTAGTGCAGGCTTACCCAGCCCCAATTGCTGATATACCACATAACCACTAAAATAGTTACCGCCCATCATGCTGATCCCGCGAGGGGCAAAACGAATGATCGCTGCTTTCTTGCCTTCGGTAACTTTGGCAAGCTCAGCCTTGGCTGCTTCAACCTTCGCATGATACGTCTCAATAGCTTTTTCGGCCTCCGCTTTTTTGCCCAGCAGATCACCAATCACCTGCAAAGACTTCTCGACATCCCCTGAAGCGTTCGTAAATACGTAAGTGGGTGCAATTTTGGAGTAACTTTCATATACTCCATTCTCCGCATATTGGGCCGTGTGCAGAATAATAAAATCCGGATTGTATGCCATCAATGCTTCAGGGGAAGGCAGTCCACTGGAGAAATCCAAGGTAGGCACCCCGCTTAACTGATCCTGAAGATAGACATGTCCTTGCGTTCCGCTCGCCCATTGCGCTACCGGTTTAACACCCAGTGTCAGCAGAGAATCCTCCAGGTACGGTGCAAAGACACGCTCTGTATGCTCAGGAACGAGTACATCATGTCCCAAGTCATCTTTTACCGTTCGTTCACCTGTAGTTTCTTCCTTTGCATCTTCTGCCACTGACGTTCCAGATGATGCCGTGGTCGATGCCTCCGTTGTTGGCTGCTCTTTCTGTGCTTCTCCCGCATTTTCTGATTTGGTACCACAGGCAGACAGCAGACCCGTAATCAATACCAGCATGAGCAGCGTCGAAAACCCCGCACGTCGAAGTGGACGACCCGAACGGTGTCCGTTACCTTTTTTCTGTTGAAACATGACATATCCCCCTTGATAAACATTCTCATTTAGATAGATGGATTATATGTCATGTTGCCCGGGAATCACCATGGACGTTATCCAGATATACATTTGGACAATATCCCGTGAAAATCAGCAGAGCTTCATCCAGCATACGCATCACGCCTACGGCGGAGTAGTCGAACCAGGGATCACCTGTAATCAGATGAATCTGATATTGCCTTACTGCCTTAAGCTGACGCCACAAAGGCGAATGTTGTAAGCTGAGCCAGTATGCCCGCGAGGCTGCCTCAGGGCACACCATAACGAGAATCCGATCCGGATTTAGCGAAGCCAGCTGTTCCAATGTTAACGGCGTGTTGGCCTGAACATCAGGGAACGTATCGAGCCGTAAACCATTATTGTACAAGACCTCTTCAATACCCGGATTACGATATAGATATAGATGCTGCCCGTACACTCGGACAACGATGACCTTCTCCCGGCCCACTTTCTGCTGTACGGAATCGCGCGCCTTCTGGACTCGTTGGTTGTATACACTGATCCATTGTTCCGCCTGTTCTTCCCTCTCCAGAAAAGCGGCAATCATGCGTAACTGTGCACGCCAATCCAAGTGATACTTCGGCACAAAACAACAAGGTGCAATCTCAGCCAGCTTGGCCTGATTCTGATCACTGATCTGATCCGTACCCACAACAGCGTCCGGCCGAATATGAACCAGTCGTTCCACGTTGGCTTCAAATCTCAAGCTGGTATACGGATCTGTCAGTCTCAAGTGTGACTGAATCTCTGTACGGTGCGCGTTATAATAATAAGCGGTCCATTTGGGATCAATCGGCGCAGCGACAGGCATGACATTAAGCGCCAGAAGCTGTCCAATGATGCTGGAGGAGCAGGTGGCGATGCGTTTTCTCGCATTTTTGGCATAATCCGAAGGAGATACGCCTACTTCCTTTTTAAATTTGCGGCTAAAATAATACTCATCGCTATAGCCTACCCTCAGCGCGATTTCACGAAGTTTGTACCCTGTTTCTTTCAGATATCGTTTGGCCCGATTGATGCGAAGATCAGTCAGATATTCCATTGCACTCTGTCCATAGGTCTTTTTGAACAGATCCACGAAATATTTCGCACTGATATTGGCTCTGTGGGCGAGATCGGCAATCGACAATGGTTCGTCGTAGTGCTCGTCCATATATGCTTTTGCCTTGGCAAGATCCGTCTTGGGACTGCGGCCGGAAACGGGCAAGTGCGCAGAGGTCTGCGAATCATTTTCCAGTAACATAAGGCCACTCCTTTCGATCTGCTTGATCGGTTTGATATGAGATGTACAGTGAATTAAAGCCATTACTATATCGCTTTAACGAAAATGATAATCATTATCAATTAAAATATCACATTCTTTTCCATTCAGTCAATTCATATATGAAAAAACGGACACAGTCCGATGTTAAGACTATCCAATAAACGCCGAAAAAGCTAACTGCATGCTTGAGCATGAGTTAGCTTTTGATGATGAATTGCATGATTGGATTTGAAAAGTTGAAGTGAATTAATCCCGGCTCCGCAGCTTGCCAAGCAGACGGATAATCTCAATATACAGCCATACCAGCGTAACCATTAATCCGAAAGCACCGTACCACTCCATATATTTCGGAGCACCGTTGTCGGCACCACTTTCAATAAAATCAAAATCAAGCACCAGATTCAACGCGGCCACAATGACGATTACGACAGAAATGCCAATTCCGATCAGGCTATTGTCATGCAGATAAGGAACGGTAATACCGAAGAAACCAAGTACAAAACTCAGGAGATACATAATCATGATGCCCCCGGTTGCAGCTACAACACCCAGCTTGAAGTTCTCCGTAGCTTTGATCAGTCTTGTCTTGTATGCCGTCAGCAGCGCGATGAATACTGCCATGGTCAGTAAAGCAGCCTGCAACGTAATGCCATTGTACAACGACTCATACGCAGCTGAGAGCGCACCCAGAAACAGCCCTTCTGCGACCGCATAGATCGGTACAAGGTAAGGCGCCGAAACAGGCTTGAACGAAATAATCAATGCGAGGATAAATCCGGCGATTGCCCCTCCGTATGCGAGAGGAAGCACTTCCTGCCCATTGAAGAACATCATCCAGGTTGCAAATGCACTGCCCAGCAGGATGATCAGCGTAATAAACGCCTTGTTTACCGTACCGTTGATCGTCATTCTAGTTTGATACCGATCATCTCCATACCCGCTGGAGTTTTCAAATGTACTATCTTTGAGTGTTGGGTTACCGCTGCGTCCGATCAAAACAATCACCTCTTCTATGTATTTGGTTCATCCTGTACTACCATCTCTACGTTCTACATTGGCCATTCTACGAATTACATATTAAATTGCATATTGAAAAATAAAAATTCTAATGCTTCTAAGCAGACGTGGGATGCAATCCGCAGATCACATCCTTGTCTGTTGACGCAAGGTATAGGCTATATGTCCCAAACGTTGCGAAGAATGCTTTTCACTTTATTCTGCACATTCTATCATCGGATTCCGGTTCTTATCGCTCTGGGGCAATATTGGAGAAACTTATTTGTACAGCACTTTGTCTACATTGTATTTCGCACGCATCGTGTTAATGATATAGGTCTCGTAAATTTCGCGATCAACCGGATCTTCAATAACACACACTTCGATGGTGGTCACTTCCTCGCGATGTGACTTCATGGGTGATACAGTATCTTCAAAATGCTTCTTGATGCGCGGTCTTAATTTTCGTGCTTTCCCGACAAATAACAATTCACCAGCGGCATTGTAAAACATAAAGATACCGCCTTTTTCCCGTGTAATCAGATGGAAATCGGTGAATCCGTAAATGTGGCTAAGCTGTGGATCAGCCTGCTTGGTGATGGTGACATCTGGTGTTGGCACAGTAATATTAATCAATAGGCTCACTTCCTCATTATCTATAGGTTTACATCCTATCATATATCCCATAAGGACACCATTTCATTCTATATGACGCACAATTCACGCTTTTTTCAACTATTACGACAAATATTTCAAAAAAAAGGTTAACTTCCCTGATTCAAAGTGGTACTATAGGGGTATGAGGAAGAATTTGGGCACTAAGACATATGTCTTTATATCTACTTCCGTCTATTGTACCCTATGATTGATGATCTTTTTCATACTGAATTCTGTTACGTGCGCACGACAGGATTACAGTTAGCAAGAACCCAGACCTGTAGCTTTACGATTCATCATCTATTCGACCCTTGCAGCAAGCAAACGTAGAAAGATCCTAGATATTTAACTGAAGTCACAGTAGAAATGGATTCACTTAGAAAGCCTGCAATTATAGCCGTACGAGAGTAAATAGACACACGTAGAAGGACAGATAGCTATCGATCCTAGAGAGACTAGTCATGCAACACTAACCTAGAACGTTATAGCAGCAGAACTATAAAAGATGGATCACGTTTCACCCCAGCCCGGCTTGATGCCAGGGCTTTTTTACGTTTGCGCAAACAACCAACCACTCCCGCAAGGAAACAGAGGTATCGTGGTTCTTTCTGCGGGGGTTATAATATGACAAGATAGCATACAAGGGAGTGATGGGATGTATTCCGATCTGCAATTGACGGAGGACCGCCCTGTATATATACAAGTCAAAGATTATATGAAGCGATTGATGCTCAAAGGCGGCCTGCAAGCCAAACAAAAGCTTCCTTCCACCCGTGAACTCAGCACACTCATGAAAGTAAGCCGCAGCACGATTCTGCTGGCCTATGCCGAACTTGAGGAGGAAGGGCTGATTTACGCGGTCAAAGGCAAAGGCAATTATGTCAGTTCCACCATTGATACACCTGAGACTTCATCCGGGTGGCAGCTGGACTGGAACGAACGTGTCAGTGATTACGCAATCCAGGCGGAACAGTATGATCTGATGAAACATGGCTCCGGCTCGGAGCGTGGTGAGATTTCTTTTACCAGCATCGCGCCGGATGAGAAGCTGTTCGACATGCACAATGTAAAAAGAGCCTTCCTCGACCGAATGTCACTTGAAGGCGAAGTGCTGCTGAATTACGGATATGCGCAAGGCTACAGGCCTCTGATGAAGTATCTGTTGCGTTATATGGAAAATAAGGGTGTCGACCTAAGCGGCAAGGATATTCTGATCACCAATGGATTTACGGAAGGTTTTGATTTGGTTCTGGGTGCACTGCGCAAAAAAAGTGGCAGGGCCCTGTGTGAAAACCCGACACATCATACCGCCGTCAAAAATCTGAGGCTTCATCAATTTCAGCTCACCGGTGTCGATATGGAGCCAGATGGCCTGAATCTGCGGCAGCTGGAACGGGAACTTGCAGCAAACCCGTATGATCTGGCCTATCTCGTGCCCTCCTATCACAATCCAACCGGGATCGTGACATCACCTGCCAAACGTGCCGAGATTATTCGGTTGATGAACCAGTACCATGTGCCGATTATTGAAGACGGCTTTAACGAGGAACTGCGGTATTCCGGTTCCCACGTCTCTCCTCTGATTGCCAGTGTGGGCAAAGGGAATGGACTCGTGTATCTGGGCAGCTTCTCCAAGGTGCTGTTTCCAGGGCTGCGGGTGGGTTGGGTCATTGCGGATGCAGCATTGATTGATTATCTGGAAAGCATGAAGCGGGCGCGCAGCATTCATACCTCGACGCTGGACCAGTCCCTGCTCTATCAATATCTGAGCAACGGCAATTTCGAGAAATATCTGAAGCGGGCCCGTACGGAATATAAGCGAAAATATGAGCTGGTCGTCCGCTGCTTGCGGCAGCATCTGCCGATGTGCCGGATCTCCGGCGAAGGCGGACTGCATCTGTTCGTACAATTTCCACCGGAATACCGAACGAGAGAACTGCTAGCGGCTTGCAAGGCGAAGGGTGTTACTTTCATGCCTGGGGATACCTTCTACCTTGAATCCGGGCAAGGAGAACATACGATGCGTCTGGGCTTCTCCCGGGTCAGCGATGAGAACATTCGCAAAGGCATTCGTATCATTGGCGAAACCATTGCTCAAATGAGATGAGGAGGATAACACATGAAGGTTGGCGTGATTATGGGTGGCACATCTTCGGAGCGGGATATTTCCCTGCTCACCGGACAGGAGATGATCAACCATCTGGATGGACAGAAGTATGAGGTTATTCCGGTCGAGATCAACAGCAAACGGGATCTTATTGAAAAAGCGGCGGGACTGGATGTCGCACTGCTCGCTCTGCATGGTAAATACGGGGAGGATGGTACCATTCAGGGCACGTTGGAGTCGCTTGGCGTTCCGTATACAGGCTGTGGCGTACTCGCAAGCAGTGTATGCATGGACAAAGATATGTCCAAAAGGCTCATTCAGCATGCGGGCGTACCTACTGGCGAATGGCTTCAGGTGAGCAGTTTGGATGAATTGTCATCAGCTGCTGTGCAGCAATTAACGTATCCTGTTGTCGTGAAGCCTAATTCGGGCGGTTCCAGCATCGGCACGCAAGTGGTACAGGAATCCTCGGCTCTTCATGCAGCTGTAGAAGCGGCTCTTGTTTGGGACGAAGTCGTCATGATTGAACAATATATTGAAGGCGAGGAGATTACCTGCGCCATTCTGGATGGTCAGATGCTCCCCGTAATCTCGATTCGTTCAAATGCCGATTTTTTCGATTACACCTCCAAATATAATGATGGCGGTGCTGAGGAGCAGGTCGTACAGCTGCCTGCGGATTTGCATAAACGTGTAGAAGCTGCGGCACTCACCTGTTACCGGGTATTAAAATGCAGCGTGTATGCCCGTGTAGACATGATGATCCGGGACGGCATGCCCTACGTGCTTGAAGTGAATACGCTGCCGGGCCTTACCCGAAACAGCCTGCTGCCCAAAAGTGCAGCCGCAGCAGGTATGTCCTTTGCCAGTCTGCTGGATTCCATCATCGATCTCTCGTTAAAAGAACGTCAAAAGGAGGCAACGCGATCATGAGTCTAAATGTATCGATCCGTAACAGTTCCCCTGAAGATCTGCAGGATATGGTCATTCTTATGGATCAACTCGGTTACCCAACCACGTATGCCGAGATGAAGGAGCGTTATTCGCACATCGCTGCGGATTCAAATTTTGCAACTTTGGTTGCCGAAGTCCGTGGCCGTGTCGTTGGATTAATTGGGTTACAGACATCTTACCTGTATGAAAAGAACGGACGACATTGCCGCATCCTGGCTCTGATCGTGCATGACCAGTTCAGAGGCACCGGCATAGGTCGTCAGCTTATTTTGGAAGCGGAGCAATGGGCAGCCACTCATGGCGTGGACTCCTTGTCCCTGAACAGCGGCAATCGCCCGGATCGTGAAGCTGCGCATAAATTTTACCAACAGATGGGCTTTATTGCGGGAAGTACCGGGTTTAGCAAAAAGCCTCAGGCTTTGCAACATAACTGACGCTGATGACATCATGACGGCTTCCCGATGGAATTCACCATTCTTTACAGGGTAACCACAAAAACGCCCGTTTCCGGCACAAAGGCCGGAAACGGGCGTTATCATCTAGTTTGCTATTGTACATTTATCTTGTGGCTTTTATGGACTCATACGCAGCGAGTAACTCCTCTATAGCCACTCCATTGATCTTCATCCCTTCCACCTGACACTGCTCCAACTGTACGCCAGATAGATCACAGTCATTGAACTGACTGCCTTTGAGATCACAATGTTCCCAACGCATGGGCACTCTGTCTGGACCGAGATGCGTGTCCTGAAAATGAACGCCATCCAAAGCACAGAATTCAATGTTACTATTCGTTAAACGCAAATCAGCCAGTAATATATCGGTCATATTCAGATTGGTGAATTTGCTTCCACTCAGGTTGCAATCGGTCATCCGGCTTTTAGCCAGATTGCTGGTACTGAAACGAACTGAATCCAGATCAGCCTGGTAAAATTCAATAGTTGACTCACCCGTATCGTTGGATAATTCCTCCGATGGGAGCTGGATTACAGACTCAGCCATTATGATCTTCTCATATCCAAATTCAGCTTCAGACTCGTAGAGACGGACATAACCCATTTTCTCATAAAAATGATGATTATCCCGCTGTCTTCCCGAGGTCTCCAGCTTCCATATCCCAATCTCCGGGAATTCGGCCTCAATAAGTCCGATGACCTGTGAGCCTATGCCCCGACCATGACAGACGGGATCAATAAAGATTTTATCCAGCCTCGCTTGCCTGCTTCCCAATACTTGAACACTGACTCCACCAATGGCGCCTCCATCCCATTCGATAACGTAATAGTCCCATTCGCGGATCACGTAACTGTGCATGCGAACAGACGAATACCCCGGTGGGCAAAGGTTGCTGTCCAGCTCTGTCTCACCCTTAGCCCATACCCTAATCGCATGATCAAAGGCGCGACGGCATATGTCTGTCAGTATAACCGCGTCATCTTGTTGAGCACGCCGCAATTGGATGTTCTTTAATTGACTTTTTTTCATCTACAACACCTCTGGGGATTATTTTGGATGACACGACAAAGAGGAGCACCTCCAATAGAGGTACCCCCCGATACGTTTCATCATTTCAGAAACGCCGAAGCTCCTCATAATGGGTCAAAAAGGACACACGTATCCCGTTAATGGTCTAACGGAAATTTTTCAGTGTTCTTTCATCATCATTACGAGAAATCTGGCATGCTCTGAAATCCCCTCTCATACTAAAGCTTAACTATAAACCTTACTTATGGCCGGTCGATGAAAATCCAGCCTGTTTCTTTTTCGTTATCCACGGATGCCCCAAGAGATTCTGCCATAAAGCGCAGCGGAACATAGGTTTTGCCGTTTTTGCCTACAAAGGCAGGTTCAACCATCGTTACTTCCTTGCCTGCAACGGTTGCCTTCTTGGAACCTACAGTCAGGACAATCTCATTGCCGGTGATATCGTCAATGACAACGATTTTCTCCGATCCTTTGGTCCATTTTACTTCAGCATCCAATTCCTCGGACAGATAGCGCAGAGGAACAAATGTTGTATTTTTAACGGTGATTGCGCCATAGGATTCGTCGTTCGGATACAGCATGACATTTTTACGCGTAATGCCCGCTTCATCTTTCAACAGCTGATACATAAGTGAATTGGAATCAAAATTACGCAGCATCTGACCTGGCGTGATATCTCCCTGCATCAGATCGATTGCACCGTCCGTTTTGTCGACGGTATCCACAGTCACCGGTCCGCCAATATTCCACAGTTCGCTGTCACCGTATACGGATACCGATTTGATCGGCAGATCTTCAGAAGCAGGCAGCGCTACTTTGAAATCATAGTTCTGTTTACGGATATTCAATGCGCTATCGAGATAAAAGTCCAATTTGAGCTTGGTCTCTGTTCCGAATACCGTCTTCAGTTCAGGCGTTTCGGTTAACAAGTTGTCTAGTTCCTTGTCGTAATTGGCAAGAATCTCATCAAGACCACCCTTAATCATTTCATACAATGAAGCAATCTCAGTATCCCGTGATTCGCTAATAGTAGAAGGCAGGGCACTGCCGTCGCCAGGATCAACCGAGTTGATTGTAACCATGATAGGATAGAACACATCATACAGATCCCCAATCAGGTCCTTGAGCCCTTGTTCATCCTGAGCAACACTGGTCAGAAACGGTTTAACCATGGCAAGAAGCTCTTCCCCACTGATCTCCACATGCAGCTTGGAGAGGCTGAGTGATTCACCGTTAACCGATTCCTGTACCGGAGTTAGAGAAATATTTTTCGGGTTGGACAGATGCTTCAGCGCAAAGTTCAGCAGTTTCGGGGAAAGCTCCTCGATCTGCTTCTCCAACGCCTTCGTATCTAGCATAGGAAGCGTGTTATCCGCCAAAGATATGTATAGAGGCTTTTGCGCTCCGTCTACATCAATGACCATTTCCGATTTATCCATCGACAGATGGAAAGGCAATTTCTTTCCTTGCATACTCAGTGTACCTTTGATAGATGCCGTGCTGGAGTCCTTCACTTTGGCATCTTCAATATCCAATGAAACGGAATTAATGAGTTCGATCATTTGAAGCGCATCCTCTTCGACGAGGTTTGCTGCAGGTTCAACTTTTATATGCATGGACTGTTTGGATTCACCGGATTTGACGGTTGTACTGTTGGCAACAGCTTTGCCAATATCTACGCCACCTACGGCCTGACATCCCGTAAGCGCAACCATCATTAAAACGAGTGGTACGGCAATCCACTTCAATAGCTTGTGATTTTTGATACGATCTCCTCCTTAGGAAAAATGTGGTTCACTCCTATTATGAGGGTTACAGGTAATTGTTGTAAACCGGATCGACAAATAAAGTCCAAAAAAAGGCCGGACAGCTGTCCGACCTCTGATTGACATTATTTTTCAACATGTATCGCCATTGGGTTCAATCGCACTATGCTTGATGCAATCATCAACAGTAGGTTTACTCTTGTTCTTTGCCCTCTGCCTCGCTGTCGCTGTTCTCATGCGCTTCTTCGCCATCGGCCCTTGCAGGGGACTCGAATTGATCCGGTTCGTCATCCTGAATGGCCTTGTTCTCTTCATTCTGGTCCTGTGTCATATCGTATTCCCTCTCTTCTACCGGATTTTAGGCAAATATGCCCTCGTTTCTATCCATAACCGGAATGATGACGAATTAAACAGACGGAGACAGGAACTTAGAAAATATAAAAGACAATCCCGTTCCCGCTTGCAGCAGTTGCCTGATATAAAGCCTGAACCTCGTCCAGTGTCTGAACGATTTCCTGGAATGTCTCCTCTGCGTCCCAATCATCCATGACAGGATAAACGCCCTCAGCCACCATTTGCTCCAGGCTAAACCGTTTCTTCAATTCCTCAGGTGTCAGCTGTTCTAACGCCATGTACGCCTCAAGGACCTGTTCGTTGGTCAGGAGGAACAGATCCATATCTGAATAATTGCCTATATATTGTTCACCTGCCATAGGGACCACATATCCCAGCGGAGGCTGCCCCTCTACCACTTCACCAGTCAACGTAAACTGAAGCATCTGCCACATTTTATCGATATCCAGCTCGACCGAACAATCATGTACACTGACTTCCCCTGATTTGATGGATTCAATTAATTCTTTGGTCACAACAAGATATCTGCCGGACATGCCCATACCCGTATCCCTCCTACGCATTTACTTCTCTTCTTTCCCATTAACCGTGCAAGTTGTACAAGAATCGGGGTAAAGAGGTGAAAAGGAACAAAACTTACAAGGAGGCACAAATTCCATGAAAAAGTTTGATTATAGCCTCAATTACGATGAGCTTGATCTGCGCAAACAGCCCGAGCTGTATACCGTTGGCCGGGGAGAGCAAGGGGTATTAATGGTGGAGCCCTACAAAAGCGAAATCTTACCGCACTGGCTGTTCAAAACACCTGAAATTGCGACAGAATCCTCGCAGAAGATCTATGAACTATTTTTGGAGTATAAGAAAAAGGATGACTTTGTCGGTATGGATATGGCGCGCAAGTTTCTGCAAATGGGCTATACGCGGGCAAGGCGGTATACGAATCATAAAGGTGGACGCAAATACTCGAAGGAGGACGGCTCCATCCTGCCTTACCAGAACGATAAAGTGAAGGCAGAGGCTGCAGCCATCTTCAAAGCCCAATGGGAGATCGCCAAAACGGATGTGGATTATGTGAAAATGAAGCAGGAACATCGGGAAAAGTACGAGTCGGAGAACAAGCCGTAACACACCCATCCAAAGGAGTCCTCATGAACCCACCTAGCCGCCGCTTTACTCTGCCTTTTGTTTACCTTACTTAGACACCTTCTCCATTCCCACCCAGTTTCAAGGAGATCAACTTGTCACGATGGAGGCTGTGTATACTTCTGGTGAGACCGCATCTGCACAAGATTGAGTGGGAGGAATTAACGTATCAGACAGATCCCATCATTCATCTAAACACAGGCCAAAATGCCAACATCAATGAAGCGGCCTAGATTCACGTAACCATTCAATGTGCTTCAGCACCCACCGCTCTGGATGCAAGCTGTTTTATGGTTAATGAAGGGGGACACGTTCCCTCGGACGATTATTTTGTTTTTTATAATCAGAATAGTGATCCCCATCAGAGCGTTGTTCTCCAACATGCAGAGGGTCTCAAGTCAACCTTCGTGCTGGATACCCGCAAATTACGCCAAGCTCCTGTAGAAAAATGTGTTTTTACCGCTACGCTTGACGCGGAGGGCACATTCGCCGATGTACAAAAATGCCAAGCTATTGATAAGAGCAGGTTCACAACAAATTACATACGAATGTGCGGATTCCCACTTATATTATTTTTTTAGCGATGGTGGAGTTAGTCAAAAGGGGAAAATTATGCGGCTTATTACCGAAAGTTCATACCAAAATTTGTTCTGGCAATTCGTTGGCCTGGGACAAGCAAATTACGGTATTCTGGAAAAGCTTGATGACATGTCTGGACGTTTCATTGATAACGCCAACTTTTTTGCTCTGGATGATATATCCAAGATCAGCGATGAAGAATTATATGATCGGCTCCTTAGCGAGTTTCCGGATTGGATCAAGGAAGCACGTTCCAAAGGTATTCTTGCCTAAACCATCCGTTTGCTTCACAACAAGTCATATATTTAATCGAAAAGTTCTCTTTGCTTTTAGAGACGCTGCCAAATTCCCACTGGCAGCGTCTTTGGATTTGGCACAGCTAAACCTATGCCTTTTGCGGCTTGGCATTTTTCGGACGAGGTCGAAGCATGCCCCCTACGATGCCCAGCATTTGTCTGCGTGGCATAAGGCGGGCTAACTGGGCCGTCCAGTAATTGGAGGCACCCGGCACAGCATAAGGTTTGCCTGACTCCAGTGCCTTCATCGCCACTTCCACAACATGCTCAGGCGTATCCCGTTTGCCTACCGAGGCCTCTTCGGCTCCTACGACATCAAAGAACGAGGTTTCGGTCGAACCGGGACATAGAGCCAGAAACTGCACGCCCCGTTTCCGATTCTCTTCATACAACGCCTCTGTAAACGAAAGCACGAAAGATTTCGTGGCCCCATATACAGCCATGTATGGATCAGGTTGAAAAGCAGCCGTAGAAGAGACGTTAATGATGGTACCGCTCCGCTTTTGCAGCATGCCTGGCAGGAAAAGATGGGTCATGTTCATGACTGCGAGTACATTCAGCATAATCTCTTCCTGCTGCCTCAAACCATCCACCTGCTCAAACATTCCATGCGTCGCAAATCCCGCATTGTTGATTAATACATTGACCTGTATGCCCCGATTCATACACTCCTCATAAACGTGTTGTGGTGCATCCGATTGGGATAGATCCGCTACAATCACTTCTGTCTTGACTTGATACGTTCTTTCAATACGTTCTGCCAGTTGACGCAATTTGGACTCCGATCGGGCCACCAAGACCACATGTTTTCCTTTTGACGCCATTTCCAAGGCAAAGGTTTGCCCAATTCCTGAAGAAGCCCCCGTAATGAGTACCCATTGATTTTGAACCTGCTTCATATCTCATCCATCCTTTTTTGAACAATTGTTTTTTATCAGAAACACTGTTTCCTAATGGAATCATCGTACTCTTTTACCTTCTTCCTGTCAACTGCTTTAGAGAATTTGACGATTTCCTGCTTAAAACAGTAGAATGACCATAAGAAACAAGGTTTCCGTTAAACAACAATATGGATGTAAGAGGATGAGATAGATGAAAGATCACAATTCGGGTTCCAAAGAACCCGCACACACGGTCACTACCTTTCAGGAAGCCAGACTCCAGCACTCCGAAAACCTGCGCCAAAATATTGTGCATGCTGCTGCAGCCTTGTTGCAGGAGCACGGTCCCGAAGCCGTCACAGTTCGAAGAGTGGCAGAACGAATGGAATGCTCGACCAAAATTATATATAACCTCTTCGGCAAGAAAGAAGGGTTAGCCAAATACTTGTACCTGGAGGGATGCACCCTCCTGTCCCAATCGTTTGAATCTGTACCTCACCAAGCCTCATTCGAGGATTATTTTCGCGATCTCGCTTATGCCTACTGGGATTTCGGGATTACACAATCCAGCTTCTATCAGCTCATGTTTGGCGGTTCATTTGCAGAATTCAAACCGGATGCAGAGAGTCTGCAAGGAACAGCGACAGCTCTTAAACAAATTACGGCTCTGGTTGTGGCTGCGATTGAGCAGAAAATGCTTCAGGAGAATGACCCCCTACTTGCTGTCCGTATGATCTGGGCGCCCTTGCATGGTGTCATTCATCTATACCTGGGAGGCCATATTGAGAGCGAAGAAGCCGCCAAAAGGCTATATGATCATACGTTGTCCATGGTCATTCTCTCCCTTGTTGGGGTATCTTCGAATGGCTAAGCCCTAACTGACAAGGAAACGAAAGAAGAAGCAGGCACTTCATCTCCATTGGATGAAGGACCTGCTCCTTCTTTAATTAGATATATAAGGGGTTACCAGTGTCAATTAACGTGCGGCTCGTTCTCAGCTTCCCAACGCGAGATTTCAGCGCGGACTTTCGGGGCCACCTCTTTGCCGAGCAGTTCAATCGCTCTCATCACTTCTTCATGCGGCATCGTACCGAGGGGAGTGTGTAACATGAAGCGTGTGATACCGACTTCTTTGCGCAGGTAGATAATCTTCTGCGCCACGGTATCCACATCACCCACATACAGTGCGCCTTCCAGACTGCGTGCCGCGTCAAAGGTTGCACGGCTATAGTGTCCCCAGCCGCGTTCACGGCCCAACATATTCATTACAGCCTGAGCTGGAGGGAAGAATTTCTCTACCGCTTCATCGGTTGTATCCGCAATGAACCCATGCGAGTGGGAAGCCACAGTCAGCTTGGAAGCATCATGCCCCGCGTGTGCGGCTGCTTTTTTGTACAACTCCACCAGTGGTGCGAATTGAACAGGGCGACCACCAATAATGGCGAGCACAAGCGGTAATCCAAGCAGACCTGCGCGGACAACCGATTCCTGGTTACCACCACTGCCGATCCATACGGGCAGCTTCTCCTGTACCGGACGTGGGTAAATGCCCAGATTGTTAAAGGAAGGACGGTGCTTGCCTTCCCAGGTTACTTTTTCCGAATCGCGCAGTTTGAGCAGCAAATCCAGTTTCTCATCGAATAGTTCATCGTAGTCGTTCAGATCGTAGCCGAACAAAGGGAAGGATTCAATAAATGAACCCCGTCCTGCCATAATTTCTGCACGCCCATTCGAAATACCATCCAGTGTTGCAAAATCCTGAAATACCCGTACCGGGTCAGCCGAAGATAGCACCGTTACAGCGCTGGTTAGGCGAATGCGTTGGGTCTGTGAAGCTGCTGCGGCCAGAATGACAGCTGGTGATGAAGCGGCATAGTCGGCACGATGATGTTCTCCCACACCATATACATCCAGCCCCACCTGATCTGCCAAAACAATCTCTTCAACGACGTCGCGAATACGTTGCGCATGACTTATAAGTTCTC
Source organism: Paenibacillus pabuli NBRC 13638 (assembly GCF_001514495.1). Taxonomy (GTDB): domain Bacteria; phylum Bacillota; class Bacilli; order Paenibacillales; family Paenibacillaceae; genus Paenibacillus; species Paenibacillus pabuli. Next base: position 185,240 of record NZ_BCNM01000007.1, read on the forward strand.
CTGTATTTACATCTGGGTTCGTCTCCACAAAAGTACTGATTCCGATTTCCATTCTCTGTTCCTCCCTGTTATAAAGCGATCCGATCTGCATCTAACCAATTGTAAGTAGATCACCTTTTGTTATTTATCTTAATATTGAACTATTTTGAGGAAAAATACAAGTGCCCCCTGTTTCCCAGAGGGCACTTTCGTGATATATTCTTCTCAAAATACAATAATTTCATGATTATTTCTTTCTACCAATGTACAGCAGATGAGACGAAATTCCCAATATCGACGGGTCTTTGGCCGACTCAATCATATACTGGATCAACTCATCGTATTCCCCGCGTTCTTTCCAATACTGCTGCTGCTCTTCTGTGAGCATAGCTCTCAGACTGGAAGATCCAATCAGGTCTACCGTTTCGAATCCGTGCCGCTCCATAAATGGGTTAATATCCTGAATGTTGAAATAGTACGCTCCTGTAAACCGTCCTTGATCCGGATGGTCGAATGTCCCCTTTTCCACAAAAGACCGGATAGCTTCCATGTGGTCATGCGGCTTCCATTGCTGTGGGAATTGCAAAGAATTAATGCCCATTCGCATCCGGCTCTGCATCGCTACAAACACAGTTCCTCCCGGCTTGGTGACCCGATGCAGCTCCCGCACCGCAGCTACTCGCTCTTCTTCGTTCTGCAAATGATATAACGGTCCCAACATCAGTGAAGCATCATATGTCTCATCTGCAATGCCGTTCAGATGGGTCGCATCCAATACATGAAATCCATCAAACTGCCGCGTTAAGTCCAATTCCTCTGCCTTCTGTCGAGCCATATCCACAGATGCCGGAGTCAGGTCTGACAGCGTGACACGGTATCCGAGCCTGGCAAGCTCCATCGCATACTTGCCTGGTCCTGCGCCATTGTCCAGCACAAGTCCGGTTGCCGGGAGTGACTCTCGGATATAATGCATGTTAATGATGAACTCCAGCGGTTCCCGGTCCAACCTCCCCCACTCGTCAAATCTGGAATAATACTCAATTACACGTGATCTTTCCATCATTCTGCACCTGCCTTTTCTCAACATTAGGGCCATATAAAAAAACAAAAACCTGCCACCTCAACTAAGAGGCGACAGGTCTGACCTTCGCGGTACCACTCTTCTTGATCCATGAACAGGATTGGATACAACTTGCGTTCCAACCTGTCCTGCCATGGCATCTCAGGACCTGATGACGGAGGTTAACCGTCAGGATCTACATGAAGTCAGCGTATAGCATCATTATCAACATCCAGCCCTTTCGTGCGCTGAACAATGGCGATACTCACGTAACTACAGTTCGATTCTGCTGCTCACAGGTGAGTTGGGGGAAGGTTGGACTGCCTTGCACCATAGCGACAGTTCTCTGGACCAAACCTTGATCCTTACTGCTCCTGATCATTGCGTTTAAACTGTTAAATTTTAATCAGTATAGTACTCCTAAATATTTCCTGTCAATTCTTATTTTCCAATAAGTTACTGGGCTTTTCTCCCCAATTACATTAAAGAGCTCTACTTCTGTTTCTCTTCCAGTTGCACAGCTACTTCACGCTCCGGTTCTTCTGTGCTGTACATCCAAGGATATATGGTTGCCGTATCCGATGTGTAATCATTATACCGATCAATGCCCAGGTTTTTTCCGTCACCGGCAAATTGAGTTTTGGCTGGAGTACCATAGCTTCGTTTTCCCTTCTGGATCGTATAGGTCTGATTAATTCCACCAAAACGCAGATCGTCACTATATCTCTCCACGTACAAATCACCGTCCTTGCGGTAGTATGTCCAATGGATGATAGAACCGCCCAGATTTGAATCAAGGTACTGTGGTTTCTCACTAATCGCGGATAACGTAACTGGCTCAAATTCACCCTCAAAATAATTGACTTTGTGCTGGGCATAAAGGGTCATTGGTGTATCTGGATTGATTTCCAGACCAGCGCTCACTTCAAAACGTAGTTCCGCTTCATGCTTCGAATCCTCTGACAGCCACACTCCTCCATCTAGCTGAGCGCCATTCACACCAAGTGTGTATCTCAAATAGGGTAGTTGCCAGAACGGTTCATCATGAGCAAGGGTCACCCTGATTTGGGTAGGTGTAATGATGGCTTCCTTAACGATCACTTCATCCGATTGCTGATCCAGAGGGATATTCAGCACTCTTTTACTCGTACCACTAAGCATCTCTGTTTTATCCAGACGTATACCAATATCCAGTGATTGGTCCATTTTGCCTTCTTCTTTACTGTAAGCCAGTACATAACTTGCTGCTTGTTGCTTCAACTTCTCCAGGTTATAGAACTGTTCCGATATATATTCACCATGTTCTCCTGGCTTTCCATTTATGCTCGGTGCATTCTCCTCCAAAATCTGTCCTTTCTGATCGTATACCTTTAAATACGGAAAAGCATAATCACGAACCTCCGGCTGATCAAAGGTTAATGATGTAGACAACATCATCTTATTTTCCTTCTCGTTAAATGCGCTAACTACAAGTTTACCCAAACCATCCTTGTTGATATTGAACACCTGTGATTGCTGCTGAGAAAGATCTAGGGTGATTTCTTTTTCTTCCGGAGCCAATATTTGGATTCCGCCTACCGTGAAGTCAACATTCGCTTCTTTTCCTGATGTCGTCCACTCTGTCTCAAAATACCCTTTAAACTTGCCATCAGTCTGATCAGGAACATGGTAGTATCTCCCTTCAATTAGCTTGCCGCTCTCATCCCGCAGGCCAATAGAAGGGAATCTTACGGTATCACCTTTATACTTACCAGGGTCCAGCGTATACAAAATAACCGTGCGATTATCATCGGAAAAGGCTGTATCCAGAGTTAATGTTACCCCTTTTACTGTCACGGACTGATTCAGTTTCTGTCCAAGCTCCTTTTGTATGGCATTCTGGATACCACTGCGGTGATTTAAAAGATCACCCCAATTATAGTGGACTGCTGCATATACCGGCGTCGCCATGAGAATAACTGCAGCGGTTCCGATCAGTGCAGTCTTTTTCCATTTGAAGTGTTGTGGCACATATGCTTTATTCTCTGATACATGAAGTTCAGGGCAGCGCTCCTGATCCTGTCGAATCTGATCCCACATGGCATCGAAATCGGGATAGCGAATATCTGCATCATTTTTCAGATGACGAGACAACAGATTTTCCGTATGTTTCACTATACATTTCCCCTTTCTGATGTTGCTTTTTGGCTTGATCCCATTTTTTCCTAAGCAATCGAATTCCCTTATATACTCTTGATTTCACCGTGCCCAGTGGCACTTCCAGAATCTCTGCAGCTTCGGATAAACTTAATTCATTCATATAACGCAGCAGAATCGCTGAACGTATCTTCTCAGGCAGCTCATGAACCCATTGTGCCCAGACCTCGGACTCCTCCACATGCTCGATCAACGTATCAACCGGATCAACGTTTCGTTGAGGAGTGAGAATAAACTGCTTTTTCTCCCGCTGCTTGGCTGTGCGTTCCTTCTTCAGAAAGTTAAGACAATGATTCACCGTAATTCTCATCAGCCAAGTCTTCATGTATTCAACCTTCTGCCAATCCTGACGAAACACCGTAATAAAAACATCGTGGCATACATCTTCTGCATCCTGAGCATGATGGAGCATGTAATAACAAGTTCGGTACACATCCTTGTTGTACATCTCAAACAATTCCTTTTCGTTCAAAAGCTTTCCCTCCTTTCTCTGCATCAGCCTTTTCAAATCTATAGACAAAGCCGATCCTTCAAAGGTTCATTCTTACCCTTTCTTCACACAACAAAAAAGAACCTTCACTTCCACAGCATTGCAGAAATGAACGTTCTTTACGGTTTAAGACAAGGCCAGTTAGTATGGCAATCAGCGTGCTTAATGAAAGATGGCTAGATTTTTTTTACAAACTCGGACTTCAGCTTCATTGCTCCGAGGCTGTCGATTTTGCAGTCGATGTCATGGTCACCTTCAATCAGACGGATGTTTTTGACTTTGGTACCCTGCTTTACCACCAGTGAACTGCCTTTCACCTTCAAATCCTTAATGACCGTAACGGTATCGCCATCATTCAGGACATTACCGTTCGAATCGCGTACGACTTTCGTATCTTCCGCACTCTCTTGTTCAGATGCTAGCGCCCATTCGTGCGCACACTCTGGACACACCAACAAGTTACCGTCCTCGTATGTGTATTCGGAATTACATTTGGGGCAGTTAGGCAAATTAGACATATGTATTAAACTCTCCATTCATTTTGTGGCTTCCTCGCAAGTATACGGGAATACAGTGCATTCTTCCACATAGCAAGAGGTTAATTGATTTTAAACTAAATTTAAGATTGCTCCGCCCCCTGATTTAAGGAAGGCTCCTTATACTAAGTTCCAGAAGAAACATTGTGAAGCAGCACAACGAAATACTATTCTTATAAAGCGTGTCTCACACGAAATGTTGATATACATCCGATAAAAGGAGTTCTGCTCATGTCACCCTATGTCTTTCCTGTCCAAACGGCTTTCTTTATCTTTGTCATCACCGCCATGTTTTTGCTGGTGCCTTGGTTAATCTATGGATATCGAAAAGACGGATTTTTTAGCTGGTCCCGATTTGGCATCAGCTTTTCATTTATTTTTTACCTGCTGGCTGCGTACTGTCTGGTCATTCTTCCTTTTCCGACCACACGTAATACATGTGCCCAGCAAGCAGCAGATACCGTATACTACAATCTGGCTCCATTCACCTTTGTGAAAGATATTATGAAAGAAACACCGATCGTCTGGTCTCAGCCTTCCAGCTATATCGGAATGATTCAAGGCAGAGCTTTTCTGCAAGTTCTGTTTAACGTAATGCTTCTCATGCCACTTGGTGTATACATTCGGTATTTTTGGCAAAAGAGATCGCACTGGAAGCAGGCTTTGTTAAGCGGATTCGGCTTATCCCTGTTCTTTGAGATTACCCAGATCACCGGCTTCTACGGTTTCTATGATTGCCCGTATCGGTTGTTTGATGTGGATGACCTGCTGCTGAATAGTTCAGGAACGGTACTCGGATTTCTCACAGCACCCATCGTGCTTGCTTTATTCCCCTCTCGTGCAAGCATTGAGGCGAAGAGCGAACAAATCATGGAACAAAACAAGGTCTACCCTGTAGCCCAACTGCTCGCGCTCATTATCGACAGTGTCGTTGTTGTGTTTGCAACCAATTTGATGTCCATTTTCAATCTGAACCATACCAATGCTATGACTAATATGCTAAATACCATGATCGCAATGCTGTTTGTATTTTTCTTTATCCCATCCCTGAAAGAAGGCAAGACACCAGGTTCAGCCCTGATGCGATTCAGATATACGGACCGAAAGACCGGCGAGCCTTCCAGTACTTCCCTGTTCAAAAGATTGCTTGCGCTCTACGCTCCTTGGCTCTTTGTGTCTATTGCTCAAATGATAAACGAGTATGCTTTGATAAACGAAAATGCCATGCTCCAGCCCTTCAAAATATGGCTCTCTGTCGGCATTGTTGGTTTGAATGTGCTGATTCTCTTGGTGTTATTCATTCATGTCATGGTAGTGCTGTTCTCCAGAGGTAAACGTGCATTCTATTGTGATATGGTATCCAATACAAAAGCCTCCCGGAAGTAGATTGGCTCAACACAACCATAACCACAACTCACAGGTACAGGTTGAAAATAAACTTACCTAGCGTACCACCTAAGTCATCACCTCGAATAACCATTCACAAAAAGGTGTGTTTCGTCACTAATGACGAGACACACCTTTGGATGATGTTGTTATGAGTTTCCAGATAGGATCTTTTTTAAAGCCCCAGCAGCTCACGTTTGGAAGCATCCGGGTCATGAATCAGCTCTACCTCATGATTGAAAATCAGCGTAGCACGATCGTCTTTGTAGGCAGGCCAGTTCACGCCCGCCGTCTCAGGCTTGCCCTGCTTGGCAAATGAAATCCATGCATCCTGCACTTTACCCGCGAGTTTTGCTGCGGCGGCATCCGGTTCGGCATTCATGAATTTCAGTACGGGCAGCGTATTAAAAGCAAAGAAAATATCGATGCTATGGATTGATTTTTGCAGCAGTGGATGCTCCGGCATGACCCAATCAAATCGATACATCCATACAGGTGCATGCTTCTGCTGCGCAGCCGCATATTGCACAGCCGAGCGCCAGAAGAACAGATCCGTCATCACTTGGGCCTGGCCATCTGCAGTCTTGGGATAACTTTCGGCAATGGCAGCCCGATTCTCAAGATCAGGTGTCATGAAATCAACAGCCTTCACCATGTTGATCTCTTCGGAGTAAGGCACCTGAGGTTGAATGAACAACGATCCTTCATGCAAAGTGGTTCCAATCAGTACAGGGATATCATGAGCCACTCCCTCTTCTACCGCCTGAAGAGGTGACTTCGGAAGTGTATCTCCATCGACTACGGGCTGGAACAACAAGGCCATGCCTGCTCCGCTTTGTTGTTTGACCGTCTCGCCAGCAGCGATGATCTGCTCCACCGGAATGGATTTGAGTTGTTGCAGATTGTCTGCTGCTACACCCAGAACCTTCAGCATGCCCTCACGAATGGCTGATGCCTGCTCTGCTGGCATGACCTGTGAGGCTCCACTTTGCATAATGGCTCGATGGAACAACCCTTTGGCCGCTGGCATCGCCATCAAAGCTGCAATACTCATGCTGCCCGCAGATTCCCCGAATACAGTGACGTTACGCGAGTCGCCGCCAAAAGCCTCAATGTTGTCCTGTACCCATTGCAGTGCAGCAACCTGATCCAGTAAACCCACATTGGATGCAAAACCTTCTCCCAGCGGGGCCATATGCAGGAATCCAAGCGGCCCCAGGCGGTAATTGATCGTCACGACAATAACGCCTCCACGGAGGACGAGTTGTGTTCCATCGTACATGGGCTGGCTGCCCGCACCGGAAACGAATGATCCACCATGAATCCATACCAATACAGGAAGTGGATTAAGGCTCTCTTTTTCAGGTGTCCAGATATTCAGGTACAGGCTATCCTCCGATTCTACCGGAGGCTGTCCAGATATACCCTCAGTTTGAGGATTTCTTGGTTGTATATTTTCAGGACCGAATTGCTTTGTCTCTCTGATTCCATCCCAAGATTCGGGGTGAACCGTAGCCTGGAAGCGTAACTCACCTACAGGTGGTTTAGCATAAGGAATGCCTTTCCATACACTCACTCCATGCAGAACCTCTCCCAGAACCTTGCCATATCGTGTGTTTACTTGAAGTTCTCTCATACGCTATATACATCCTCTCTACTGATCGATAGTTCCAGCTTGCGACTGGTGTTGCTCAGATCCGAGTGTAACTTTGGGCTGACATGAAACCCTGACTATGTGTTTACGAAAACATACAGGAAGAATAACTTGCATGGCTTCAACGTCCTCACATCTGCACGGATAGGCGCGTTTCCACTTATTTGAGTATAGATCCCAGCAAGACCCATTTACAAGTTTGTCCAAATCTACCTTACCCCTACGTTTCACGTGGAACTTTTACAGCAATAATAAAGACCCCGCTGCAATTAACGAGCGAAGTCTTCTATTTCTGCCCTGCTTATGGATGTCACGCACTAAAAAGAAAGAACGTTGGTGTACATGGCTCCTTATCCTGCCTTTATCAAATGTATTGTTATGTTCAATGGGTACCTAATTGCTTTTAACCATAATGAACCGTATATTCCGCCCCCTCAATCCAGCTGCCCGTCACATGATTACGCCCTTTAACGACAACCCGGTCACGATATACAGCCACATGTAAACTCTCACTTCCCTCCAGGTGCTCATCCTCATCCGTCCAGAGATAAGCTACGGAGGAAGCATTAAACATCGTTGGCATCTGTCCGCTACCTTCGTACATGGTGCGCTGAGCCTCCAATTGCCAATGGGTGTGTCCGGAGAAGAGGATGACCTGCGGATAGCGACTTAGAACAGCCTTTAATGCTGCGTCCTGATTCACGCCATACCAACCCTGTTCCTTCATGGAACCCGCGACTGTATCCATCAGTGGTTGATGGAGGAAGACAAAAATCGGCTGCTCAGGCAATGCTTGTTCCGACAGTTTCGTTTCCAACCAATCCAGTTGTTCGGCAGACATATCACAATCTTTCGGATGAGGCTGCTCCGTACCCAGGAAGATATAATGATACCCGTCGATCCAGTGGTCGTGATACGATCCGTTCATACCTGTGATTGCTGTAAAATCATTCAACCGCTTCTGCCATAACGCCTCAATTGAAATGGAATTCTGGGGTGTCTCAATGCCTTGAGCCTCTATTTGCCCTATATCCCTTGAATGCCCCAGTACCTCACCCACCTCTTGCTCGGTCATTGTGGTCAAGTTCAGCGGCGGATCTCCCCATAGAATGGCTCCAATATCATGATTGCCTACGGTGTAACGTATTTGAGGCAGTGAATCGTCTTGAGCCTCCAATATACGCTGCAACTCCTTGTATTCTTGCGGCAATCCACGATCGGTCACATCGCCCACATGCATAATTCCGCTGCTGCCATGGCTGTACGTTGCAATGTCTTCCAGCGCTTTCTCCAGATGACGATTATGGATATGATCATCCTGCTCTCTGACATGAGTGTCAGTGATGACCTGGAAGCTGACTATCGGCTGTTCGTAATTATTTTCATTATCCATCAGGAATCACTCCATTTCAGTCCAATAATGCCAATCAGAATGAAGCCCATCCAGACGATCGACATCGCCTTCAGACGTTCTCCCAGAAAATAATGTCCCACGACCCCAATCAATGTAATGCCTACGCCCGACCAGATGGCATAAGCAACACCCAGCGGCATATACTTCACCGCAAAATTCAACAGGGTAAAGCTCGCTCCATAACAGACAAACATAAGAATGGAAGGCCATAAGCGGGTAAAACCATCCGAGACCCTCATCAGAATGGTACCGCTGAGCTCCAATCCGATCGCCAGGGCAAGCAGTAACCATCCGGTATACGAATGACTCGTCATCGGTTAACCTCGACTTCCAGCAATTCATCAAACGAACGAACCGTACGATCCGCGAGCTTGATATGAGCAGGTTCACCGACAGCAATCTTCCAGGCAGCCCCCGCAGCACGGGCCATCTCCATATCCCCATCCGTATCGCCGATCACGGCAACTCTTGCAGCAGGTACACCCAGACGCTCACACGCCAACAGCAGCATGTCAGGAAACGGCTTTCCCCGTCCTACCTGATCCGTTCCTACAACTACGGAGAAAAAGGAGTCAATGCCCATCCACTTGAGATGACTTAAAGCATTTTCTGTCTCATCCGCTGTGACGACGCCCATTTTCAGTCCCCTGCTGCGACATTGTTCAAGAAAAGCAAGGACGCCCGGAAGGGGCTGAGCAGGGCGTTCCTTATTCATCGCGTATTCTGCCTGCAGCAAACATTCCCTCACGATTATTTTCGCTTCCGCCCAGCTCAATCCTGCACGATAGCCATGCCAAGTTAACACGGCGTAGACTTCCTCCATCGTTCCCATGGCGAGGGGTCCTCGCACATCATAACCGTTCATTCGTCCCTTCTCATCATGGAATGTTCCCCATATATGAGGAATCTCTGCTGTATTAAACGGAAGGCCACGGGCAGCAAGTTCTTCCTGGAAGTTCTCCATCATACGATCGGTCCAGTAGCCCCACATGACTGTAAAATCAAGCAATGTCCCATCCTTGTCAAATAAAATAGCTTCAATTGGGGTAGAAAGGCCCCCCAGCGTTAATTCGGGCATTGGTTACGCTCCTTGTCTTCTGAATTACGAAGTCAGAAAAGCGGCACATGACTGCACCGCTCCCCCAAGTTAAGCTTCTTTCCCTTGTTATTTCACGCGATCCAATTCTTTTTGAGCCTTTTCTTTGGCTTCTTTCAGCGCTTGTGCCGCTGGAATGTTATTAATCTGTACCTGATCTGCCGCATCCTTCAGTGCATCATTGATTTTGCCTCCGGTCGGGTCCTGGAACGGAGCCGAAGCATGAGAAGCCTGTTGAAGTGGAACCTTGATTTGCGGGTTCTCTTCACTGAACGTTTTGAAAGCAGGATCTTCCTGAGCAGATTGGCGAACCGCAATGTAACCTGTGTTCATGGACCAAGCTGCTGTATTGGCTGTTTCCGAGAAATACGTCAGCCACTTATAGGCTGCTTGCTGCTGTTCCGGACTTGCTTCAGCCGGGATACCTGCCATGATCGCACTCGCTACAGGTTTGCCTTGGCCTACACCTTCCCAGCCCGGTTGTTCCATGGCTGCCACGATGCTGAAATCGAGATCTCCCTGGTCACCGCTGGAACCGGTGTATCCGGCTGCTTTATTTTTCATGACATCATCAATGGTTTTGTACCAGTACTCCCAGCCTTGGCCGCCAAAATGAATACCCATGATCTTGTCCTCATTAATCCACTTGCGGAACAGCTCCCACGTCTCCACCCATTCCGGTGAATCAATCGTTACAGTCTTGCCATCATCACTCAGAATCTTCCCGCCTTTACCAAGCACGGCGTCGATCATGTTATCACTACCCCACATTGGCTCCCAGCCATAGAAGGTTGTCTTGCCATTCTCCTGCTTGCTCATCTTCGCTGCCGCTTCAGCAAGCGCCTCCCAGGTCGTCAGAGTAGCAGGATCGATATTATTTTCTTTCAGCGCATCCATACGGTAATACATGATCTGAGTTGTTCCGTACATGGGTAAGAAATACTGCTTGCCATCTACTTTTCCCTGCTCCAGGAAGGTCTGTACGTAATCTTCCTTGTTAAAACTCTGATCGGCGGCGATCAGCTCATCCAGAGGTGTATAGTATCCTTTGCGCGCCCAGTCGATATTAGAGCTCAGTACAGCGGCCGGTACTTTTTTCGAGGCAATGGCAGCCTGCAGCTTCTGTTCCGTCTCTGTATAATCTGCTTGTACAATCCCTTTCACAACAACTTCGCTCTGGGATGCATTGAAGGCATCAATCGTTTTCTTCATGTTATCTCCCAGGTTACCTCCAAGACCATACCAGAACTCAATCTCGACCGGACTACTTGATGCAGAATCAGCTTCTTTCGCAGAAGCTGCATCTGAACCCGTGCCTGAGCCGCTATCGGCAGAGGAGCCACATGCAGTGATCAGGGCAAAACTCGCAGCCAGTACCAGGGACATGCCCCCTCTCCACCTGAGCTTTAATTTGTTCCGCCATTTCATACTCGCTTGACCCAATTTCATTTTGATTCCTCCTATATAAAGTATGTTGTGAAAATCAGTTCTTGTTCACGCCGGCAGTGATGTTCACACTCTGCATGATCGTTTTCTGGGTAAACAGGAAAAGGATTAGCAGCGGTGCAATGGTAAAGGCACTGGCAGCCATGATCTGCGGCCATGCCAGACCGTAAGCTCCGCCTTCCACGAAAAAGCTGCGCAAACCTGCGGATACCAGCTGCAGATTCGGATCTTTGGTAATGAGCATCGGCCAGAAATAGTTGTTGTACTGGTCAATGAATGTAATCAGCACCATCACGGCAAACGACGAACGAACCAGCGGCGTCATAATGGTCCACAGAATGCGGAAGTGTGACGCTCCATCCAACTGCCCGGCTTCCACCAATTCATGAGACACCTGCATGAACGCCTGACGGATCAGGAAGATGGAGAACACACTGACACAGTTGGACACAATCAGTCCGGTGTAGGAATCCAGCAATTTAAGTTCGCTGAGCACCAAATAACTAGGCAAATAAACGGCGGTGCTCGGAATCATGTAGCCTACCAGAATCAACCCGGTGAGCACCCCTTTTATACGAAAACGCATATGGGTGAGTGCATAGGCCATCATGCTGGAGTTAATGACCTGGATCAGACAGATCGCTGCCGCTACACCTGTACTGTTCAGAATGTAACGGGCAAACGGAGCAGCTTGCCACGCATCCACATAATTGTTCCAACGGAACGTTTCGGGCCAGAAGGTTGGCGGGAACTGCCAGATCTCGTCATTCGTCTTGAAACCGCTAATGACCATCCAGTAGAACGGAAATGCCATCGTGAGACTCACCAGAGCAAGCAGCAGATAGCGAAGTGCGGTAGCAAATCTTTTTCCGGCACGAGGGATCTTCCGTTTCTGCACCTCCTCACGACTATTATCTTTTCTGGTTTGTTTGGTTAAAGTGGTCATATTCATCAGTAGTGCACCAGGCGTCGACCGAGCAGGAAGGATACTCCTGACAGCAGCACGCAGATCAGAATAATAACGACGGCGATGGAAGAAGCCTCGCCTACATTGAAGGATTCAAATGCCGATTGATAATACATATAGAGCAAAGTCCTGGTAGATCCCGCCGGTCCCCCTTGCGTCATCACGTTGATCTGGTCATAAGCCTGAAGCGACTGGATCGTCAGGATGATGGACAGGAAGAACGTGGTTGGTGAAATTAACGGCAGTGTAATGCTTCTGAACTTGTCCCAGCTGCCTGCCCCATCAATCGATGCCGCTTCAAGCAAATCGGATGGCAGGTTACGCAATGCGACCAGGTAGAATACCATGGACCAGCCAATCGATTTCCACAGCGTAACGATGAGCACCGCTACCAATGCCCAGTTCTGATCTTTCAGCCAGCCGATCGGGGATATGCCGACCCAGTCAAGCAGCAGGTTGGCCAGTCCCACTTCAGGTTCGAAAATCCAGGACCACGCAATGGAGACTGCGACAGTCGGGGTGACCCAGGGGGAAAACAGCAGCGTCCGGAACAGGCCTGAGGACTTAATCTTGCTGTTCATGAGCATGGCCAGCGCCAATCCACCCACAATCGTAGGCACTACACTTCCAAGGCCGAACAACAGCGTAACCTTCAATGAACGGTAGAATTCAGAATTGGTTAGCAGATAACTGTAGTTATCCAAACCGACGAATAATTTGTCAGGACTCATGAAGTCCCAATCCGTAAAACTCAGATATACAATGTATCCCAATGGCCCCAGCCAAAAAATGAGTAATGGGATAAGGGCAGGAAGGGTGAATAGAACCGCTTCTGTCTCCCTCCATAGTTTCACACGCAATTTGCACACTCCTAATCGTCCAAATTTTATTTAATTTCTCTAAAAATCAATCCTTCAAACACCCTTTAATCTCTTCTGTACAAAAATGATTGTATAATACATTTGAAAAATGCATTTCCGGGTTATGTTAAAATAACGGGGTGTCATGTAAAATATGAAAAGAAAACAGGGAGTCCCATCCATATACTAGAGGTGAGATTGTGGGAAAAGAAGCTGCCGAGGACCAGAACCATTCGTCATTGTCCTATCGGCCTGAGCTGAGGGAGAAAGTTATTGGCGCCATTGCCAATACGATGGATTTGTACGGAGTCAATCATTCATTTGGTCAACTGTATGGCATTATGTATTTTGAGGATCGCCCGATGACGCTGGAAGAGATGAAAACGTCCATGAACATGAGCAAAAGTAATATGAGTTATGCTGTACGTTCTCTTACCGAATCTCAGATGATCTATAAATTGGAGGAAAAGCGGGAACGTCAGGATCAGTATGTGGCCGAAACCAACTTTTTCCGTACGTTTCAGAACTTCTTCGGGGCCAAGCTTCAACGGGAAATCGACGTGATGCAGGAAAGCCTTCGCGAGGTCATTCCGGAGTTATCGGAGATTATTCTCGCCAAAGCAACGCTGCCGGAGGAGCGGGAAGACGCTTTGCGGGATTTGCACAAACTTCAGCATGCCGAGCAGTATTATGAGTGGTTGCAGGGATTTGTAGACCAACTGCGGGATGGTGTTTTTTACAAAGATACTCCCCATGAAAGTGATTAATACAGCGTTGCGAAGAGATCTCCCGTTTAACGATCTTAATGAAACGAGCTTCTTACGAAAAAACCAGCAAAAGGCCAACCCCAGGGATGGCCTCTTCTTTGTTACCACTCGTGGATTCTCAGGTGTTTCAGTTAGAACAAAATGTATTTCGTGCCATCTCGATCGCCCCCGTTGTGCCGTCGCCAAGAATGCCATACAGTGCGGTGACGGACTAACCAAGGGTACCTCTCACTTCTTTACGATGAACGCCCCCCAAAGCATCCACAGGCGATGTACCGCTCCTCTGCCTCCCCGCCATCGCGTCTTAATTTTGTTCAGATTTTGTTCAGATGAACTTCGTTAAATTAAGGACATATCTATCAAACTGAAATTAAATCACGAGGAGGAAGTAGTAGGATGAATAAAAGCACCGTAGTATATGACAAACTTTTCAAAATAGCACTTGCTACAACGATAGCAACAAGCGCACTTACCGTTGTGGCACCGGACTATACAAAAGCGAGTGAGAATGGGGAAACGTTTACAGATATCAAAGTTGCTTCGGATTACTATGAATATGTGAATGAACTATTTGAGCGTGGTTTTGTTAGTGGTTATAAAGATGGTTCCTTCAAGCCAGGAGGGCTGTTAACACGAGCAGAAGCTTCAAAAATTCTAGCACTCAATCTAGGATTAAATGTTACTAAATCTTTTAATCCTACGTTTAAGGATGTTCCAACGAGTGACTGGGCATACCCATACATAGAAGCATTAAAAGAAGCAGGTATTATCGATGGCTTTCAGGATGGGACATTTAAGCCGAACACACCTATTACACGAAATCAAATGGCAAAAATTATTGTCAATGGCTATGGTCTAGAACCTGCCAAAGAAATTAATTTACCATTTACGGATACACAATTAAAAAATAATTGGGCTGCTCCATATATTCAAACCTTATATGATCTAGGTATTACAACCGGACAATCCGCCCTAAAATACGGTGGAATTTCGACAGTAACACGTGGGGAAATGGCAGCATTTACAATAAGATCCGAGAAAACAACTGATTATCGTGATAACCGCCAACCAGATGAGAAAATTATTTCTGATATTAGCGGCAATAAAATGACTATGGGTGGTCAGGTATATTACATCAAAAAAGAGCTTCAGCCATTACTTCATTCAAAAAATTTGGCAGCGTTAAATGAGGCAAATTTAGACTTTATCAAAATTGGCACGAAAATCATCGGTATTCGCAACCTGGAATTGATCCATGGAGGAACGGCGGATAACCCGCTAACATTAGATTTGGCAGGTGGTACTGTCGAAGCAAATATAACCATTGCGGGCGATTATATTAAGCTGGCAAATGCTAATATTACTGGTGATATTACGATTAAAAAAGGTGACCAAAAGCAAATTGAATTAAATGGGCTTGCATTAAACGGAAACTTGATCATTGAAGGGGATACAAAACGTGAGCAAAAATCAGTTATTAAGCTTACGAACACAACAGTAGATGAAATTGTTGTGAATCGGGACAACACTGAAATTGTCACGAATAATGCTACACCATCTATTAAGGTTGGTAATAATGTATCGAGTATCGAAGTTGCCGGTAAAATGAATTCAATCCATTTTAATGGGAATCAGAATGTAGTCGTCAAGGGACAGCTTGAAACAAACCATTTAACAATTGACACACCAATAAAAGTAACGCTTGAAAACAAAGCCCAACTGTCGACAGTAGAAACGAAACAATACGGAAGTCAACTGATTGTGCCAAAAGACACTACAATTGATACTCTAATTAAGCCAGTAAATATAAATCCTGAAGAAGCTGTAAAATACCCGGGAGGTATATCGTCAGCAATTAAAAATGTGACGAATATCGCGCAGGTAGAACGCTCTACCCCCCCGATCATTCCAACAACACCGACAGCACCTTCGAGTGGAGGCGGATTTACTGGTGGTGGATCTAATGGTGGCGGATCAACAGACGGTGGAAACAACGGAGGCATACCGAATCCATTTGTTTCTCAAACTTTAAAAGCCAATAATATTGAAGATACAGACAACGAAGACCCACTTGCTGTAGGGATGATTGGTACAACAGTTACATCAAATAATGAAACAGTCGCGACCGCTACCTTAAAGGATGGAGAAATCATCATCACATCAAAAGGTCCGGGTACAGCTACTATTTCGATTAAAGAAGATGCACCTTCCTTAAAAGAGTCACAAATTATCGTAACAGTGGATGCGAATGGTAAAATGACACATACGATTAAACGCCCCATAGAGGTAATGCAAGATAAAATCAATGCAACACCAGCACCGGCTGCAGAGGTTTTGATAAAACTGTTCGAAGGTATGGGTGTTACGGGTGTTACGCCGGAAAATATCACAGATGTAACTACAGCAGTGAAAAAAGCGATTGCTGAAAAAGGCAAACCGTTAACAGAGAATGAATTAAAGTTAGTCGTTGATACAGCATTGCTCCCTTCACTTATTAAAAAAGGCAACCCAAGCTTAGAGCAGGTATCTACTCCACTTGATTTAGTTACAATGGGACCGAATGGTACAAGCTTTAAATGGGATTCAGCTACAAAAGTGGGCGACCATAACGCAAGCATTGATCTTTCAACAGGAAACGTAACGCAGGATGATGCGGATAATGAAAATGACCAAGTGACTTTAAAGGTTACGGCAACGAATGGAAATGCAACCAAGGAGGCTTCCATCGGAACGACAGTGTTAGAATCGAAAAAGCCATACCTTGTAAGTGCAATTTTAAATGATATCGATAAAGACGGAAATACTTCAGCAGGAGATACAATTACATTCAAATTTAGTGAACCCGTTCGATATAGTGGGAACACAGAGGATCATAATATTGATGAGCATCTTTTTGGGAAAGATTTTGTCTTTGGGATGGGTGATGATATAAAAGCTGTTTGGTCTGAAGATGGGACAAGTCTCACAATGACAATCGGTGGAGACACTACTAGCCCTAATGTTTTCAAAGTTGGCTCTGAAATTTCCCTAGTCGCAGGCTCAGTAAAAGATGCAAATGGTGGGCAAAGTATAACCAATTCGGTCAAATTACAGCATGTTCCATTTGCTTATGAAATTGCTCAAAATGATTTAACAGGCGACTTTATTTGGGAGAATAACGTAGTTGTCAGTGAAGCAGCTGGGAAAATACAAGATTCGATTACTTTCTCACAGAATGGGGAACCAGTTGAAGGCTTGGAGATCTCATACACAGATGAAGATCTCGCTCAAGGTTCCATCGCATCGGGTTCATTTTCACTCAAGTCTGTAAATGTTACAAAAAACGGTAATTTGCAAAAAATCACTTTTGCAGACGGGGAAACGCTTAAGGTTACCACTTCAACTGTTTTACGTGTAAAAGACAGTACGGAAGTAGTAAATAGTGTTAATCATAACTATGTGAAAAATGGTTTGGTAAAAATAATTCGAGTAGATGATTCCGTAACAGACTCTATTTCAGTTCCTAAAGTTGACCTAGCTAACCCCATTATTATTGAAGGTCAGAATAAATTGGTATTTATGGCTGGAGTAGGGTTTAAAGCAAATCAGAATGAAGTTTTATTGAAAAGTCTAAAGGTAACAGGTGGTTATTCAACCGCACAAAATGGAGATCGTGGACCCGTTTATATTAGTGGATCAGCAAAAGTTACATTTGATGATGTAACAGTTGATGCCCAAGCGGGTACTGGTGGTTATGGATATTCAGCAATTCTATTAAAAAATACTAATGCAAAACTAGTAATCAAAGATTCAAAGATTCAAATTAAGTTTGATAACAACCAGAATCCTACTTATTACGCATATGGAATACGAGCTGATGCAGAAGGTGCTTCGATAGATATTATTAATTCTACAATCTCATCAAATGGTGCAAATGGAGGTTCCAGGGTTATTCAAACGGCCAGAGGTGCTAATGTAAATATCACTGATAGTAAAATAAATGCGGAAGCAGATTCTTCTTACACGGGTACAGTATATGGTATTAACTTGGGAGATGGCTCTAGTTTAAAAACGAGTGGCGCAAGTGAAATTGTAGTCAAAGCTCCAGCCGCAGATGGATTTGGGATTGGAAATAATGTTAACTATACCAATTTGAATGTTTCGGATACCACTGTATTTGATATAGACGATGCTGCATCTGGAAAGAGAAAAGCTCCATATGAGTATGATCTTGAAGCTTTAGCAGCACTTAATAACGCATGGGCAAAAATGGATGAAAGCCTAGTTAAGGCCAATAATCCAACCTTACAGGAAGTAACAGAGGCTTTAAATTTACCAACGGATGTGGATGGCGTTTCAGTCTCATGGGCTGCAGATACCGTAGATGGAGCAACAGTCAATGCTGACGGAACGGTTACTAGAAGCAGCAATGATGATGCAGATGATGTGGTGACATTAACAGCCACACTTACACACAATGGGATGACGAAAACGAAAGATTTCCAAGTCACAATCAAGGAAAATAGAGTCCCGACAATCAATTTAGCAGCATTAGTAGATGGTAATACCGATGGAAAAGCTAATATGGGTGAACGTGTTGAGCTGACATTTAGCGAACCCGTAACTTTCAGTCAATTATCCATTGGTGACCAAGAAATCGATCCGGAATCGGGAGTTTGGTCAGAAGATAAGAAGACATTGACTGTAACCTTAGCAGCTGATATTACAGTTGCTGGTACAGTAACTGTAAAGGTTACTAACTTAGAAGATGCGGTCCATAATACTAAGGATGAAAGTGTAGTGGAATTAACAGTTCCAAGTGCTATCGAGGCATTTAAAATGTCTTATGTAAGTAATTCACAAAATGGTGCTGAGCCTATAACAGAAACAAAACAAGGTATTTATAAATTTTCAGTTGATATAAACCTCAGTACTGATGGAGAAGGATTTGCTGTAGGTGGTGTATATGTTGCTCAAGTAAGCGGAACTGTTTTACAGGAAATTGAAACTCCAGCTGTAACTGATAAATATGATGTTGATGTTTCCGTAGATGATGGAAGAAATCCAAAAACAATTGTAACGGTGACCGAAAAGGTAGCAAATGGAACAGACCAAGCACTTACAAAAAACATCCGCTATCCGGGAATTACGTATAAAGCTGAGATAATTCAGCCAAGTTTAGTTCCATCACCAGGATCGCAACAAATTGCATCATTTACAATTTCAGATGTGATTGCGTTGGAAGGAACAACTACACGTAATCAAACCATAGCAATTACTATTGATGGAACGCCAGTTAAAAAAGTAATTACATTATCAAGTGAAGCAACGGATTCAACACTTGCTGCAGCCATTGCTGAGGCATTTACAAATGCATTTCCGAATTACGCTATTACAGCTGAAAATAATAATGTAATTATTACTGCCAATGCAGAAGCTCAAAATGTACTCATTTCAGCAGAATTAAAGTAATATCTGAATATATGAAATGAGCTAAGTAAAACATCCCGTCCAGGATCTTAACCTCGACGGTTTTTTTTGATATGAATACATATGTTGAAATAGGATCCATTGTTCAGATTTTGTTCAAGCGCAGTATGATAACATTCCAAAAGGAGTTGATTGAAAAAAACATTAACAATATGATGAGAACATCATAATAATTCACTCGTATATGGAGGCATGATAATGAAAAGGAATATCCTAATCATTGTGAGTATTATCATGCTGTTTGTTAGTGTATTTTCACTGGGCAATTGGCATTATCTTACCAGTAACCATCCCAAAATTGTACATGATGGAATTGTAAAGATAGATACTGAGCAATTACAAAGGCCGGTTAAGCTGGAAGGCGATTGGGACTTTTACCCAAATGTTCTAATTGCGACTTCGGAAAAACTGGATAGCTATCAGAATAAACGAATCACACTTGATGTACCATTTCATTGGAGGGAGTACGTAGAGCCCAATAAAGAGGGAATTTCCGTTGGGACCTATCATATCAGGGTTCATGTAACGACGGAGGGATTTTACGGTTTGTTTATACGGACTATTCGTCAAGCAAATCGTGTGTTTATAAATGATGTTGAAGTAGGAGCGCGGGGGAAAACAAGCACAGTTTTAAGAGAATTTGGATCCGAAAATGATGATAAATATACCGTATTTGCTCGTAGCGAACATAAAGAACTGGATATTATTATCCAAGTAACCAACTATAATTCCCCACAGGCAGGTATTGTCTATCCTATTGAATTTGGGACGATGGGAGCCATTCAGCAACAATATCGTTGGAAGGTATTTTTTGATGCATTAGTATGTATTGGGCATGTGGTATTCGGAATCATCTATATCTTTACATTTTTACAGAATCGGAAACGCAAGGAAGAACTGTTCTTTGGTCTTTTTACCATCTCATTAGGACTTTATATGTCATTTATTAACCAAAAAGTGTTCTTCCTATTGTTCCCTGACATTTTACCTGCCAATCAATTGCGTTTACAGCTCAGTATTATTCCGATCGCACTAATAGCTTTAACACTGTTTATTCATTCGATGTACCCGCAAGTACAAAAAAGAAGAACGATATATTTGCTTATGATTTTACTAGGGATTGTAATTGTTTTTTATGGTATTTATAACCCCATTACCCAAAATCACAGGGCTTCTTCAGATTTGGAATTGTTTCTGAGAAAAATAGCCTATATCTGTGTTACGGCTCCAGTCATATTCTATAATCTATGGACTCTTATTAAAGTAACACTACAACGTCTAGAAGGCGTTCGTTATGTTCTAATTGTGATTTCAGCGATTTGTTGTTATACCATTTTGCTCATTTTTAACTTTATCATGGGTATTCCCATAGATTACACAGAATTCGCATTATTTTTACTTATATTATTCGGGTTTGCTTCGTTATTAAATTTCCGTGCGAACCAGGCTATTTTGAAAATCCAGGCACTATCAGAGGAATTGCTTGCACATAATCAAATGAAGGATGTATTTTTACTGAACACTTCGCATGAATTACGCACACCTCTTAACGGTATTTTAAATTTATCGAAATCGTTAATGGAAGGAGCACAGGGACCCTTAAAACGAGCTCAACAGGAGCAAGTCATTTTAATTCATAGCGTCACTCAGCGTTTAGGACATTTAGTAGAGGATTTGTTGTTCTCTTCTAATCAAATGACCGGAGAAGTAAGGGTTGCCCCACGTAGTGTTCCACCCTCTGTTATTACTGAAGTCGTGTTGGAAATTCGCAGTGTGATGCCAAAGAATCATCAAGTAAGTGTTACTGCAGAAGTTGATTCGGAATTACCGAATATATACACAGATGAATTACGTTTTAAGCAGGTTCTATACAACTTGCTGCACAACGCTATTAAATATACAGAAGTTGGGGAAATTGCTGTGACAGCCTATGCCCATCAACATCAGATGGTCATCCAAGTAAGAGATACAGGCTGTGGTATTCCGGCACAAATTATTGATCGTATCTTTGATGCCTTTTACCAAGGAAATAATCATCATACAAAAGAAGGGCTCGGTTTGGGATTAAGTATTACTAAAAATATTGTCGAAAAGTTAAAAGGTGAGATTTATGTTTCAAGTACCGTAGGAGAAGGTACTACATTTACATTTACAATGCCACTGGCCACTGACGAACAGATAAGCATTGAGCAATCATCTACAATTACCGGGCATAGAGCTAGAGAATTACAGCTTCAATTGCCTCTCATCTATAAAGGAAATAATAAAAAAATACTTGTGGTAGACGATAACCATGTCAATATAAAGGCTTTAGCTGAGGCACTAAGACTTAAGGGATATACTGTAATTGCAGTAGACAATGGTTTCGATGCAGTAGATTATATTAAAACCAATCAGGTAGATTGTATGTTAATCGATTTAATGATGAATGGAATGTCAGGTTATGAGCTATGTAAGCGAGTACGAAAACAATTTGATATGCTGGAATTACCGATTATTATCTTAACAGCGATCATGAAGCATTCTGATTTAGTGTTATCTTTAAAAGTTGGTGCAAATGATTACTTACAAAAACCTATTTTAATGGATGAACTATTTATTCGTATTGAATCTCTGTTAGCCGTCCGTCAATCTTCAATTGACGCAATTGAAGTAGAAATGAATTATTTGTATTCACAGGTCACACCGCATTTTGTCTACAACACGCTGAATACAATTATTGGGTTAAGCTATACGGATATGGACAACACCCGTGAAGCGCTCTACTGTCTGGCGACCTACTTCCGTGCCAAACTTAATGTTCATTACCGAAATAGCTTTGTCTCTGTTGAAGAAGAGATGGAGCTTGTCAAGGCATACTTATATATTGAAAAGATGCGTTATGCTGATCGTTTAAATATTAAATATGATATTGATGAATCCATTCAATTAATGATTCCAGCACTATCCATTCAGCCATTAGTTGAAAATGCTGTTTTCCATGGTATCTCTAAGAAACAATCAGGCGGTACAATTGAGGTAAGTATTCAACGGGAAGGGCAATTTGTCCGAATTAAAATCTATGATAATGGTGTAGGTATTCCCGAGGAAAAACTTCAGAAGCTGATAAATGAAGAAAGCACACGTATTGGGTTTATGAACCCATTAAAAAAATTCAAATTAATGAAAAATGCAAGTTTACGTTTATACAGCGAGGAAGGAAAGGGAACAACTATTGTCATTTTATTACCAGAGGGTGGTGGAGCATGAACATAATTATTGTTGATGATGAAAAAATGGCAATCGATGTATTAAGCATTATGATTAAACGGCTGACACAATTCCAGGTTTCAATCAAGGGGGCATTTACAAATGCAGTAGATGCCCTTCGTTTTCTGGAGAAAGAGGCCATTGAACTTGTCTTTTTAGATATCGAAATGATCGATATGCACGGTATGCAAATAGCTAGACAACTGTTACAAAAATACCCATCCTTACAAATCATTTTTGTGACAGCACATGCGCAATTCGCAGTGGATGCTTTTGAAGTAGAGGCAACCGATTATTTATTAAAGCCTGTACATGAAAAACGGTTGATTACAGCGCTAACAAAAGCACAGAAAAAGTCGCAATTCCAAGTTAAAGCGCCCCCTAATAATAAAAAAAACCTTTTATACGCTCATACTCTAGGCAGTTTCTACCTGCTTGATACTCAGCAAGAGGTAGTAAAATGGCGTACAAGGAAAGTACGCGAACTTTTTTTATTCTTATTATTTAATCAAAAAAGACCAATGTCCAATGCCATCATCTCAGAAGAGTTATGGATAAATTTGGACTTCGAAAAGGCCTCAAGTAATTTACATACCTCCATTTATCAATTGAGAAAGCTTTTAAAAGAAAAGGGAATACAAGACCCGATTCAATTAGTAAATAATCACTACCAACTAAATGCTGAAATTGAAAGTGATTATGAGGAGCTCAATCAATTGCTCGAACGGGAAAAACATGATGAAAAATCTATTCAACAGTTAATTAATTGCTATGAGGGAGATTATTTAGTGGAGGAAGATTACTTATGGGCTATTCAAATAAGACTCCGGTTAAAGCAGGGTGTACTGCATGCACTTGAACAATATGTCACTAGCACAAACTCAGTTAATTCCTTACTCAAATTCAATTGTTTACAAATGATGCTACAATTGGATGAATTCAATGATCAATATATGTTTTTATTATTAGAATTCTTAATTGAACAAAACAAAAAACAAGATTGTTTAAAATTCTTTGAAACTATACAAGCCAAATTAGCTGAAATTGGTCTCTCTGTTCCCGAAAGGATTCATAGAAGATATAACGAATATTTGGTCAATGTATAAATTAAAGTGGCACTCTTTGGAAGCATACTGAGCTCCACGATCCAAATGGTGAGTGAGTCCAGATTTACATCTTCTCCACTCGAAAGTTCGTCAAACTAAAAAAAGCAGCTCAGTGAGCAATGATGTATCCACAAGACTTGTTCTGGCTATAGACGAGTAAGAGGGGCGTCCCGCCATGTTTACATGGTTTGGACACCCCTTTTTAAGTTATATATGCTGATTTTTATTTCTGCGCCGCAGCCTCAATGTCTGCATAAGCCCAGTGTGCTGCTGGTACGTCTGTAAAAGATGGCGTAGTTACGCCTGTTGCCGGCATCCGTTTGAACAGTACATTTAATACTTTCACGGCTTCAGCACGTGTCAGTTTGCTGTCCGGTTTAAATGTATCATCGTTATACCCGGTCATCAGGCCAGCGGATTGCACATAGGCAATCGCATCGGAAGCCCAAAGGTCGGCGGACACATCTGTGAATCGAGCACCTTCCGCTGCTTGTGATATGCTGCTTGTCACGTCTGTGCTTTGTTGCTGCATCCAGCGATACGCAATGGTCGCCATTTGTGCGCGGGTAATCGTACCTTCCGGTGCAAATTGAGTCGCGCTCATACCGTTCATAATGCCTGCGGATTGCGCCTTTTGAATATCACTGGCTGCCCAATGAGCTGCCGATACATCGGTATAGTTTACAGCGTTCGCAGATGTGATTTTCGCTTCATCAGACAGATTACGAGCCAGCATCGCTGCCATTTGCGCACGGGTTACGAATGCATCCGGACGGAAATCAGCACCAAAGCCGTTGATATACGGGTTGTGCAAGCCTTGGGAAGCTTTCAGTCCGTCCACCACAACGAGCGTGAATGTGCTGAATTTGTTAACTGTAAATTCAATGCCTTCACTGGAGTCGCTGAGCTTCACCAGTTTGCCTTGAATCAACTCTTTTGTACCGTCACTGTGTTCAATGTACACAGCCAGGTTGTCCAGCGCCTGCTGACGAGCAGTAGGATCCGTGGGAAGACTGTCACGCAGCGGCAAGGTCAGTGTTACTTCATGGCTTAGCATATTGGTTTCAATTTCAACCGGACGAGCCAGTACTTTTACGTTTGAATTCGGAGTGATCTGTTGGATCAACTGCTCTTTCTTCGCACGCTCTTCCACTTCCTTGCGCTCCGATTCCTGTTTCATGGGAACGACACGGAAGTACAGATCCTGGTCAAATCCGGCAATCGACTTCGTTGGAACCGAGATGATTGTATTCTCTGTGGAAATTTCCAGGTTAAGCTCTCCATCATTCAGCTGTTTCACTGCTGCTTTTGGCAGTTCAATGCGTGTCTCGGAAACAGCATCTTTGGCGTCAGGGATGATAATGCGTGCCGTATTCATGTTCAATTGCTTCGCTTTTTCCACCGATTCCTTGGCAATTGCCTCAGACATCTTCACGAGATCTTTAATTGTACCGTTGGCCTCGGTTGTACGTGTAATTGGCGTCTTGGTCAGGTTAGTTCCATTAACCCCGTTCACATCCACGACGATCTGTTCCTGCTTGGTTGTTAGCGTCGGTGTGGAGGTTACTGGTACTGTTGTGGACGATCCACCGCCTGTGCTTCCACCCGGGTTAGGTGTTGAACCATTACCATTACCATTTCCGTTACTGCTATCGCCATTTGCCGTGAAGACAATCTTCACCGCACGTCCTGGCAATTCATCACTAATCGCTTTATAACGAACCCATACGGTTTTGTCACCGCTAAAATCAAATTTCTGAATGGAGGCAACATCAATCCAATTCAGTTTGCCATTAAAGGACATCTCCATCCTGTCATCCAAGCCAGTTATGGTGTTGTTGATATCATTTCCGGTTACATTCGGGGCCGTAAAGAATCGGTTGATTACATATTGTAGATTTCCAACGTCCTCGTAGCTGTCTTGTTCATTAAGCACCCATTCTGCCAGTTCTTTTTTGCCTTCAGGGTTGAGTTCAGCTCTCTTGGATAAATCAAGTTCACCTGAAAGATTGAATTTGTATTGGTCAAAGAAATTATGTCCATTAAACTGTTCACTCATGGTTGTCTCAAGCCATTGATTCATCTGGTCTATAGTCGTGGCATTCTCGATAGGTTCGAATGGTATGGATAAGAGTCCAAGGACAAAGCGCGGATCGGCGATCTCCACTTCAGCCTGTTTTGAATTTCGTTCCACTCCCAATAAATGCAGGTACTTAAAAGCAAATATAGGCTTGTTCACCTTGCTTCGTTCCAGATGATGCAGCCCAACTTGGCGAAGCATATCGGTCTCAGGGTCATCAAAATAGTCCCGTCCTTCAGACAGTTTCTGTGCAAATCGGTCCAACTTACCCTGAAGTACGCCTAATTCCGTCTGCTCCCAGATCAACTGAGCCTGGACAGCAAGCTCAATCATATATTGAACTTGTTGCTTATTATCATAGCTCCTTTTGATATTATCGATCAGGAACCCAGCCACATAGTCTTTGACCTGCTTAGATAAAGAACCGTATTCATTTGGTAAAGTAATATCCAAATCAGGATTCTCCATAGCCAGGCGCATAGCGTCTATATTTTTGTTAACTCTTGCCGCATTTACGGCAGCCAACGCTTCACTTTCATTGTCAGGAAAAAATTGATTAAAAGCGGTCTGAACGGCCTCATAGGTTGCATATCCACCACTCGGTCTTAAACTTATCATGTGGTCAGCCAGTTGCCCCTGCTCCTCTGGCGTCAGGTTATCCATTTTGTTTATATCCAGAGACAAGCTCTCCATCGGGTTTTCCGGGTTATTTGTATTGTATGACTGGATGTCCCACTGAAGCTCGAGCAGCTTCTGCAACGATGACAACATATCTTCTGCCGTCTCCGCCTTATTATTAATTAAAGGTGTGTCCATTACTGCTGTATCCGTATAAGACAGAACACGTGAAATAGAAGGGCTTCTTTTGAGCCTGAACTCATATAAAT
Organism: Paenibacillus pabuli NBRC 13638; assembly: GCF_001514495.1. GTDB lineage: Bacteria > Bacillota > Bacilli > Paenibacillales > Paenibacillaceae > Paenibacillus > Paenibacillus pabuli. The sequence continues at coordinate 211,882 of NZ_BCNM01000007.1, forward strand.
ACGCCGTCATACGTTTTTCAATTGCTGATGATTCAAGATACATGTCAACCAAATGATAGAATTGACTTCCCGCGGCAGGATACTCGAAATACTGTTTTCGCTCTGTTTGCTTAGCATATAAGTCATCTAGCGCAGCTACTGCATTCGGCCCCCCGATTTGGCGAGTCACTTCAAGGGCTTTCAGAGCTAATTGCACCAAAAACTGAACTTGCTCCTTGTTTTCGTATCCATCGTTAGTCGGTGAATCAATACCCAGCAAGAATGCTGCGATGTCCGACTGATCATCTTCAGACAACGATTTGAAATCAGGCGCAGCTATGAATTGTTCATTACTCAGCAACTCAATTACTGCTGGTATGAAATTGGCGTTCTCACGCTCATTTCTTTTTTTAATATCATTGAACTGATCCAACTCACTCAGCTGCACAGTGAATTCGATAGATTGCATTTGATATGCAGTTTCCAAATTTCGATCTTTAACAACGACATTGAAATAGTACGTATCGCCTTCTACTAAATTCGTGATTATTTTCGTAAACGTACCATCTGGAGAAGCTGAACCATTAATCCAATCATTATCGTAGGGATGACCTGATGTTGTCCTGATTTCTTCCATATTTTCAAGATCAGAATCGTTGGATATGTAAACCTGGTAATTTACATCAGGTGGGGTAGAAGATCCGGATTCTGCATACTTCCATTGCAATTCAATTGAGTTCTCGTTCACATACTTTATCGTTAATAGACCATTATTTCCTGGTGCTAGATACGATGCTTCTGCACTTACCTTTCCTGCTGGTGCTGCCAACCATGGAGCTACCAACACTAAAATGAGCAGCATGCTAATTATTTTCCTGTACTGCATATACGCTTTCCTCCCTCATCTCGCTTATCGAAATATAGGCCTATTGTATTACGCAACTCTGAACGGATTCTGAACATTCGCTCCAATAAACGGAAAAAGATCCGGCATGTAGGTGAAAAACAGGCCGGATCTCAAATATTTTTCGTCATTATTCATCATTTTTATTTCTTTGAGTAATTATAGAGACCTACATTTCACAAAATTTAAGACTCTGCTGGACACGCTTCGCAGTTTCATTTATCCCAATGGTAGCATGTCAACGACTGCGGAGGCTCTCAACATCAGCGCAGTACACTGTAATGCTCCTATCCATGTAGACATCCACCGTTCAGTCTCTTACACGCTTAACACCCTCATAACCTCATCACAGGATTTTAAGAGATCAGACCCAATTTCAGCACTCTCGCAATATTCTCGGTTGTACGCTCCACATTCTCCGGGCCTTCGCGCAGAAGTCGTTTCAGATCAGCCGCACCCGGCACAATACCGAACACCGCGTCAATGCCTTCAGAGTACAACGTATCTATCCCTTCACCAACGTAACCTGCGATGGCGATAACCGGCTTGCCTGCTTCCTTGGCTGCCCGCGCCACGCCGTATGGTGTCTTGCCAAATTTCGTTTGAAAATCAATGCCGCCTTCGCCCGTAAATACTACATCCGCATGTACCAGCTTGTCACGTAATCCAGTGTATTCAATGACAATTTCAACGCCTTTGCGCAGCACAGCCTGTGTAAAAATCAAAAGCCCTGCGCCCAAACCACCCGCGGCACCTGCACCCGGCACATCACGTATATCCTTGGTCAGCTGCTGCTTCACTATATCTGCATAATGGGACAAATTCGCATCCAGCGCCTGTACCATCTCCGGTGTAGCTCCCTTCTGCGGCCCAAACACCCGCGAAGCGCCATGCTCCCCGCATAACGGATTCGTTACGTCACAGGCGACAATGAACTCCACGTCCCGTAAACGCTCATCCAGGCCGGACACATCGATATGCGCCAACTGATCAAGTGCGCCGCCTCCGCGTGCAAGCGGCTGTCCGTGTGCATCCAGAAACGTTGCACCAAGCGCTTCGGCCATGCCCGTTCCCCCATCGTTGGTCGCACTGCCACCAATACCAATAATGATTTTGCGAATACCTTGATCCAGACACACCCGAATCAGCTCTCCCGTGCCATAGGTTGACGTGCGAAGCGGGTTCCGGGTTTCCTTGTTCACCAGATGAATGCCGCTCGCCGATGCCATCTCAATCGCCGCCGTTAACCCATCGCCCAGAATGCCATACTGCGCAAGTACAGGCTGCCCCAGTGGCCCGCTCACCTCTCTCTGGTGGATTACGCCGCCAGAAGCATCTACCAGTGACTGCACGGTGCCTTCGCCTCCGTCAGCCATCGGTACATGAATATAACTCGCGGTTGGGTAGACTTTACGCAAACCTTTTTCCATGGCCACACATACTTCTTTCGCTGTCATGCTCTCTTTAAATGAATCCGGTGCCAGTACAAATGTCGTCTCTCTCATCTTCTTCCGCCCCCTCGAAGTTGATTTTGACCGTTCATTCACACCATCGATCTAACGTTACACAAACCGAACAGCCTGTTGCGCGGACATCCGTGGCGGCAGGCTGCTTCATGGGTTTACTCCTTACTATTCCTTGGAACCCGAATCTTCGTTTCCCGGCCTGTATTCCTTTAACTTACCTTCATATATCAGCTGCAGTTGTTCACTTTGGCGAAAATCATCCGGAGTCACCAGCGCAGGCAGCTTGTTCCACAACTTGATGCCGGAACGCTGCAGAATCTCGGCAACAAATTGCGAGCAAAAGTAGGAGTTGCTGAACTCCACCGGCTCCTTCAACGTAATGCCGATTACACCCAGCAGATTGTACATATATTTCTGGCGACTGCGGATGAAGATATGCAGCACGCGTTTCATCTTTTCCACTTCACGCTCCGTCACCTGAAGCTCATAGATCACACATGTTGTGTTGGGATACTTGCTGTATGTACCTGTCTGAATATCTTCCTTCACAAACCCGCCGTTTAGCGGATTGCTAGGATGCTTGCGACCGAAACTGTACAGCTCGGATAATTCCTTGTCAAATGAGATCGATGCGTGATTGTATGGTGCTCTGGTGTAACTCTGAATCACCTTGGTAAACAATGTTCCCGTATTGGTAAGCAGGATATAGATCGAGCGTTTATCTGTCATAACGAAAATTTCCCCTTATCAAGTTCGCACTATTCCTTCATAATAACATAGGTACCCTATATTGGAATCTTACTTCTGGACAAGCAGGTGATTGTACGTGAGCAGTTCACTCTTTACCCTAACACTTATTTTTATAGCATTATTGGTCATACACATCGTATACAAAATCATTACGAAGCTTCAGCCGGACAAGGATTATTCAGGTATTGGCAATAAGATCAAAACCTGGTGGGGCATGTTGGTCATCTTCTGTCTCGCCACCCTCTTCAATCCGATTGTCTCCTTGATCTCTCTCATGGTACTCACCTTTTTCGCGCTGAAAGAGTACTTCTCCATGATTCGCAGCACCCGCAAAGCGGATCGCAGGCTGTTTCTGTGGGCCTACTTGGCGATCCCAGTTCAGTTCTACTGGATCTATATTGGATGGTATGGGATGTTTATTGTGTTTATTCCGCTCTATGTCTTCCTGGTGCTGCCCCTGCCCCGTCTCATCAATAAGGGAACGGTTGGTTTCCTGCGCAGTGTCAGCTCGACGCAATGGGGATTAATGCTGATGGTATTTGGACTTAGTCATCTGGCGTACTTTCCATTTGCATCACCGGAATATGGATCAAAACTGGTCCTGTTCCTGGTCGTGTTAACCCAGTTGAATGATGTCGTGCATTATCTGGTCTCACTCTATCTGGGCAAACGCAAAGTGGTGCCCACCGCCAATCCTTTTTTAACGTGGGAAGGGTTCGCCTGTGCATTCATTGTAACCACCGCTGCTTCTTATTTCATTCATCCTTACCTGACTCCGTTTGATGCACGTTTCGCGCTTTTCATCGGTGTGTTAATTGCTCTGGCTGGGTTCTTCGGCAGTCTGACGGTTTCTGTTCTGAAGCGGGATTTGTTAATCGGGGATGACAATAAGCTCGATGCATTGAAAAAAAGCTACCTGAGCCGGGTCGACAGCCTGACGTACACCTCTCCAGTCATGTTCCACGTGGTGCGTTATTTCTTTGACTTCATGTAGGAGAGGTGCGGACACACTCAGTCGATAGACCAAAGTATGAGCTTGCGCCATCATCCATAAAAAGCAGCCTTGACGGCTGCTTTTACTCATTTATCGAAAGAGTGTAGACACAACCACAGCGCGTCTATTTTATGCTTTCTCCATTGGAATCACCGGAAGACACAGCATAAGGCTTAATCTGTCTGACTATTTTAATTTAATTTCCTTCTCCGAGGTGACTTCGTTCCCCTCTTCATTGGTAAAGACAAATGTGGCTTTGCCCCGTTCACCCTTCATCTCATCCGAATAGATAAATCCGGAGAATTGTCCGTCACCACTGATATAAAATCCTTCTTTTCCATTCGCGCCATGCTCAACCGCTTCCTGGTAGGAATTCACAATCGTTACCGTGTTGGACGTCCAGCGCATCTCAGATAAAGCGTACCCCTCCGGAATTTGTTTTATCGCAAAATCAAAACGGTTGCCTTCCGACGGCTTATCCGTCTGGTCAATTACGATCATGACCTGTCCTTCCGCATCAGCGGAAGATTCCGATTGGGCCGTAGGCTTGCCTTCATTCCCAATCTCGTTCGCCTGGTTATTGTTATTCTTCGCCTCAATATTGGGAACGGAACTCTTTCCCGCTTCCTCTATGGGCTGCTTCGATTGCGGATAGGCATGTTCCTGTACGGACTCATTGTTGTTTTTCGCTCCACATGCACTGGTCAACAGCAGGATACATAGAGCAGACACCCAGAGTATAGATTTATTTGTATTGATATTCATCGTTGGAACTCCCTCCATATTCCTCTAAAGTAACAAGCATTATGCAATCATCCAAAGAGTACTTTCGAATCAGCACCTTCTTATAGTAATTACTACACCATATCGTCTCACATTAAGCTCCATATTATGTAAATGAGTTATAAGATAACTCGATTATTTTATCGATTGTGCGTGTTCACCAGCATGGATCAGGCGCAAAAGGGGCAAAGCAAGCGATCGGACGTTCCCGCGGAGGACTAAGCACCAAAATTCATGCCGTAGTTGATGCGCTCTGAAACCCACTTCAATTCGAATTAACGGGGGATGAAGCTCATGACTCTGTCCAGGGCTTTATTGGAAATGGCTGATTGTGATTTAGATAACATAAAGTTAACCTTATTCATAAATAATGTTAATTTTATGTCATTCATCACTTAAATTGCTCTGATATAATTTTTAGCACATGGTGATATAAAAAACGATGGAACAGGAGATTTTAATCCATACGGGGATTAACTCAGTTATCAAGCGAGTAAACATTCGAAAACATAATTTTATAGTAGGAGTGTGAGATATGAAAAAAACAATATTGGCTTGTATGATGATCATGTTGATGCTAGCATCGGCTTGTGGAAATGTTGAAAAGACATCACATCCAAATACTTCTAGTGAGCCTAAACCTGAAACTCAGGAGGCTATTATTCAAAAAAACACATCCGATGATTGTACTGTAGACCGTATAAGCTTGGATAGTGAAACTGAAAAATATTTCTATGGAAATTGGAAAGTTGAGAAGCTTCTAGGATTTGCAAATTCATATAATGATGCTTCCGAATATCCAACAGGGCAAAAATTTATTGGAGATGAAATTGTAATCGATAAAGACTTTTTTTCATCAAAAGGACTAAAAAACTATAAGAAATATCAATATGAACTAAAAAATCCATTATATCAGAATATAGCGACATGCTATAACTCTACCTCTTTTTATAGATTGTATAAAATTCAAATTCCAGACTTAAATATAAATGATAAGGTAAAGGCAATAGATATAAGTGACCCTTCTACAAAAATGAGCATACCTGTAGGTTTAAGCTTTTTAGCTGTTAATAACGATAGGCTTATCTTGTTATCAGAGGCAACTATTTTTGAGCTCAAAAAAATTACTGATTAAATGAATTAAGGTTATATTCTTAAAACAAGAAAGGTCAGCCTCTTTAGGCTGACCTTTCTTGTTTATGCCGTAAACCGATTAAACTATAGTGTATAGACTGGGTATTTGTGAGTATAACCCATGCCTTTACAAAATAAAGTTGCTTCTTCATTTCTTCGTCTTTGTAAATTTCTATCATATGAAAATGCCTTGCTGACTAATTTTGAACAATTATCGTTTTCTTCTTTTGAACGTGGGCCTTGAAAAGATGAATATATTAGCTTGTATGCAAGCAGATTTTTTACATCTGGGGTTGTTAGCACCCCAGGACCTCCATTAAAAGTGAGTGAAACAAGTGCATCAAACTGAGATTGTGTAAAAGACATACCTGTAGGAAGTACCAATTTATTTACTGCCGTTACAGCCTTTGCAGTATCATTAGTAAAAAATGTATTTGCCTGAGATTGAGAAATTGGTGAAGTATAACCTAGATTTAAAGAGCTTGATAGAGCATTAGCTTGTGCTTGGGTTAGAAGAGAATCATTTGGATTACCTGTTGTATTTTTGGTATATGTTTTAGTATCTGTTATCAGATGTCCCCATCCAACGGTTGGATACCCATAAGGATCTCCATAAAATTTCAAGGAAAATCCCTCATGGGATTTGATAAGGTCTGCTCCACCAGTGCCTAGATTTGCCATAATAAATCACTCCTAAATTTATTTTTATTAGTTATGAGAGCAATAAGGAGGAATCATAGCCAGAACAACCATTCCCAAGTTTTCTGTAATGCCGTATTGCCTTCACATATATATAAAGAGAAATGAGTCTCTTTTTTTACAACCACGCTCCAAATTTTATTTCAATTCGCTGGTATCGTGCCTCCTGAGCGTGGTGTTGCTGTGCTTGTACTAAAAGTTCGGCCAACATAAAATCACCGCTTTACGTTTTTTGTATTTCATTCTTCAAGGCATTAATGGCATCGCTTAGATCAGATATTTTTTTCGCCCTGTCAAATAGTGAACATTATCCTTTAAAAAGTTGTTTTGCCGCAGGTGGGGCAATCGGTGTCTTATCCGGCTGGCTGCTTCTGGGCGAAGTCATTCGGGATTACGTCTATATGGGCGGGCTATGCATATTCCTGGGGATCTTTCTGGTAAACTGGACTGGACGAACCAATAATAAGGAAGCATGGTTTAAATAAAAATATTCATGCCTGATTTTCGGCGATGCCCTGTGCATCGTTTTTTTATAATATCAACAAGGATCAATTCTACTGAAATAAGGACGTGCGCCCAATGATTTCTGCCGAACGGAAAGAACAATATTACCATGCTCTGGTTGCCAAGGATTCGGAATACGAAGGTTTATTCTATGTCGGGGTCAAGACGACAGGTGTATTCTGCCGGCCTACATGTCCCGCCCGGAAGCCAAAATTCGAAAACTGTGAATTCTACGAGACGGCACAGCAGGCATTGCTTGCTTCATACCGCCCTTGCCAGCGCTGCCGCCCGTTATCTCATCCCAATCAGGTATCTGATGTGGTACGCGTATTGGTGGAGGCCGTGGAGAACAATCCGGAGAAACGTTGGAAGGGCCAGGATTTCAAGGCGTTATCCATCGACGAATCCACCGCCAGACGTCAATTCAAGAAGCGATTCGGCATGACCTTTGTTGAGTATGCTCGTGCCCGTCGCATGGGACTGGCCCTGAAGAATATTCGCTCTGGTCGCAAGGTCATTGATGCCCAGCTATCCACCGGTTACGAATCCGGCAGCGGATTCCGGGATGCCTTCTCGCGAATCATGGGCGCAGCGCCTACACAAGTGGATGAAGAACATGTATTGAAGGCGTCCTGGATCGACACCCGTCTTGGACCCATGATGGCTGTGGCTGATGAGAAAGCATTGTATCTGCTCGAATTTGTGGATCGCAGAGGTCTGGAGCGTGAGGTGGAACGATTGCGTAAACGGACGAAGTCGGCCATTGTACCTGGGATTACAGAGCCGATTCGTTCAATTGAACGGGAACTTGCCCAGTATTTCGAAGGGACATTAACTTCCTTTCGCACCCCGTTGTTCTGTTTAGGAACACCATTTCAGAAAAGCGTCTGGGAGCAGCTGATTGCGATCCCGCCGGGGGAGACGGGGTCGTATCAGGATGTTGCGAATGCACTGGGTAAACCAACGGCATGTCGAGCGGTAGCACAGGCCAACGGAGCCAATCAGCTGGCCATTGTCATCCCCTGTCATCGTGTGATCAATGCCAGTGGTGAACTGGGTGGATACGGGGGAGGCCTGACACGCAAAAATTGGCTTTTAACTCACGAGAAGCAAGGTGGCAGCTGAATAACCCAAGAGGTAAAAAACACCAAGCAAGTATTGCAAAGCAAATGGCATGATATAACGGAGGAGATCAACCTTATGAGTACCTTACAAGAAAAAGCAGCGAGTTTTCACCAATCCCATATGAAAGGGAAACCATTGGTGCTGGTCAATGTATGGGATGCCGGGAGTGCACTCGCCATCCAATCTGCTGGAGCCACAGCGATCGCTACCGGAAGTTGGTCTGTAGCAGCCGCTCATGGTGAACAGGATGGCGAAGCGATGCCATTCCAGCTGGTTCTGGACAATCTGGCCCGGATTACAGCGAGCGTGGATTTGCCTGTAACGATCGATATTGAGGGAGGGTATGGCAGGTTTGCGTCAGAAGTGAAGGGAAATGTGAGCCAAGTAATCCATCACGGTGCGGTAGGAATCAATATCGAGGATCAGCTTCCCGCTGGTGTGGGACTGTATTCTATGGATGAGCAATGTCTGAGACTGTCGGCTGCCCGGGAAGCTGCGGAACAGGCAGGCATTCCACTGTTCATTAACGCCCGCACAGATATCTTTTTGCAAAATGCACCTGAACGACACAATCATGCTCTCCTGGAAGAAGCGCTGATTCGTTCCAAGGCTTATGCAGAAGCTGGTGCCAGTGGCCTGTTCGTTCCAGGCCTACAGAATCAACAACTGATTCAGGAATTGTGTGAACGTTCATTGCTTCCGGTTAACGTGATGGTTACATCCCCTGAGCTTTCACCGAAACAATTAGCCTTGCTGGGTGTTGCACGCGTAAGCTACGGGCCTTATCCTTATCTGCAAGCTATGGAACACTTGAAAGAGCTCGGGCGAAGTATTCTATCTGGAAAATAACAGAAAGGCTCGCTTCTCATTTCCCCCAGTGGGAGGCGTGATTTCTCACGATTTTCAATAAAAGCTTCTATTATAAAGCGATCATCTATGATATGAATCCTCAAACAGGTGCTAGACTGCGCCTGTTTTTTGATACTTATTCCTTTCACCTATGTTATAATCACCACTACCCAACACTAACAGGAGGCAAATATGCTTAACGTGGAACAAAAGCTTGAAGTACTGCAATCCTATCCCCAACTGCAACGCAAAGATGTTTCTCTCGGACGTGTTAATTTCCACTACGAAGACAGTGCGTATGAGAAAAAAATTGTTGCTTTCCATATTCACCCTAACGGTAACGGTTATATCTATGCAGGGCTGCTGCCCCACTATGAGACCAATGATAAAGGATTCGTCAATATTCGTGATTACTCTGAAGCAGACCTTCGCACATTGTTAGATGAAACAATTAAAGCGATGTCAACCAATCCCAACGCAGTAGAATCAAAAGAACCAGAACCAGCAAAAACGGCTCCTACATTAGCTACAACCTCTACTGGTGGCGGAACATGGATCGATGAGGATGGACATACACTTACTTTAAAATATGAAGATGACATGTGGTATGTGTATTCCGGTCTTCATCTGGATATGGCTTTCGAAACTCGCAGCGAAGCTGGCGAGTATCTCAAAGATGAAGGATTCAAGCCACAGGCCCAGGCTTAACTCAACCCAATTCATTTTGGATGTACAAAGATTCACCAAGGGTGATGTAAAAAACACGAGGCGTATTCGCACTCGTGTTTTTTGTTCTTACTGAATCGTTGTTCGGCTTCCTAACCGTTTCCCGTCAGTCTTTTCTACCTTTCATAGTAAGCGGTGCATTCTTCATCATGGGGTAGGTGCTTAGGAGCAGAGCACCTCCGATGGCTCCCAACGCGGTGAACAATACGATGAGATTGACATTCGTGAACCACTGTACCCACATACTCAGATCGGATAGAACAATTACCAGCGTGATGATCAGGCTAACCCCAAAGAACAGGACGAAAAAATTGCGCATCCCCAATCGAATCCAACATACGGTTGAAAAGGCGGATAATCCCATCACCAGAAAACCAATCATCAGATCTAGCCATAGGTAGGAAATAAAATGATATTCGCTTGAATACAGCATGCCTGGTTGATAAAAGATTACACTGAGTGATCCATATTTATGGAGAAGATGCATAATGAGATAGATGACATTCAGTATCGCAATTGTTCCTACGACCATCCATACCGACATGATATAGAATGATTTCATGAACTGAATCCGTGTACTTCCCAGACCAATTGCAACCGGAAACAATGTGATGATCCCCGCGATTGCATAAGCACAGATGCCTCCGTACATTGGGCCAAATAGTTGAGTAGTATACGTCACATCAAATATGAATCCAATGGCCAAATAGACAACGGTAAGCATGATTGTAATCGATGAAAAAATAATCAAATACCAGCGCATATCATCCAAAATTAGCCGATTCGTGCCTTTCGTTGCGTTCATCGCTTAACCCCCTCTTGATTACGGGTCCTGTTAATCAAATAATCTTGTAATGTCGCCTTCTCAATAGAAAGCCCTTGCGCATGAGCGATGTCCTTCCACATTTTCGAGTAAGGCTCATCAATCATCACCTTCACAGTCGATCCCATTTGGGAAGACTCGATGACCTTAACATCTGCTGTGACACGATTAACATCGTCAATTCTCCCTGTTAGAAGAACTCCTTTTTCGCGCATCTCTTCCATCGACTGATTAAACAACACTTTCCCTGCTTGGAGAACAATAAGGGATTCACATAAAGGCTGAATCTCCTCAATATGATGGCTTGAGATTAGAATCAGACGCGGGTTATCTTCATAAGTCTCCAATAAAGCATTGTAGAAATATTTGCGCTTCTCGGCATCAAGTCCATTGGTGGGCTCATCCAGAATCGTTACCCTTGCATTACTGGCAAGACCCAGTACCATCTGGGCGGCGGTCTTCATGCCTTTTGAGAATTTGATGATCTTCTTCTTCTCTGGTAACTCGAACATATCGATTAATTGCTCCGCGAAGGTCTGATTCCACTGAGGGTGGAAGTATTGGCCGAATCGAACCATGTCGGTGATCGTCCAATTTCTACCCAGGGGATGATTCTCCTGGATATAACACAGGTTCTCCTGCGCAGCCAAATTGTTGTAGGGGTTCTGGCCCATCACCTGGATGGTACCAGCATCTGGCCGATTATGGCCTGCGAGCAGACTCATCAGGGTTGTTTTACCAGCACCATTCCTTCCCCACAGTGCACTAATAATTGGCTCGCTCTCATGCAAAGTCACGTTGTTCAAAACGGGTGTTTCTTGATAGCTATAGTTAACTTGCTCGATCTGAATCATAATTCACTCTCCTTATCCTTCTTGCCTCGGATCAAATCAACAATCATGTCCTCATTCATGTGAATGCGTCTGGCCTCTTCAAGTAAAGGTTTAATAAACTCTTCGTAAAAATGCTGCTTTCGTTCAACAAGCAATGCTTCCCTCGCTCCCTTCGCAACAAACATTCCAACACCCCGCTGTTTGTATATAATGCCTTTGTCTACGAGCGATTGAAGTCCTTTTCGCGCCGTGGCTGGATTGATATTGTAAAAGCGAGACAGTTCATTGGTTGAGGGGACCTGTTCCTCCACCTTTAATCTGCCGTCCACAATGTCATCCATAATCATCATCGCGATCTGATGAAAAATGGGCTGAGATTCATCCAAAGTCGATTTCATGCGATTCCAACTTTCATTCTTGGTTAATTAGTTAGTCGGTTAGTTACTCATGTGACTAACTATAGTATACAGAAACGAAATTGTAAATAGGTGATGCATTAATTGATCAAATTTTGTATTTTGGCTCGATTGTATTGATTAATAAGGCCGTCTAGCACTACAGATTGCTGGATCACTTCAGGATGAAGCAGACTGTCGTATTCTGACTGCAAGCGATGAAGCTGTTGTCTGGCCTCTTCGATCTGTGACATCAACTCCAGGCAATCCATAATACCCCTCCTTTTTGTCATATTTTAGTTTATTATGCCAATCGATAGGACGCAAGGGGTACGACATACTTTTTCTTCCACCAGACGCAAAAAAGACGCCTCTGAATGAATATTCAGAGGCGTCCCTTACCAATTCTTTTAAGTTCCGAATCCGTGATCAGCAGTTCTCATAATTGCGGGGTCTGGAACTTCCTTGCTTGAGACAGGTTCCGTAGCAGGAGCTACAATGTAAATAACAATACTACATGTAGCTATCAGCAAAGCCAACTTTCTCTTCATTGAGTTTCTGCACCTCACTAATGATCATTTTGTATTGCTGTTTCGCCGTCTCAGTTGCAAACTCCCTATACTGCTCAAACAGTCCGACACCTCTAAGCATACCTCGTCCACTGCTAATTTCAATAGAGAATCTTAAACTATCCAGAACAAATCTTATTCCTGTGGAATACTCGTCTTTCTTTAGATAATATGCACCCAAATCCGCTAAAAGACGTAGATATCGATCATCAGTAACCTGCCTGCTGACCTTTCCAATCCGGTTACTTTGTTCTTGGTACGTAAAGTAGGATCCATATTGTTCGAGAACATCATCAATATTCTCATCATAACGAATCGCGGCAGTCACAATATCACAAAGTGCGGGAAATATCTCATTTTCCTTGGTTGAGATGTAATTCAGATACTCGGGCAGAACTTCAAACTGTCCGCCCATTAATTGATATATATAGCGGTTGCCCTCAGCCCATTCCTGAAACTGATTCATGACAACTATTTCATCTTTATCGGGATTCTTGACCCAACTGTTGTCCGTATACAAAGAAACATATTTAAGCGCGCCTTGATAATCTTTAAGTTGATAACACGCACTTCCTGAAGCTAAATAGGAATACAAAATGTAGAAAACAATTGGTCTTTTTGTTTCTTCCTGTTTTCTTCTCCCATTCAACTCATAATGGATGGTCGCTTTCACTTTTAACTTCTCGGACAGCTCCTGAACTTTATTCCATCTGTGCAGTGCACCAAAGGCATTAATCAATTCGTTCAGAGCATCCAGCTGGTAACGTTCATCCAGACGGTCCACATAGTATTCGAATTGAGCGGCAATAATCAGGTTTCTTTGCTGATCATTGGTCAGCCCCAGCCGGAAAAGTCGATACTGACACAGGGCAAGCCGTTCGGAGTGCTGCATTTTCTCACTTTCGGCTATCGTTTCATATAGTAGAACGGCTGGTTCGAATTTACCTGCATGGTAGAATTCTTCAGCCAGATCAAACAACAAAGGAATATAAGAAAGATTATCCATCATTAACCGAATAACTTCTTCAATACAGTTCAATTTATTCAACTCAGCACAACGATGAAGGAATGGACCCAGTCTTCGCCAGTCAGGGGTAGCATGGACAAAACACTCATCTATGTACAATTCATAGAAGTAACCTTCTTCAAGTCTCATAGCTGAAGTGATTCGATCTAGCTGCTGCATTGCAATCGGACGATTCTTGTTCAAAATATTACTCAGTGTACCTGAGTTAATTCCTGACGTTTCCGAAAAAAGACTAATGGACATCTGCTCACGCTTCAGATAACTCTCTAAATGATCGCGTATCGTGGTTGTCGGCTCCAAACTAACACCACCCTCCAAAATAAAAACCATAAACAGGATTAACGGTATGCAAAAGTAATTATATGTAATAATTAAGCAAGGGTCAATAAGATAAATTCAACTAATTTGTATTAATTACAAAAAAATCCTTTTTGTTAAAACAGAGTCCCTATCCTTATTTTATACCGGGAACGAATAAGCATCAAATAAAGGATAAAATAAAAACACGAGCGGCATATGCGCTCGTGTTTTACATGCAATATAGCAGAGCTAACTGCTATATATCGATTTCGGTTTAAGGCAGCACATTACCAGCCGCACGGTAAATTTCGTACCATTCCTGGCGTGTAAGGTGAACCTCGCCCGCTTTGATGCAATCCTGCAAACGCTGAATATTCATCGTACCTGTCACTGGCTGCATATGTGCAGGGTGACGCAGCAACCAGGCAATGGCGATGGTCGTGTTGCTTACTTCATATTTAGCCGCAATCTCATCGATCTTTGCATTCAGTTCCGGGAATTTATCGCTGCCCAGGAATACACCTTCGAAGAATCCGTATTGGAACGGGGACCATGGTTGAATCGTGATATCGTGCAGGCGGCAATAATCGAGTATGCTGCCGTCACGGTTCACCGCAGCATCATTCTCCATATTTACGTTGATTCCGCTGTCAATCATTGTGGTATTGGTAATGCTCAACTGCAACTGGTTGGCTACCAGTGGCTGTTTAACGTATTTTTTCAACAGTTCGATCTGGTTCGGATTCTGGTTGGATACCCCGAAGTGACGCACTTTGCCTTCGCGTTCCAGCTGGTCAAAGGCTTCAGCCACTTCTTCCGGTTCAACCAATGTATCCGGGCGATGCAGCAGCAGAACATCCAGGTAATCGGTTTTCAAGCGCTGCAGAATGCCATCCACCGAATTCAAGATATGCTCTTTGGAGAAATCAAACATACCTTTGCGGATACCGCATTTGGACTGAAGAATCATATTTTCACGAACCTGGGGATTCATCTGCACTGCGTCTGCGAAGATCTCCTCACATGATCCGTTTCCGTAAATATCTGCATGATCGAAGAAGTTCGCGCCTGCTTCCATCGCGGAATGAACAAAATGTTCAGCTTCTTTGCTGCTTAATGAATTAATTCGCATGCAGCCAACGGCTACAACGGGTACTTCAAGTTCGCTGCTACCAAGTTTTATTGTTCTCAAGATGCTTTCCCTCCATATTCGGATAGTATTGTTGTATACCTGTGCCCAACATCATTACCTGCCGGTATATACTTGTCTTCCAACTATGATTGTGACACATAACTGCAATCGTTTTCAATGGAATTATAGAACTCTTATATGGAATAATGAAGGTTTTTTTATTCCGCTCCCCCACTTATATTTCTTCCGGGACAATCACTTCAATATGCCGAGGCAATACACGGATTCGAATGGGCAGGGAAGGCCCTTCCTCCCCATCTACATTCGTACGGATGGCTTCCGTGGAGCGGACATGAACTTCTTTTGCTGTAAAATAATCCACATCCTTATGGTTCTTCAGATTGCCGAACAGCAAGGACGTTCCGAGTGTAACCGTATTGAACACGTTCATGCTGCGGATCACAAAACAATGAATTAATCCATCATCCACCGCTGCTTCCGGGGACAATTTCTCAAATCCTCCAACCGAATTGGTCAGCGCTGCGAGAAAAAGGGGAGATTTCCCCTCCCAGGACTGCCCGTCATATTCAATAGCTAGTGGCTTGGCGGGTGTATTCATCAGGTCTTTCAGGCCTTCTTTCAGATAAGCGAATGAACCCAGCCTTGACTTTTCTTCCGACGATACCGAGAACAACGCCTCTGCCAATGAACCGGCTGCCACCACATTGGCAAACAGACGATCATTAATTTCGCCCAAATCCACTCTATGGGTCTGCTCCGAACACAACTGCCGAATGGCTACCTCCGGATCAAGCGAGATATTCAGCGCACGCGCAAAATCATTCACCGTACCCAGCGGCACCACCCCCAGTCTGGGACGATGTTCCTGATCCATCATACCGTTAATCGTCTCATGCAAGGTCCCGTCCCCTCCGATGGAAATCACGAGGTCACAACCCTCTTTGCAGGCACTCAGACAGAAGTTTGTCGCATCACCTTCTCCGGTCGTCTCGTTGACCACTACTTCATACTGCTGTGATTCAAGAATTTCTTGAACTTGCGACATATATTGCTTAGCCTCTTCCTTGCCTGACGATGGATTGCTAATGATCATGGCTTGACGCATACCTGCATCTTCTCCTCCAAATGGCATTCTTTACTTCATCTATACCCTAACTGCCCTCATGTTGAATAGTTTACGGGAAAGTTGTACCATATTTTTTGAAAAGGATGGCTGGAAAAGTGCAGTGTAAGGTTTATATCATATAGAATAGAGATAGATGTTTATGTACTCGTTATGAACTTCTTGTTCCTTTTGCCCATTGATGGGTTAATAACTATAGATGTGTTTTTATTCTTTGATTCCTTTTTACCAAAGGGAGAAATCCGGTGATAAAGGCGACCGCTTCGCTTCTTCAGGTTTTTTCTGCTCTCTCCGTTATCGTGTAAATCTTGTACTTACCTTATATATCATCGAAAGAAAACCAATCTGTTCGGAGTATTTTATAATCTCAAAATCGGAATCGGAGGGAAAGCATGCAATGAGAAGAATGACTCTACTAGTTCTAGTCTTCATTCTGAGTCTCGGGGCGGCCGGGCAAGCGATGGCCTATACCACGACAGACCTGGGTGAAGGAATTATTGAAGATCCTGCACTGGAGAACGGACTGAAGCTGATTCTGAACAAACCGTTAGATGCCCCTCTAACCCCCTCCGACCTGGAGCAGCTGAACGTCGTGGATCTGAGCAATGCAGGCATTCAAAGCCTGTCTGGTCTGGAATACGCCACGAATCTGACACACCTCCGGTTATATGGTAATGAGATTGACGATCTGACACCGCTGGAGCATCTGACTCAGCTTCGCGAGGTTGACGTTCGCAATAATTACATTACATCCATTGATGCATTGGTTGAACTGAAAGACCTGGGACGGCTGTATATCAGCAACAATTCCATTTCTTCCATAGACGTTGTACGTGGATTCACCAGACTACATACGTTTCACGCCAGCGGGAACCAGATTACCAGTCTCTCCGCACTGGCTGATGCAGATGATCTGCAATGGCTCGAAATCTCTAACAATGCGCTAACGGACCTGACACCGCTGGGAGATAAAAGGAAGCTTTACCAGCTCAACGTGGCTAACAATCACATTCGCACACTGGATGCACTGGCTGATCTGCCAAATACACTTCTGAAGCTGAATGTGGCAGGCAATCAGATTTCCGATCTGATGCCTCTGGAGCATATGACGCGTCTGCGGACACTGGACTTCTCCGGGAATCAGGTTCAGCACCTGGCACCTCTGGAAGGCCTGGTAAGGTTGAAAGAACTGAATGCGGAGTCCAATCAGATCTACGATCTGAAACCATTACGACAGCTATCCAAGCTGGAAGTACTGAAACTGTCTAATAACCGGGTGTGGGATCTGACCCCAATTGCGGGTTTTACTTTTACAAGAAATAGCTCTGCAACTACAAATACCATAACGGACATCTCGGCTTCCACCTCCTTATCCTCCGGCACCCAGACTTCGATCTCGGAACCAGAACCTGCCGGACTTACGGTGCAAAATAATTATCTGGATGTTGCGAACGGCAGTGACACGATGCGGCTCCTAAACCAAATGAATGTGCGGGAGCAGAAACGTACTCCACAGGGCCATTTCCAGCGGCTTATTGAAGGGTCCACAACGGCCTACGTCGGGGATCGTGCTTATGCGCTGGAGGCTGCGCCTTTTATCGATGAGGGACGGACCTATGTACCGCTCCGATTTGTCTCCGAGCAGTTGAACGCCACCGTGAACTGGAATCCCGATACACAGGAGGTTCAGATTGCGCAGAAGGATACATTGATTCGGTGGACGGTGGGCAACAACCATGTGGTTGTAAACGATACGCTTGCAATGAACGATGCCCCCCTGTTGTTGAAGGATGGTAAGGCGTTTGTTCCGGTACGTTTTATTTCGGAGCAATTCAATACAACGGTTGGTTATATCGGAAGCAGCAAAACCATTTTGATCTTCGAAAATAAAGCGCAAGACGACAGTGTGCAACAACCTTAATTGTTCAATTGCAACTAGCATGATCAAGCACCAGCACTTATCTCATGTACCATTCAATTCATAAACCATCCCTGTAGATGATTGCACACACAGCGAAGTCCCCGTCTGAACATCAGCGGGGATTTTTGGTGAGCTTTCAACCGGATACGAGCACGCACGCATGCGATTTAATCGAAGAAACAGATGCTGCCCATCGTCTACCTGTATTCACTGGGACTCCACCTTGGATTAGGGCAAATTTTACACGGTTCAGCCTATCTCCTATTGCGGCGGGAATTGATATACTGACTGTACATCATACCTGAGATTCAAGCGAGGAGGAAATTCCAATGTCCCTGACGTTACATGGTTATTCCACTACATCAGATCATTCGTGGAAAGAGATTTCTTATACACTTACAAATGAAAACGCTAACCTCAAGCTCACAGGTGAACAGTATCAGCTTGTAGAAGGATTTGGCGGTTGCTTCAATGAGCTTGGTTATATGGCCCTGTCCCACTTGAATGAAGAACAGCGCCATGACGTATTTCATTCCCTCTTCCATCCGGAGGGAGATCATAAATTCAACATTTGCCGCCTGCCCATTGGCGCGAGTGATTATGCAGAGCAATGGTACAGCCACAATGAGGTGGACGGCGACGTGGCCATGGAACATTTTTCGATAGAGCGTGACTTCAAATATCTGATTCCATACATCAAAGAGGCCCTGACCTACAATCCGAATCTGCAATTCTTCGCCTCGCCGTGGAGCCCGCCAACCTGGATGAAGTCGCCAAAAGCCTATAACTACGGAACGCTGCGCTGGGAGAAGGATATTCTGGAAGCGTACGCGCTATATTTCGTCAAATTCGTACAGGCATACCGGGACGCAGGCATTACCATCCATCAGGTTCATGTGCAGAATGAAGTGATCGCCGATCAGAAATTTCCTTCCTGCATGTGGACAGGCGAGCAGCTGCGTGAATTTATCGCCGATTACCTAGGGCCTGCTTTTGACCAGCATGGTCTGGACACGGAAATCTGGCTGGGAACGATCAATGCACCTGATCCATGGGAAGAATTGATCAAGAAGAAAACGAATGATTTCGACGAATACGCCGGACTGGTGCTTAGTGATCCCAAAGCGTACGCCTATATCAAGGGAGTCGGTTATCAGTGGGCAGGCAAACATGCCATTCAACGCACAGCCGCCAGCTACCCGGAGCTTCGTTACATGCAGACCGAGAATGAATGTGGTGATGGCAACAACTCGTGGAACTATGCCAAGTATGTATTCAATCTGTACCAGCACTATTTCAGCAACGGAGTGAATGCGTACATTTACTGGAACATGGTTCTGGAGCCCAAAGGCCGCAGCACGTGGGGATGGGAGCAAAACTCCATGATTACGGTAGATCCGGATACCAAAGGAACGACACGGAATCCCGAGTATTATGTGATGAAACATTTTGCTCATGATGTCGTTCCTGGTGCGCGAAGAGTAGGATTGTCTGGTGCATGGAGCGGCAAAGCGGTCGCCTTCCGCAACCCGGACCATAGTCTCGTCATTGTCATCAACAACCCGTTCAAGGACAGACGAAGTCTACATCTGGCCTATGAAGGGCAGACACTGCGATTCGAGCTGGAAGCTGATTCCTTCAACAGTATTGTCATTCCGAAATCCTAGTTATGCGGAATTAAAAAAAGAAATAGCGCTCTGTCCGCTGCTTGATCTGCGGAACAGGCGCTATTTTTGAATACATATGATATCAGAGGAACGTAATTATGCCGATGTGGGCTTAAGGATTGTTTGCCAGATAATTTCTCAGCCACTGCATTGCTGGGCGCTCTGTACCATTGCTGTTCACCAGATGGGAACCCGCTTGCCAGGTTTGATTCTGGTTGTACCCCCACAGCGTCACACCTTTAACAGCGGAATGCTTCCATAGTACAGGGAATTTCTGTTGGTAACGTTGTAATTGCGTATTGTCATCGCCCGTCATGTCCAGCTCGGATACATAGATCGGCAGACCAGTCGCAGCCAGCTTGTTCAATACGGTATTCATCGTGCTTACGGAAACGTTATCCATGTTAAAGTAATGGGCCTGAATACCAATCCCGTCAACAAGGCCTCTGCTTTTCAGGATATTGATGATCTGTATATATTGATCCGCTTTAGCCGGATCACCGATGATGCCGTATTCATTGATCAGCAGTTTAGCATTCGGGAAAGCTTGTCTCGCCTGTTGGAAAGACCAGATTACCCAATCCCAGCCTGTCGCTCCGTCTCCACCAATGGCATTGCGGTAAGAAGGCTTGGCATGCAGCGGCTCATTGACTACATCCACAAATGCCGCTTTGGGGTAACGCTGACCTGCCGCTTTAATCCACTGTGTCACTTCAGCCTTCTGATCCGCTGCTGAAAGACTGTTTATCCATCCAGGCTGCTGATTTCCCCACACCAACGTATGGAATTTGAAAGGAAATCCATTATTGACGGCATAATTGTATGCCATGTCTGCCTGAGACCAGTTCATGACGTTGCGCGTACCCTCCACCGCATCCCATTTGGTTGAATTCTCAGGAGTCACCTGATTCCAGTAGGGATTAAAATTCGAAGGGACACTGCTTGCGATGATATTCCCCAGAAATTTGCTGCCTTTCGCCAAACCGGCACTCACACTACCAACGGCTACAGATGCAGCAAGTACACCCACTAAAGCGAGCGAACCCACCGTTTTGAACCATTTGGACTTAAACAATGTATTTCCTCCTTTGAAAGTATAATATTCGACCATATGGTAGGCGCTTACAAATTCATTTTACTGGATATATTTGTAATTATCCATGTAAAAAGTATAGCTTATGCCTCAGAAAGTATAGGTATTGGGCAGTGAATATATGGGTTGAACCAAAGATCATTTCAATTTATTATATTTACAAATCTATAAATATAGATATAATGAAGTCCAGGGAAGCTGACTTTTAACGATCATTTATAAGGTAAGGAGGTATTTCTTTAAGTTATTATATCTATTTTTCTATATATATAAATATAAGTTCAATTGGAGGTTTACTTTTTAAAATGAAATCACAACAGGTTAACCCGCTGCTCATCCTTATTCTGGCATTGGGTGTATTCGCCATCATCACTACCGAAGTAGGCATTATAGGTGTCCTGCCCCTGATTACGCAGAAATTCAACATCACCGCTGCACAGGCTGGATGGTTGGTAAGTATTTTCGCTCTGGTTGTCGCCGTGTCCGGCCCTTTCCTGACTTTACTCGTATCCGGTATTAATCGTAAAGCCATATTGTTAACGGCTGTGCTGTTGTTTGCCATTTCCAACGTAGTATATGCCTACACAACCCGATTCGACATGATGTTAATCTTTCGAATTATCCCGGCTATCTTTCATCCCGTCTTCTTCTCTGTGGCTCTCGTCACGGGAGCCAAGCTGGTCCCACCGGAAAAGAGCAGTCAGGCGGTTGCCAAAGTGTTTACCGGCATTACCGCTGGCTTTGCATTCGGCGTCCCTCTAACTTCCTATCTTGCGGAACGATTCTCACTGGAGATTGCGTTCTGGTTTGGTGCAGTTGTCAGCATGATCGCTTTCGTTGGTATATGGATTTGGATGCCTTCGATGCCTGTGCAAGAAAAGATGTCTTATGGCAAACAGATCGGTATTTTGCGTAAACCTGCGCTGTGGTTGAACATATCCACCGTCATTTTTATTTTTGCAGCCATGTTCTCCGTATACAGTTATTTCGCCGAATATCTTGGGCAAGTCACTCATATGAATGGTTCCTGGATTAGTGTAATGCTCCTGTCCTTTGGCATCATTATGATCGTCGGGAATTTGGGTTTTGGACAGCTTCTGCATCGGAATATTCCGAAGACCGTTCTCCTTTTCCCCGTACTATACATGGCGGCTTATTTACTCGTTTATTATGCAGGCTCTTATTTCATCCCGATGATCCTTATGGTCTTCGTCTGGGGTGCGATTCACTCTGGCGGTCTGATTGTCAGCCAAACCTGGCTTACGACGGAGTCTCAGGAAGCACCCGAATTCGGAAATAGCCTCTTTGTCTCTTTCTCTAATCTGGGGATTACCTTAGGTACCTCCATTGGCGGATGGTTCATTGCCCAACTCGGCATTCATCAGGTTATCTGGAGCGGAATCCTCTTTGGTTTGCTGGCTGTAGTGTCCATCGTTATCAAAATAAAGTTTTTCACTTCCCGTAGTTCAACTCACTCGATGTGACAAATGAGCGACGGATCACCAAGGAATTGGATTGATTATGCCTATTGGCCCGTTGCTCAGAGACAGCTTGGACCATTCCTAATCGAATTTCCATGGATAGATCCAAAGCAGGCTTTTTTATTTGTCATTTTGTGGTTTACATTTAGCAAATGTTTATCTAGTATTAAATTCAATGACACATATCTTTACATAACACTAGATAAACAAGGGAGATTACAACATGCGCAAATTTTCGCCGAAACGTTACGCCGGATGGCCCTTATCATTCCTCTTATGTGCCTCCATCCTCTTCGCACCTTTTGCCTTCACATCAGCTCAGGCTGCTGAAGCAGACAAGGAAACCAAGATTACGTTGCTGGGCACATCGGACATTCACGGCCGATTCATGCCGTGGGACTATGCTCTGGACGGCCCGAACCCGACAGGAAGCATGACGCAGTTGTATACGATCGTGAAAAAGGTGCGTGCGGAGAATCCAAATACGATTCTGCTGGATGCAGGTGACATGATTCAGGACAACTCGGCTGAACTGTTCAACGATCAACCCCAATCTCCCATGATGGTCGCAATGAACGAAATGAAATATGACGCATGGGTTATGGGAAACCATGAATTCAACTTTGGATTGGACGTATTAGAGAAGATTTCCTCCCAGTTCAAGGGGCAACCCTTGGTAGGAAACATTTTCAAAGAAAACGGCGACCGCTACATGCCTGCCTATACGATTATTGAGAAAGATGGTATCAAGGTGGGCGTCATCGGAATGAACACACCTATGATTACCGAGTTCGAGAAAGGGACGGATCACCTGGACGGTATCATCGTCAAAGATCCTGTAGAAGAGACCAAGAAGGCCATTGCCGAGCTGAAAGGCAAAGTGGATGTCATGGTTGGACTCATGCATATGGGACTCGACAACGAGAACGGGAACCCGGGCACCGGGGTCACGGATATCGCCAATGCCAACCCGGAGCTGGCTGCCATTTTTGCCGGACACATGCATACGCTGATTGAATCGCAAACGGTTAACGGCGTATTAATCTCCGAACCGAACAAATATGGTTCACACATCTCACGGATTGATCTAACGTTCGCCAAAGAAGGCGACAAGGTTGTTCTCAAAAGCAAAGAAGCTCAGGCCCTCGCTGTAAAAGCAGCTGATGGCTCGTATGAGGTGTCCGATCCCGGACTGGAAGATACGCTGCATCCGTTTCATGAGTTCGCTCGTGCCGATGCCAACATTGAAGTGGCTGAACTGAAAGGAACCAATCTGGTACCTTCCGATGAGATCAAAGGTATTCCTGCCGTGCAGATTCAGGAGACACCACTCTCGGACTTCTTCACTGAAGTCATGCTGCATTATAGCGATGCGGACGTGGTCGCGCATCAGATCGATAACGATAAAGCCAAGCTGGACGTTGGACCGATCAAGAAAAAGGATATCGCATTCAACTACCAATATACCTTCGGTGAAGTAACGGTATATGAAGTGACCGGACGTGATCTGAAGGATTACATGGAATGGTCTGCGGGTTATTTTAACTCCACTCGCCCTGGCGATGTAACAATCAGTTTTGATCCCAAACGACGTGCGTCCAAATACAGCACCGACGATTTCTTCGGCGGCGTGACGTATGAGATTGACCTGACCAAGCCTTACGGCAGTCGGATTACGAACCTTAAATACAGCAATGGCACTGTGGTCAAAGAAGCCGATACGCTCAAGCTCGGCATGAATGCCTACCGGATGGAAGCCCTAATTGCCAAAGGCGGCGCGCTGGAAGGACGTAAGTTCAAACAGTTGTGGTCCTCCAAGGATGCTTCCGCATTCGGCGAGATTCAAGGTACGATCCGCAACCTGTCGATTGCTTATCTCAAAGACGTGATGAAAGGCGTCTACGAGCCGAAGATCCAGCACAACTGGAAAATTACTGGTGTGGATCTGACAGCCCCTGCACGTGCAGATATCGTAGAATTGATCAACGATGGCATTATGTCTGTTCCGACAATGGAAGATGGCAAGTATACCAATATTGCGTCCATTAATATTTTGGATGCGGTGACTGAAGAAGAAATGACTGCACTTGCCACCAAAGCGAACGTAAGTATGGCGAAATTGTCTGGCGCAAAAACCAAGGGTGAGTTCTATCAGCAGCTGAATAAAGCTCGCAAGGCATCTACTGGCAGTGGTGAAGAGGTGACTACGCCTGAGAAGCCGACGACACCAACGGTAACTAAACCAAAACCAGACACATCGAAACCCGGCAAACCATCAACATCACCAGGTACAGGTAAACCGGGTACAGTGGTTAAAGGCAAGCAAGCCAAGGTGACTGCGGCCTATCTGAACGTGCGTTCCAACGCTTCATCCAAAGCTAAAGTAGTTACTGCCGTACCGAAGGGTACTGTCCTTGAGGTAATCAGTACAGATCCGTATGGCTGGGTCAAAGTGAAACTGGATGGACGCACAGCTTATGTCTACGGTAAATATGTAAGCATGCTGCCTTAACTTTAACAGCTATATATTGAGGAAATGGCCTGCATCCCTAGAAATCAAAAAAACCAACTCTGGTCATATCCCTGTCAATTAGACAGATGAAAAAAGCTATGCTGCCAACGCGCATCGATATTCAATCGGTGCGCGTTGTTTGAGTTTGGCTTGAAAACCTCGGTAGTTGTAATTGTAAATTGTTAAGGTACAGCTTCTCGGTCTTGAGATTCGAAAAGAAGGATTCGATGCATGCGTTATCCAGGCAGGTTGTGATCTAACAGCATTCAATTTAAATTCTTCGGTATACGTCTGAATGTTTGCCTTTTTTGCCATGAAAATATCCCCTCCAAGTGTCACTTGAACCCTCATGATAACATGAAGGTTTTTTTAAGTGTCTACTTAAAGGGGATAATACCACTCAGCTTGTTAGCTGGGTTGGTTTTTTTGATTGTAATGAACGTCTGACGATAAGCTCAGGTTTCAGACAACTCAGGCTAAAAAGGCGTTTATACTTGCA
This sequence comes from Paenibacillus pabuli NBRC 13638, assembly GCF_001514495.1. Classification (GTDB taxonomy): domain Bacteria; phylum Bacillota; class Bacilli; order Paenibacillales; family Paenibacillaceae; genus Paenibacillus; species Paenibacillus pabuli. Next base: position 237,191 of record NZ_BCNM01000007.1, read on the forward strand.
GTTACATTTCCCCAAGTCCCAAAGTATAGTTGCCGCTGTAGATCTCTCGATACAAATATACATTAAGCTGGGCCGTTTCAAGCGTATTATAATCATAAAATTCGATGCCCGTATCTGGACCATTGCCAAAAATGCCAACCAGCATGTAATTCGACGGATACAGTACCCATGAGTTACCCGGTCCCTGGCTCTCCTGGTGTTCCTTCAGCCAATAATTGAGTTGTTCACCCGCTCCGGCACTGCGTAACATGCCAACAATATCAGGCGTGGGAGACATGCCGCTGTCAATGCCAAAAGAACTGATAATCAGGATATTGCCGGCCGTATCCAGCTTGCCCTGAATGTCCTGCTTCATCTGATCAAACAACACATGGTAGGTCCTGATCCACCCTTGCTCTTTGGGAACCGTATAATAGCGGTCGAGCAGTACATGGCTCAGATTGCTACTGTCCAAAATAACAACTTGATATCCGGCCGGACCGTCCGGTTGCCCGGAGGAGGGCTCGTAGGGAACAGATCCGATGTAGATATCGGGTGCGATGGCCTTATCTTCAATCGGCCAAGTGATTCCACGGCTGCGCGTCCCAATAGCTAGGTGCGGGTGCATACTTCTTGCGTACTTTTCCCAGGCGGCCTGCACAGCTTGCCGCTTCTTTCCGCAAATCTGCCAGATCCCTTCAAGCGTAAAATCAATAATGGCGGGCTCGGATGAGACGCTCTCCACCCACTTACGGAACAGATTTACCGTGTTCTCCCCGGGTTCCAACGGATTGATCAGTGTCAGATCGGTCACCTCCGAAGGGTTGCCTCCATGGGCCCGAACCGTTGTGCTGCTATGTGACGCGTACTGCTTCCACGCACTGCTGTTCTTGACTCCGGCATCCAGACTGCCACTGCTGAACAGTGCCTCGTACTGTGCCTTCATCATGGCGGAGATTTCCTGCACATTGGATAGGCCTTCCACACTTACAGCGGTGTAAAATTGCAGTGAACCGCCAAGTACGATTTTATTGGTAAAATACATGCCAAAGTCATTGAAAAAGCTGCTGAAGACGTCCAAATTTCCATCCGACAGCTCATACGGCAATTCGTTCAGTCGTTCGTTAAATTCATCGGATAGAAAACGAGCGTCATACTGGAATTGCAGCGTAGCCGTTTCAGCGTAAAAATTCCGGTATGCGTAGGCATACTGGCTGTTCTTGTTGAATTCACCCGAGTAATCAAGAGCCATCTCCCCGCTGAACGCACCATAGCTTCCCTGTATGCCTACATGAGCAGCCAGACTGTTCTGTACTTCCTCACGGGTTCGGAACGTGCCGCCTTCATCATAGGTTTCCGTATCCTGAATCAGGTTCACATATTCGGGAACCTCATAGTCTTTTCCCAGAAAGGTAACCGTCTTGACCGCGGCCTTGGCCGGAGAAACAAGCAATTTGATAAACGAGGATACGTCACGTGTACCGTAAATATTCATTCCCTGGGCAAGTGCGTTGGCTTGTGACATTATCGGGGTCTGTTCTGTGTTTTCAATTTTCCCCATGTGGATAATCCTCCTCTGTATTCAAATGATTCGTTCACGCTCTTATTTCAGTGTAACTTCAAAATATTGAACATAGTGATCCGATACAAAATTGTCGGCTTTGCCGGGAATTTCCCTGATCCAGCGAATCCCGTTACCTGGAATGGAGGACAGCATATTTCGGCTGACTACATAATCCAGCTTGCCACCGCTGATCTGGGTTTGCTCCGAACCCGCCGTAACGATCCAGTCTTGCTGCCAGTCCCCTGTTCCCTGATCCAGCTCCGAAGGCTCGCAGTTGAAATCTCCGGCATAGATCCATTGTGACTTTCTAATTTTGGGCAACATAAGCCGGGTATATCTCGAAGCAAACTTGGGATTTGAGGATGGAGCATGCTGGGAGTAGATATACACCCCTCCAGTATGGGCTATCTCCATACCAACAACAGAACGAAGTCCAGATTGACGCGGTGGCGGGAGGATGGCTTCCACATTCCCGGTTGCCAGATCCGCTCGGGTCACAATGGCCAGATTGGTCCGATTGTTATCGACCTCCGCCTCGTAGTAGACCACAAACATTACCTGCCTTGAACTAAAACGGATAGCTCCGGCGGATACGGAGGATTTGGGACTAATGGGTCTCAATTGTCTGAACTCATCAAGCTTTCCGCACTCCTGAAGACAAATGACCGGATTTTCGACAGCTCCTGAAAATAACCAGTTCTTCAGCGCGCTCATTTTATTGCCCATTTTATCCGTGTCCTTGGAGTCCTTTCCTTGCATATTCCATGTCAAAAGGGATAGCTTCAATGCGTTTTTTCCTCCAATCTCTGCAATTCCTGGTGAAACAGTTCTTTCCAGCGCTTTGCGATTTCCTGCCACCTCCATTCCAGAGAAGTTGCGTATTGATAGGCCTGCCAGGATCGGTCCTCCAGATAAACAGGGGAGGTATACAATTCCTCCAGAACTTGGGCAGTTGTCTTGGCAGACACCACGGGCATGTTTCCTGTCTCTGGCTTGGAAGGAATACAGATTCCTTCCGCCCGCCACAATTCTCCGCAGGCACTATGATCCGGCACCACCTGGGCTGCCCCGGTGGCCGCATGTTCAAAAGCAACGAGTCCCCATCCTTCGCCACTGCTGGTGTTTAGCCCCACATCAGCTGAGTTGTATATAAGGTTCAGATCGATTTCGTTCGTACGCGGCCTTTGCCTGTCACGGGTTGTTGTCAATAGTCGGTCCATAATGCCGTACTCGCTCGCCAGTTTGAGCACGTCAACACCGCAATCGCGCATCCCCATGTGTAAATAGAGATAGACATCCGGCTTGCCATGAGCAAACTCGGCAAAAGCCTCAAGGGTAATATCCACCCTTTTTCGTTGTCCGTTACGATTGGCATTCAGTACAATGAATGCGTCCTGCAGCTCCGGTCGATCTGGAAACATGAACATCCGTGCATGACGTCTTTCTCTTGTCAGTCCTTGCTTCTGAAGCGGCCGGGACGACAATGGGTAGAACTGCGATGTCTCCACCCCATGAGGAAGAATGTACATCCGCGGGCTTCCGACATGTACGCCCCGACTCCTCTCTTGTTCAAAGGCCTGGGATACCATATTGAATCCAAAATGTGTATAAGTGACTACTACATCGGCATAACTCAATGCCCTCAATCGGGATGAATCCACCGGGGTATCGATCGGACAATACACAACCGTGATTCCCTCATAATGCCGAAGTGCTTCTTCATGCAGTTCATAAAAACCAAGATCATCACACATCAGCACCAGATCAGGCCGATATTTACGTAATAGCCCCGGCAATTGCAAGCAACCGTACTTGTCACCCAGCATCTGATTGATTTCCAGCTTCCATGTGGTATCGCGTGACACATCACCATAGTCACTGATGGCAAAGTAGACCAGATCAAAATCATCCTTCAGGTAACCAGCCAGGCTCTCCAGAACCCGGGCGTAACCGGTAGCGTTCCCGCCCTGCCCAACGACGAGGACCCGTGACTTGTCCAAACCTGCATCTCTTAAAAGATACCCATATGTCATGAACTCCCCCCTTTCCGTATCACCTTTCTGTATCACTTGAAAAGAAGCACACCAATAATCCAGAAAGAGAATAACATAGGCGTCCATTCACCGCGTCTACCTCCAGTTAGATACCAAAAGAGCCCATTCTATAACCGCAGTTATAGCGCAAGAGTTTTACTCCCCTCTAGGCTTTTGCTGCCAGGTCGTACATAACAATCCTTGGATCAAGCACAAACCAAAAGCGATCCCCCACAACAATGGAGGGATCGCTTTTTCAGTTTCTAACTTTGGCTTAGAATTTTATTAGCCCTGTTTCACATCCCAGTTCGCAAGCATGCCTCTCGCCATTTCCATATTAGACTCTTCTCCGGTGATCAAGGCAAACTTTGCAACGATCGCCGGGTATGCCGCCCACTGCTCCCGAATATGCTCCAGCATCCAAGGCCATGTCCTTCCCCCTGCCTTCTCATAGCGATTGAGCAAATCCCGCAAGCCTTCCTCTTCGAAGAGCGCATAATAGATGATAAAATCCTTCCCCGGGTCGGCAATCTCCGCCTCCGTCCAATCAATCAGTCCGGTAACCCGCTGGGCATCGTCGACGATAATATGCGGTGGATGCAGATCACCATGATTGAACGTTGAGTGCTCAGGCCAATATCTGTCCGTTGTTAGCCACGCTTCCCACCGCTTGGACAGTTGATCTGGCACCTCAAAGCTTTGTTTAATCTCCTCCATATTGGCTGCAAATTCCTGACGAGCTTCCATAGGCGTCTTGCTGCGCACTCCGCCATTTACCGCTTCATCAGGATCAATGTTATGCAATGCGACTAGTGAAGCAGCGAGCGAATCGAAAAAGGTATCGGATAAGCTTTCCTGCGGAAATCGCCATGCGTATCCTCCCCCAGCGGGATCAACGATCGCAACCGGTTCTCCGTCAAGTAAAGGATAGGCGATCAGTTCCGGCGTACAAATCCGCCACTCCGGTACCTCTACCGGCAGATGCGCTTTTACAACCTCCAGCACCTTGCGCTCATTTTCGGCCCTTTCCCATACATCCTCGCGCCTCGGCTGACGCAGTATCCACTGTTGTCCCTGTCCATCGGTGGCAAACGCTACACGAAAGTCCATACCGGACTCGTTGATTTTCATGGATTCCTCAACAATATGAAGCCCGTTCTGTTCAGCTAAAGATAATAGTTCTTTCTGAAATTCATCATGCTCATTCACGTTCGATTTGGTCATATCGGGCACTCCCCTTTTCCTCTATAAAATAAAAAAACACAGACATTCATGCCTGTGCCGTTCATCTCGGATATGGGGTATACCTGAATGCCCGCAAAGAAATAGTAGTACATCAAAGAACCACTCTAGCAGAGTGTTTCTCTCTTCCACCACTAACGGCATACGTGTAAATAGGCAAACCGATCCCGATGAGCTGCACACAGGCAGATACACAGCAAGCGCAAACAAACGTTTCGCCATACTATCTCAATCGGACAAAATTTGCCACACGTATCCCTCCGTTCTGTAAGTTACCCATATGTTAACATATTCCAATTCCTAGTTCCAGCTTCAATGGAGTGATTTTGTTCTTTTTTCGACGATGTACAGGAACTTTGATGGTCCAGAAACCGTCATATGTTTAGATCCATTACAAAAAGGATGAGGTGAGCAGCAGATGTCTATTGTACGAAGCATATGTCTAATACCGCTCATTTTGCTTCTGCTAACGCTAGGATGTTCTGAAGAAGCTGAAGAAAAGGGGGAGGGTAAGGCTCATGTTAGCGGGTTGATCACTGATTTTTATGAAGAAAAGGGACAAGTCCTCATCGATAATGAAGAGGGAAATGGTAATAAATCAGGCCCCATCTTGATCTCACTTCATACGGATGCGGAACTTATCATCAATGGTGAAACCGTCACTGCCCCTTTGGATGGAACATTGGTTGGACGCAGAGCTGAAGTGTGGACAGGTCCGTCGATCGCCAAATCTTCTCCCCCGCAGACCACAGCCTTGAAGATGGTTATTTATTAAAAAAGGTATTGCGTCCGAAACATTTCGTTTCACGTGGAACGATTGGATATACCTTCACCTGCTAGAAGTTATGGCATTCACATCCAAACAGACACATACCTTTGCCCGGAAAATGAAGTTTGGCAGCATTAATCTAAACGCTCAAAGTAATTACTCCGTTAGCGCACCGCTATATAGAGTATAATGAAGAGGTATATGATAAATGTACGGTGCAATGCTTATATGTAAGTACTATTGCATAATTCGATTCCAAACGCTCCCGTGTACAAGTCGCTTTAAGGAATTATGCAATATGCTCTTGTATTCAAAACTAACGTAAAAGAGGTTAACGATGAGTAAGCAACAATTTAAAGATTATGGACTTGGCGAAGAAATCGTAAAAGCGCTGGATAGCCTGGGCTATGAAACCCCAACGGAGGTTCAAACTAAAGTTATTCCAGTAGCCCTTGAAAATAAAGATCTTGTAGTCAAATCCCAAACAGGCAGCGGAAAAACAGCCGCCTACGGCATTCCAGTCTGTGAGCTGGTAGATTGGAACGAAAATAAACCCCAGGCTTTGATTCTCACGCCAACCCGTGAGCTGGCTTTGCAAGTCAACGAAGATATTACCAATATTGGGCGCTTTAAGCGGATTAAAGCAACCGCACTTTACGGTCAGTCCCCTTTTCATGTTCAAAAAGCCGAGTTAAAACAAAGAACGCATGTCGCTGTAGGCACACCTGGACGGGTACTGGACCATATCGAACGCGGCACCCTGCCGCTGGATCGGATCTCATACCTTGTCATTGACGAGGCCGATGAGATGCTGAATATGGGCTTCATCGAGACGGTTCAATCCATTATTCAGGCACTGCCTAGCGAGCGAGTGACGATGTTATTTTCCGCTACGTTCCCTGAAGATGTAGCCAAGCTGTCACGCAAATACATGAACAATCCGGTCGAGATTGAGATCAAGGCAAGCGGTCTTACTACAGCCACGATCGAACATGCAGTGATTCACGTGCCAGAGGTGAACAAAACGGCGCTGCTTCAGGACCTGTTTATTGTTGAAAACCCGGATAGCTGTATCGTGTTCTGTCGTACGCAGGAGAATGTGGATAAACTGTTCCGTGTCATGGCTGACCTCGATTATCCAGCGGATCGCATCCATGGAGGCATGGAACAAGATGAGCGTATCGAAGTGATGAATGCATTCAGAAGAGGACAATTCCGTTATCTGATTGCAACGGATGTAGCCGCCCGCGGGATTGATATCACGAATATTACCCATGTCATCAACTACGATATTCCTTTGGAAAAAGAAGGTTATGTGCACCGTACAGGTCGAACGGGTCGCGCCGGGAAAACAGGTAAAGCATTTACCTTGGTTACCCCGAAGGATGGCAGACGTCTGGCCGAGATCGAATCGTATATCGGATTTGCAATCCCTGTCATGAAAGCTCCTTCCGAGGAAGCTGTTGACCGTCGCCGGGAAGAGTTCGAGAAGCGATTAAAGATCGTGCCTGAACGCAAAAAGGACAAGCGTGAACAGTTGAACCAGCAGATCATGAAGCTAAACTTCAACGGAGGCAAGAAAAAGAAACTCCGTGCGGTCGACTTTGTGGGCACCATCGCCAAGATTGAAGGCGTCACTGCAGACGACATTGGGATCATTACCATTCTGGATAATGTAACCGATGTGGAAATTCTGAACGGCAAAGGTCCGCTCGTGCTTGAGGTGATGCAAAATACAACGATAAAACGCATGCAGCTTAAGGTTCGCAAAGGTCACAAATAGATTTTGAACCTGCTTAATTAGAGTGTTTAGAGTGTTATCCAAAAAAGGGTAGTGGCTTATTCGATAAGTCTGCTATCCTTTTTTTATATATTGAAATGAGGTGAATTACTCGCTACCGCCGCTATATTCCATATAAAGTTCCATTTGTTCATGAGGATGCACATTGTTCACTTGTGAAAGGTTCGCTTTTTATTACACTAAATATGTAAGCGCTTCACGACCGATATAAGGAGGATGTGTGTAATGGGCAGCAGGAAAGCAGTCTGGTTTCTGGTCTTCGCGCTCACGCTAACCATGTTTGGCCTTCATCCTGGACGAACCAGCGCGGCAAGCGTGACCATCACCAACGGTTCTGATTGGCTGGATACCGCAGGCAGCCCCATTCAGGCCAATAGCGGAAACATTCTGAAAGTGGGCAGTACGTATTACTGGTACGGCGAGCATGCGGTTAGCGGCAAGTTTGACAGCGTTAATGTCTACACTTCATCCGACCTGAAGAACTGGACGTTCAGCAATGCCATCCTGACCAAGGATTCGGCCACCGAGCTGGCTTCCAGCAAAATCGAACGTCCCAAAGTCATCTACAATGCTTCCACCAAGCAGTATGTGCTATGGGCGCATTACGAGAACGGCACAGATTACAATCTGGGACGGGTCGCGGTAGCAACGAGCAGCACACCAAACGGTAAATTTACGTATGAGGGAAGTTTTCGGCCTCTGGATTACGAGTCACGCGACATGACTGTTTTTGTTGATACAGACGGTACTGGCTATCTGATCACAGCATCCCGCAAGAATGGCGGCGCCAATGATACCATGGCTATTTTCAAAATGAACGCCAGCTATACCGGTGTGGAATCCTTTGTGGGTTGGCAATTCGAGAATGCCTATCGTGAAGCTCCTGCCGTTGTGAAAAAGGGGAATTGCTACTACCTCTTCACCTCCCAGGCTGCTGGCTGGTATCCAAACCAGGGTGCGTATGCAACCGCATCGTCCATGACAGGCACGTGGTCCGCTCTTACACCTTATGGCAATCCATCGGCCTTTGGCTCCCAGATCCATGATATTGCCACGATTACAGGCAGCAGCACCACATCCTATATGTATATGGGCGACCGCTGGAATCCACTCCATCTTGGTGAGCATAAGCATATCTGGCTGCCTTTAACCTTGAATGATTCCAACGGAACCGCCTCACTGGAATGGTACAACGAGTGGAATATCGACGCTGTAACAGGCACGGTAACGCCGCCTTCTCTTGTTAATCACGCCCAAGGCAAAACAGCTGCCGCCATCTCCACAGCCTCCGGCTCATCTGCATCCCATGTCAATGACGGCAACTATCAGACTTCTTGGACAGCATCGTCCAATACTTGGCCCGCCTGGTGGCAGGTCGATTTCGGCGCACCGAAAACCATCACGGAGATCGACATCTCCTGGTTTATGTATAAAGGCTCAGAGGGCTATTATAAATACAAAATTGAGAGCAGCAATGATGGCGTTAACTACTCCACGCTAGATCGAACCAGCAACACCACCTATGGGTTTACGACTGACGCTGTTCATTTTACCGCCCGTTATGTGCGTATTAATATGGTCAATGCTGTCCTGTGGAACAATCCAGGCAACTGGTATATCCCAACCCTACATGAGGTCAAAATGTTAGGCCCTGCAACTTCTGATGCGACAAACTAACAGCCGTTTCAGCTCAATTATGCGGATCGTTACGTCCGTCATTCCAATTTCACTGCACGGATCGATGCATTAGTTAAATGAACCAGGTACACAAAAACGTTGGGGTATGTTATAGTCGTCGTGCAATGATTTGGAGGGGATAATTATGATTATCACAATTACAATAGGACCCATTTTCTAAAGGATAGCGCCTACTGGTCCAATAACTGCGTGTTTCCTTAAACATGAAGGTGTGAATACCGTGTCAACATATGAAGTCATTTCCATGAAGTATAATTCCCGAGAACAGATTGCAGATATTACTCTGCTTGAACAACAGTGTAAACAACTGGATTCCATTTATTTGAAAGCAGACATTGACCATATCAGCAAAAAAGACGGAGACCATGCGCTTCTCTGTTACAGTGATGATAGTTTGGTCGGGCTCCTTAGCTGGTATCCCTCCGATGACGCAACTGGAAACATTAATGCCATCGTACATCCGCACAAACGTCGCCTAGGTGTGTTCAGTCGCTTACTGAAGCATGCTGTCGCGGACATGAGGACACAGGGGATTAACCAGCTTAGTTATCGCATTCCGCAAGGCTCACCCTCAGGCCTGAAAACCGCTCAATCGCTTGGAGCCGTCCATGATCGTTCAGAATACTCGATGCAGCTTGTGAACGGAAGCTTGACGGTTGTAGAACCGTCCGATTTGATTTTGTCAGTGGCGGAAGCCAAGGACTTTGAATTTATGGTCACCTGCTCGGCCCAGGCATTTGGAGATTCCGAGGAATGGACACGTAACTATTTCACACAAACCGATGAACCCAGCCGGGTCACGTATATTGCATGGAAGAATGAATTGCCTGTAGGGCTTGTCCGAATTAACGTTATAAATAAGACAACGGCCTTTATTCATAATTTTTGTATCCTGCCTGCTTATCAGGGCAAGAGGCTGGGGCGTACTGTTCTTGGCGCTTTAGTGAAACTTCTTATGAAACAACACTATACAGTTATTCGATTGTCTGTAGTTACGGATAACGACCGTGCCTTGAATTTATATCAAAGCGTTGGATTTGAGGTACATTCCGAGTATCAATATTTCAGTGGAAATTTATAACGGATATCCTGAAAGATCGTTTTCCTAATAAGGAAAGCGATCTTTTTTAGGGAGTATTCCTCTTGGCAAGAAGCCTTCCGGAATACTCGTCTGGCCCCTTCCATATCTCTTAATAGAGAACTTTAACGATTTGAAAATCTAAAGATCACCTTTTCACCATCATGGGTTTGGTCCAGCAGCTCCTTATAATTTCCTTGCGTATAACTCGATACAGTCTTTCGCCAAAAGTGTTGACCCACCCTATTCTTCTCCGAGGGATTCGTAAATATCTCCCATCTGCCCCGATACCTCTGAAATACCTCCTTTGCAGCATACTCTGCAATCCCCACACCTCTGAATGGCTGCATCAGAAAGAAATCATGTACAAAGAAATCCGTGTCAGCCGAACAATGAGGCGCAGTAGCCACAAATACAAAACCTGCTGGCACGTCATCTACTCTAATTAAAAATGCATAGAGACAGTTCGGTTTTTCCCACCATATGTTCTGGACATCATATTGATCTTGCAATGTTATATACTCATTACTCACTTCGAAAATCCCGTGTTGATTCGGGGTGTGTTCTGCATCCAGACCATAATGTCCGGATAAATCATGAAGGTAGAGAGGATACATATTTTTGATGATATAAGCCTCATTGTTATGCGTTAATTGTACGTTAATTTTCAATGTAACTCCCCCCATGGCTAATGTACTGTTTTGTTAGTAAACGTTCTGTAATCAAATTGTATGGGTCTTCTTTCACACAATATAGGCAACAAACCATTTAATCCAAATCCTACACAAAAAGCCACATTCGATTTCTCGAGTGCAGCTCTAACCGTTCAATCACCTTTTGGAATATACAATTTTCTTAATACTGTCGATGGACAAACAAAATTGTTCTGTAAGTTGGTCAATCGACATACCCGCAGCGAATAGCTGGCGGATCTCATCGTTCCTTTGCCGCAGCATCATCCTGCTGCCCGAACCCTCGCCCCATTTTTGATGCGTTTCCTTCGGTTTGGGAATATACACTAATCCACCAGGGATATGGCGCTGGATCTCCTTCAATAGTGTTTCCGGGAAGATGGTGTCTGCGTTAATATATTTCATATTGCCCCGCTCCTTAAAAGTAAAATGTTAAGGCAGCAGAGCCAAACGGTGAACGTATCTTCGACGCACTAGACTAGCATGGCGGAAATGGACTTCAGGCTCTATACAAACAACCGCCGTTGTTCATCGCATGGACTCTGCATAGAGCGGATCGTGAAACTTCTTATGAAATGAATCATGGTAGCCCCCCATTCAGTGAATCATATATAAGGTCTTTCATGGTACTACTCTTATATGTTCCATATGAGGACACAATATCCTTTTACAACATTCAATACTGGTTCAAACTCCGCTCCAGCATTTCTCTCACTTGTTGTTGCAGCTCCAGCGGCTCAATCACCTTCACTTCAGGCCCATAGGAGAGCAGCTTCCGCGCTGTAAAAGGGAATTCCTCATATGGAACTAGCCCTCGCCATTCATGACCTTCAACCGACTTAAACAGTACATCTGATCCTGCCAGTCTCGCCCCAAAATCCGTGAATTGCAGCACCACTTCTACGCTTTCTCTCTCTTCCTTGGAATTCAACCACTCATGCAAACTAGGAACCGACTCGTCGATGGAATCCAGCATAACCAGCTCCTGCATGCGATCCACTCGATACAACAGCACCCGACCCTTCCTCCGGCCCGGCATATACCAATAACCGTGATCGTAATAGATGCCGATAGGATTAGCCTGTACTTTTTTATGTCCCTGCCGGGAATGATATATAAATTGTATCTCTCTTTTATCTACTGCTGCGCCTAATATCTCTGTTGTTAATGCCTCGACCTGCACAGCATGATGTTGAAGGAACGTAATGTGCCGCCTCATGCGTGTAATCAGATCCTGTACATCCTGAGGCAAAGTTGAATAATATTCCTCGGCCAGATGCTCACGAATCGATCCATACGGAAAATCCGGGACGTTCTCCAAATATTCAATCATCATAAACAGACCCAACGCCTCATGCTGTGTGAGTTGAAGAGGTGGCAAAATCCGATTAGGAAGCACTCGGTAACCCCCGTTCACCCCAACCTCCGTATACAAAGGAAAGCCCAGCTCCTGCAGATCATTCAGATCTCGCTGGATCGTACGAATCGACACTTGAAAACGCTCCGCCAATTCACGAGCCGTAAATTTCTTTCTCGAATCCATGAGTCGCATCAATGCGAGTTTTCGATTATTCATGTTCACCCCACCTAATTACGTCAACATTTGTCATAGTTTGAGTGTATCATACATTTCAGAAGGGAGTGATGGATATGTCTAACAATAAAGTTGTGTTATATATTGCGATGAGTCTGGATGGGTACATTGCAAGATTGGATGGTTCGGTGGATTGGCTGTTCGATGTGGAAGGCGATGGTGGGGATAACGGGTATGGCGAGTTCTATTCAACGATTGGATCAGTCGTTATGGGACGTCTTACGTATGAAGAGGTGCTCAAGCTGTCAGAGGATTTCCCCTATGCAGATCGCCCGACGTATGTACTTTCCCGTTCCAAACAAGCCCCTGCACCACATGTACAATTTACAGATGAGGCTGTGGAGAACCTGATTCCCCGATTGAAGCAGGACTCCAGCGGTGACATTTGGATTGTTGGCGGAGGCCAGCTGGTGCAAGGCGTTCTGGAACAACAACTGCTCGATGAGATTGAGATTGCCATTATTCCGAAAATTCTTGGTGACGGGATCCCCCTATTTCCAACAGGGACGGTATCAACCCATTTCAAAATGATTCATACTCAGACGCTGGGACAGATCGTTTCGATCCGCTATCAGGTACAAGGGAAGTAAATCGTAGCGTAGTTAACACATCCCCTTTCGGGTGTCGAAGGCCTACAAATCTAAAGCCAGACCTCTCTTGAACAAGAAAGGTCTGGCTTGGCCTATTTTTAAACATAACGTATTAATTTAAAACTCCCTTTAGATATTCCGCTAACGCATCAGCTGTCCTTCTATGGGACAACTCACCCGGATGACTTCTGGCGCCTACCGTCTTCTCGGTTGTATCGGGAAGCTGAATAACCGAGACTTTTGTATCGCCAGCCTGTTTCGTATAAGCATCAACAGCACGATAGATCGCTGGCATCATCGGGAATCCAAGCATGCCGTACGCCCATACGAGATGCGCATTCGGATTGTTTTTACGAAGCTGGATCAGGAATTGGGTTACAGCTTTCTCGAAGGCAGCGAGATCCTCCTCATGGTACGTGCCATCTTCGTTCAGACGTTGCTTATACACCTCTCCGGTGACGGGGTCCTTCCACGCCGGGGTTTGAAAGGCTCCTCCATCATTGCTGCCCAGATTAACCACCACGATATCCGGCTGCCAAGAGTTGAAATCATGCTTGTCCCCTGCGCCGAGTGCTGCGTTCTTATCCCCCGTCGCCAATCCACAGACTTGCTCGTAATAATCAGGGATATTCGCATTCGGATTGTTATCCCAACTTGTCAGTACACCCCAGCCGCTCTGCGAGATGACCCGATATTCTGCATTCAGCGCTTCGGCTGTCATAAACGTATAGTTATGTATGGCACTGAACCACATCGAAATCCAATCCTCTTCTGCTTTCGCTCCAATCGCGCCTTCTCCGGATGTAATACTGTCGCCGATAAATTCAATCTTGTACGGTTTCTCTTCTACAGGCAAGAAGACACCATCCGATTTCACCGTATGAATCTGCAAGGAACAGCCCGGATCTCCATTCATGGCCTGTACATCTTTGACGATGCGTACATGTTTCACCACATTCTCGTTCATGCCTCGGAATACGCAGATCCAATATCTTCCCGCTACTAACATCTGTCTGCTCACCGGCACTCCGTTAATCAGAATGCTGATCCAAGGCTCATACAGATCATAATCGGACTCGATCTCCACCCACAACTCAGAGCCTTTTACATTAAGTTCAACCGCACTTCCGGTCCAAAACAAAGTTAAAGGCGACCGTTGTCCTGTCGTTCTGCCATGTACTTTGAGATTGCTGACATCAGATAACGCGTACGTCTGTAATTTCTCATTAACCCTCACGATGTTTTCCTCCTTCATTAACTAATATTGTGCAAAGCCTGAAGCGCTTCCTCTTTGTTTTTCAAAAAGAAAACATGCTTGCCATGGTTGCACTCATAGATGAAGTCTTTGAGACTTTTGCTGTGGTATCCTTCAAAATCTCCGACTATAGCGAGTTTCACCTGGTAATTCACGTATTTCTGCAAAATGTCACCCGCAAGTTTGGTCTTCAATTCGAAAAAATCTTCGGTGAGATTGGATTTATCGATTAGAATTTTATAGGCATCATCCGTGTAATTCACAGAGGCCATCAAATCCAATGCGTCTTGAACGTTGTTAATAACGATGTCGTTGCTTTCGATGATGGCAACCTTGGAACTGCCCTGTTGATCAATGATTATATTCATTTTATTTCTCCTTCCGCATAGCTTTTCTTTATACTATCTCGCAGTTCCATAGTGAAAGGCAACGACTTTTTGAGCGTGTGTATATATTCATTCGGATATCCCGATTGTGATGAATTTTCCCTTGATTGTAATTATTTACAACAATTCTTCTGCTATAATAGGGGTGTTTCCTATGAAGCTTAATTTCTCGTGGACTTCTCGAAGAAAGAGGGAGTTATTTATGGACATGAAGTGGTTAGAATGGGCCAAACAAATACAAGCTATCGCACAAACCGGTTTAACCTATGCCAAAGATGTTTACGATATTGAGCGTTATGAAGAATTGAGACGAATTAGTATCGATATCCTGGCCAATTACACTTCGGTTAACAAAGAAAAAATCGCACTCACATTTGCCAATGATTCCGGTTATGCAACGCCTAAAGTTGATATTCGTGGTGTTGTTTTCAGGGGAAATAAAATACTGTTGGTTCGCGAAAAAATAGATGGGGCATGGGCATTACCAGGGGGATGGGGCGACATCGGCCTCTCGCCGTCAGAAGTGGCCGTGAAAGAAATTAAAGAGGAATCCGGGTTCGATGTAGTACCCATTCGACTTTTGGCCATATTGGACAAAAAATTTCATGGACACCCCCCAGAACCCTATCATGTATATAAAATGTTCATTCAATGCAATATTGTTGGAGGAACCGCCGAAATTGGCGTAGAAACCAGCGCAGTTGAATTCTTCTCATTGGATGAATTGCCTGAGCTTTCGTTGGAAAGGAATACGGTGGAACAAGTTAAAACCATGTTTGAATTTCTTGACCAACCCGATAAAGAAGTAATTCTGGATTAGATTTTATAGAATTGGTCCGTTTGACAAGACCCGCAAACTAGCAATTCATCCCTCAAAATATCACCGCCACTTCGAGCTGTCACGAATATTAACTAGCACTCTAAACGGCGCATGCCCTGTCTTAGTTAAGTAATAAATATTGGTAGTTTTTGAATGATCTAGATTCCTCATTCCTCTTTATGTATATACGAGTATGGGGAATCTAGTTCAATTCTATCCATCATGTGCTTGAAGGGGATTTTAGGATTGAAAAAATTAGTGACTTTTTTTATATTACTCACATGTTTTATCTCATTTTATACGAGTTATAACGTTTATGATCAACAGGAAATAGAACGCGTTTATGGATTAGATCAACAATTAGGTTCTGAATTTTTCATTCCAGATAACCTGGTGTTATCCAATCCTGATGAAATCTATCCTATTTTATTAAATACATCTACCAAAATGCATGTCAATATTATGCGGCCAGCCATCAACAATAAGCCTGATCAACAGATTGAATTGGTCAAATACATATTACTGAATGGAGAAACTTCTTTTTATGATGCATTTAAACTGGGGTCAGGGAGAGTTCTTAATGACAAAGACACTCTAAGTACGACAATGTATATGTCAACTTCGACTCATGGGGACCAAAATCAAGTTGGAGTAATCGAGGAATTTGGTGGAAATGATACAATTACAATACGGACTCTTAAAAGCTCTTACAATTACTTGCCAGTAAGTGGATATTATTATCTGGAAGCAGACCAAACTGTTCTAAATACATTTTTGGAGAAATTTTCTCAAAATCTGAATAACCACTACAGTCAGCAAGGAATATCTGTTAATTTTTCACCTAATGACTTCACCAATACTACATCTCCAAAAGATTCATACAAGCCTTCGCCGAAGTCAGATGTTAAAACATTATCTTACATTCTAATGTTCATAAACGGTTTTTTTGTGCTCTATTATAGCTTTAAGGAGACGAAACGCGTCGCTGTATACAAACTAATAGGTTTTTCTACTATACGAATATGGACTGAAGTAATTGGTAAAAATATTACATTTATTTTTGCTCTCAGTGCAGGTTTTGCCCTATTTCTATTTCTCCTTGTCCCACATTCTAGCATCCTATTCTTTTATTTTCTAATCTATGAGCAAGTCAAGTTGTTCCTGATTATGGTCATTTCGACAATACCAGCGTTAATTTATATGAACTATATTAAAATAAGTGACGCTATTAAAAATAGAAACAAAACATTTTTAATTTTTTTAATAAATGTTCCACTCAAAATAGTTACCACGATCGTGGTTATGTCTTTATTCTCAGTATTGGTCAGTCAATATAATGCTGTTAAAAATGAAAAATATAACCTGCGAAATTGGAAGGAAAATAGTGGATTTGGTGTGTTTTATCCTGTGAACCAGGGATATGATGCAATAGATTTTCAGAATGGTGCTATTCGATTTATTCGTGCAACAGCAGGCCAACTTTATCCTGTATTAAATGAGTTGGGTTCCCTCCTTATTAATTCTCGTCAGTATGAGGAAACGGCACTTTTATTGGACAAAGATTATAGTGGATTCCGGTCTTTACAAGTCAATACTAATTACCTTAGGGAATTTCCTGTATACGATAATAGTGGAAAGCCCATCCTTATATCTGATCAGGAAACTAGTTGGATTATATTGGTTCCTGAACAGTTCAAAAATCAGGAAGATGAGATTGTCCATTTTTTTAAAGATGAGCGCGAACAAAGGTCAAAGTTCGAGAAAGAGCAACTCCAGCTGGAAATTCCAGCGCTGAAAGAACAACAAAACATTCAGATTATATGGTCTGCAAATCATCAGAATATCTTCAGCTTTAATCCGGATGTCAACCCAAAAAACAATAATACCATTTTAGATCCTATCATTCAGGTGGTTACTGAAAAAAACAGTTTATTAGGAGATCGGGACGCGATTCTTGGTGGAGGAAGTACTGATCCAATGAAAGTCAAATTACTCGATGGAGATACGGCGGGAACATATTCACTTTTAGAACCTACTTTGAAAGAGTATCAATTGGATGATAATCTCCATTACCTTATTACCGTTGATCAGTACATTGCGGAGAAATTATATCATTTGCAGAAACAATTTTATTCTACTTTAGTTTCTCTAATTATCAGTGTGATTATTTTTTGCCTTCTTATGATTCAGCATCTATCCATTTTATTCAATAAATTTCAGCAAAAATTTATTATGCGAGGACTGTTTGGCCTCTCTGATGCCAAAAAATATAAAGAATTCATTCTGTTTTTCAGCATTATATGGGGAAGTGCAAGTATTGGTATTTACGTATTGGGCCTTTTCGGTTCGCTTCTGACTATTGTTATTGTTATTGCTCTCATTATTTTGGAGCTATGCTTCTCCGTAGCTTGGCTAACTCGAATTTCACGCAAACACGCTATCAAGATGCTAAAAGGAGGGCACTAATTTGAAGGTTATACCGGTATATGCACTTCATAATGTGAGTAAAAGTTATTCTACAAACCACATCATAAGTAACCTTAACCTAAATATTTTACAAGGACAGATGGTCGCAATAGTAGGAAAGAGTGGTTCAGGTAAATCGACATTGTTAAATATGCTTGGTATGTTGGAAAAGCCCGATGAGGGAAGCATTAAGTTTTATGATGAAGATATCCTGAAAGTTGGAAGAAAGAAGCAGACACTTGTATTGCGAAATCAAATCTCTTATTTGTTCCAAAATTACGCTCTGATTGAGAATGATCGTGTAGACAGAAACTTGGAAGTGGCTCTAGCCTACAGCCGTAAATCTAAAAAAGAGAAACAGGACTTAAAAATGGAAGCTTTAAGAAAAGTAGGATTGAATATTCCTTTGAACAAGAAAGTATATGAGTTATCTGGTGGAGAGCAGCAACGTGTGGCGCTGGCCCGCATTTTATTAAAACCATGTGATGTTATTTTAGCAGATGAGCCAACAGGCTCTCTGGATGCAATCAATCGAGATTTTGTTGTAAACATGCTTACTGCTCTTAACCGACAGGGTAAGACAATTGTAGTTGTTACCCATGATGATATCGTAGCTGAACATTGTGAACAAATTATTGAATTGTAGGGAATTGCAATAAAAAAGAGGTTCATAAACTTGGGCTATGCCATGTAGATTCTGAACCTCCTGTTTGTTTATACCGACTGTAAAAAAGGGGATTAAATTGCGGGCAGCCTGAGGCAGACTGACCAACCTCATGGTAAGGTAAAGACTTAATCCGAGCGATCGCGCCCGCTTCCCCTGCCTACTCACCCATTCCGCATGCCTCAATGATATCTTGCAGCATATTTCTGGACAAGATATCATCATCCACGATCATGATATAAGGCGTCGTCCGCACCGTCCTCATTGATCAGATTCGCTTTTGGAATGGATACAACAAATGTGGAACCCTTCCCGCCCTGCGGAGCAGATTCCACCGCAATTCGGCCTTCCAGAGACTGAACGATATCCCGTACATGGGACAGGCCAATTCCGGTTGCCGCAATGCCCACTTCATTGAATTTGGTTGTATAACCTGGTTCGAAGATCACGTCTCTCTTCCCCTCGGGTACACCTTTCCCAGAATCGATAACCACAAATTGCACATCTGCTCCTTCATCCAACACGCGAATCCGAATTGTTCCGTCGTTCTCAATGGCTTCCACGGCATTGGCGATCAGATTGTTCATTATCGTCAAGAGAGGAATGTAGTACGGGGAGTCACAATCATATTGCTGCTCGATCTGCATCTCAATCTTTTTGTTCAGCATTTCACTATATTTCCGGTTTCCTTTGGTTGCAAAGTTCAGTACCTCGGAAAGGTTCATCTTCACAGATTTTTCGCTATCGTACAATTTCAACAGACCTGCAAGG
This sequence comes from Paenibacillus pabuli NBRC 13638, assembly GCF_001514495.1. Classification (GTDB taxonomy): domain Bacteria; phylum Bacillota; class Bacilli; order Paenibacillales; family Paenibacillaceae; genus Paenibacillus; species Paenibacillus pabuli. The sequence continues at coordinate 256,593 of NZ_BCNM01000007.1, forward strand.
ATACGCTGGGAGTCCTTTTTGACCTCATGAATCTGTTGAGCAATGCCGAGCGTCCGCTGGCTATACTGGTTCAAGTCCTGCTCTCTGAGATCCCGATAAAGGTCGTAGCTGTCTACCGTAATGCCTTCAATCGTATTCATGGCTTTTTTTAGATAAAAGACCTCACCGTACAGACCTGAGTTAACACTCAGCATCTGCTCCATCCGTTTCTCCTGCTCCGCATGCAGCAATCGGATTTGCCTTACCGCAAAGCTGTTATGCAACCCAATGATAAAATAGCTTCGCAACCCCCCGAGGACCAGCAGATAAAGCCATTCTTTCATATAAAAGATATTCGTCCCACTCAACACACCGCGAATGAACAGCTCCACGAGATTCGATGAAAAATCAATACACGTAATCAAGCCACCAAGCAGCAGAGGCGGTATCTCATGGAATCTGTTCTTGAACTTGCTGAGGCCATAGGCAAACACAACATAATACATTCCCGCACCCAGATTATCCTGCATGCTTTCGATGATCGAGATTGAATTCACATGATTCATTAAATCAGCCGATTGAAAGAGGAAGTTCGTAATGCCCGCCAGAATTCCCGTCTTCACATAAGACAGATGTGGCATAATCATCAGCAGAAATAAAAGTATACTTACACCCAGGCCAATTCGAAAGTAATCCTCTCGAAAAGGATTTATTTTAAAAAGCGCTCCTACCGCTGTAGCAAAAGCAACAGCCGTCATTTGCACATTTTCGTTACGAACCCAACTGCGCATGATTATCCACCCACCGTGACTCCGATTAGCGCTCATTAGTTATCCGCGCCTCTGACGTTAAACATACTATCATAGGAACAATTCATTAGCTATTCATGAATGGATAAGCCTAATTCAGTAACCGAAATATCCCCTTCTTCAATTCTGTCATTATATCCCTGTTTTGATTTTGTAAAATTTAATTGTATAATCTATTTATAGCAAACAGAAACCAATCCGGTTTCCAGAGAGGATAATTCGCATGACAGATGCAAATCAATTATTTGGACAAGCCCTGGTCAAATCGCTGGTCGGTGAACGCGGACATATCCGCATCGCGCGCGCTTTACCCGACATTAGTGCGGAATTGGCTGGTCGCAAACATGAACATATGCCTTACAGTATCTATCAACTGGTGAAACATATGCACTACTGGCAGCAATTCATGCTGGAACATGTGGAAGGCAGAAAGCCGCAGCTTCCGACTAACGTGATGGAAAGTTGGCCGGAAAATCCAGCCCCTCTGGATGAAGCCACCTGGCAGGCCGATATCCAGGCATTCCTGGATGGAGTTGATCAAGCGGTAACCATTGCCGAAACTGCCCAGTTGGATGACCCGCTACCTTATTTCCCGGGTGAAACCAAAGCGGGACTCCTGCGCAACATCGCGTCTCATAACTCATACCATTTGGGTGAGATTGTGCTGCTGCGTCGCTTCTACGGTGCGTGGCCTCCACCAGGAGGCGGATTCCCGGCATAATAAACGGGATGTTTCTCTGTATAGACAGTAACATTGTACACAAAACAGCCTGGTTCCTTTATTTCTTAGGACCAGGCTGTTTTTTTAATCTTCCCGATTCATCTTCTCAAAAATATGGACTAATTGTGCCCGATCCTCTTGCGTTAATTTCTGGAATAAATTCTTGCGTAACTTCTGCCCCTCCAAGATCGCTCTTTCAAGAACTTCGGTTCCTTTCCCGGTAATGTTCAGGTAAATAATGCGACGATCAGCTTCATCTACCATTCTGACGGCTAATTCCTTGGCTACCAGCTTGTCCGATAAATAACTGAGCGTAGGCGGGGTCAAACCCAGAATTTTCGCAATATCCGAAGGTCGGCTTTTTCCATGCTGGTTCAGGTGACTGAGTACAAGCACATGAGAGACGCCGAGGTCCTCATTGAATGATTTGTTCCATTGTATAATTAATTTATTGGTGAAGCTATCCATATTGTGAATGAGCTCAAAAATGTTCTGTTCTTCCATCTGATCCTCCTCGTAAAATAAAACAACAGCCCCAATTCAACGGTAGGGCTGTCATCATTTTACACGCTATTGGGCTGAGTAGCCACCATCGATTACCAGTTCAGATCCTGTAATATACGAAGAATCATCCGAAGCCAGGAACAGTGCGGCGTTGGCAATATCCATAGCCTTACCCAGACGCTGCAAAGGTGTGGCCTGAATTAATCGTTCAAGCAATTCCTTCGATGTGTTCAAGGATTGGGTCATTGGTGTTTCGATGATCCCAGGGAAAAGAGCATTGACCCGAACACCTTGACGACCAAAGGTAGTTGCTGCTGCTTTGGATAATGCACGTACCGCGCCTTTGGATGCTGAATAGTGGTTAAAACCCTGTCCAATCAAAGCGGTATAGGAAGAAATATTGACGATGGAGCCTTTCTTTTGCGCTGCCATATACGGAGCTACATGCTTCATGCCAGCAAATGGGCCAAAACCATTAATGGAGAGCATTTTCTGCCAATCCTGTGCATTGATTTCCTCAAATGGCTTCTCTGAAGAAATGCCTGCATTGTTGACCAGAATGTCAATTTTACCAAAACGCTCGTTGACTACTTTTGCTAATATCTCCCAATCTTCATCCGAGGACACATTTAACTTCATTCCGTACACATTCTCTTTTTGGCTTGCTTTCTCCAGTGCTTCCTCATTAATGTCTGCAGCAATAACGATGGCGCCTTCCTTTGCAAAGAGATCCACCATGCCTTCACCAATTCCTGAAGCTCCACCAGTAATAATAGCTACTTTATGATCTAATCTTCCCATATAAAACGCTCCTATCGTATTTTATTTGTACGACTCTGTCTAGTTGCTAGACGTGTTTTGTAATTTCATGAACTGTTCGAAATCCGGAACTATTGGATTGGCGATATAGTGACCGCCTTCCACCTGAATGGTCTGTCCAGTAATGAATTTGGACTCATCTGAGGCCAGAAACAAGACGGTATATCCGATATCATCAGGCTCTCCGTGATAAGGCAGTGCATTATATTTTGCGAACATATTCAATACGTCCGGAGGCATATTATTCTCGGCTGCCGGGGTCAAGATCAAGCCGGGGGCGATGGAATTGCAACGAATGTTATGCTTGCCATATTGGGTAGCAATATACCTCGTCAGATTCACGACGCCTGCTTTTGAGGCACCATAAGCTACACGAACCGCATCTCCCGTAAAACCAGCCATGGAAGCTGTGTTAATGATGGAACCTTCACCCGCTTGGATCATATGAGGAATAGCGAATCTGCAGCCCAATAACACGCTTTTCAAGTTAACGTTCATCAGCCGATCCCACTCATCCAGATCCACGTTGACCACATCCAAATCCTTCTTCAGATTGGTTAGACCAACGTTGTTGAACAGACATGTGAGTTTTCCATATTGTTGCACCGCAAATTCCACAGCTTCCTTAATCGAAGCTTCATTTCCGGCGTCAAGAAAAACAGCCACTGCATCTCCGCCTTGAGCTTGAATATGTGCTGCTGCATCCTTTGCCCCATCGACATTGAAATCAGCAATGACAATTTTAGCCCCTTCTTTCGCCATCAATTGAGCCGCTGACAAGCCTATTCCAGAAGCGCCTCCAGTGACAAGGGCTACTTTGTCTTTCATTCTTAACATGGTTCTCAAGCTCCTTTCATAAAGAAACCGAAAATAAATAAGCTATCTAATATTTAGATGTCTAAATATTAGATAGCTAAATAATAGCAGAGGAATTGTCTTTCTGCAATGCATACGGCCCTGTATCCTTATTTTGGATGCCTTTAGCAAAGCAAGCGAAGTGTTAAAAAAATACAGCCCTCAAGGATGTGAGGGCTGTATAGCATCAAGTCTCTTAATCAATTTATTGGTTCATGTTCCCTGAAAATTTTGATAATATCACTTTTCATTCTTCATTCCAGAGTCAGGATAAGGCTTGCCCACAGTATCATCCGGTGTCTGAACGTACCACTGAGCATATGTCGCGTTACCAGAATCGGATTCGGATTTTTCTGGCTTACAAGTAAACTGGTATGCAGATATATCCTTTCCGCGTAAGGTTATAGTCACGGCAAGCTCCGGGTCGCCCCAGCTTGGATATTTCTTCCGGTACTGTGCATCAATAATTTCACTTTGAAAAGAAGAGCTAGCCATAAATACTGTGGTTTGAGTGAAAATTCGATGAATCTCTTCTTCATCCGGTTCAGTTTTGACCGTATAAGCGACTTCGACCCGAGGTGTGGAATAACGAATCTCCGTCTTTTGAATAACAGGAAAATCTTGCTCGATATCCTGCCGAAATGATTTAACTTCTTCTGAAGAGACGTTGGTGTAAGAAGTACATGCCGTCAAGAAAAGAACCAGAGCCAGAATATTCACTACGTGCAATATTCCTGAACAATGTTTGATGCCAGACATATAATCACCTGCTCTTTATTTGAAATACACGAATCCTTTGCATAGCCTTCCAATGCGAACTAATACCATTATATTACATTAAATTTACAATGAACTTGCTCTATATATATCAGAATTCCTCTATATTTTTATAGCTCCAGATGCAAAATGGCGACTGCCTTCCGTATCCCACCGGAAATCAATCGCCTCTACTTCCCATTATCCAAAATATTTGTTCATTGTCCCTATCGTGAGCCTGAAACTCAGAAGCGGCCTACTGCTACGAACACAGCTAATGCCAGAAAAACGATATTCACGCCAATTTGCTTATACTCCTTGCGGGCAACGTGGAATATGGCTCCTAACAGCACAACGATAGCAAGACCACTCGCCGCCAGTGGCGTCAAACCGGGAGCTATATTCGTTGCTTGAGGTATCACAAGTCCGATGACCCCAACAAGTTCCACGATGCCAATAAAAAACACCAATCCTTTCGAAACCTCGCTTGCCCAAGGCCACGATTCTTTTGCCTTTTCATACTGGAACGCCTTCATCCATCCCGAGAAAATAAATCCGGCTCCCAATATGCCTTGAACGATCCATAGCGCCATATTCATAACTCGTAAGCCCCTCTTCTTGTATATGATCAACACCTAGGCCTATAATATTTTATGGGGTAACTAATTGGAAGTAGGCACTTAAACTAAACATAGTATAGAAAAAGAAACCTTAGATGAATAAAGGATCGGAGGGATTCCTATGAGTACTTATTGCAAGTTTGAAACGGCGTTGGACATCCTGGTTGGCAAGTGGAAACCGGTGATTTTACTTCGACTTTTCGCCAATGGCACCATGAGGTTTAGTGAACTTCAGAGGGCCATCCCTGACATTACGAAGAAAATGCTCACCCAACAATTAAGGGAATTGGAGTATCATGACATCATCCATCGCGAAGTCTATCAGCAGATTCCTCCCAAAGTCGAGTACTCCATCACGGAATACGGTCAACGAATGACACCTTTATTGCAGGCCATGAATGACTGGGGCGAGGGTCACCTCACTCATTTGATCGAGCTGTATGGGGAAGATTCGACGACAGAGCTGCCTGAACGCAGCTAAACCAGACACACGGTGATTTCGACAAAAGAAATGCTTCTTCTACCGCATGGAACGGGAAGGATTCACGAAAAGAAGCTGCACCCTTTATTACGGGTGCAGCTTCTTCACTATTTTATAAACGGGAAGCTACAACTTTCTTTACATTGAACCCTCAAGGTTCGCTGGCTGATTTTCCTCATTTACCAGACCTTGAATAAAGGTCGCCACATCAGGCGCAAGCCAAGTGACCTTGTAACCTTCTGTTTTGTTCACATGAACAACCTCGGGCTCACCGGCATTGCCGGATTCACGGTAATCCAGCATGACCACCTCCGAATCGGAAGGGCACTCACATAGAACGACACCGATTTCGGGATAGCCTTCCTGCTCGATCATTACCCGACTCCCCGCTGCTCCACACAGTGAATGTGCCTTCTCCCGTCCAACACCCAGGATATTGGAAATTTCGATATGGACCTTCCCATCATTCTCCGCCTGGCTAACCGGAAAATAACGATAGTGGGGCACACCACCATTATGTAGTTTCATCATGTTTATATAGAATGTCGGCAGCTTGAAAACCAATTGCTCCTCCACTGCTTCAATTTGCTCCTCGGTAGGCGGGGACAATACATATTGATCGACATAAGCGGGACTGTCATTCCAAAACCCTTTCGATTCCAGATGCATCCCAATACCAGGTGCAGGCTCAATGGTGATTTCAGTCACAGAGTGGACTGGTTCCGCCGACTCGTCCTCTACCAATTCCTCTCTGAGTTCTTCTGTTGTTTTATTCCGAATCCATTCCAGGAACTCCTGCGTATCCTCATCTCCCGGCTCCAATCGGTCTGCTGCTTCGAAAGCTGCACGCGCATTCTCATACTGCTCCAAGTAATAATACGCCAGACCAATGCGGTAATGCCAAAGCGGATCATTCTCCCCCTCTTCTGCGACAGACAAAAACTGTTCCACTGCCTCCTGGTACCGCTCCATATTATTCAGCGCTCTGCCCAGATGGTTGATCAGAATATAATCCCGCTCATCCTCGGGAACCTGTGTAATCGCATTCACAATCTCCTCATATTCATCCTCTTCATGCCAAGCCTCTAACCGTTCCAAGAGTTCATCATTCATTGATCTTGCCTCCCCTGCTTCGTTGTAGAGATTATATCATTTTGCTTGCCTTGATTTAAGTCAATGTCGGTCATGCGACTCCAGTTTAAAATAAACATCAACCCTATTGCACAGGAGGATATCTTACTTATGACTACATCCATACAAGAATATTCTTACGAGCGAAAAGCTGCTGTAACGGCAGGAATTACGCTAATCATCATGGCTCTGGCTGCATTTTTTTCCTATAGCTTTATCCATGGAAAACTTGTCGTACCTGGCGATGCCAGGAGCACATTCAACCATATCACAGCATCATATGGCTTGTTCAAGGCCGAGATCCTGGGATGGATCATCATCCTGATTAGCGACGTTGTTGTCTCATGGGCGCTATATGTTTTCCTGAAACCTGTTCATAAATACCTGTCCCTGCTCGGAGCTTGCCTCCGTCTTGCCTATTCATCGATATTGGGCGTCGCGATCCTCATCTTGCTCATAGTCATGCTGCTGTCGGGACATTCTTCGGATTATCAACCCTTGCTTCCAATAGAGCAGGCACAAGCACTGATGATGCTCTGTCTGGAGTTATTTGAACGGATCTGGTCGGTGGGCCTTATTGTTTTTGGTGCACATTTGTTGATCGTGGGCTATGTTGCTTTACAAGCAAACCGTATTCCCAAAGCGATCAGCATTTTGGTACTGCTCGCTGCTGTAGGCTACATAATCATTCACCTATGCAAAACATTTCTATCCCAATATGATGGGCTGATTACAGTGCTTCAAGTGGTATTTACTATACCCATGGTTGCAGGAGAACTGGGCTTGGGCATCTGGATGCTGCTTCAAGGAGGAAAGCAATCCCCAAGAGCGTGATGCCTTGTTTATCCATGGAGCACTTCCCTATCCATTACGGCTATGAACTCGCTTCTTGATTCTGCTTAATGACTCCGGGGTGAGTCCAAGATAACTGGCTAATTGATGTTGGGGTACACGGTCGACGAGATGGGGTCGTTTACGTAATAACGCTTGATATCGTTCTTCCGGTGAAGACGCAATAAATGATGTCCATTCATCCTGTACCTGGCCCAGCTTTTCCTCAACCATCTTGCGTATCATCGTTTCCAGTGGGGGATATTGGAGAAGTATACCATTCTCGGCTTGAAAATCACCAACGACCAATACACAGTCCTCCAGACAGGTTAAGGTATACGCCGATGGCTTATTGTGCTGATGACGATTGAAAATGGAGACCGCATGTTCCTCGGTATAGAAATTGGAGGTCACTTCTTTTCCTTTTTCATCTATCGCGTACTGCCGTACACATCCCTTTAGCACAAAATAACATTGAGCGGGAACTTCCCCTTGTCTAAGGAGTACGGTTCCCCTGGTGTATTCCTTCATGAGGATATCTTCAATAATAGCCTGCTGTTCCTGCTCGCTAAGAGATGTGAATTGATTCATATATTTGAACAGTATGCTTTTCATTTTTACCCCACCTGATTCGTATCATATAGGATTTGATCATAATTAGGACGGATAAACTTTGCTCGTTTCTGCTCAAAAAGTGCCAAAAAGCTTTTGAATTCATCTGGTGTGATGAAAAATTTCAGTTTATAAAATCCACTGTGCTTTAATCGATCCATTATTACTCACCGCCCACTATAGACTTATAAAAACTGATCTACGTTCTCGTTCGTAAGCCACATTGAGGTAGCAGTCTGATACCTACTTCCACCATATCAGCATATTATCCTGCTAAGGAAGTTCTATTCCTCCCTACCCCAGACATTAGTTAGTAGCATAACACCGTTCATTCCCCATGAGTAAAAGTAAAAGGGCAAAAAAGGGATCGCGTTACACGAACCATTTTTGCCCTTTCAAACTTTTTAAGGTAACGTTATTACCCTTAACCGAACCTTCCACTCTCGCTTAGCGGCTAACCATTCTTTCAGGTCACTATGTTTACAAAACTTCGATAATTGCCTTGATTGAGCTGTCGCTCTCCAGTGCGCGGATGATCACCGTCACAGCCTCGGCCCGTGTAGCTTTGCCGCTCGGCGAGAACACGGAAGAGGAGAGTCCTTGCACCAGATTAGCCGAGGAAGCCTGCGCAATTGCCGCCGCTGCCCAGGTACTGCTATTCACATCACTGAAGCTCGTCGGAGTGCTGGTTGCCAGAACGTTCAGATCAAGCACACGAGCAATCATCGTCACCATCTCGGCGCGGGAGATCGTGGCATTCGGCTTGAAGCTTCCGTCCGCATAACCGGTAATGACTCCCTTGTCAGCCAGTGCACTGATATATTCGGCTGCCCAGCTTGACTGTGTATCTTTGAAGCTGGCCGAAGCCGGATTCTTGCCAAGGCCGAAAGCACGGGCAATCATGGCCGTAAACTCCGCTCGGGTGACAGATGCATGAGGGCGGAAGGAACCATTCTCGTAACCATCCACCATGCGCAATTTCACGGCAGCTTGAATATGTTTAGCTGCCCAGTGACCCGAAATATCGCTGAACGTCTTTTTCTCATTTTTCGTTGCTGCGATGGCTTCTTTAACCGTCTTCAGTACTGTTTCCTGGCTCACAACACCTGGCTTAAACGGATTAACCTGTGTTGCTGGCGGTACCGATGGTTCGGTTGTAGGAGGCGTGGTAACGGTACCCGAATCCGTTCCAGGACCTGTTGATGGTGTGGACGGTGTTGGTGTTGTGACCGAGCCACCACCTGTACCAGGTGTAGCTGGGGTTGTCGGCGTTGTCCCTGGACTTGTTGTATCCGTAATCGCCAATGCGATGCGATTGCTCTCATACTTCACCTGGGCATTATATTGGCTTGGCAGGCCATTTACCTGTACAGAGGCAAATTTGCCGCTTTGTTGATTGGCGCCATGGCTTACAAGCGTAATCTCACCACCGCCCGGCACATAACTGCTGGCAAAATTAACATGCAATGTCCCAGCAGTACTAACCGTACCTTTAACGTCGAGCACGTCATTCGCGGAAGCCACGTTGAGCTCCAGGGTACCTTCAGCAGCTTGTGCGAAGCTGCCCTCAATGTTCCATTTGCCAGTTACACTCTCCGTAACCGTTCCGCCGGTGTTGACTACATCGCCACTCCCGAAAGCGGTAGCTGTATCACCTTCCAATGTACCCGCGCTAATCTGAGTACCGCCGGAGTACGTATTAGCCCCCCGCAGCTTCAATGTACCGCTGCCTTCCTTCGTCAGCTTGCCTGTACCGGAAATGTTGTTTCGCCAAACGTCTACAGCGTTGAAACCACCCTTGCCAGCATCCATCATGACCGATACATCGCTGTTGAATGCACCGTATCCATCTGCCGCAGCAAACAGATTGAGACGTCCCCAGCCTTCTGGATCATCCAATACCGGATAACCGGATTCAATGCCCGTTGTTGCCAGTACGGCACGGCGTTGCTGATCTGTCAGGTAAGGCTGTCTTGTTTCAAGTAGCACTTCTGCGCCTTTAGGTACAGCTACCGGCTCGATCATTGAGCCGCTCCGTGGGAAACCATACGTAAGACGCTCTGTATATTCGGCCTTGTTCTTCTCATAGTCGGTGAATCGGTCATTTGCTGTTCCCGTCTGTTTCAATAACACGTCATGCGCCTGTTGGTAAGCCTCTTGTTTCAATTGCTGATTTTCCGGATCATTCAGAGCTGCCGCAGCAAGTGCAGTTGCCAGAACCCGGCCGCCGATAACATCAAGCGGGGAGTGCATTCCGGCTACGATCCGGTCATCGCCCATTTCTGAAGCACGGGTCACCAGTTCTTGGAATCGCTCAGGAACGGAATAAGCCAGTGCAAGTGCAGCAAGATAGGAGGCATTGGTATGTCCACTTGGGAAGCCTCCATCTGATGCAGCCTCTGTGTCTGGTTTAATTAATGGTCTCAGCGTAGGCACGACAACCTCGTTAGTCTTCAACCAGCGAAATGGACGCATATACTGGAAGAAATTTTTTGAAGGGTTGGAGGAAGCTGAGTTGCCACGCACGGCTCCGATCAAGTCAACCATTTTGCCAAGCCTGGATTCTGAATCACCGGCCTTGTTTGTTCCATTTTCATCCGTATACTTGGTTGTTGTGGCATCTTCCGGAATACTCTTAATGGAAGTAAATGTACCCGATATCTCACGATAGACGTTGGCAAGTGAACCCAGACCATCTACAGCACCATACGATTGGTTAGTACGATCTGTATAATAAGCGGCCTCTTCGTCTGCCTTGGTTCGGGTTGCAGCACGATCTGCTACATACTGAATGTTATAATCCAGAATATCTTCCCTAATCTTGGTTCCGTTATCCCAGGAATCACCCGGTGTCCATAGATCCAAAAACTTGGACAGGGTGCCCACAGCAGCATTGGAGTCTACGGTTGTATTTGAATTACTGTTGCTCTTGTACGTATCTACAAAATACCCCCACGCCGGCTGCGGCGGCAATGGAATAGTCGTCTCATCCGATGCGGCGAACACGTTGCTTGCGGCAAAGGTGTTTGATAAAAGAACCACTCCCATCGCTGCGGCGAACAACCTCTTCTTGTTGCTTTTGATCACTTTCGTTTTCAAATTTGTCGACTCCCATCGTTTATTAGTTGGTCTCAGTTCGGTCCCAATGTAGCATCAGGTCGGACTAACCAGCAATAAAACAATTTCGTCTTTGTATGAATTTCGGAACAATATCATAAAATCGCAACATTTTACATGAAGTTAATATAAATCGTGAACCCAGGCATAAACGTGTAGTGTATAATTTTCGCCGGGAGGTGTGCGGGATGAGAAAATGGAGCTCTGCATGGGCCGGTTTGGCCATTTCATACGGTTCAATCGTGGTCATCGTTGTGCTGCTGATCTGCTCATTTTTCTATATTTATTTCTCGCGCAGCTACAATGAAGAATTAAGCAATAAGAATCAGCTGATTCTTGAGAATACAGCTCGTACCATTGAAGGAACCGTATTGCAACGAGTGCAGCAAATGTATGTAGATCTGTCACTCGATAAATCTGCCAACATCCGTCTGTTCGCGGATAACGCGGATCGAAGCGGGCTGGATCAGGTCGTTGACCTGCAAGAACTGCTCAAAGCGAAGGTAGCAGGCAATGCAGATATCGTTCAGGGCATCCATCTTTACTATCCCGAACGCAATATCATGTTATCTTCCCTTTATGGGCTACGCTACAACGCGGATCACAGCGAAGGTTCCGCCTATTATAAGGACTGGCTTCAGAAGATGCGGACCAACAAACAAAATAGCCTTTGGACCCCCTCACGTCCCATCCCGAAGGACATCTTTACCAGTCATGCCGGGGAGAGCAGCCATGAATTATTTACGTATGCGCACAGCTACCCTTTTCGTTCAACGGGTGAAACCAGTGATCTCATCATTGCGATTGATGTAAAAGAGGATGCGATCAATCGCATCATTGAGAACATGATGCCTTCCCAATATCAACGAACGTTTATCGTCAATTCAGCAGGAATCACCGTGAGTAATGCGCAGGAGCAGAGTCCGGGGCAGTCCGATAAGTATGCGACAAGTCTAAAGAAGGTGCTCGATCTCGGTAGTGCAAAGGGCAGCTTCGACGATACAATCGGGGATGCACCTTACGTTGTTTCCTATCAGACGCTTCCCTCCACGGATTGGACCATCTATAGTGCAACACCATCCAGCTTCTATTATGAACAATCCATCATGATTCAGAAGCTCATTCTAGGCATCTGTCTGATAGCCCTGCTCATCGGGCTTGTCCTAGCCGCCTTGCTGGTACGGGCCAACTACAGTCCGATCAAACGTCTGGTGGGACGTATCAAGGATCTGTCCGGCACAGGTGCAGCACCGAACCAGATTACGAACGAATATCACCTGATCGACAGTGCATTCATCCAGTTGAAGGATAAAGTAATCAATCTTGAAGAAACATTGCTGGCGAACAGCCCGGCAATCAAACATAAGGCGATGCTTAACCTCTTGCAAGGTAACTCTGAGCAGAGACTGGGGGAAGAGGAGTGGACTGCTCTCGGCCTAACACGGCAATACACGGATTACTGCTGCATACTTCTGAATACCGGAGTTTTTCATATAGGGAAAGGCTCACCTAGCCAGCCTTATTCAATCTCAAGGCTGATTCACGAGCTTGAATCCCTGTCTCTGCAAGACAGCCGTCTGATTGCCGAAGAGCTGCCTGACCAAAGGCTCGCCGTCATCCTGTGTACCGATGTTGCCTCGGAAGCAATGCTGAATACATTCGCCCAGCTTCTGTTGGCTGAAGCCAGACAGCAGTTGCAACCGGATATTCAGCTATCTACGGGCTGCTGGGTCAACGATGTGGGTAATGTGCACCGCAGCTTCAATGAAGCACTGGCTTTTATGAAATATGCTTATTTCCTGCCCGAGCTGAACATTTTGAAGGATCGTGCCATACTCCAGCGTGAACACAGCCTGGATGAAATTCCTCAGGCCATGCTTGCCAAGTTCAGGGACAAGCTCCAGGGGAGGCAGATGGATGAAGCGATAGTTACTATTGAACAGGTGGTTGAACATGTGCGGGAGGGACAGTATCCCGCTGACTATTGCCATTTTATCCTGTCGAACATGGTATTTATCTATTCGGATGTGGTAAAAAACGTACGTTACAAGCATTCCCTTCAGTTCGGCCACCCCGATCTGTATCATGAGTACACCAATCTCCATGATGTTCTGGCGTACCGCAACTGGCTGGTGGAATCGGTCAAAGCATTTATTGAAGACACTGAGAAGCGCAACAGTGATCGGGCCGTCTCGACCATTGAACTGGCAAAGCAATATATTGAAGCTAACCTGTCCGAGGACCTCTCGCTTGAGGCAGTTGGAACGAAGGTATTTCTTAGTCCAAAATATCTGAGCAAGCTCTTTAAGGAAGAGATGGGTGTTACCTACACCGACTATGTGACATCCCGCCGAATGGAACAGGCGAAGGTATTGATGGAGAACAACAATATGACCATTGATCGGATCGCAAGCTCCGTCGGGTATGGCACAACAGCCTATTTTATTAAACGATTCAAGGAAATGTACGGCTGCACACCGGGTCATTATGTACGCAACCTCTCTTCGGCAGTGATGCCAGAGGCTGGATCAAGAGCTTGAGGAGGATTGGCGGGATGAATACGAAGAAACTCTATCACGATAAACTGTTTCTGACCACATTGCTTCTGACCGTCATTGCTGTCGTTCTTGGCGGCTGTGATCTGCTGTCCGGATCCAGGGCCATTGCAGAACGACAACAGGGCGAAGTGATTGATACCGATGCCGGGAAAGCCAAATATCACATCTCATGGACCATGCATCAAAATCTGCCTGTACCCGAGGATGCCGAGATGGTGAAGGTGGTAGAGGATCAATTTGGTGTGGATCTGGACATTTGGAATCTGGAAAACAACAAATACGAAGCCCTTCTCGATATGAAGCTGGCCCAAGGGGACATTCCTGATCTGTTTCGCATTCGTCAGCCAATGGACCTGCTAAAGTACCAGCAACAAGGGGTACTTGCCGAGATTCCCGTCGAGACGCTGAACACATATGCACCGAATCTAATGCGCATCATCCATGAACAGGCGCCTGCTTATGAGCAAGCTGGTGTAATTGAAGGCAGATATTACGGAATTCCTGTCATTAATCCGACCAACATCTACCGCACACCTGTGGTGTATCGGCAGGATTGGCTGGACAAGCTGGGGTTGTCTGTTCCGCAGACGCTGGCAGAACTGGAGAAGGTGATCTATGCCTTTACCTTTGATGACCCCGATGGCAACGGCATTCAGGATACGTATGGTCTGTCCAGCGAAGGCATGAACGTGGTATTCGGCGCCTTCGGACAGATTGTTTTTGCAGATCAACTTTACTTTAACAAGAAGGACGAGAAGAAGGTGATTGGTGCACTGGAACCCGAAATGAAGGAGGCGCTGACCTATCTGTGCAAATGGTACCAAGACGGCGTCATTGATCCCGAGTTTGTGACCGGAGAGAATAAAGGCGGCTACAAACATCTGTCTCATGCTTTTATTAACGGTAAAATCGGGATGACTTCGATGGGCAACTACTACCACTGGATTCAGGATGGTGATTATGAGGATTGGCGTGTTGAGCGTGACGGTAAAGTGGTGAAAAGTCCTGTCCAAGCTGCCTTTAATGTCAAAGAATTAACGTCCAAGTTCCCTGAAGCCCAGGTCACATTGGGTAAACCCTTCACGGGGCCTCACGGACAACGCGGCTCCAAAGGCAACGACATGTTAATGAGCTTCACAGCCATTGGAGTCGATGCGGTCAAAGAACCCGGCAAGCTGGAGATGATCCTGCGCATTTTGAACGAGGTCAGTGCAAGCCCTGATCCAGATCAAGCAGCAAGGTTGGCCTACGGCGTGCAAAATAAACACTGGGTCTGGACACCAACAGAGCCCCGAAACATCGTCATCATGCCGCCGTATGACACCATGTTCGGGTATCAGAATTCGATCGGCGCCAATATCGGGATGACCGTTCCGCTGAAACAGACAGGAGAACGGGAACAATGGGCGGCCACGCTGCACCTCGATCAGAACGGCATTTATAATGCGCTGGAGGTCGCTACCCCCGCTCTCGCCAAGTATGGTGATTCGTTGATCCGGTTCAAAAACAAAGCCTATATCGCCTTTATTACAGGCGAGCGACCGCTCAGTGAGTTCGATGAGTTCGTACAGGAGTTCATGTCCGCAGGCGGCGCAGAAGTGGTGAAGGAAGCGAACGCGTTAAGCAGTAGCGAGTAGTGCTTAAGGTGAAGGTGAGATATCCCTTAATCGCAATTTAAACTTTTCACGTTTCATTAGCTTGCACGCCAGATTTGCATGAATCGCCCACTTAATCTGTTCCTGTGTATCTTCTGAGCCAAAAAGAGCAGCCTTGCAGCTGCTCCTTCCTTTCCCTATGCTTTTTTACACGCATCCAGCATCACTCCATACCTCTCAGGCCAGGTACTCTGCCATAATCTGCTCGATATCATACGGCGTCATGCCTTCATCGACTGCATAGATAGTATCGGCTTGTTCCTTCGTATCCACCAACTGACCTCTCGCCTTGGCGTGCAGCATGAACAAGTCGTACAGATCGGGTTTGCGTAATGTGGTCATCGCTTTCCCCATAAGCACAATACCTTTCTGGTTCCCCTCCACGTTATTGTAGTCCGGATATCTGGTCAGAGCCAGATCGGTCCAGATCATTGTACGTTCAACCAAGTCCAGAATGACGGGAATTGCAATCTGCGTATCAGCGGTGAGATCCACTTTGTTCTCCACTGTGGATGGCTCATAAATCTCACCTGAGCCAGGCTTTTTACGCATCATCCAGCCCGCAAAACATTCCGGCAAGTTACAATACGGATGGCTAGTGAAGGAGTGCAGTGTCGTCACTACATAACGTCCGCCATAATTCACAATCGATGGCATATGCAGATCAATAAATTCACTCGCCCCATAAGGCGCAGTCACAATATCCCCGCTGTGGACAGCCTTATATTTGACAGAGCGCAGATTCGTATACGAAATATGTTCAACGTAGTTCCAGTTCTCGTCATACATGACCGCCGACAGGTCAATATCCACGCGCCCCGTAGGTACACCGTCCACCTCGCCCTCCTTCCACCAGCTGAAGAAACGAATCGTGTCACCCTCCCCCATCGGGATGCGGCTTCCCCGCACAATGGTCCGTAAAGCTTTACTCGCGGATCGTTGTGAAAATGGAACCAGATAATGTTGAAGCCGTTCATCGATGTACGTCTTCCCGAGCACAGGCAAGTCAGCAAACCGTGTAATTAAAGCCTGCTCGCACAACTGCACTACTTCCTGGCAGACTGCCTCGTTAATCTCTGGCAGCTTATTCGGGATACCAAAAGCCTTGGCCACATTGCCCTTGGGGAAAAAGACACGCAGCTCCTGCGAATCATTACGTTGAGCAAAATGCTGCCTCACCTGCAATAGCACGGGTGTAGATACCTGTGCAGCCACCTCGCCAAACGCCAGCAACACATAGGCTTCATCCTCGGTGATTCGCAGCAAGTGATCCAGCTTCCTGGCGAATTCTCCCGGACGCTGTGACAGCAGATCGATCAAGCTCCAGACATTCCGATACTGAAATGCCAGCTCTACGCTTCCATTAAAGGTCGTAAACGGTTTATCATTACGCAAAATATCAAAGGCTTCCTGGCTCCGTGGGAACCGAAGCTTGTATTCGGATGGATGAAGGATTTCACCCAGCCGAATCCATCGATCCTTGTAGCGGAGCATATCCTCCGTGATGGAGCAGCATTGCTCCAGCAAGCTGAGGAGCAAGCGGCGCTCACGGCGCTTGAATTTACGAAAAGGCGAGGCTGTTGCCAGACTGACATCACCCTCTGACCAGGATACTGCCAGTCGGAGCACATCGCTTGCCGTTTTAAAATAAGACCCGATTCGTTCCATGCTAGCCAGTTCATATTTCAACAACACAGCAACGACAAAGCCCACATTCTCCTTAAACGGAATCTCTGGAGGCAGAATAATCTCAACATCACTCGGATCGACATGTTTCAGCACACATTTGATATCTTTTTTGTCCGTATCGGAGATGGAGCCTTTCGCTTCCACTAACTGACGGATCAGCTTCAGGAACGCTTGCTTGCTCCCCAGATCAATGACTTTCAGCTTTCTTTGCTCCAGCAAAGGAGACCTCACGCCAGTGGTCGCAGCCGAAGGATCGAAATCGTCCAGCGTAAGATGCGTCAGATAATGGAAGACAGCGTTCAGGTACAGCTCCGCTTCGTCCTCTCCCATCACCTGTTGCGGGAATCCCGCATACATCGGTTTGTACTCCACATGGGCGCCGACCATGACTTTGAGGTCTTTCACCAGTTGTTGATATAACGCTTCAAATTGTTCTTTGGGTAGCTTTCGCATCGCCTGCATAAGCTCATTTGAGAAAGTAAACCCGAGGGACTCAATATTTTTGAGAGCTGTCGCCAGAACTTTTTTGGGTAACTGTTGTTGCAGCCCTTCACTTGGTTCAATCATAAGTTTGCTGGCTCTGCGCAAATAGATGGTATTGTTCATGATAAAAGAGTCCAGGTAAGCCATATCCCTAAAAGCTTGGTCTGATGTAGAAGGAAGGAATATGATAGCCTGGACGCCTCCTCTCTGAAATGAGATCTTCAGGAAAGCGGCGACCCTAGGATCTCCAATGATGTAGAAGGAAGGATCGCCATAGCCTGAAGACCAAAGGTCCGAAGTTCGTGACCCGAACCTTTGATGAACCCATCATCTCAGATTCCACGATCTCCCAACAGGGCGAAAGTATTACGACTGGTTAAATTAAGGGGGAATGCTCCGATAAGCGTCGAATAGTTTGGAAAGGGCGGCATGTAACTGACGTTCAGTAATCCAAAACCGACCAGAGGATGGATCAGAAGATGAAGATACAACTTCAAACCCTATATAACGAGTATCTCAATATAAAATGGAAAAGAGGGCTAACGCCTGTCCATACAGAGCCTTTTGAATATACCTTATATGAAGACGATAGCGCAGACTTATTCCTTTCCGGACATTCGGAAGAAACCTTTACGAACTGGATGCGCGAGCTCCAGCCAGAAGATCCATACTATGGTAGCAAACCAAATGGGATGCCCATCCTCGCTGATGTTTTCAACCCATTGGATATATACGACGAACAGGTCCTGTATTATCTGCTCTTTACCCTGAATACCACGATGTCGATTCACACGCATAATTCCTATAGCACTATGAATGATTGGATGAAAACCTACAGCTTCTTTCAGCTCGCCCAATTGAATGGACTTTCCAGCCTAAAGGAGGAACAGAAGCGTGAGTTGAGAGACTTTTTCTTCTTTTTCTACCTTTACACACATCCGGTCAATGAGGATACCCTCTACGCCTGTTCGTTTAACGGGCAGGACCTTATACATACCAAAACCGATATCAAGCTGGAGCACTACTTCTCGGCGTTTCACGACCATTACATCGAAAATCAGGATAAATACAGCGAGCAGCTCCTCCTCGCTCCACATGAAATACAGGCCTGCAAAAACCTTACACTGGAGCTGCTGCGAACGATTGAGGGTAAGTCTCCCAAGCTGAGCATGACCTCGGAAGAAGGATTAGAGGCTGTAGTGGAATTGGTGAATAACGTGGATCAGATGCTGCATATGTACGCGGAAAATAAATCTTTGTTATTTGATGTTATAAGGGGTTTTCTGGCTGACCACCGTGCCGGTGCCTATCGAGATCATTGCTTCACGATGCTGCTTCAGAATTATGCTTCATATATCCTTTATTTTAACTTTGATGAGATTCATGCACTATTGGATGGCTTTAGAGACAAGCCGGAGTGGTGCGGCATCATCATTAATAAAATCTTTACGGATGCCATCTTTATTCATAAAATCATGAGAAAGAACGCTATTGATATCAGAGAATACCCGAATGTTATCGAGTTCTTTGACGAGCAAGCAAGAGAATTTTGCCTGTGACGGCCTACAATGCTTGTTTTCAAAAAAGGAAAACTAAAAAGCCTTTGCTGACCCCAAAATATCAGCAAAGGCTTTTCAGTATAGATGGTTTACTTATCGCATATAGATGATTACTTATCGATCAAGTTGGTTAATTTCAGCATTCTTGCGATCAATGCCGTAACTTCAGCACGTGTCATGGATGCTTTCGGACTAAGGACTTCTGGTCCATTGCCTTGAATGATTCCCGCTTGGATCAGCTGGGCAACATCCTCTTTAGCCCAAGAAGATAGGTCAGCGGCATCCTCGTAACGAGCCAACTCTGAGGCAATTTGCTCCTGATTAGGCACGTTCCCGGATTGAATCAAGCGATATGCACGAGCAACCATGGCAAAGCCCTGCTCTCTCGTGATTTGCTGACTGCCTTTGAAGTAGCCGTCATCATAACCGGTAATGATATCAAAATCGCTTGCGATCGCTACTGAATTCCTATACCAATCAGATGGGGACACATCAGGGAATTGAACCTGTGGAGCATCCTGAGCCATCAAACCCAAACCGTTTACCACGATCTCTGCGAATTCGGAGCGTGTTACACTGCGGTCCGGTGAGAACGTATTATCTCCGTTCCCTTTCAAATCCAATCGGGCTGCGATGTTGTTTACATCCGTTTTACCCCAATGAGTTCTGGCATCCTCAAAATCCTGAGGATTCCAGATCACCGAATAGCTTCCGCTGCTGCGCAAATCATTGATGAGTGCGTAATAACGGTTGTCTATTTTCGTCACAACCGTCGGCACATGGAAGATGCTGCCGTCCGGGTTGACGATGACGCCTGTTGTAATCCGGTTCGGATCGATTCCTTCTGGAAGTGCAATATATTTTGGCGCGTACCCGTTCAGTTGCCCGGATCGAACCGTTTGTCCATCTTTCGTAAAGGTGAGGTCCAGATCCACTGGGTTCACCAGAAGCTCATACCCATCGGCTAGAGCCTTGTTTTTCGCGCTACTAATCAAGGCGTCCGAAGAACGTGCAATGTCGACGTGTACAGAAATATCGTTCATTGCAACGTTGCCAAGCTGCTTGGACACACCGTTCAGGTCCATTTTGCCGCCAGGTACCGGATAGATCGCCAGCGGATTGCTGATGTTCAGTTTGGACCCTTGATCAGTTAATTGTTTCAGTGTTTCCAAGGTTAAGCCGTCTACCTTCATATCGCCTTCATTCGGTGAATGAATGGCAAACTGCTGTCCTGTACCTTGGGACATGGCAGCGTTCAGCTTGGCTGGATCAACTTGAACCAACGTTTGCTTGTCACCGGATGGTTTGGACGTCGCGAACGGCTGATCATTGCCATCCCGAGTGGTTTCCAAGTTATCTTTTGGTGCTGTCGGGGTTGGTGTTGGTACTGGCGCAGGTGAAGGTGCTGGTGTGCTGCCTCCATTGCCTCCAGTATTGCCACCGCCATTGTTGCCTCCATTTCCTCCAGTATTGCCACCGCCATTGTTGCCTCCACCGTTGTTACCATTGTCGCTGGATGCTCTGTTCACGTTGATTCTATACTCGGTTACATGGCCGAGCGAATCTGTGACTTTAACAATTATCGTATTTCCGCCGACTTGGAGTGGCAGGCTCTCACTGGCAGCACCATTTGAAGCGTTTTGCCAATCACCATTTCCAACAGAAATTTCAATCTTGGCATGTGGATCAAGTGCCGTTGGCGTTAACTGAAATTGATATACGCTATTAGGCACAGACATAGTATAAGTATCTTTACCCGGATCAAAAGCTGGGGATAAGCTTCCTACGGATGGAATCAATGTTTGCAATGTGGAAGTGTCCGTACCTGGTACTTTGGTGAGACCATTCCGGG
>NZ_BCNM01000008.1 GCF_001514495.1 Paenibacillus pabuli NBRC 13638
CTTGAAAGTATCCTGCCCGTTAGTTGAATAAAAGCAGCCGATCACATGGATCAGCTGTTTATTATGCTATCGTTTCCCGTTTAGCGTAATGATGTATGTTCATATTTCTCTAATGATTCAAAGTCAATTCTATCCCTAATTAATCCCCTTAAGTCGTGACCTAATTTCCCTAATCGTCAAAACACCAGATATGAGGTACATAAAAGAAGTAACTCCAAACAACTTAAAAATACTTGGAGTCATCGTCAAATATAGACTGATAGGAAGTGACCAGACAAATGCAACAAACATAAGTGATGGTTTTTTGATAACGGATGCTAACAATGCTAAACAAGCTGGAACCAAAAGCGAAAATAATGTGCTTATGATAACATCATTCTCAGCACGTTCATGAGTGTAAGGATTTAATAAAGCTAATATAATCCATAGTATCATGGTGCAAATTGAAGATACTACCCCAATACTTTTTGCTATTCTCATTTCCATCCCCCTGTTTTACTTTATCATAAGTATGTTGAAAACAAAGAAATCATTAAACTAACCTACCCGTTAGTTTAATGAATTAACGACAAAATAACGATTAGATATACGCCTAATCGGCAATAGGAACTTGTTCTTGTCCATTTCGGCTATCGGAACAAGTTCTTGTCCTCAACAGCTAGTTTCAGTCCGACATTTCGCTCTTTAATACGCGTCTTTAACCTCTCATCGTGTCTGTTGTTCCATAACAATGTGAACACATTCTTGTATTATGGTACTTAATGAGATTTTAAGTGCATGTGCTCATCGTTAGATATACATCTAATCGGCAATCGAACTATGTTCTTGTCCATTCCGGCAATCGGTACAAGTTCTTGTCCTTGGCACGGGACAAGAACTTGTACCGATAAAATAAAAAAAGCCGCTAAAATAGCGACTTCAATGGGACCATGTTCTTGTCCCTTGACACCTTTCCTCCAAGTCGGACTTTCTCGACACGAAGAACGAACCAGGTCGGAGGCTTCTTCGTGTTTTGATGTTGAGTTTGCGAACGCGTTCGTGGGGACTTTTTTTCTTAGCTTGAATACTCGGACGCGTTCTTCTATCTAGATTCTTTTCCATACGATTAGTAATTGATGGTGAAAATCACTCAGACCTAGAGATTAACACAAGACTTCAACAGTAAATCCACCTGGGGCTTCAACATAAAAAGTATAACCGTGTGCATGCTTAGGTGCGTCTACTTCGAAGCCATTGTCTTTTAAAAGACTATATATCCTGTCAACCTCTTGTTCGGTCGGTTGGGGAAATCCGATATGAAAAGTCACTGGATAGAGTACGTTTTTACCTTTCATTAGAGTGAGAATAAAGCCTTCATCATCAAACATAACTGCAAATGCGTTTCCCCTCGTACCTTCACATTTCATACCAAAATAAGTCTCTAAAAACTCGCGAGCAGCTGGAACATCAGTAACTGTTAGGTTCAGATGATTTAATTTCATAATTACACCCTTTCCTACATATTTTGTACGTCCTCCGTAGAGCTTTATCTTCAATCCAAATAATACCACATAATGGAACTATTCGGTCCGTTACTTTAATGAAAAGTCGTTTTATTTTTGTTCTATACAGACGATAATCTAAATCAACAAAAAGCCGCCCTATTAGGCGACTATGAATAGAACAATGTTCTTGTCCTTCAACATTGTCAGTGTTCTTTATCTGATAAGCCACAGACACGGAAATGTCTGGGCTGGAGGATGAAAAAAAGAAGCTGCAACAAAAGGTCCGGGTAACGCCAAACCTCTTGATGTAGCTTCATTTGTACTTCTACTCGCTTTGCACAGCGAATTCATAATAACTTTAAGCCTTGCGAAGCATTTGTCGCTCGCTTAGCTTTGAAAGCATATCCTTCGTCATCGCCTTCAGGTCGTAGCGGGCATGAAATCCCCATTCTGTTTTCGCTGCCGTCGCATCAATGGAATGCGGCCAGCTATCGGCAATCGCCTGTCTCTTCGGATCAACGTCATAATCGAGAATAAAGCCGGGAAACTCATCCCGAATCGCTTCAGCGATCGCCTCCGGATCCACGCTCATTGCGGTGACATTAAATGAATTTCGGTGCATCAACCGGGAAGAATCCGCTTCCATCAATTCGATGATAGCGTTCAGGGCATCCGGCATATACATCATGTCCATGTTTGAGTCCTTGGCGATATAAGATGTATACCGGCCAGCCGTCACGGCTGCGTAATAAATTTCCACCGCGTAATCCGTCGTTCCTCCGCCGGGAGGCGTCATATAAGATATCAAACCTGGGAATCGCAGCCCCCTGGTATCCAAGCCGTATTTGTGAAAATAATAATCACAAAGCAGTTCGCCAGACACTTTGTTCACGCCGTACATCGTATTGGGCCTCTGGATCGTATCCTGCGGGGTATTGTCTTTCGGAGTCGAAGGACCAAAAGATCCAATGGAGCTTGGAGTGAAAAATTGGCAGCCGAGCTCCCTGGATATTTCAAGTGCATTCATCAATCCGCCCATATTCAAATTCCAGGCAAGCAGCGGTTTCTCCTCTGCGGTAGCCGACAGCAGCGCAGCCAAATGGATGACGGTATCAACTTCGTACCGCTTGGCGATTTCGAACATCGCCTTATCATTCGTCACGTCCAGCAGCTCGAATGGCCCGGATCGGGTAATTTCGTGGGCTGATGACCTGAGATCCGTAGCAACGACGTGATCCGCACCATAAATTTCACGTAATTTAACAACTAACTCAGAACCGATTTGGCCCAGTGCTCCGGTCACCAAAATCTTGTTCATAAGACATTCCTCCCGAAATATACTCCCGCGAATGCAGCTAAATCAGCTTCATTTCCTTGCCAACTTTCTCATAAACGGAGATCACCTGGTCGAGCATCTCCTTGGTATGGGCAGCTGTCGGCATGTTGCGTATTCTTCCGGTTCCTTTCGGAACCGTCGGAAACAGGATTGCCTTGGCGTAAACGCCTTCTTCATAGAGCCGTTTGCTGAACTGTTGGGTGGTTACTTCATCGCCAATGATACAGGGTGTGATCGGCGTTTCGCTTTGGCCTACATCATATCCAAGCCGGCTCAAGCCATTTTTCAAATCATTGCCGTTCTCCCACAGCTTCTCGATCAGCTCTTTGTCATTCATCAAAATGTCGACAGAAGCGCTGCAAGAAGCGATTACAGCCGGAGGTAGCGATGTCGAGAACAGAAACGGACGGCTTCTCAGCTTCAACCATTCGATCAGTTGTTTTTTACCCGCCACATAACCGCCGACAACGCCGATCGCCTTGGAAAGAGTACCAATTTGAAAGTCAATGCGGTCGGACAATCCAAAATGCTTCACGGTTCCCGCACCTGCTCCGAGAACGCCCGAACCGTGGGCATCATCCACATAAGTAATCAGATCGAATTCTTCTGCTATTTTCACGATTTCGGGCAGCTTTGCTATATCACCATCCATGGAGAAAACCCCGTCGGTGATGACCATAATTTTATGGTACTGACCGGATTCCTTGGCATCTTTCGCCTGCTGTCTTAAATCATTCATATCCGAATGCTTAAAGCGAATCACCTTGGCTCTCGACAGGCGGCAGCCATCAATAATCGAAGCGTGGTTCAGCTCATCTGATAAAATCGCATCATGCTGGTCCATTACCGCGGATATAGCAGCCATATTGCAGTTAAATCCCGATTGATACACGATAACGGCTTCCGTTTTTTTGAAACGGGCCAGTTTTTCTTCAAGCTCAATATGAAGATCCATCGTACCATTAATTGTTCTCACAGCCCCTGCGCCTGCCCCGTATGTCTGCGACGCCTTAACTGAAGCATCAATCAGGCGGTAATCTGTTGCCAGTCCCAAATAGTTATTGGAAGACAAATTGATTAGGGACTTTCCGTCGATACGAATAACAGGACCATTTGCGCCCTGCAGCGTATCGATGACGTTATATAAACCTTTAGTCTTTAGATCTTCGATGTTCGAACTTAAAAATTGGTCCAATGCTTGACTTGACATTCCATTCCCTCCTCGATATACGTATGTCCTCGTACAGGAGACATAGTATTCTTCAAAAAAACCTGTTATAAAAGGAATTAAACTAATTTCAATGTATCATCTTTTTTATTTATTGTACACATGTGGCGGACAAAAAATAAAAATATCCGCAAAAAAACATAGCGATTGCTTCCCCCATTCCCGGAAGCAATCGCTACTAAAACTTTGCTTATATCTTTTGCTGCTCGGTAACTTCTTGTGCAGCCATTATTTCTTTTGCTTATTCCTTTAAATCAATCGATTTACCCCGGTTCAAACGGGATTCTTCCGCGGCAAACGCAATGAGATGACTCCGTACGGAAGCGCTAGCCGAGGTTAGGCTCTCCTGACCACTATAGTTCCATAGCTACAAACTCCTTAAGGTGCTAGCATTACCCATGCCAACAGCGCTGTTCGGATCATCATGTTCGCCTGTAGCACAAGCTGCCTCTTCAATATAATAGACACTCTTTTCTTTTGAAAAATGCCGACGCCATCATGCGAGAAACGGGTGGCCGCGGAGTCGATGTCGTGTTCGACACCATCGATGGCAACACAATGCCGCGCAGCCCCGACACGCAAGCACTCCTTGAACGAAGCTATTTTTCAAGCCCTTGCGCAAGGGATACTGCCTTAGCAAAAAAAGACATCACTCAACCTTAGGTTGGTCATAGCCCCGTCAAGTAGACAATAAAAAAAGAAATTTTATTAAGCGGCGACTTTTTCCCGGAATTCAATCGGGGAGAGGTCGCCCAGTTTGTTTTGGAAACGTTCCATGTTGTAAAACGAAATATACTCCGTAATTTGGCTCCTTGCTTGCTCCAGATTCTGAGGTTTCTCCAAATACAACTTCTCCGTCTTTAAGTGGGAGAAGAATGACTCAATACAAGCATTGTCGTAGCAGTTCCCACGCCGAGAATGGCTTCCGGTGAGCTTCTTTTCTTCAAGCAACTTGGCATAACTCTGTGTTGTATACTGAAACCCCTGGTCCGAATGGAGCAAGGAAGATCCACATTTCAGTTTCTTCACCGTGTCCGTAACGAATCTTAAGTCATTTTGCTCGGAGAATTCCCAGGCTACAATTTCGTTGTTGTAGAGATCCATCACCACCGAGAGATAAGCAAAAATCATGCCCAATCCGGACATACGTAATATCCGTCACGAGCTTCTGCACAGGAGCTGCCGCCGAGAATTCCCGATTTAGGACATTACGGAACAGAACTGACGGTTTCCGGCCAGCAAATGGGCGTTTCTTGCGAATCACGGAACGAATCTGAAGTTCTCTCATTAAGCGGCGTACCTTCTTGTGATTCACCACGAGGCCTTCCTTTCCTAACGCGGTTCGCATACGTTTGTAGCCGAAATAAGGACGAAGTCGGTGAATGCCAATAATATGTGCTTTAAGTCCGCATCCCGATCTGCTCGTTTCTCTCTGAGGGCAGCGTTTTTCTTCCATTTGTAGTAACCTGCACGTGAAATTTCAGCCATTTTACACAGCCAAACCACAGGTGCCCACTTGCTTATTTTTCGAACGGACTGGCACCGGGCTTCGAAATCCAGCTTCCCTCTCCGTGCAAATTCGGATTGAGCTTTTTTAGATATTCTACCTGCGCTTTCAAATAAACATTTTCTTCTTCTGCACCACTAAAATGCTTCTTCGTCCAACGTCCCCGGTAATCCTCAAAACTCTCTCCGTTTTGACTTTTACGAACCCATGTAATAATCTGACTCTCGCTCTTAATCCCAAACTTCTCCATGATCCGACTGTACGCCCAACCTTCTTCCATTCGCAGACGAACGGCCTCTTTCTTCGTTTCTTCGCTATATCGATTAAAGGTTTGGCCTTTCTTCGCTGACATAACAAAAATCCCCTCCGGTATCCAGTGTTTGAGTTCATTGTAACATGTCCTCTTTTTTCACTGTCTACCATGAGGGGATAATACCACCTCAGCACCGCTACCCACAATTTTAATATTATATGGCTTACAGTGGGTCATGACTAAGAGAAGGCGGACTCACGATGCCGGCACATTCCTCATTAGATGTGCAGGTTTAAATGTCGATGCTTCCTGTCATTACCGATTAGTTCATAGACACTGCCAGCCTCTAGCATCGACTCGCATAAGACTAAAACTAATCACCGTTGTTCGTAAGGACTGAAAGGAGACAAAATATGTTTGGAATCTCATCACTAGGCTGGGTGCATACGCTCAGTAGCTTGCCCGCCATTCCACTGGCTGCCTATATGTTTGTACGCTTCGGTCGGATTGTCCCTCGATCAAGGTCCGGCATCCTCTACTTCATTTCGATGATGGTCGGCGCTATCACGGTATTCCCCATCGCTCATCAGTCGGTAAGCTATGTCATTAGTACAGCAACGATCTTTCTTTTGCTCGCCGGATACAGTGTCGGGCGTATTTCAAGCTTTGGGCGAACCGGTAAGTACCTTGAAACCATCTTCCTCAGCCTGACCGCGTTTCTGCTGATGTTGCCGACTGTTACCGAAATACTGACCCGTGTTCCAGACGAAAACCCCATCGTCGCCGAACTGAATTCACCAATTCTACTTGGTTCTCAAGCCGCTCTTCTCACCATTCTCACCATTGGTTTGACAGCCCAAATCATCCATTTGCGCAGGCAACACAGGTTCAATTCATATGACGACTCATCAACTGAAATATCTGCCTAATGATGTGGCAAGAAAATAAATTAAGGCTTTAACAACGATGATGGAAGATTAATAGGGGGAGTATAATCCCCTCTTCCAACTAAGATGACACATTTTCCTCGCGACCTCACGGATTTTGACCATCAATCAACAGGTTGAGCTTCCAGTCTAAAATGGCCTTAGCACCCTCATGTTCTACTGGCTGAGACATGCCCTCAGCCAATTCGCCACATTTTATTTTATGCTTCGGCAAAATACGATAAATCATAATAAGGAGGAGTAATACATGTCATTAACTCAAGATTTAGCAAAAGCGAAGGATCTCACACTCAAAAATGCTTTGGGAGAAACGGTTAACCTTTATGATGAACTGTCCAAAGGACCTGTTGTCTTGACCTTCTACCGAGGTGGATGGTGTCCATTCTGTAACACACAGCTTAAGAGCTATCAGAAAATACTTCCGGATATTGAAGCACTGGGAGGCCAACTGATCGCAGTGAGCCCGCAAAGTCCGGACAACACGCTTTCTCAACAGGAGAAAGAAGAGTTGTCCTTCCAAGTTCTTAGTGATACAAATGGCCTCGTAGCTGCTTTCTATAATATTCTTTACGACGTTCCAGACTACCTCTAGAACATTATGAAACAAGTAGGCATGGATCTAACCGAATACAACGCTATGAACAGCTGGGTCTTGCCCATTCATGATCGACGAATCTGGAATTATCCGTTCCGCTTATGTGAATCCTGACTTTATGCAGCGTTTGGATCCGGAAGATATTTTGCATGAGTTGAGAAAGCTTTAATTTACAACGGTTTCTCAGGTTCTAACATACTCAACTAATTTAAATCTTTGAAGTCACAAGCATAAAAGTTTTGTTCTTAGTCAGAAAAAATATCTGCGCAGCAGCCTGCGAAGCCTCGGTGTATAAGCTACTTTGAAAGATTTGCTATGATTAATAGGCATTTCCAATAAACAGTAATTTCTCCAATAAGACCACTGTAGAATATACAGCAAGTCAGTTGAATAAATGCAGCCGATCATTGATCGGCTGTCTTTGTTTTTATCCAGCTAACGTTTCTTCGTTAGTTCAATGGGTTAATTGAAATCAAGGTAGCCTGCAAGCCATTCTCCCGGAGAAGTCTGAGCGTTGTATCCAGCACTTTTTTGGTGAATTTTTGTATTTGTCGAACATCGCGCTTCTCCTTCGCAGTCTATTAGAAAGAATGTTCAATCTAATTTTAATACGTATTTATTATTTACAACTTTGATCATAAATGCCGCGGTATTCCAAGCTACCTCAAGAGAATCAGACTGCCCCTCCGCATCAAAATCCATCCGCGACTCCCTGCGGCGGCTCTGCTGTCCGCTTGCGGTATTCCTTGGGCGAGAGCCCTGCTACCTTGTTGAACGTATGCGTGAAGTAATTGGAATCGTTAAAGCCGATGGCTTGGGCGATTTCGAAAATTTTCATGTCGGTGCTTTTGAGCAGGATCTTCGCTTTCTGTACGCGCAGGTTTTGGATATAGCCGGTGACGCTTTCGCCGGTTTCTTTTTTGAACAGGTTACTGAAGTAGCTGGGGTTGAGATGAACATGCGCCGCCACCTTAGCCAATCCGCATTCGTCCATATACTTCTCTTCGATAAACCGGATGGCTTGCTTGATCGGATTAGCTTTTTTGCCGGCAAGCCAGTTGTTATGTGAAAGTAGGAATTCATGGCTGTATACCTGCAGCCAAGCCACAATCTCTTCGAGCGTCTCGCATTTGTAGACGGAACCCCACTCGATGGAACGTGCAGCCATCCGCCATACAGGAAACTGTACTTGCACCAGCCGGAGAAGGGCTGTGGCCAGGAGCAGGGCTTCGATTTTAGCGGTTTGCAGGGGCATACTGCTGATCCGTACCTCTTGATCTAGAAGCTCCTTGTTCAACCTGCCGTTGTCTCCCGACATAAGCCAGGATACGATTTCCTTCTCCTTTTCGTAAAGCGCCGTCTGGTTAAGTAAAGATTTATAGCCAGTACTGCGCTCAGAGGCCGCCTCCCGGTCCAGCCCGCTGCAATACCGCTCGTAAGCCTGACGCAGGTCCTCCGCCGTACGGCATCGTCCTTGTCCGCAGCAGGCAAGCGCCAGTTTCAGATACTGCTGAATCGAATCGGTGAGGATCTGCAACCAGGAAGTAGGCATTTCCGGCTGGGAATCCGTCCTATCCGCCAATAAAGCCCATTCCGATGAACTCAAGGAAAAAAACCTGAAGCTGCTGCCATACCACTTATGCAAATGCTCTCTGACAATGTTGCCGAGAGCAAATTGCAATAGCGGCATATCCTGGGCGGCATAATGTTTTTCCGAGGAAATATAGGAAGGGATGCTAAGAAAGTAAAGCTCGCATTCCTTCATCCTTCCGAGCAAAGCCTCCACCTCTCCGTTGTTGCAGGACATGCCCATAATCGCTGAGTGAAGCTGGCTGTCCTCATGCTGGCGCTTCCAATCCTCCACTAGCCGCCCGGACTGATTCTCTTCGATCAGCCGTAAATAGGTCCGGTCGAGCATGTCTAATACATCCGCTTCTACGCAAGGTTTCGTGATAAAATCCAGCACTCCAAACTTGAGGGCGGACTGGGCGTAAGCAAAATCTTTGAATCCCGTGATGATCACAATCTTGGTTCCCCAGCCGCGAGCCTTGATTTCCTCGGCCAGTTCGAGCCCATCCATATGGGGCATGCGAATATCGGTTAACAGCAAATCCGGGACGCATTGCTCCATTGAAGACAGAGCGGCCCGGCCATTTGCCGCTTCTCCCGCGACCACCCACTCGGCGGACCGTTTCCCGGCCAGCTTGAGCAATCCTTTGCGAAAATTCGGCTGATCCTCGGCGATAAACAGCTTGGCTTTCATCCATTTCCCTCCTAAAAGTTTTGTGAGCGTTACCTCTTGATAAGCTTCGTGAAAAACTCGCTTCGGAAGTATAGCCTAGTACTCTTGCGGCATCGTCTGAATGGGAAGCCTGATGTGTACGGTCGTTCCTTTTCCCTTGACGCTGGAAATCTCTACTTCGTAAGGAGCCCCGTACACCAGTTCAATCCGCCGCAACACGCTGTTAAAGCCAATTCCCGTTTTGTTGTTCTCCGGCAGCGCATCCTTAGCTTCCCTCAAAGCATATAAAGTGCTGTCATCCATGCCGCAGCCGTTGTCAGCCACCTCGATATGCAGCGCTCCGTCCCGTAAAGCCGCCTTCACCCTGAGCACCCGGTCTTCATCCATATTTCGGAAGGCATGCACAAAAACATTTTCCACCACCGGCAGCAACAGGCATCTCATCATCCGCAGACCCAGCAACGATTCTTCGGCCTGAATAATCGTTTCAATCTCGCCGGTAAACAATTCGGTCTGTATCTTAATGTAATTCCGTATCTGCTGCAGTTCTTCTCCCAGTGTCGTATCGGTCTTGACGGATTTAAGCGAATACTTCAGCATCTCCGAGATGGCGTTGATCAGTAGAGCCGCCTCCGCCTGGTCGTCGTTATACAGCTTCCAATACAGTTCATTGAACAGGTTATGCAGATAATGAGGGTTCAACTGTGCCTGAATGGCTTTTAATTCCGACTCCCGCTGGCTAATCTGGGCCAGGTACACTTTATTGATCAGAGTGCTTACTTGCTCCGCCATGCTGTTGAAGCTCTCGCCGATAAAACCGAGCTCATCGCCGGAACGGACGCTGATCCGAGCCGAGAAATCCCCCGAGCGCAATTTGCGCAGTCCCCGCAGCAGATCGGCCAGAGGCTTCAGCAGGGTTCTGGTAGAAATCGTTATCAGCAGCGCGCTAAGAAGCACGACGCCAATTCCAGCAATAACAAAGATATGGATGATGTCTTTGTTTTTACGTTGAATCTCTTCCAGAGAAACCCCTCCATATAACGTGAATCCTGCCGGTTCCAGACGATGACGGACAAATAAATAGGTGACCCCACTCATCTTGACATATTCGGGATCGCCGGCTTCGATCAAGCGCATGAGTTGTTCCGTCTCCTCCTGATTCATATTGGCGTAGAGCAGTCCCTCCAGAGGCTCCAGCAACAGTACCTTACCGTTGCCGTTCTCCGTAAGATCCCGCAGTATCTTGGACACCAGTCTTTCCTCCATGACCACCACCATGGTTCCGTACGGGATCAGCTTATCATTGAGCATCCGTCTGGCGGCGATCAGCACCGTCCGGCCGCCGCCGGGATCGACGGCACTGGGCAGACTGGTCCGCCCCCAGACCAAGTTCCCCCGATGCGATTCCAGCTTGCCCATCAACATGGCCATTTCTTCAGGTCCGGGTTCCCCTGATGCCCCATTTTGGGAGCGAATAGCCAAATCTCCATTTTCATTGAACAGAAAGATGGAACGGATCGACGGCGTATCCACTTGCAGCGTGATCAGCTGCTCTTCTACGTACTTACGGTTCTTGTATTGCGTATAGAGATCACCTCCGGGATCAAGGCTCTCTGTGACAAACAATTCTATAGAAGGGTTCAGTATAATGGATTGGGATACCCGGCTTACCTCTTGGAAGGTGAGTTCCAGCCGGGCCAAAGCCTGTTCATTGGCAATGGAGAACTGCTTGCTGATCTCGTCCTCCATCAATTGGACATTTAAGCGGTAGACCAGCCATCCCGCTAATGCAAAGGCTAGCGTGACCATACACGAGAGCAGTACAATCAGCTTCAACTTGAAGCTGCCCTTCATTTCTCCGGCAATTCTCCCCGGCCAACTTATCGGATTCAGTCTGGCTCCCTCCCCGAAACGATGATGTAATCCGATTGTAACCCCTTTCATCATGATTTAAAACAAAACTTGGCCCGGCTTCTACCGGACCAAGTCCTTATTCTATTCCCAGTGCTCCGTCCGAACTTTACTTTAGCTGGGAGCGGACCATTTCCAGTACATCATCGCCCAGGAAGGCCGTGTCTTTATTTTCTTGATACCACGTATTCATGTATTCCTCGATCTGCTTGCCACCGCCTTTATCCCAGGCTGCTTTTGCATCCGCAATAGCTTGCTCGGCCGTATATTTGGACCCACCGATGATTCCTTTGACAATGATGTCGCTCACTTCTTTGCTCACGTTGGTATTGATAACCACCAGATCGCTTGGCAGAACCGGCATATGCTCGTAGTGACTCAGAGCGGGATATTTGGCGTCCGGATTGAGCAAGAACTGGTCCGCCTGCTTCATCATCTCCAGCCCCGCCTTCTGATCCGGATCCTCTACATTAAATGCCGATACGGAGGTCAAAGATTCGTTCTGCGGGAGAGAATAGAACATGGTGTAGTCCGCGGCCCAATCCACTTCCTTCGTATTCTTGTCGGGATCAATCACGATGGGTGCACCGTCCGCTGACTTGTTCCAATGTTCTCCCTCCAACCCCTTTCTCAACGTCAGCGACGTATCCGGCTGGAGCATAAAGTTGATATATTCCATCACAGCCTTGGGATCTTTTGCTGCGGCGTTAACCACCGTTGTCATCTGTATCGGGTTGGTCACGTGATGGGTAAACTGTCCCACAGGAGACTCGGGCTGCATCATCGGCGCAATTTCCGCATCCGGGACCACCTTTCTGATGGTCTTGATATCGGTGACCGTACTCTCAAACCAGTTGTTGATTTGCGGAGGAAGGAAAACGCCCACCTTGCCGTTCAAATAATCCTTCTTAGCTTTGGAACCGTTCGTGTCCGCCAGGTAATCCGGATCGATCAGTCTTTCGTCGAACAGTCTCTTCTTGAATTTCGTCGCCTCCAACGTGTTATCCCAGCTGCGGATGATTTTGTCGTCAGCCGTGATGGCCCAACCGCTCGAGCCGAACATGGAATCGACCATGCCGCCGGAGGTATAGCTTATATTCGTTCCGTACGTATCCTTCTTGCCGTTGCCGTCAGGATCTTGCTCTACAAAAGCCTTCAAGACTGTAATCAGCTCTTCGGTCGTCTTCGGCACCTCTAGGTTCAGCTTTTTCAACCAATCCACCCGGATAAACGCCACGCTTTGCAGATGGGGCTCGTTAATTTTGCCGATTTCGTAAAGCTTGCCATCCGGCTTGGTGCCCACCTCGCGCAGCTGGGGATACTTCTCCAGCAATTTTTCATATTCAGGGGCATACTGCAAGTAATCGTCCAGGGGCAGCAGTTGCTTCTGCTGATATAGGGAATCCCTGAAGCCCGTATCATAATCATTGACCATATCCGGCGCGCTGCCGGATGCGAACATCACATTTAGCTTCTGAGTCGATTCCGACCGGAGCACGGGCACAAACTTGGCCTCCACCGGAGAATGTTCATTAATCCATTTGGTCCAGCGGTTCTCCTCCACGGTTCCCTCCGCGGCCGGGATATTGCCTCTGTCATAGTTTGACACGGTAATGACAGGTTTATCTCCGCTTTGCCCCTCTTCTTTTGGCTGGCTGCAGCCGGCAGCCCCCACCGTCAACACGATAGCCAGTACTGCGGATGACCAGACCCTTTTGTTCCACTTGGATGTTTGTTTTAACATTTACAAGCTCCTCTCGACCCATGATCTATAATGAATAGATGTGTTGCCGCTAACCTTTAATGGAACCCAGCATAATCCCTTGAACGAAATACTTTTGCAAAAACGGATATACCACCAGCATCGGCACCACCATCACCATAACTCCTACCGCCTTCAGTTTCTCGGAGATCAGCTCCTGCTGCTGCATGATATCCATCGCCATCATATTGTCCATGCTCTGAATCTGCAGCATGCTCTGGACAATGACCGTGAGATTCTGCAGTTCCGTTCGATTGATGTAAAGAATGACATTCATGAACATGTTCCAGTAACCAACGCCGTAGAATAACGTCAATGTGGCCAGCATGGGCAGGGATAAAGGCAAAATAATGCGCAAAAGCAGTTGCGTCTCTCCGCAGCCGTCAATCTGAGCCGATTCCGTCACTTCACTCGGAATGTTTTCAAAGAAGCTTTTCATGATTAACATGTTATAGGTACTGATCAGCCCAACGAACCATAAGGACCAGTACGTGTTCGTCAAATGCAGATTGTTCATCACCAGATACGTGGGAATCATGCCGCCGCTGAACAACATCGTAAATAGCGCGGCCGTTGTGAGCGGCTTGCGGGCATACAGATAACGGCGGGACAAAGGATACGCCGTCAGAACCGTAGTCAGCATGCTAAGCGCCGTTCCGCCCAACGTGATGATGACGCTGTTGCCAAACGCCCGCAAGGCTGGCGTGTTCTGAAAAAAATATTTGTAAGCGGTGAAATCAAGGCCCGCCGGCCAGAACAAGACTTGTCCCAGATCCACTGCCTGCCCTTCGCTTATGGACAAAGCGATCAAATGCAGGAAAGGCAGAATGCAGGTGAGTGCGATGATAATTAAAACAGTGTGAACGAAGAACGAAAAAACCCTTCCGCTAGCCGACTCTCTCAATGCAGGTCCCCTCCCTTAAAGTTTTGTGAGCCCTGCTTTCCGGATAAGCTTCGTACAAAACTTGCTTCGGAAGCATGGGCTAGAATAATCCCTGGTCGAATTTCCTGGCCAGTGCGTTAGCCGACAACAGCAGCACCAAGCCGACAATGGACTCGAATAGACCCATGGCCGTGGTCAGACTGAATTGGGCCTTCTGCAGCCCCACTTTGTACACATAGGTGCTGATGACCTCGGCTTTTTCCAG
This sequence comes from Paenibacillus pabuli NBRC 13638, assembly GCF_001514495.1. GTDB lineage: Bacteria > Bacillota > Bacilli > Paenibacillales > Paenibacillaceae > Paenibacillus > Paenibacillus pabuli. Next base: position 14,414 of record NZ_BCNM01000008.1, read on the forward strand.
GACTGTGGGATTCTGCAAGTTGTAAACCTGATCGAACCCTACCTCCATCAACCGGCCCATGCCCAGGATCAGCAGAAGGATAATCGTAGGACGGAGGCCCGGCAGCGTAATATGCCAGATCTGTCTCAGCTTACCCGCGCCGTCCAAGGCGGTGGATTCGTACAAGCTGGGATCAATGGACGAAAGGGCGGCGAGATAGATAATGGCACCGAACCCCATTTCCTTCCACATCCCGGAGCCGATAAAGATCGCAACCCAGGATTCGATCCGATACAAAAACGGCACCGGCTCCATTCCCCATTGCTCCAGCAGCTTGTTAACGGTGCCGCCATCGATCGAAAACAAGGTGAGAACCAGCCCTGCTACGATGACCCATGACAGAAAGTGGGGAAGATAAATAATCGTTTGAATCCATCGCTTCAGCCATCTTTTTCGAACCTCATTCAGCGCGATGGCGATAATGATCGGCGCGGGAAAACCGAAGATCAGATTCAGAATACTTAATTCGAGGGTATTCCAGATGATCTGCAGCGTAGCGTCGGACTGAAATAAAATCTTGAAATACTTGAGTCCCACCCAAGGGCTGGACAAAATGCCATCGCGGAAATTGTAATCCTTGAAAGCGATCACAAGTCCGCCCATAGGAAAATACCGGAATATCACGTAATACAGGATCCCCGGTACGAGCATGAGGAACAGCGGAATATTCTGCCGAAACCTCTTGGTCTGGTAAAAGGCTTGTTTGGCCATCGGCACACTGTCCGTTTCGGCGGTCGCAGGTGTTGTTGGCATGTTCTAACCTTCTTTCTTGGTTAATTGCTTTTCGATGATGTTTATACTGTATCGTAGTCCCACCGGTGCATACCTTAAAAATCTCTAGGTTTTTCTATAGTTTTTTTTGTTTTTCACGTACCAGAAAAAAAGACGCGAATTCGCTCGCGTCCTTTTGGGCTTACCTTTCCCGTTTGCGTTAGCTTTTCATTTAAATGCCAGAGTTAATGCTTCCTTCACATTATTGCCGGGACAACAAGAAGCGTGCGTCCCTAAGTAAATAGTTTGCCGCATCGTTCGATATGTGTTTTCCGTCTTGCGCCCGCACCTCGTTAACAAAACTGTTCAAATTGCCATTCTCCAGTTTTTTCTGCAGGCTACGGGCGATTCCGGCATTATCGATTTCCTTGCTCTCGGCAAAACGCGTCACCAATGCCTTTAATGAATGGATGCTTGCCACAGTATGGAAAACAACGCTTTTACTGCCTGGATTGCCGGCTAGATCAACTGAAGACACCTCAAGCGTATGTGTTCCCAGCGGCAATGAAAAGAGTGGGGCCGTCGTGCCAACCGGATAAGAATACGTATCCAGCGTCACCATCGTCTTGCTGTTGTCGACTCCCGATGCCGTATCCAGCATAGTCACCAAAGGGGTCAAATCCCCGCTATCTTCATGGATGCTGCCGTCTTCAGGAATGGCAACTTCTATAGTTGGCGCCTTCGAATCCAGTTTAAAACTGACGGCTTTCGCAATCTCCTCATTCCCTGCTGGATCAGTCGAACGATAGGTAACCGTGTAAGTACCGTCTTGGCTGAATGTGATCGGTGCCGTATAGGTTTGCCAAGTTGCCCCGCCGTCCAGACTGTAGACGGTTTTTGCAACGCTTGCCCACGGGGCCTTTGCTGACAAACTTACCGTTACAGGATGCGTGTACCAGCCATTTTGGCCATTCGGAACTTCAGGCGAAAGAACCGCGGATGTGATCTGCGGGGTTTCCGATCCTCCCTTAACCATGACTTTGAAATCGTCGAAGTCGATTGAAGCGTTGGCGTAGCCGTCGATGCCGAACAGCTGGCCGGTCAACTTACTACCGCCTGTATGACGGAAGAGGAAGTCAGTGGCCGCCGGAACAGGATCATCGTTGATATAAACGGTATAAGTCTTAGCGTCCCAGTTTGCCACCATTTTAATTTTGTACCATGTATTGTAGGAAACGTCCTTAACCGGCTTCTTGGAAGCTCCATTCTGCACGATCATTTTACCCATATCAAAAGCCGTGACCATGGAATAATTACCTGTGCCACTGTCATTTCTCACCATGGCACCATTGGCGTACTGAAAGCTGCTGTTTAATCTGGCACGATACTCTATGACGATGTGCTGATCCGCTTCTGCCTTGACCTCGCCTGCATAGGGCAGGAACAGGTTTGCCTTGCCAGAAACCGTGGTAGTGGCCAGCCGAAGAAACTTATTACCATCCTCTTCTTGCACAGTGGCAGTAGCGCTATTGGTCAGAGCTTCGATGGTAATGCCGTAAGGGTACTTGCCCGTCTCATCGCCGGAGAAATCCCGGTAGGCGTTATAGGTCACGCCATCCTCGGTAAGGTTAAGTGAGTCTAGCAGGGCTGCTTCCGCTTCAGCAAGGCGATCCAGCGCCTCCTCAAACTGCTCTTCACGCAGATCAGGGTCTACGGACAACTCTTCCGCATGATCCAGCTCAGCCAAGAGAGCATTATACGCATCTTGACTATAGGTTCCCAAGCCTTTGCCCAGCGGATATGAGAAACCGACTATCCTGCTGCGCATGATATCTACAATCTCATCAAGACCCCATCCCGGGATCACTTCTACGGGAATGGTAGCTGGATTCTTCTCGCCATTCAGTGTCAATATAACAGGAACCTGAACCGTGCCTAGTGAGTTGAAGGATATTCCTTCCAGCTTCCAGCTGACCTCGGCGATGCTTATCTCACCCTTATAATTGACATCAACAACGCCGGGCAGCCTAGGTGTCACTCCGGAGGGAGTCTTTACTTGAGAAAGAATCTGAGGAACCTGAGACGGATCAGATGTTACCGTCAAGTTGAATTTTGCTTCCTTGCCGCCGTATACGGCTGTAATCACCGTATGCCCCGGCCCAGTGTCATATACCTGACCGGTGACCGTGACCTTGGCCACGTCTGGGTTGCTGCTGAAGTAAGTGGCGTCGGCGGTCACATCCTGAACTTCATGGGTGTTGTAGTTTGCTGTTAACTGCAGTTGCCCTGTCAGCCCGCTGGTCAGGATGTGGTTCAATCCGCTGATGGCAATGGACTGCACAGACTTAGGTTCAGCGGCAACGGTAACCGTGGCTGTAGCCGTCTTTCCGTTATATGTCGCGGTGATCGTGGCGCTGCCTGCCTTGAGTCCCTTGACCCCAATCCCATCAATATCAGCGACCTCTTTGTTGGAAGAACTGAAGGAAACTCCGCTGTCCACAGGGGAATAGGTAGTACCTGTTACCGTATACACGGGCAAACTGCGGCTTTCACCTAACCCCAGCGTGTACCCTGGAGAATCGAAAAGAATTTCCGACGCAACATCAAGCTTGAATATATCCATGCTGTCAATTTCGGCAAGGTTGGCACCCGTCGAGAAACGGATGGTATTGTTGCCTTGTTTAAGATAGACTTTCGCCGTGGAGGCTCCCCAACGATTCCAACCGGCATAGACGATGTTCAAACGGGCGCCGGAACTGCCGTTGACCGACAAGATATGGGAGGCATCTGCCCCATTCGATGAACCGTTGGCATTGCGCACAGACAGCACATAAAATCCCGCCTCTGGCACGTTGACTGTAAACTGAGCATAATCATTGGCGTTCTTGATATTGGCGATCTTCTTCCCGTTGGAAGCGGTACCTTCCCACCAAACGCCGGGACCGGTTCCGCCGCTGGGATCTTTCACCAACAGGGCTGCTTCCGCCTCATAGCGCTGACGTGCCGGCTCCCCTGAAGGCGTGGCAATCGGTTTGTTCGGATCGACGGGTTCCCCCAGGATTGGCGTTCCATCTGCGTTCCAGGTGAATTTCTGCGCTCGGACATTGCGGGTCCACCCTGATCCTGGCCAGCGGGCGGAATGGTAGATAATCCAGTCCTCACTGCCGTCGGGAGAGGTGGTGAGACTGTGGTGACCCGGGCCGTAAACGCCGTTGGCGCTGGAGAAAATCGGCTTGTCCTGTTTTACCCAGGAGCTGGGGTTCATCAAATCGTCGCCAATCTTGGCCGTGATCAGTCCGAGGCAGTAACTGTCTGTCCAGCTTCCGTTTGCGGAATAGACTAGGTTGATGGTGTTGCCGCGTATATTGACTTGGGGACCTTCGTTGATCCTGCCCGGGGACGTTTCCCAATCATGGTCAGGCGTCGAAATCAATACCCGCTGCGAGCTGATGGTCCGTGGATCGCTCATTTCCGCAATATATAGATTTTGGAAACTCCCATCCGTTTCCTCCCAGCCGGACCAGATGAAATAGTGTTTCTCATCTACAGTCAGCACCGTGCCGTCTATTGCCCAGCGGTTGGTGGAATCGGTTATTTTCCCTTTGAACTCCCAGGTTCCGGTCATCGGACTCTCACTCGCGTTCTCCAGCACATACATGCGGTGGTTTGCGTTGGTTCCGTTGTCAGCCGCGAAGTAAATATACCATTTGTATTTGCCATCGGTATCTTTGAGATAGTGCATTTCGGGCGCCCAAACATTGGAACTGTACATGGTACCCTTAACCGGTGTCCAGGCTAGTCTCCTCTCGCCCGCTTCAATGCCGGTAATGGTCATCGATCTGCGGATCATGATGCCGCTGGCGTTGACAAAAACGTTGTAATAATAGCCGTCCGTATGCTTGTAAACCCAAGGGTCGGCTCCTACCTGCATAATCGTATTATACAGATTTGACACCTCCGACACCGCCGTTGTCGACGCCGACATCGAATCTTTCGCATCGGGCGCCTTGTCTGCCGCCGCAGCCGCACCGCTCCATTGCGGCAGCATCAGCAGCATCGCGAGACAAAGCAGCAGGTACCTGAATCTTTTCCTGAGCATTAACAGTCCTCCTTGGAATCATATAGCTCTCAGCATTCACCGAAAACACTTTACACTCCTTATTTGCTTTATTGCCGGCGATTCGTCCGAACGTTCTTCGCACCCTCAGGTTCAGTTTTTTCAACCAATCCATCCGGGTGAACGCATTGAAAATGATTTCAATCCCGCCCATAGAAAAATACCGGTAAAAGGCGTATTTTTGGCCTTCGGGACGCTGTCCATTCCGGCGGCTGCAGGTTGTTGGCATGTTCTAACCTTCTTTCTTGGTTGAATGCTTAACGATATCGTGTATACTGTACCGCAGTCCTTCCAGTTCAAACCTTAAAATTCTCAAGGTTTTTCTTTATATTTTTTGTTTCTCGCATACAGATAAAGGGACGTGAAATCTGGTCATAGCTCTGCCAAGTAAACCCTTCCTCTAAATAAAGACGTACAGCCTGCCTTGATCTCAACTGATAGGGGGATAAGTGAATCAGAACCCTACTAAGGAAGAGGCAAGAAGGAAACCAAGAAAAGGGGCCCCTGCCGCGAAGCCGCAACAAGAGCCCGGAAGTGACACATCTAATTAGTCAGTCGACCGCTACTTGCACGCATGTCGGCAGGCAGCTCGAATCGGCTGTAGCTCTCCATCCTGAACGGAAGGGTAGGCGTTGCCCAAGGAAGCGGATATTCACTGTACAGTTGCCGCTTCGCTGCCGCGTCTCTCATCTTCTCGGACAAGCTAGGCAGCAAGCGCACCGTGGAGTCGCTACCCTCCTGCTCGGTCACGAACCGGTCGGGAATGGCGCGAACGGCGCGGGCCGACTCATAGGCTCCATTGGATACAAGCACGAAGCTTCGGCTTGCCTTGAGCGGCGAGAAGAGTGGTTTCCTTGGGGTTTCAATCGCTTCCATCAGGCTCAGATACATGCTGCACATCAAATCGGTCGGACCAAACGCCAAATCCTCTTCGGCGTCCTGTGCGCGAATTGTCAGCTTGTTCTGGTAATTCCAATGCGCTTCCCCTCGCGTTCCGTAAACGGCAATCGAAGGCACTTCGCTTACTTCGTGACAAAGCATGGAGTAAAAATGAACGTTCACACCGTTAGCCATAACGGCGCGAATACAGGAGACATCGTCCCCCTCGATGTCATTGACGTGGTAAAGCTCGGCCTGCACCGATTCCGGGTACAAGCCTGCGGCGCCTCCTCCGGCTGCTAGCAAGCTATGGTGCAGCAAGTGGGCGAACGGATTGTTGAACGTCCCGTCCAACACATACTGGCCGTCGCTGACCAGTTTGCCGGCCCAGCGGGTTCGATCGTAGTACGAGCGAGAGCGTTTCCACATGCCAATGCCGACCACATGCTCCACCTGCCCGAGCACACCGGAGCCGATCCTTTCCAGCAGCGCTCGGAACGCCTGGCCCGACGTATTCTGGAAGTTCACCTGGCACAAGCGCCCGGTCTCCATCTGCACCGCGATCATCTCGTCCAAGTCCTGAATCGTTACCGCCGGGGGCTTCTCCACCAGCACGTGAAAGCCCATCCGCATCACCTGGATGCACATCGGCTTGTGGGTGGGGATCGGCGTGACGATCACGACGAAATCGATGTCCGGATGAAGCGTGAGCATCTGTACATAGTCCGTATAATGGATGGCCCCAAGCGCGGTCAGCTTGCCGTAAGACTCCTGATGGGCGCCGACATTAGGCTCCGCAAAAGCGACAACCTGCAGGCCGCCCTCACCGGCCAGCTTCTGCATGATATTTACATGCTGAGCGCCGAATCCCCCGATCCCGATCAGCGCGGTGCGACAAATCTTCACATTCCTTCCCTCCAAAGCTGCAAATTTATAATTCATACATGCTGCAAATAACGTTCCTTGATGAGCTTGAGCGCCTCGTCTCCCGGCATATCCCATACTTGCTGGTTAAAGATTTCCACCTCGATCGCCCCTGAGTATCCGGCCTTCTCGACGGCATGACGCATCCGGCGCAGCTCGATAACGCCGTCCCCCATCATCCCTCTGCCCATTAGCAGGTCGGGTACCGGCACGATCCAATCGGAAACGTGGAAACCCAGTATCCGCCCTCTGGCAAACTCAATTTGCGCGTATAGCTCAGGATCCCACCAGACGTGGAACGCGTCAACAACGACGCCGACGTCCTGTGGGTCATGCTGCTCCGCGAGCGTGTTGGCTTGCGCCAGCGTATTGATGACGGAGCGTTCAGCGGCGTACATCGGGTGCAATGGCTCGATTCCGAGCTTGACTCCGTGCGAGCGGGCGAAGGGCACAAGCTCCGCGATTGCCTCTTCGACCGTCTTGCGGGCAAAATCGATATCCCGGTCAGGAGCTGGTCCGCAAACGAGCACGAGTACGTTCGTGCCGAGCTCAGCCGCTTCCTCGACAGCCCGACGGTTGTCATCCATCCGCTCTTTGCGCGCAGCCGCGGTGGACGCCGGAAAATAACCTCCTCGGCACAGGCTGGAGACGCGCAGGCCCGCGTCCCGTACAAGCCGCTTGCTCTCGGCCAGGCCGGTCTCGGCCACTTTATGCCGCCACAGCGCGATCCAAGGCACTTCCGCATGAACGCATGCTTCCACGGCCTCGCGCATATCCAGCCGATCGGTCGTAATCTGGTTCAAGCTGAGTCTGTCTATGGAACGAAGCAGTTCCATGCTGATCCCTCCCGGATTTCAAATATTGCTATAGATGATTACAGCCGAATACCTGCCAGCGCTAAGACAGGCTTCATCCGCTCGGCGGCAAGCTCTGGATCGGCCAATAGCCCGGCCCGGTCGGCAAGCACGAACAGCTCGGCCAAATGGACGATCGAGCGCGATCCCTCAGCTCCCCCGATCATGCGGAAATGCGGTTGGTGACCGTTCAAATAGGCCATGAACACAATTCCCGTCTTGTAGGTGTACGTCGGCTTCTGGAAAATATGACGCGACAAGGCAACGGTAGGCTCCATAATCGCCTCATAACTGACCAGATCGCCTGCGTCTAGCGCATGAAGCGCCTGGGCAGCGGCCGGCCCGATCGCGTCGAATATGCCGAGCAGCGCATGGCTGTAGCCGTGCTCATCACCCTTGATCAGTTCCGGGTAGTTGAAGTCGTCGCCGGTGTACATCTTGACGCCTTCCGGCAGCAGCCGACGCATCTTGATTTCTTTACCGGCATCGAGCAGCGAGATTTTAATCCCGTCGACCTTGTCCACGTTTGCCCGAATGACGCGCAAACAAACGTCCATCGCCTCATCCAGATCGTCCTTGCATCCCCAATAGCCGGCCAGAGCGGGATCGAACATGTCGCCAAGCCAATGCAGAATGACCGGCTGTTTCACCTGTTCCAAAATGCGCCCATACACCCGCTGGTAATCCTCGGGCCCTTTCGCGCAAGCGGCAAGCGCGCGGCTCGCCATCAGAATGACTTGACCGCCCTCGCCTTCGATGAAGCCGACTTGCTCTTCATAGGCGGCTTCCACGTCGGCGATCGTGACCGACGGTCCCGGGAGCAGATGATCGGTTCCCGCGCCGCAGGCGACTTTGCCGCCAACCGAGCGCGCTTCCACGATCGAAGTGCGGATAAGCTCCTTCGAGCGGTTCCAGTCGAGGCCCATCCCGCGCTGCGCGGTATCCATCGCTTCCGCCACGGCCAGACCGAGCGACCACAGATGGTGACGGTAGGCGAGGGTCGAGTTCCAATCGATCTGCGCGTGATGCAGCGGATCGGCATCCGCAAACGGATCGCATACGACATGGGCGGCCGAGAAGGCAATACGGCCCGTAAACGGCTTGGTCGACACAGCAAGCGAGCCGGCTTTGCCAAGAGCATATTCATACAACGCTCCCCCTGCGCGGGGGAGGAGCAGCGATTTAGTCATCTGGACTCCCCTCCTTTACAGGCTCAGCTTCGGCACGTCGATCCAGCGGCGTTCCTGCCACGACTGCAAGCTTAGATCGGCAAGCTGGGTTCCCTTCGCACCTTCGAGCAAATCCCACGGAAACGGCGTGCCGATGACGACATGCTTCAAGAAGAGTTCCCATTGCACCTTGAACGCGTTGTCGTATGACGCGTTGTCCGGTACCTCCACCCATTGTTCACGGAACTGGAACGGGTTCGGAATGTCCGGATTCCATACCGGCTTCGGCGTATTGACCCGATGCTGCGTCTTGCAGTCCCGCAAACCCGCCACGGCGCTGCCTTCGGTGCCGTCGACCGTAACTGTGAGCAGATCGTCGCGGTCTACGCGCACCGCCCAGGACGAGTTGGCCTGCACGATAATGCCGCCTTCCAGCTCAAATATGGCGTACGCCGCATCATCTGCCGTGCAGTCGTACGGAACGCCCTGCTCATCCAGACGTTTCGGAATATGTGTAGCGGCAAGACAGGAAACAGCCTTCACTTCCCCGAACAAATTCTCGAGAACATAGCGCCAGTGTGCAAACATGTCGACGATAATACCGCCGCCGTCTTCCTTGCGGTAGTTCCACGATGGCCGCTGACCCTGCTGCCAGTCGCCTTCGAACACCCAATAGCCGAACTCCATCCGCACGGACAAGATACGCCCGAAGAAGCCGGAGTCGATCAAGCGCTTCAGCTTAAGCAAACCGGGTAAAAATAGCTTGTCTTGCACGACGCCGTTTCTCACGCCCGCCTCGGCGGCGATGCGGGCCAGTTCGAGCGCTCCTTCGAGATCGACGGCTGTCGGCTTCTCGCAATAAATATGCTTGCCCGCCGTGATCGCCTGCTTGATGCTTTCCGCGCGGCGCACCGTCGTCTGGCTATCGAAATAAATTTCATTGTATGGATCGGCGAGGCATGCTTCAAGATCGGTGCTCCAACGCTCGACGCCGTGGGCGGCGGCCAGAACCTGCAGCTTCTTCTCCTGACGGCCGACCAGAATCGGGTCGGGCATGATGACGTCTCCGCCCGATAGCGCGACGCCTCCCTGCTTGCGAATTGCAAGGATCGAACGGATTAAATGCTGGTTGGTTCCCATCCGTCCGGTAACGCCGTTCATAGTAATGCCGATGTTGCGAACTGCCATCGTTCATTGCCCCCTTCGCTTCGTATATCCGTATTATAGTCGGTGCGAAACCGCTTTTCTTACGATTCCGGGAACACGATTCTCAATTTCGGAAGCGAATTGTTCAAGCGAAAAACAACATCCCCCGCGGGCGCTTAGCCAATGGGGGATGAAGGGGAACTTACGTTTCAATCAATCGGCCATTCGGCCGCTGATTGCATTCTTGTTCGTTTGATCGCACGATTGTGCGCTCGCTTGTCCTTTTTGACGGAAGGCTGCCTACTCGGCTTGCGCGGGTGCGTTCAGCTCCCGGTACGTTTTTGGTGACAGCTTCGCGACAGCTTTGAACGACCGGTAAAACGTAGATACGGAATCGTAGCCGACCTCGAAGCAGATCGAAATAATGTCCTTACTTGTTTCCACCAGCAACTTCTGGGCGATGCGAATGCGTACCTCGGTCAAATATTGCATTGGTGTCATGTTGTACCGTTCCTTGAAGATGTTGTTCACGTGCCGCGTGCTGATGTCCAGCTTGGAGGCGATGTCCCCCGCGGTCAGCGGATCAAAATACTTCGAATCGATATAGCTGCGAATTTTCTCGGCACGAAGCTTGTTGGAGCTGGAGCCCGCTCCGGCGGCCTCCGTTCCGGCCGATCGAACCAGCAAGAGCAGCAGCTGAGAGAGCTGGACTTTGAGCGAAAGCCGGACGAGCAGCGACAGCTCCCTGGACTGCTCGAACAGCATTTTCCTCAGCAGCTGACGCAGTTCGCTCGCAGCAAACAATCCCGGCTTCATCAGACAGGAGGCCGGAAAGTAGTCGTGGAGCAGCTGCGCCCTCATATCCGGATCGAGCACCGCCTCATCAAACGCCAACACTAGCAGGGTCAGCCTAGAGTCGGACATGACCGAGTGGACGGAATACGGCACGATCAGCGCCGTATCGTCGACCACCAGCTTCCGTTTCTCCCCCCCCAGCCGGATAGCGCCTTCGCCCTCCAGCACAAACAGCAGCTGGTGCGTCTGGTGATAGTGCTCAGACACGAGATGTCCGCCAGTATGCTTCTGCTCGTATAAATCTATCGCATTCCTGGACAAGTCAATCCATTTAATTGTCACGGCGAAGCCTCCGTTTTATTGAAGCGTTTCATTTAAAGCCATTTTAGCGCGATCGGCGGCTTCGGACAACATTTTAGAATAAGCGCAGCCCGGACACCGCAAGCACCACCGCTTTCTCACTAATTTCCTATTTACTCATCATGCATTCGTTTTACCTGATCCATTTTCACCAATCAGAGTGTTTACCTCACATATGGTTAATTTAGAAGTATGCATTGAGGTGGACCTCCCAAAACCCCTTTTTCTATATTCCACCATACGAATACAACAACAACACATAAAAATCTTATGAGCAAAGAATAGCGATGCTCCTAAGAATTTGCTGACACGAACACTTCCGATCCCGTCCGCGTGCTCGACTTTTGGTCAGACAAGCTCGGGGGCAGCTCTGCATAGAATTTCAACTCTTCCAAATAAAACAAATGATCTTAGAGGATCAAAGTCTTAACTATCCACATACCTTTCAGCACTCTTGCAAATTCCCCACAACAAAATTTCTCACCGTAACTTATATTCATTAATCAATCCGACTAAATATTTATAATTATCCTCTGTAATTCCAAAAGTATTTTGGAATTTTTTTGATAAAAATCTTCTGCAAATTTTATAGTATCATCGCATAATTGATTTGCCTCAAGAATATTCTCCTTCCAATATTCAATACATTTAATTGCTTTCTTGTCTTTTGAAGACAATTTATGCTCTAAGCAAAAATTCAAGTCTTTTATAAATTTATTCCAACTTTTATATTGAAGAAAAATTTGCATCTTTTTTCTGTGCCACGTTTTCAATCTGCAATTTTGAAATTCTAGTATCATTTGTTATTTGTGAGAAAAACGGAAAAATATAAGGGGTTATATCCTGTTTTTCGCTAACTGCTCATCAAGACTGGACAATCGCATTAAATGTAATTGTAAATCTGTAATTGCTGTCTCAATCCTACGTTTTTCTTCTTTAATAATAAGCCGAATATCAAAATCATTATTATTTACATATTGATTAATGTTATTTAAACTCATCCCCATATTTTTAAGTGAAATGATCACGAAAATTTTTGAGTAAAGAATTTGAATCATAAAATCGATGACCATACTCATTGATAATTGTAGACGGGTTGTAGATGACCGGGAAAAAGCGCCGGCACAGCATGAGGAACATATCTGTTCCTACGCTGTGCCTGCTGTTATTTGTTATTGTTCCAATATTCGAACCAATATGGTCACCGCTTCCGCCCGGGTCGCAGTACCTTTCGGAACGAACTTATTGTCGCCGCGGCCGCTCACGATGTCCAGCTTGCGAACCGCCTCAATTGCGCCTTTCGCCCACTTCGGGATGTCCTTATCGTCCGCGAAGCCGGTCGTTACGCCTGCTTCAGCAGAATGTTTAAGCGCTCTAGCGATCATCGCTGCCATTTCCGCACGGGTTATACGCGCATTCGGCCGGAAGCTGCCGTCCGCGTACCCGCTCACAATGCCTGCTTCAACAGCATTCGTGATTTCTTGCTTCGACCATCCGCCGATTTTGGCCTCGTCCGTAAACGCAGCCACTGAACTTGCTCCTTCCAGACTAAGCGCCTTGGCCAGCATGAACGTAAATTCGGCGCGGGTAATGGCGGTATTCGGCTTGAATGTTCCGTCCGGATAGCCGCTAACAAGCTTCATGCCCGCCGCGCTCAGGATGGCGCTCTTCGCCCAATGTTCCGCGATGTCTGTGAACGATGGCGCCGGTGCGTTCGATTCGCCGCTTTCGTCATTCTTCTCGCCTACCGCCATGACCGCAAACTTGGTGAAGTGATCCACCTCGGCCGTAATTCGATCGCCGTTCACAACGCTGCCTATTTCAACCCATACTTTATTTGCTTCGTCATAGTAGAAAATAGCGGCTCTTTGATTGTCTTCTACGAGAGACGGATCGAACTTCATCGAGATGACGATCGGCTTCTTAAAGTTGCCGGCTGTATTTTTCGTCAATTCAAAGACGTTGCTGATAAGCGTTTCCTTATCGAATATGAGGTTTGCCGTACTGAGCAGCTTCTCGATCTCGATGCGCAGCTCTTGCTCCGCCGCCCCTGCGCCTATCGTTAGGATAACTTCTTTATCAAGGCTGACCTCGCCGGCCCGTCCACTCGGAATAAGAATGATGCCGTTAGTCGATTCGATGACGGAAGTATCATTGCCATTACCTGTGCCGCTGACCGGCGTTTCCGGTTGCGGATCCGTCGGTGTCTCCGATTGCGGAGCCTTCGGTGTCCCCGTCACGGCATTGGAGAACTTGCTCTCGCCCCCCACTCCCACGGCTTTCACTGAGAATGCGTATTGCGTTCCATTCGTCAGACCGGTTACGGTGTATGCGGTTTCCGTGACGTCCGCCTGTACTTGCACCCAATCGGACGGATCCACCGGAGCCGCAGACCCTGCATACTTGTAAACGACATAGCGATCCGCTCCAGCCACGGCATCCCAACTCAGTGAAACTTTCCGGTCGTCCGCCAAGGCGGCAAGACGAACCGGCGCTGTCGGAACCTGCGACAATGTCGAACTCGGCGTCGCCGTCACGGCCATGGAGAAATCGCTCTCGCCTCTCGCATCTACGGCTTTTACCGCGAACGCATAGCTCGTTTCATTCGTCAATCCGGTTACCGTATACGTGGCTTCCGTTACGCTGTCTTGAACCAGCTGCCAGTTGACCGGATCGGCCGGCGCCGCCATGCCTTCATATTGGTACACGGAATAGGTGACGCTTTCCGCCGAAGCATCCCATTTTAAGGTTACGGATTGGTCACCGGGCGCTGCTGTCAAATTCGCAGGCGAAGCCGGAACAGTTGCTTCATCCGACGACGGGATCACTTCGTTCGACGGAATGGATGCCGCCGAATCGCCTTGGGTGGTTGTAGCGACTACCGTAAAGGTATACGCCGTACCGTTCGTCAGACCGGTGACGGTGATTGGGCTGTCCGAACCTTCCGCCGTCGCAACAGCTTCTCCGTTTGCCCACGCGGTTACCTTATACCCTGTAATTTCGCTTCCGCCGTTATGAACCGGCGCGGCAAAGCTCACCTCAGCGGACGCGTCATGACCGACGGCATGCACATCGGCAGGTGTGTCCGGGACGGTAGCAAGAGCCGAATATACTTTAAATTCCCAGAGTGAGTAGCCGTATGTGGTTCCTCTTTTCGCGCCATTCATCTGAACGTATCTTGCATTCACGGGTTCGAAGGAGATTGTATCGACTCCGCCGTCTCCGGTTGTGGTGCCATAAACTGGAGTCCAATTCTTCGCGTCGTCGGAAACCTGAATTTCGTATGCCTTGCCGTATGCGTCTTCCCAATGTAGGGCGACCTCCTGGATGGACTGGCTAGAGCCAAGATCAACATAGATCCACTGCGGATCGGAATAGTTAGATCCCCAACGGGTACTAAGTGAGCCATCGACTGCATAACCGGGCCCCACGTTCGCGGCTCTGGATGAGCTTGCCACTACCGGCTTGCCTTCTGCAAGATTGGGTGGTACTGCTTCATACACGTTAAACTCATTAAGCGAGTAGCCATTTCCGGTACCCTGCTGAACTCCTTGCATACGAACGTACCTGGCACTGACCGGACTAAAAGAAATGTCTTCGATTCCGCCTTTACCCGTCGTCGTTGAGTAAACATCCGTCCAGATGACAGCATCGTTCGATACTTGAATTTTATAACTCTTCCCGTATGCTTTCTCCCAATTTAGCCTAACTTTATTGATCAAAAATTGATTTTGCAAATCAACATAAATCCATTCATTATCCGAATCGTTTGAACCCCAATACGAAGTTCTATAAAGATCCGTAGCCTTCGAGGCATATAGGTTGTCTTTGCTGGATGAAGCGGTTGCACCTTTATCGTAAGCGAGATCGAATCCGCTGTCGTCGATGGAGGATCCCTCATTCAAAGTAATGCTTCTGCCTGTGAACGTATCCTTGCCGAGCGTATAGCTTGTCGTGGATGTTTCTCCGTTCCGATCCAGCGTCACGTTCACTGTAATCCCCGGTGTTTCGGGATTGGCAACTGAAATACGGACAGGTGCTGTGGATTCGTCAACGATAACCATTGCGGGTTGATCTACTGTGACAGTCAAACCGTCTCTCACCGTCACCGTTCCTGGTTGATAAAACAGCAACTCCGCAATTCCCAGAGACGTATGCCGGACAGCCTGGACGGACGATGTAT
Organism: Paenibacillus pabuli NBRC 13638; assembly: GCF_001514495.1. GTDB lineage: Bacteria > Bacillota > Bacilli > Paenibacillales > Paenibacillaceae > Paenibacillus > Paenibacillus pabuli. The sequence continues at coordinate 29,591 of NZ_BCNM01000008.1, forward strand.
TCGAAAGAATACTTATCGGGTTGTCGCTCGCGTAGCTGCTGACCTCTCCGGAGGTTTTATTCGGCAATACAATGTATTGGTAGGAAGCGTTTGTGGGATTCACGCCATGATCTAGCCAAAGCGAAAAAATCGGCTTGGTAATCGCCTCCGTTGAACTTCCCGAGATGACGTCGCTCCATTTTCCGGTTTTCGTCTCCCGTTTTACTTGAAAATCCGTCGGATTCGGGAATATATATCCGATATTATCGTTATAGGCCCAGCGTCCGTTAGTTTGCATCGTTCCGTCCGCTATCGGATTGCCGTCTACGAGAACTTCACCTATCGCCTGACTTTGGTTCAATGTCGTGTGGATCGGCGCGGTATTCGTCGAAGCGATTCCTGCACCAAGCGCCACCATTTCATCATCGAAAAAGAAGTAGCCTTTCTTTCCGCTTGTACTCAACTTGTTAAAATCAAATGCGGTGGCTCCGTAACGCTCGTTTGTCACTCCGCCTACAAACGTTTTGGGATTGTTGAAATTCCCGTCTTTCGTGAGTGCGTACGGGGCCGTCGTACCGGGAACATGAGCCCAGTCCATCAACGGGTAAACGGGTCTGTATTCGTCGCCGGTTCTCTGAATGGCGGTAGCTCCTTGCGGCGTCCAGTACAACAGGTTATATCCGCTGGGATTAATCGTTCTCCATTCGCCGCCTTTAACCGTGCTGGAGGACATCTTGACCGTAATTCCGTAGTCGGTCCGCATATGGGAGGAGACGAGCGTCTGCCATTGCGTCATATTGTTGGCGTTCAGTCCGTTGCTCGTGTTCGTGCCGATCATGCGAATATTATCAAGGAAACTCGCAAACTCCGCAGCTCTCTTCGGATTCGCCGCCTGCATCCACTGCAACGGATCTTCATAGAAGGTCAAAGCCGCGCTCGCATAATCCGGCCAGTCAGGTCCATTCATCCCCATGCCCAGATCGGCAACGTCACCTCTCACGAGATACCGGGTGCCGTCCAACAAATAGGACGATAACGAATCAATCGCCGCCTCGCTGTATGAGAACATGGTGCCCGAGGTAATGAACGCCCAGAATGACATATCTCTGGCAAAGCTTCTTCCATAGCCCGTCGTATAATTCGTTTTGCCATGCATGAAAAAAGACATGTCCGACTGGATTCCCGTCAACGTCGTCGTCACATTCGACAGTACGTTAAACGCATTCACGGCGTTCCGCACGATCTGGGCATCCTCCAGCAATAAGCCCCGGTACATATAATTTTGATTGTACCAGGACGAATTGGCTCCATCGACAGTGTGAGGGCTGCTGTCTAACGTGTCAATAATATTGGAGACTTGCGTTGCCGTTAAATAGCCTTCACATAGAAGCGCAATTTTTTCCAGCCTTAGTTGTTTGCCGATTCCGGTCTCCCACCAGTTGGTTGAAGTCGGCTTTACCGTGAACCAATAATCCAGCGCCTTTTGAATACCATCTAACAACGTTTCACTATGATAGTTTGGATCATTCGGGTCAGCAAACGCCTGCGCCATCGACTGCAACCGGTCTAATGCAAGGTAGGGTGACCAACCTCTCCCATTGGCGGCGGAAGTTGTACTCGCATAATCGACATCGCCCCAGCTTCCATCCGGTTTTTGATTGGATAAATAAGTACCTGCCTGTGACTTGAAGGTCCATTCGACCCGGCCGTTCGTTCCGTCATTTATGATATCTTTGGAGATGTAAAAATCAACCATACGCTTTTTCATCATTTTCATATCAACGATTTCTTGAGAAGCATTCGTTTCCTCGGGAGTGCTCGCCGATACGGGCGAGTATAAAAATATGGACGATATAATTGAACAAACAATAACAAGACATATCCACCTCTTTACAAACCTTTGCATTTGGTTAGTCATTCACATGCGCTCCTTTGTTTAACTAATCTTAAAAATTTGATGATAGCGCTTTCCACTTCATGGATGGAAGACCGTTTACTTGTCAAGTTGCTTTTTGCATCGCTTTCCTCCTTTCATCGAGACCGGCCAATCGCATCAGCGTCCCGTTATCTATGCCGTTACTTTACAAAGCCCTCGTTGCAACGGCAATTCCGGATAGCTCCAATTTTTCCTGTAAGCGCAGATTTACGAACTTCCCAAAAACAAACGATTTTACTCTCTTGACACACACAAATCATCGTTAACACTCTATTACCGACAGGCAATCGGTCGGTAGTAAAGGAGGTCCAATAATGAGACTAAAAAAAGAAACAGATGAACGCTGAGCTATTCGGTCAGAAAGGCTTCGACGGTACGAGTACTTTAAGTATTCAGCCCCATTGTAAGGATCCGTACGAACCATCATCTCAAGCGGCTCGATGAAGTCCGCAGAATAGCTAGTTACTCCTTTGATCGGGTCTTTGCTAGCGCTACCCGTACTGGATGTACCTTCGCTAGTTGAACCTTGGCTTGAATTGTCTGATCCACATGCTGCTAGCATTGATATGGTCAGTAATAGAATGGTTAGCAGCTGTACCCCTTCCGCTCAAATGTAAGCGCATACTTTATTTCGCTTATGTTAAAGACTATCAACTAACAGAGTTTAACGTAATCCCAAAATACTCTAAAAACATCCAAAATTGTTCAAAGAAAATCAACCTTATACATAATCCAAGCTATCCAGCAGCTCCGTTATGCTGAATTCACAGCCAGCCATACTTGTATCCGCTGCTCCGTAGTACATCTTTACTGTATCTCCTACGACTATTGCACCGCAGGAGAACACAACCCCGCCAAAAAATCCTTTCATCTCATACTCAGCCTCAGGCACAAGAAAAGGTTTAGTTGAGCGTGCAATCACCTTCGATGGATCATTCAGATCAAGCAGTATAGCGCCCATACAATAACGATTGTCCTTAGAAGCACCGTGATACAGCTCAAGCCAGCCTCTCTCAGTCTTAAACGGGACTGCTCCTCCACCGATTCTGCCATCGTCCCACATGCCTTCTCGGAGCCCTATTAAATGCTGATGATTGCCCCAATACAATAAATTGTCAGATTCAGCTATCCAAATCTCAGGATCAGCATTACTCTTCGGCACAGGTCTGTGCAGTGCATAGTATTTTCCGTTGATCTTCTCTGGGAATATGAGCACGTCCTTATTCTCAGGTGCAAATATCATGCCTCGCCGTTCGAATGTAACAAAATCCGCAGTGTATGCAAGAACCTCACCAACCCCATAGGAGGAAGCGGCGCTATAGTAGATGTAGTAGCCATCGTCCATTGCTGTAATGCGCGGATCTTCTATCCCATAGACCTCTAACTCACTGAAAGGATAGATTGCAGGCTCGTCATCTACAGTAAAATGACGTCCGTCTTTACTTCTTGCGATGCGAAGATAGGATAATGAAGTGAGAAACTCCCATTTGGACTCTCCTCTCCTGCATATAAACCGAGGATCGGAAAAATCATAGCGCTCATCACTCGTGTGAAATTCTAGAATCTCCAGTTGATGGGTATCTGCTCGATAGACAGGTGCCCTCACAACATCTGGCTCGTAGCTAATGGGTCTTTCAGCAACGCGAAGCAGCATGATGATCTCATCACCATAACTAGTTATTCCAGCGTTAAAGGCCCCTATTACCTCATACCCTTCCTTATGGGGCTTCACATCTTCTGGCCCGACAAGCGGATTGTTTTCATATCGGTAGATTTTCAATTTCTGTCACTCCTAGATTAAGTAGTTGAGGACTCACCATGCAGGATCTTTCTATATTCTGTTGGTGTGACCTTAGTAAATTTTTTGAATACTTGTACGAAATATTTATACTCTTGATATCCAACTTGGCTAGCAATATGCCTTACCTTGTCCGGTGTTTTTTCCAGCAGCAGCTTTGCCTTCTCAATTCGAAATTCATTTAGATATTCATTGAAGCTTATGCCTACATCCTGCTTAAATAAAGAGCTGAAGTAGTTCGGAGATAGATTAATAAGATCTGCAACCTCTGAAGCTTTGATGTCACTTGCATAGTACTTTTGAATATATTCAATCGCACTTTCCATCGCCCAATGTTGATGTCTGGTCTTGCCTTGACCCACGAAATAGGCAGCAGCAGCCATATCTTCCTCAAGCAATTGGCGCAGCCTGTTATAGGAACCATATGAAGTAACAGACTGAATTTTAAATTCCCGAATAGGAAATTCTTTATTTCGAACTAACTTTTCATATTGAAGCACGATCTTTTTCTCAATGTATTGGCATTGCTTATATGCATCTGGCAATAAACAGACGTTCTGTATAAAAAATTCAATCAACTTTCTAACCAATTCCATAATTTGATTGATATCCGACTTGAATACACCCTTAATTAATTCATCAACCAATTCTGTGGGCACATCATGCTTGCTGTTCCATGAAAGATTACTTGGATTATGATGCGATCGCACATAGGTGAAGCGACGATTGCGTGCAATACTCTCAGTTAAAGTGGATCTAAGATTAGAATAAATGTGATTCACTTTACTTATAAGATGAGGAGTAGTGTTTAATGCAATGAAGTCCACATTGGATTTCTTAACTTCCTTTAGCAGATGCCTCAACTCTAGCTGAGAGAGCGTTTGCAACCATTGATAGATACAGATGAATGAAAGATGCTCATCCAGTTCGATAAACAGTGCTTTTAATTGGTATTGCTTCAATACAGCTTGAATACAAGCGTATTGGCTATCACTCCTCATGATGGATTGATCAGTCTTGCTGCTTAGTGCAAAATAAGCGTTCCTTTGTAGGAGTTCATTATCCTGATTAAAGAGGCGCTCATCGCCCTCAATTTTCCCAAAAATGATATTTCGGAGTTCCATCTCCAAATAATATTCATCTTCTTGTTCCTTACGATTGATCTTTTCCACAACTGTACGTACGGTTTCTATTAACTCACTAATTTCTACAGGCTTCAGCAAATAACTTTTAACGCCTACCCCCATTGCTTTTCTGGCATACTCAAAATCATCGTATCCACTAAGGAGTATGACTTTAGGCGTTTTCGGTAGCTTATGAAGCCTTTCAGCCATCTCCAGACCGTCCATTATAGGCATTCTGACATCACTTAGTATAATATCGACGTCCCCATATGCCTCCAGCCAGTTAAGGGCTTCAAGACCATCCTGGGCAACGCCAACAACTTCTGCCCCGCATTCTTCCCATGGTACAGTCAGCCTGAGACCTTCACACATAATAGGTTCGTCATCTACCAAAAGTATCTTTCTCATTGTGTGATTCCCCCAAAGGTTGATAGAGCCTTTCCACATTTATATCTTTTGGAATGATCGGTAAACAGATTGTGATCCATGTTCCCGATTTGTTAGGTTTATTCCATCGGAGTCCGTAGTTGCTTCCAAAGGCTAGCACCAAACGATCTTGAAGATTTTTGAGAGCATGCCCTTCATTTTCATGGATACAGCGATTGAACTGCTTGAAAGTCAGTCCACAGCCATTATCAATCACATCAATGACCAGCATCGAGTTCTCTTCATAGCAGCGAACACATATCGTCTTAAGTGCTCGTTGCATTTTGAACCCATGAACGATCGAATTTTCAACCAATATTTGAATGGTTTTCTTCATCAAGGTTAAAGATTCGATGGTACAGTCATAAAAGATGTGATATTGCAGCGTATTGCCGATTCTTTTCTGTTGCAGATCCAGATAACTAGATAAGAAAAGAATTTCGTCTCCAAGGGAATTCCATATTTTTTGCTGCAGATTGACTCGAAAAATACGAGACAATTGTTCAATTAAGATACTTGTCTCTTCTGCCTTCTCCAGCCTCGCTTTCCAGCGAATCATATCAAGTGTATTATAGAGAAAATGAGGATCGATTTGGCTGAACAATGCCTTCATCTCAAACTCTTTCTGCTTGATCTTCAAGTTATACTCAATCTCAATATAGCTCTGAATCGTTTCTACCATCTGGTTGAATCTCGTCCCGAGTTTGCCGATCTCATCCATAGCAGTGACATGAACCCTCACGGAGAAATCGCGCTTCACCATCCGCTCTGTCTTTCTCGTTAAGTCGATGATGCGACGAATAATAGAGTAATAGAAACCGAACAGCGCAACCAGTCCTAATATCGTTAAGGTGATAACCATATTACGGATCAACGCACTAATTTGAGCGAGTTGATTTGCTACTGACTTTTCATTGACCACAGCAATTAAGTTCCAATTGACATCTGCAATTGACCGCTTAACTACAAGATAGTCCTTTTCATCTGCTGAATATTGGAATGATGATTCTTGCGTGTTATCGATATTTTGAAGCAACTGCCCCAGCTCTGGACCATCATTGCCCACTTTAAGAATGGCTTGATTATGTTCATTCGTCAGATACACTGCTCCACTAGTTCCAATATTTGGTATTTCCACAAGCTTATTCAGTTGCTGCACATCCAGTCTGATGCGGATAAGACCAATTTGTTTCCGAATATCGTTATAATCATTAATCACTCTAGATAACGAGATCACCTCTTTACTCTCACCGCTCCATGCGCTTTGTAATTGGTAGGCATCACTCCATACCATACGACCCTTCTGCTGAACTGCAATTGTATTCCATTGCTGCTCATCTCCATTCATAGGTTCGCCAGCATCAATGGATTGACTATTTACACTCTCAAGTTTAATAGATGTGATAAATTCTTTGGACTGCAACTGAAAGAGCAAATAACCATTAATATTAGCAATGCGCTGCACCATATCCCGATCATTCAGTTGCTCTGTTGATGTCAACATATATCTTCGGATATCATCATTAAATATTGCGTAGGCTGAGATGTTCTCCACTTCCCTAACAATAGAAATCAGATTGTTTTCAATTTTGTCCAGTACATCTTGAGTCGATTCCAATGCTTGCTTTTTGAATACTAGATCCATCTCATAATAGATATAGGTTCCAATAAGCATCGTTGGTAGTGTAATGACAAGTAGAAACACAATGAGAAATTTATATTTAAGGCTCAAGTGCTTGTAGTATTTGTAAAAAGGCCATCTGAACATCGTATCAGCCCACAATCTATTGATTTCTTAACCTTTGACTGCCCCTGCTGTCATACCATTTACAATATATTTTTCCAACAACAGATAGATTACTAGAATAGGTATCAGTGCCATGGTAAGACCAGCCATCTGACTTACATAATTGGTTGTATATTGCCCTGCAAAATTCTGCAGACCTAATGGCAGTGTCATCAGCTTAGGATCATTAACCAATACTAGTCCGAATACAAACTCATTCCAATTATTGATAAAGCTGAGTATAGTTACTGTTGCAATCGCTGGTCTTGTCATGGGCAGAATGATGGACCAAAAAATACGTAGTGTCTTCGCCCCGTCCATAACAGCAGATTCCTCTACGTCTTTGGGGAAAGCCTTCATAAAGCTAACTAACAAAAAGATAGCAATAGGCAGGTTAAATGCTGCATATGGAAAAATCAAAGCGCTTCGTGTATTAATCAGATTCAGCTGCTGCATAAGCAAAAACATGGGAATTAAGGTAGCATGAATCGGTACAAGCATGCCAAATAAAAAGAAGTTATAAGCCCATTTGTTTATTTTCAAATTGAATCGGGCAATAAAAAATGCGGCCAATGCTCCAAAAATGACAGTAATAAGAACCGAAACCACTGACACAAATATACTGTTGCCAAAATAATCACTGAAATTTGCTGTACTCCAAGCGTCCACATAGTTTTGAAAATTCATGCCATCTGGCAGACCCAACTTGTCTCTTGAAAACTGCTCTTTCGTTTTAAAAGAATTAATAACCATCCAGATAAGTGGATAAAGATTGATCAGCGAGTATGCTACTAATATCAAATAAATAGTTACTTTTTTTATTTTTTTTACATATCCAAGTTTCACCTCTCATCACTCCTATTAATTCGTTCTTTGTCCCATTAATTTGTTAACCATCGCAATCAAGGCAATACCGACTATAAATATAACGACAGCTACTGAACTACCATAACCAAACTGAAGCGTGTCAAATGACTTGTTGTACATGTAGATAGCCGTTACTTCCGTGGCATGAGCTGGACCTCCAAGAGTCATGACAAATATCTGATCAAAAGTCTTTAAGCTACCAGAGATTGCTAGGACAATGGCAGCAAAAATGGTTTCTTTCATCATAGGAATAATAATTTTCGTGGTTTTTGTCCATTCTGAAGCCCCATCTATCGCGGATGCCTCCAAGATCTCACCAGATATATTCTGAAGCGCTGCTAAAAATATCATTAAATACAATCCGATAAATTGCCAAATTATCGTTACACACACCGACAACATAGCGTATTTCGTATCACCAAGCCAGTTCTGAGCCCACGAATCAAGACCAATTAGTCTTAAAAACTCATTAAGCAAACCGGTTTCCGAATTATAGATCAAGCTCCATGTCAAGGCGACGACAACGGAAGAGAAGATGACTGGAATGAAGCCAACTGTACGAAAAAATTTCAGACCTCTTAATTTACGATTCATCAACAAGGCGATAAATAAAGCTATCGACAATTGACCAACAACCGAAGCCAGAATAACGTATCCATTATTCAGGAGAGAATGCCAAAATACAGAATCTCCAAACAACTTTTTAAAGTTATCGAACCCAATATAGCGCATCTCCGAGAAGCCATCCCAGCTCATAAAAGAATAGTAAAAGGAGATAAATATGGGTGCGATGGAAAACACAGCGTACACAAACAATGCAGGTGCTAACCCTGCCAACACGATCCATTTTGTATTTTTATTTGTAATCATACTGTCACTCCTAAGGAACTAAAGTAGACTGTGCGTACTACAATTCAATCTTACGAAGCACGCACAGTCGGTGCATGGTGAACGATGATCTATGGAACTTGCAATTCCTTCTGCATATCAGAAGCCAGCTGTTCTGGAGTGATCGCCCCCAGTGTGATTGCTTGTAAGCCATTGTTCAGCACCGAGATGACCGTTGCTGGCAATACCGAATCGTATACAGGCGCCTTACCATCATTCGTTGCCTCAATTACTTCCTTCGTCACTTCTGACACACCTTCTGGTATCTCAATGTTAGCTGGAATCATCAAGCCATCTAATACGAGATTCGCATACAATTCCTCGCTATAGAAGTACTTCAAAAATGCAAACGCTGCTTCTTTTTCCTCACTGCTCAGATCAGCATTCAGCGCAATACCCACACTGCTAACACCTGAGACGTTCTCCGCCCTGCCTAATCCGCCTTCCAGTGCCGGGAACCGCGCTACACCGATATTCTTGCCTTCTGGCTTCACTTCCAAGATCGGTCCTACATCCCATGATCCTCCGAAGAACATAGCTCCCTTACCTTGAATAAAGTTATCTCTCGCTTGGAAGTCGTCCAGCGTATTCATATCCTCATTGAATGCCTTCAAACTAGTCATCTCTTGGATAACGGACAATCCTTGCAGAAATTGTGGATCAGAGAAAGTGGCGCTGCCATTCAACACCTTCGTCAAATAGTCGCTTCCCGTCGCGCGATCCGCTATTGTTGACAAGTAAACTGATTGCAATACCCATTGTCCTTTGTTTCCCAGTTGGATCGGCGTTGTGCCTCCCCCAACCAGCTTGGCGATCATATCCTTGAAGCTTGTATAGGTATCTGGAAATACATCGTATCCTGCCGCCTTCAGCATATCCTTGTCATAGAAGATCAAGCTGGTGTAGCTCATTGTTCCAGGTACCGCATATTGCTTGCCGTCATGCGCATACTCTGCCATGATATCGTCAGCAATCAAGTTGCTCCAATTGGACTTGATCTCATCAATCGGCTGTAACACTCCACCTCTTGCCAGCGGCTCCAGCTCTGCTCCTGGCCAGACTTGAAGCAATTCTGGTAGTTGCTTGCCAGCTGCTTGCGTTTTCAGCTTCGTCTTGTACTGGTCATGCGTCGTCGTCTCCATCTCAATCGTAATTCCCTCTTGACTTGCATTGAAGGCTTCAACACGCGCCTTCGCCGCCTTGCCCTCGGCAGCCTCATCCGTCCAGGTGTTCCACAGTACCAACTTGATCGGGTCTTTGCTAGCGCTACCCGTACTGGATGTACCTTCGCTAGATGAACCTTGGCTTGAATTGTCTGATCCACATGCTGCTAGCATTGATATGGTCAGTAATAGAATGGTTAGCAGCTGTACCCCTTTTCGTTTTCCTAGCATTGTGATTACCCCTTCCGCTCAAATGTAAGCGCATACTTCATTTCGCTTATATTAAGTCTATCAACTAACAGAGTTTAACGTAATCCGAAAACACTCTAAAAACATCCAATATTCTTCAATCTGGGCATTGGAAAGGTTATTGCACAATACAAGAAGGTCAGTCTCATCAAGTAAACATTTTAAATTTACTGAACGATATGCTACCATCCGATTAATAGAATCTATTACTATTCAATAAGTTGGGGTTAAGCGATGAAAAAACTAATTATTGGAGGCACTGCATTCGTTATCCTTGCGTTTGGGGTTGCAGTAACGTTTGTATATTTATTCCAAATCCTTCTCGCACTACCCTGCCTGTTAGCTTAATGAAACAGATAAAGATTCTTATCAACATTGGTACCAAGTTCTTAAATAAGATACAAGGCACAACCGTTTCCTGATGGACATCAAGTCCAGTGCATGTTTCTAAAATCTCATCCATGGATGTGTCACAACCTTTATGTGAGGTTAGACTGATTGCCTAATCGGCATTTGTGTTACTGTTGGAATTTTTGCGTATCCAAGTACTAGCTTGCCCGTTTGTCTTAGCGATAGAAAAAGGCTGCCGGTTTAAAAAGTAAAAGCCCCCTCGTGATGAAAGGGGGCCTCAGTCTAATCAAAAAAGGATTTGTCGGTTAAAATGGGATTCGTTTTGTACTAATAACATAGCCATGTTTGGCTGCCCAATTCACAAGGCCACTCCAGAAATTTTCACAAGCTGAAACGATCTTTGAAGGTTCTGCTAATTCTCCAGACATAACCATTCGCGCAACATTGTCGAATCCTTCTGGACGACTTGGCAGTTCCAATGCCTCCGGTAGAACCAATGAGCCAGTCGAGAAAAGTTTTTGGTGGTGTAACCCGACTAACATGGCTCCGTATTGGGCAAACTCCACTGCCAAGTAAGGCAAGTAGGTATGGGGACCACTTAGACTAACATTTCTTAGTTTCCCAACAAACTCGTACATTTCCCCTACAAGGACTTCATTGATTGCATGACGGAAATCTTCCATTGTTGGTGATTCAGCAACTTCCTTCAATTTTGGGAAAAAGCCTTTAGGATCATACAGGCTTAGTTGGGAAAAGAACGGACCATGCGTCAACGGCCATTCCCCCTCAACGGTAGAGGCGGTTTCAAGAAGAACGTCCGCACTACAGACGTTCACTTCAGCTTTCCAAGGCCCGGCCGACCATTCATAGCTAAACTCCACGGATTCGCTTGATTCACATAGTACGCAAAACATCTCAATGTCTGAAAAAGGGCCGTCAGTACCTCTGGATACAGAACCGTAGACTCCAATGGCTAGGATTTTTTCTCCATACACCTCATGTAATCTCGAAGCAATTTCGTTGCAGGTTTGAATTCTTTCGTTTCGAGGAATATTTACTGGTCCATTCATGTGCATTAGCTCATATCTCCCTTTGATATATTTTGGTGATAGTCACTAACACATGGATGGAGGACCTCGGGCTTAACGGGGGACTTTTTGGGGATGCATTGGATTTCCTCCTACAATGTTTTCTTATAAAAATTATATCCATAGTAATTTGATTTAACAAGGTTTCTCAAAAACTTGCCGCTGCTTAAAGCGCTTTGAACCTTATCATTATTTTAAGAATCTACTTAGTTATATAAGCAATATCTTCTCCTCTATACGTTTACATATGAACTGGTGAACCATGAACCTGTTAAGCTGCACTTTGAAAAGGACAACTTCTGTCACCTGTTGGGTCTGGAAAAGGAGGTCGTGGGAAAAATACGTTTTATAGACTTGAAACTGTATAGGGGGCCAGAAGGCAGGGACAACTATTAAAAACGGCACGATTGAACTTGGCATAAGAATCCGAATTCAAAACGTGGTGTCCGCGAACCATTCTGGAAGAAGGCAAACCCCTCCGCTATACGGAACCAAACATATTAATGGGCAACCAACACTTCAGAGTGAGCGGGGAGTGAAGTAACATGAACTATTGGCGCAAGAACCAGGATCGTAGTTGCTATACAGAACATACTCCGTAAGTATTAAGTCGAACGAACATGCGGAGCAAGCAATGTTTCAAGAATATGGGAACTTTAGAGCAAAGTCGAATGAGCGCTACAAAATAGAGGCAAAAAACAGTGAATTAAAACACAGGCACTCGTACGATGTAGCGGCATTCTTGGGTCTAATCGGTATGGAGATACAAGGACCACTTGCAATATTTATAGTAAATTTGCAGCGAATATTGAAACTCAATAATGTATGAAAATAGAAAAAAGACGACTCCGTCCATCAGAAAATGGAAATAAGTCGTCTACTAAATTAGCACTCTCGCTGAGATCGATGCTCAGATCAAAGAACTGTTCCGACCCTGCCGAACAGCCTGCCAAGCTGGTGGTCGATAAACGGGATTGACCCATAATACCAATCCGGGCTCGCCGGATCAGCCCATGGTTCATGACGCCTCGCCAAGCGTCAAAGGCGGCAGCGCGTCAGTCTGATCGTCCTGTAGGGATACCAGCGTAACTGACACCACCCGCAAACACATGGATAGAAATGTAAGAACCCTCCGCTTCTGGAGAGTTCTTTTTATGAGTCCGTTCGTTAAACTACCGTTCCCTTTAGTTTATAAGTCGCAATCTTAAAATCATTAAGTCTTCATCGAAATACTGTTCATCAAACTTTAATGCATGTGGTTCTATACCGTAAACTTCAAACCCAAGCGAGACATATAAGCGTTTTGCTGATTTGTTATTAGACACAACCGTCAAATGAATCTGTTCCAACCCTTCACATTCTTTTGTTGCTCTTTCAATCAAGGCTAATAGAAGGACTTTACCTAACCCCCGTCCTCGAAATTGAGGCTCTACGTACATACCGTAAATGTTACCTTTATGTGCCGTCTTAAGCCTGTTTTCACGTGAAAAATTGACAATGCCAACTAATTTGTTACTGTCGTCAAAACATCCCATTGTAAATTGATCTTTTGTATGGTGTATCCTTTCTATAATGTGCCCCAGTGGTTTAGTTTCTTCTTGCTCATACGTTGATCCAAATGCATCGGGGTCATTTTTCAATGCACGCAACCTTACTTCTCTATACACTTGGGCATCAGAGTCATTCAACAGACGAATGTTCATTAGTCACTTCCGATCATTTATCAAATTGTTCTAAATAAAACTTGCGGATTGAAGTAAACTACCCGTTAGGTTAATCCGCCCTCAATATGGAATTAATTCAACATTAGACCGATAAACCCTCCATTCTCTCAAATGACAAAGTTCCGAATATATTTTTGTAAATGGAACATTGGGATTTTTGAAACTTATATTGTCTAAAATTTGCCGTTTCGATATTACCTTGGGAATATACTTTCTTACTGTTGCTTCGTTTAGACCCACTGTGCTCACATCGTACCCTTCTGCCCAAAACTTTCGATTTCCATATTTATACTTTAACTGGGCATGTTTTTCGAATATCTTTAGCGAACTTTTCCCCTTTAGATATCCCATGAACGTTGAGACTGCCATTTTCGGTGGAATCGCTACCAACTTGTGAACATGATCGGGCATCATGTGACCTTTTTATGGGAATGGTCATGGTGGTCAAACCCTCAATCCCTCCACCCGCATAGCGGGTGGTTTTTTGATTCGTGCGTTTCACGCACTCAACTGGCTAAAGCCATAATCAAAAAAAGCCGCTATATAGCGACTTTGAATGGAACAATGTTCTTGTCCCTCGACAATTTTATACAGATAATATGGTCGGATTGACTCCCCTTTATTTTGACATGCTAATTCTCTCTGATGCGATCTATTTATCCACAAGTCGATAACCATCATAACTTCCGGTACAACAACGCAAAACGTCCCAGCACCGAGTCTCCTTCGGTACAAGGACGTTTTTATTATTTTGTCGCCACTTGGCCGGCTACTTGCTTAGATTTGCGCTCCACACCTCAATGAGTGCTTTAAGGGTCCGATTAAGCGTTGTCTTTGCTTGATCAGAAACCTCTTCCTGCTTACTCTCTTTATTCAGCTTCTTCAGTAAATTCTCCAGATGCTTGATCCCCTGCTTCCAGTCCGGCTTCTTCTTGCTGACCGCATCGACGGCATGCTCAAAACCCTTATCCAGCTGCTTCCAGATCTTCTCGTCTAACTGCCCGGCTGAGCCAAACCATTCCAGCTGCTTTCCGATGGCTGGAGCATTAATGGGGGCAGGGAGAACCGTGAAATTGTCATAGCTCGTTTCATTCATGAACGTCCGCATGCCGACTTTGCCGTGTGTGAATGGATTGCCGCTGCGGTCCGTGTAGTCGATAATCGGCTTGTTCATATCATCGACAAACACTTGGATGCGGGCACCTTGCGCAACGACTTTCACATGCTTCCATTCATCTGTCTTCTCCTCGAGTGGCGCCCCTGTCAAATAGGTCCAGCTATAGTTCAGCTTGCCGAGATGAACGCCCTGTTTGTTCAGGTAGGCGACATATCCTTGCACGAAATCCGCATTATTCTGATTCAGCTCCTTGCCGTGAGCCGGGTTGCTCGCCCGGAACAGAATGCCTCCGTCACCTGTATCGCTAATCAGCTTGATATCGGACTCCACGCTGTAATCCGACCAATTGGCATCGCCGATCAACGTTTTCCCGAAGCTGCCGACCGCTGCTTGATATTCGCCGATATGAGCAACCTTCGGTTCGACCGGATTCTGATGAATCCGTATTCCTTTGAAGTCGAATTCGCCTTTCACGGTTTCGACCTTCAAGGTATGTGCACCTGCAGGGAGATAAATGCCTTGCTTCGTCGTTGTCGCCCAGTTCTCCCAGGTAACGGAATTCGGAATATCGACTTCACCGGTTAGATCGGTTGCATCGTCGAGCCACAGACGGACCTTCGCGCCGTCCATCGATGTAGCGGTCACGAAATCGACGTTGTACACGCCGGCCTTGGCAATATCTACGTTGTAGGCCAGCCATTCGCCGGTAGCGTTCCACCCCACATTGTAGCTGCCGCCCGCATTTCGGCGGATGTCGACCGCATCACTCCGGTATTCCGCACCGATGTTAGCGGGAGTCAGATCATGGTATCCCGTACCTTCGCCGCCTGCCTTATAATCAACAGCCTGGATAAATCCGGGCAGCACATGCGGCTTATCGAACTGGGTGAGCGATAGTCTCGTCATGTCAAACTCGCCTTTGACAATTTCGACCTTCAGTTCATGATCACCGGACGGCAGCCTAATACCGGATTTCGTCACCGACTTCCACTTATTCCAGTCGCCTGAAGCAGGAACATCCAGTATGCCTGTCAAATCAGTTGTATCATCCAACCATAGCCGGACTTGTGCATCCGTGAACGTCGTAGCTGCCCACAAGTCAAGATCGTACAGCCCCTCTTGCGCAACGTTTATGTTGTACTTCAGCCATTCGCCGGTTTGATTCCAGCCTACGATCTGATCGCCGGATGCAGCGGATCGAATGTCGACGCTATCGGTGCGGTATTTGCCCCCAATGTTCTCAGGCGTCAAATCATGGTAGCCTACACCTTCACCGCCGGGCTTGTAATGCTCGGCTTCGATGACGCCGGGTAGCGGTATCGGCTGATCCGTCCTCGTCATCGCTATACTTGCAAAATCAAATTCTCCGTAGACCGTCTCGGCTTTCAATGTATGCTTGCCTGCTGGCAGTGTAACACCGGATTTGCGCACTACATTCCAGATGTTCCAGTCACCAGTTTTCGGAATGTCTACAATGCCGGTTAGATCGGTCGTATCGTCAAGCCATAACCGGATCTGACCTCCATCGAGCGTAGTAGCTACTTTGAACTCTGCATTATAGGTTCCGGCTTCCGCTACGTCAATGTTAAACTTCAGCCATTCGCCCGTCTGGTTCCAGCCGACGTTGTAACCGCCGCTGACCGGATTGGAGCGAATGTCGACTGAATCTCCTCTGTACTGGCCGCCGATGTTTTGAAGTGTATTCTCATGATAACCGACACCTTCGCCGCCAGAGATATAGTGAACCGTACCAATCTCACCCGGGATCGGATGATAAGCGTCGTAAGCCTGCTCCTCCTCGGCAACGTCGCTCTTCACACTCCAGAAACCTTCATAGCGCTGCCAGCCGTCATCCTGGCCATCATCGAAGTTATCATAGAGAAGCGGAACGTCCGCGTGTCGGTGGAACATCAACTTGTCCATCGAGATCGTGCCCGATACGACAGCGACCTTTATGCTATGCTCACCTCCCGGCAGTTCTACCCCATTCAGCTGTGCGGTTTCCCATCCTACATCAGCAGTATTGGTTTCTCCAGCCAGCTCAAACTCGCCCAGCGGCTGTCCATCATCCAAAGTGAGCTGTACTTTGCTGCCCGGAGCTGCATCCGCATAAGAAAGATCGATATCGTATTTAGCCTTTTCCGCGATGTTCAGCCGGTATTGCAGCCATTCCTCCTTATCGAAAGCGGTGACATGTGAGGTGCTGTCATCTGCTTTGCCTGTATCCACACCATCTCCGCGGTAATTACCGTTGGTTCCCGGTGTCTGGTCGTGATACCCGACCCCATCGCCACCCGACAGGTAATGGACGGCCTCGACTTGGCCCGGTACTGGTTTTGCGGCGTCATAATCGCTGCTGCCGTTCACGTCGTTGCTGAAAGCGGCATAACCGAAATTAGCCTTCGCGTTCTCCGTGACGTAACCGATGCTACCGCCGCCAAGCATCACGCTGCGCGTCTCCTTCAGCATGCCGTCGACGTAGATCTTGAACGTATCTCCTGCCTTCTCAACGCGGATATTGTGCAGCTTCGTATAATCGTACCCTTCCGGCAGCGGGCTCTCCACCCATCCCAGATCGGCGCCGTTCACCCGGAACAGCGTCTTCAACGAATTGCTCGCTGGATCTAAAAGCGCTGTTCCGAAATTGTTATCGTCATTATAGGAGAATACGACCCCGAGCCGTTGGCCACCGGTATTGCTGGACTCAGCCAGCTGCAGGTTAAATTCTGCCGTATAGCTGCTATCGGCCGCAGCAGTGGTCAACAGTCTGTTAGTACCGGCGGCTTGCTGCCGCAAAAGGCCAGAATCAATGCTCCAGCTGACACCGTCCGCATTCGTCCACGTCGGGCTGAGTTCTGTACCATTGAACCGATCCTCGAAATCCGGCATTTCCGGATCCGGCTGTTCGGTTGCCGTCGGTCCGAGCACTGACATTTTATCCCCGTTGAACACGATCCGGTCCATTCCCAAATGGCGAAGAGGTCCGACAATGCCCTTTCCTTCGAGATTGTGGTAGATGATATAGCGGGCATCCAAGTTCGGTCCAACGACGACCGTATTATGGCCGAGACCGACTGTTGGACCTTCCGTACTGATTAAAATCGGGTTATCCGTATCACGCACGAATCCCGTGAGCGGGTTTGAGCTGACCGCGTAATCGACCCGATAGCCTTTGCTGAATACATGGTTGCCGGTATACGTCATATAGTATTTGCCGTCACGCTTGAACAACGTAGACCCTTCCGTCCAACCTTCCATGCTTGCACCTGTATTGACGCTGTTGCCGATCGACGTTGGCGTAGGCATCGTAGCCGCTAGAATTCCCGCAGCGTCTGCATGATAGAAATACCACTTGCCATCATCGTCAATGAAGACATTGCCATCGATCGAATGCCCCAAATTGCCCGTCTGCACAGTGAACGGGCCGGTTGGGCTCTCGCTGCGCAGCACGTAATGACCATTGCCGGCAGGAGAGGTATACATGTAGAAATATCCGTTCCAATAAACAACTTCAGGAGCGTAGGCTCCCTTCGTAACCGGATCGGTTGCGGCCAATCCTCCATAGCTCCAGTGGGTAAGGTCTGGAGAGCTCCACACTTTGACTCCGATATCGGTATCTCTTGTGCTCACATATAAATAATATGTACCGTTAAACTTCAGCACGTAAGGGTCGCCAAGTCCATATTGTCCCCATTCATCCGGCAGCGATGCCGGATTCTTATAGGCGAATGCCGCATTAGGGGCAATCAATAGCAGCACACACAGCACGACCGTAATACTTCGTTTTAACATCAAACTTATCACCTCATCGATTTAATTAAAACGCTTTCATATTATGATTGTATGGATCTTCTTTACCTGAAACCGATATCTCATCACCTCTATTCATACAATATATTTGTAATACATCGTGAGTATATCGGCATTTCCCAGGAAAAGTCAACATTTTGCTTCGAAATTCTTGAATAATCCAACGAAATATTTACTTTATTTAATTTAATACAGAATTATTGTATTTAATCAGAGAACGATGAAGTAGTTATTTGACAGGTGACCACACCCCTAGCGAATATAAAAAGAAGCTGTCCGCGACAGCTTCTTCAAGATCTTAGTCAATCAACCTCATCAGCCAGACTTCCTGTCAGAGCGGCAGACAATCAGGACTCATTATCGCTGCCATAGCAGGCCGTACTTTGTACTCGTTGGTGTGAACATATCAACCCAGCCGTATCCGAGTAGGTCGTCTCGAAATTATAGAAGGCTCCGTTTGCTGATGGACATCTGATCTTTCCACTTTTCCGAGCTCCTTTCAGCTAGGTTGAAGCCGGTATGCTGTAGCAATACATTGCCATACATAACCGCTAGATCTCCAGCTTCACTCAAAATGTCGCAACAGCCAGGCTACTCATGCCCTTCTATGTCTAATGGGTAAGCGGATTATGTTCTTGTCCATTCCGGTAATCCGTACAAGTTCTTAGCACACTGGTTAAGTTTCCACACTCCTGTGGCTTAAGGTAAGGCGTGGCGTGTTCACTTTATAGAAAATTAGATAATCCAAATTGCTAAGATTAATATAAGTTTTTTGAAATTTTTTGTGCCATGCACTCAATTCTAGGGATCATCAAGTTGTCATCCATCAATTTGATTTTATCAGGTTTAAACAACTGAATTTTCTTTAGATTGTAATAGTCAAATAGCACCTGATACACAGTCAAATGGTTCTCCATCAGGTACTTTACATCTAAAATGTTACTTAGAATCTCATCTTGCATAATGATAAGCCTACCATCAATCTTATTAAAAAAACCCTCTTTTATTCCTTCATCATAAAAAGCCAATTCCTGATATTCTCGTTGCTTCATGGCTTCTTTTAGTCGCTCATAGTTCTCAGGATAACTATTTTCAAGTTCCCTTAAGAAAATGTCTGTGATGAACTCTTTTAATAAGATTGTTTGTTCAAATGTTTGCTGAAATCGCTGAACAAATACTTGATCAGCATCAGAATCTTCAATAATTTCGTGGATGTATTCGACAAATGTACTCACAATAAACGAAATAATATCTTCTTTGGTAGAGAAATATTTATATAAAGTCGCCCTGCTTATATCCATAATCTTTGAGATTTCATCCATTTTCAAACCTTGAAACCCATTTTTTCTAACGTGGAATAACAATCTATTAGTAAGCTTTTGCCTCATCTGATGTTGTTTTTCAATCTGCCGTTCCATCTAACTGCCCCCTTATAAATTATATTATATCTCATAATCATCATTTTAAACAAACTATACTAAATAGACATTTTATATACTTTTTGTTTACTTTATTCAACTCCCATGATATTATGTTTTTTGTTCCTATGAATAACAGTGATGAAAATTCATATTGAACGAGCTAAGATTGGATACCTTTTTATCTAGGCTTTAAACACTTAGGTGATAGAATTATTTAAGGAGGAACAAAAATGCAAACCCGAAGTCTTGGTCAACAAGGTTTAAAAGTCTCTTCTATTGGTTTGGGTACGATGGGGATGACAATGGCATACGGTCCTTCAAATGAAGATGAAGCAATAGCAACTATTCGTCGAGCTTATGAGCTTGGAGTTAACTTTTTTGATACGGCAGAATTATATGGATATGGAAATGGTCACAATGAACAGTTGCTGGGTAAAGCTGTAAAGGATTTTCGTGACAAGGTAGTACTGGCTACCAAGTTTGGCTTTGATATGACAGCCGAGCAGATTGGAACACGTTTTAACAGCCGGCCAGAAAATATTCGTAAGGTAGCTGAGAACAGTCTTCGCTATCTGCAGACTGATTACATTGATGTGTTCTATCAGCATATCCCAGATCCCGATGTTCCTATCGAAGAAGTAGCGGGGGTCGTCGGAGACCTTATCAAAGAAGGCAAAGTTAAATATTTCGGTTTGAGCAACACGGGTTCAAACACAATTCGTAAAGCTCACGCGGTTACCCCGGTCTCTATGCTTCAGACTGAATACTCGATATTCGAACGCGAGATTGAGGACAACAATATACGAAAGACATTGAATGAACTCGGTATAGGTTTAGTGCCTTACGCTCCTTTAGGCAGAGGGTTCCTGACAGATGCTGTTAAACCAGCCCAAGAGTACGCGGAAGACGATATGCGCCGTTACGACGAGCGCTGGCAAGGCGAAAATTATATTTACAATTTACGAGCAACGGAACAACTTAATGAACTGGCTTCTAACAAAGGTATTTCTGTAGCTGAATTGGCACTGGCTTGGCTTCTCGCCCAGGGAGAAGATATCGTTCCGATCCCGGGCACACGAAGTGCTAAGCGGGTTGAGCAAAACGTTGCTGCTGCTAACGTTAAACTTACAGAAGTTGATCTTCAACGTATTAAAGAGATCCTTCCACACGGATCAGCCGGTAGCCGGTATCCAGCTGGAATGATGGAGAATTTCACAAGAGATTCATAATTTTTATAGAAAATTAAAAAGATGAATAAAAAACAGCTAACTAAAGACATAGTCATAGTTAGCTGTTTTTTTATCAACACACTTAAAACTCAGTATCATCCTGTTCGAAAAATCCTATAAACTATATTTCGCTTTTTTAATACCTAACCGACCGTGTTTAACCTCTCGTCGTGTCAGTTGTCCCATATCAATGTGAACATCTTCATGTATTATGGTACTTAATGAAGTTCTAACTGCATGTGCTCTATGTTTAGCTATGCATCTAAATCGGCAATCGGACCATGTTCTTGTCCCTTGACATCTATAGAAAAGCTTTAAGGCCATCCATCCTCTTCCGGGATGGCCCTTTCTTTGCTTAGGTTCGCCATTAGTTTCATTGATTAAGATTATTCCTCGGACATTTTCATCAAACCTAACTTTTCTAGTCCTTAAATTCCATGCGGGTCAACTTCTCGCTGATTTGCCAAAGTCGTTCCGCAAAATCCGGATCAATCGCCCAAGGAAATACACCTGTTAGCTTTTGGCTCAGTCCTTGTGGAGCTTCTGCCGTAATGACTTCGGCAATATCAACATCTAAGCAGAAAACGCCGCCTTTGTCCTTAAGTTGAGGACTGGTCGCGCACCACACGCTAGTAGCAGCACCTTGTTCAGTGGTCTTTAATTCTCCAGTTGCTGCAGCCCTTTCTTCTTCTGACATAAAACGTACTAAATCGGTCATAATTCTTCCTGGATGTACGGAAAAGGCACGGACACCATACTCATAACCACGCTTGTCCAGTGCAACGGCGAATAGCGCGTTTGCTGACTTGGATTGGCCATAGGCCTTCCACTTATCGTAATCCCTCCTTTCAAAATTAGGATCCTCAAAATCAACGCCACCGAAGCGGATACCTGTAGAGGAAACAGATACAACCCGGGCGTTTTTCGCCTTTTTCAAGGCGGGCCATAGCATTAACGTCAACTGAAAGTGCCCCAAATGATTAGTTGCAAATTGGGATTCGTAGCCTCGCTCGTCACGTACTAGCGGAGGTGCCATGATACCCGCATTATTGATCAAAATATCCAGCTGTCGTCCAGAGTCCAGAAACCTTTGCGCGAATGTCTCGATAGAAGCAGGTTCGATTAGATCCAACTCTTCTAACTCAACTCGAGGGATGCCTACAACCGATGCGAGAGCTTTCACTGGTGTACGGGCAGGAACAATGACTGTCGCTCCTGCATCAGCTAAGGCGCGGGTTGTTTCCAGTCCGACCCCTGAGTATCCCCCAGTTACAATGGCGACTTTCCCATTCAGATCAAAGCCTTTGAGTACTTCCCGTGCTGTTGTTTGCGACCCAAAGCCCGAATGGATTGGTTTTTGAAGTGTAACTTGATAGTTGTTTGCTTCTTTCATGTTCATTCATCTCCTAGTCCTGATTTTTTCATTAGGTCCTTAAAATGATCCAGTTTATAATTCACCAATTCCAACGTTGCTTTTATTTCTACCATTTGCGATTCAATTTCGTGTTTATGCTTATAAAGTAAATCATAACATCTCTCATAATTTTGAGCAGTTGCCATGGTCAGGTATTGTTTAATTTCCTTAAGCGGCATGCCGGTTCGTTTGAGATGTGAAATAAAGATTAGTCGTTCGAGATGGATTGTGCCATATTCCCTCTGCCCGTTTTCCTTACGCTTCGTAGGCGGCAGGAGGCCAATCTTCACATAATACCGTATCGTATCGTAACTTAATCCTGACTTTTCCAAAATCTCTGCGATGGAAAACATAGAATCCATCTTATCCCTCCCTTCTAATTTCAGTTAAGCTGTTTCGTATCAACCGCACCTGTATCTTAAAATATGGAGTTTACTCCATGTCAATGCTTGGTTGTCTGCACTAATAGCACCTATCACGGGAATCGTTAGTTTGGGTGATGATCGAGCTTGCGAAACGGTATCCAGGTGAGACTATTACTCATTACAGTTCGAAAATCCTCGGTAAGGGCCTGGGAAAATTAGTGGTAGCTAACTATGTATATTATTGGTTTATTTCTGTCTCAACCATTACGATGCGCGTATATGAATCAACTCTTTATCTTGGGATGGCTCCTTCCATATTTAAATCATCCTAAGATAGCATACAAAGTTTCGTATATAACGAAAAAGGAGCAGCTGCAAACCAGCGAACTGCTCCATGCTATTTTGAATTAATGTCTCCCGTTTGCGTAATGACCTGGCATATGTGATACGGTTCATCTTAACGGTTCTATGAGCGAAAAAAAGGATCCCTCTTTGATAGTTTTTTACAAGTCATAATGTACTCCGGTTAAATTCTCGGATAGTAACCAAAGTTTTTCCGCAAGCTGCACATCCAATGCCTTTTTGGGGAAATCTACAAACTTCGGTTTCTTAGCCTTTAGAGGATTCATTCCTAGCCCTACGTAAATATCTCCGGTGATTGTCGAATCCGTCGCCGCAATAAGTGATGGCCAAGATGATTGATCAGGAGGAGTTCCAAATATTTTCATTAATAGCAGTCCAAATGCTTTGGTTCCCTTCGGTGCGTTTCTCCCGATTCCTGTAGGACTTGTACCAGGATGTACTGCTATAGAAGTGATACCCTTCTTCTTCGCACGTCGATTTAATTCTCGGGCAAACAGTATGTTTGAAAGTTTCGAGCGATTGTATCCTGCCATTGGTCTGTATTTCTTGTCCATTTTTAAATCAGAAAAATCTATATCACCCATTTGAGCTGACTGTGCGCTAACTGTAACGATTCGACCGTGGTTCTTTTCAATTAACGGCAATAACAGACCTGTCAACGCGAAGTGTCCAAGATGATTGGTTCCAAAGTGCATCTCAAAACCATCGGCCGTCAGTTCACGAGTGGGAACTGCCATTACCCCGGCGTTGTTTATAAGGACGTCTATTCCTTTCACTTTCCCGTGGATCGTGTCGGCAAAGCTTCGAACTGACTTCAGATCAGCCAAGTTTAATGGCTCCACTGTTACATCTATATTTGGTGCCGTTTGTTTCATCTTTATGATTGCTTCTTCGCCGCGCCTAGGATCACGGCTTCCAATGATCACTTTGGCACCGTGCTTCGCTAGCTCTAATGCCGTATAATAGCCTACCCCGCCATTGCCTCCCGTCACGATAGCGGTTTTTTCTCTTAAGTTTGGGAGATCGTCAGGCGTCCAGTTTAGTCTCATGATTTATTCCTCCGAAGGCTTATATTTTAAAATGTAATTGGGTCATTACTACATGCAAAGCTGTTTCAGTCAGTCGTGAATAAACGAGGATTGTTTAATATACCGAGCATGTTCGACTGAATCGATCATGAATCTAGCCACATCGTCACGAGAAATTTTAGCTAACATGGAAGGAGTAAAAGCACCGTGCTCATATCGCCCTTTGCCCGGCTGATTGGTGAGCCTTGAAGGCTGAACGATAGTCCAGTCCAATCCACTTTTCCGCACAATACCATCCTGCCTTTCCTTATCGTAAAACTCTCGGAATGTTATTAAAGAAACTAGTTTTACAATCATTCTCATCCCAATTCCGAGCTGATTCCTGCTTTCTCTGCTGGTTCCAAAGCCCGTAAGAACGACCAGTCTCTTTACTTTATGCCTTCTCATCGCGTTCACAATTGAACGAGTCCCACGTAAGCATAGATCTGAAGGGCTTCCTGCTGTGGCTCCTAAAGCTACAAACACCGCGTCTTGCCCCTCAACAGCCGATCCTACATCCTCTTCACTAAATACATTGCCTTCTACAACTGTTAATCCCTCCCGGGTAAATGGGATTCGATCTGCGGCACGTACAAAGGCTTTTACGGTATGTCCCTTGTTGATCGCTTGGTCAATTAGCTGTAAGCCTGTACCCCCGCTAGCTCCAAAGATGGTAAACTTCATTGTTCTTTGCCTCTCTTTTATCTATAGTGTACCATTAATAAGTGAATATTCATTTATTAATGGTGGAAAGAACAGCGATGCTACGCATCGCTTAAAATACTTTTCTATGCCTTAATAGCGTCCCAACTCATCTTGATGGCAGAATCTAATTGTTTACTATTCAATATGGTCCCGTTCTTCAAATGTGCTTTCAACAATTCGGCTATGGGCAAGATGGAGTAAACAACTAGCATGTTAATATCCTCCTTCTTCAAGATCTCCTGTCGGATGCCGGCTTCAAACATCTCGAAGATCGGTTGAAACTGACTTGCCGTATCCTCTAGGCACCATTTCTGGGGCAAAGGCGAATTCATTATTTGCTCCAGAAACAAAAAATATTCTTTGAAGGATTGAATAAAATCAACATAGTTGCGGATGATAGCCTCAAATCGTTCGTATACTGTTCGGGTATGATCCACTCCCTGAAACATTTCCTCGCTCATCTTGCCTTTAATCTTCAAGTAGGTCTTGTAGAGCAGATCCTCTTTGTTCTCATGGTAAATATAAATCGTCGCTGCCGATACACTCGCTCTTTTGGCAATTTTTGATATCGACGTATCAGAGAAACCGATCTCATTAATTAGCTGTATGGTCGCGTCAAATATTGCTTCGACTTTGTTATCATCTCTATATCTCATGAATCAATAATAAACGATCGTTTATTTATTGTCAACGTTAAGGTATTGCTTGATTGGTTAGGGCTTTTTCTTTACCCGCCCCCAAACTTGACGCCCATAGAAAGAATCTCAGCCTAAAAATTCGCTCTGCTTGTGATACGGTTCACCTCGCATGACCTTAAAGTAACCTGCCCCTTAGTTGAACAAAAACAGCTGATTAATGTAATCAGCTGCTTTCTTAATTGTATTGAGCTATCGTTTGCCGTTAGTGTAACCCAAACCATAGGCAACTTCTAAGACCTGTCGCCACAAGATCTCAAGAATTCTTTACTCTGACACTTTAATTACGATCTTACCGAACGCTCCGCGTCCCAAGTGCTCATATGCTTTAATGGCTTCATCAAAGGAATAGACCGTATCGATCACCGGATTAATGTTTAATTCATTAAAAGCCTTATTCATTTCATCAAAAGATTTACGATGCCCTACATAGATTCCCTGTACGCGAGCTTGTTTCGCTAACAAAGAGAACAAATTCACTTCTGCTGTCATACTCTCTAAAAATCCTACAATAAAGATATTCCCTTGCAGGGCTACTGCATCAATAGAGCGATTAATACTGCTCCCCCCAACAACTTCAATGATATGTTGTGCACCTTCACCGTTCGTAAGTTTTAACACCTCTTTCTCCCAATCCGGTGTTTTTACATAGTTGATAATTTCTTTTGCACCAAGCTTACGTACTCGTTCGCCTTTCTCATCACTGCTTGTTGTTACAATGACTTTCGCTCCCAGTGCTGAAGCCATTTGAATAGCGTAAATAGATACGCCACCCGTTCCTTGAACTAGAACCGTGTCGCCCGCCTTAATCTTTCCATACTCCACTAGAGAAAACCAAACTGTCAGGGCTGCAATAGGGAGTGTAGAAGCTTCTTCATCTGTCATATTTGATGGTGACATTACCGCTGCATCCTCATCAAGTAGCACATACTCAGCAAGTCCACCGTTGTTTGGTCCGCCAATAGCAGTTGGAGCATAGTCTTGGCTCGGTGCACCATCAATCCATTTGGTATATAGGTGAGATACAACTCTGTCTCCATCTTTAAATCGAGTAACTTCAGAACCTACGCTTACCACAACCCCCGCGGTATCAGACACGGGTACAAATGGCTTACTCATCAAGTCCGGTAAGTAATCACCGTCCATGATTGATTTATCACGAAAATTTAGTGAGACTGCTTTTACTTTCACTAAAATTTGTTTGGGGCCAGGATTAGGAACTTCTAAGTCAACCAATTTTAAATTTTCGAGCCCTACGCCTTGTTTTTGCCATGCTTTCATCATTATTATCTTTCCTCTCTATTCTTGGTTTTATTTAAAAGGGAACGAAGGTTTACTTTAAACATTTGTGTAGCCTTTATGCCTTTATGCCTTTATGTGAACCAAACATAACAAGTTTCACCCCCTTTCAAATTCAAACACATTGTAATATTGCAAAACGTCAATATGTTAATTTAAAAAAATTTACACTTTGCAAATTGTCAAAATGTACTCCGAAGAAAAACTGAATTCCTCAGAATTCAGTTTACTATTAGGTATTCTTTTTTAAGAATAAACCAATTTGATCAATAGCATCTTCATTTCTTTTGTAATACGTCCACTTTCCTAAACGAGTGGCGCTAATTAAACCGGCTCGCTGCAACATCGACAGATATTGAGAGGCTGTAGATTGATTCATGTTTAATTTTTTTGTAATTTGACTTACGCAAACCCCCACATCAACTAAATCAATCCCTTCTTGGGGAGAAAAGTTAGCTTTAGGATCCTTCAGCCAATCTAATATCTGAAGACGTGCTTCGTTAGACAATGCTTTAAAGACTTCAATTTGTTCCATATTGCTTATTATATAGTCATATTGTAAATTGTAAATATGTTATTATTTACCAAGTGTAAGGTGCTCACTCATAAAATCGAACTTATGGTTTATTGGCTTACATCGGCAGTCAATAAACTACTCTTAAAATTTAAAGTCAATCTTTATTTCCATTATACTAACCTGCCCGTTAGCTTAATGAATTAACGAGGAAAAGAACCGTTTAGTTATATGTCTAATCGGTAATCGGCTCATGTTCTTGTCCTTTTCGGCAATCCTGTACGAACACCCTCTACTGCTACTGAGGATTCCGTAAAAAGATTCTAGCCATATATATAGATCAAATGAGTTCTTTTTTATAAATATCTAAGCAAATATTTACCTTTATCTTCTGAGTAAAACTTATACACATTACTTAGACTAGACTTTAGGGTGGTATGTCTAGTGTGAATTGCCTCTTGTCACATGTGAGGTTAAATATTCACTTCTACTCGGTTTACAGCACTGGCTAGAATATAAGTATGAAGTGAGAGCTTATTTACTTGAAATCGTCGGTTCCAAAATCACATAATGACATCTGCAGCCCTGCTATATCGCTTGTTGTTATTCCTCCGCTTGACTCTGGTATAATGCCAGGGTTTATCGTAATTCACATCAAGTCGTTAAGTCGTTATACAAAAACCAGGGGGAACACTTATGACATTAAATCAATTTGATCAAGTATTTTCAATTATGAAACAATCCTTTCCTGAATCAGAGTATCGAGAATACTCGAAACAGAAGGAGTTGCTGGCTAATTCACATTATCGACTTTTTACAGAAGTGAACGAGCAGAATGAAGTAATTGGCTTTTTGGCTGCTTGGGAATTTGAAGAATTTAGATATGTTGAAAATGTAGCAGTGTCTCCAGCCATTCGCGGAGGTGGTATAGGTAAGAAGATGATGAATCATTTCATGCAGCAGTCCGACAAACCCATAATTTTAGAAGTTGAATTGCCTGAGAATGAGCTAAAACGCAGAAGAATTGGTTTTTATGAAAGACTAGGGTTTCACTTGGAGGATTATGCATATGTTCAGCCAGCACTTCGTGTGGGGCAGGATGCCTTACCTCTTCGGATCATGAGCTACCCAGCACGAATGACGTCAATTGAATTTGAAGCGATGAAGAAAATACTGTATAAGGAAGTGTACGGTCTTTCCGACGCTCATGTGTACGCATTGAATAGATAAGTGGAGATTGAAAGGAAATCAATAATCAATGAAAAACGATTATAAAATTAATGAGATATCGAAGCTTTACGGCATAGGTGTTGATTCACTTCGTTATTATGAGAAGTTGGGCTTGCTTACTCCTCGTCGAGACAGCAATGGATATCGCCTGTATGGTCTTCATGATATGTATAAATTGAACATCATACGCGACCTGCGGCAGTTGGACTTCACGATGCAACAGATAAAGTCGTATCTCGATCACCAAAGTGTTGAAAACACGCTTGAATTGTTATTCAAGGAACAAAGGCTAATTCAAGAACAAATCGCCAAGCTTGGAAAGACTCAGCAGATCATCCAAGGTAGAATTAAGGTACTAACTGAAGCTACACAAATGAAGACGGGCATTTTCTCTATCAAAACATATTCCGAAAGACCATGCTTGCAACTCAACACACGAATCACCAGGGATGAGGAGATGGATTACGCCATTAAGAAGTTGCACCAGATGCATAAAAATCATATCCTGGACTTCGGCAATCAGTTGTACGGGGCATCGGCCTCACTTCAGGATTTGAAGCAAGGTATAAAGGATGTATTTAATTCGGTTTTCTTCATATTTAATTCTGACGAAGCTGAGCTAATTGATCCCGACTATGCCCTGCCTGCTGGTGAGTATTTGTCGCTCTATTATCGGGGAGATTATCGTCAAAGCTATGAAAGAATGTTGGACATTATCACTTATGCAAGCGAACAAGAGCTACGTATTCTAGGAGACCCTTTTGAAATTTATGAAATTGATAATCGAGATACCGTTGTTACTGATCAATTTTTGACCGAGATTCAAGTACAGGTTTCCGCTGACTCTGGCTCTGAAAATAACGCATAAAAAAGAGGGTATAATCCTTTCTCGATAGCAAATAAGAAAAGTAACATTTTTTCCTCCCGCTTTTTTAGATAACTCATTTTATCTATATCACTAGAGTATTTTGTTCAGCTAACCTGCCCGTTAGTTTAATAAACAGATAAAATATAATATTCTAATCGACATTGATACCAAATCCAAAAAAAGTTGTGTATGGCAAAATTGTACCATGTCTATGTTTTTTCAAGAGAAAATCTGTCAGCTCGATACCATTCTATAAGCGAGTCTATAAACGAGAAAATACCTGCCCCTCTCCCGGGCAGGTATTAAAGGTGAATCGTATGAATGGCTTACCAACATCGATCACTAAATATTAGTCCAGAAGGCTGTAGATCTGAATGCTCTCCACCTTGGCATTCTTGATATGAAACGACATCACATCCACATAATTGGATGGCTCGTAACGGAAATCATCCTCCTCATCAGGGGCTCCATCACCAAGCAGTTTTCCCTCAGGATAGGCCGTTTTGAGTGTGTCCAGGCTGTCTCCTACTTTAATGTTTCGCGCTGTCGCGTACTTAGGATCTGTAATTTCGATATGAAAGATGGAGTCTTGTTTCCCCTCCGGTATACTGATTGTTTTAATCTCCAGACCAGGATATGTGTATACTTTTTCCGTGAATCCAATTAAAGTATCCATATTTGTTCCATCATCTGCAGTATACGTATGAGATTTCAGGTTATCCGGTTTGCCCAGCATCTGTTCCATCTGATCTTCATTCGCTGTATCCGAAATCGCAATGGTGTGCTCATTATAGACAAAAGCAAGCTCCTTCAGCACCACATTGCCTTCCTTCTCCATCGAACCTTCCTTAATAACTTCAGCACTCTGACCTTCCGAATTTTCTGAAGCAGGCGAAGTAGAATTTGATGCTCCTTCGCCTTTGGCCTGTTCGTCGGGCGTGTTTTTTTCAGCCAAGTTCTGCGCCGCTTCTGGCGACTTGGCACCATTGGACTGACAGCCCGTCAGTGCCATCGTTAGTAAAATACTCAGCAGGATAACAGCTGTGGCTTTGTTTATCCATTTCATCATGATCCCTCCATAAATGTGTGATTTCTTCTTATGAAGTAATTATAAAAAAAACATTTGTTAGTCTCATAACAGAATTGTATCAATCTTGTAACGTTAACTATTTACGAGCGTGGTTACGCACGGGGTAACACAATCGTAACGGTCGTTCCTTCCCCGATTTGACTTTCCATGTCGATATATCCATTAAACCGCTCTACAATCTCTTTGCAAATAGAAAGTCCAAGACCTGAACCGTTCGCTGTGCTTGCATTTTTCGCCCGGTAAAAGCGTTCCTGCACTCTCTCCAGCTCATCGCCCGCGATACCGATACCTTGATCACGTATCCGTATAACTACCTCGCTTGGCGTATGTTCCAACTTTAATTCGATTAGCGATGGACTGCCTGAATATTTGATGGCATTGTCCACAAGGTTGGCGATCGCATGGGACATCAGCATTGGATTCACGTTGGCGTGGACTCTCGTCAGAAGCTTATCCTCCGGTTCCGCTTCCGCCTCCCTGAACATAATCTCGATTCCTTTATCTTTGGCCTTGGCACCCATACTCACTGCGACTTGCTGAATCAGTTCGTTCATTTCCGTCTTCCGGGCTTCCAGTTCGTTAGAACCAGCCTTGTCGAATCGGGATAGCAACAACAGTTCATTAATCAAGCGCGTCAGCCGATCCGATTCCTGCAGCAGATGAGCATAGACTTTTTGCAGCTCTTTGTTCTCGTTCTCCCCTTCATACAAATATTGAGAGAAACCACGAATTGCTGCCAAGGGTGTTTTTAACTCGTGAGATACGTTAGAGACAAATTGTTTCTGGTACTGAATGTAATCATGAAGCTGCCGCCCCATGGAATCCAGCCCGTCTGCCAGCATGCCCAGCTCATCCTTCCGGTTTAGATGAACTCTCCGAAACTCCTGTCTAGAGAAACTTTGCGCAGCGCCAAGCAACAGCTTAATCGGCTTGGTTGTGTTGCGGGCAATCCACAGACTGGATAACGTAATCAGTACAATAAATCCGCCTGCACCGACAAACAAGATATAACGGATTTGATCCATGATCGCATAAAAGTAGGAAATGTCCTCCACGAACTCATACACATAAGCGTTTTGGTAATATTGATCCTGAATGGGAGTGGCAAAATAAAGCAGATGATCTTCCGTTACGGAGTAGGCATAACTGCCGCTCAGGGCTTTCTCAATATTCTTTTCAAAAATAAGAGGTTTCCCATCATTAATGATGATGCCATCCACAGCCAAGCCCAGCAACTGCTTGGAGCTATCATAGATACGCACTTCCTTGCCTGAAGCTTTCAGCTTCTCCAGAGCAAGTCTGACGATTTCTTTTGTCTGCGGCTCTCCTGTCGATGATCTATGCTGTGCCAACACCTCACGGAAGGACAACTCGGACAGATCCGCCTTCTCCATCATCTGTTTTTCAATGGTAATGAAGCTGTAGTAATCGATGGCTTTATTCACCGCAAAAATGATGATGCCAAAGGACAGCACGGAGAAAAATAAATAATTCAGCAGTAACCGGGTTGCATACTTCAGGCCTCGCCACCTCCAAGTTGATAGCCAAATCCATAGATTGTCCTGACATACTTCGGTTCGTCCGCGTTATCCTCCAGCTTCTTCCGTAATCGCATGATGGTCATATCCACACTGCGACTGTCCCCCATAAAGTCATATCCCCATCCGATCTGCAGCAGCTCATCCCGGGTAAAGATTTTGTCTGGCCTTTTGAGTAACGTTTCCAGAATTTTAAACTCTTTGGCCGTTAAAGACACGGGTACACCGTTTTTCAGCACCCTTCGGCTTTCCAGATCAAATGTCAGCTCTTCATGAATGATGCGGGTAGATTTCACTTCTGTACCTTCACTTGATTCCTCCTTGCTCTCGTTTCTTCTCAGAATCACCTTGATCCGAGCGAGCAATTCACGATTGTCAAAGGGTTTGGTCATGTAATCTTCCGCCCCTAGCTCTAGTCCGAGCACCTTGTCGATTACCTCATTTTTGGCAGAGAGCATGATCACAGGAACGGCACGCTTCCCGGTGATTTCCTTGCACAGGTCATATCCGGAGCAGTCAGGCAGCATCAAGTCAAGCACCACCAGGTCCGGCCCAAAAGCATCCAGCAGCTGCAGGGCTATTTTACCGTTTTCAGCCGTTTGAACGAAGTAGTTTTCTCTTCTCAGTACGAGCTCAATTAAATCTCTGATTGCGACTTCATCGTCAATGACAAGTATTTTCTTCAATGTGCACCCCTTCTAGCCTTGTTCCCCAGCTTGAATCATCATTTACCCTCATCTTAGCACAGACACTTTAGATTCCTCCACCAACTGGAAGATGAGGTATATTCCACTGAGCCCATCATAACTTGTAACAAACCCGAAGAAAGGAGAACAATCCATGGATCTACTCTGGGTACTCATTGTTGGTGGACTTATTGGCTGGTTAAGCGGCAACTTGATTGGGCGGGACGTACCGGGCGGTGTACTTGGGAACATTATTGCGGGTTTTATCGGTTCCTGGTTAGGAACGGAATTGCTGGGACCAAGGGGGCCGGTGGTTGGCGGATTTCATATTATTCCAGCCATCGTTGGCTCGATTATTGCCTTGCTCATCTTCTTCGCTCTGGCACGTGGCGGAGCCTTCCGAAGACGTTAACAAAAAGAGGAGGAAACCGATACCGTCGTTCATTAGATATTTTATAAAGATGCTGCCAGGGCATAAAGGTACAGGATAAACATAAAAGGACCAAAAGCATTCATCGATGGAAGATGAACACTTACGGTCCTTTTTTTATTTTTGTACTCATTTCATCCATTTTTTCAGTGCCTGAGCAACCTGCTGAAGCTGTTCCTGTTATGTAACCTTAGGCGCGCTGTCTCCCTTTTGCATCCCGTAGGAGCCAAATAGACCATGGTTGCCACTCTTTATACTCACGAATGTCGTGTTTTCCGGATCTGGGTGTGCTGCGGCATATCTTGAGGCAAACACACCCCCTTGACTATTAATTATCACCCTATCTTCTCAAACATAAGAAAACACAAAAGAAGCCGCCAAATTAGCGACTTCCAATGAAACGATGTTCTTATCCTTCGACAACTGGGTTCAGCAAATTCCAAAATTGTTCAACCATGACGGATGGCGGATACGGCATCGAACGGATAATCCACCATTCCAATACACCCACTGATGCTGAAATTAAAAATTTTACTGTAATGTCCCTGTTTCTGTCCTGATCGAGATGGATTGAATTCAGATGTTCAATCAGACTTTTTCTGAACATGGTCTCCATTTGGTTTCGAAATACCATGCTTCCCTTGCTCTTCAGCATAATCGAGTAGAAAGAAGCATGCTGCTCCAAATATTCAAAAGTGTGAAGTAGTGCGGTTTTGGAAGGAAGATGAACTAGGTCATCTCCAGACATACAATGTCGAAGCAACTGGTTAACCTCAGCAGAAATGCATTGCTCGCGCAGATCGTACTTGTCATCGAAATGCAGATACACCGTTCCTCGATTGACATTCGCTTCTGCCGCAATTTGATTAATCGTTATGCTCTCGAATTCCTTTTCTGACATTAGCCTCATAAAAGCATCACTAATCGCTTGCCTTGATTTTGGAATACGCTTGGCCATAATCCTGCTCCCCTTTATCCCATCCTACAAATGGTCACTTTGAAGTCCTGTGTTGAAGAATCAACAACTGAGCTTGTTTTAACCATTGAACCCCATTTATCGCTCTGATACATTCACTATATAAAACTCATGTTGATAGATCAACATGTGATAATTCAAGAGGAGGTTTACAACATGAAACTTACAGGAAACACGATTTTTATTACAGGCGGCGGCTCGGGAATTGGACGTGCGTTAGCAGAAGCTCTCCACCATCTTGGAAACAAAGTTATTATCTCTGGTCGACGTAAAGAGCGATTGGATGAGACAATCACAGCGAATCCCGGTATGTCCGCAGTGGAATTGAATGTACAAGACCCTGCCAGCATAGAGGTGGTTGCCAAGCAGCTAATCGAAGAATTCCCGGATCTGAATGTCTTGATTAACAACGCAGGCATCATACAGCCCGATGACGCGGCGGGCGTGATCGATGAGGATGTTTTGATTTCGACGGTCGAGACAAACTTGTTAGGCCCAATTCGGTTGACTTCTGCATTAATCGACCATTTGAAGTCCAAAGAAGAAGCCGTTGTCATCAACACGACTTCGATACTTGGATTTGTACCGCTAGCGGCTACTGCTGTATACTCCGCGACGAAGGCAGCACTTCATACCTATACGCTGGCCCAAAGATACATGCTTAAAGACACTTCGGTAAAAGTGATAGAAATTGTGCCACCGTGGGTTCAAAGCAACAACGATGAACCACGTGCGATGCCACTCTCGTCATTCATTGATGCGACGATAAAGGTACTTGGTACGGATACAGAGGAAGTTCTGGTCGAAGAAGCGAAAATGTTTCGAAATAACCCTGGCCCGAACGAAGGTGTTTTTGTGACCCAACTTAACGATACGATGAAGTCTGAACCTCCAAAGATTCATTAAATGTGTTTGAACCCTTCCTTTACTCTGATTGGTGAGCGCCTCAATCGTTATTCCATAACGTTGAGACTGTGGATTTTTCAACTTCCAGGAGCTTTGGCGGGTCATTCCGTTGCAGCACCCAACCTTTGTTACGTAAAGTTTAAATTCTGACAGCATCTCTATATAGAATGCAGTTAAGTCATATGAGCATCAAAGCATGTTTTTTGATCTTAATGCAGCCTTTAGCGTTTAGTCACTCAAAAGAGCTACACTGCCCATACTTAGATATACATCTAATCAGAAATCGGACTATGTTCTTGTCTATTACGGTAATCGGTACAAGTTCTTGTCCTTGGCTCGGGACACGAACTTGTACCGATAACATAAAAAAGCCGCTAAAATAGCGACTTCAATAGGAATATGTTCTTGTCTCTCGACACGCTACCTCTCGTGTCATTTGCGTTAGCCTAATGAACTAACTCTTCCGGTAAGCAACCTTGTGAAAAGCATTGATATAACGAAACAGTGCTTCACCATCATCAGGCACATGCGTGCTTTTATCCAGTGGCAGCATCATTGCCTGATACGGCTCTGGCACCATTCTATATTGATAGACATAGGAGGTCAGGACGAACCCGTTGCGTTGCCAGAACTGAATGCGTTCCTGATGAGCCTCCGTTGCCCCGGACTCCGCTTCGATAATCACACCTTTGATCCCGTGTTCCCTTAACGCCCAGACTCTGAGCTGCTCCAGCATCCAGGTCCCTATGCCCAACCCGCGCTGCTTCTGTTCAACCGCGAGGTAATCGATGATCAGGATGCGGTCCGCAGCCTTTCCCTCCAGTCCAGTAACAGCCATCGCAACCACTTCTCCATGATGCACGCCCGTGTGTAAATAACCAATCCCCCGGTCCAGCATACTGCGCAGAATCGCTTTTGTCTTAGCGCCGCTTTGAAAAGCCTCATGATAGATCCGCTCCATCCGCGCCCACAATGCTTCATCCCACTCCTCTATAGTAGTAAACTCTAATTCCAGCATCTCATTCGCCTCCAGATCCACGTTCCATAAAGGTATAAGCTTTAAGGATATGTAAGATAAAAAACTGAATTGACCCTCCGTTATTCCAATGTATTCTATTCTTTCACATGGTGACTCATCCAACTGATGCAGCTTTAAATCCAGTTCGTGTGCCTTAGCCCTAAAGCTTTATTCAGATTTATCGTGATCACTCTTTTTCTGTCTAGTTCTTCTATAAATGAGTCAAAGAAAAAGCAGTGTACAACGCATGTACGCTGCTTTTTACTCGCTTTATCAGCTTACACCGAATTCAAGACATGTAAGAGATATTCCTTCCGATTTAATGGATTATGATCGTATCTTGTACATGATGGCACTTCACCATCGAAAGGCTGATAGCCATAAAATTCGGATAGAAATACACCTTCACCTTGGGTCCAACCTGGAAGCTGGTTCTTGAATGACTGAATATTCTTAATCGGGATCATGCCATATATCATAAATACCTGGTCATTCTGGATAGGATCCTGATAGGTTGAGGAGGCTTGAGTTAGTTTAAATAAAATCCTACTTAGATATTTAGCCGGAACCTCTAATTCGAACCGATGAATAGGTTCATAAATTTGAGTAGTTGCTTCAGCTAGTGCTCTCATTAACACAAGAGGCGTTAATTTTCGAAAATCACCAGCCGTACTAACTGCACTTGCATAGGCGGTATCAGTAAGTGTCACGATTAGATCGCGAACTTCCCAACCATATAGTCCTTGCTTAAGCGTCTCATAGACGGTTTCTTCAATTGCCTTATGAAACGATAAAGGTAGGGAGCCGAGCTCTACTTCTAGATGATATTCAATACCGGTTGAACGAGGATTCGGATCAATCCGAAAGCCTACAGTACTATAAAATGGGTTTCCCTTGTCTCCCATTCTCTCAACTGCCTCCCCTGTAAAGATAGGCTTTTCAATATAAATAGGCTGTGTCGCAAGAAATTCGATATCGATTTGAGCGTCTTTTTTCAATTGATCCCGAATCACTTCTTTTTGAATTTCACCATAAAGATGAATAGATAGCTCTCTTTGAAGAGAATTCTGTTTGATATGAATAAATGGATCCTGTTCGGCTAATTTTTTCAATGCTCTGAATAAATGAATGGTCTCGTTTTCGTCAGAGGCTTTGATCGTTGTTACTAAACTAGGCGGCGAGAACAGAGTTTCAGTCATTTCATTGGAAGGAACACCGATGTCATCGCCAACCTGGCACTCTGTTAACCCCATAATCTTTACGATATCTCCACTTGCAGCAATTGTTCCATCTGTTGTTTTTCCAGAAAAGAAGTGTTTCAACCCCGTGACCTTGTTGGTAAATTTGATAATTTCTCCTGTTTGATTCATCCGATAATAGGAAAGACTCTCACGTATCTTGATTTCACCAGAGAAAACTCGTACGTAAGCGATCTTTTCGTCGTTCTTTCCACGTTCAATTTTAAAAACTTTCCCTCTTGTAAAAGAAGTATTTTCATAATGAACGGAAGAATGGCAATTCTGTATGGCTGTAATCAAATGGGAAATGCCCTCACCAGTCATTGCTGAACCAAATAGGACCGGATACAGCTGTGCTTGCTTGAACTGTTCTAGAAACTCCGATTCAAAGTCAACGGGGGCTAAGTCTTTAGCGCTGTAAAGATATCGTTCGAGAAAGCGTTCATTATTATCAGCTAAACGATTTGCTAGGCCCTCCATAAATTTCTGATTATTTTCCGTGAACAATTCCATATGGGCGGCTGATGTGCCGATATTATAAACAAAGCCCATTGCTAAAGCATGGGGTGTCAATTTATCATGGATCTCAGTTAGTAACGATTCGTACCTAGCACCCACCCGATCAATTTTATTGATAAAGAAGATTGTAGGGATTTTCAATTTAGCAAGTGTCTTCATCAAAACTCGTGTCTGAGTTTGAACACCTTCGACAGATGAAATGACAAGGATGACTCCATCTAATACTCGTAAAGCCCTCTCAACTTCAGAGATGAATTCGGGGTGACCTGGTGTATCAATCAAATTCACTTTCACATGATTAACCGTAAAGGAAACGACAGCAGATTGAATGGTAATTCCTCGTTGTCTTTCCATTTCCATAGAATCTGTTTGCGTATTTCCTTTATCAACACTGCCGATTTCAGATATGATACCAGTTTCAAAAAGTAATCTTTCAGTTAAACTCGTCTTTCCTGCGTCTACATGCGCAAGAATCCCTATATTTATATTTTTCAATCGTTATCATCCTTTTTATTTTCATAGTATTCTCCTTTTGTATAGTCATAGTATTTTTTCGCATACTATTCACGCTCCTTATATGTAATACTCTTATTATACTTTTTATGAATTTTATTACAAACCTCCAACATCGGCGCAGCCGTGAATCCGACCCACTGGTTGGGCTAATGGGAATATGTTCTTATCCCTCGACATCAATCCTCATTTCATAGATGTTGGGATTGAATTCGTTCCATAACGCCTTCTTGCGGCGGTTAGAGTCCTTCCTCTTGCGATTCAGCATCATCCTAAACATTCTGGGAGTCACGGGTCTTATTGCTGGCGGGTTGAATTGGGCTAGAAAAATGCCCAGAATGAACTTAATCAGTCTGGGCATTTGTTTGAAACTTTTTTGAAAAAATTCGTGCTTTATATGCCGTATTTTGTTTTCAATCGGTCGTTACTTCTTTTAATGTAAAGTTTGACAAAAATTTTACCTCTGGCGTTACATTAATTTTATCTGGATGTTCATAATCTTCTGTCTTTACATCGTCTCGCACCGATCAAGGAGCCACAGGGGAAATTGTCATCGGGTTACTATGATCGCGAAGCTGTAGACCGCTGCACTTGCGGTTGCACCCCGTGGGCTGCCACTGAATAACCAGTTTTTACGTCCCACTGTAAAGGGACGATGCTCTCAGCTAGATTGTTCGAGATCACACAGTCCCCATCTTGTAAGTAATACACCAACTCTTGCTTATGGTTACGTGCATACTTTAGCGCTTCGCCTAGCTAAGATTTGGGAAGTACCTTGCCTTTGACCGTTTCTACCCATGACCAAAAAGCACCGAGTACAGGCTTTTCTGCACCAGACGTTGTTCCTTTCGCTCTTCAGGAGGATGTGAGGCAAACTTTGCCTCCAGCTCAAAATGCTTGTTGCAATAGGCTAGCTTTTTAATGTACAGGGTTCTTTCGTTTTTGACGTGAGATAACTTTACTCTAAATTAAAGTTCCTTATTGATTGGAAACCTATTTAGTAATCAACTTGGTATTGGAGATATTACCATGGACTGAAGCCATATGACTCATAATCATTTCGGCGGCCCGCTTATAACCGCCGGACTGCCGTAAAGATTCACCGATGAGGCAAGCCTGCTGTTTATAAGATGGATTGCTTAGGACTTCTGATAATGCCTCTCTCAGATCAGTTGCACTGAGGTTATGTTTATTTAAAGTGATACCCGCCCCCAACTCCTGTACCCGATTGGCAACGAGTGGCTGATCCGACGTTAATGGAATCATCACCAACGGAACGTTGTAATAAAGCGCCTCACTCGTACTGTTCATTCCGGCATGTGTAATAAAAACATCCGTATGCTGTAGCATTTCCAACTGAGCGATGTATGGCCTGACGATGAAATTAGAAGGAATTTGATCAGCCAGCGGTTCCATATCCGTGTATTTTCCTGAAGATAGAACAACGTTTAATGGCAGATCTCCCAGTGCTTCAAAGCACAGCTGGTAGAAATCCAAATTTTTATTCAAGATGGTTCCCATGGCAATGTACACCGTATGCGGATGACGTTCATGAAGCAACTCGAACGAGAAGGTTGGAGCATCTTGGCGCGGTATGATCGAAGGACCCGTGAAAATAAAACTAGGATCCAGCTTTTCGGCCTGCGGCTGAAAATAACGACTTGTATACACAAGCTTTAACCGACCTGCATGTGCCGGAATCTCTTCTATGGCTGGAATACTCACTTGAAACTCTTGCGCTAACTCATGCGTTATCTTCATCGTAGCCTCATACAGTTCCTTCGTATCCGTATCCGTTTCCTTCTCATTCATGCCTTCGCCAGCCCCTAGAGGATCTACAAAAGCAAAGGAGGCAATCGAACACACCGCGGGAATTCCCAGTTTTTCTGCAAGAATAGTCCCTCCCCAGCCCATCAGGGAATCAAAGATCAAATAATCGAACTTTTGATTTTCGATCACTCGAAGCACCTCGGGGATCACCCTCCGAATGATACCGCCTACCATCATATAAATGAACTGATAAGCATGTTTGTACTCCTGCGGTTTCAACACTGGATCATGAGAGAAGGCATCTTGCGGAAATGGATAGGTCATCAACTGGGCACCGGTTTGTTCAATTCGGGAACGGTACTCCTCCGTGCACACATAGATGACTTCCTCACCATTGTTCGCCAACTGAGTAACTAATCCTAATGATGGATTCACATGTCCTTCAGCTGGAGTAATGACTACTAATACACGTGCCATCTTACCCACCTCCCAATGCAATTAGTCCCCCCGTTCTTCATGATGTATTTAACGACGCGGTCGTCATCCGTTACATGGAGATGTTATCCTTCACTTGGTTGATTGGATGATGTTGTTGATGAACGAGTTTGGTAATTCGTAGTGATGCTAAGAAACTTAACAAGACCCATAGTAATTGTAGTGTTAACACGATCAAAACACCTGTAGATATGCCCCACTGTAACGTTTCGGACAAGGCAATCAGAGCGCCACCAACTCCAATGCTTACTCCCATATAGAAGGAATCCACAAATTGCAGATTCGCGGACATTTCTCCCTCTTTCCTGGGCAAGGCATGTTGTAAAGCAATGGCTGCCGTTGTAGGGTTGGCCAATCCAACACCAAACCCTGTAATCATTTGTGAGAGAAGGATGAGTATAATCCCGCCGTCCGTCAAAATAAGAGCCAGGATCACAAGTACAGTTCCAACGATCATAATCCCAATGCCCGTCATGACCCTACCCTTTCGGGCACGACCTTGATCTCGTGCATCAAGCTTGGCTTGCAACCACGCTGCGGCGGACCAGCTCAGAGAACCTGCTGCTACAATGAGGCCGGCAAGGTCAGCTGATAACCCCTTCATTTCGGTTAGTGCCAAGATCACAAAACTTTCCGTTGTAAAATAACAAGCAACATATAGACCCCTCGATACCAAAGTAGCAGGCAATCCTTTTTTTACCGAAAAAGTGCCCACAGGCAGCAATTTACGCATTGGTGTGATCATGACGGCTAATCCACCCAAAGTGAGTACTATACCTTTCCAATCGGTTATCATACCAAGTCCTGTGAGTAACAGCCCCGTTCCAACGGCAAGCAGAATCGCATACATAATCTTTGAGTCGGTTGCTCGCGCTGGACCTGACAGATCTTGCTGAAGCTGCAAATTATGGAAAGAACGGAATGTGAGACTCAACGCTATTCCAATCAAGGGTAAAACGATCCAGAAAACATATCGCCACGAGATGTAGGAAGCAATAAGGCCTGCTGCATAAGGTCCGATTAAGGTTGGTAGGACAAATGCCATAGAGAATGCGGCCAGGATTTGAGTACGAAGTGTATCTGGATAATGTAACGTCACACAGGTATAAACACATGTGATCAGGGCCCCCGCTCCAAAACCTTGAAGGGCTCTTC
This sequence comes from Paenibacillus pabuli NBRC 13638, assembly GCF_001514495.1. GTDB lineage: Bacteria > Bacillota > Bacilli > Paenibacillales > Paenibacillaceae > Paenibacillus > Paenibacillus pabuli. The sequence continues at coordinate 71,401 of NZ_BCNM01000008.1, forward strand.
CCGCAATAAGCATGTGCATATCGAAAGAGATAGCGGAGACCACAGTTCCTAACACAAAAACACTAAAAGATATCAGCATGGATGTAAAAACACCGCGCTTGTCAATCTGCTGACCCATAACCAAGGTTCCAATAAGCTGAGATAACAAAAATGCGCTGAAGATCCAACCGTATAAATGAATGCCCTCTAAACTTTGTGCCATTTTCGCAGCAATCGTTGTGATAGCCAGTCCTTCGAAAGCTACGGTTGCCAGAACCAGCATAATCCCAATTGTGGGCGCCCTGTACTGAACATCAAAAATCCCAATCTGATTGTTATTTGTCTTCTACACCTCCATTATTTGATGGAAATTATGGTAAAATAAACCTATCAACTTCCTGAATATACATGAAGCGTTATACTTTGTAAAGTTAAATGTTTAAAAAGTAAGATTATGGTCTAGAATAGGGTTCCCATGTTCAATAGGAGATTTTGCTTGAAAATATGCCGTCTTCATTACAGTCAATTTGGAGAAGTTCACCCTCCAGAATCCAGGCATCTGTTTTTTCAACAAAGAAATGAAATCCTCCAATGGATTGAACCAATGCGGGATCGACCGGTGTAGCACTCGCATTTATGCCAATTGAAAAAGCATCGGAGCCTCCTCCGACATATTTTGCGTAAATCCTTACATATTGGTCCTCTTCCAATTCCCATTCATTCTGAAATGAATCGATTGCTTGTTCAGATACTACAAATGAGATCATTGCTCTGCACTCCTTCCTTCATTAATCACATTTTTTCACTTCGCCACGATAATTGGCCATTCTGAAACTGGCCCCGCATCCACACGAAACTTTGGCATTTGGATTATTCATGGTGAATCCGCCTAACATTCCGCTCTCTTCATAGTCAATCTCAAGACCATCAATATATGGAATACTTTTCGCGTGAATCAATATCTTAAATTGCTTTTTATTTAACACAATGTCTTCTTCTGCCTGCTGTTCATCCACGATAAGGGTATAAGATAAACCACTGCATCCCCCTTCATCAACGCCTACTCTAAGAAAGGCATTTTGGATATCCGCACTTGATAAGATCTCAACGATTTTGTCCGATGCTGTATCACTGACCTCAATGATCATCTTTATTCCTCCCGGTGGTAACATTTTGAAATTTGGTATCCCAGTCCATTAGACAGGGTATGAATGCTGCAAGAGCAGCTCCTTTTGGTGTAAGTTCATAGATGGTTTGTGTAGGGCGTTTCAGACTTGTTCTTTTAACCAAATGATGATGTTGAAGATCCTTTAAACGTTTGGAGAGGATCATTTCCGAAATGGAAGGAATACTCTGGGAAATTTCGCTAAATTTCTTCGGACCGTAAGAAAGAGTGAATAATATATGGATAGTCCATTTAGTCCCGATGATGCGATAAGCTATAAAAAGTTTCTCCGTATCTTCAGTGGACAATGATCGGTACACCCTCTTTCTTATGATCAGCATTCTTTGAAATGTATTTAAATCGTTCCACGTCTTTAATGACGTGGAACGTTTTTTTATCATCCTAGATGGATTGTTGTGAGATCCGAGTGCTCGCAGTGATACTCATGACGATTAACAAGAGATGGAAACCCATGGCTGCAATTAAGCCGGATTGCAGTGACATTCCGCCAGCCTGACAAACTACAAGGATGGAACCACCAATTCCGATAACTACGCCGGGTGTAAAAGAATCCGCAAATTGCAGATTTGCCGAGGTTTGGCCCACGCCTTCTTCCCCCGTTTGGGAAAATGCCACAACACCGCTAATCGGATGCGCCAATCCAATACCGACTCCTGCGATGATCTGACCAATAACTGCAATGGTAATGGTCACAACAGGTACCCAAAATACGATGGCAATCCCTATCGCAAGCAACAATACCCCAAGAATAATTCTCATATGACGTCCACGGCCCTGGTCTGCCGCATCCCACCGTCCTTGCAGATACGCAATGATACACCAACTTAATGCAGCACTAGCCACAATTAATCCGGCCAGAGAAGGTGTAATTCCTTTCACATCGATCAGAGCCAATACCAAGAAATTCTGTGTGCTGGTATAGGCAGCGAAGAACAACCCGCGTGTTGCCAAAATAGCTGGCATTCCTCTGCGCAGCGTAAGTGTACCCTTCGGTAGCAACTTACGTAGCGGAAATAACATCAATACGAAGCCAATTATGACTAAAACAAATCCCATAATGCTCGGAAGCATACTTAGACCAACCAGGAAAATCCCTGTACCTAACGTTAAGAGTAACGCCATCCAAGTGGATGAAGATCCGCTATCCCCTCCCTTCTTCTGCACTTTCAACTTCCTAAATGCTGGTAAACTAAGCAATGCTGAAACCACCAGCACAGGTAAGATCCCCCAGAAAACAAAGCGCCAGGACCACTGATCTGCGATAAGACCGGCTACATATGGACCGAGCATGGACGGAAGAACATAGGCTGTACCAAATGCTCCAAGTATTTTGGCACGTAACTCATCCGGGTAACTTAAGGATATAGCCGTATACACACAAGTCATCATAGCTCCGGCACCCAAACCCTGCAGGGCCCGTGATCCTATCATGGTATACATGTCGCCTGCGGTTGCGGCAGCGATCAGCCCTACGATAAACAACAGAAGTGCAAACGTGAACGGTGCTGCAGGTCCTCTTTTATCAATGATTCGACCGACGACCAGTGTTCCGATAATCTGCGCAAGCAGGTATGTACTGAATATCCACCCGAACAGGCTAAGGCCGTTCAAGTCTCCTGCAATCGAAGGAGCAATGGTGGTTACGGATAGACCTTCGAATCCAACGGCCATCACTGATAAAATAATCCCTATGGTTAGTGCAAAATAACGCGGGCTGAAAATACTTTGATGATTAGACGACATGAAATGTGACCTCCAAGAAAATTGGTATGTATACATCGTATCCGGATACTTAGTAAACATTTTTGTTTATAATGTCTAAGCTACAGTTCGGCTTTGACTTTGTCAACATTTTTGTTTAAAATGTAGTTAATCATGAAGATTCAGTTGCGTCACAAGGAGGTGCACCATGAGCGAAAATCAAACTAAAAAGGATGTCTCGACCAGTACCCGGAGAGCAATCATTAATCTGTTAAAAGAGCGCGGAGGAATGGATGTTGTCACTCTCTCCTCTCAGTTTTCGTTATCCGGAATGGCTATTCGTCAACATCTGAATGCGCTAAAAGGAGAAGGATTGGTTACGAATGTGGAAGAGGCCCGTCCTATGGGGCGACCTACCAAGCTATGGATATTAACTCCCGCGGCTAATCGTTTTTTTCCAAGTGGGTATTCGGATTTATCTGTCAGCCTCATCCATTCGATGAAAGAAGCTTTTGGTAATGAAGGGCTGGACAAGCTGCTGGATGTTCGAAATAAAAATATGCAAGAACAATATCTTCAGCATCTTGGCGATGCATCAGGAGTCAGAGAGAGATTGGAGAAATTGGCAGAGATTCGTACCAATGAAGGTTATATGGCTGAGGTTAAGGAGCAGGATGATGGCAGTCTCCTATTCATTGAGAAACACTGTCCAATCTGCGAAGCGGCGGCTGTATGTACTGGGTTATGCAAGAATGAGTTACATTTATTCAAAACGGTTCTAGGCGATAATGTTCATATTGAACGGGGAGAATACATCTTAGCAGGCGGAAGAAACTGCGTATACGCCGTTAGGCAAAATAAGCCGTGACAAAAAGAGCAACCTCATTGGAGATTGCTCTTTTGTTTACTTTACATCCTTAGATACGAGCCTTCCTTCTTGTCCTCTCTTCCTATCAGCCTATGGACGAATGGGGCAGGCAGAAGCCGCTAAAATAGCGACTTCAATGGGACTATGTTCTAAGGTTGCGTCTACGTCAAATTGCACTCAAACGGTTGATCCGGGTGTGTACTTTTAGCAATTGTTTCATTTCATGTAGCGATATTCCAGGAGATCCTTCAAATTTGTGATTTTCTGCAGCAGCTTCTCCCCGACATTGGTTTCCCTCACCAGCTTCCGCGCCAGTTCTTTGTCCACCAATCTTTTTACAGACAATACGTCCGTTCCGTTACATAACACATCTTCTTTTGAATTAAATTTCTGATGGGCGACGAGCTGCATGCCAAAGGAGTTATACAACAAGGTATATCCGGCGATGCCCGTTGTGGATTGATAAGCTTTGGAAAAACCTCCGTCAATGACGACCATTTTTCCGTTTGCTTTAATGGGGCTCTCTCCACGAATTTCCTTAACTGGCGTGTGGCCGTTAATGATATGCCCATGATCCGGATTCAAACCAAACTCCAGCAGGATTTTCCGACAGATCTCCTCATTTTCACGTAAATGGTAGTAAGGATTCTTTCTCTCCTTGTGTGCTTCTTTATCTTGGATAAAATACCGTTCAAACGTGGTCATTTCTCTCTTTCCAAAGAGCGAGGAACATTCCCCTGTCCAGATGTACCATACCATATCCGTCGCCAGATCTTCTGTCTCTTCCGGATGCGCAAAGGCGTAACGTAAATGATTTTCAAGAACATCAAGAAGCTGACGGCCCGAATACGTCTTGTTCTCAATCTGCATTTCTTCCATATTTCCTTCTTCATCCAAAGGAATACAGCCGTGGATTAACAAATTCCCGTTGTATTTTAAATAAAGGCTGCCCTTTTTCATGAGAAAATTCATATGTCTGGACAGCTTTTCGGAATGCTGAACGGAGAACAGCAGCTTTTCCATCACTTCCTGTTCTTCCTCCAGCAATTGTTCAGGCTGCTGCGGATTTACGGTTGCAAAACAGGTGTTTTCAAGCGGGTACGTTTTTCCGCCGATCTTGATTTCATTTTTGTCGTAATCAATCTGCTCAAGCAAAAGTCTTTCAGACATATTAAAGTATGGGCGTCTCTTGATAATCGGGATTTCAAGTTTAAACTGGATCATGGCAATGGCTTGGTGAATTTTGGTGATCTGCAGAATTTCCTGCTCCGATACGCTATGGCCAGCCTGTAGCTTAGGTCTGAAAGGCGGATTGTCTTCATAGTATTTCTCCGCCAAGTTTAGCAGTGGGCGCAGATTGATTCCGTACACATCTTCAATGATGTCGAGATTGTCGTATCTGGCGCAGATCCGGATAATATTCGCAAGGCAGACCAGAGAACCCGCGTAGGCACCGATCCAGAGGACATCATGGTTCCCCCACTGAATGTCTACTGAATGGTAGTTGATTAGCGTATCCATAATTTTATCGGGGTCTGGCCCCCGATCATAGATATCTCCAACCACATGAAGATGGTCAACCACCAGGCGCTGGGTCGTATAAGCAAGGCCGATAATGAGCTTGTCCGCCTGGCCCAAGGATATAATTTGCCGATATATTTCCTCGTAATAAGGATCCTTATTGTTGGTCAAATCCGTCTTGTATAGAAGCTCTTCTACAATATATACATACTGCTCCGGCAGAGCTTTACGCAATTTCGAGCGCGTATACTTGGAAGAGGCATAAGAAATAAGCTTAAGCATTTGTTCAATCGTTAGTCTATACCACTGGTTCAAAGCCTGTTTATTGCTCAGTTCCCCTATAACCAGCTTTATTTTTTCTTCCGGATAATAAACCAATGCCGTAAAATCATTGATTTCTTGATCCGTCCAAACCTCCCGAAATAATTCTTTGATTTTCTCTTTGACGGTACCCGAACCGTTTCTTAGTACATGCTGAAAAGCCTGGAACTCCCCATGCAAATCACTGACAAAATGCTCGGTTCCCTTCGGGAGATTGGAGATCGCTTCAAGGTTGATGATCTCTGTGATGATTTTTTCTTCCGTATCATATTTCTCGGCCAATAAATCTAGAAACTGCTCATCCAAAACAGATGTCCCCCTTCAAGGAAGTATGGTGATTATTCAGCATTGCCTTCCCCTATCGTACTCCAGTTCCTCATATTTGAACAAATTTCATTGAAAGGATGTATTTTGGAGTTGCTCATTTAAGCCCACCGACTCACGTAATATCCCGCTTTTCGTGTATTATGATACTTAATGAAGTTTTAAGTGCATGTGCTCATACTTAGATATCCATCAATTCGGCAATCGGTCCAAGTTCTTGTCCTTTGCTCGGTACAAGAACTTGGACCGATAACATAAAAAAGCCGCTAAATTAGCGACTTCAATGGGAATATGTTCTTGTCCCTCAACATTCCAGGCGGATCAGAATGGAAGATCAAGCACTCAGCTCCAAAAATATTGCATCCTCCGATACCCGACATCCCATACTTTTTCGCTCCCTTCAATGGTAATCTTCAGTTCACTCCCCGGTTCGAGAGGAATCTTGAATATCAACGGGAATAGTTCAGGATCACTCCGCTGATCTTCTCCAGAGCCGGTCATTATCTCGCTTCCATCGAGGGTAACACGGATACTTCCGGAATAATCTGTTGGTTCAGGGATTCCGTAATAAAAAGAGAAAATCGTCTCCCCCTCAGACGTATACGTATACGTTTTAGAATCTCCGCCTTCAGCGCCGTACATGTTATAGAGAGGCTTTACATTCTGATCGCCTATTTTGATGCTGTCCGGCTTGTCTTCAGGTGATGAACTCCCCGAACTGTCCACCCATTCGTTGATCGCCACAAACGGGCCTTCTACTTTAGTTGCTGCTTTATCGATCACCCCGAATAATCCCCATACGACTAATAAAAGAACCATACCGGAAATAGCCGTTGTCGCCAGATTGCGCCAGAGATTCCGGGAGCGGAAACCAAGTTTGTACGCCCCAAAACCGACGGCTGCTCCTATCGTATTCTGAATGGCATCGTTTATATCGAAACTGCCAAGTAAAGAAAGGGCCTGGATGGTTTCCAGCACAAGAATTGCTATAAAAAACAAGGTCATGAACCGGGCAAAGGTGATCTGGTACAACCATGGAATTAATATACCAAACGGGATAAAGGCGGCAATGTTACCGAGATCCACCAAAGTCATGAGGCTGGGATGCAGGAGATCAGATAGAGCCGGCAGCCTAAAAAAGTTTTCGGGCAAAAAAAGAAAGGTGTAGCCAGCTGTTGTCTCTGCAGCATCTCCTCTACCGAAGGCGAAGAACATAAAATAAAGAATAAACAATGTGTAGAATATGGTTATGGTTAAAATAATCTTACGTGGTTTAGTCATGATTGACTCCTTTGCCGGATGCATGTTATTAACTGGGCTTACTGCCCATCTATTCTACCACATATTAGTATCAGCAGTTGAGCAAATAAAGGGATATCGAAACAGCGGCATTGTAGGACACGAATATCCTGAATGCCGCTGTATGATTCATACTATAAACGCTCCCCCATTAGTAAAACAATGCATCATCTCAACAGTTCCCGAAGAAGTTAATGTACAATGAGGACTGGGCAACTTGATAACTGTGAAACCTTGTGACTGACACTTCCAAGCATCATTTCTTTTACGCCCCTTAGCCCACGGCTTCCGATAATAATAAGTTGCTGCTCGGTATCCCTTGCATATTTCAAAATCTCATGCCCAGGATCTCCCTTAAGATGAACCGTTTCCGGGTTAATCCCCGCAGACTTTAATTTAGATTTGGCTTGGTGCAACTGTTCCAAACTCGCTTTCTCCATTTCGTTCAGTACGTCTTCCAAAAAATTCTCTGGTACAAATGTCATGCCGTTCGACACATAATCCTGGCTGACATTAACCAAGGTAACTTGAGTTTGTTTATTTCGGGCTATTTCAACGGTTGCATCAAGGAGTTTGTTCGTTATTTCAGCTTTATCAATGGCCACCATAATTTTGTCAAACATCGTTATCATCCTTTCCGTGGCAGCTCGTAACTACTTCGGCTACCTACAAAACGATTACTTGCTGCTCCTATACCCACTAAAAAGAGTAAGACCGAAGCCCCTAGCAGAATGAAAAGTGGCAGGTTCCAACTATTTGTCGCATCATGCAGATATCCTATAAGGGCGGGACCGATTGCGGCAAGAAGATATCCGATCGATTGGGCCATGCCAGATAGTTCCGCTGCTTGATGCGCATTTTCAGTCCGCAACCCGAAAAACATCATGGACAAACTAAAGGCGAAGCCTCCACCAATTCCGAGTATAATGATCCACAACAGAATGATATTGGAGTTTCCGTAAAGAAGTCCGAGCGTTCCCGTCAAAAGCAAAATGGTTGTGATGACCACTAACAAACGTTGATTAAACATGCGCCCGGCAATAACGGGGACAATAAAGGTAAATGGAAGCATCGCTAACTGCATGATGGAGAGGTACCATCCTGATTGGTTTGAGCCAATTCCTTGCTCTTTTAAAATTTCAGGCAACCATGCGATTAGCACATAGAAAACCATGGACTGTATACCCATAAACAAGGTTACTTGCCAGGCAAGCGGGGATCGCCAAACATTGACATCGTTGCTGACCATCTTTTGACTCGTCTTGGCTGTTTGTTTCGTTTGATTTCTTAATTGGGGTAGCCAACAGAGGATCGATACAAAGCTTAGAATCCCCCATATTCCCAATGCTCCCTGCCATTTTAGACCTGCGTTCACGGCTAGCGGTACACTGATTCCCGATGCAATTGCTCCACATAAATTCATTGAAATGGAGTAAACACCTGTCATGGAGCCAATTTTATCTGGGAAATCCCTTTTGATTATACTTGGCAATAATACATTACATACGGCAATTGGCCAATCCAAGAACTGCTGTCCCAATAAACAGATTAACTGCCCCAGATAATGAACGTATTACAATACCAGCAGTCAGAAAGATTAGGGCAATCAAAATGATACGCTCTACCCCATATCTTCGTCCTAATTTTGGTACCAGAGACGATAATAAAGCAAAGGTAAGCAAGGGTACAGTTGTGATCAGGCCCGCTAATGTATTTGAAATATGAACGTCATCCCTTATAAGACTCACTAATGGTCCGACTGAGGTTAAGGGAGTACGTAAATTAGCTGCAATAACAATAATGCCGAGAATGATCAGCCCTATAGAGGACGGTACGTTTTTTTGTTTATTCGGCATTCTTCATTTCTCCTTCCTGAATTCTTACGTATTATATTTGCTTCCTGCTGATTGAAAAAAATTTGCTATAACATCCGCGCGAACAACAAAAGTATATTATAATACATTATTTTTAACAAGAAGTATTTTATAACAGACTGGAACTTATCTAAAACAAAAATAAAACTCCGAATTCCCGTCATGGAATTCGGAGTTTTATTTAATAAGCAGATTTTCAACTTTTAGAAACCATATTTCAAGGATATATGGAGCACTGTTTCGCTATTCGTATGATTGGTATAAGAGTGAGGATAATCTGCACGGAAACTGATCGTATCATATTGATTCAATGTGTAAATATCTCCATTGACTTGTATCTCAATGGAACCAGTCATTACAGTCGCAATTTCAGTTGTATTCACATGATGACCTTCAGGGTAATACGAGCTATTTGGCTGTAAGTATGCCCGACACATTTCAATATCGTTGCTTTTAAAGACGGGTTCAATGATCCAATTTTTTTCATCATTAGAAAACCGCAGTCCTTCGCCTGCGCGATACAAACTAACAGGTTTCTCTGATTTGAACAAAGCCAATAGCGGTAAAGATATGCCTTTTGAAATTTTCCATATCATTGCCAAAGTTGGATTTGTATCGCCACGTTCGATATTTCCCAGAGTAAGTTTGCTTACGCCCGTTAATTCCGATAAGTCGTCTAAGGTCATGTTTTTTTCTTTTCTGTACTTTTTCAAGGCACCGCCGATTTGTAATACAATTTGTTTTGATTCATCGATTTCATCCATTTAATATTCACCTCAACAAAAAACTGTATAGCTAGTATATTGTTTATCTAGATTCTTTTCCATACTTCCCTAACGTACTTAAATGGTTCACAAGTTCAATATAAAATAAAATCTCGATAAAAGAAATTGTCTCTCATCTGTATAACCAATTTTTCAAATCCAGGAAAGAACCCCCACATCAATATTTCTGCCGATTTTCATTTGATAATTGAAGACAAGAACAAATAACGGGAAATTACAACTTGGCTAGATGTATTTTCCCCCTTCTTAAACGACGTTTGAAAGAACATACCTATTCTATTCTTTGTCTTTGGTTCATTCAAGTAACTTGATAAATTTCACGTCATGAGACTGGTGAATGAAACCGTTGATGAAGTTCGAATCGCAGAGCAGAAGCAACCGCCAGCGTCGAAGCACATCAATCTGAAATAAAAAAAGCCCAGGAAGAACTTAATCAGTCTGGGCAATTTTTTGATATTTTTTTGAGAAAATTCGGACTTTATATGCCGTAATTTGTTTTCAAACGGTCGTTGATAGCAAAGGTACCTAAGTATGTCGAATAGATAATTTCATTTCCTGCAACGTTATCATGGTTATAAATACCCGCAAGCGTCCAATTGGCAGGCATGTCGTAAGTGTCCCAAGTGCCTGTGATTTCGTGGAAAATTTTAATACCGCCGACGACTCCCATATTCAATGCGATTTCGGCACCGGGTACACCGTCCAAATCGGAAATGCCCCCTGATATGAGAATCCAATTGGCGCCCACGTCATAATCTTTCATGGTTCCTGTTTTATCATGCAGGAATCTAAGGTTTCCGTTAACGTTAAACACTAACTCTGCTCCAGCAACGCCGTCTGTATCTGCAATGCCTCCTTTTAAGAGCCACCAATTGGTGTTCATCGGGTAGCTGCTCGTTGTCTGTGACGCGTCATGTACAATTTTTACAGTACCGCTTACATTAAAGATAAGATCAACCCCTGGAGCTCCGTCCGTATCCGCTGCACCCATTATAAACCAGTTGCTTGCAAGTGGGTATGTACGGGAGCTGCCGTCGGATTCTTTAATGGTGATATTGGAGCCGCTATTATAGACGGTTTCAATAGCTCCGTCGCCATCCGTATCCCAACCGCCCATTACAATATCGGCTGCGTAACTCGTGGGCAAATACGCGAAGAACAGTAGTGTGGCCATTACAAATAGACCCAGTAACCTTTTTTTCATTTGATAATCCCTCCAATAGTAAATTTGTACTTACGAAGAGAATACTTCTATTTATAAGATGAAAACACCTTCTTTTAATGTAAATTTTGACAAAAATTTACCGCTAGCATTTCACTAATCTTATCTGGATGTTCATAATCTTCTGTCTTTACATTGTCTCGCACCGATCAAGGAGCCACAAGGGAAATTGTCATCAGGTTACTATGATCGCGAAGCTGCTTAATATGTGCAGGGATCTAATAAAGAATATTCATGGCTGTATGCGGCTACGCGTCTAAGAGCCAGGTGTATTGAAAAAGAAAAAAAGCCCCTGATTCTTGAAGATCCACACGCTCTGTGTTATGTACAATGTTGTTGAACAGCTGAAGGTACACATCAAATCGTTCTGGCTGCTGACGAAAAGCAACCGCTGGTTAGTGTGATTCGAATAGACTCTAAATTACCCATATTATAGTTCACAAAGTAGTTGAGTTTTACAACATTATACTTTATGTTTAAAATTATTCTTAATAAAGACGTGGGGGCAAATGTTTTTTCACTGGAGAGTCCTCGTCCTGATTACTGTTGAAATGGCAAGAACAGCAAAGTCTTTTCCATTGCTCCAAAAGTTCTTTTATTATCTTATATTACGTTAGCTTGGAAATAATTATAGCTTCATTAAATGGATAAAATGACGAGCACCCAAACGGGTTTCTTCGAAGAATGATAAAGGTTATGAAAGGTGGTTTAACAATGAAGATTCTCATCGTTGGCTATTTTAACGAGACCGCAAAATCAAATATTACAAGGTATTTTCCGCAAGACTGGAACGTTGTTGTTGTCCCGCCCGGAAAAGAAATGCTGCATCATGTTGAAGATTGCCAGGTAATCATCCCTGAACATATTAAAGTGGATCACAGCCTGCTTTCTAACGCAAAAAAACTAAAATTGGTCCAGACGGGTGCAGGATTTGATAATGTAGATGTCCCTGCCTGTACACAGCTCGGCATTTGGGTGGCCAATGCTGCAGGAGTGAATGCACAGGCAGTGGCCGAGCACGTAATGGCACTGATATTGTCTTATTATAAAAACATACCGTTTCTTGATACTTTCATGAAAAACAAGATGGATGAAAATCAATTGGATTATACAGGGAGTGAATTAAAGGACAAAACGATTGGGATTATCGGTTTGGGCGCTATCGGAAAAAAGGTAGCTGCGTTTTGCAGGGTTTTTGATATGAATGTGCTGGCTTATGCGAGAAATGCTGTTGTACAATCGGACGGTTTTGTGAAAATGACGGATTTCGATACTCTTGTAAGCACATCGGACATAATCAGTGTACATATACCCTTGAATCAGCAAACCAAACAGATGTTCGACAAAGCGGCATTCAAGAAAATGAAGAATACCACTCTTTTTATCAATACAGCCCGCGGCGGGATTGTCAACGAAAGAGACTTGATTGATGCATTAAAAAACGGGGATATTTCAGGCGCTTGCCTGGATGTGTTTGAATCTGAACCGCTTCCTATTGACAGTGAGCTCCGGAATCTGGGTAATGTGATACTTACTCCCCATACTGCAGGAATGCCTGATGGTCGGAAATTTCATAAAAAAAGATATGATTTCTTTATAAATAATATAAAACGTATAGAAAACGGTGAAGAGCCTGAAAGCAAGCTTAATCAGTTATGATAGTTTTGGTGCAATAAAATATAATGGAAAGGGGGACACGGCAGCGTTGCAGACAGGCCAGCAGTTGCATAATTTGTTTCAATCGAAAATTTCGGCGATCACCTTCGGAACCTCCTCCACGATACCGGCTTGGAAGAAAGCACCGACGGGATGGGAATCCACACCTGCTGGTTCTCATAGAATCATGCTAATCCAACTTTTACAGTCAACAAAAATGGTTGATCTATTGCGCTAACCTGCCCGTTAGCTTAATAAAACAGATAAATATTCTAATCGACATGGTACCTTGTTCTTAATCTTTACGAATGGAACAAGTTCTTCCTTAGACATAAAAACCTGTTTCCTGATACAAAAAAGTTTTTAAACAGTGAATTCTTATATTCATGTGCTTTATTTAGCCACATGAGTTCCATCATGATACTATTTAGATATATACCTAATTCGAAATGACACAATGTTCTTGTACTTTTCGGCAATCGGACTATGTTTTTGTCACCCAACAATTTATTTTTCTATGCTTATTTCATTATCTTATGCATTTTTTTCAATGCATAATGATAATGAAATAACCTCAGCTGGGTTAACCGAGCTGAGGTTATTTCACTTACCACTATTGGAGTCTTTTGATTCCGTTGATTTTCGCATCAGGGGCTTCGAATCCCCCCTAATTGGGAACTACCAGAGTCACACCTAGCTTCTTCATTTAATAACTTCAACCTTTTTATCCCCTGCTGACTTCGCTACCTCTAACGTTGTTTTACCTTGGATAGCGACTATCACGCCAGCAGCCAGCATAGAGACGATTAAAGCTGCGCTGAGGGCTGTGGAAATTTTCTTCTTGACCATAACCATACCTCCCATATCTATTATTGTAATAAGCGACTCAAGACTATGACGAGCCGAGGGTGACTACATGACTGTGAAAAGGAGATAATCCAACCTAAATTTACATGGTGTCCATCACCCAACACTATGTTTCGTTAATCAAAATCGGTTATTACTGAGATTTCACTAATATATTACAATATTTTACTTTTTTTGTTGGGTAATCCACCTGATGATTGTATTATAACGTACTGACAATGATTGTAAAACGATTTTTTTCCTTGGTTCAAATAAAAGAATTACCATTTTTATCATAAAATCTTCTGTGAGTAAGATTACCTTTCTCATCTATTTTATCCATATTAAAAAAGCGGAACGCACTCTTCCATGATTCAAGGACCGTTGAAAAATCATCATCATCACGCATTCATTATATGACTTCCCCATTCGCCTCATGACTAATCATTAATAGGACCCTGTTCTTGTTCATCGACATTTAGACCTTCTGAAAGAAACGGAATGTATTCATCATTGTAATCCGACCAATGAATACAACACCCCCATTCATTACTCCGTGTCCCCAAGAATAAATGGTCGCCAGCTTGAGCATGACTTTTTTTGAACTGTCTACTTTACTTGACAGGGTGTGACCAAATTAGCGCCCTTCTATGGGCCCCCACCCATTCCCCTGCTCGAATGTCTACATACAATACACTAGACTAATGAACAGGAGTGATGTTATATGACATTTTTACCTCCTTTTGGACCTGGCGGAGGATTTGGCGGACCTGGGAGTCCCGGAGGACCCGGTGGAGTGCCTGGTCCTCCATCATTCCCTGGAGGTGGAGGCGGCGGACCACAAGGCGTGCAGGCACCTACCGGGCCGCCCCCATCATTCATTCCACAGCAACCCGCTTCGTTGTTTGCAGTAGATCCAAGAGCCATATCCGGCTGTCTGTTTCGCTACACATATATTTGGCCGAATCGTGGTCCCGGCTTCTGGATGTTTCCGGTATTTGTCGGCAGAAATTCGGTGGCTGGCTTCCGCTGGAATGGCTTCTTCTGGCTGTACAGCGGCATTGACCTGCAGCGAATCAGCTCGTTTAGCTGTTTCTAGAATTAATCACCCTGTATGCGGATCAATCCGCATACAGGGTGATTGACATTTATTTTATAAGGATAAATATCCGTTAGCTACTCAACCATTAAGGTGCCTTCATTATATATTGCGGATGAAACAGAGAGGCTGCTCCAATCAGCCCTGCTTTATTGCCTAGCTTAGCTGGAATGATCTGCGTATGTTTAAAAACGATCCTACTTACAAGCCATTCTTGCTCCATAATACCGCCACCAACACTGCAAGAGGACTGAAAATATCAATCAGCGTTGCAATTCCTCTAGATACTTCAAGCTCCGAGTTTTACAACAAAGAAAGTATGTCAAGTTCGCTTTACCCCATGCGTATTCGGAAGGAGTCCATCCTCAAGGCGTACGGGGCCACGCTGCTCAGCCCTGTTTACCGCCCGCGTCAGCCGACCCGGCCAGCCCGCCGCCGAACACCTCTTCGACGAGCCTCTGCGTCGCCTTCTGGAATGCAACTGCCAGGGACATTGCGACGTCGTCCACATAGTTCACGGAGGCGGTCAGGGTCTTGCTGCCGTCGGGCGTACTGTACATCAGTGCCGCGTACCCCGAGATGCCGCCGTTATGGGTGATGATGGTACCATCGCCGTTCGGGCTAACGTCCTGCACGAACAGCCCCAAGCCATAGCCGATTTTGGGATACGGCTTGCACATCTCGGCCAGCAGCGAGGCCGGGAGGAGCTTGCCGCCCATCAGCGCGGAGATGAACGTGTGGAGATCCTGGGTGGTCGAGATCATGTCACCTCCGGTTGAGATCCAGGAGGGGTTCTGGCGGGTGACGTCGACCGTCTTCTGCTCGCCGGCGTCCTCGTACCTGTAGTAGGCGTGGGCGTGCGGTCCGGGGATCTCCGGCTGGGTGTCTGGTACCACGGTACCCGACAGCCCAAGCGGCCCCAGAATCAGCCGCTGCATCTCCTCGGCGAGCGAGCTGCCGGAGACCTTCTCGATCAGCAGTCTGGCCAGCACGTAGTTGGTGTTGGAATAGCTCCAGTCCGTTCCCGGCTCGAATCGCACCGGCTTGGACAATGCCAGCCGTGCCAGCTCCTCCGGCAGGTAGGTCTTGAACCGGTTGTCTACCCACTCCTGGCCCTGCCAGGGGATCCCCGGCACGACCGTCCCGTCTTCGTAGTATTCGCCGGTGAAGTTGAACACCCCGCTGGTGTGTTGCAGCAGCATCCGCACCGTGATCCGCTGGTCCAGCCCGAACTCGGGCAGGTAGTCTACCACCGGGTCATCCAGCCCGATCCTGCCCTCGGCAACCAATTGCAGCACCACGGTCGCGGTGAAGGTCTTGGTGTTGCTGCCTATCCGGAAGCGCCCGTTTGTAGGCGGCTTCGCCGCCTCGCCCAGCCTGCTCACCCCGGCGCTGCCGACCCACTCGCCCTGCTCATCGTGCACGCGCAGCTGCACCCCGAGGAAACCGGAATCGACGATCTCCTGGATGGCCTTCTGCAGCTCCGGGCGATCCTGCCCGGCAGCGAATCTTTTTTCCTTCATATTTTCTGACGAACTAAAGTCTTCTGTTGTTATCTTTTCCATTTAGTTTCCCTCACTTTACTTTTTTATCAGTCCTATTGTTTTAAACTATAAATTCTCTTCCTGCTTGGCGTTTTCCCGTATCTGAGAATCCGCTTGTGTTCTTTTACTATAGAAGGCTCCGAAACGTCACCTTTCAGCACTTGGAGCTGCTTGTTGGATTTTTGCAGTCCTTTTACTTGAATGGTCTTGGTTTGCATCGGATCCCCTCTCTTAAATGACTGTGACTTTTGACAAATTGGCATCCATGCCTTTGAGAGAAGCAAATGTCAGTTTATCCATCGTCGCGCCCTCAAAGCAGATCGTTTTGATCATGCGATAGTACTTCTTAGTAAAGGTAAACCCCGGGTGGAAAGAAACATTATTTAATGTAGCACCCTTGAACGAAGCATTGCTTAATCCCGCTCTGTCAAACTTCACTTCAATAAACGTCTGTCCGTCGAAACGCTGCCCGCTCAGATCGGAGTACTTGAAGTCAACCCCGTCAAATAAACAGCCTTCAAATAACGTTGTTTTAAGAGCGGTCGTCGCTAACGTGACGTCGGTCAGTCTAGCTCCCGTGAATTTAGCTCCTTCAAGCTGCGAACTGTTGAAATTGGTTCGTACAAGAATCGACTTGTTGAAGCTTGCATTCGAAAGGTCAAGCGCTAAGAAGCTGCAGTCCGTTAGATTCGCGCCATCAAAATTGGCATTGCATACATCGCTGCCCTTAAACGAACTGCCGGTCAAATCCGCGCCCGAAAAGTCGGAACGGTGAAGCGCGCTGCCGTTAAACTGTCCTTTATGGGCCGTAACGCCCGCTAAGTCGCTCTTCGCCAGGTTGCTTCCGCTAAAGTTGATCACGACTTGCCGCTCCAGTGAGCGGGAGGTCTTCTGATTCATAACATTTACATCTCCTTATAAAATGTTTTCTTACAAGCGCTTTAAGTCTGAATCACTTATACATACCAACCGACGGTATGTATAGGTGAAAAATAAGCTGCCTTTCGACAGTTTACTTCTCTATGCTGACTTCTCTAGCCGACATACGAAATAGTTCCTCGTATCGTTGAAACATTTGCTCATCGAACAGGTCAAGCCCCAGACCTTTCAATATTTCATCGAAAAACCTTACCTTGCGCAACATCATCTCGGGCGAAGCTGGGATAACCGCCGGGTTTAGCCACAGATTGGTGAGAATTATCAACACTTCGCTTAGCTCCCTAGGATAGTCGGTTCGGATCGAGCCGTCTCGCATACCTTGTTCGATAATGGGCTGGATATAGACGGGTATGGCTTTTTCGATCATGTTCTCGATCTGTGCCGCCAGCATCTTCGGATTGCGTAAGAGATTCGGAGTCACCGATGCCAGTTCATCTTGGGCGGGATTGTCGAGTGAGACGCGGGAAATCTTGCGAAGCTTTTCCAGTCCGTTCAGCTCTTTGTCGTCCCGGATACCGGACAGCATATTATCAGCACCTTGGAACAAATGGTCGGTGACAGCCTGCAGAATCTCCTCCTTCGACTTGAAGTGATGGTAAATTGCCCCTTTTGTCAGCCCACCCAGCTCATTAATGATATCCTGAATGGACGTCTGCTCGTATCCTTTTTGTATGAACAGGTTAAGAGCCACGGTTAGAATTTGGTTGATAGTTTCTTCAGGATATTTATTCCTTGCCATTCGCCTTCTCCTTTCATACATTCGGTTGGTATGTAAAAAATATATCCGATCATCCTTTTAATGTCAACACCAAAACAAAAACATTTGATTTGGGTGTTCGGGCGCGAAGCAGCTCTTCAGTTAACCTTTCAAGATCATTTAGTGGATGAATGTATCACCTACCAACGTAATCCACCTTATATATCCTTACCACGCATTCCACATGTATTGAAGTGCTATGTGTGGGAGACTTGTAATCCTGTTACTCAGTAGTGACCTTCTATTCTTTTTGCATCAAAGAGCTTGATTTTCATTCTAATGCACATAAATGCAAGGGTCAGAAACAATAAACCGCTCCATATAATCTGGTGTGTTCCAATCCGAGATAGGAACCAGCCTCCCAAGGTGGTTCCTATTGTGACACCCAAATTTGCAAAAGATACGAATAAGCTATTGGAAAACTCGGGCGCTTCTGAAGCCTCTGAGGTTATCCATGTTTGACTTACAATGAGTCCTCCGGTGAACACTGCTCCCCATGCCATAATAATAAGGATCATCGGAATGGTATGGCTTCCCGCAATAAATATCAGCAAATAAATAATTCCGAGAAGTATAGGATAAAAAAGGATTGTTTTAACGACACTTTTGCCTAATAACTTAGCTGCCTGTAGATTGCCGATCACTCCGCTTGCTCCAAAAAGAATCAACATAATGCTTATCATTTTACCGTTCATGCTTGTCACTGCCGTAAGATATTCAGCAAAATAGGAGTATACAGCGTACAGTGCAGCAAGAATGAAACTGGCTGCAGCAATATTAAGCCATAATTGAGGTTTTACCAGAACCTTCAGCTGGTTCCCGTAGGATAGTTTCTCTTCTACTGGCATGGATGGGATCCATTTTAAAATTCCCGCAAAAGCGATGGCATTAATGACAGCGGAAAAGAGAAAGGCAGCTTCAAGTGAAAACTGATCACCTATAAATGATGTGATCGGTACGCCCAATACCATCCCCACTGTTAGCCCAGTAAAAACTTTGGCCACAGCTGTGGCACGTTGCTCTTCTGGAACTGAGCTTGCAGCTGCCGCAAATGCGACTGAGAAATAAACCGGATGAAAAAATGCGGGTAGTAGTCGAAGTAACAATAAGACCGTATAGTTGGGAGCAAAAGCCGAAAGTACATTGGAAATCACAAAAATTACAAGTATACCTGCTAGAATTTTTTTGCGGTTTATTCCAGAAAATAATAAAGTCATGAATGGACCAGAAATGGCAATGATCAGTGCAAACAGGCTAACAAGCATACCTGTTTGCGAAACGCTGACTTGAAAGTGCTTCGAGATCTGCGGTAAAATGCCCACAACGCCAAACTCGGTATTCGTTATGCCAAATACGCCGAGGGCAATGATGGATGTTAGCAATGACTTTTTCATTAGGATGTCCCCCTGTCTATTTATTTGGCCGGTTATTCAAATAATTATTTTCCATTTCCTTATATGTAACGATTTTATTTGCAAGCAAATTTAGATTGTTCTGAAGCTCAATCATATGTTGTTGAACTTCTTTATAATGCTCTTCGAGAAATTTCCTCCTTGCTGTTAAAGTTGAATCCCCCTGCCTCCTAAGTTCGGCGAGTTCAATCATTTTTTTGATTGTCATTCCTGTGGCCTTCAGTCGATTCAAAAATTCAATCCAAGTGATATCTTCTATTGAATAACACCGATATCCATTTTTATCGCGTTGAATTGAAGTAATAAGATTCATTTTTTCGTAATACCGAAGTGTATGAACACTTAGACTTGTAGCAGCAGCAACCTGTTGGATGGTTAGTAATTTGTCCATGAACACAGTATAAACTTTCGAGTTAACTCTAATGCAAGCTCTTTTGATAAATTCTCTTTCTCGTCCATTGAAAATAAACTCAAGCAATGTTGAGCTTGAGTTTTACGAATTTTTAAGGTAAATGTGGCTTCAATATGTTACTTCCTCACCAGCAACACACAGCATTCCAAATGTCTCCCTTCCTTAAAAGAGTTTTCATCCATTTATCCTATCATAATGCCTCAGAGCGAGTAGGAGAAACCATTATTGGAACCGAAAAAAAGACATTGTCATGTGCTATGACAATGCCTTATCGTTTACAGACTTGCTATCCCCTGCTCCAAACCTGTATTGAGCGTATTACGCATGCAAGTCTGGTCGTTATCTGGATGTGGACGAACTCCTCTTTTCAAATAAAATTAAAATTGGGACCCAAACTGTACCAACAGCTCAGCATGTTCTTGTGCTAATTCCTTACCACTTTTGGCTTGCACTTGATGGATAAATCCGTTTATTGCGCCTTTTTTTCCTCCCTCGTTACCCGATTCCTCGGCTCTTTGTACTTTTAACAGTTGATCCTTCAGTCTCTCAGCCAGCGCTTGATCATTAGCTAGGAACTTGTCTATAAGACCTGCAATGCCTTCATAGGTAAGGATCACTTCATAAGAAAAAGAGGAGTTTTCCACGTTCCCGGCTATATCATTCACGGAAGCATTAACCAAATGCCCCCCCATACCCGTTAAATAGGCGGGGCTATCTGCAAGCACAGCATCGCAATCACTTTTGGCTACACCTGATAATGCATCCTGAGCGGAGCATTCGATCCGAATCACATCATCCACTTCATAAACGGGTTTTCCTGAAAATTCGATGACGGGGGCTGTTTTGTCTATCTTGACTTCAGTAGTCGAAGGCAGCCCGGATACGCCATAAGCCGATTCTGCCCAATACGTTACTGAAGTTACGCCTTCTCTGCTTACTGTAAACTCCGTGGTACCGCCTGCGGTCTCATGCTGTTCAATCCTCTCAGCACCCGTAGTCTCGTAGAAGAGAGAGGCTGCTCCTTCCGAGTTCAACGTTATGGAAACATCTCCATTGTTCCAACCTTGCTCATTTGCCTGTGGACTAAAGGCAACTTCAGTCAAGGGAGCAGGAGTATCCTTAACAGTTACGGAAAAATCGTCATAGTACGCTGTTGAGATATTATAGCGGCTGGTTACTGCGATCAGTCTGGCATAAGCCGTTCCTTCCGGTGCCGTACCGCGCAGGGTTACTTTTTGCCATTGGTGGAGTCGCGATTCATCCAGATGCGTTTCCAAAGTGGACAAACTCTGCCCTTCCGCATTATAAAATCTGAACATGAACCCGGGCTGGCCGGATTCAATATAAATTTGGGTGCTTGCGGTATACTCTCCTCCAGGTGATACTGCGATAGGATCGCTTTGCACCGCGACGGACGCAGTACGAATCAGATCCGTTGTTTTCAGGCTGTAATCACCCGCATAACGCTTGTCGCCGCTTCGCTCAAAATGAGCATCCCCGCTGGTCGCAAACATCGAAGTCCAGCCCGGTAGCTTTCCGTTCCCATCCGGCGCCAGCTCCACCCCGGCATTGTTTACCGGCAAAGGCACCCCCGGCGGATCGGGTACAATCTCTCCATCGATATTAATTCTATAGAGAACCGTATTCGTTGCGAGATCGGTGAAATACAGATTGCCATCCATTCCAAGATCGAATCTCGATGCATCCGTTAACGTTCTGAAATCCAGCGTTTCTGGATCAATTACCGTTAGCTTGTTGTTAAACAGTACATACAAAAGTCCGTCTTCCGACCAACGCATCGGATGATGGTGCCACTGGGTGTAATAAAGTTTTGGATAGATTTTTTTATATTTTACAAGTTTGTACGTGTCCGGATCGATGGCAAAAATATATTCATAGGATGCTCCCCAGATCAGTCCATCCGGTCCGAGAGACAGGTCCCCAATAAAGATTGGATCGATAAGTTCGGGAATATCCAGGGTAAACTCCGTAATTTTTTGCTCGTTCTGGACATCCCATACGAAAATTTTGGCCTCCTGCTCGCTTGGCGTGGAGCCCAGTCCGCCCCTGATGGTCGTAGATCCAAAAATCTTTCCGTCCACATAAGCGGTACTGAGCACACTCTGATTCTGAACCACATTGCGATGGACTTTGGTTTCCCCTGTCACTGTATCATGGACCGTAAGTGATCCTCCCAGCGTACCGTATCCGGAGATGGTCGAAATAAACAGTTTACCGTCCCCTTCAGACATATGCACAAGCCGTTCCTGATCGTTCCCGAGCACCGCGAGACGCTGCGGATTCGTACTCCCAGGTTCTTGATTCAGATCATAAACGTACAAGCCACCTTCCGGATAAACACCCATATAGACTTTGTTTCCAATCGGGTACACACTGTCCGCCTGACCTATGCTGAAAGGTTTTGCCGTCATAGTTTCTAAGTCAACCAACGAAGATCTAGCTTGTGAACCCGTTGTTATCAGTTGCGTATCCGATACACTTTGAAGCCGATTGACAACGCCCGGCAATCCCGGGATAATCGGCGGTTTTACAATTACTTTTTTGGTATCGATATTCAGCATGGCTACCCCGCCGTCATAACGGACCGTAACGAGCGTTTTACCTGGCAGTTCTGGATTGTTCTGAAACTCTACCCAGTCCGCCCCCCTGAATCCGCTCTCATAGGTCATGCCGGTTTCCTCTACTTGGTGTGTGGAAAGGTCAAAGGTTTTCAATTTTTTCTCTGACATGTAATACAGCTTTCCATCCACCGAGTCGGTCGCATGAAGACCAGTTACCTGCTGGAGCTCCACATCAAGCCATGATCCTGTTGTCGTATCGTAGATGTAACCTTCACCCGGTATACCGCTTCCGTCCGTATAACGGGCGAACAAATAACGGTTATCAATCGTACTCAGATCGTATACCGTATCGTTTTTGACGGCAAGCGAAGCGGCGATATTCGTTTTCTCGCCTGTAACCAGATCCACACGCACGATCTGTTCGTGGGCGGTACCGGCATAAATATATCCTCCCTGGTAAGCGATGGAGCGGACATATTCCTGATCCAGCGCGCCAATAACGCGGTCGTAATCCCTCACTTGCTTGGTAGCAGGGTCATATTGCCAAACTTTGCCACCAGGATAAGTCCCGACGTATACTCTCCCCTGTTCATCCGTCGTGATGCTGTTGGAGACAGACTGCCCCTCAAATGCAGCCACTTGAACGGCCTCATGGGTGACTGGAGAATACTCCCATAATCGTGCGCCCGATCCTTCGGCCGCCACATAAAGCGTACCATTCGGCGCAACGGTATGAGCCCATGAGCTTTCGGATGGCGCAAGAGAAACGGTCCGAAGCAGTTTGTACTCATCCAGGTCTATCACATTCAGATAACCTGGCTTACCTTTGCTCGTGGCATACATCACAGGTTTTCCATCCTCGTAACCTACGGTTCCGTTAAAGACAGCTACGGTGTAGTTGTTGGGAACAAGCAATTCTTCGGGTTCGCTGAAGTTTTTTTGAGCAAGTTTGGATGCCTCCGCTTTGGCAGGAGCAGGCTGTACGGGAAACATTACAAAAACAAGTAAACAACTCATGAACATGGTGATCAGGTTGAAAAAAGGCTTTTTCATCACTTATCTCCCCTTCCTCATGTCATTAAAAATACTTGATCAACGTAGCTAGTGCCCCTTGAGCCGAGTCGGATTGGTAATTTCCGTAGGCTTCAAACGCCTCTTCCAACGCAAACATATGCGTGATGGCAGGACTTACCGTGATTCGCTTATCGGCAAGCAACCTTACGTACTCTTCCATATTTCTTCCTTCCGTCCACCGCACGAAACCGATGGGATAATCCTGATTGTCTTTCTCGTATTGCATATCGTACCTTCCGGGCCCGCCCGCTCTCGAGATCAGGATCTGCGCTTCTTTGCGAAACATCAAATCTCTTGAAAACTCCATGGACAAATCACCAACGATCACGACTTTCCCCCGGTCACGAAGCCACTCAAGCGACTTGTTAATCAATGTTTCTCCGGGTCCGCCAGCACACAAGAGGATGGAATCAAATCCGACTCCCCCCGTCTCGTTCAACACAAAACGTTCCACTTCCTCTTCACTTGAAAAGCCTGCTTCAATTCCCATCTGCCCCTGAAGCAGCTGCACCCGTGCTTCGCTCAAATCGTATGCAGCAGTGTGGCATGCAGCCGCTGAGGCAATTTGGGCGACAAGATTACCGAGGATACCCAGTCCAACGACAAGCACCTTGTCGCCGAACCTCACGTCGGCTGTACGCAGCGCATGTATGGCAATAGCCCCGAGCCCTGTAAATGCGGCCTCCTCAGGTTTGACATGATGAGGCACTTTGGTTACCAGATTGGTCGGTACCGAAATCACTTCTGCATGTCTTACGAAAGGCACACCGTAACAAGCCACTCGATCTCCCGGAAGAATATCCCTGACTTCACTTCCCGTTTTTTCCACAATCCCGACCGCACTATAGCCAAGATATACGGGAGATAAGCCAGATCTCTTAATGGCACTCATCTCCGTACCGGGACTAATACCTGAATATTCCGTTCTCACTTGGACATGTCGTTTGTTCAGTTCGGGTATCTCCTCTTGCAGTATCGTGACTTTTCCTTCCTTCGCGGCAACGGTTTTCATTCGATATGGCTCCTCCTTATGTCTATTTAGCCTTTTTCCGAACCGAGCATCACCCCTTTAGCGAAATACTTTTGGGCAAATGGATAGATGAGCAGAACGGGGATCATGGAAAGCACGATGGTTGCATTTTTGATGGACTGAGGGGCCAGAGCTGAACGATCCACGAGTCCCGCGTCGTTTTCTGCGCTGTAGATTAACATATCCCGCAGCACAACCTGCAAAGGGTATTTATCCGGATCGTTCAGGTAAATCAGCGGCAGGAAAAAGCTGTTCCAATGCCCCATGAAATAAAAAAGACCGATGGAAGCAAGCGCAGGCTTGGATAAAGGAATAACAATATTGAACAGAATCCGGTATTCGGAAGCGCCGTCGATCAGGGCCGCTTCGCGTATCTGGGAAGACATGTTTTCGTAGAAGCTTTTTAGAATGATCAGCTCCATTGTCCAGATGGCATTGGGAAGCACGAGGGCCCAAACCGAATCCGTTAACCCCAGCTGCTGCACGACCACATAAGTGGGAATAATGCCGGGATTCAGGAACATGGTTAGAACAATGGTCATCATAAAGAACTTACGTCCGAAAAATCCTTTTTGGGACAATGGATAAGCGGCGACAGCCGTAAAGAGTAAATTCACAAACGTACCGAATGCCGTATAAAAAATTGAATTCAGATAGGCTCTTGGGATCGTGTCATTTTTAAGCACCTCGACATAAGCCTCCAAGTTAAGACCCTTTGGAAAAAGGAACACCTTACCCTGAACGACCGCTGCTGTATCGCTTAAAGAAACGGCTGTAATGTACACGATGGGATAGAGTGTCGCTACAGCAACAAGAATGAGTACCAGCGTGTTAATGACTCCAAAAATAGATATTCTGCGCTCTCCTACCATAAGCCGTTTCCTCCCAGCCGTTTGCTGATCGCATTAGCGGATAATAGCATCACCATTGCCACCAGCGCTTCGAAAAGCCCTACAGCAGCTGCGTAACTGTAATTCGATTCAAGCAGTCCTTTACGGTACACATATGTTGAAAATACGTCAGCAACGTCATAGGTCATCGGATTGTAGAGCAGCAGTACTTTCTCATAACCGACACGAATCATGGAGCCGGTTTTGAGTATGAACATGATGAGCATCGTGGGAAATAATCCGGGTAGCGTAATATGACGGATCATGTGAAAACGACTGGCCCCGTCCACCTTGGCCGCTTCATAGAGTGTAGGACTGATCCCCGCAATCGCCGCTAGATAAATGATCGATTCGTATCCCGCGTTCGCCCAAATTTCCGAAATGACATAGATCGGACGGAACCACCCCGGATCAACGAGAAAGTATTTTTTCTCGAAACCGAACGCAGCCAGCATTTGATTCAAAATACCATGGTTCGGAGACAGAAAATCGATGATCATGCTGCTGATAATGACGACGGACAGGAATGCCGGCAAATAACTGAAGGTTTGAACGGATTTTTTAAACCATTTGTTTCTGACTTCGTTAAGAAGAAGGGCCAGCATGATTGGAAAAGGAAAACCGAAAATAAGCGTATACAACCCAAGCAGCAGCGTGTTCCGGAACAGCATCCAGAAATCTTGGTTCGTAAAAAACTTGATGAAATGCTCAAATCCCACCCATTCACTGCCAAGCACTCCCGTAAACACACTGTAGTCTTTGAAGGCAATAATCAGTCCATATAGTGGCCCGTAACGAAAGATGACGTAAAATAGGATGCAAGGAAGAAACAGCAGAAGCAGCTGCCTGTCGCGCTTGATATGATTCCACGTTTTTCTAAAACGGCTTCTGAAGCTCTTCTTTGGCACTGCTTTATGATAAGCTGTCGGATGTTCCGTGCCGATGTCTGCCATAAGATTTTCGCCTCCAATACCTTTTCCCATAAGGAGAGAACCGTTCCATGCATCGTCCCCTCCTGTTGATTCACAGGCTTAAGGCCTTTTATTTGGACTCATCGTATCTTTTTTGAGCTTCATTATAAATCGCCATCAGTTCCTCCACGCCGCCTTTGCTGATTTGGGCTTTGAAATCTTCCCACTCGGCATCTCCGTATCCGGCGTCAAGAATATATTTCGCGTTAAATTCTTCAGCTGATTTTTGCAGCGAGGTCTGCAGCTCGGCAATCTTGGAAGTTTCTTCGTCCGTAAAATTAAGGATGGGATCAAGCGGTTCGAAACGATCCTCGTTCACGATTTTATCTTGCGCCTCCTGCTCTTTTTCCGAGAAACGATAGTAAATGCTTCGATGGTCCGGTCTTAGGTAAGCTCCTTCCAGCCACATGGCATAACGATCCTCAAGCACGGTAATATCCACAAGTGGAAGATCCTTCAGTTCAGGGTATACCGGATATCCATCTTCGCCCCATTCGAAGTTAACCCCTTCCACCCCGATGGTCATCAGTTCACTTCCGGATGGGCTGGTCAGATAGTCGAGCAGTTTGAGCGAGGTTTCCGTATTTTTGTTCTTGGCTACGGCAACGCTGAAATCCGAAACTTCTGGCAGTGTTCTGATATTGCCGGTCGGTCCGACGGGATTCGCATACCTGAGATCATAGTCTGGATTTTGCTCTTTGATCTGGTTGTAAAAGAGATCCAGGCGTCCAATCCAGTCAAATGTGACAAACGATTTGTCCGTCGTCATCTTGGTCGTCCAGGAATCCTGCGTATCCGTCAAAAATTCCGGATCAAGCAGTTTTTCGTTGTACAGTTTCTTCATGAAATCGAGCATGTCTTTATGCTCTTGCTGTACTGCAGCGTACTTCCAGGTGCTGTCTTTTTCATCGTAATAGGCCGGGTACTGATCCGTGTTGCCGAGCCCCCAGCCGAAAGCCCAGTCCCTGAAGATATTGGCCAAGCTTTTTGATGCGTAGGGGTAAGAATCGGGATAAGCTTCTTTTACTTTTTTCAAAGCTTCGTAAAACTCATCCGTATTTGTCCATTCCTTAATACCAAGCTCATCAAAGATATCCTTCCTGTACATGAATCCGTGATTCACTTTGCGATTCAGATTGTAAATAGGCCAGGTATATACATTGCCGGCTTCATCGCCGAAGGATTTGATGACCCAGTCGTTTTCTTCCATATATAACTTTTGGAAGTTAGGGAGTTGATCGGCGTATTCATTGATGGCAACTACACCATTTTGTCTACCGATTTTTTTGAGTTCGGCCGGTTTTAACCCTGTAAAAATGTCCGGCAGCTTACCGGATGCGACAATAACTTTTAATTTATCCTGATAGGTTTGCGGGGAATAGGTTTGAAAGTTAACTTTAATGCCGGTCCGTTTTTCAAGCTCCTGGACGACCAGTTTGCTCGGACCGAGATCTTTCGCGTTGCTTGGCAGCATGTAAGTAATGGTAGTCGGTTCATCTACAAGGGGCAAAGTCAAGCCGCCGGTATCACCGTACTGTCCGGGCTCCTGAGGCGGCAAGGCGGCAGAACCGCCTTTGTCCGTACCGCTGCTACATGCGGCAAGGATCGAGGTTAACAGCGTGGTCGCAAGCAGCATGGAAATCCTCTTTTTCAGCTTCATCAAACATTCCTCCTTCAGATAGGTGGATCTGATTAACTAGAATGCAAGGGTCACCCCATATAAGGCCATATCACATTTCCATGAGGGCGGTGCGTTTTTGAATACGGCTTTGCTCTGCACATTCCAAAAACCGGATGACTTCCAGCGTTTCAGAGGGATGAACAGTGCATACACCGTTTTTGAACAAATTCATGACAGACTTTAAAAGTTCTTTATAACTCGGTTCAATCGGGACATGCTTGGTGGCATTTCTGGTGTGCAGGCTTAGTCCAAAAGACTCTGCACCACGTTGGATTCCGCGGATCGTTCCCATTCTCCCCTCTTTCCAGGTTCCGGTAATGAGATCGTTGTGATCTGTGGAAAAGGCGGTCACTTCCCTGCATCCGGGGCCCATGATTCGAAACAGCAGTTCTGCCGCATGGATGCCGTACCAAAAATAATGCCCCTGTGTCGATTCAACGTGCATTGGGCCATATACGTCGACACCCAATATGTCCCCTCTTGTGCATTCAGGCAGGGCTTCTGCATAACGTAAACTTGAAGCACTCATTAACGGGGTTTGATACTCTTCTGCAAGTCTGATGATTTGACTTGCATCTGCCGTTGTCAATGCAAAAGGCTTATCGATAAATACAGGCTTCCGGTAAAGGCAGATTGCCCTGAATTGATCCAGATGCACCCTTCCGTCGGCACTCAAGATAAGGATAGCATCGGTGCTTTCCGCAACGTGCTGAGCGGTGGGCATCAATCTCACTCCGTATTCTTGCGTCATCCGGGCAGCGAAAGTGTTAACACGGCTCACGCTGAGCGGAAAATCCGGAGATCCGCCCGCATATGCGGCCGTCACGGTCACATTTGAAAAAAGAGTCTCCTGGCTTTCGTGAAGAATACGGGTGAATGCCAGGGCATGCGAACTGTCAAGTCCGATAATTCCGATATTCATGGCTGAGAAGCAAGCCTAAGCCACTCATCCAGATGCTGCTTCACAAAATCGTCATCATGGAGGTGAGGATACTGGCGGTATACACGATCGATTTCCTCTTTTTGTCCTTTGGATAAGGTCTCCTGCGGATTCAAGCACCAGATCCCTCTCATGAGACCCTGTCTTCGTAGAACTTCATGTATCCCTGGTATGCAGCCGGCAAACTGATGGGCGGGATCAAAAAGAGCGGCATTGGCATCCGTGATCTCCACGCTGCGCGTGAGCCATTCCGGTGACAACGGCGATCCCTCTTGCTTGCGGAGACGTTTCACTTCTTCCAGCAGCTGGACCGCTTTATGTGTCCAGACAGCGAAGTGACCCAGCAACCCGCCCACGATCTGTTTCTCAATGGTGCCTTCTTCCGTTTGGAACCGATAGGTAGTGAGTAGATCAATGAGGATGTTGTCGTCGTTTCCCGTGTACAGCGCAATTTCATCCCGACGGCTTGAGCAGCAAACCGCGCGCACGACATCGATGGTTTGATATCGGTTAAAAGGAGCCATTTTGATGGCGACGACATTATCGATTTCGGCAAAAGCCTGCCAAAAAGCGAAGCTCAACATACGGCCGCCGACGGAAGGTTGAAGATAAAATCCGATCACCGGCATGATTCCGGCTATCCTTTCCGTACGTCGAAGCAGGTCCTTCTCGCTCCATCTGTCAAGTCCACCCATGCTCAGCAGGGCAGCATCATATCCGAGGCCTTTGCTGATCTCAGCTTCTTTCGTCGCCTGTTCCATGTCCCCGCAGATGCCTGCCACTTTAATGAATGGCCGTTGCAGGCCGGCTTGCTCCGTTTCCTCCGCGGCCAAGCGGAGCACCCGTTCATAGAGGTTAACGCTGGGATCCCGAATCTCGAACTGGGTTGAATGCACGCCAACCGCAATTCCGCCGGCTCCTGAAGCGATATAGTATTTTGTCAGCAGTCTTTGATAAACTTCATCCAGCTCTCTGCGTTCATTCAAGGCCAGCGGATGAGCCGGGATGACCAGGCCTTCATGGAGAGCAGATGCCTGCTCCGGGGTAAGTGATGCTTGTGTTTTGTGCACTAAAACCTCCCCTTCCTTTCCGAAAAATGGGTTGGTTTGTTCCACGTATGTCCGCCTGATTCAACCCATTCGGCAATGAAATCAATCATTTCCAGCAAGCTTACTCTCGGATAACCGAATTCTCGATATGCCTTGGCTGCATTGCTGAGTAGAGCCGTTTCGGATTCGCTTCCATCAAACGATGGTGCAAGACCGAACCGTTTGGCAAACTGCTGCGCTGCCCAGCGAACCGAAATGGTTTCAGGGCCGGTTACATTCAAAATTTCGGGAGGGCTCTGGCACTTGAGCAGACTTCTTAACGCAATTTCATTGGCATCTCCCTGCCATATTACGTTGGCATGCCCCATCGCAAGCGACACTTCCTTGCCTTCGTGCACCTTTTTGGCAATTTCGAGCAGCACCCCATAGCGTAAATCAATGGCATAGTTCAAACGATACATCAGCATCGGCGTGCCATACTTGTGAGAGAAGTATTCAAATATCCGCTCTCTCCCCAGTGTGGATTGTGCATATTCACCGAGAGGTTCAGGGGTTACCGATTCATCTACTCCGCCGAGACCCACTGGGGAGAAGGGATAAACATTCCCTGAAGAAAAAACGACGATCCGCGAATCTTTATACTTTTCTGCCACTCTTCCGGGCAAGTAAGTATTCATTGCCCACGTAAAATATTCTCTACCCGTTGTACCAAATTTGTTGCCTGCCATGTATATGACGTTGTCCGCTTCAGGCAGCTGCATGAACTCTTGATCGTCTAAAAGATCACAGGAAATCGTCTTTACTCCAGCGCTTTCTAGATCGTTCTTCACCTCCTGATCCTGAAATCGGGATACAGCTGTCACCTTTTTGTTCATTCCTCCCGCCTTGATGGCTTCCGCGGCCAATCTAGCAAGACTTGGACCCATCTTTCCACCAGCGCCTAAAATAAGAAGATCCCCGTCCACTTTATGTAAGTCGTTGATTAGCCGGTCTGATGCCTCCGAAAGCTTTGCTTCCAATTCAGCCACGGTCTTCATCCGAATAAGGTCACCTCTCCTTGTTAAATCCTTATGATTGGATCATATGTGGTACTTATTTTCAATAAGAAATTAGCATATGCCACATTATCTGTCAACTGGTTCTTTTGTAGTTCATATAAAATCTCAAAAAAAGCACTACCCAAGGGCAGTGCTTTTTTTGGAGCTGCTATATGTTTTTTTATGAATTGAGACTGTTGGATGGAAGCAACACTTCAGCGAGTCCCTCTTCATCCGTTAAATAAGACATGTACTGCTTTAGAATTTCTCCGAAACGGATCTGGGTTTGCATGGATATCGACATCTCTCGATACGTCGTATATTTCGAACTGTAATCTCGATGAAGCTCCAACCTGGACGGTTTGTTTTTAAGCTCTACAGAAAACGTTTCCGTAATATATCTGCTTGCAGGTAAACTGAATGTGTGCTGTCTGATATAGGTCTGTGCCTCGTCTGAAGTGAGATAATTCACAAAGCAGGCTGCCGTATCCCTATGGCTCGATTCTGCACTGAGAGCAATAGCTGTAGACAGAAGGAGTGTCCGATCATTCTTAAAATGTGGCAGTTGAGCAATATCAAAGGAAAAATTCGCATTCTTCAGCTCATTCAGCATGTAATACGTGGTGAGCATGACCGATACCTTCTGCTCCTTGAACAATTTCTCCGCTTCGAATTCACCTTGGGCTAAGGCAAGCGGAAATATTCCTTCCTCCGTCACAAGATCCCTGAGCCAGCGTAATCCTTCTGTAGGCAGGGATGTTCCGTTCTGGGCTGGACTGTAATCGAGCGAAGATGGATCGTCCTCATTTTGCATCCAGAAAATAGGCCATCGGTTCATGGAAAATAACTGAAAAGCAATGCTGTAGCGATGAGGCGCCTTGAGCTCCCTGAGCAGCGTTGCCAGCTCATCCCAGCTCCAACTGCTGTTAGGTTCTCCAAGTCTTTTCTCTCTCAGGTGCTCCTTGTTGTAACACAAAATAACGGGTGAGTACACGAAAGGCTGGGCAGCCAAAATACCCGATTCCTTCTCAAAATAAGGTGTAAGAAAAGGATATATATGATCGTGTCGATCCTGGTCGACAAGCAAATCAAGGTACTTTCTTTCCTGGAATTGGTACATATCCTGCAGGTTGATCGTTAATGCATCCACAATCCCTAGTTTGATGAGGTTGGCGATACTGTCCGAATTCATGTAAGGAAGCTCAATCGTTTCCACATGAATATGTGGATATTTCTCGTGGAATCGTTCAATCAATTCCTCCATCCCCGCTTCCTTATATAACGACGGGTAAACGCCAAAACGGATGGTTTCCTTGGCTGTAGGCTTTGCCACCTGTGTGCCCACCCGGGGAATTTTAATAATCAATCCCTCCTGAACAAGCTCATCCAGAACGTACCTTACGGAATTTTTGCTTAGTTTGTACAACTCTGTTAATGCCAACTCAGAAGGCAGGTATTCTCCCGGACTGTAAGCTCCGGAGTTAATTTTTTGCTTCAAATCGGCAGACATATGTCTGGTTCTGGTCTGAAAAGTATGACGATCTATTTTCGCCATTGGCCGTTCCACCTATCCTCTTCATCTTTTTATAGTTTAGCTATAATTCAATGTATTTCCTGATAATTATTTTTATTATACCAGATATGAACCAGTTTCACAGTAGTGAGTAATTAATTTTCTAAAATAAATTTTTGAAATTTTTACGCCTTTATGGATATTTTAGATACCGTTTACATGGGGTTCTACACCACTCATTCCATTAAGGATTTATCAGATTTAAAAAACCGTCACAGGAAAAGCACCTTTGCAGGTATTTACGATACGGTTCAGCTTAACGGGGCTACAGCGGACAACCTTATAGTGGTAAAATATAGATATGGAACATTGGGGGTGAAGTTATGTATGGCTGAGTACAAAGATAACAGGAAGTTGAACTTTCTATTACGGCACCTAGAATATCATAACACCTACAAAAAAACGTTCAATAATGAGGAAGAAAAATGAAAGAAACTTATCCATTTTATAGTGGATCGTCCCGGCAGCGTCGCGGGGAATCCCCCTCCGCCGCTCAGGGTACGAGTATCTTCTTCCTCGGGGGGGCGATGTCGATGAGGGATGCTGCGAAGGGTCAGCAGAAGCACGGGCAGCAAGAACATATGGAGACGCTGCCGCTGTTCTCCACCATGGATAAGAACGGACGAATGACTATGCTACGGCCGGGACATCACATCGGACGCGCAGCTCCGCTGATACCGTGGCTGCTTACAGCCGCATCCCTGTGGGCGCTGGCAGGCTCCGTGCCGTTCGGCGCACTGCTCGGCATGGCGCCGACACCGGCGATCGGCATGTTCCTCGGTCATCCGGTCACAGTGGGCGTTGCCGTTTTGCTGCTGTTCGTCGCGATCGGTATGACCGGTGTAGTGTACTCCCGATCGATTGAGCAGTTCGGACAGATCAGGGTGGCAGGCCTGTTCAAGACGCTATCGGTAGCAGGAGGGCTCGCAGCAGTTGCGGGAGTCCTCCTGTTCTGGACGCTGAAAAGCGACCTGTCGCGCCCCTTTGACTTTGAGGCCATAGTGACATCGCCGACGATCCCGAAAGAGCTCGGCGCTGTCGTCGGAGCTACCTTCGCCCTCTGGGCCGCCATCGCACTCCTGCGGTTGCCCGGCTCTATAGCCCACGCCCGGCGGCGTCAGGCGGACATCGAGCGACTCCGCGTGGAAGGTTCGTCATGCACCGGGACGTTGAGCGCCGTCCATTTTACTAACAGTTGGCTCTTTAATCTCCCGTTGTTCACGGTTGAGGTAAATTATATCGTTGACGGTGCTCCTCGTGTCGTCTCAGCACACATGCGCACCAGCGACGACCGCGTTCCCGTCGTCGGGTCGCAAATGATCGTGCTGACCGACGATCGAGGAACCACCCACGTGGAGTTGGACCTGGCGAGTGGAGCGGCATTCGAGCCGGACGTGGGTAAGTACGCCCCGTCGGACGGTTGATTTTACGGCCCTGATGGCAACATGGTTATAAGGAGTTCAGGCAACACGGAGCTAAAGCTTCGCTCAACCATTTTTAACGAAGGATAGATTGAGCGCTCTCTCGGTATTCCTATGCCCAGCAAGTAGAAAGAGAGGCCTTGGTGGATCATCCGTATCACCACATGGAAATTATCGGGTTATTTTCTAGTCAGAAAGAACTAAAAAGCCTCTGAAACTAAAGGTCTCAGAGGCTCCCACCAAGACAATTTTTCGCCGTCACTTATGATACGGTTCACCGTGATGTATCTAAGCACAAAGTACAGTTTGACCACAAGATATACATATCAAACATTCTGGGAGAGGCCGGTCTTGTACAAATTCTGTAGTCACTTAAGCTACGACATTACTTGTTGACCTGGCTTAAAAACAGGCACCGATGTCCTGCGAGCGCTTCGTTTAAATTCAATATCATAGATTTTTCGTATTTAGCCCATAGAAAAATCCCCTCCAAGTAGACTTTAATGCGCTTTAACCTGTCTGCTTAAAGGGGATGATATTACACGGCAGCCTTTCGTTATTGCTTCTTCCCTTCCTGGATTACTCCCGCGGGCCGATTGTTAAAAAGTAACAGCTTCTTTAGAATGGCTTATGGACCATAGTCGGATGAAATGATTATGATCACATTGCTTAAAGATTCATTGATAATGGGAGTATCCTCAGATTAACAAGATCATGTATCATAGCATTTATACTTTTCTTTCGTTGTTTTTTCCATGGACCTTAATGATCCGTTTACGAATAAATATAAACCCAAAGACTGCCAGGCTAAATGCTAAAAGACCATAAACCGCATTAGAGTATATATCCATGTAACCCACAATAGAATCCCAGGATGCTCCGACGGCAGCCCCAATATAGACGAGACCGATATTCCAGATTAAGGATCCTAAAGTTGTGAGAAGAAGGAACGGGAGAAAACTCATATGCGTACTACCTGCAGGGATGGAAATCAGACTGCGGATCAACGGTACCAAGCGTCCGAAGAATACTGCCTTTGCGCCATGTTTATTAAACCACGCCTGTGCTCTCCGAATATCTTCTGGCTTCAGTCGTAGAATTTTACCATAAGTCGTGATAATCGTTTCCAACCGAGAGGTCGAAAATATCTTTCCGACACCATAGAGACAGATGGCTCCGGCAATCGAGCCGGCAGTTGCAGCCAAGACGACGCCGAGTATTGTCATTTCTGATGTTGTGGTCATAAACCCGCCAAATGTCAGGATGACCTCCGAAGGGATCGGGGGAAATAAGTTTTCCAATGCAATGAGTAGAAAGATGCCCAGGTACCCGTAAGCGTCCATCATCTCCGTAATCCAATGTTCCATTCGTCATCACACTCCTTATTTTCTCAAGAGAAATAGTCCTTTATTTTCCAGAAAATAATTCTGTCTAAGACTTTATACAGGATCAATAAAGCAAAGAAGCAAGTGCCGTAAACTGCTAATACGGTTTTTATAATTAACATAAATAGCGAGAACGATGGAAAAACATAATCGATCAGTACAAGGAAGACAGAAGCTGCAATAGCCAAGAATCCGTAACCAAGTAAATAATGATGACCATGAGATTCGAACGGACTCGTATATTTTGACATGGTAAGGAACTCTTTGGCTTTAAACTGGTTAATGGCTTCCTTAACAGCCTCTTCCTTTATCATGCCGTGGAGTTCGAGATCCGTTGCAAAATCCTCTAAATAATTCTTCAACTCCAACTTGTCCTCCCCGCTTAACGCGAGTTGATCGACATAAGTATGAATATCGTTTTGCTTCCGAAATAAATTGTTCATTCGAATATGTCCGACGTAGTTCATACCGCCCCAAATAGCTGCCAACGTAAAAGATGTAAAGTAGGCTATTGATAACCAAAATTGATCGCCGGGATCATAATGTTCATCAACGTAGAATGTAGCGATGCATATAACGATGGAAATGAGTAGTAACCAACCATATTTCAGCTCCCCCATACTGAATATTTTTCGTGTCAAATTCGTCATTTTATCACCTCCGTCTTTCAAATGAATCGATTAACGATCTCGGTTGTCTTCTCCCAGTCCGCAATAAATTTTTTTAGCATGCTCTGACCGTCGTTTGTTACTGAATAATACTTGCGTCGTCCTCCATGACTTTTGTCTCCCCAGTAAGCTGTAATCGCTCCCTGCTTCTCTAGCCGCTTCAGGGAAAGATAAAGCGTAGCTTCCTGAATTTCAAACTCGCCCTCTGTCTGTTCTTTGATTGCTTTAGAGATTTCGTAACCATAGTTGTTTTGTCGCACAAGCACAGACAGAATGAGGAGATCAATAGTTCCTTTCAGCATTTCCGCATTCAAAGGCATTACCTCCAGATCAATTACTCAATTTAATTGAGTACTTAATAATAATATGTTATTTTACTCAACATTGCAAGGTACTTTGATAAGGTTTTATTTACTCGGCTGGTGGAGGAATATGGCCTCACCTCTCGGCTTTAATATGTTTTGTGCTTAAGGTGCTTCTCCATAAGCTGGATTACATACCGAAACGATGCTGGAGCAGGTAAGTAAACAAGTTTAAAAAAGCCGCTATAATAGCGACTTCAATAGGAATATGTTCTTGTCCCTCGACATGGTTCCCTACTAACTTCTCGAGCCATTCACGGCTTTGTGTTATTTCCCTACCCATTACAGTTTGCGGCTTTTCGGACGCAGCGCCCAGGAGGCAATGCCAAGCACGGCATAGAAAAGCGGAAGAATAATATGAAATCCGTAATCGCCGTAATCGTTAGCGAACGCATGGGATAGGGCAGCACCCGTCATTAGAAAAAAGAGACCGCTATAAGCCCATTCCTTAAGCCGGGGAAAACCTGGCATTACGATCGCGATGGCTCCAAGCAATTTCCAACCTCCAAGAATGTTCGTGACATATAAAGGGAAACCAATATCGGTCACTAGATCGACATTCCCCCCATATCGCATCAGTTGCCCGATACCGCTTAATGCAATGGAGAATGCGAGTACTATTGTGACAACCCAATAAGCAACCATCCTTCCAATAGGACGGTATTCTTCTTTCGCAATTTTTTCATTACCAATGATCGTACTCATTTTCATTCCTCCAATGATCTCTTTTATTTTGAATTAATCAAATGATTTGTTATTTCACTTGATACGTTTATAATAGCTATAAATCATGTCAAAATAAGATACTGTTTAGAGGGCCAAATGAAAAAAAAGAACGGATTAACATAAGGACTTTCATCAACGTTCATCTCCGGATGAGTTGGCCGAAATAACAAATTGCTGCTTTCCCCAAGTCAGATATCAAGGGCAGATAAGTGTACTCAGCTAATAATGAACTTTTGTGAGTTTTATGGTATTGGGAAAAGGCATCTAATTTTCTTGTAGGTTCATCTGGAAATTTTTTATTAACAAACTCATTGTAATTATTAAAAAAATCATCAATTGATAAATGATAAAAAGGAATATCTTTCTGATTTTTCAGTTCAGTCGATATGGAGGATTTTCCAGAACTTGAGGTGCCGTTCAAAAACACAATGAGTCCTCGGTCCACATAAATCACCCTTATCTATAAGATTTGCGCTGAACATCTCAAATTTATTGGAATGGGGTCTCAGTGGTCAAACCCTCAATCCCTCACCCGCATAGCGGTTGGTTTTTGTTTCGCTCGTTTCACGCATTCAATTGGCTAAAGCCATAATAAAGTGTTTGATCAAAAGATCAAACACTTTGCCCAGGCGTACGGCATATAAAATATGTGCTTCTCTCGTGGTATACTCCATGTTTACGCCAGTCATACCATTCTTTTATAGGACCTGATTGATAAGCGCTTGGGTCCTGTTTAAATTCTGAACTGGTTTAGTGTTCGATAGATCGTGAGGGTCGATTATTTCTTCTGATTGGGCTTGCTTCAGGCCTAATACGTCTAGCATGACCGGATCGGAACCTTCCTCTGCGTTTAAGTATACTATTGTAATTTTCTCCTCTTGGCCTTCCCTGTTTAATCGACCAATGACCTGCTCATGCACCTTAGGCGACCAATCCAACTCTCCGAACAATATCGTCGAGCAGCGATACTGCAAACCGTCCAACCCTGCACCGCTACGCAACGATAGTATGAATACATTTGTCTCCCCTTGGACAAACCGCCTAACGGATTCGATCTTCTGCATATCTGACTCACTGCCCGTATACATAGCTGGTCGATAATCTGCCAATTCCTTCAGCCATATCTCATAAACATCGCGGTGCCACCCAACAAGAAGCAGGGGGATCCCTGCTCCCAACAACTGTTTCGCATATTGCGCAACACCTGCAGCCTTAGCCACACCAGTTACCTGTCTCATCAAAAGGTCCAGCTCACGAGCTGCTGGACCACGTTCCAGGTATGTCCCTTGGGAAGCTTTTAAGGCAAGTTGCTTTGCTTGTGCTTTCACTGATTTTAACTTTGATAGATCGGGCTCGACGATCTCAACGATCCGGTTGATGGGGGGCAACTGTTGTCCAACTTCGCTTTTCGTCCGCCGGAGCATGACATTCTGCTCGCGAAGGAAACTGCCTAGTACAACCGGGTCATGTACTTTCCGATCATTGCGGCACCATTCTCGAACAAACTCCGAATAGGTTCCCAATAGGTCGGGATCGAGGAATTGTAAAACATTCCAGATTTCAGTACCGTAGTTATAAATCGGTGTTGCCGAAAGACCCAACCGAAATTCTGCTGCATCGGACAACATTTTCGCGGCCTCACCTTTTTTACTGGTGAGACCGGTTCGAAGTTCTTGAATCTCGTCATAAATGACACATTGGAAGTTACCGTCTGCAAAAAAGTTCTTCCAACCGGCAAGCTGGCTATACTTGAACAAATAAACATCTGCAACGGGGAGCGAATACGGTCTTGTTCTTTCAATTTTATGAACAATAAGCTCCGTAAAGGATTCAATCTTCTCTTTCCACTGGTCTTGGAGATGTGCCTGAACGACAACAGCAGCAGGATGTGTATCCGGTTCCAGCAGCATGCCAGCCGCTGCGTATGTCTTTCCTAGACCAACATCATCACCGAGAAGCAGAGAACGGCGTTCTAAGCACAGATCGATAGCCTGTGATTGATAGTGGCGAATCTTTTGTCCAGGTTTAAGTCCCGTGCGCAGGATGGGATCATAATCTGGAGTGAGTATATGTTCCATGTACGCTTTCTTCTCAAAGAACTTATTGTTGCCACGCAATAGCTTAGCCCTGTCTTCAGAAGTTATCTCCATCGGAAATCGCTGAATAAACCAGGCTAGATCCGCGCATATATTCGATCTGTTCGAAAACAAAAATGTGCCCACTTGTTTCATTGAAACCCCTGGAAACAGCTGCTTCAAGCGAATCGCAACATGCGGATGAACTTCACTTAACTTCCACCTTCCGCTCACTAACTCCAGTTTTCCATACATCATTCCCATTCAACCCCACCTTCCAATAGATCATATTATGCCAGCACAGCGTTCATCCATAATTCCCTCAATCTATCCCTTGATACGTCGGATTTC
This sequence comes from Paenibacillus pabuli NBRC 13638, assembly GCF_001514495.1. Classification (GTDB taxonomy): domain Bacteria; phylum Bacillota; class Bacilli; order Paenibacillales; family Paenibacillaceae; genus Paenibacillus; species Paenibacillus pabuli. The sequence continues at coordinate 110,961 of NZ_BCNM01000008.1, forward strand.
TTGCATGATCTGTTCCCTCTTACTCTCCCTCAACGAATAGAGTACAGGTGCTGTAGGGATCTCAAACTTCAGATGAGAATGAGGAATTTCCATCAATAAAGTTCCAACAGGCTTTTGGCTTTTTTTACTACGTACAACATTCCAAAATATCCTGGATCTATTTTCCTCGGATCCCCATTTTTCAAGCGAATTTCGGAATAGTAAACATTTGCCGATAACGAAATCATCCTCCTTGAAAGATTCGGTTGCTTCGAAACCGACGTCCTCAAGGCCATCAAATAGTGCTGGCATCAGCCGGTCCAAATACAGCCCATAAGCAGCATCTTCGATCTCACGAAAAGCGACCATTAGTTGATCGTGCATCGAATCGTACAAGGGCTTCCAAGCCGATTCAATATACCGATTACCTACTTGGCCAATCTCCTCAATTGTCATCTCGTAATGGAATACTGGATTAAAAGTCATTTTTATTCCTCCTTGATTTGAATTGTCTTCATCATACAACATGTAAGCCAATTGGAAGGTTTTTCGATAATTATCAAATAAAACACCATAATTATTGGGTATACGTTACAATAGTTTTAATGTTCTTTTATTCATTAGAAAGGTGGGATAACATGGGAATAGGACCCAAAAAACTGGCGAATAAATTTATGATAAGCGCTAACACTTTGCGAAATTACGAAGCGAAGGGATTAATCCCACCTGCTGAGCGTTCTGCCAATGGATATCGTATGTATACCCAACAGCATGAGGCCTATCTGGCATGTATTCAAGCCATGGTTCCTGCATTCGGGATGGAAGTGACCACCGAGGTGCTTTGTGGTCTCCAAAGAAATGAGTTGGACGACGCATTGTGGGTCGTCAGGGAAAGGGAGGTCATGTTGCATCGGGAGAAAGCGAGTTTGGATCAATTGGTAAGGGAGTTGGATTCGCATGCCGGCGGAAGTCAATCTTACGACTTGAATCAACACTTCCGCATCAATGAGGTCTCTAGACGGACGGGGGTCCCTAAATCAGCGATCCGTTATTGGGAGGCAAGTGGCCTTTTCACTACTGCGCGTGACTCTGGTAACCAATACCGTCTATATAATGAAGCTCACCTGTTTAAAATTAAGATGATCCAGATATTACAAAGTTCTGTTTATTCCGAGGAGACCGTAAACTTAAAGCAATCCATTGCACTTGTAGAATTCCAAAACATCGAACAGGCAATGAAGCTTGCAGAAGATATCCGAACTTATCTGAACAAAACGATTAAACTTCAGATGAGAGGTCTCTACTTCCTACAGCGATTGATTCAATCACTAGATTTTTAATCATATAACCGAAACCCCGTACATGTTGCCAACACCGGATAGTTTTATTGATCTATCGTCATGGAGTTAAAGAATTATTTAGAATCACCTCTTCGGAAAAGTCGAATGTCCAACCTGACTTCCTCGACGTTTTTGGCATCTTCCACGATTGCTTCAATGTTCTGCATCGACTCTTCTGTTTCTGGGTCTAAGTAATCCATGACGTCATCTCCCTTTGCGCCGTCCTCACTTGTTATAACGTAAGATTGCGTTATGTGACATTCGCGAAAAAAGAAAGGCAATATATTCGATACGTGAGTGGAATTCGATACATTTCCATTCAGATTTCTTTGTGATTTATTCAATAAATGAAGACATTCCTCTTGGTTTGGTAATTAAGCTAAACTTTCCGTTAGCTTAAGGTTTGAATCCTTCTTCTGACTCACACCATAAGTTAACTAGATTTATAGCCTATATTGAAAATCATTTAAATAAGCTGAGTTTTCGTTAACTGAAGTATAATAAGAACTATGGAACAAATTACAGTAGACAAGATGAGGTTAACATGAATCATTCCTATCACCCTATACATTCTCCCAAATTGCAGCCGGAATTGCATCGCCCTTGGTACAATTACCGGGAATATAAGCCGAGTCGCCGCTTGGAATCGCATGTTGCTTCCTTTTGGACAATGGATTTTCAGCCTGTGACGGAGGAGGACCAATGGCATCGGATTATACCGGATGGCTGTGTCGATATCATTATCAATCTTCTTTCTCTCACAAGCCGAAAGTCCACCCATGTCCTAGGGCTTACGACTCGATCTGAAGTTTTGCATTTCTCTGAAGCTCGTTCTATATTCGGCATACGAATTTATTCAGAATCGGCCCGGGCTTTATTAAAATTTCCCCTCTCGGCGTTTATGAAACATCATGTCTTTCTGGAAGAGGTCTGGGGTCTTAACGGGCTGTATTGGGTCGAAGCAATCCTGACAGCTAAGACAACGTCGGACATTATAGAAATTGTCGAGCATAATTTATGCAAAATGCTAACTGACAGCAATATTCATACTCCTTCTTTGGTGTACCAAAGCATGCAGCATATGTATGCCTACAAAGGGAATCTTACCGTAACGAATCTGGCGGATAAGGTGAATTTCAGCGAAAGGCACCACCTTCTTAATGTGCAAGATACAAATCTTCTTTGGTAGGTCGATTTTTACATAACCAGATTATCTGCTAAGAAAACTATGGCGTACAATTGAATATATGTACGCCATAGTTTCTGTAAAATATTGATTTTTTGATTTAACTACTCCTTAGCTCTTTTGTGCTTCTAATTCTTTCAAGGTAGGATAGTCCGTGTAACCTTTGCTTCCCGCTGCGAAGAAGGTTTGGGGATCTGCATCATTTAATGGAGCCCCTGTTTTAAGGCGCTCTACTAAATCCGGGTTGGCTAATGACCATGCACCGACCGGTACAATATCAGCTATACCGTTATCAAGATCAATACTCAGATCTTCCAGTGCACGTCCCGCCCGGTTGACTAATAGTGGATTGGTCCAAATGGAGCGGACGTTCTGGAGCAGCTTTTCATTTCCAAGATGCATCACATGAAGGTAAGCCAACTCCAGCTTCGCTAATTCTTTGACCAGGTAGAGATACAGTTCAGGGCCTTGTTCCCCATCCTGAATTCCTCCGAGAGGTGTTCCCGGTGAAATACGGAAGCCTGTTCTTTCTGCGCCAATTTCTTCTACGACGGCTTTCGTCACTTCAATCGCGAAGCGGGCCCGGTTTTCGATCGATCCCCCATATTCATCTGTCCGTGTATTCGAATTTTCACCGATAAATTGATTAATGAGATATCCATTGGCTCCGTGAATTTCAACGCCGTCCGCACCGGCTTCAATAGCCGCTGCTGCTGCTTTGCGGAAATCGGCAATGGTCGTCTGAATATCCTCTTTGCTTAACTCGCGCGGAACAGGGATGTCTTGCATTCCTGTAGCGGTAAACATCTGAACACCGGGAGCAATCGCTGACGGCGCAACGGGCTGACGATGATGGGGTGTATTGTCGGGATGCGACATACGGCCAGCATGCATTAACTGAATGTACATAAATCCGCCTGCCGCATGAACGGCATCCGTGACTTTTTTCCACCCTTCAATATGATGTTCCGTATAGATCCCCGGCGACCATAAGTATCCTTGACCATCGTCAGAAGGTTGTGCACCTTCCGTAATTAGAAGCCCCATCGATGCTCTTTGCGCATAATACAGGGAGCTTAATTCTCCTGGTGTACCATCTTCTTCTGCTCTGCTGCGTGTCATGGGGGCCATGGCTAAACGATGCGGTAAATCCATGTTTCCGACTTTGATTTCACTCCATAATTTTTTCATTTTGTACACTCCTCTTTAATTTTAGTTTAAACCGTAATGTGATTAGGAAAGATGCGGGTATAGTGTAGAAACGCCGCCTGCAAGCCCAGCTTGGATCATCCGGCTGTTATCGTCGGCAAGAATTTCAAAGCTGCCCGCTGCTATGCCATCAATAGCCATTTTCGCAACATCTGAAGGGTTCGATTTGGGAGTGTCCAGGCCGGCTGTCATGTCTGTCTCCATATAACCCACATGTAATCCCGCTACTCTAATATGACGAGGATACAAATTCAAACGGAGATCGTTCGTCAACGCCCATGCTGCAGCCTTCGCAGCTGTATACGCTCCCGCAGCTCCGCCACTAAACCAAGATAATGCGGAAAGAATATTCAGAACCGATCCTCCCCCGTTGTTTTCGATCACCGGTGCAAAAGCGCGAACCATGGATAACGTACCGAAGAAATGCGTATCCAATTCCAACTGGATTTTTTCTACATCCCCTTCCAGCAAAGAAGCACCTGTAGATGATCCTGCATTGTTGATCAAAATCGTAACATCCTTAGCAAGGATGGCAGCTGCTGCTACCTCTTGAGGGTTGGTTACATCAAGCTTTACAGGTGTAACCCCTGGAATATCGATGGTATCCGGATTTCTTGCTCCTGCGTAAACCTTGGCCCCTCTAGATAGTAGTTCAAGCGTAAGATGGCGGCCAAGCCCCCGGTTTGCTCCAGTAACAAATGCGACTTGTTCAGAAATGTTCATTGTATTAGCTCCTTTTTATGAATGTAATTATTCAGTTTATAAATCAGGGATCGAAAGGCTAAATAATTCAAGAATGATCATTCTAATAAGTGTAGAATAAAGCACCCTTTATAAAGGTTATTTGAATGAAGGAAAGACGAACGATTCAAGAACGATCATACTAGAAAATGCACAGGGAATGATACAATAATTTTTTCTCAACCAGAACTTCAATAATTATTTAGATAAAAGTTTAATCGATACATCGGCCATATGTTGCAATTTTTCTTTGCGTATAGAGGTTCTTGTCATAACTCTTATCCCTACATAAACCGCATGCAAATGTTCTGCTTGGTCTTCGGCACTATATTCAGCGCTAAACTCTCCACTCTGCTGTCCCCACTGTATAATATCTTTGAACAATTGTTCCGATAAAGCAAACAATTCAGTGGTTTTTAAATCCACATCAGCATCCCGCATTGCCAATTCCACTGCCGAATTTACCATCATACAACCGGAAGGTGAATCATCTACACTACAGATCACGGAACTGAAAATAAGCTGTAATGCCTCCGTAGCAGTCTTAGAGCGTTTAACTTCTCCTACAAGCCCATCACATAACTTATCGTGAAATCGGTCCAAGGCTTTCAAAAATAGCGTGTGTTTATCGCCAAAGGTATCATATAAACTTCTTCGATGAATTCCCATATGCTCAACTAAGTCCGATATCGATGTTTTTTCGTAACCTTGTTCCCAGAAGAGCTTCATCGCCTTTTCTAATACCTCATTATCTTCGAATTCTTTGCTTCTTGCCATTCGATTCCCTCCCTGTTTCTCAATATAACATATTGAGAACGATCGGTAAAGAATTTTATAAATATCAAACTTATTAATGTTCTGTTCCCTTTGACTTAAGAAGCATATGCCCCCAAGTATGTGTGATAAAATCTGGAGCAAACTTCATGGAAAAGCGCATAACTTTCGTAAATCCCGCATTCACTCGCAGTTTATTTTTCTGCATCCCTTTAATACCGACATGTACAAGCTTCTCCAATGGCAAAGAAATGATCTTATTCAAGAAGCCTTCGTCAAAAGTGTCAGTGAGATTGGTTTCAGAAATAACCGGTGGACAAAGTTCCATTACATGGATGTTTTTACCTTTGGCCCGGATTTGCTCACGCAATGCATCACTGAACATGTGAATACCGGCCTTTGTAGCAGAATACGTTGGTGCGTTGGCAACTGTAATACTAGCAAGTAGAGAGCTAACGTTTACAATCATTGCCTCCTGTTGTTTGGCTAACAATGGCAATAATGTCTTGGTAATATATATTGTTCCGTTCAAATTTGTGGCGATTTCAGTAGTAAGTTGCTCGTAGGTGACAGTTTCATCAAACAAGTCGAATTCGTGTATAATACCTGCATTATTCAAAATAATATCCAGTTTGGGATAGTGAATTATTAGTTCCTTAGCAAGATGCTCTACACTATTGGGATCACTAACATCAGCCACTATGCCGATCAGCCCGGGATTGTTTTCTACGATCTGGTCGATTCGTTGCTGCGAACGCCCCGTTATGATTACAGTATTCTCCATATCGAGTAAACGTTTCGCAAAAGCAAAGCCGATTCCAGACGTACCGCCGGTCACCAAGATTGTTCTGCCTTTCAATTTCATGATCATTACCCACTTTCAATATGGCCTTTATTGCGTGTTCTTTAAAATCGGATAATTACTTTCCCTTTAGGATGACCTGCAGCAACAAAATTTAGAGCTTCATTGATATCTTCAATGTGGAACACTGTAGGGTCCACCGCGGGTACAATCCGGTTCTCTTCAATAATCTTTGTAATTTTCCGTAATTGCTCTCCATCGCTGCGTACAAAGACGAAATGATATTCGATCTTCTTTTTCTTTGCTTTGTGATCATACTTAGCCCCAGCAATACTGAATAGCTTTTGTTTCCAGCCCGGCAAGCCCAATGCTTTAGCGAAACGTTTGTTAGGACCAGTCCTTAGAGAAAGAAGATGACCGCCTGGTTTAATAATAGAGAGTTCACGATCAAATTCACTGGGTCCCAAGGTATCAATCACATAATCAAGATCACGAAGTCGTTCCCAGTAATTCTCAGTCGTGTAATCAATGTATTGATCCGCTCCCGCGGCCATTGTGCGTTCGCGCGCTTTTGGACTTCCACTAACGATAACCTTAATCCCCATGTTTTTAGCGATAGGAATAGCCATTTGGCCAAATGAACCAGAGCCGCCGGGAATGAACAAGCTTTCGCCAGCTTTAGCGGCTAGCTCTTCATGTAAACTTTGATAGGCTGTCAATCCTGTTAAAGGCGCAGCCGCACCGGTTACAAAATTCAGATTAACAGGTAAGTGAGCGATGGCATCCGCATGAATCGCCGCGTATTCGGCAAATGCTCCGATTTTTTGCAGCGGCAGGCGTGAATAAATGGCATCACCAACTTTGAAACCAGTGACGTTCTTGCCAATCTTCTCGACAATACCTGTGAGCTCATTACCGAGTGTCAGTGGGAACTCATAGTCCTGGATTAACTTCACGCTTCCAGTAGCGATAAGCAGTTCCAAGTGGTTGACCGCCGCAGCTTTCACCTTAACCAAAACTTCCTGATCCGTTATTTCCGGGACTGGGATATCACGCACTTCAACTTTAAACTGTTTTGAATATTTGGTAATCTGTGCTGCTTTCATAAAATATCCTCCTATTCGTAATTTACCAAGTAACATTTATTATGTTTTGTAACTTGCACAGCAAGCATAATATCATTGGTTACAAAAGTCAACGTTTGTTACTATATATTTTATATGCTAAAATAAATTGAAGGTATGATTACCGGTTGGTAAAAACTAATTAACGAAAGAAGGGTTGGCAGCACGGTGTGAGACTGGGGTATAACAGTAACTGCTCGCTTCAAAACGCCCCATATTCACCTGCCATAACAAATGGCTAAAATCACGCAGCAGCTTATTATTGAAACTGCCGAGGCATTAATTGAGCGCACGGAGAAACCCGAAGTGACGCTCTCACAAATAGCGGATGAATTGAATATCACCCATGCAGCACTCTATAAGCATTTTAAAAATAAACAAGAACTCTGGGCAGCTGTAGCTAAAGACTGGTTCAATCGGATGATTTCAGAACAAATCAGTATAAACATGGTTAATTTGGCCTCACCGCAGGAAGTGCTCCACGATTGGCTTTGGGCATTTGTGAATGCCAAAAAACGCGCTTATCAGGAGAATCCCAAAATGTTCGCTTTGAATACACAATATGTGGACAATAATCCATTGGTATTACGTGATGTGCTCTGGGATTCATATCAAATTATTGATGAATTTATGGATTATCACGATCCTCACTTTGAACGGGCAGAGGCAATCCTTTCTGCGTTTGCTGTGTTTAGTCTCCCCTCTTTTAAAGAATCCTGGAATTCACCAGACTACCAAGAGCGGTTTGAACGCATCTGGAGTTTAATCAAACAGGGTGTTTGAAATGATATTCTATATGAATTATTGAATTGAGTGGGAATTAAAGTCTTGATCTTTTGTCGAGGTATGTCAGGTCCATGGTATATTGTATATACAAAGAAACCGTCTCCTTTCAAATGGTGGGTCGCACTCCATTTATCAAAGAACGGTTTCTTTTTGTTTTTAATTTTGAAAACAGAGCTGTCCCTAGCCATTTTATAACTTATGGGACTGCCCCTGATTAGAAGATTCAAGTGGCTCTGAATGTCGACCCCGATAATCGATTAACAGCCGCTGCATTTTCTCCAACGTGCCGTCATGATGGGGAACATGGATGGAAATGGACAAATTTAAATCGTTCAAATACTGAGACGATACAAGATCAAAATTTAATTTCCCTAGATTCGGACAATGCAGCGTCTTCGGGGAAGTTTCATGAATTTATGCTTGAAGGTGCCCACGAAACAATTGAACTATTCTGCCATTAGTTTTAATAAAAGGGCGTCTTCCATCGTGGATGAAATCATATCGGGAATGTAATCAAGTTCCAATAACTTTTTTTTGATATCATTCTCTTGTTCGTGTTGGGCTAGAGAAACGCACAATCAGTTGGACATCCCAGGGCCTCGAAAACTGTACGCGCGGCAGAATCTACTGGCAGGAAAACCTCAATTTGCGGATACAAGCGGCTGCCTTCGGAAATCGAAACCTGCCTGTAGCGAATGGGAATAAGCTCGCCGGCGCTTTTCATTCTGGCTAGTATGGTTTGTGTATGATCAACCACTGCCTCTGCATCCGGTCCATTCAGATATTCATCCACATTATATTTCTGAACTCTATCAAACAATTTTTGATACCACGCATCATAACGCGAGAGCATATGCTCCCTCTTGAAGGTGTGTATCCCGTTTTTGGCGTGCTGCTCCCACTGCTTAAACGAAGATTTGTCGAAAGTGGAGCGGGGCCGGATTGGCAAATCGGAATTAAAATGAAAATCGACCCTATTCATTAAAGCGTCATATGAACGGTCGAGAGGAATATCGAACAAATGACGAAACGGCTCGTTAACCCCCTTGATATCCTGGGTATTTGTTACGATCATCGAGGGGAAAGGAATGCTCCTCATCGTTTGCTGAGCCCATTCCAATGCACGTTCCAACGACCGCCCCTCCAATTCGATCTGGATCGGAAGATAGCCGGCTGCCAAAAGTAAATCGTTACGCTCGTCGGATGTACACTCAAGATAATCAGCAATATGGATAATCGTCTGACGATTCGGTATGCGCCGGGTACGTCCAACCAGCAGATTTTTATACGAAAGAAAAGCCTCGTCATTCAGCTCTTGTTGAGTAAATCGTTTTAAGGACGGGTGAGGTTGGTCAGCAAACTTCTGCTGACGTTTCATCCGCAACGCTTCAATTTCTCCCATTACCATCTTATGTCTGGATTTCTCCGTATCTATATCCACCTTCTATTCCCTCCTTTTAAGAAGTGTAATTCTGCACTTGGGCCGAACATTTATTTAAAGTATACTCCTCATTAAAGTGTCAGTCATTTAAATGACACTAACCATACAATGGAGGAGAAACCATATGATTCGTACGATTGTAGTTGATCCGCTTGCCCCGTCATATTTGGCATTTAAGGAAGTTGACGCCCCGCAGGCCAAGCCTTGGGAAGCACTCGTGCAAGTGAAGACCGTCTCTCTCAATCGCGGTGAAGTGAAAGACGCTAAGGATCAGGAATCATTCAGCCGCCTCGGTTGGGATTTCGCCGGAATTGTCATTGAGCCGGCCAAGAGCGGCGAAGGACCACAAAAAGGGGCCAAGGTTGTTGGTTTGCTCCCGATGGGAGCCTGGAGCGAACAAGTCGCTGCCCCCATATCGATGCTGGCCGAAATCCCGGAAAAGCTAACTTTTACGGAGGCTGCGACCCTTCCCGTAGCAGGGCTCACGGCGCTTTATGCACTCCGCAAAGGCGGCATGCTGCTTGGCAAACGTATTTTCATTACAGGCTCTACCGGCGGAGTTGGACTATTCGCCCATCAGCTTGCGGCCCAATCAGGCGCATACGTCGTAGGTACGGCAAGCACGGAGGAGAAGGCAGATCTTGTTCGGGAGGCTGGATCCGACGAAGTGATCATTGGATATTCCGCAATTTCATCAGCCCGCAAATTCGGGCCGTACGATCTGATCATCGATTCAGTAGGCGGCAATACACTAGCGGTGTTACTACCGCAGCTAGCGCCCCAAGGGATTTGCGTTGCGGTAGGATTTTCCTCTTCAAATACCTCAACGATCGATATGATGAATCTGGTGACCAGCGGAGGAAGAACCTTGTACGGCTTTTTTCTAGGTGAGGAACTCACTCGTCAATCCGCTGCGGACGATCTGAGTTTGCTAGCCCGACTGGTCGCTGATAAGCGGTTAATCCCCCGGATCGAAGTGGAGGCTCCTTGGACCGAAATTAACACCGTTGCAAGGAAGATGATGGAACGTAAATTCTCCGGCAAAGCCGTGCTTCACATAGGCTGATCGTATAAACTTGCTATGCAAGTAACGCGTTACTCCCTTACTCGTTTCGAGTAGGGAGCATCTTTGCTTTACGATGAACCCGGCTTTATGACAATTATAGTTTAAATTACAGTATGACGATAAAATAGAAAAGAGCTGCTAATACAAAACGGTATAGCGCAAACCACTCCAATCGAAGTCGCTTGATTAGTCTAATAAACGTCACTACCGCGATAATAGCCACAAGGAAGGATGTCATAAAGCCGATTAGCATTAGATATAAATCTTCTAGATTAAGCAAATTGCGGCTATCGTATAAATCCAACAAGCTAGCACCCAACATAACAGGTACAGAAATAATGAACGTAAAATCTGCGGCAGCTTTTTGACTAGTACCGAGTAGAAGGCCACCAGAAATCGTCGAACCCGATCTCGAAAAACCCGGCCACAAAGCTAAACATTGGAATAAGCCAATCCCAAATGCTTGTTTGTAACTAATCGTATCAACGCTGTTTTTTCTCTTACTCCGTGCTGCGATGATCATTAACAAACCACCAGCAACTAGACCAATCAAGACAGGTGTTGGGCCGAATAATTGGCTTTTTATAGTGTCCTTTAGAAGAAGATATAGGATTAATGCTGGTAACATAGCCAAAATCATATGTATAACGTTTAATCCTTTACTTTTTGAAAATTCCATTTTAATTAAGTTTGACCCAATCTCCAAATAATTTTTCCAATACAGAATTAGAACTGCCATCACTGCACCCAATTGTATAACAATTTTAAAGGTTATTGCTGCGTCTCCCTCAAAGTTAAGCAAATTGCCTGCTAAAATAAGATGTCCTGTAGACGATACTGGTAAAAATTCTGTTAAGCCTTCTATGATGCCAAGTATTATTGCTTTTATTACATCAGTCATCAGAAGATATCCCCTTTACTAAAATAAACTCGTTCAACAAGTTCAAGTATAAGGGTGAGTGGCTATATATCCCCATCGATTCGCATAACATTATTGATTTCAACGTGACATTTTTGTCACCTCATTTAAATGATACACAGATATACAGATCATATAGATGCATCTTGATAAACTAACCTGTCCGTTAGCTTAAAGAAGGCCGCCGGTCATTTAGCTGGCTGCCTTCTTGTAAGGATGGGGTTAGATTTTCCGGTTAACTTAATAAATCTCGAATTATCAGCTACCAATAAGCTGGAATATGCCGAGGAAGATCTAATTGTGAAACGTAAAGCCGTTTATAACCCGAATTAGCAATTGGTTACTTCATCACGGTGACATATTCTTTCATACAAGAAATCCACAATATGTTTGATCTCCATCTGCCTGTTTACGCCATGCTTCTCAACACCCAGTTTCATCTGCAACAAACAACCAGGGTTACTTGTGAGCAGGTAACGGGCCTGTGTTCGGTTGGCATGCTCCATCTTATGCTCCAAGATCTCATTGGCCATCTCGGGTTGCGTAACATTGTAAATCCCCGCAGACCCGCAGCAACGATCTGCTTCTTTCATTTCGATGAAATTAACGTTGGCGACTTGCTTCATCAGCTGTCTGGGAGCGTCAGAGCTTTTCATCACATTACGTAAGTGGCAAGAATCCTGGTATGTAATCGTCATCGGTTGAAAAGCAGATTCTTCCGATTCCACGAACAAAGGAATTCTGCCGTGATCGTGCAGCAGCTCGCTAACATCAATCACGCGTGAAGCAAACCACTTGGCCAGAGCGGAGTGTTCCATATCATCGTTAAGCAAGTGGTCGTATTCCACCAGTAAAGCGCCGCAACCGCCTGCGTTGGAGACGATATAGTCGATACCCGCTTCTTTGAATACGTTCACATTCGTGCGCGCCAAACCTTTTGCCAACTCCATTTCTCCGCTGTGTGCATGAAGAGCTCCGCAACAAACTTGCTCATTCGGAATGACGACTTCGAATCCAGCTTCCGACAATAATTTGACCGTATTTACATTGGTCTCAGCAAATAACACATCCATTATACAGCCGCGGAACAAGGCGACTCGAGCAATGACATCCCCCTTAGCAGGATATACAGTGCCAATTCGTTCCACAACGCCTTTGGAAGTTGCATTCGGTAAGATTCGCTCCATTTCCGCCAAATGCTTCGGGAACATACGCATCACTCCACTGTGTCTAGCAATCTTCCTAAGACCGGATTTTTGGTAGAATGCGAGCGTTCCCCCTAATACTTTTAATCTGCCTCGGTGTGGGAACATCCCTTCGAACACCATTTTACGCAGACCTTTCACGGGAATACTATGCTTGGCATGGTCTTCAATAGCTTCTCGAGCTTGCTCGATTAACTGTCCGTATTTTACATCGGCGGGACATGCCGGTTCACAAGCCCTACAACCAAGACAATGATTCATTTGATCTTGGAATGCCTGATCCGGAGTCATCAGACCATCAGCAACTGCTTTCATCAGTGCGATTCGTCCTCTAGGAGATTCCGGCTCCAGTCCCGTTTCCCGGAACGTTGGGCAAGCCGGCAAACAAAAGCCGCAGCGCATGCAGTTTGTTAACTGATCATAATCAAGCTTGATGTGGAGCCTTTGAGCCAACGAATTATTAAGCTTAACGTCAGGTTTATTCGGAATGGGGGTTGTGCGATTCTCATTAACCACGGTGAATCACCACCCTCTTTCTCGTCTCCTTCGCAAACATTTTACCTGGATTCAATAAGTTATCGGGATCAAAAGCCTGCTTTATCCCACGCATGACTTCAATTCCTGACTTCCCGACTTTCCATTCCAGAAACGGCGCCTTGACGAATCCGACGCCATGTTCGCCGGTAATCGTTCCCCCCAGTTCGATTGCCGCTTCGAAGATTTCCTCGAAGGCTTTCTCCACACGATGTACTTCATCGTGATCCCTAGCATCCGTTGTTGCTGTCGGGTGAAGGTTCCCGTCACCCGCATGCCCAAAAGTAGCGATGGAGACATCGTATTTTCTTGCAATTTCATTGATTCGCAATACCATGTCCGCAATTTTCGACCGTGGAACCGTAGCATCTTCCAGAATCGTTGTAGGCCGTAAGCGCGCTAATGCCGTAAAAGCGCTGCGCCGTGCTGTCAACAGCCTTTCTGCGTGTTCCCGGCTCTCCGCCACTTCAAGCCGATCAGCAAGTTCCAGTTTGCATATAGCACAAATTTCATCCATGTCCCGCTCCACCGCTTCGGGGTCTCCGTCTTGCTCAATGAGCAGAATCGCCTCCATATCCCTCGGTAGACCTAATTTAGCGAAGTCGTCCACGACCCGGATTGTGGGATTATCCATAAACTCCAATGTCGCAGGGATAATACGAGATTCGATGATTCGAGATACAGTCCTGGCAGCTCCATATAGATCTTTGTACATGGCAATCATCGTCTTTTTCGTTTTAGGAGGAGGTACTAACTTAATTGTTGCCTCTGTAATAATAGCCAATGTCCCTTCGGACCCGATAAGCAGCTTGGTTAAATCATACCCGGCCACATCCTTCATGAGTTTTCCTCCGGTACGTAGTACTTCCCCATTCGCGAGAACCGCTTCGAGACCAATTACATAGTCCTTTGTAGTTCCGTATTTTAAACCACGCAAGCCTCCCGAACACTCGGCAATATTTCCACCAATTGTCGATATACGCATACTGCTCGGATCCGGAGGATAGAACAACCCAAGCGACTCAATCTCTGCTATGAATTCCGCAGTAATTAACCCTGGCTGCACCGTTGCCGTCAAATTTTCCAGATCCACTTCGACGATCCGGTTCATACGATGCATCACCATGACTATACCTCCCTCTATAGGGACCGTTCCGCCACAGAGATTGGATCCTGACCCCCGCGAAACCAATGGTATGCGGTGCGCAGCGAGCGTTTTCATGATTTCAACTACCTGAGCCGTATTTTCCGGATAAATAACGCCCTCCGGTAAACTTTGCAGCATCGGTGTCCCATCGTAGGAGTGAGTAATCAATGCTTCATTATCGTCTCGAAAATACTGCGCTCCTACAATTCGTCGAAGTCGATTCTTTACTTCTAGCTCCAACATGAATGGCATCCCTCCGCATATTGCGTTCACAGTCAGTTTATTACGGATCTGGTTGAACTTCTGAACCGATTATCAGGTTTATACGACCTTGTCCATTTCATAATATGATCATGGATCATCGTGCGCTTGCTTTATCACTAGTAATCGTTTACTTTGGACTCATTTTCTAATAATAAATACGTAACGCAGCTTCCGCTTCCTGTAAACTTTCAATCCGCTGCACCTTTTCTTGACCGTGGGGTACAATTACCGAGGTGATATCGGATAACCCTGCTTCTTTAATTTTGGCGATATCAAATTCCAATAGCAGTTGCCCCTGCTCAACCCTTTGCCCTGTTATGACATGGGACGTAAACCCTTCACCTTTCAACGATACCGTATCTACCCCAACATGAATGAGAACCTGAATGCCAGCCTCGTTTTCCAGCAAAAGCGCATGCTTGCTTTTATTCATAATATGAGATATTTCACCTGAGAAAGGCGCTCTCACTTCGCCTTTGACGGGTCGAACAGCAAAACCTTCCCCCATGGCCTTGGTGGAAAATGCTTCATCCGGTACTTGCTCCAGATTTACTACTTCTCCAGGTATGGGCGATATAATATCAAGGGTATTCACTTCAATTTTCTTCTTTTTCCATCCAAACATATAATCCTCTCCTGTTTTGCAAATATGCCGATTAACTATTGGTGTAATTCACTGATCATCTCTCAATATCAACGATCACCGGGGCCATGGCCCGGATAACATCCGTTTCGGTTGCCGTCGGTGAATCACCAGGTATCGTATGGGCCAACATTCCTGCCGTGACGGCAAATTGCACAATCTTTTCCGCGGAATAACCCGCAAGTTCACCATGGATAACTCCGCTTGCAAATGCGTCCCCAGCGCCAATCCGGTCATAAACCGGAAATGTAAGCGTAGGAGAAAATACAAGGCTCTGATTTTTCCATATAAATCCCTGCAAGGAGTGGGAGTTGTCTCCGTTAATTCCGCGAAACGTGCCCGCAATGACAGAAATATGAAACTGCTTGGCCACCCGTGGCATCAAGTCCGCAAGCTGATCTTCCCGCTTGGTCTCAACAGACTTCAAATCCAGGATAAAAAGGGCATCCTTTTCGTTCATCAGGACGATATCGGCCAGCTCCAGCATATCTTCATAATGCGGCTTCGCCTTGTGATGCCCGTCTTCTCCCCACAAGGCAGGCCGATAATTGGCGTCAAAAACAACCAATCCGCCTCGACTTTTGACAGCCTGGGCTAATGTCTTCATATGCCAGCGAACTTCTTCATTCATAGCCAGCGTAATCCCGCAGAAATGAATGACATCTGCTTGCTTCGAAATTTGTTCATAATCATAACATTTCGCAGGGGCACGATTAAAGCTGCTCTCCAGTCGATTGGTATAAGTGACTCGGCTTGGTCTTCCCCCGAAACCTTGTTCCAGGAAATACATCCCGAGGTATTCCCCGCCACGCAAAACAAGCTCGGTCGATATCCCCAATTTTCTAATCTCTGCTACGGCTGCATCACCTAACGGTCCCAAGGGTAGTCTGGAGATTAAGTAACCGGTATGCCCCAAACGAACTAATGCAGCCAGTACATTAACCCCTGTCCCGGAAAATGAATAATTCAAGGCATTGCTTTGGGAAAGCAGGGCATAGCCCGGAACTTGGAGGCGCATCATCACTTCGCCAAAAGCAGCGATAACTTTAGGCATAGTGATCCGCCAACTTTTTCATCATGGCTGTTAGCCTACGTACATGCTCAATATTGGTGTTTCCCGAATCCTTATCAATAATGGAAGAATACACGTGCGGAATGACCTGAGGCACGCCGGCTTCAAGAGCAATGGTCAGAATTGCCTCGAAATTATCCATATCAATTCCTCCGGTTGGCTCCAGAGCAAAGCCTGCCGCTGCGCAGCTTTGGGCTACAGCACGGAACTCTTGCTCCCGACTTAAGCCTTCCATCGGATAATATTTCAAGGCATTGCCTCCCATGTCACGAACCAAAGCAATCGCCGATGACACGGGCACGAGAGCACTCTCCTGTTCGGCAGCGCTTATGGGGCCAGTCGAAATGTTTACTTTCCCCACTTGTCCGGTTGGAGATACCAGGCTGTTAATCCAGCTATCCTTTGTCCCCAAATTCGCTCGGGTTGCCCCCACTGCAGGAAACACCTGATTGATGTGACTACCGGAATAATATTTGGCAATCTCGGCCACAACAGTAGCCTGACGATTATCACCTGCACCAAGTCCAATGGATACGGCATCTTCCAACTCTTTACCATATTCACACATTGCTGTCACGGCTTCCTGAACGGTGGCATAATTTTTGGAAAGGACGCCCACCACTACATAACCTTCTGCTGCTTCAAAGATTTCCTTGGCATTGGCAATATCCTTGGCCAGCACATTTAGTGCAACGCGGTTTCTGTAAAATCGTTGTGAAATCAAGGACAAGTTAATTCCTCCCTACCAAATTCCGTATTTGTCTCACAATGATCGTCATATCATCGCCAAGAAGCGGTCTTGGATCAATGTCAAAATACCCCTGCCTTACTCCGTAATCACGCGTATAAATGGCTATTTCGCCTTGCTGAAGACGCGTTGCAAGCACTTCGGCTGTGATTTCAGCCTGCTGCGGATCGATATGCACCCGCCCACGATAAATGCTTCTTCCCGCTTCATCCTGTACGATTGATATTTGGACGCCAGGAATATCATTTAACTGGAGCAGCAATTGAAGGCTTTGCCGTTCCTCTTCGCTGCGATCGGGCTTTTTCATATATTCATCCAAGGCTTCCAGCAGGCCAAAGGTTGTCTCCTTGCCCACCTTCATGCTTCTTCCAATGCCGGACAATTGCACCTTAAGCCATTCAATATAGCTTCGCCGCCCGGCTACGATCCCGGAGGTAGGTCCTTCTATCGCCTTAGAGCCGCTATAAATAGCCAGATCGGCATACTGGACATATCTGCGAAGATCTTCTTCCGCCGCAGCATCAATAATCAGCGGTACGCCATTTTGGTTGGCTATTTGCGCTGCTTCTTCCACCGCAATCATGTTTTTCTGGACAGCATGGTGAGATTTTACATATAAAATTCCTGCCGTCCTATCGGAAATCGCATCCTCAATATGCTCGCAACGTCCCTCGTTGGCGTATCCTACCTCGACCAGCTTGCCGCCTCCTAGATAGACCATCGTCTCTACAGGCGCACCATATTGAACATTGTGACCCTTCAGCATAATAATCTCATTGCGAACAATTTCCTCCTGATGCAGCCGTTCGCTCAATCGGCGATTCCCCTGCGTAACCAGAGCTGCAACAGACAAAGCAATGCCGCTTGACGCAGAATTAACTATAACTGCTGCTTCCGCACCCAGAATTCGTGCAGTGTAATCACCAGCTTTGTTTACTAAATCGGCGATCTCCACATAGCTTTGCGCTCCCTGCCTCATCGCCTCCATTACAGTATCGCTTGGCGCGGATACACCAAGAATACTCATTCGCCCGCTGGCATTTATGACCCGTTTAAGTCCGTACTTCACATTTAATGAATTCTCCACCAGTAACGACTCCTTCCGCTCTGATTATTTGATCAGCCGCTCTTTGTTGACCTTGCGAATCACTGAATGTCAATGGATTCCGAGACAGTGAAAATAATGTTAGATTGGCAGGGTCACCAACCTGGATACGGCCCAGTTCAGGGCGCTTTAACCAACGAGCAGCACTTGTCGTAACTGCTGCAATCGTGTCCTCCAGCGAATAACCCAAGCAAAGAAACTTGGAAAGGACACAAGACATGCTGTATACAGGCCCATTGAGACGATTGCCACGGTAAATATCCGTACTGATCGTATCCGGATGAATTCCGTGCTTTTTGGCAGACTCAGCCACTCTGAAAGAGAAACTCGCCGTCCCATGGCCGACATCCAGATGAACGCCTCTGGCAATAGCCTCTTCAAGAATCTCCAATGGTTCATCCGATTCGTTAAACAAGTTATTGTTTTTGCCATGGAGATAATGAGTAATGATATCTTTGCGACGTAATAAAGGAACGATTTCTTTTATATCCGGGGGAGCTGAGCCGATATGGACCATGAGTGGCAACCCCGTTTCATCCGACATTTCAAGTGCAATTTCAAGCGGTTTAATGCCTTGATTGCCGACTACGCTGCTGCTGATCCTTGCCTTAAGTCCCACGATAAAGCCTTCATCCTGCCGAAGAGTCTGTATTACCTTTTCCTTGTTAATCCATGTCAGAGAAGATAATTCATCGATTCGCTGCAGTCCGATTGTCGATATATTAAGGAAGGCGAATACGCGAGTTTTGGATTGCCTGGCATGCGCCGCCAATTCGAAGATCCGGTCAGCGCCACAACTTCCCGCGTCCACAATTGTAGTTACCCCTTGATTCACACCAATGAGATCAATTTCATCACCGTAAGGAGTGAATTCCTGAAAAGCATGGACATGCATATCAATCCAACCGCTGGACACGTATATACCTGAGCCGTCCCATTCTACAGGAGCGTGGCCTTTGCCCGATTCAGTGATTTCCGTAATAATTCCATTATTCACAACAATATCAATCATCTCTCCGCCGATTTGCTTAAGATGACGGAGCACAAAGTTATTTTTCACTTGCCTCACCTTTTTCGGATGATGCCCGAGTTATGTCTCCGGCTCCAAATTTTTCAATTCATACGTCGCCTTACGAGTTCTCGTAATCTTATCGATCGAATCGTTAATATTAATTGAGGCATATACATAGTACAGCAGATCCACGATAAAAAACTGGCTGTGCTTGGAGCTGGTCGCTGCACTTCTTACCTTTGCTTCTGGAGCAAGCGAGGTGAATAGATTAAAATCGCTTATATCCGATAGCTCACTGCGGCCAAAACCGGTAAAGCTAATGGTGGTCAAACCACTTTTTTGAGCAAATTTCATCAGCTGCAGCACCTCCTTGGTAGCGGCGCTATACGAAATGCCAATAAATACACTTCCTTTAGGTGCATTGGCCATGCTCATCGTCAGAACATGGATATCATGAAGCGCATACACGTTTTTTCCGAGACGCAGCCATTTTTGAGCAATATCCTCTGCAACCAATGCCGATGCACCAATACCGTAGGCAAATATGACTGGGGCTTTGTACAGGCTGTGTGCCACTTCTTCAATCATTTCTACGTCAAGCTGGCCAACGGTATCCCTCAGAGACTGGATCACATTAGACAAAATTTTATCGACTAACTCCGCCGTATTTGCATTTTTATCCAGATCGAAATACCCTGTTTTTTCCCCTTGAGCCAGATCAGCCGATAAGGCTACCTTTAATTCGGGGAAGCCTTTCAGGCCGATGGAACGGCAAAAACGGACAACTGATGCACTGCTGGAAAGAGAACGTGATGCCATTTCCTGTACGGACATAAACATCACTTCATCCGGAGCTTCCATTACAAAGCGGGCTACCTTTTGCTCGGATTGTGTTAATTTAGGCATCAGATTTTCAATTCTCGATAAAATTTGACCTACTCCCACTCCCATTAAAAACGCCTCCAATTAGTACGTCAACAATAAATTTTATACCTTAATACTATTCAGAATTGGATGTTGTGGCAAGGAATTGGAAGGGATGACCTTTCTTTTGCAGAAACGACAGCAGAGGAATATCTCTTGGTGCGACATACCCAATGACGTTAACCCGTTCATCGGCAGGCAAAGGACGGAGTACAATTTGAAATTCACCGCAATACCGCAAATATTTATCATTATCGATCGTTAGTGCACCGATTGGACGTTCCACGGTATGCTCTGGAAGAATGCTTCCTCTAAAATGATGTCGTGCCTCCTCTGAACGAATTACATCACGTGCGATATCTGGACGATTATGGTGGGCACCTTCCCATACATGTGATGGTCTTTGCTTCTCAACACCCAATAACACTGTTCCTTCATTCCAGGCAAGAAACTGCTGCATCGTCCACGGGCTTATCGATAAATCGCCAATGAGAACATTATCCACAAAGCACTCCTGCACTAATTCCAAGTAACCGGCAAACGGAGACATATGACGATGCTTCTCCAAGCTTGGCAGCCCCTCATGCAGCGGGCCTCTTAAATCTCCATCTCCAGGAATAAAGGCAGCTACGGTTAAGCCTTGGGATTGCAACCACCGGTTCTGGCTCTGAAAAACGGTCAGATCAAGACCTGTCTCCGGTCTCGGGTAATAATTGTGCCAGGCCTCTAAGGATGCGAAATTCGCCTGCTGCTCGCGCAAGCCGTCCAAAAATGCCTGATCGATCGTACTCGCATTCAATGCCACACGCCACTCATGGGACAGCTCAGCAATCTCATCTATCTCCATGCCATTATCAATTCTTAATCCCGTAACACCGCTAGCCTTCAACTGTTGTAACGAGAAATGGTTAAAGGTTCTTGGAGATACATCCACCATGAAGAGCATATCGTGTCTGAGAGCAAACTCCCCAATCCGGGTTAGCGGCTCCAGCAGCTCCCGTGGGTCCTCCTCGGGAATCTGTAGAGATGTAAAAATGGATTTGAATCCGTTTTTTTGCATATAGCTCAAATATTCCATTGTTTTTTCAAGACTCTGCTCGGTTAAGGACACCAATACTCCACTCATTTTGCTAGCACTCCTTTTCATCTAGAAGACTATTTATCTACATGAATCAAACTTGCTGGTGCAGCTTAAGGCATAAATCATAAGTTCGTTTGTCCATCTATCTGCCTCATTACTCCACCAGCAAAGCAATATTCACCCTTCACGAGCTTAATAGAAGTATTAAAACCGTATTGTATGTTGTCTCAGGATTCCTTTGGCTCACGTGCTTCCTTCGGTGTACCAAACAAATAGGTGCAGATAAATCCAAAGAAGTATGCTGTAATCAAGCCCAGCAGGTACACCCACCATTTACCGTCAGCAATCAACAGCAGCATTTCAATACCGGACGCACCAATGGACATGGCGCCTACATTGCCAAAATACCCAATGACCGCACCACCAAATGCCCCGCCCAGACACGCAGTTACGAATGGTTTACCCAAAGGAAGGGTTACGCCGTAAATCAACGGTTCGCCAATGCCAAGCACACCTACAGGCAAAGCTCCTTTAATAATACCCGTAAGCTGCTTGTTCCTACGACAGCGGATCCAAAGTGCCAGTCCCGCACCTACCTGACCTGCCCCAGCCATGGCCAGAATCGGCAGCAATATAGTCATCCCTGTCTGTGCAATCAATTCGATATGAATGGGTGTCATAATATGGTGAAGACCAAGCATAACCATAACCAGCCAGATTCCACCGAGGAAAAAGCCTGCAAACGCCCCGCCTACAGATAATATCCAGTTAACGGCTATTAGCAGATTGTCAGCAACAAACCCGGCAAATGGCATGATTAAAAAGATAGTCAGTAATCCGGTTGCTATTACACTCAGAAACGAAGTAACAATCAGATCAATGGAGTTAGGCATAATTTTATGCAATCTTTTTTCAATTAAGGATAAAATCCAAACCGCCAATACAACACCAATGATACCGCCTTGCCCGGCTATCAAGGGTTCTCCCGTAAATAAATTGTGAATAGGCAGTTCCGGCTTCATGCCAGTGAGAAGAGTCGCGCCGCCAATAACACCACCTAATGATGGGCTAGCACCAAATACTCTGGCAGAGTTGATGCCCACAAAAATAGCCATATAGGAGAAGATGCCGTTTTTGATGACATTGAGAATAAGGTTAAATTGCGCCCAGCCTTCACCGGACAGATGCCCCGCTGTGATGAAATTGCCAATCACGGAGGTAATCCCCGCCAATAGACCAGCCGCAACAAATGCGGGTGCAAGCGGAATAAAAATGTTTGAAACCGATTTCAAGAAGTTTTTCACAGGAGTATTGTTTTTTTCCTTATACTTCTCCTTATTTTGAGCCGCAAGTTGCTCCGCCCTCTCCTTGTCGCTTATTCCGCCAGTCTCACTTGGCGGGTTAGTCTGGATAGCATGGACATTCTGTAATGGAATCACTTCTCCCAAATCCACACCACTGATGTTTGCAATCACTCCAGAGACCTTCTCTACCAGACCAGGGCCTACAATGATTTGCAATGTTGATTCCTCGATCACCCCCAACACTCCGGGAACGCGTTTTAATTCTTCAACGCTCGCCAAGCTTTCGTCTCTTAAAGTGATACGGACTCGTGTCATACAGTGGGTAATTAATTCCACATTTTGAATCCCTCCCACAGTACTCAAAATCCCAAGTGCCAAGTCCTTTTCTTTTGACATGGTTATACCCCCTCATGATGTTACACTGCTTGACGAATAAATCCTCCCGAATTGTGCAATCTTTGCTGTGCTTCTTCGTAATCAATTCCCGCAAGCAGCATAACTACAGCAACTTTCACCTGGTGATTACTTTTTTCGTAATAAATGGATGCCGTGTCCATATCGCAGCCTGTGATCTCACTTATGATTGATTTAGCTCTAAGAACCAATTTCTCAT
Source organism: Paenibacillus pabuli NBRC 13638 (assembly GCF_001514495.1). Lineage (GTDB taxonomy): Bacteria > Bacillota > Bacilli > Paenibacillales > Paenibacillaceae > Paenibacillus > Paenibacillus pabuli. The sequence continues at coordinate 133,980 of NZ_BCNM01000008.1, forward strand.
TGGTTGGCTGCACATCTACCATCAAATTGCTGTATGCCTTGCCTATACCGATCATGGCTGTGGTGGAAATCATGTTCAGCACCATCTTCTGAGCCGTTCCGGCCTTCAAGCGAGTAGAGCCAGTTAATATCTCCGCCCCTGTCAAGATTTCAATCGGGTATTGCGCATATCTGCTAATCTCTGCATTCTCATTGCAGGACAAGCTGGCTGTATACGCTCCAATCCGGGAAGCATATTTCAGTGCACCAATGACGTATGGCGTTCGTCCGCTGGCGGCAATCCCCACTACAGTATCATTAGGCGTCAGATTTAGTTCCTTAAGGTCTGTTTCTCCTTGTTCTATTGAATCCTCTGCACCTTCTACCGCCAGCCTGATTGCTGTTTCTCCACCTGCGATCAACCCCTGAACCATATCCGGCTTGGTTCCAAAAGTAGGTACACACTCTACTGCATCGAGAATGCCCATTCTCCCACTTGTTCCTGCTCCCGTATAAATCAGACGGCCACCCTGCTTAAAGCTTTGGATGACACAGGTTACAACCTTCTCGATATCCTCCAGCTTTTCTTTCACTGCCAAGGATACCTTCTCATCTTCCTCCTGCATAAGCTTAAGAACAGATGCAGTCGATAGCTGGTCTAGCTCCAAAGTGCTCTGATTCCTTGTTTCTGTGATCAAATTTTCTAGCACTTCATTCATCCTTTCACCTAAAGCAATTGTTGATGAGCTTATTATATCTCCTTCGTAATAATATTACAATAAATTAATTATAATCATGTAATATTATTACGTAAAATTAATTGGATTCCGTTGCCTAGATTTTCCCGAACTACAAAACCCCTTACTCCCACCATAATTTTTCACGCCAAATAACTGTTGTGCCTGGCAATCCGAACCAAAAAAAACGGCACCAAATCGTAAAGATTCGGTGCCGTTTTTTTGGTTGAATGGAGAATATTCTTTTTTTCAATAATTCCTCCGGCTTTTGGCCGATTGGATCACTGTGGAAATCATAGTGGATAACTCCATCCTTAACATAGTTAGCGATGGACCCCATAATCATCCCCTGAATTTCTTGCTTATTCCATGTTCATTTCCTTCATTGGATGCCGCATCTTCCTTTTGAGCTTTGGCACCTCTATCGGTTAACAGAGCCTGAAATTAAATTACACTTATTCAATAGATCATTCGTATAGGCCCAATAAGTCCACTTGGTTCCTGCTGTGCGAATGATGACAAAAAATCTCGCTGATCTTTAACCAATGTATTCGTAACTTCGATGGTCATTCTGTTCCTCCCCATTCTAATCAGACCGGTGATCTCAAACCGGTATGGTGGACAGATACGAATTCCTACATGCTCACCGTTTAACCATACTTCTGCCGTTTCAAATACCTCCCCGAGATCTAAATGCACTTGAGTCACCGATTCGTTCCATTCAAATTCTGTTTCATAACGAAATGTGCCAGAGAAATACGGTAGATAATCAGGTAAACTCATATTAGTTAAACTATTCAATTTTCCCCATTCGACAAAGTGAGGATAGTGTTCAGCATCTGCAGTGGAAACCGTCCATTCTGCCTCGAAATCCATGACCTTCATTTTCTCTTTCTCTATATAAAGTGGTGTTTGGTCATAACCTTCAAGGTCGTTTCCCTGAATCAAGACAATGGATTCATATGGGTTCAAAACAAGTGACAACGACTTGAAATCGGTCTCTCTCGAACTTAAGCTGTTCAAGCGATTAAGGAATGCATCATAGGCAAATACATCACCTTCTACAGGCAAGACAACCTTCGTACGTACGGTATCAAATGGACTTTCATTAAAGAACATAAAAACATCCAGTTCGTCATGGATATAGTGGTAGTTCCGTAGATACGGTTGAAAGTTATCCACTTGAATATCGAAATGTCCGTCTGCGACAAGATCTTGTGCCAATTTGTCCAAAGACAAGACTTTAACGTTCATGTGACTGGCGAGTCGTTGAAGTTCATTGGAAACTTCCAGGCCTTCGCTCGATCGTGCTGGCAGCCCATCAACGAACCGAACGGCAAGTCCTTGTTCGACAAATTGGACTAAACGCTGGAGCATCGCTGCAGGAAGTGCCTCCGAATAGGGTACAATCAGACATCTGTAATCCTCTTGAGGAACATGCAGTCTACCTTCAATCACATTGGCACCTTCTAAAAGAACATCGATAGGAAGAATGTCGCAATCAATTTGACGCTGCATCAATGCCTTTACAGGCTTTTGAAAATACATGGATTCCCCCGCCCATTCGGCTTCTGCATGATACAAGACAGCAGCAGATGCCACATGTCTTCCGCCGGAAATCAGGTGACTCATCCTATTCATATATTGATTTAAATACCTATAATGACGATACTGCGGATTTTTCCCACCTGCATACATATGGGGTGGACAATCCGGATCCGGGAACGATTTTTGTGTAAAGGCATGTGGTACGAAGTAGTTAACGCCGCGGACCAGCATATGGTCGGTAAGCCACTTCATCAGCTTCAGCCCTTCTGTCCAACCATATGCTCCATACAATTCGCACATCGTCCGTCCTTGTTTTTTCGGATCAATATGCCCTAGAGACACACCAAGCTTAGCCAAGCCATAGTGGAAGAATTCACTATCTGTCTCCCCAAATGTTGTGCGGAAACTCAATTCATCGAAGCCAGGGACGATTTGCCACAGTACTACATCAATACCCGACATGTCTTGGCCCCAGAGGGAGCGGAAAAAGTGGCCCGCGCCGGGACCTAGTCTTGCATGGACGTTATTATCTTCGAGTACATGTCCGATATATTCTACTCCACGGGCTCTGCACCAGGTTCCAATTTGATTGCAGAAGTTGTCCGCGTACAGTTTGCTGACGATATTCATATAAGCGTATCGTACGATATTGGATTTTTCCCCCACATCCTGCCAAAGTAGATATAAATGCTTTCGATAATCCTCACCCAACGCCTGCTCAAGTAAAACGGATACTTCCTTGCTCCAAGGCAGCGATACTTCTCGTTTACCGGGTTTAGAATTAAAGTCAAACGTGGTTTTATCATTGTAGAATCCAGGTTCGTCCGAAAAGAATCCAGCAAAAGTTTCCCCAAAATCTTCTTTGTAACGTTCATAAACAGCCTCATAAACCGTGTTCAGCAGAATTTGTACTGATTCACGTACTAAGGGGTTCAGATATTCTTCCTGTGCCTTGCTACCGCCCTCTCTATTTTCCGAAATAATAAACATACGCCAATACCCATCAGGGACATCCCAATAAAGGGTACCATTATTCACAAATTCTGTTATATCTATATATTCAGGAAGCAATGTTCCATCGGTTGGATTTCGGCGGACAGCCACAACGGCAACGAGTTTGTTATGACTACTCGCGTTTTGGTTAAGGGACACGGTAGGTCGAAGCCCGGTCATCAGCAAAGTATCTATCAAAAAAGATGCTCCTTGAGCAGGCCCAATCGTATCAATATAACGTTCACCCAGAAACAAGCGATGGAGCTCATCCGGAGCTTCCTTTACTTTGCCTGCCGCGTGTCCCGTTGGGAAATGATCATCATCAAGCAACCATACCTTCATCCCGCGCTTACGGGCTTCATCCATAATAATGTCCATGTCTGTCCACCACTTCGGTCCCAGAAAATCAGGATGAGGCCGGGCTTCAACGCATATGGCGCCGATGCCTGCTTCATGAACGCGAGCCATCTCTTCCCGTATCACGCGTTCCTCCTCCCCATGCTGCCATAGAAATGGGAGGATATAATTATGTTCCCTTCCCTCAAGCACGTCCCTTAAACGATTTCTCATGATTTCCTCCTATTTCGGTCTAATTTCAACCAGACGATGTCCATCACACCCTGGCAATATGAAATATCCGCCCGTCTTCAACTGAATAGAGGGCGGATATCCGTTTTGATGGTTATTATTTCTGTACCTTGGCATACCATTCTCTTGCGCGCTTTGTAACCTCTTCGCCACCTGATTTATTCCATTTATCTACAAACTCATCAAACTTGCTGATCGGGTACTGCCCCAGAATGATTTTGGTGGCGTATTCCACATATAATGTACGATTGTTAATGTCCGGGAAGCTGTCGTATACGCTGGCTGGCATACCGTCACCGGCAATGACTTTCGCGTATTTCTGGGCCTCCTGCATATTTCGGGTCACCTGGTCGATCGCCCATTTACTGTCTTCCGATGACGTACTGTTAAACAGATCTATCGTAAAGTCAAGGGTCGCCAACGTTGAATACGGATTCAAAATTTGATTTTCCTGACTGCTCTTGTCATCGGGAAGTTTAACGGCCTTGCCGTCCTTCATCTCATAGTGCATGCCTTCCACGCCCAGAAACAGGTCCTTCCAGTTCTTTTTGTCATACATATTGTTCAGCAGCTTCAGGGTAGCCATCAGCTTGTTCTCGTCCTTATTGTTCTTGATGACCCACTGCGGAGGTGCGAATCTCTTCATCGTGTAGAAACCTTCATATCCCTCGACTTCCGGTACAGGGAGCACGGTAAAGTTAGCCTTCACGTCGGTGTTCTTCTCCAGATTCTCCAAAATCAAATTGCCATGCTCAACCCAGTGAAAATAATTCCCTACCTTGTTGGACTGAATTTTGCCATCCCACTTATCCTTTGTATTCAAAAGTGATTCCTTGTCAATTAATCCTTCCTTGTACAGTTTGGCCGCGAATTCCAGCGCTGCTCTCATATTCGGAGTCACTGCGGAATAAGTCAGCTCACCATTGTAGATATCCCACTCCGGATAACCTTCGAACATGGCTACCCCGTACATGGCGAACAGGTGATCCATCCACCTAGCCTGCTCCCTGCCGCCGGTAGCCAGCTCATCCTTCTGGCCGTTACCATTCGGGTCCTTGTCCCGGAATGCTTCGAGTACCTTAACGTATTCGTTCTGCGTCTTTGGCATCGTCAGACCCAGCTTATCGAGCCAATCCTGACGGATCATGCCAGCGTATCTCCCATACTCCACAACACCGGGAATATAATAGATTCTCCCCTGACCCGTAGGATCGTTCGCTTTGACCACATCCCACATATCCTGCGGAATGGCCTCCCATACATTGGGCGCATATTTGGGCAGCAGGTCGGTCAGATCGGCAATGGCACCATTTTTAGCCAAGCTGTCTTCAATCCCCTGCTGGGGTATGAATAAGTCCGGCATTTCATTGGCGGCGATTTTCAGATTCAGCTGGTTCAGATAATTGGTGCCCCCGTTCCATTCCACATACGGATGAATCACACCCACGCCAAGCTTTTCCTTATAAAACTCATATAACTTGCTGCCCTTGGTAATCGGTTTATAACCAATGTTCGTTCCCCATACTTCGATATCCACCGTTCCATCCTCATTGCCGGAAGTCTGGCCAGAAGCGGAAGTATCACCCGGAGAGCTTGAATTGCAGCCGGTAATCGTGCTTATCGCAAGAACACCTGCGGCCATCAATAAACCCATCTTTTTAAGAATCATAGCTAATCCCCCTTCATCACGGTTATTCTTGGACATTCTTCCTGTTTCATTGGTAAAACGAGATCAGCCCTTCACCGAGCCAAGCATGGCTCCTTTGACAAAATACTTTTGCAGGAAGGGATACACAATGATGATCGGAATGATCGCAAAAATGACTGTTGCCGCTCTCAGTGTCCGCTCATTATAATTCAGTTCCACCGTTGAAGCAGCACCTGCCATCATGACGCTATCATCGGTGATAAACTGCCTGATCTTGATCTGCAGCGGAAACCAGTTGGTATCCTGCAGGAAAAATAGCGGATGCTGAAACTGGTTCCACAACACTACACCGTAGAATAAAGCAAGAGTTGCCATAACGGCTTTGGATAATGGAAGAACGAAATGGAACAGCATTCGGAAATATCCACAGCCTTCAAGAAAGGCTGCCTCCTCCAGCTCCTTGGGAAATTGTTTGAAGAAGGTTCTCATGATGATTAAATTAAAGGGATTCAGAATATGCGGCAGGATCAGGACCAACGGATTATCATAAAGTCCAATGCTGCGGACCGTCAGGAAATATGGAACGATCGGCGCTTTGAAGATCATTGCAATCACAACGCATACCATAATCACGGAGCCCCAGCGAAACTCTGACTTGGACAGTGGATACGCGAACAAGGCTGTCATCAGAAGAGCCAGTACCGTCCCAATAACCGTAGTGCCTACCGTCAGAAAGAAGGACTTCCACAGATCCGGTCGATCAATGATGTACTTCCATGAATCAAGCGTAAACTCTTTTGGCCACAGTGTTACCAGGTTCATGTCCACGACGTTTTTGGAACTAAATGACGTGGAGATTACGGACAGAAGCGGTACTATGGCTGCAATGGAAAACAGGATGAGAAAAATGGTAACTCCGGTAACAAATGCTCGTTCTCTTTTGGATTCAACCATCCCTACCAAAGCCCCCCATCCGACACTTTTTTGGACAGTTTATTAAATACAAATACCAGGATAAAGCCAATCACCGACTGAAATAATCCAACTGCCGTCGCGAAGCTGTACTGTGCTTGCTGAATGCCCGTCCGGAACACGTAGGTGTCCAAAATATCTCCCACACTGTATGTCATCGGAGTGAGCAGATTAAATACCTGATCAAATCCGAGATCCAGGAAGTTTCCGATCTCCAGCAGGAAAAGCACAAGTACGGTTGGTAAGAGCAGCGGGAACGTGATATGGCGAATTTGCCTGAGTTTCGATGCACCATCAATCATTGCAGATTCGTAGAGTTGGGGATCGATTGCGCTAATTGCTGCCATGTACACCACAGTTCCCCACCCGGCGTCTCTCCAGATGGACGAGATTGCATAGATGGGTCTGAAATATGCACTCTCCTGCATGGCCAGCACAGGTTCTAAACCAAACCACCCAATAACGATATTGAACAATCCGCTTAAAGAAAAGAAATCGAACAGGATTCCGCCCACAATAACCCAGGATAAAAAATGCGGGATATACAGCGCCGTTTGGATTCCTTTCTTTAACGCCGATTTGCGAATCTCGTTAATCATCAACGCCAACAATACAGGCACCGGAAAAACCAATACAAGTTTGAGAAAGCCGAGCATTAGGGTATTTCCAAAAACCCTGGCAAAATCGGGATGGTCAATTAAGGTCTTAAAATGTTTGAGTCCTACCCACGGACTATCACCGAACCCTTGAAATACCGAGTAATCCTTGAAGGCGATAATCGCACCGCCCAGCGGGATAAATTTAAACACAATTAGAAAAACGATGCCTGGAATAGCCATCACGTATAGTGGCCAAAACACTTTCATTCGATGAAACGCAAAAACCTTCAACTTATCCCCCCCAGTATTCTCTAATGAATCCGCTTACAATCCAACTATACAGCCAGAATAATCCTCTCTCAATTAGGCATTTTTAAGTTAAAACAAGTGATTTTTAAGAAAAAGGATGCCACTTCGAAACGAAGTGGCATCCTTAATTTTTATTGTTCTGCAAGACTTTTCCGATAATCCCTTGGTTTGAATCCGGTCCATTTTTCGAACATGCGTGCAAAATGCTGCGCATCCGAATAACCCACCTTATGGCAGATTTCATATATCTTCAAATCCGTCTGTTCAAGCAATTCCTTGGCTTTGCTGATCCGTATGTGGGTCAAGAAATTCAAGTACGTTTCGCCTGTCTTTTGTTTGAAAAATTGGCTCAGGTAATAAGGATTCATGTAAAAGCGAGCAGCTAATTCAGCTAGACTGATGGGTTCATCATAATGGGCTGTAACATATTCCTTAATCTCTGAGATCATGTCCCTCTTTTTGGAAGTACGATGTTCCAGCATAAATGCAATGATTCCGCCAATGACTTCTACCATCCATTGCTCCAGAGACGCCAGTGTCTTAAACCGTGATATACCCTCCAAAGATAACAGCTGACGACTCAACAATGTATTCTGCTGAAGCTGCTGAAAAGATACCTTTCGAATGCTTAGCAGAAGCAAGTTCAAGCATTGCAGTTGGAGATCTGCCGGACTGAAACCTGGTTCAGCTTCTATTCTCCTAAAGATTCGGTGGATCATATCCACGCTTTCTCTCTCATCCATACTGTCGATCGCGGCCTCCAGGCCCGCGATCATCTCCTCTGTAACCAGCTCGCTTTTCCCGGTCATATTCATGATCTGTGTAAACGAAAAGACGGGTTCTCCGCCCTTGATCACCTGATAGCTGAGCGCATTTCGCGCTTCCTCAAAGGATTGGCTAATACCACGAGGCTGTTCCTGCACGCTTCCGATGCCAATCACGCTCGACACGTTCAGTTGTCTGAACAGGACCTCATGAAGGCGCTGTGTCGTGTGAACCATATCTCTGTTCTCCAAAGCTGCACCGTGGATCACGATCACCGCAATTTGTGCGCCTGTATAGCGAAAACGATATACACTACCGTAATGTCTGAAGACGAGATCAATCTGCCTAAAAACGGAATCAAAACCAAGTTCCTTCAGACCTTCTGCGTTACTATTGATTTCAATCAGGATACACGCAAAATGTGCTCCCTCCCCAGGCATGCATCCGATCCTTAGCAGCTCCTCTGCAATTTCGGTATGGTCGTTGCCCATATCCAGAATATCTCGCAAGCCATCTTCCTGAATGCGGAGATACGTTGCCTTCTTTAAGGCATCCATTTCCTGGACTTTGCTTCGCTCTAGGCGAATCATCTCCATGACCTGACAGACACAGTCTCGCAACTCCTGTTCCTCAACCGGCTTGTTTATATAAAAATTCACCCCCAGCTTTATGCCTTTTTGGGCATATTCAAAGTCGGCATATCCGCTTAGCAAAATAAATTTGCTCTGGATACCGACCGTTTTGAGCATTTGGATCATGTCCAGTCCACCGGCCTGCGGCATTCGAATATCGGTAATAACGATGTCCGGCTGCCATCTTTGAATCAGCTCGAAGCCTTCAAGCCCATTGTAGGCTGTTCCAACCACTTCACATTCCGGAATATAGCGATCTACCATCTTTTTGAGTCCTTCCAATATCCCTTTTTCATCATCCACCAAGATCAGTTTCATTTCTCTCACCTTCCTTCTTCGCATTGGAACTTATATGCTGAGGTATGCCTATCCCTGGAATCCGAATTTCGATGGTCGTTCCATTTTTGATACCAGACAACACCTTAACGTAATATGAATCTCCATAATGGAGCATAATCCGTTCTGCAATGTTGGTCAGACCCAGACCGTTCTCTCCCAAATCATCTGGGTTATCCAGGCTGTATCTATTTGAAGCCGCCTGTTCCAGCAGCGCATCCAGCTCCGCCAATTTCTCTGCCGTCATTCCGGTTCCGTTGTCTGAAATTCGGATCAGAATCTCTCCGTGTTCCGTCCAGCTCCCCTCAATTTCGATACATAATGCCTGGCTGTAGCCTGCAAAACCATGGTTGATGCTATTCTCCACGATAGGCTGAAATACCAAAGGAATGATGCTGCACTCCAGCATTTCATCCGGCATGTTAACATCCAATTCGAACATATTATCGAATCGGATGTTTTGAAGCTGCAGATAGTTGGCTGTGTACTCCAGTTCATGCTTAATCGAATGGTGCCTTCCCTCTTTCCCAAGCGTTAACCGAAACATACGAGCCAGAATTTTAATCATCCCTGCCGTTTCCTCGTCATCTTTCACCAATGCCTTCATTCGAATGGATTCCAATGTGTTGTATAGCATATGGGGGTTAATCTGATTTTGAAGAGCAAGGAATTTGGCTTGACGCTGCTTGATCTCTCCCACGTACACCTCTTCAATTAACGTTTTGATCGTGATAATCATTTTGTTGTAGCTATATACCAGGTTTCCAATCTCATCGTTGGTATGTTCTTTCTCTATGGGCAGATATTGACCTACCTCTGCTTGCTTCATGCTTCTTCGAAGTGCCTTGATGGGTCTAGTAATCGTATAGCTTAGCCACAGTGAGATCAGGAAAATAATCAGACAACTTGCCATGATCACGATCATGGTCAGCCCTTTCATCTGATTGATTTTATGCAGCAATTTGGACCTGGGAATCTCGGTTTTGATGAATAATTCCCCTTGTGAAGTTTGTTCCGATAAAATAATCCGCTCTTCAGTTCCGCTGTCTCCAGTGAGATCGAATCCTGAATGGAGCAGCTGCTCCCATGTGATCCGGCCACTGGCTGCTTCGGAATGATAAACGATCTCTCTTCGATCATTGCTTATAATTACGCTAATACCATACTTGTCGCGGGCCTGCAAAAACTCAAGCTCAAGCTGAAGTAGCGTAAATGGATCGAGATCAATAAGAAGCATGCCGGCGTATGCCCCCTTGGAGTTAAACAGAATCCTCCCCACAGTCACAACAGCACCTGCGCCTTTGTCCTCATAATAGGAACGATCATGCAGGCCGCTAATAAAAAAGGTCTGATCGGAATGACGGATCTGTTTGTACCAATCCCGGGATAATAGTCTGTTCTCATCCACTCTGCTAGTCGTAGTCGTATATTGGTATACACTGTTATCGCGGCTGATCAGCATTACGGTACCAATTTCGGATTTGAGCAATGAAACTCTCATGAGAAGTTGCTGTACAGCAACCCGTTGATTAACCTCCTCGTTCATGGGTACACTTGACCCTTCTCCGAGCTTATAGATCAATTCGTTGTCAACCAGTACGGACTTTGTAATCTTGTCATATTCCTTGATGAATTCATTCAATGAAGATTTGATCTGGGACGTATACAGGGAGGCAAATTCCTGTGAGGATTCTTCCAGTCCTTTGGCTGACTGCTGAAATATGAATACGCTTACAATTAATACTGGAATGATGCACGCCAGAAGGTAACTTATCATTAACTTGTTTTGAAATCTCATATTCTTAATCCATATATGTAACTTTCTGATCCGGTTGTTATACTCCATATTTAGCTCTCCATTAGTATTGTCAGTAATTCCGTTAACTTTACATCCGATTTCTGTTTCTTGTAAAGAGTCTATTGGGAGATTTTATATATTTCTCAGCACTAACTGGAGTGAGATCGCTCATCTCCAAGGTCCGTATCCAGCATTTTGAGTCAGCTGCATAGCATAAGTTCACAATTAAATTTTGACAAAAAAATTGCACCCCAATGGCTAGATGGTGTCTAACAATTGGGGTGCAGTTCAACAAAGATCAACTACCTTTCTTGTTTGCTTCAGCCTTTCACCCCTCCAACCGTGAGACCTGAGATAAAGTAGCGCTGAAAGAAAAGAAACAGAATTAGTATAGGCACAATGGCAAGCACTGCTCCTGAGATCAGTTCCTCATAATGATTGCCCAGCGGGGATACGAAGGAAGCCAGCCCGATCGGCAGGGTGAACTGTTCCGTTGTCCTCAGGACAATGAGCGGCCAGAGAAAGTTATTCCAGCTGTTCATGGCCTGCAAGATGGCGATTGCACCAAATGCCGGGGCCATCAGGGGCACCATGATACGGAAGAAGATGCCAAACTCGGTACAGCCGTCTATTCTGCCTGCGTCCATAAAATCCTTGGGCAAGCCCTGAGCGAATTGTCTGAAGAAGAAGATCGGCAAAGGGGCCACCACAAAAGGCAGAATGATGCCCCACACCGTGTTGATCAACTTCAGTTTAATCGTCAATTCATACAGAGGCAGGATAATAATTTCCATCGGAATCATCATCACAACCAGCACAAGGGTAAAAATTAGATTTTGTCCTCTGAACCGGTACACGCCCAGTCCGTAACCAACCATGGACGAAAACAACAGGCTCACCACCGTGAACAATGCGGTGATGACCAGACTGTTTTTGTACCAAGTGAAATAGTGGCCTGCCGCTCCGGATCCGGCAAATATCGTCTTATAATTGTCAAGGCTCATCAACGCCCAGTCCCAACGCACGTTGAGTCCGTACCGGAACAATTCAGCAGCAGGCTTCAGTGAGGCTAGTATTAATGCATACAGAGGAAACAGCATCAAGACAGCTAAAACCGCAAACAACACCAGTAATACCAGAGAAGCAGCACTTATTTTAGTTCTCCGACCACTCAAGGTTCTAGTCCTCCTTCCTGAACATGCCCAGTACGGTCAGCTGAAGTATGCTAATCACAAGCGTGATCACGAGCAATGTGATGCCGATGGCTGCACCGAATCCGAGATTAAAATATTGGAATCCCTGCTGATAGATATAACCAACCATCGTCAGTCCGATATTTTGCGGAGAAGGTTTGCCTGCCCAGAGCATGTAGCTTTCCGTGAACATCGCATACCCACCATACAGCGTAATCGTAATCACATAGATGGTAATTGGCTTAAGCATGGGCACCGTAATACTTGTGAATTTCTTCATCCCTCCAGCACCATCGATATCTGCCGCCTCATACAGATCCTTGGGGATGCTCTGCAGCGCTGAGAGAAAGTACAGCATATTAATGCCCATCCAGCGCCAGCCTGCGAGCACGATCAGTGCAACCATCGCCAGTGACGAACTGTATAACCACTGCTGGCTCGGAATGCCAAAGACATTCAGGATGGAATTCATCAGCGCTCCGTCGAGTTCTCCGAAGATGAGCCGGAATACAACCCCCGCCACTACAACCGAAGTCAGTGCAGGAATAAACAGGGCTGAACGAAACAGGTTCCGCGCCATCATGCGACTGGAATTGAGCCATACGGCAAGCACCATGGGTACCGGAACCAGCAGCAGCAGCGTCCAGAAGGTGTAACGGGTACTATTCCAAAGTGCGGCACGAAAGTCGGCGTTCCAGAGTTTGCTGTAATGCTCAAGCCCCACAAACTGTATATCTCCAGGAAGAACCTGCTGAAAGCTCATCATTCCGGCTCGAAATAACGGATAAGCAAAAAAAATGAGAAATGACACGATGAACGGTAATACAAAGCAATACGGAGCCCATGTCCTGGCATTCATTCTGATGCTCCGGCGCTTGGTGGCACGTAAAGAAGCTGTTGTTTCCTTATGAAGCTGCACTGTGGACCAACCTCCAACCTGGAATAAGCCATATACTCTAGATCAAAAACGTTCCCAACAACACCGTTTACCGAGTCAATTCAGCCTGCACGTCATTCAAAACTTGTTCAGGATCCTTCAGGTTAATGAAGATCTCTGGCATCGCCTTATTACGCACTGCATCGAATACCTCAGGTGACTTCTCCCGAATGTGGACTGGAGCAATCTCATCCTTCACCCCCAGCAGGGTGTCAAAAATATCATCACCGAAGTAATCCGTATATTTGTTCGACTCCTTCATAGCTGCATCTGTCCATACATCTGTGCGAATCGGGTCAAATCCAAGCTGCTTCCAGATCTGAATGTTACCCTCTTTGGACAGTTTGGCATAAGCGAGAAATTGTTCGGCGAGTTCAATCGAAGCAGACTGGTTAGTAATGGACGTTGCTGTACCTCCCATGCCTGCAGAACGATTACCGCCCTCTTCCCAGGCCGGCATTGGGCGGATGATCATCTTGCCCTTGAGATCTGGAATGTGATCGGTGAATCGGTTCATGAACCAGAACGGCATAAACACCGCTGCTGCACTCCCCTTATCCATGTATCCGAAGTACTCTTCCGTGTCATGCCCTGCACCGGGTGCAACAGCGGCAACACCTTCTTGGACCATTTGCTGAAAGAACTTCATTGTTTTAATATTGATGGGCGCATTCACGGTTACATTGCCATCGGCATCCACCTGATCCGACTTCTGCTGGCTAATAGCCGGCCACCAGGACCAGTTCCCGTTTCCTTCAAACGTGATCATCGGTTTGCCTGTCTTCTCCAGTACCTGCTTCCCTGCCTGCTCGAAATCGCTCCATGTTTTGATATCATCTGTGTTAACGCCCGCTTGATTCAGAATGTCCCGGTTGTAATACATAACGGTTGCACCGACATGGTAATCAATGCCGTAATACCTGCTGTCCTTGCTGTAGATTTCCACCCTGGATTGTACAATGTTGTTTAGCTCCGGCTGAATCATGTCCGTCAGATCTACCAGCTGCGGTACACCTTTCATAAAATTGGGGAACTTGCTCTGCTCGATATCAACCAGATCAGGTGCGCCAACACCGGATTGCAAGGCAAGCAAAAGCTTCGTATGCATATCGTCATAGGGAATTGTGGTTGCTTCCAATTCAATCTGTTGATCAGGATGGTCCTGATTCCACTGCTTTGCCATGCTCTCATAAAACTTCTGATGGGCATCCACAAAAGTCCAAAAGACCAGTTTGGTCACTCCTCCGCTTCCTGCCTCTCCAGATGTCCCGCCTGATGTTTCCTTTGTTGTACTGCAACCGTTCAGAGCCACCACCATGACAAGAAGACATACCCCGAACCATACCTGCATTTTCTTCATGTGCAAACCCCTTCCCAAAATTGTAATCTGAATCTGTTTAAGGATAGAAAACCGAAATTCGTAAGCGCTTTATTTTCTATGTTACTTGCTGTATCATATAAAATAAATGCTCGATGCCAACATGAATTTTAAATATTCCAACCTGTTCGGAGGTGCCGGATTGAACTCGCCCATCCTTCATTTCATCACCCCGCCCATTCCCTATTTTATTGATTGCGGACGTGCTTACTACGAAGCCGGTGAATATCACATCAGCCGCAGTGACATCGGTGTCTTTGACCTGATTGTCGTTACACGCGGTTCACTTGCCATTAGCGAGAACGGGACGGAATGGCTTCTGAAGCAGGGAGAAGCACTGATCCTTAAGCCGGATGGACACCATTACGGCAGCGCAGCCTGTAAAGCGGAAACGGAAATGATCTGGATTCATTTTCAAACCTATGGCAGCTGGAGAGAGTCTGCTAACATGGACGAATGCCTCGCTAATCAGGCCGAACTAATCGAGACCCATAAGGTAAGCGCGTATCTGAACCACTGTGATGTCTGTTCCATTTTCATCCCCAAACATATGCACATTTCAACCAAAGACATGGAACTGCTGGAGCATTTCTCTCAGCTTGATCGAGAGCCTCATTCCATGCGCAACTGGAAACGACAGGCGACCTTTCAGCAATTTATGCAGCATCTGGACCTTGGACTGTCCTCACTGTCCGACGTTGCCGCCGTCCGAATTGCCGAGAAAATTGAACTCTACATCCGCCACAATTACACTCTACCGATCTCCAATCCATTGCTGCAAAAGGAACTCAACTACCATCCAAACTATCTCGCACGCAGCATGCTGAAAGTGTATGGCATGACGCCTATGGAATATCTGCTGCATTACAGAATCGAACAGGCCAAAAAGCTGCTGCTGCAAACCGCCTGGTCCGTTGCTCGGATCGCCGAAGAGATCGGCTTCAATCATGTATCCTACTTCTCTTCCTCTTTCTCCAAAAAGGAGGGCATCTCTCCTTCCAACTTCCGCAGCAAGTTCACGAACACAGAAAATAAACCGACTCATTCAGAAGCGATACTCTGAAAAATAAAAAGCGTCCGCTCACCAGAGATCGCGTTATCCTGCAACGCGCATCCCGGGCCTATCGGACGCTTTCCCTTTTTTGTCTATCTTTTATGAAGGAGCACTAGACACATTTAAACCTAAGCTTCATCTTCACCTTGCCCTGCTTCTGGTTCCTGTTCTGCAGGACTGATTATCGTCACTGTGGCAACTGCTTTTAGATCGGACCCTACCACTGTTCCTTGAACGGTAAAAGTACCGACTTCCGCAAACTGTGCAGCCGTAATCTCATCCCAGATCACTGCAGTCTCCTGAACCGAATCATCGCTGTAAGTCGCAGAGAGGACCGCTGGCAGCACTGGCATTTCACCAACGGCTGCTGTGACTTCGAAGGATTCCAATGCTGTAATGTACGGCTGCTGCGTTTCACCTTCTTCCAGATCCGGCAGCATGATGGATTCATCTGTACCCTCCAGCCCCTGGGTGCTGCTGGAAGCCAGAGCTGCCACTTCCGTTGCACTAAGCGCGCGGCTGTAGATTCTGAAATCATCAATCAGTCCGTTAAAGTACGGGTCGGGATATTGGGATTTACCAATAAAATTGTTTTTGGTCTGACCCAAACTGGACGGCTTCAGCGTCATATTGTTGTTGCGCCCTGCCTCCACACCGTCCACATAAATGATTCCCGTGCTGCCTGTCAGGGTTACGGTTACATGCTTCCATACGCCTACAGAAAGTCCTGGAGCATTAATGACCTGCTCCTGTCCTGCGGCATTGCCTCCGGTTGTGATCGCAAACCGCATGTTGTTACCCACCTTCGGCGTGAGAAACATGTACGTTCCTGTTCCTGAGCCAAAATCAAAGATACGGGTAAAATCACTAAGCGCATTGGCTTTGACCCACGTTGCAATCGTTATGGAATCAGCTCTGCTGACAATCCCTTCAGGCAATTGCACATAGCCGTCATTGCCTGACAAGCTGATTGCCCGATTCTTCTTGCCTGGCACCCAGGATGTGGAGCCTTTCACTGCTGCATGACTGCCTGCTCCAGAGGAGTCTGCTGCAGTTATTCCACTGCTTTCATCAAAATTATACTGTGCCAGTTTCTCGGGAAGCGGCAGTGCAGGCAGAACTGTAACCTGAACCGTGTCAATGGCTGACAAGGCAGAGTCACTAGCCGTAAGACGGAATGTATAGATTCCGGCTGCAGAGACAGTAACTTGGGTATATGCCGCATTAGGTGAAGTAAATGCAACTTGTGCTCCTGCCGGCCCATTCGCCAAGCTCCATGTCATCGTAAGTTGCCCATTCGGAAGTCCATCGTCCGAAACGGTCCCCTGTAAACGAATCCGTTCCGGCAATGTTACGGATGCTGCTGTGCCTGCATCCACCGTTGGTGCTGCGTTGGCATCAGGGGTCGTTGGTGTAAGCTCGATGCTGAATGCAGCGGATGTACCGGCGTCCACTTTCAACGTGTTCACCGCCTGATACGCATTAAATTTGCCTTTCGATTGTCCGTCCACCTTAATTTGATATGTGCCTGTTTTCAATCCATGGAACGTAATGGATGTCTGATGAGGTTGGCCCGGTGTCAGATTCTTCATATCCAGCCAGACATAATCCTTTGCAGGTGCCAATTTGGCCCCGGTATACTGGTCTTTGTCCAGCTCAATGTATAGCTTCTCCGTAATCAGATTGAGCCGCTTAAACAATCCATCCAATGGTGTAATGTTGTATCGTCCATTTGTCATAGTAACGTCTGCTCCATACCCCGTTAGTCCAAAAATCGGATCCACGGCAATGTCGGCGCTCAAAGTCTGAAGCGCACCGAACAGTCCCAGATCAGCTTCACCTGTCATTCCCCGCCATCCGTTCAGCAAAGGAACATTCGTTCCGCCTCCGGTTCCGTTCGTTCCGTAATTTCCTTTCTCAGCCTGATAGGTCCACGAAGCTGCACCGAAATTCTCAGGATCGGCACTAATCTGACCCGAATTTATGGCGCCAACATTGGCGATCTTCGCCGCATATGACAGACGCTGCTGCTCTTCGCGCTTGCTACTCTCGTGGAATCTGATCCAGTCGTCCATGGCGTATCCCGCCAGCGAGGTCGTGTATTGGAAGTTAAACCAGTTCTCTCCGGTGATTGTGACCGGATCCGTGTAGTAATACCAGACCGGCATGTGTCCGCGGGAGGCACGGGTCTTGAGGTTGATTTTGCTCATAATCTCCACTGCTTTTCCTTGTTCTGCCGCCTGATCGGCATGCAGCTTCGCCAGCGTATATACCGCTTCTTCGCCTGTATTGTCATAGCTGTATTCCGAACCATACGGATAAGTCGTATTTTTGAAGTTACCATATTTCGTACGCATTTTCTCAATCATATCATTCGCTTCACTGTCGTAACCCTCAGCCTTCAGGGCTTGAATGATCGCGGGGGTTGTCAATTCGCCCATTAATCCGGTGTTCCAATTGTAGGCAACGGGCCCTTCATATAAGGCTTTGAAAATGTTATAGGCACGCAGCAGATAGGTTTGCTTATCATGCTTGTAAGTTACGAGATCAGGATATAAATTTGCGATCTTATACATGCTGAAATAGGTGTTATAGACATGTGGATAGGCGTATCCCCGATAGGTTGGCGTGGTATTGGGCTCAGGCATCAGAAAATCGTGAATCAGATAATCTTCATGATGTCCATTCATCAGATTGGTCCAGATCGCCGTCTCCAGGTAGTCATCGACTGCACGAATTTCTCTGGCGACAGGCGTGAGCGTGTTCTTTTCGGCGAGAAACTGTCCATGCGTCAGTCCCCAATCATCACCCCAACCCCAGTACCCGTTAAAGACATTTCGCTTGGACTTGGTATTCATCATCCAGTCATCAAACACTTTATCCCGGATGTCTCCCGGCAGATTCCACTGGGTTTTATCCACCATGAAGGTCGCGTGATCCTGCAGTGCCTTATCCACCGGATCGATGGCGTAGAATTGCAGTACTGTTTTCTTGCCTCCGTCATATTCCACGGTAACGTTATTTGGACCGAGCTGGCTGAACTGCAATTCATAGATTTTATGATCACCCGGTTTGCTCTCTTTCAAAGGTACGACTGTTCCATTCGCATACTGCACCTTGGTGATGGTTTTGGAAGTCCGCAGATCCACCTTCGCCTTCTGATTCGTTGGCACAATCATGCCGGGGACTACGGTTACATCAATCAGCCCTGCTTCATACAGGGCATTTTTCGCGGCGTGTTCGTCCGTAACGGCAAGGAACTTGAAGCCATACGTCTTGGACTGACCGGCTTCCAGAACGAGACTCGTATTCGGCAGATATCCCCGGTTGGTGGATTTAATGACGTTCGAATGGATATAGAAGACATTAAGGCCTTCAATCCATTTTCCTTCATTCACCGGATTCCAGGCCCACTTGCTGTCTGGGTGCTCTTCGTTACGCCATCGGTCCTGGTATTCGAATCCTGCTCCAGTGGCTGCATCCGGGATCAGCATCAGGTAGGAGCCAATGCCGCTTGGACGACTCGCTGTAATGTAGGAGCTATTGTTGCCCACAAACGAATGAGTTACCACCCGCGTTTCATAGATGGCATCGCCGTATGTCCACTGTTCATTGAATGGGAGCGGGAGTCCGAAGTCTCCGATTTCAAGCTTTTGGCCGCTCGTATTCTGCACTTCGATATTCCACAGAATGGAGCCGTCGGTCTGGGTCGTGTACGTCTCAATGACTTTGAAATTGCGAATTCCCTGAGCATTCGATGCATTGGCATACGTTACCGTCACCTGATTGCCTGATTTGGTGATGGTCCGTCCGTCTGCAGACAGATTGGTCCAGGCTTTGGTCCACGCACCGCCATTCAGTCGGTACGTAAACATCAGCTCACCCAACCACTGATGATCAGTTGTATTTTGCTCCGGCGCAACCGCTGCATTCATGACGTATTCCGTAGGAAACGCATCTCCCTTGATCTTGATTGAAGATATTTCACCGTGACTTCCTGTCTGGAGAATCAGCTTGTCAGTGGATAATTCGTGAGCATAGGTTTTGGCAGAAGCGAACATAAACACGGCCGCTAGAGAAAGAATGGCGGTCAGCACCATTTTGTACCTCATGAACTTAGCCTCCTCTTCATCTTGGTCTATACACCAATTCGGATCAGGTCTGAAATTGAAGGTAAGACGGATTTTTAGTATTACAGCTCGCTCCCCACCTCCTCTCCTGTTACACTGCCTTTATTCGCATTCCCGAATCCAAACGCTCATTTCCCCTTCATCCCGATTGGCCCAAGTGAAATAAGGAATGAAGTGAAGCTCGGCAGGCTGGGCATTCCAATGGACATCACTGCGATACAGATGCGGTCCCCAATCTTCATGGGATACCATCCGCCGCCCAATGGTTGTGAGTGCCGGAACCCCCAAGGGCATACGCTCACCACTGCCAATGTGAAACTTGGCGTCTCGGGGCAGCTGAATGCGATGCAATCCGCGGCCATTGTCCACTTCTTCGAGACAGTACATAAACGGCCCCCGTTGAAGGGCTACTTTACCGAAAGCATCTCTGATTTGCTCATGTCCTTTCATCCGCAGCAACTCCATAGGAAAATGAAGCCTGATCTCATCACCAGCTCTCCATGTACGGGTCACTTTCATGTAACCGTATTCAAAAATAAATCCACCATGTTCTGTCTTCTCCCCATTAATCCATAACACGGGAAATTTACACCAGTCCGGCTTTCTCAGAGCTATCGTAAACTCCATACCTTCCGAGGAATCGGGTCGAACCATCAGCTTCACTTCTCCGGTAGATGTATAGTCAGACGCCATGGTTAACGCTGCTCTTCTCCCCTTTAGTGTGAATTCCCCTTCCCCGCCGATGTACAATTGCACATACAACGTAGCCTGTTCCTCAGCTGAGGTATACACATATTGATCCAATGAAGCAAGTAATCGTGCAATGTTCGGTGGACAGCAGGCACAACCAAACCACCCTTGCCGGCGTGTTCGCACATGAGCATAAATAGGATTGACACGTTGAATCTCCGGATCGACTTCAAGCGGATTCACATAGAAGAAGCGTTGACCATCCAGGGACATTCCACTAATCACCGTATTGTACAGCGCCCTCTCCATAACGTCAGCATACCTGCTATCCGGGTTCATCTGAAGCATGCGCTTTGCCCAAAAGATCAGTCCAATCGAGGCACAGGTCTCTGCGTAGGCCGTATCTCCCGGCAGGTCATAATCGCCTGTAAATGCTTCTTCTTTTGCCGATGAACCAATGCTTCCCGTAATGTACATTCGCCTGCTCACGGTATTGTTCCACAACCGTTCACAGGCTTCTTTCAGCGATGCATCCCCCGTCTCTGCAGCTACGTCTGCCACAGCCGCATACATGTACACGAGCCGCACCGCATGACCTTCTGCTGTCGACTGCTCTCTAATGGGAAGATGAGACTGGGAGTAGCTGTGCCGATGAACCATGTCCAACTCGCCAAAATGTACGGTACGGCCCCTTTGTTTCCATTCCTCTACAAAAAAATGCGGACTGGCTCCCCGCTGATCTAGAAAAAAACGGCACAGGTCAAGATATTTCTCTTCCTTTGTCGTCTCATACAGCTTGAAGAGTGCAAGTTCAATCTCTTGATGCCCATCATAACCTGGCAATTGTCCCGGCTCTGTGCCAAACATGGTTCCTATATGATCCGCCAGGCGAATAACCACATCCAGCAGCGTGCGCTTGCCCGTGGCATGATAATACGCTACGCCAGCCTCGATCATATGTCCTGCACAATAGAGTTCATGGCATTCGGCCAGGTTCGTCCAGCGTGCCCCAGGTTCACGCAAGGTAAAGTACGTGTTCAAATAACCATCGGCCTGCTGTGCCCGTGCTATGGTCTCAACAACGGAATCCACAAGGACTTCCAGCTCCGGATCAGGCTTCGCAGAGAGTAAATACGAGGCTGCCTCCATCCATTTCGCAACATCACTGTCCTGAAATACCATGCCATAATGAACGCCCTCTTCCTCCCCTGCAGCGATGCGGAAATTCCGAATGGCCCGGCTTGGTTCAGCTCCTTCGATACGGTCATTAAGCGCTTCCCATTGGTAGGGAACAACCACGTTGCGGACCAGTTCAATATAATGCGACCAGAAGGGATCATTGATTTTATAGCTATACCCTGTTGTCTGTGGATAGTGCGGTACATCTGGTTTTGTCATGGGAACCTCTCCTTGTTCTATTCAATATCCTTATTTTACAAATCATTACATCAGGGTGAAATCATCATTTCCAACTGAAATTTATATGATTACAACCTTGGCTCGGAACACGAACTTGTATGGATAACATAAAAAAGCCGCTAAAATAGCGACTTCAATGGGAACATGTTCTTGTCCCTCGACAAACACTGACAGAACAAGACTTGATAACTAAAGTCTTAGACTGCCGCTGTTGTTTCGTTAGTTTAGTCAAGGATTTCTGATTTGATATCATGTTGACTTAAAAATTTCATTAAATCATCACGCAGCTGCCCAATTTCATTGCTAGCATTATTCGCATACTCCGGCAGCATCATATCCCTGACCATATTAGTTCGCAGCCATGTCATAAAGAAAAGATCTATAAATGTGTTTGGAAGTTTAAGCACCAATTTAAGTATTGGTGGATCAATTGAAACGCCAGCTTTTTGTATTGCCCTAAGATATGCTTTTAAAGTGACTGTTATTTGGCTTGCCTTCTTTCTGGTTCTGGCTGTTTTTTGGTCAATGATCCTATTCTCAGAGTGCAGCACGCTCAACATGGCAATGTCGGATACGGAATGTGTGATTAGATACGCTTGCATATCCTTTTTAATAACGTAGGGAAGCTTTGCTGTTTTAAATAATGTTGCGAGGTTTTCTATCCGTTCTGTCACTACACCATTAATTTCTCCAAATGCAGTTGCCGCTATAAACTTTGGCAGAAATCGAGCATGCAATACTCCATCTTTAATCTGTCCGCCGAAGCCGGGAAAAGCCGGTAAAAGTCGATCCCCTACGATATCCATCCACGAAGAAAATCCAATTGAATTACTAGTCATCGTAACTATATTTTTGCTTTGATTATCTTTTAGTGCTAACAACGCCGATTCGGACCGATCATAACGAACGGTAACGAAAATAAAATCGTAAACATCATCATTTTCGAGCGTATCAATGACACTCACTTGTATCGATCTAACTGTACCTTTTTCTATATATTGCAGGCCATTTTCTCTTAATGATTTAAATCTATTAGAATGTGCAAACAAGGTAACATCATACCCTGCTTCAATAAGCTTTATTGCGTACATGCTACCGATAACACCTGCACCAAAAATTAAAATTCGATCTTGTTTTGCTGACATGAAAACCACCCCTACACGTATTAACATTTCCTTTTGATTATCAGACAACATGTTGTATGATATGATTGTAAATCTTTAGTATTCCTTGATCAACCATCAGTTTTTTATGATTTGTCGGATGATATCCTTATTCGCTAGTAGGAGGGAAACATGAAAAAACAACCCCAAATCACGGAGAAAACAAGACAAACGTTTGTAGAAGTTTTTTGTGAGTTATATAGCCAAAAGCCGATTGAGAAAATTTCGGTTCAGGAAATTGCGAATAAGTCAGGATATAACCGCAGCACCTTTTATCAATACTTTACTGACATGTACGAATTGTTAGACTCTGTTGAAAATGACTTATTAACTGAAATGAAAAAAGAATTGGCGAATAAAGAGCTATCGATGCATACGGTTCAGGATACGCTCTTTTGTCTGGACAAAAGAGAACATCTTCTAGTTCTTAGTGCCCTTTTGGGTGATTACGGAAGTGCCCGTTTTTTAAAACGCTTAAAAAAAGAAATCACTTTGGATCAATTAGAATTAAATGTTCCGCAAAACCATTCCTTAACGCCATACTTCATTGAGTTTTACCTGACCACTTCCCTTTCTTTATTTCGTCTTTGGCTTCAGCGTCAAAAAGATTTATCGTCAGAAGAATTTTTCAAGTTAGTGGAGAACCTATCTTCAAGAGGGATTACGCCCTATTTTAAAGAATGAGTCTGTCATTCAGAGCCAGACGTAACGAAGTACGCCGCACCGGACTATTAATTTTTGCCTCTGATGCAGCGTGAGTCCGCCTTCCCTCCTCAACACTCCAATTTTTGGCCTCACTTGTGGTACCGCTCAGAGGTAGACAATTCGTCAATATGAAAAAACTCCCCTCACAGTAACAGGATTCATTATTTCACCTGTCTACCGTATGGGGAGAATACAACTTTTAAGAATAAGGTCTTAATATTGTAAAAAAATTTGGCTCACTGTGACAGAAGAAGTGATCACTAATGTTAAGCTAGATACACTTTTATATTAGGATTTACTGTGAAGGGTAATCAGGTAACCGTCTGGGTCGGCAAATGTAAAAGTTCGCCCGAATGGTCCATCTATAGGTGAAGATGTAATCTTTACGCCTGCTGTAATAAGCTTGTCGTGGATTTCTTGCGTATTGGGGGCATGAAGCCACAGAGCGACACCAAGTCCAGGCTGAGTACTTGAACCGAGTTCTGTTCCTGGCATCAGGTCACGAAGAGCAAATGCAATAGGCTTTGTTTCAAAGACTACAGCATGAGGTGGCCCTGCCTGTGAGCGAACCAGTCCAAGATAGTTTTGATAAAATTCTGCAGAGCTTTCAAGATTACTCACTTGAAGTGAAATGAAGTCGGGTCCAATTGCTGACATAATGTTAATGTCCTCCTTTGTTATATGGGGTTGTTATGGTAATCTTTTCAAGGAAACCGCCAATACACTGCACAGGGTCAATGGAAGCTCATTGTGATCATACGGCATGACTATAACGCACTATTCGTGTCGAGAGCTTTTGTCTCAAAACCCAGAGCTCTCTACTCATAACTCGCTCGTAGGTTATTCGCCATCGCCTCGAAATAAGCATCGGCGACCCATTCGTTTCATTATAGAGTCATGTAAATAACCTCTCTCTCACTTTGGATGTCTTGATTATATAAGCCCCCTACTGCCAACAGTATGTCAGTAGCGTTCTTTCATTTTCTCGACCTTCGACACAAAAAAAGTCGCTAAACAAAACTTTCCAGAACATTCTTTACAGCTATACATCCTTATACTCTTATCAACTATTGGGGCACTTTGAGCCTGAACATCTCAATTTTATTGGAATGGTCTTGGTGGTCAAACCCTTGATTCCTCCACCCGCATAGCGGGTGGTTTTTTGTTTCGCGCGTTTCACGCACTCAACTGGCTAAAGCCATAACGAAAAGCTCAACCAGTAAAAACTGACTGAGCTCATAAAATGACTATCCCTGTATGACACTTAAAACGTGAACGCATATCTCGATCGATTCAAAGCCCTTAACTCAGTCATTTAACTTGAAAACGCCCCGACAAGAAATTCATGGCTGTATATATCAGATATTTTTTCCAGCACACGCTGCGCATGTTCTGTAAATTTCAAGTCCGCAATCCGATCTTTAAACAGAAACACGCCGGTCTCATTGCTGTTTTTGCCCAAAGCTCCCTCATATAATAGGTTAGCTCCATGAGTAGGCGGGGAGGAAAAAAACTTCATAAACAGTTCAAACCCTGCGGTCAGTCCGGAATCTTTTCCTTTTCTTAGCGTGTTGTTAATGCCCGGGTCAACGCTGCGGATCTTGATGCCTTCCTTGGCAAGCTGTGGTGCGACGGCTTGGGTCCACAACGAAAGAGCCAGCTTTGAAGTCGCATATGGTCCATACATTTTTCGAAAGGTTTTGGGATGCTCCAATTTTTCGATCGTAAACTCCTTCGTAAATCTAAACACCTGCGATGAAGTGTTAATCACCGTTTTTAAGCTGCCGTTCTTCAACAGTTCCTTCAATTCCATCAGAATAATATAAGGAACGACCGTCAACAATTCATAATGCAATTCGCGGTCTTGTTTCGAATAGCGCAGCTCACTTAAGCCTCCTCCGGCGTTGTTAAACAAAATATCGATCCGCTGTTCCTTGCTTTTTATTTCTTCCAAAGAGTGTCTCAAGCTGCCATAGTCGGTGAGATCCTTCACTTTATAGGCTCGGAGCCGTCCGTCCTTGAGATGATTTTGGAGGAATCTATCGTCCGCTGGAAAATCCGACCGGTTCAAAGCAACTACCTGCCAGTTCTCTGAAAGCATTTTCCGGGTCAATGCCAACCCGATCCCGTTACTTGCGCCTGTAATCAGTGCGATATGTTCTCTCTGGTTCGTATTCAATGTATGTCCTCCTTCATTCAGAAATTCATCGGTTTTATGTGAGCATCAGTCGGAGTCGGGCAGGAGGATCAATTTCCCGTGTGCACCCCCGCTCTGGCTGATTTCGACGGCTGAACGCCATGCGTCGAGTGCGAAAGTCTTGGCGACCGGAATAGTGAACTTGCCGTCTGCTGCGTATTGGGCGAAGTCGCCGACAACGTCATAACGTAAGGTATGTAATTCTCCATAGCTGGCGCGAACGTTAAGTTCAGCGGCTGCGGCGAAATCGCTGACGGTTAGGACATGCTGGGGATGCCCATTGACAATTTGGACCAGATCTTTCAATGAACCGCTGATTGGTGCCGTATCCAGGGCGAGATCAACCGGCTGCTTTGCCAGTTCGGTCACTCGTTCGACCATTCCATCACCGTACGAGGTCACCAACGCCCCCATTGAGCGGAGCTTGTCGGCGTAGGTGGGACCAGCAGTTGCGATCACGCGGGCACCGCGCATGAGGGCGATCTGGACGGCGGCGAAGCCTACCGTTGTTCCAGCTCCGTGCACTAGTATGGTCTGGCCCGACCTTAACCCGAGAGTATCAATGCCTCGGTAGGCGGTTTCGACCGCCAATGGCAGTGCTGCAGCCTGTACGAAGTCGAGTCCGTCCGGTATGCGGAACCAGTAGTACATGATCGCCCGGTCGGAAGCACCGGCGCTCGATCCATTCATGAAATCTGCGGCACCCAGAACGGAATCGCCGATAGCGACATCGGTTACACCTTCTCCAATTGCGTCTACAACCCCTGATACGTCCAGCCCTATCCCGCGAGGCAAGGGGAGTTGACCGGCAAAGTGGCCTTGGCACATCCCCCAGTCGACCGGATTTAAGCCGCAAGCGCGTACTCTCACGCGAATGCGTCCCGGCCCTGGCTCTGGGATCGCCACCTCCTCCAGACGCAAGACATCGGTTGGTTCGCCGTATTCGTGAAACCGGATTGTCCGGATAGTATTCTCCATTGGGATGTTCCCTCCATTTTGCTCTGATAAAATCGTGTTCTCTGTGAATTCGAACGGTCTTTCAAATGAAAACAACGAAATCCTAAAATTATAAAGTTCACTAGAAGGCAGGGTGTCATGAGGGAAAGCTATTCCCTCCCCTGCCCTCGCTTTAATAGTCAGGTGTTCGAACGGAGGAGCCTAGATCTGGGAGCCACCTCCATCGACAGGGAACTCAGCCCCCGTGGTATAGGTGGCCTCAAATGCTAGGAATGCTACGGCTTTGGCGACCTCGACTGGATCGCCGAAACGCAGCATCGGGATCTGCTGTCTTATCTGCGCCCCGGTCTGTTCTGCAGCTTCCTTCGGCATCGACCTCTCCAAGATGTCGGTGTCAATGGGGCCGGGGCTGACCGCGTTGACGCGAATCTTCCGCGGTAACAGCTCGCGGGCTAGACTGCGAGTCATGGAGCGCAGCGCTGCTTTACTGGCCGCGTACGCACTGATCATCGGGATACCCAATACGTTCGTGATTGAGGTGGTGAGCACCACGCCACTTCCTGCGTTTAGCAATGGGGCGAGTTTCTGCACGGTGAAGTACGGACCTTTGGCGTTGATTGTAAGTAGCTCGTCGTACACTTCTTCGGACATTGACTCGAAGGGGACATAGCGCGTGATACCGGCGTTAACGAACAGTGCGTCGATCGTGCCGAACTCGGCCTTGACCCGGTCGGCCAACTCGTCAATACCCGTCAACGACGCGGCGTCGCTCAGCACTGCGACCGCGTTGTTGCCTAGTTGTTCACGAGCCGCGTCAAGCGTCGCCTGAGTACGTCCAGTAATCAGAACGCTTGCTCCTTCATCCACTAACAACTTCGCCGTCGCGAGGCCGATTCCACTGCTACCTCCCGTGATCACGACTCTCTTGCCGGAGAATTTGCCCTTACTGAATGGTTCCATTTGAATCGTCCTCCCTTTGGTTAATCCGTAATCGGATGATTAGGTACAAGAGCGATTATATAGCAATAAATTTAATAAGTAAACTAAATTAATTAAATTAGTTCATTTATTTAATTCCATACATAAAGGGCAGCGAATTTGTTATAATGTGTTTTATAGGCATCTAAGGGAGGGACTTATCCGTGAGAAAAGCTGTGAGTGTAGATACATATGTGGAAAAAATAAAACCTGTTATAAGAAAAACAAAATTCAGCCAACTGAAAGTCGACGATCTCGCAAAATATATGGATATCAGCAAAGTGACACTCTATAAACATTTTTCCTCCAAAGACGACATCATTGAACAAGTCGTGGATTATTACATTGATTATTCGAAAAAGGCTGACACCGTTGTCAAAGACAATTCCGTCTCTTTTTTGGATCGTTTTCAATTAACATTTTTACAATCTTTGATGTGTGCCGCGTTTATTTCTGATTTGTTCTTGCAAGATCTGAAAGAATTTTATCCGCACCATTTTGAGAATCTGTCCGTTGCCCTACAAAATCGGAATAAAAGTTTACAAACTTTTTTTGAATCCGGTATGGAGCAACAGATTTTCAATAGATTGAATGCCGTGATATTTATGGTTCAAGATGACGCTGTGCTGCGACGCTTTATCGAGCCGTCATTTTCGATTCAGTATGATATCACCTTGAAACAAGCGATTATGGATTTCTACTACATGAAGCAGTATCAATTGCTAAAACCTGAATATCTGAAGATGATAGACGACTCCGATATTGAAAGGAAGATCGTTCATATTTTGCAAGCCATTTCATAAGTGAAGCGTCCATATCCGATTCCGTTGTGGACTACATAAGTTTCAGTTCATAATCTGTAATAGGAAGAAAATGAGGATAGGTCGAAGGGCATCAAGAAAAAAGGAATTCCCCTTGAGGAATCCCTTCGCTATAAAAATTATAATGTTAGACTTACATCCTCTTTTAGTTAGAAGCTGGGGCTGGGCCAGCACCTTCTGTTGGAGGTGTGTTTTGCATTTTTTTCTTTGCTTTCTCGATTCCTTCCTTCTTCAGAGGTGCGCCAACCTTGGAATTATTCGTCGTACCCTAGAATCATTTGGTCCAGCGGCGTGCCGGCAAGCACCATTGGGTACACATTCTCATTGGTCGGGATGACGAACTCGACGAGCACAGGTCCTTTCGTCTGCAGCGCCTCTAGCCAGACCTTGGAGGCTTCGCCTTTGTTCGTTGCCCTTAATCCCTTGATTCCGTATGCTTCCGCAAGCTTGACGAAGTCAGGACTGCCGGACAGATCAATCTGGCTGTAGCGTCGTTCGTACATCAATTCCTGCTGCTGCTTAACCATGCCGAGCACCTGGTTGTTCAAGACCACGATCTTGACCGGAATCTGATGGATCGCGCAGATCGCCATCTCCTGCGCGCACATCTGCATGCCCCCGTCGCCGTTGATCGAGACGACGAGACGATCTGGATTTCCGACTTGAGCGCCGATCGCGGCCGGGAAGCCAAAGCCCATCGTGCCAAGACCGCCCGATGTGATGAGTGAGCGAGGATGCTTAAAGCGGTAAAACTGTGCGGTCCACATTTGGTGCTGGCCGACATCGGTGGTGATGATCGCATCTCCTTGCGTCGTCTCGCTAATCATCTCAAGCACATATTGCGGCTTAATGACAGTATCCGAATCGGTATACCGAAGCGGATGCTGCACCTTATACTCTTGAAGCTGCTCGAGCCAGGTATCCGTCTGGGCTGCTTGCGCTTTCGTGTTCGCATAAGCCACCACGTTTTTAATATCGCCGATGCATGCGAGATCTGTCTTGACGTTCTTTCCGATTTCCGCAGGATCGATATCGATATGGGCGATACGTTTGGCCTGAGGCGCAAACCCGTCCAGCTTCATCGTGACCCGGTCATCGAAACGCGAGCCGATCGAAATAACGAGATCCGCATTCTGTACCGCCATGTTCGCCGCATATACGCCATGATGTCCGAGCATGCCCAGCCACATCTCGTCATCGCTCGGAAACCCGCCGAGGCCGAGCAGAGTCGTCACGACCGGAATCCGCGTAGTGTGGACGAACTTGATCAGCTCCTGCGAGGAGTTCGAATAGACAACGCCGCCGCCCGCGATAATAACCGGCTTGCGCGCTTCTGCAATCGCCTGAAGCAGCGCATCCATTTCTGCCGGATTCGGTTCCGGGGCTCCATGGTATCCGCGCAACCGAACCGTGTCCTCTGGACGATATGCCATCCGCTGATTGGTCACGTCTTTTGGAATATCGATCAAGACAGGACCTTTGCGGCCCGTATTTGCAATGTAAAACGCTTCATGAATGATGCGAGGAAGGTCGTGTACATCGCGAACCATGTAGCTGTGCTTCGTGATCGGCATCGTGATGCTAATAATGTCCGCTTCCTGAAAAGCATCCGTGCCCATGACATTCGTAGATACGTTCCCCGTTATGATCACCACCGGCACCGAATCCATATAGGCGGTTGCAATCCCGGTCACCAGATTTGTTGCTCCTGGACCGGATGTCGCGATGCATACCCCAACCTTCCCCGTCGACCTAGCATAGCCGTCCGCCGCGTGGATCGCGCCTTGTTCGTGCCGGGTCAAGATATGCTTGAAGTCTGGCTGATGTACCATCGCGTCATAAATATAGAGCACATTTCCTCCAGGATAGCCGAATACGCACTCTACGCCTTCCTGCAGCAAGCCGCGCAAAAGCACCTCCGAACCGGTGATATAGTCCTCTGACGGCGTCGTTGTTTCATTTGTCATGCCTAATTGCTGTTCCATTGGGCAGCCTCCTTTGCAAAATAAAATCCCCTCTCCTCCTGAGCAAACTGACAGCGGTCAGCTCATACAGGGACGAAAGGGGATTTTTTCGCGGTACCACCCAAGTTCGCTGCCACTCTCGCGAATGCAGCCTCATGAGGTAAGGCCGATGCCTTACCTGCGGTGCGTTAACGAGCACCATTTCGGTTAAGTCTACTTGCGGGCATGAATATGAGACCAGCCGCTTTCGGTTAACAGCTCCGAGACGACACCATACAAAGGGTTAAGGCAAAGGTTTCAGCGTTTCCTCTGCTCTCTGGGCATAACCGCCCTTGTCGGCTTTCTCTTCATCGCCTGTTGGTATTAAATAAATAACCCCTTCCTTCCCAAGGCTCGAAGCTACTGCTTGAAGCCTTGGGACGAAAGGGGAATGTTCGCGGTACCACCCAGGTTTACTGCAATCTCGCAATTGCAGTCTCATGAGGTAAAGCCGATGCTATACCTGCAGCATGTTAACGGATGCCAGGCCGGTTGATCCTACTTGCGGGCGTGCAATCACGCCTTCCGCGTTCGGTCAACAGCTCCGAGACGACACTATACATGCGTTACGACGGAGGTTTCAGCAATCCCTCTGCTCTCTGGACATAAACGCTATTGCATAGCCTTCTCTTCTTCGCTATATTTGTATTTTTCTGATAGTAGCACAGACTCGACTTTTTTTCAAACCGAATTAATACTAAGCTGCTTTATGATTATTGAGTTCTTGTACCCGGTAAGTTTAACCCATTTATGCTCCGATGAGAATTCACTGTTTAGAAAATGTCTAACATATGGTACGTTAGCGATAGAAATCAACCATATCTCCAAACAGCCGTTTAATAAATTCGAGCTCGCTTTCGTTATATCTTTCCAAAAATTCGTACATTCTTTGCTTTTCCTTCGCATGAAGCTCATCATGAGCAGCAAATAGCTTTTTGCCCACAGGCGTTAGCCGAAAATACACTTCCTTTTTGTTGTCGTTGAGCTGGGCTTTTCGCACCCAACCTGCCTTTAGTAATTTATTTGCGATCTTGGAGGTATTTCCTTTACTTAAATTTATTCTCTCCGCAATGGAAGTGAGATTAATCGGCTCCTGCTCTCCGATGCACGCAATGGTGTGCAGTTCCGTCATATTTAAACTGAATTCCGACTCAATATGCTTCCGGATATCCTCCAGGTATGTGGCAGTTATTCGGGTTTCATATTGCTCTTTTTGCTCAAGAAACTGAACGAAAAATTCATGAATGGCGGTTTTGTTTTTACTGGCAGTATCCATGATTATGCTGGCTCCTCAACTTATTTTTTTTATTATATCATAAATTGTTCTCCGAGAAACAAACGGGCATACTCATATTGAGATTGGGGTTGACAGAACAAAGAGTAACCAAGTACAGTATTATTGTTTCATATGAAACGATAATTTTATATAATTTTCATCACACTTGTTTTAACAAGCAATAAAAAAGGTTCTAACGAAACAATAATGGATGAAGGAGGTCAGCCGGAAATACTTGTCCACTTTTCAAGAGAAGATTTATAAGTATGGAAATGGAGCACACCCTGCCTATGGAAATCGTGAATCCGAAGACATTGACGGATAAGGTTACATCTGTAATTTCTCATGTCGTGGTAACTACTGCCTCCAAACTGGCCTTCATCTCAGGTCAGGTTTCTGTAGATGAAACAGGAGCATTGGTCGGTTCAGGGGACTATTACGCGCAAGCGATTCAAGTGTTCACCAATCTTAAGTATGCATTGGAAGCCGTGCGAGCGGATCCATTGTACATTGTAAAAATGAATATTTTTGTGGTAAACCACAACCCGGAATTGACTTCGATTATTTTTGACGCAGGATTTCATGTGTTTGGCCCTAACTGGCCGAAGACAGCAAGTACCTATATAGGCGTTCAAACACTAGCCGATCCTGAATGGCTTATCGAAATAGACGCTATCGTAATCTTCCCATAATGTTTAAGAAAAGAGGTTATTTATATGAAATATGAAGTCATCCTTATCGGTGGCGGATCTGTCGGCATGCTGTTGGCTGGGGAATTGGCATTAGCCGGTGTAAAGGTCTGCGTCATTGAGCGATTAAAAGAGACAACCCCATATTCACGTGCGCTTACCGTACATCCACGAACCCTTGAAATATTAGATATGCGTGGAGTGAAATCACAATTAATCAGTCAAGGCCGCTTACTTTCGAGAGGACATTTTGCCGGATTAGATACCCCTTTGGATTTCTCGGTGTTGGATTCTTCTTCCAATCACACCCTCTTTTTACCGCAGAGTGAGACGGAGAAGGTGCTGGAGGAATGGGCGCTTAGCCTTGGCGCAGAGGTCTGGAGAGAGGTTGAGGCTCTATCTGTGCACCAGGATGAGGATGGGGTTGACGTTAAGATCGCGGGACCTCATGGAGAAACAACGTTAAGATCAGCTTATGTGGTAGGTACGGATGGAGCTAGAAGTTTGGTTCGCAAACATGCAAATATATCATTTGAAGGTACAGCTGCGACCTTCACGGCTATTCTGGGGGATGCCGTTCTATCTGATTTGGCTCCTATGAGTGTCATATCCCGGATTACAGAAAAAGGATTGGTCAGCATTATGCCAATCAATGATCATATCTATCGAGTCTTGATGATCGATATGGAGAGACGTAACATCTCTAAGGATGAGACCGTTACATTGGAAGAGTTTCGTTCATCGCTCATCCGTATGACCGGAAGCGACTTGGGATTGAACGATGTGAAATGGATGTCGCGTTTCGGAAATGCGACGCGGCAAGCGGGACGCTATCGGAATGGTCGATTGTTCTTGGCGGGAGATTCGGCGCACATTCATTTTCCGGCTGGTGGACAGGGAATGAATGTCGGCTTACAAGAAGCAATGAACTTAGGCTGGAAGCTTGCAGGAGCAATCAAAGGCTGGGCTCCGGACTGGCTATTGGACAGTTATCATGCCGAACGTTTCCCTTGGAACACCGCCTTGCTTCGGAATACCGAGGTCCAAACCCTGCTTATGGACGTGACTCCTCCCATCACGGAACTGCGAAGCATGCTGGCTAATCTGATTCAAATACCGGAGGCTAATTATCAGATCGCAGCACAAATTTCCGCAATGGATGTACATTATGCTCCCGACGCCGAAGCGCCTTCCCATCCTTTAAACGGGAAACGGTTCAAGGATCTCAGCATAAAGCTGAAAGACGGGCAATTGATTAACGCCTATCCGCTCCTGCACAAAGGTACTTTTCTTCTGCTGCATTTCCATTCTAATGAACAGCATAGCGGCCAATGGGAAACGTATAGCAACCTTCAAGTTGTACATGCCTCTTTGGCTGACGCTGACGCGGATTGGAACGACGTCCACTCGGCGCTTATTCGGCCGGATGGACATATTGCCTGGGCGATTCCTCTATCCGATCCGAATCCAATGCAAACTATAAATGAAGGAATCACTCGCTGGTGCGGAAACATTACGGATTAGTAATTCGTTTGAGGTGTGTAACTGCCTTCCAGTTTGGTGAACTTGTATTTGGGGCGTCTGAATGAACTGAAATCACGGTACGCTGCACTCAAAAAAACGCAATGTTCCCCATGAGTATGAAAATACCGCTCAAGCGTTATTCAACAACGCTTAGGCGG
Source organism: Paenibacillus pabuli NBRC 13638 (assembly GCF_001514495.1). GTDB lineage: Bacteria > Bacillota > Bacilli > Paenibacillales > Paenibacillaceae > Paenibacillus > Paenibacillus pabuli. Next base: position 168,155 of record NZ_BCNM01000008.1, read on the forward strand.
TATTTTCATTTCTGAGGAAGAAGGTACTTTACGCTCCGTTTCGTTCCGCCGTTGCAGATCGGCGACGCATGGATAAAGAAATAATAGCCGGGATGAGTGCGATTGCGACGCCAACTCCGCCAAACCAACCAACTGCTGCAAGAGAGATGCTTTCTACAACGATACCCCCAATTACAGCCCCTACGGCCATTCCCAACTGCACGATAGAATTGTTCAAACTCAGGACGATCCCCGAAGCCTGAGGAGCCATGCCGATTAAATATACTTGTTGAACCGGCCCCATCGACCAAGCAAAAAAGGACCATAACATAAGAAAAGGCAACACGAACATGGACGAGTGGGAGAACGCAGTCAGTAACAATAATATTCCGGAGTGAAAGAGCAGGCCCCCAATCATCGTACGGGGGATACCCCATTTATCTGCACCGTAACCGCCAACTTGGGAGCCTATGAGACTGGCCAGCCCAAACGCAAACAACCCGACGTTTACCATCCCTTCGCTCATCCCCGTAATGTCCAGAAGAAACGGCGTTATATAGGTGTACAGAATCGTATAGCCCAATATCCAGAAAAAACTGATGGAAAGCGCGACAGCGATTCGGGGGCTTTTTAATAAGGCGAGCTGTTCCCGAATAGGAACGGGAGCCTCTCCTTCCGATTTCGGAATCGTAAGCAAAAGGACCACCATCGCGACCAAGCTTAGGGCCCCGACTCCCGTGAAGATGATTTTCCAATCATGTGAGCCCGCAATGATCCTCCCAAGCGGGACCCCTAGAATAAGTGCGAGGTTAAAGCCCACTAGAACCGTGGCGATAGCGCTGCCCTGTTTTCCAGGATGAGACATTTTGGCGGCAACCGTCATGGCGACGACCATAAATACCCCCGTGCTGATCGCCAAAATAATTCTTGCTCCGAGCAGCATGCCATAGCCTGTAGTTGTGACAGTGATCAAATTCCCAACGAAAAATAATCCCAAAGCTGATAGCATAAGCTTTCTTCGATCCATTTTTGCCGTGAGTGCAATAAGAATCGGGGTACCGATGGCATAAGCAAGCGAGTAGACCGTAATCAACTGCCCGGCCGCTACTACCGACACTCCAATATCGCTTGCAAGCATATCCAAAATGCCAGTAATCACAAACTCCGAAGTTCCGACTAAAAAGCTGACAATAGCCAGAATATAAATTTTCCATGAATTCCTCATCTATTTCTCCTCTTTTCATTTCAACAATTCTAAATCTATAGAAATCTTAATTAAAAAATAATGCCCAATTCGCCGACATCACTTCTCGGCTCAATCAAGCATCCTCGTTCCAAGCGTTCGTACCTGCTTTAAGCGTTATGGTCAGACGTCTGACGTGCCAGCTCCTTACGGACAATCGGCGCTACTTTGGTGCCGAGAAGCTCAATCGTCTGCAGCAAGTCGCGATGCGGCAACGAACTGAAATCGTTGTACATCATGAAGCGAGTCAAGCCAAGATTCTTATGCAGCAGCACGATTTTTTCTGCGACGTATTCGGGATCACCGACGTATAGAGCGCCGTGAAGGCTGCGGGCTGAATCGTACGAGTCACGTGTATAGGCAGACCAGCCTCGTTCCCGTCCAATGTGGTTCATTTGGCCAGCCATGACAGGGTAATACCGCTTAGCTGCCTCTTGTGCCGTATTCGAAATAAAGCCATGCGAATGTGTAGCAATTTGCAGCTTATTCGGATCGTGACCAGCTTTCACGGCGGCTTCTTTATAAAGCTCCACTAAGGGTGCAAATCTCTGTGGTGCTCCGCCCAGGATAGAGAAGGCAATCGGAAGTCCCAGCAAGCCGGCCCGAACCGCCGATTCCGGGCTGCCCCCTGTTCCGATCCAGACAGGCAAAGGCTCCTGCTGTGCACGAGGATAGACGCCCATGTTGTCAATCGCCGGGCGATGACCACCACGCCAGGTCACCTTTTCGGAAGCGCGAATCTTCAACAGCAGTTCCAGTTTCTCTTCATACAATTCCTCGTAATCTTTCAGGTCATAGCCGAATAGCGGGAACGATTCGATGAACGAACCCCTTCCGGCCATGATCTCCGCTCGCCCGTTGGACAGACCGTCCAGCGTTGCAAAGTCCTGATATATCCGCACCGGATCGTCCGAAGATAGCACCGTCACTGCGCTCGAGAGCCGGATCCGCTTCGTTGTAGCTGCAGCTGCTGCCAGAATGACGGCTGGCGACGAGCTTGTGTATTCGATGCGATGATGCTCGCCGATGGCATAAACATCAAGGCCGACCTGATCTGCCAATTGGATTTCTTCGATCGCTTGGCGCAGCCTCTCGGCATGCGAGACACCGCCATTTCCGGGATTAGCATGGAGGAAGGTGCTCATTCCAATCTCCATCGTATTCGTTTGACCGCTCATAGTTATTCTCTCCTTCTTAATATGGAATAGGGATGATTAGCAAAGATCATTGAAGGATCATTCCAAGTCGACTCGTACGCCAAAACCTCATTCAATGAGCCCCACCATTTCTACTGTTCTAAATATATAGAAATGATTTCGAAAAAAATTACGCCAACAAAAAGGGCGCAAACTTTTCTGCTACTTCTCGATTGACGTTATAGTGAATAAACGATCCATTCTTGCGAGAATCGATCAAGCCAGAGTCCGTCAATTGCTTTAAATGATGCGATAGCGTCGAGCCTGCAACCGATTCAAGCCTTTCACCGACCGCGGTGAAGCATAAATTGCTCTCTTTCGCAAGCAGTAAAGCGATTTTCAGCCGGGTTGGTTCCCCCAAAGCTTTATACACTTTAACCGCTTGCCCGATAGCTTCTTGATTTTCTCCCATTGTACCCACCTCCCCGCATATCTTCTGCAGTTCTATAACTATCGAAATCAATATTAGCACCATGTCATTCAAATGTAAAGGGCAGATCTGAACCCTGCTCCTTCTACTTCGCTAATTTTATTCCTCGACGGCGATGCCGGCAGCTCTTAAATGCCCGTAAGCAACGATACTGCTAAACTGAGATGAAACTTCATCTGCAGGAAGGGGTCTATCGTTTTTAATCCACCAAATGACAATCCCCATGAAAGACGACCCAAGGTATTCGAGCAGCAATTCCTTGGATATCGCTAATGGGGAGTTTCCCTGAGCAGGTTTCCTTCCCTCAATTAATTTATCTTTAATGATATTCTCCATTTTCGCTTGAAACGGATAGATTCTATTCTCTTCAATTAACATGGAATGGTAAAAGGTCATATTTTGAGAAATATGTTCCAGTACAGTTTGCATGACTGTCTTGAGTAGAGAAATACTGAACGGATTCATGCTGATGGGACAAAGAACGACTGCATCCTTTAATTCGCTCAACAATTCATTCATACATGTATCTAATAGATCAGGCTTATTTTGGTAGTGAAGATAAAAAGTGTTTCGATTGATCATAGCCCGATCGGCAATATCCTGGATCGTTATCGCTTCATATCCTTTTTCTTGAATAAGCTCATAAAACGCCTTTCGAATCGATTGTTTCGTACGCAGTATTCTTAGGTCGGTTTTCTTGTTCATTGTTTTTGTTCCCCCTAAAATTATTTATAGTCGTTAAGCGACAAAGTTTTATGAGTTGTCTGTTATCCATCAAAACTAAAAATATTGAATATTGAGCGTTATATTAACCTCTATTATAATGAGCAACAGATAAATAAACAACGTGTTGTTCATTATTTATCTAATGACCAAAAAAACTCTAAGGAGGATTTTCCAATGAGATTCAACCATCAAAATGAGCTTGTTCGTAAGGCAGTCGCTGTGCTGGAAAGTTTTGAGAACGGCAACCCCGAAGCGATTACGGCTTACGTTCATCCAGATCAATATATTCAGCACAACCAGGCCTTACTCGATGGTCGTGCGGCCATGCTTGGTGCACTTGGCCATTTAAAGGAAATGGGTACAAAGGTAAGTGTTAAGCGTGCTTTGGTCGACGGAGGTTATGTGGCACTTCATTCTGTATATGATTTTCACGGCCCTAAAGCCGTTTTTGATATTTTCCGTTTTGAGAATGGACTAATCGTCGAGCATTGGGACAATTTGCAAGAGATGGTGGAAAAGACACCAAGCAATCATACGATGATTGACGGACCGGTTACGATTAAGGATATCGACAAGACGGAGGCCAACAAAGTATTTGTCAAAAGCTATGTTGAGAACATCTTGCTTGGGAAGAACCCTGACCTGCTTGCCTCTTACTTTGATGGAGATCACTACATTCAGCATAGTCCGCATATTGCAGACGGCCTTTCTGGTCTTCACGCTGCATTGCAGGCTCTGAAGGAGAAAAATATTGAGTTTCAATATACTCACGTCCATCAAGTCATCGGGCAAGGCGATTATGTTCTTACCGTGAGTGAAGGTCTCTTTGATGGTCAACACACCGCTTTCTACGATTTGTTCCGCGTTGAGGATGGAAAGATCGCTGAGCATTGGGACGTAATCGAGGGCATTCTGCCGGAAGAAAAACGAAAAAATACGAACAGTAGATTTTGAAGTTTGTGCAGCTGAATCGCAAGAAAGACATCGCCGAATTTAATTTCGGTGATGTCTTCGCTTCACGAATGTACTTGAATGGAACAATGTTTTGGAGCGTTTAGGCATGAGAAGTGAAGCGCATTTGCGCGAAAATTACATGTCCAAAGGCAGGGCAATAAACCCATCAAGGTTGCACTGAAAATAAACTAAATGCAGTAAAAAGACACTGATATTCTAGTCATCAGTGTCTTTTTTTGTTGATACTTTTCCACCAACATCATGTTTCATCGTTGAACTCAGACTAATTCACTTTAGTCCTTTAATTTAAAGCAACTTAATTAGCTCTTCCAGCTCATCAACCAAACCTTTTGCAAGTTCAAAATTAGTATCTTTTAAAGCCAATTCTATTTTCATTTCAACTGATTTTTTCTTTTGTTCAGTTTCCAAATAGCCTTTATCAAAATGACTAGCATAAATCATCTCTCTAAATTCTTCCATACTCATTTTTCTAATCGTCTTATCGTCAATGATTAATACATAATCCATCCCATTTACAACAGAATAGAAATCATGAGAAATCATGAGAATCGCACCTTTGTAGTCCTCAATGGCTTTCTCTAGTGCTATTTGTGTATAAATGTCTAAATGGCTTGTCGGTTCATCAAGAAGCAGTACGTTTGCTTTACTGGCAGAAACTTTAGCCAATTGAAGCATGTTTTTTTCGCCGCCAGATAAAGATTCTATCTTTTGATTAAGGATTTCTCCTTCAAAGCCATAGTTTGAAATATACGATCGAATCTCATCATAAGTTTGAAACCCAGCATCGATGAATTCTTCCAGTATAGTATTGGAATCGTTTAGCACTTCGCCTTGAAGCTGAGATAAATAAGCCACTTTAACATCCGAATTTATTTCAATTGAAGCATGATTATTATTAAAGATTTCTCGGAGCAAAGTCGTTTTCCCGGTACCGTTTGAACCGATAATGGCTACTTTATCTGTAGATTTTATCTCAAAGTTAACATTATCCAAAAGCAACTCATCAAAAGCAACGCTATAATTGTTGACATTTACCGCAATGGTATCTTCCATTTCCTTATCGATACCAAAACTGATATTCGGCTGCTTAATATCGACAAATGGCTCTTTTATTCGCCGTGCTTCCAATCTCTCCTGAAACTTGACTCTGGCTTTTAACGCTCTGCCTCTGGAAGCTTCCGAATTATACGTGGCGATCTCTCTAAGATTGTCAATGATGTGATCGTATCTCTTAATTTCTTCAGCTTCAGCTACCGCGATTTCTTGTAACTCAATTTTAGTCTGAAGTAGTGAGAAGTTATAATCGATATATCGTCCATCAAACTCTTGGATCTCCGTGTTTTCAAGGTGGATAATTTTGTTGAAGCAATGATTCAATAAATATCGGTTGTGCGTAACCACCAGCAGCATGCCTTTGTGGGTATTTATAAGTTTTTTAAGCGCATTTAGGTTTTCAAAGTCTAAAAACACATCTGGTTCGTCCATAATCATGAAGTCTGGACGATTCAGCATTTCCTTCATCACTTGAATAAGTTTGAATTCCCCACCACTCACGTCGGATATACTAAGATCTTTTAGCTTCATGAGGTTTGCCAGATTTAGCTGCTTATTAATGGTGTTCTCAAAATTATCTCCGCCCATCGAATCGAATGCGTCCAAAGCCAATTGAACCTTTTCCAGAAGCGAATCCATATCTGATGTGGTTTCCATTTCAGCATAAATCGCTGTAATTTCATCTTGTATCCTGATAAATTCTTCTCCGATATACTCAAAAACGGTCATTTCTTTGTTTTTATCTACTTGAGAAAACTGACTGACATACCCGATTTTGCAATCCGGGTCTATCTCTAACTTGCCCTCAAACAAATATCTTTCCGGATCCATCAGTATATCGATTAACGTACTTTTCCCACTGCCACTCGTTCCGATAAAAGCGCAATGTTGGCCTTCTTCAAATGTAAATGAAATGTTTTTATATAGTTCTTTTTGCGGAAATGAGAAGGATAAGTTATCAACTTTTATCATAGTGTTACCTTTCTTTATAACTAAAATGGTGGTGAGTATTATTAAATGTCTTGTCGAACACAGACTTTTAGAGTAACACTGTTTACCACCAAGTACAATTCATTTTTAACCCTTACCCTCGGGTCCAGGCTAAAGTCTAAACTGACTCATTTCCCCAAATGCTTACAAGATCATTGATTTGAAGCGAAACTACCTTTAGTTCGCCGCCAAGAGTATAGAGTTCTAACCCTCTACTTTCCAAGTCCGGGAAAATCATGTCTGAAACGATTGCTTTTCCTTTATTGCCGAAGACCTCGACACTAGACCAATCGACGTAAATGCTCAATTGTATTCGTTCATGCTCTGGCTTCATAGGGGCCTTGTGTTTTGCAGCAAAGTCAGGATGGAAATCAATGTCGTTCGACTTGGTCCGATCGACAAACAACTCCTCTTTCAAGATACTATATCCGATGATCGTCTCCTGATTGGCAGACGTTCTCACCTTGAACCCAAATTCTTCTGCAGTACCGATTTCAAATTCCGCAATAATTTCGGCCTTTGCAGTAGAAATCTCAGATAAGACATTGCTACCTGGCTTAATTGTTATATCTTGCAGAGATATAATCGGTCTTCTGAGTTGACTTAACTCACTTATAGGTACTTGGATTAAGCGAATTCCTTCCGGATATGTCTTAAGCTGAATCTCTCGGGGGATTGACATGTGGCCACGCCATTCCTTTGAAGGAAGAGTAGAGGCATAACGCCAGTTGTTCATCCAGCCGACCCAAATCTTTCGTCCGTCTTCTTTCGGAATACCATCCCATGTCACGGCCGCGTAAAAGTCAGATCCGTAATCTATCCATTTGATAGCATCTAAAGATTCCAACGTATCATCTGGTGTGAATGACCTGCCATCAAAGTTCCCTATGAAATACATCATACCCGAACCGCCAGCCGGTGGTTCTGGATCCGATGGATTCACACCATTTCTATCCCCGACGCTTAGTATCAGAATCCATTTAGTAACATCAGGTTTCTCATCTACTTGGATTTGAATTAAGTCAGGACACTCAAATACTCCTCGGTGAATCCCAGCAATGTCGGAACCGAATTCGCTTGCATAAGACCATTCCTTAAGATTTGGTGAGATGTAAAATTCGACACGGTCTTTTACAGCAAGAACCATTACCCACATCGAGGATTCATCATGCCAAAATACCTTCGGATCACGGAAATCTAGCGTTTTCATTGGGAATAATACAGGGTTACCTTCATATTTAGTCCAGGTTCGCCCCTTATCCCTGCTATACGCAATGCTTTGCACCTGCGGTTTTCCATTCTGAGCACTGTTGCCATCATTAGTATAAATGGCAACCAATCCTGATCCGTTCTCGTTGAAAAATCCGCTTGTATTGTTTGTATCCACCACCGCACTTCCCGAGAAGATCGCTCCATCTTCACCAGGAAGAATTGCCGGAGGAAGTTCCTCCCAATGCACTAAATCCTTGCTTATCGCATGCCCCCAATGCATCCTGCCAAAATCAGGTTTAGTATCATGAGGCGTATGTTGGTAGAAAAGGTGATATTCTCCTTCATAGTAAACCATACCGTTGGGATCGTTCATCCAATTTTTCTTAGGCGAATAATGTAATTGGGGCCTGTATCTGTTCTCGAAAAAAATAATATTTTCCGATTCTTTTCTACTACTCATTTCTCCTGATAAATGTAATTCTTTAATTTTACTCACTCTCCATTTAATTTTTTTTATATCTTAATAGAAGCAATTCAACTAGCTTGCCAACCATAATTCGAGGATAATTTCTTAGAGTAGTTATGAAATGCAACTCCTATTAACAAAATAATCCAATAAGGTGCATTTGTCAAAGTATTATTATTTATTGCACATATTTTTTCTGTTTTTATCACTCATTTATTTTACATTTGCACATTTTTTTCAATGAATTAGTCGGAAAAATCAGATTTTCATCAGTTTATCTAGCCTTACTTCTTTATTGGATAACCAAAATATTTACAAATGTACATTAAAGATGCAGTTGAAAGGCGGGACCCTTTCCAGCAATCATATTCGCTAATCATCATATTCTTGATTAATCTGCAAAATGAAATAGCCGTATTCTTGACGAGTAGCACTCGTGAAGGATACGGCAATCTTTATCTGGACAAACTCTACTCTGCGGATCATCGAAAACTTCGACATTTTCGAGTTCTCTTATTTCAATAACACCGTCTCCGGATTGCATCAATCTCCTCTATCGGAACCGAAAATTCGTCGCAGGGGTAGCTCTGCCCAATGGGAAACTGGGCGACAAGCAGACGGCACACGAGCACCTCATTAATCCGCGATCGGAGACACTTAATCCAGGTACAGAATCTCAATCTCGCCCGGGGCGTAGGATTGCTCTGCGTAATTCCCTCCCCAATTACAAAGTGATCTCAAAATAGGTTCAAGTGATTGACCCAGTTCCGTCGTTGAATATTCCACCTTAGGTGGTACTTGATTGTACATTTTTCTGAAAATTAGTCCGTCTGTTTCCAGTTCGCGAAGGGTTTGAACCAACATCTTTTGCGATATATTATTAACGAGTCGCTTAAGCTCCCCCGTCCGTTTAGGTCCTTTTATTAAATAGTACAGAACAAGTCCCTTCCACTTTCCTCCGATAACTTCTAGTGTAACTTCCAATTCACAGTGAAAAGTTTTCATATCAATGCACCATCTCTATCGTTTAAGAAATATTATATCCTGGTTAAACTTGAGCTACTCCGCCATCTACGAATAATTCAACGCCATTCATATAACTGCTTTCATTAGAGGCTAGGAACATGACAGCATTTGAGATCTCTTCAACCTGTCCCACTCTGCCGAGCGGAATATCATGTTTTGCCTGTTCAAGATAACGATCTAGTTCGGAGCCAAATAACTCATCGTACGCCGGCGTTACGACGGATCCTGGACTAAGGATGTTCATACGAACTTCGGTCCCTTTCATATCAAGAATCCAGCTGCGGACGAGCTGTCTGATCGCTGCCTTGGAGGCACCGTAGATACTAAACGCGGGTATCCCCGTCGAGCCAGCAGTGGATCCCGTTAGAATAATCGAACCTCTTTTATTTGGAAACAAAGGTAATGCCTTTTGTACTGTAAAGATGGTTCCTTTCACGTTGACATCGAAAGTCTTGTAGTATTGTGCTTCTGTAATTTCTCCTAATGGAAGCAATGACCCTAGTCCGGCATTTGCAAAGAGAATGTCCAAATGTCCCTTCTCTCGCTTTACTGTTTCAAACAATTTATCTAGATCTTCCGACTTTGATATGTCACCTCGGACACCTGTAACATTCTTGCCGATCTGCTGTACTGCCTCATCCAGTTCACGTTGTCTGCGTCCTGTGATAAAAACGTAGGCTCCTTCTTCTACGAACTGCTGTGCCGACGCGAGACCGATGCCGCTTGTACCTCCGGTTACAACGGCTACCTTTCCGTCAAATTTCCCCATTCTATTACACTCCTTTTATAATTTTTTATATTGTATAGGATGCTCCGTCTACCTCATGAACTTCCTATGAACGATAGTATGGAGGAAAAGTTACAAGAAAAACAGTACCCACTTTTTTGTGATATAGTCACCAAAAGGTGATAATTGAGGCAGCACAAGTTCGTAGCAGCTCTTTTTTTGATTTACCTTTTAGAACTATTACAACCTCCATTCATAAAGGCCCCTTTTGTTTGCGAGAATTGTAATCCTCAGTTACAAATTTACGCATCAGTCTAAGATATATCTGGGTTCAATAATTCACTTCAATGACAATGAATATGGCTTACGGCTTTTAAAAGCATATGATAAAATGGTGTTGGTTTATTTTTCATTTCACATATTTGGAGGCGTATTATATCATGCGGCAAAACCATTCTGTAAGGGTACAACAATTAGGGGAAAACGCATAATTGACCCTATAAACTGCGATTCCCCTTCATCTTAAGGGGTTATATGCAAGTGCTACATCAAAATGAGGTTCACGCGTCACGTTTCATCCTTTGGCTGAGCATTTTAACGTTTTTCAGCGTTATGAACGAAACCATGTTTAACGTATCATTGCCGGATATTGCCGCTTATTTTGATATTGCACCGTCGGCGGCCAATTGGACCAGTACCTGCTTCTCACTATCCTTCGCCATTGGCATCGCTGTGTACGGCAAGATATCCGAACATACGGGCATGAAAAAATTGCTGTTTTTCGGTATGCTGATCTACGGTTTCGGTTCGATTGTCGGCCTATTGTGTCATACCTGGTATCCGGGTGTACTGATCGCGCGTTTCTTTCAGGGAGTTGGCGCTTCGGCAGTACCGTCGCTTATTATGGTGATCATCGTCAAGAATGTCGAACCGGGAAAACAGGGCAAGGCGTTCGGCCTGATTGGCTCTGTGGTTGCATTTGGCGAGGGGCTCGGCCCTGTCATCGGAGGTGTGATTTCCGACCATGTTCATTGGTCCTTGTTATTTGCACTGCCATTGCTATCGCTGCTGGCCCTTCCTTTTGTACTGCGAACACTGCCTGACGAGACTTCAGAAAGAAAACCATTCGATATTACCGGGGCCGTTCTGCTATCCGTCGGCATTCTCTCGTTTGCGCTGTTCACGACGCTTTATCATTGGATTTACCTGACTGCAAGTCTGGTTTTGTTCGGGCTTCTCACTTTTCATATCCGCCGGCAGCAGGCACCGTTCCTGGAACCGTTCCTATTTCGGAAGAAAAGATATATTGCCAGTGTGCTCACTGGCGCCTTGTTGCTCGGCACGGTCGCCGGTTTCTTTTCCATGGTGCCTTATTTGATGAGAGCAGTGTACCATATGCCGACCGGCCTCATCGGAAGCGCCATTCTGTTTCCAGGCACATTGAGCGTCATCTTGTTCGGGATCCTTGGTGGGATGCTTGCTGACCGCCAGGGCCATATCACTGTGATGTTATCCGGGCTTGGCATGATTTTCGCCGGTTTTCTTATCGTACTCTTCTATACGGATCGAGTACCTTGGCTTATTACATGTTCGATGATCCTGACGTTTGGCGGTCTTTCGTTTGTAAAAACTGTCATTTCGGCAGGTGTCGCTCAGACGCTGGAGCCGGATGAAGCAGGTTCCGGAATGGGCATGCTCAACTTCACCTGTTTCCTTGCTGAAGGTATTGGCATTGCCGGTGTGGGTGGACTGCTGACGAAGCCATGGCTAAACTCCCCCCTAATCACGACCGTAACCAGTCAAGCAGCCGCGCTTTACAGCAATATGATGCTGATATTCATTGTGCTCCTGACATTTGGCGGTCTCCTGTTCACCCTGTCGTACAAGCGCACTCGTCAATGATTTGCTGCTCTAGGAATTTTCCGATATATATTAATTAGAACATGAAGCCTCCAACTCCATTTCAATAATGGTTTTGGAGGCTTCTTCATGCTTATAGAGGGGACTACTGGCTAAAGCCATAGCAAAACAGTTAAAGTATAATCAAAACCAAATTAGTTGCTAATGCAACTAAATGTTTTTAAAGATAGTAAGGAGTGATTATTTAATGAAACCGGAAGGTGAGAATCGTTACATTACTTATCAAGATGACCCAGTAATCCAGAAAAGACGTTGGATCATCCTGATTGTGCTGAATTTATTTACATTTATGTCGACGCTCGATGGCAGTATCGTCAATATTGCTCTGCCCGTTATCGCGAAGCGGATGAATCTGACAGTCGCCGAAGCGGAATGGGTAGTCACTGCTTACTTGATGACCATTTGTGCAGCGATCCTCTTTTTCGGCAAGCTCGGAGACATTGTCGGTAAAATTAAAGTGTTCAAATGGGGTATGATTATTTTCACGGTTGGTTCCCTTCTGTGTGGGTTCAGCTTCAGCCTTCCACTTCTTCTAGGTTCACGATTACTCCAAGCCCTGGGCGCAGCGATGACGATGGCCAACAGTCAGGGTATCATTACAGACATCTTCCCAGCAACTGAAAGGGGAAAAGCATTGGGACTGATCGGTACGTTTGTCTCGCTTGGCAGTATAGCTGGACCGAGCCTCGGCGGTATTCTCGTATCTGGACTGGGTTGGGAATATATATTTTTGGTAAATATACCGGTAGGGCTGATCGCGATTGCGATTGGGTGGAAGGTACTTCCTGCTGATCGTACCAAACTGAAGGTCCGTATCGATAAGGCCGGCGGTGTCCTATTCCCTCTATTTATCCTAGCTTTATTTTCAGGTCTGCTGCTCGGTCAGCAGGTCGGTTATGAGGATGTGCGTATTATTGCTGCGTTAATCATCTCTGCAATTGTTTTTGTTATTTTCCTTTTCGTTGAGATTCATAAACCGGAACCCATGCTAAAGCTCACCCTGTTTAAAGACCCGCTGTTCAGCTTAAGCATTTTATGCGGTTTTCTGGTATTTGTAGCCAACTTTTGTTTTAACATCATCGCACCATTCTATGCCCAAAGTATTTTGAATCTTGACCCCTCTCACGCGGGGCTCTTGCTAATGCTGTTTCCGATTGTCATGGTGATCGTAGCTCCACTCAGTGGCGCACTCTCGGACAAAATTGGTTCCGAGTCGCTCACTTTCGCAGGACTCATTGTGATGGTCATCGCTCAAGTCGGACTTGCTCGACTTCATAGCGGCAGCTCTCTCCTTCTGGTTGGGAGTTGGATCGGTATGCTCGGTCTCGGCAGCGGCTTGTTTCAATCGCCGAACAACTCGTTGGTAATGTCGAAAGTGCCCAAAACCCAGCTCGGAATTGCAGGGAGCATCAACTCGCTCGTCCGCAATATGGGCATGGTCGTGGGAATTACGGTTGCTACTACCACCCTGTTTGGTGTTATGAGCAACTTGGCTGGCCGTAGGGTTACAGGACTTGTGCCGGACCGCCCCGATCTTTTTCTATCGGGCATGCACGTGGTTTTCATGACCTCCGCTTCGATCTGCATAGCAGCTGCAGTACTTACGGGTTGGAGGCTGTGGTCGGCAAAAAGGGTTTTACGCAGTGAACATTAAAACAACTTAACAGTATCTAGCAAGTGGATTCATGCTTTTATCCGTCATCTTTTATGTAATGTGATTTCCATTAAAACGTTGTCGTACACCAAAAGATCTCTTCAGTAGTGAAGAGATCTTTTGGTATTTCACATAGAAGTCATGCAGCTTTATTGCTTCCGTATCGGTATCCATATCTCGCTTTTGTATTGCGGAGAAGTGACATCCTGGTGCTCATTCCACAGGAGTTCTGGTCCTTCGCTCAGCTCATAATCCGATGAAGGAAACCACTCGGAATAGATTCGTCCCCATACATCCTGAAGCGTACCCGGAAAAGGACCAACGGCAGTAAACACTGCCCATGTTGAGGCAGGCACTTCCAGTTGTACCAAACCCTCAGGAGCTGCTTGGGTCGTGGCTGCACCGATATAATGATCGAGTTCCCCTTTCTCCTGCATCCGTTCCTCACTAAAATGAGCCGAAGCACTGATTAGCCCGGTCGGCTGAACGTTGGATAATCCCTTAATCGTCTCGATTAATTCCGGCGTAAGACGTTGGTACATCGCAGCAATTTCCGGGTTCACTCCGTTGAACACGATCGGCACCCTTTTGCTGATGCCCACAATCCGAAAGGCCTCTTTGTCTTCAATACGGTAATTCATTTCGCTTCCTCCTTGAATGGTCAATTGAAATGTCATCCGAGGGAAGGCCTTGAGTGATGGACCATGAATTCTCGCTTCGGAAGGTGTAACCCCATGCATGCTTTGAAAAGCTCTAGCGAAGGAATCCGGAGAGGCATATCCAAATTTGAGAGCAACATCAATCACTTTACTGTCATTCCGGCTTAGTTCCAGTGCTGCCAGCGTCAAGCGCCGACGTCGGATATACTCTGACAAGGTAATGCCACTAAGAAAGGAAAACATTCTTGTAAAATGATATTCCGAGCAGCAGGCAATCCGTGCAACCTCTTTCATATCCACGGAATCCATTAGATTCTCCTCAATGTAGCTTAAGCCCTCATTCAGTCGTGCTAGTGTATTCATGATCTTACCTCCCTCGTTGATCCAAGCATATCAAAGCCTTTCTTCTCACATCCGACATTCCCTGCACCATTCTGCAGGCATTGGCCCACATATGGAGGTTACGGCATCATCATTTTAAAAAAAAGAATATCTGATCAACCCATAGTATAGTGGTCCCATCAAAATAACAAATGTTAGCAACATCCATAATCTTCTCGTTACAATCGGTAATTCTTCCAGGATTTCTTCACCTTCGTAGTCTTTTAAGAACATTGCAAATGATAAATCCCATAGAAAAGCTGTAACGGTAACCATCTTCCACACAGTAGAATTTAGAATATCGGTTTCGGTAACGAATCCTAACAAACCAATCCATGTCATAACAGATACGACAAAATCTATTTTTCCAAGTGTTGTTTTATACTTTCCTTTTAATAAATATGCCAGGGATGCTGTTCCGAGCAATCCAAGGTAGATAGTCCACAAAAAATTAGCCACACATATTCCTCATTTTTATAATTTTCACATCTCTTTTTTATCCTTTTGCATTATAGCCAATCCTCCTCGCGATGAATATATTAAATTCCTTCCAGTGCTTACGGGATAAAACTATAAAAATTCCATAGCGCCATCATCAGAGCAAAGCCAATAAACAGCACTCCTGTAACGGTATACCACACTTTCTTCCATATCAGTTGCGGGCATTTAACAATGGCAACCCCCAACAACGCTGTGCCAAGCAAGGTCAGTGCCCAATTTATAGTGATCCCGAAGTTCATTTGGTCCACTGTTACGTTTTCATTGATCACTGCATTCACCAGCTGATATATGACATTGGCTACCAAAAGGGTCCCGCACAAGATAACAGACGACATGATGCGGCCAGTTGCTGACGAAGCGCCCTTTTTACTACGCTGAAGCCATCGAATCAGTAGAACGAATGGAGCAACCAGAAAGAATACGATAGCTAAGAAAGCCCATACCAAATAGATGATCAGGGCAGGAAGCGAACGGCTTCCCTTGATCGGTAATATATCCGTGGCGATCCCCTTGCTCAATCGTTTTACACCTTTGTCAGAAATTTCTGCATACAGAACCGGTGCCAACCTTTCAAATCTTGGACTGTCGGATTTGGCAAATTGGTATACATTCGGACGTATTTGTTTGAGTTCTCCCGTCATGCCCATCACACTCAGTACAAGGTCATGCTCACCTTTCGGTTTCACCTTAATCAAACCCAGATAGTTAATAACCTCATGATACGAAGAGTAAGTACCACCCGACTGTACATAATATCCAGCCAGTTCCCCGGATGGAGACAATTCTGCAGGGGGAGCAGGATTTTCAGCTTCTTTCATTCGGTCCTGAATCAGCAGTTTAATGATACCAGAGGTTAGCTCCTGCTCTATCTCCATATTCGTCAAGACGACGATACCGAGCTGCTCCTCGGGAGCGATCGCAACGTTGCCGGAGAATCCCTTAACATTCCCACTGTGTCCAACGACGTGAGGATCTGCCCGATATTCCCAAAAGCCGTGCGCATTCGACAGGATCTCTTCGTTCGGGGTATAACTCCGGGAGAGCATCTTTCGTGCAGTGTCCGGCCGATTGAACAGTGAACTATCTGATGTATACAATGCCATCACGAACCGAGCTAGATCCTCCGCCGTACCTTCCATGGCTCCCGCAGGATACAGAGGAACATAATAATGTGCCCTCGCTTCAAATCCTCCTTCCTGCTTACTGGCATAACCCGTTGCTTTTTCCTTAAGCAGATCCCGGTGATCCTCTAAAGTGGGATGACCAGAACTATGATTCATTCCAAGAGGCTTAAGTATATGGTTCATCTCGTAGTCGGAGAATGATTCCCCGCTCACCTTCTCTACCGCCAAGGCAGCCAGTGCCGTGGCAAAGTTGGAATAGGCTATTACTGTGCCGGGTTCATAGATTTGTTCCGGCTGGTTAGACAGTATCGTTTCTTCCAACGAGGTCAGACTCTCTTTTGACCGCGTAAATGTACTAAGCGGATGCTGCTCATAGCCAGCGGTGTGACTCATAATGTCCAGCATAGTCATCGGCTTGTCATAACGCAGTTTCTCCGCGACCTCTTTTGGGAAATAGGTTCGAATGTCTTGATCTAGCCTCATCTTGCCCGCTTCCACCATCTGCATCACAGAAGTCCAGACAAACGCTTTATTAATGGATCCGTAGGCAAATACGGTAGAAGCAGGATCAACAGCAGACTTACGCTCCATATTGGCATAGCCATAACCTTTGGAGAAAACAATCTTGTCGCCCTTCGTGATCACAACCGCAGCGCCGGGAGTTGACTTTCCAATGTGGGAATTGACGTAGTTATCAATCTCTTGCTCCAGCCGGTTATAGGGAATTCCAGAAGGGGTTTCTCCTGTTACTATTTGATCTGCGGCATAGGCCGAAACCGAGAATTGAGAAAGCAGACATACACTAATACAGAACAATAAAAACGGCCTACATAATTTAAAATTCATCTTGTTGTTCTCCTTCCTACTTCGTGACTCCATTTTATAATCCTGAAGTCAGAATTTTGCTGAAGCAATCCCAAATTACTGCACTTTCCTTACGCAGCAAAGGCTCTTGCGACCGATAGTTGACAATTCCCTCTTCGTTTCTGGTTACATCAGGTCCGTATATTCCTGCCCCGACTAAAAATTTCACGGCGTCAACTGCCCAAGGTGCTGGTTGATCAGCGATTTCTGCCGAGATTATAGGTAAGTTCACGCTCGATGAGAGCCTCCAGAGAATTGTAGCTGCTTCTTGGCGAGTGATTTTACGATCCGGATAAAACATCTGAGTTGAAGTGCCGACTAATATTCCAATGTCTGCGAGGGTTTGAATTGAAGATGCATACTTGTGTCCTTCAGCATCTTTAAAGATTACCGGCTTATCAGAGGGTCTTAAATTAGCAAACTGAATCAATTGGGATGCAAATTCACCTCTCGTCATAGCCTCATCAGGATAATAGTGGGTAGAACGTTTTTCATTGTGCTGTGGCATAAACAATTTCGTTGATCGGTAAATAGCCTCAGCATATTCGTCGTTAGCTACGTCAGAATATTGAGGGAGCTCAGGTATTTTTCCGAACCAAGAGTCAGGTAAAATGTAATCCAGATAGGTGATTTTACCGTCCGTGTCTTTCTTGAAGGCGGCTTGGTTTCCTTCTTCATCAACGAACAACTGATCTCCGACTGGTTTTAATGTATGTGTTCCATTTGGACCTGAAATCGAAAGTTCCCCTTTCTGTTTCACGATGTCAAAGAACAAGTAAGGCTGGCGAAGATATCGATAGGTTCCTGTATACTGATCCAGCTCATTTGAATTCAGTGGCCATTCCTTTGCTTTCTGTTTTTCTTGGGGGTAATAGTGATCCATAAATGCAGTAAACAATTCTTCCCCTATGTCTTGGCTCGCGTCACTATTGGTGATGACGAATCCACCAATCTTTTGGTCTGGAATCAACCACATCCATGAATGATAGCCGGGTAAATCTCCCCCTTTTCCAATAACCATTTGGCCGTGATATGCATGCCGGTAAAATTTTTCGAAACCCAAAGCCATAGTGGGCACCTGCTCTTGAACTTGGACTTGCGTGCGATGCATTTCTTCTGTTGTCGTTTTAGAGAGGATTTGAGATGTACCGTAACTTCCTTCATTCAAATGGGCTAACATGAATTGAGCGATGTCGCCACTCGTGCCAAACATTCCTCCGTCTGGCATAATAACAGGGTCATTTGGATACTGCTCCTTGGGTTGGCCATTTGTTCCGTAGCCCGTGGCCAGCTGTTTTTTGACTTGTTCAGTCATGAGGAAATCACTATTTTTCATATTCAATGGTTTAAAAATATTCTTTTGTATGTATTCTTCAAAGGGATAACCAACCATTCGTTGAATAATGTATCCCTGAAGATCAAAAGCAAAATTATCATACCGGTAACTCTCGCCTGGTGTTCGTATAACAGTCGGCAGGTTATCTTCAATAAACTCCTCTAATGATTGTTTGTCATTTACATTGTTAGATGAAATATAATCAGTGAAATCAAACCCTGATGTATGTGTCAACAAATGTCTCATGGTGACAGGTGTTCCCGTTTGATTCGTAATCGTCATCCCACCAAGATATTTTTCAATGTCCTCGTCGAGATTGATTTTCCCCTGCTCTACAAGCTGCATTACAGCAGTGGCAGTCATTACTTTGGATATGGAAGCCATCCGGAAAATCGTCTGCTCAGGGTCCACTAAAGTTTTGGTTTCCAGGTCGGAATAGCCATACCCTTTGTTTAATAATACCTTGTTATCTGCAACGATTGTAAAAGCTGCACCTACTAGCTTTTTTTTGATTTCCGGCCGATTAAAGAAATCATCTGCAAATTGCTCAACTTCGACCGAGGACATCGGCCCTGTATGGGCGGCTGTCTGTTCTAATCCGGCCCTACTCTCACTCAATAAAACCGAGTTTCCAGATGCTGTTGGGCCAGCCAGTAAAGAAGAAAATAACGCACCAACTGTTATTAAAGTAAATCCCTTTGAAACTCTTTTCTTTTTCATTGAAAAACCTCGTTTCTTAGTAATGTTTTACATATATATCATAATAGTAGACCCTTTATTTTCCATCATTCTAAAGCAGGATTGCATCTGCGATTAAGGTCTGAGAAACTTCCCCCGCTTAGGTCCAGTACTGACTCGTCTTTGGTCTAGATCAAACTGGAGAAACGCTGCTTGTTCCTTGTTCTATTAACTACTTCCTTATTTAATCTGTGTAATTATATCCGTGATTAGTGGGTTCTCCTTACCGCGTTTTTCAGGAACCGAACTAATTAAAAAAAACTAGACAATAAGGAGGAAGGATGGTTAGATAAATAGAAATATAAAATTCGATCAAGGAGTCTTAAAATAATGAGTGTGGTAAAATTACCGAAAGCTGCGGTCTTTGGTGCTGCAAATGGTGTGATGTTCATGACTTTTTTTGGGGCTCTTTGGGCTTCCATTGGTATTATTGGTTCACATGGACTTGGAGATCCTTGGTCACTCGTTCTTTCAGGAGTTATGACATTAATCTTACTTAGCGGAGCGATATCACTTTTTGGTAAAGCACGTAATATAAACCACGCTATTGAACCAGAAGAGATAGTACATAGGAGAAACATAAATCGAAAATTTGGGTTGATCTTTGGTCTAGAAGGGCTTGCTATCTTTATCGCAAGTGTAATTTGTAACATGATTGATTATTTTGAAATCTTTTTTCCTATCATGGCAATCATTGTCGGGATCCACTTTTTCCCTTTAGCTCGTTTGTTTCGAGAAAACTTTTATTATGGTACAGGAGTAACACTCTGTATTATAGGCGTTATTACTTTATTTTTACCAATTAACGCTACTATTAATAATGTAACCCTGATTGCAACATCTACTTTTGTCGGTTACAGTTCTGCTCTGACGCTATGGGTGACGGGCCTAAGAATTTGGACTGCTATGCTTAAAAAATTGAAACAATCATAAAAAATTGAGAGGATCAATTGTTCTTTACTATTTGCTCTTCTCCCACAAAGGAAAAAGCTACACTCCCCTTGACCACCTACCAGTCTACTTAACTTTTGACCGTTTATGGCGCAGCCGAGTAGGTGAAATAGCTGTAACCCAATAATCGGAAAATGTTCTTGTCCATTCCGGCATTCGGTATAAGTTCTTGTCCTCGAATCAGTACAAGAACTTGTACCGATCAAACAAAAAAGCCACTAAAATAGCGTCTTATAATGGAATTATGTTTTGTCCCTTGAAACTTCCCTTAAATCATAGTTTGTTAAACGTGTATATATCATCGTTGTTAGCCTTAGGCATACCACATCATACGTTGGTTTATTTCACTTTAATTGTTTTACATATTGCTCCATTACTTGTAACCACACTCTTAATTGACTCAAATGTTCTACTGGATGAGAGCCATATGGAAACAATTCAAATTGATATAGCTCTGGACTCCCAAATACATAACTAAAATTAACTTCGATCTCTTAAAGTAATATCCAATCCAGAGATTCCCCGGCAGCAATCGTTCTAGCGAAATACACTTTACTACCATCTAAAGTGCTTTAAATTCTAATATTGACTTCATGGCTGCTATTGTTCTTCTTTCTTGGTTTAATTGATCTATCGTTTTCGTTAATCCACTAACCTGTATTGTTTATTGTTCTTTATATCCTCTATAATTTGGTCAATGTCATCAACGCTATTTTCTCTTGTATCTAGAAGATGTTTGGTATCTAATCCTGATTCCCTGAACTCGTTGATTAAAATAAGACAACGTTCTCCCATTTGATGTTCTGGTTTTCTAAGTTTGTCTCTTTTTAATAGGGTCTCAGGATCAACCCACAATATCGTATAAACAACATTTACAGATAACTCCTCTAGCCTGTCTTTCAACCAATAAGCTCCACTTGGGAAAGTTACGTAATCTATTACTACGTCAATCCCCTTTGAAATGAAATTTTGCGCTAAACTTAGTATATTATTCCAAATTAGGGATAACTCCTGTTCGCTTTCCCAAGGTTTCTGACGACCGTTAACATGCATATTGCTAACATAATCTCCTGAAATATATGCACTGTTTTTTAAGGTGCGAACTAATGCTTTTGAAGTTGTTGACTTCCCTACTCCTGCTGGTCCCGACAATATGTACACCGACCGCACTTGAAATCCCCCTCTATTCACGTCAATTCTCTTTAGATAACTTTATCACACTTTCTGATCGTTAATCGGAATAAGCTCTTGCTCAAGAACCGCATCTTTATGATTAATTAGTACTCCCGTCAGTTTACCCTGAGGGGTATTGATTTCCACGATTTGTTCATCCATATCGAAATTGTTTTGTTGTAAAATATAGGCACTGGTCATGCCCAACAACAGAAGGATGATCAGGATTGAAATTCCCCATTCTGTTCATCAAACCACCATGCCATGAATGTACTGCGCTGTACGTTTAACCTTTGTCTGCTTCGAACCCTCAGATCAAAACCTATTTGGAACAACAAAGCATCGAAAATACTTACATCCTGGCAGTTGCTGATTATCTGTCACTCTTTAAACGGGTAACTCATGACGAATCCAAAGAAGGTTTCCCGGGATGCTTTTCATGAGTTCGACTTCGGGTAGGATCGCGGCTAACATTATGATGGCTTACCCGCAAGTCCTTACAGATAAAATGAAAAAGCCGCTATAAAATAGCGACTTTCAATAGAATCATGTTCTTGTCCCTCGACGTATATTCCACGGTGACGCAGCCACGCTGCGAGGAACCGGCCGTCAGCTGTGTTTCTGGAGCTTCCGGCGATTCGGAGTATGCAGCCCTGCCAGATTGAAGACGATCACACCTCTCAGCGATTCATTCGCAGGATCCCCCTTAAGATGAACTATTACCAGGTTAATCCCCCATGGCAGCTTGAGTTTGTTTGTCTCGGGGCATTTCAACGGTTGCATCGAGGAGTTTGCAGCTTTTCAATGCCCACCATAATTTTGTCAACCATATTTATGATCCTTCTCCTGGCAGCTCGTAACTATTTCGGCTACCTACAGAACGGTTTCTTGCTGCTCCTATACCAACTAAAAAGAGTGCGACTGAAGCGCCAAGCAGAATGAGAAGTGGCAGGTTCCAACTATTTGTCGTGTCATGCAGATATCCTATAAGGGCAGGACCGATTGCGGCAAGAAGATATCCGATCGATTGCGCCATACCAGAAAGTTCCGCTGCTTGATGCGCATTTTCAGTCCGCAACCCAAAAAACATCATGGACAAACTAAAGGCGAAGCCACCACCAATTCCGAGTATGATGATCCATAGCAAAATGATATTGGAGCTTCCGTAAAGAAGTCCGAGCGTTCCTGTAATAAGCAAAACAGTTGTGATGACCACTAACAAACGTTGGCTGGACATGCGCCCGGCGATAACGGGGACAATAAAGGTAAATGGAAGCAGAGCTAACTGCATGATCGAGAGGTACCATCCTGATTGGTTGGAGCCAATTCCTTGCTGTTTTAAAATTTCAGGCAACCATGCGATCAACACATAGAAAATCATGGACTGTATACCCATAAACAAGGTTACTTGCCAGGCAAGAGGAGACCGCCAAACATTCACATCGTTGCTGGCCATGTGTTGACTCGTCGCAGCTGTATGCTTCGTTTGATTTCTTAAGTGGGGTAACCAACAAAGGATCGATACAAAACTTAGAATCCCCCATATTCCCAATGCTCCCTGCCATTTCATACCTGCGTTCACGGCCAGCGGTACACTAATTCCCGATGCGATTGCTCCACATAAACTCATTGAAATGGAGTAAACACCTGTCATGGAGCCAATTTTATCTGGGAAATCCCTTTTGATTATACTTGGCAATAATACATTACATACGGCAATTGCGAATCCAAGAATTGCTGTCCCAATAAACAGATTAGCTGCGCCAGAGATAGAACGTATTACAATACCAACAGTCAGAAAGATTAGGGCAATCAATATAATACGTTCAACCCCGTACCTCCGCCCTAATTTTGGTACCAGAGGCGATAATAAAGCAAAGGCAAGCAAGGGTACCGTCGTGATTAAGCCTGCCAATGTATTTGAAATATGGACATCATCCCTTATAAGACTCACTAAAGGACCGACTGAGGTTAAGGGAGTACGTAAATTGGCTGCAATAAAAATAATGCCGAGAATAATCAGTCCTATAGAGGAAGGTACGGCTTTTTTATTTTGTTTGTTCGGCATTCTTCATTTCTCCTTTTTGAATCCATACGTATTATTTATTTCCATTATTTGTTTCATGTTGATTGAAAAACGATACAATAATATCCGCGCGAATGATAAAAGTATATTATAATATATTATTTTTAACAATAAGTATTTTTTAATATACACAAATTTATTTAAAAATAAAAATACAACTCTGCATTCCTGTTATGGAATTCGGAGTTGTATTTAAAAAGTAGAGTTCTCTACTTTTAGAAACCATACTTTAAGGATATATGGAGCACTATTTCGCATAAAAATCAAATAAATAAGGAAGATCAGCAAAAGCTGCTCTTCCCCCAAACCTATCTGCTAACGAATTAAAACCTAACAATAGGTCATTTCCGTTCAATATCATTCTCTCTACTTAAATTATACCGTTATTTTATATTTATTTATAGACTGTTTTTTTGGTACTTCCTACACTATACTGCTAAGTACAAATCTAAAAAGAAGAGGTGTATCCGTATGGATGACAAAAAAATTGTTTTAGATCAGGGTCCTTTTTTTCATGGTACAAAAGCAGATTTGAAAATTGGTGATTTATTAGAACCACAATACTTATCCAATTACCAAGAAAAAAAATCTAACCATATATACTTTACTGGAACACTAAATGCTGCCAAATGGGGTGCTGAATTAGCAAAATCTAATTCAAAAGAAAGAATATACATTGTAGAACCATTAGGAGATTTTGAAAATGACCCTAACTTAACGGATAAAAGATTCCCCGGAAACCCAACACGCTCCTATAGATCTAAATCGCCTCTTAAAATAGTAGCTGAATTAGCTTCATGGGAAAGACACTCCGATGAAGAAATCAATCACATGCTTACATCTTTAAAAAAATTAAGTGAAGAAGGAAAAAATGTAATATATGATTAATTTTCAAATTCAAGAAAGTTCTATTGCCATATAACTAGCTGCTTGCCTAAGCATCAAAACTTATCCGACATATTGAAGAATTAACTGGTATATTGCTATGGAAAACCCTAAAATACTCGCTTTCATTTTAGAGGGATGATATCTTTTGCTGCGAAACAAGTAAAGGAAAATCAATATAAACCCTAAGGGAATCCAAAGCTGAAAGACACCTTCTGTTGTATATCTAGAGTAAATAGGATTAATGGAGGTACTGATCAAAAAGTAAAAGAAAATCGTAAAACGTCTTGTTTCTAATTGTTTGCTCCACCTCACTAATAAGAAAATAATAATGATTCCGATAATCGTCATGTGTAAAGGGGGGAGAAGAATAGCTGCGTTCCCAAATCGGAATTCCATTTTGCATTACCCTCCTCTTTTTTAGTGCATCTACCACGGTAATGAATCAAATCATGTGATATAATTGAAAGGTTGATTTTACCAGAAGTAAGGAGGAATGTAAAAAACGCATGATTTCTCAACGAGCAGGGATCTCCCAATCGTTATGAAACATTCAGGAGGGACACTTGAAATGTGTGCTGCCGGAACAAGCTCCCCTTGATATGATGAGCTTAAATCAAAAGATTGTCCAATTTCTAATAAAATATCGGCCAGTACAATCAAGACGAGGAGGACCTTATGTCATGAAAAGGATCACCAAACGTACGTTTCAAATCACGACTTTAGCAGCTTTCCTTACGATTCCCTTAGCTCTCATCGCCACTCCCGTATCTGCTGCGGATTACAAACAGCTACCAAAGCCAGAGTGGACCTATGACGTGCCGACCGATACGACAACCCAAATACATAGTAAGAACTATTATTTCACAGGAAAAAGTGTCTACCCCATCGTGTCAGAACAGACCAACTCTGAAACTGCATATACATTCTTGTATCAATCAGGAAGCTCTAACAGCAAATCCAAATCTGTACACACATTACTCGCGATAGACGACAAAACAGGGAAACAGAAGTGGATTCATAATTCGCCTATGCCGTACAATTCATTTGAAATAGACCTGAGCGGTAACGTCTACTATTTCGATGAGGTAAAGTCTGGTAACAAAAAGGTATATCAGTTGATCTCTCTCGATTCAAATAACAAGCCACGCTGGGTCAAGACATTCAAAGAGTACTTTCAATTCAACATCCTGGAAGATGGGCGCATAGCCGTGGTTACTTTCACCAAAGACACCAGTGTGATCTCCCTTTTTACAAAGGAAGGCAAGCAGCTTATCCAAAGGGAGTTTCCCGGTCACGTACGACATATTCAGGAGAACTACGTCGGCTTGATAAATTCTAATGCTCCGGGAAACACGACGACCATTGATATTTACTCCATTCCTACAGGAAAAAAGATTATTTCCGCTGTCCAACCGCAGGATCACGTCAATATTGTTCATGCTGACTTTGAGGTTCTAAGTGGGGGAACTCTAATTGTTCCCATTTATGATGCGAAGACGGAAGTGGAAACCTTGCACGGCTACAAGCCGAACGGGGAAAAAAAATGGATCAGACCATTGCCCAAGCCAGCACAGGATGCTGTGTTCGGTACTACGTATGCGCATAACATGTACGATTCTTTATACGTATCCTTAGGAAATAACTATCTGATTCAAGAGAAAAATAAGCTTAGTCTGTACAATACGAACAATCAATTGATTGCGACCAAGAGGTTTACTGATTTACCTGCACAAGGACTATTACAACGACTAAATGATCAGAGCATCGTCTTCGGAGCCGTCGACAAGACACAAGCTTGGTATGATTCATCTAAACCAGAGCCGAAGAAAGCTGCCTACTATATTCTGGACTCTCGTACACTAAAAATAAAAAATGCTATTGTACTGAATGACGCACTTTTTCACCAAGCTGACGTTCGTTTTCACGATGCAAATACATTCTATATCCACATGAGTGAAACCATTGCCAAATATGTTCTAGAATAGCGTATGCAAGCCGGAGTCCCCCCCTTAACGTTGACTTCGTCCCTATTGAGGAGCAAAGTCATAAGTCATTTATTATTATCAAATGAGCAGTCTGCTGCATCGCAGACTGCTCATTCATTTTTTGAACTATCGTTTCCGGGCAGCTTAATGAGAGAACTTAAATGTTCTCCTTTATCCAAGAACGCAACTTTTCAGCATATAAAGAACGTTCATCTGGATCGGACTGAGAACCCTTTGACAGATAGAGCTGATCATTCACATATCTCGGGTAAACATGAAGATGATAATGCCACACATCTTGATTGCCAGCAGGCTCATTATGTTGCCGTGTAGAAATCCCATCACATCCATATGTACTTTTCATTGCAAATGCTGTAAGCTGAGCCGCGCGATGAATTTCAACAGCGTAATCCGCAGGGAGTTCAAAGATGTTCTCGAAATGTTGATTAGGAACGATAAGAACATGCCCTTTATTGTTTGGCCACCACTTGCTCGCTATAAATGCCGTTACCTTTTCATTCTGATAGATGATATCCCTTTGTTTTGTTCCCTGATTAGGGCGCTCGATACCCCAAACACGACAAAATGGACATTCGTATCCTTCGGGCTTATGTGAAAATGATGCTGTCATCTTTTTTATTCAACACCTTTCATATCTTTCCAATCAGCTATTAGACGCAGGTTCTCCACTCTTCCAATAACAATAAATGGATACTCCGTAGTTAAATCAGCCTTAAATTGATTCTAAACAGACAGGGTCTCCAGGCCAGGTTCCTCATTTCCTAAATACATTTCTGTTTTTTCTCCCTTGGATAACCTTAGAATCTGCTTTCTTAATTTGGACGGATATAATGGTTCTTTAGTAATATTGTTAATATCAAGCCATTCATATCGGGTTTGGTTTTTGTCATCTTGCAGAACAGAATTGTCGATTGACCCTACGTATTCGCATAAAAAAACCAAATCCACACGATGAAAAGCCTCGCCATATACCCCTTCAATTACAAATTCCAACGATAACGGTTCTACATCCACTCCGATTTCTTCCGCTACCTCACGTTTAACCGCCTCGGCCAGTGTTTCCCCTGCATTTTGGTCTCCACCAGGCATAATGTAGAAAACATCACCATGATCATCGAGCTTAATTGCGAGCATTTTCCCTTCTTTAATAATTAGTGCTTTTGCAGAATTTCGAATTTTTCTCTCCATTTTTAAACCTCCGTTTGCCAATAACTCCATATCAAGTTTTGAAATAAGCAGTATAAAGGCCCTCACAATGGAGGGCGTTCTTTCCTTGATCAAGTCAAACATACTCAGCAAGTTCCGAACCAGCCTTTCCAATCTCCAGCCTAGCCCATTCCGCGTGCCTTCACGCTTCTCATGAAGATTTTAACATGTATTCCTGTACAAATTCTGAACATCAACATAAAAATAAACAATAGCTAAATCTGTATTATCCCATTTAACCACCATTCTACGTACTTCGTTACGGATGGGGCGACCCACATACGGCTATCATTTTCATGATTCGTATACCGAATTCAGCCATCATAGGCATGTTCCCAGCAGCTTTAAGCTGATCTAACGCTTAACATTAGCTCAAGGATAGGTGCTGAGAACACTTAGAGTAGGTGGTTTAAAAAAAATGCCGGTCCAGGGCGCGACATTACGTCCTAGACCGGCTATTTATTTTTTAGACAAGAGGATGACTCCCCTTCCAATTGAAAGGAATGAGGAGTTTATTGGGCAGTAAATGTTACAAACGATCCAAGGGAAGCCATTTCAGTACGTCTTGAATGGTCTTATCCCAGAATGCCCAATCGTGTACGCCCGACTCTTCAGCGTATGTATAGTTCAGTGAAGATCGCTCAAATGCTTCCTTCATTCCGATATTTAGATCGTAAAGGAAATCTTGCGTACCGGATGCTTGGTAAAAGGCAGGTTTCGGTCCAGCTGCATGATCGCAAGTCTGGACAAGGTGATAAAGATCGTTATCGGTTCCCGCATGCGGTCCTTCTCCGAATGCAAGCCGCAGAAACGGAGGAGACTCTCCTCCCGGCCCGGGACTCCAAAAAGGAAAATTACCGGTCGACAGTCCAGCAGCAGCGGCGAACATGTCAGGTTTGCTCAGCGCCCATCTGAGTGCGCCGTAACCTCCCATCGATAGCCCAGCGACAAAATTATCTTCACGAGCATCCGACAGCGGGAACAAGGACCGGGCAATCTGGGGAAGCTCTTCCATGAGAAATGTACCGTACTTTCCTCCGTAAGCCATATCCGTATAGAAGCTTAATTGGACTTGAGGCATAACGACAGCAAGTCCCAACTCGGAAACATACCGTTCAATCGATGTCCGTCGCATCCAGATCGTATCGTCATCGGACCCTCCATGCAACAGCCAGAGGACGGGATGCCTCTCCCGGTTGGCAGCGCCTTTCATTCCGACTTGCCCCCTCGTCGCTTGAGGCAGAATAACGGTCATTGACGTGCTTAGTCCTAACGTTTCCGAGAAATAATTGCATCGAATCATTGCCATTATACATTCTCCTCATATCGTATTATTGAACTGAACAACCACATCCCTTTGCAAGTCAGTCGATGTTGGTTGTTATCGTTACCATTTCGGTCCCTACTTGTGTTTGATTCTATTGTAACGGAAGCGCTTTCTTCGCTATATACCAGAAATTCGACTAATCTTCATTTCATAATTCGAGTTTCTGGAAAACGATTGCAAAATTCAAAGGGCTCAGTTAGTTCTTCATCATGGATTGTTTCAAACTTGTTCTTTCTAATGCAGAAAGTTCTTGTCTCTCGACACGGAAAACCTATTGGCCGGGTTCTACCTAAAAAACAGCGAACAGAGATCATAGAATTTACAATTCTAAGACTTGCCGCTGTTAATATGAAACTAACATTCTGCCATTGGCAATATTATTTGTTCCCGTCTATATGATAAATTAATTGTACAACGCCTGAAGAGAACGTTCTTGTATTAACCAGTTTTAGATTCAACCTCTGTTTTATATCAACAAACAGTGGTTTTCCTTCCCCTAAAACAACAGGGTGAACAGATAATCTTAATTCATCAACAAGTCCTAAATGGATAAAAGTTGTAATCAGACTTGCTCCTCCATATAGCCAAATGTCTTTACCGGGTTTATTTTTAATTTTAATCACTTCTTCAAGAATATCATCGTTTATGAAAATGGCTTTATTATCCGTTCCTGTTCGTGACCTGGAAAACACATATTTTTCTTTACTATGGACTAATCCCCAAAATTCTTCATCCATATCACTATGGTCAACTTCCGGGGTATATTGCCCCCATAAATCATAGCTTTTTCTCCCATAAAAAATGGTATCAATTTGATTTAAAAAATGAATAAAGCCCAGCTCCGAGTCCATAATGCACCAATCAACTTCACCATTTGGACCTTCAATAAAACCATCTAGGGTAACTGCTAAATCTAAAATTATTCTTCTTTTCATGATGTGTTACTCCTCTCGTTAATATAGATTCATTATAGATCTAATTTACGACAAACTGTGTCATAGTTAAGATAGGAATTTCTTTCACCACCGCAGCAGGGATGTTGATACTAGCGAGATGTAAGTAAGTCCTCAGCCATTCTGACCAGATCTTCTTTTCGTAGACTGCTGTCCGCGTTATCATAAATTTCGTACAGCAAATGATTGTGCTCGTCCCTCCATCCAATTCGGTGATGGGTACCGGAGTCAGTTTGCTGATCGCTGGATTGGTCGGATTGAATGTAATAGGCCTCCATGCCCTGAATGTTCAGCTTCTCGGATTTAGCCTGATGCCCCTGAAAAATGGTTAACTTGGAGTCCGGAAGCAGTCGCGTAGCGGTAACATTCACATAATTCTTCCCTTTGACATAGCGGGCTAAAGAGAAGTCAGCCTTGTCCCAATTCAGTTTTTGGATAAACAGTCTTTCCTCTTCCAGCGAGGATTCGGATTGTCTTATGAGGTCATCTGCTAATTTCAAGTAGGAAGGATCTTCGAGATGATTTGTAAACATATCGGCAGGATACACGTATCCGTAATCAAATTGGTATCCTTCCGGCAGATGGGTTAATGCTGTCAAAACGGGAGCCTGCGTCCGAGTCATTTCATCTTGAAAACTGCTGAAATTTCTATGTTCAACCCATTTATATTCAAATTTTATGGGATTTAGCTTATCCGCGCTATTAATTAAATCATCTTTGACATAATAGGCTGCATATTCACCCGGTTGCAGTTGATCTTTAACCTGTTCCGTGTAAACGCCCAGCCTGTTCGTATATTTCGTAACAAAGTCCGTCGGCTCTTTAGCGGCAGCAGTTTTTAGAACGACCTCGCCTTTTTGGTTGAGGAATTCAACATATTGTGAGGTCGCGTATCCTGTCACCGATACGCCGAGAACTAACAGGGCGGTCAGCCCGGTAACCGCGATTCTCGGTCGCATTCGTGTTCTGGCATCCATTCCTCGCTTGCGAAGTCCCAGCTTATGGACTCGGGCCATGACTTTGTCTGTGACATCAATATCTTGGAGCTCCCCATCGGTCAAAAGATCCATCTTTTTCAGACTTTCGTTTTGAGAAGTACGTTGTAATCCAGGCATTTTTCTTCCTCCTTTAACTCGCTCATCATTTTTTTAAGTTTGTTTTTGGTTCGCGTATACTTTTTCTTGACAGATTCCGGGCTTTTGTTCAGAATTTCACCTATTTCTGCAAACGACTTCTCTTCATAAATGCGCAGAACAAGTAAGTTCCGTTCCACGGTATTTAATTTTCCGAGCGCCCGGTTCAGTGGTTCGCTAAACAGCTGGCGTTCCATTATCTCCGCAGGACTATTAGCGGTTTGGTTTGGGTTAACCAGGCCGAGCTTCCATTTCTGTTGCATTTTCTTTCGGCGGATTATATTGATGCAGTGATGATATGCCATTTTGTATAACCATGAGGAGAAATTCACATTAGGCTTGTACAGGTTGATTTTCTCATAGGCCTTGACCAGGATGTCCTGAACCGCATCCTCGGCCTCCTGCCTGCTTGAAAGAAGCCTCCAACAGTACGTGAAAATCTGTTTTTGGTATTTTTGGACGATGTAGACATAATCCTGAATCTCGCCCGCTTGAACCCTTTTAATTCTATATTCGGTTTCCTCATCCATTTCTCTTTAAGGCACCTCCCAGGCGATCATGATGAAGTTTACATATGTATAACAAACGAGGTGGTTCTAAAGGGACACTATTCGCAAATTTTTTTGTCCGTTCTGTTACCTAAAACAAAAAACCGCGCTATGCGCGGAGTTGAATCCATGTGTCCTTCTATATTCATTATAAAATGATTCTGCCTTATGTTGCCAAACGTTGTACCTATTCCGTAATTTATTATAGCGAGGTTACGAACTGAACCTCCGGAAATCGGCTATCCGGTCCTTTCATTAAGGTTCCACTTTGATTTTTCAGATACATATCGATAATCCAATCCACCTGACTGATGACGTCAAGGCTATGCTCGATAACGATGACTGTATTGCCCTTGTCCACGAACCGGTTCAGAATTTTCCACAGCTCCAGTGAAATCGCCGATAGCTTCAGTCCATTTCTGCCGCAGCGGTTATACGTCCTCGTCGCATAGCGCTCGCTTGGACGCCACGTAGTTGATCATCGTAAAAGCCCCCCGTGAATCATTGCTTTAAAGGTACAACCATGTTCCACGTATCGGAAGCGTCCTTAAAACCATCACTGCCGTCCGAGACGGCCGCGAACAAATGAGTCGGCTTGCCGTTCTGGAACAACAGGAACGGCCGCTCCAGATTGCCCAGCGTCTGCACCGTGCCGTCATCCCAACGCACGGTCCGGGAATAGCCTTGCGGCTGCCCATGCAAGCTCCATTTCAGCCCGTCCGGCGACTCGGCGTAGATGCCGCCGTATTTTTCTCCGCATAGATGCCCTTCCATATCTTTGGCGATCAAATTGTATCCTTCGTTTGTTTGCCAGATGAAAGGGTCTTCGATATGGAACAACTCTGGAGGAAACACCGGCTCGTCACTCAACACCCGGTACAGCCCCTCGTAGTGATCCGCATACGCAACGCCAATCGTCATGCCGCCATGCAGGTTGCCTTCGTAGTGACGTGCTTTGTAGATCAGCAGCACGGAACCGTCCTCCCGGACACACGGAGCCGGATTGGAGGTCAGAAAGCTATCGAATCGGCCGGGACGTGTTGGTAATATCGGTTGGTCCGCTCTGCGCCACGGGCCCAAAACGCTGTCCGCTATAGCCAGACCTACCCGTTTGTTCGCCCTTGCCACGATGCATTGAGGATCAGTTAACCCGAAACTCCCGGGCGGCTCTGGATCGCTTAGCGGATGGGTCGAACCCGTATAATAAAGCAAATATTTGTTGTTGTGCTTGACGATATGAGGGTTGTGCGTGCAGCGTCCGTCCCAATATTCCGCTCCCCTCGCCGGAAGCGCCACCTCGCAGAATCGGTACGGTCCCTCGGGGGTATCCGAGTCTGCCCTGACAATCTCTGAAGCCGTCATCCAACCGGGATGCATCGGCAGTGTCTTCGGCCAGCGCGAGGCAAACATATGGAATTTTCCGTCCTCGCCCTGCACGACGGAACCGCACCATACCCAATAACCTTCCATACGGAAGCCGCCGCCACGCGGAGCCGGCAACATTGTGCTAGTATGCATGTACAGTCACCTCGTTTTTTCCCGCTGCTCCATATTTGCTGTGAAACATGGTCTCCCATCCTTCCATATGAAGTGAAAAACAGGACTGTTCCATACATCAATAGACTCGACATAGTCATACCAGCGAACCAACCGCCGGCATGCTTGCACATATATCGATCCTAAGGCGTATTCAGCCCCACATCGCCGGCCGCGAGCGGGCGATTCAGTAGAGATGCCCCGGAATATTCGTCCGCCCCCACATCTGCTATCGCCCGCATTTGCCCGTCCATATCCGCCAGCACGAACGCGTATGTCCCCACAGCTGCATCAATTGCCGGGCTGCTCGCGGACAGTTTCTGAATACCGCTCACCGCAGTCAGGAGCGGATTGATATTTCGGATCTGCTCCGAGCTCCGCAATCTGTTACTAATCGTGCTGCCAAACCCGATATTGCCTTGGAACAGCGTATTCGTTGTCACGGTCTCGTAATAAAGCGTGCCGGTGCTGTTGTATACGATATTGTTTGCCACAACGGAATCCTGTGGAGCATACGCTTTGCCTGATCCGATGACGATACCGGTTTTGCTGTTTACAATCGTATTGTTGACGATAAGCGCCCGGTAAATTTTCCATTGTTTACGCAATTCTTCGACCGTCGGACTTGGAGGGGAGCCTCCAGTACCGCCGTCGAAGTCGCCGTTAGGCAAGTAGATTGCTTCGCCAGTCAAATTCTCAAAGTAGTTGTTATAAATCTTATGGTCATTGCCGAACATCCGGATGCCTTCCTGATCCGACTCCACGCCGTCCCCGAGGAAGAAGTTTCCATATACGCTGTTGTTATGGCCATGCCGCAGAGTCAGGCTGCCCTTGGACGTGTGGAATGTATTGAAGCGCACCGAGTTGCTACTGCTCTTGACCGAAACGATTTCTGGCTCTCCATCGCAATTCTGAAATACATTGTATTGTATCGTATTATAGCCGTGGGATAGCGTAAGACCTGACAAGCCGAGACGAATTGTCTCTTTGCCGTTAGCTACCCATGAGCCTACATCATGGAAATAGTTGTATTCGATAATATCGTTTTGCGAAATTTGCCCTGAGCCGTCCTGTCCTTCGTAAGCGATCAGCGGTTCGGTGTCGCTCTTCAGTCCGAAGTCATTCCGGTCGATGCGGTTATGATGGCTGTTCATGCCCCGCACTTGCAGCCACATCAGGCCGCTCCCCGAGCTTGGAAGCGCAAACGTATTACGGGTCAGTCGAACATGGTGCGAGCCTTCCAACACCACTGCGCCATTGCTTGTGTTCGTAAACTTTAATCCGTCCATCACCACATGCGAGGAGTTCTCGAGGCGGAAGCCTGACGCTCCTGATATGATAGCCTGACCGCGGTTTTTCGCTTTAATGACGATTGGCGCGTTGGCAGTGCCGTTTTTGTTCTGAACAGAAAATGGGCTTGTATGTGAATACGTGCCGTTTGCCAACACAATCGTTTTACCCGCCGTAGCGGTTGCAAGCTCGGTAGCCAACTGCGTGGAAGTGTTAACTTCGACGACCGCCCCTTCGCTACCGCTGCCGCTTGAATCGCTACCATAAATTTCGACCTCGGCAAAGCTGTTCCAGGCGTTCACCGAGTTGCCATGGCCAACAATACGAACGTAGCGGACAGGGGCAACATCGGCAAAATCAAACGTCTGCAAGCTGTTGCTCTGACTGCTGACTGCTCCCGAAAGCACTGTACTGAAGTTGTAGCCATCATATGAAGTCTGGATATCAAAAGCGAAAGTTCGTTCCGCCCCGTTGGTGAAGGCGATCTTCACGTATTCTATCCGCTTGCTCGATCCAAGGTCGTATTGGACCCACTCCCCCTCTCCACTCGCTGACCAGCGCGTGTTAAGATCGCCGTCGATTGTATACGCGACGATATTGCCATCATCTCCGCTGGCCATAAGTTGTGGCACGGTAATCGCGAACTTGCTTGCGCCTGGCGGAGATTCGCTCGCGGTGCCGTAGAGTTCAACTTCAGAATAGCTGTTCCACAGGTTGGAGGAATTGCCGTGCCCAACGATCCTCACATAGCGGGTAGAATCGACATCCGGAAAATCGAACGTTTGTAGACCTTCCACATTGCTGCTTACAACTCCGCTGCTGACGGTCGTAAAGGTGGAACCGTCCCTAGACGTCAAAATATCAAAAGTAGAAGTGCGGCTTGACCCATTCAGAAATGCAATTTTGATGAAAGACAGTTTGCGATTTACGCCCAAATCGTACTGGATCCATTGCATGTCGCCATTCGCCGACCAACGTGTTAAGAAATCGCCGTCCACCGTATTGGCTGGAACGTTGCCGTCATCTCCGCTCGCCGTCACGTCGGAGCTGCCAATTGTGAACTTCGTATCAGCCGCCCTCGCCGTACCCGGCATTAACGCAACCAGCATACAGATCAAAATAATGAACGTCACACTTTTGGTTCCGGTTCCCATAATTCTTTTTCATCCTTTCCATTATGAAATGATGGTTATTGAATCATTCCCTTCGTTCCGTCCGGCACCTCCTCTCAAGAATACGGAAGCCCGGAGGAGATTCCTGTCCTCCTGGCTTCGTGAGTATGCCTTTGATCCCGCTTAAAAAACATGCTGGCTCCAGCCTTTGCTCTTCGCCAAAGCTTCAATATAATAGTAATCGCCGTAAATAAGCGATACGTTGATGTTGGTATTGACTGGCTTATGACCGGTTGCGCCGAGCAGGATACCTTCATACTCCGGCTTGTCGAGCGCACTGTAGTTATCCGACAGCGAGCGAAGAATGCGCGTGGCCGCGCGCTGATATAAAGCGGCTTCCTCAGGTGCCACCTGCGACGCAATATCGATCAAGCCAGATGCTGCGCAGCTCGCCGCCGAGGTGTCGCGCGGCTCGTCCGTCAAATCGGTCGCCGCACGGAAATCCCAATGCGGCACATCGTCTTCCGCCAACGCGCTGATGAAATAATGCGCCACTCCCTTGGCCGCATTCAAGTAACGCACTTCTCCCGTATACCGGTAAGCACAGCTCATCCCGTAGAGCGCCCAAGCCTGGCCCCGCGACCAGGACGATTGCGGCGCGAAGCCCTGTCCGCCGTCATAACGCTCCACTTCGCCCGTCTCCGGATTGAAGATAACGATATGATGCACCGAGCCGTCGCCTCGGATGAATGAGCGAAGCACCATATCTGCATGGGCAACCGCAATATGTTTGAAGCGCGGATCATCGCTTTCCTCACTCGCCCAGAACAGAAGCGGTAAATTCATCATCGAATCGATGATCGACCAACCCGTCTGGTTGCGGGGCCAGGCTCGAATGAACTGTCCTGCCGGGTTGTACCTGCCCGCCAGATAGTTGGCGGCGAACAGCCCGCGCCGCCGAGCGTCCGGGTCGCCGGTCAGCTTGTAGCGGATAACCGATGTCGGCAGAAACTGAAAGCCGACGTCGTGGTGGAAATGGTTGTCCCGCAAGTAACATTGCTCCATGCGTTCGTCCCAGGGCTCTGCCTCCTCCCGATAACGTTTCTCGCCGGTCATATCGTACAGAATCCATAGAATGCCCGGCCAGAAGCCCGAAATCCACTGATCCACTTTGATCTGGTCATATTTGCCCGCCGCCGAAACATGCGGCGCTTCTGTCCAGCCCGCTTCGATCATATGATCAACTTTAATCTTCACTTTATCCCACCAAGCCTTCAGCTCGGATGGTTTCAGTTTCACATTTTCATTACTCATCTCTGTATTACACCCCTTTTCCTAACCTTTAATGGCACCGATCAAGGCGCCTTTCACGAAATACTTTTGCAAAAACGGATAGACCAGAAAAATGGGAAGGGTTGCTACCATAATCGTGGCGTATTTCAATGTCTCGCCCAATATAATGATCTCATCCTGGGAGGCTCCTTCCGCCATGGAGTTTGCCTCGCCAATAATCAAAATTTCTCGTAGGATCAATTGCAACGGATATAAAGACCGATCCTGAAGGAAGATCATTGCGTTAAACCAGGAGTTCCAGTGGCTTACTCCGTAATACAGGCCTACCACTGCAAGCACGGGTTTGCATAGCGGCAGGAAGATGCGGAACAGAATGCCAAAGTCGTTGGCGCCGTCGATCTTGGCCGACTCTTCCAGCGCATCCGGCACTGCCTCGAACGATGTTCGCATGATAATGAGGTTAAATGCGCTTATTGCGGTAGGCAGGATAAGCGCCCACAGCGTATCTGTAATGCCCAGCCCTCTGACCAGCAAGTAGAACGGAATTAATCCACCGCTGAAAAACATGGTAAACACGATAAACAACGTAAGCTGCTTGCGATATTGCAACGTTTTTCTGGACAAGGCGTATGCGGCAAAGGAAGTAAGCAGCAAATTGAGAGCCACGCCTACAATGACAATAAATAACGTGTTGCGGTAGCCGAGCAGGATCATCGGGTTGCTGAATACCGCCCCATATGTTTCAAGCGAGAAGCCCAGCGGCTTCCAAAGAAAGCCCTTATGCGCCATCATCAGCGCTGGTTCGCTGAATGAAGCAAATGCCACGTATAGAATTGGGTACATTGTTACAATCATGAGCGCGGACAAAAACAGCGTATTGCAAACCCGGAATAAATGTTCACCCAAGCTTACTCGCATATTAACCCTCCTCTACCACAAACCCGTATTGTTCAACTTCCGGCTTATCCAATTGGAGCCGATAACAAGCGCGAAGTTAATCACGGAGTTGAATAATCCGACAGCGGAGCTGAAACTGAATTGAAAATCTTGAAGCCCGATCCGGTACACATACGAGGAAATGACATCAGCTGTCACATAGGTAGTCGGGTTGTACAACAGAATAACTTTCTCGAAGCCAACGCTCATAATTCGGCCAATGTCCAGGATGAGTAATATAAAGAACACGGGGAGCAGACCGGGTAGAGTAACATGAAGCATCTGCTTCCAACGTCCAGCCCCGTCGATCTTGCAAGCTTCATATTGCTCAAGATCGATCGCTGACAGCGCGGCCAAATAAATAATTGTACCCCAGCCTATATGCTGCCATATATTCGACGAAACGAAGATTGTCCGGAAAAAAGACGGTTCCAGTAGCATCGTAACCCGCTCACCGCCGAAAAATGCGATAATATCGTTGATGACGCCGTCACTGCTCGTAAAATCCTTGATCATACCGCAAATAATGACAAGCGAAATAAAGTGCGGCAAATAAGTAATCGTCTGAACCGAACGCTTGAACAGCGCATTTTTCACCTCATTAAGCAACAGGGCGAGAATAAGCGGAGCGGGAAAACCGAAGATGAGATCGTACAAGCTAATCATCAAAGTGTTTTTAAACACCCGCCAAAAATACATCCCGCCAAAAAAGTCTTTGAAATGCTCCAGTCCTACCCACGCGCTGCCCCCAATTCCAAGCCGGGGGTTAAAATCCTTGAACGCAATAATCGAACCGTACATCGGGATATAATGGAAAATAATGAAATATAACAAAACAGGAGTAAGCATGATGTACAAATACTTGTTCTTAACCATGTCTTTCGCGATATTAAGCGGCAGACGACCGGCATGCGTGACTTTGCTGCGTCCCAGCTTCAACTGAGCCATCTCCTACTCCTCCTATCCACATCCAGCATCATCGGGAGGGGATGCTGCACCATTCCCTTGCCCCACGGCAGCCTGCAGCCAACCATGGGACGATACATGGAGTTATCTGTTGTTGTAGCGATCCAAGGCGCCTTGATAGATGTCGATTACATCGCGTATCCCCATATCTTCCAGCTGCTTCACAAAGCTGTCGAACTTGTCGAGCGGCTCGTTGCCCATTACAAATTTGATGAACATTTCTTCCAGATACGTATTAATTGCCGTCATCGTCTGCGCTACCTTCTTGCTCTCATCTACAGTAGGCGTAATGAACGCGGGCAAAATATGTTTCGCCGCATCGGTCTCCGACCAAATCTGGATCGCCTCGTCCTGTTGTGGGAACGTGTTGGTCGTTTTTTGCTCATGCATCGGAAATGGACCGTTGGGAACTGTATATTGCGCCAACATCTGCTGTGAAGTGTACTTATCGTTTTTTACGATCATATCGGTAAATTTCGGAACCCCGTTGTCCATCGTGTAGCTTTCGCCTTCAACGCCGAAGTTGTATACCATGGTTCCTTGCTCGCTAAATGCGAAGTCCAGCCATTTTACGATCGTTTCCAGGTCTTTCGCCGATGTTGTCACGGCCGCGCTTGCTTTCGGGTTATATTTGAAATCGAGCTGTCCGATGAACGGTTTTTCGCCTGCGTTCAATACCGGATAAGGAGCCGCTACGAGATCAAAAGCCGGATTTTGGGCTTTGCCGGACTCCAGCCATTTGCCCATGCCGCCGCCCAGCAGGAAAACAGTAGCGCCGGACTCGCCGTTCAGAAGCCGCTTATCCAGCGTGTTGCGCTCGACGATCGGGAAGTCTTTATCAATCAGCCCTTCGGAATACCACTGGCGGAACAACGCCATAACATCCTTGTATTGAGGATCTAACGGGCCGTATTTCACTTTGCCTTGGTCGTCAATATAGAAGCCGTGCGAGGTTTTGTATGCGCCGAAGAACGCGTCCTGTAAATTCATTTTGTTCGCGTATAGCGCCGTCAGCGGTGCTACGGCGCCTTTTTTCTCTTTGAACGCCGTCAGAACCTTATGCCAATCGTCTATCGTTACAGGCAATTGCAGCCCCAGCTCATCCAACCAATCTTTGCGCAGCATTGGTCCGCGGAAGACTAATCCTTCCGCGTTACGCACCATCGGGAAGACGTAATATTGGCCACTGTCAGTTTTGACCATTTTGTCCAGCTCCGGATTAGCTTCCAGCATCTTCTTCAGGTTAGGCGCATATTGGTCGATCAAATCGTTTAGCGGTACGATAACCCCGTCTGAAATCGCCTTCTCCGGTCCACCCGGATAAATAGTCCAGTCGTACTCCAGCACATCCGGCAGCTTGCTGGAAGCCAGCAACAAATTAAACTGCTCTTCAGCTTGACCGTCGGTCGGGTGGATGTAGTTCACTTTCACGCCGGTAGCTTCTGCAATGGCCTTCCCGATCGGCGCTTCCGCCAGATTCGTTGTAAATGTAATCAGGTTTCCGTTGATTGGAGCCCAGTACGAGAAAGTATCTTTCGTATCCAGCGGATACACCGGCTTATCCGATCCCTCGTTGCCTTTGCTTACTCCATCGCCTCCCTTATTGCTGACGGCGCTTTGAGTCGGCTCTGTCTTAACCTTGTTTCCGAAGCCCCCATTACTGGAGCATGCGGTTAACAACAATGAAAGTACCATTACGATCCCCAGTGTGAGCTGCAGCCTTTTACGAATCTTGCCGTTGCGATTTTTCGCCATTGAGCCCCTCCGTTCTTTTCGTCTCGAATAAGTTGGTTTGAATACGCTTTCAACATAACGTTAATCCAGCGCCTCAAGCCATCGTTAAAACCTAAAATATACTTCATTTTCTCAAAAATGAGGGTAACAAAACCACATGTTTACCACTTTTTCTTGAAAAGAAAAGCCCGAGAGCTACTTGACTTCCCTGTAGCGCCCGGGCGTTATCCCTTCAAATTTTTTGAATATGCGGTGGAAGGTATTCACATCGTTGTAACCAACCTTCAGCGATATTTCGCTGACCGTATATTCCCTGCTAATAAGCAGCAATTTGGCCTGCACCAGCCGCGTCTTGTTAATATAATCGAGCAGAGATTCGCCGGCTATATCCTTGAACAGTTTGGAAACATATGACGGCGTCATGGAGAAAGCTTCCCCGATCATCGAAATGTTCAGGTTCTCGTCCTGGTAATACTCGTTGACATATTTCATGACCTTATCGATTAGCGGATTGCTGCAGTATTCACGGTTATTATTAACGTAGTCGCACAGAAGCTCTAGCATATCGTAAAGCTGGCTGCGCATCTCCCCTACCGTCTGGCATTGCATCAGGCGTTCGATGGCGCGCACTCCGTCAGGCATATCCGGCTTGCCCGCGATGCGGATTTCACCGATTACTTTTTGCAGCGTAGCCATTAGATCAAACATGAGACATTTGGCTGTATGAAAAGGAAACGGCTCCGTCGTCACATTTTTCTGAACGATCTCCCCGACGAACGCTTTCGCCTTATCGAGCTGCCCTTCGCGAACCATAACGATCAATTGCTGCTCGGCCTTGAGCGGATAAAAATAACCACCTGGAGCAGCCCCTGGGTTGTCGTTGCCGCTCAGGTCCCCATAATGAATAATGCCCCCGCTGCCTGCAATGATACGGTATTCCATCGCCTCGATCGCTTCCTGGAACGCCTGGAAGATGCCATATTCGCCCTCCTGTTGCGCACTGATAGCAGCGGTCAACTGGACATGGGCATGATTGGAGATGAACGACATCGTTTCTTCCGCGATGTGCCCCAGCTCCTCCCGCTGCTCCGCCAGCGATGCAAGCTGATGGTTGACGATGCAGGCGAGCAACTGCTGGTCCAGCTCTACCGCATAGGCGTTTACTGACTTTCGCGCGACCTCCTCGACCACATTCGCGATCAGAAAGTGCAGCAACCGCTTGTTATAGACCTGATCCTCATCCTTCCAATGGAACTTGCCGAAATGCTCGATGCGCAGCAAAATAACAGAAAATCCGCCCAGCGGGAAATGCAGATCATAGGCTGAGAACGATTCATGCAACGGGATATGGCTGTCGAGTTGCCCCTTCAGCAGCCGCTGCAAAAAGTGCGATCTAAGTGTATTGTTATGCTGATTCAGCTTGTAATGAAGCTCCTCCTTCTCATGGAAGGTACTGCTCAGCGCCTGCTCCAGAAAGGAGAATTCATTGGAGCCGCGATCAAAGGTAAAACCCGCCTTGAACGACAAGTTCTGAATCAGCGCATGGATTGGCAGGTAGTTTCGCTTGAGGAGCCAATACGTCACGCCACCGCCAACAATAAGACAAAGCAAGATGCTGGCAATCGTCAATTGCTCTACCACGTTCATCTTCTGGTGATATACGTTCGTCGGCAGCGTCATCACATATTTCCATCCCGTAATGGATGAGGTTGTGTAGGATGCAACAAGCCGGCGACCGGCCGTCTCGATCTCAAGTTGTCCCGATTCTCCCGGCATATCGCCGTATAGTAGAGCAGGTTCCGACAGCGACTCGCCCGTAGACGCAATGAACCGGTTGTCTTCATCCAGAATAAAGATCGTACCTTTCTCAGGCGCCGAAGCTTGCTCCAGCAGCTTGCTGCGGTCAATCATAAACAGTAAGACAGCTCCAGGTTGATTCATGATTGTTGAGTTTACATTTTGGGCATACATGACCGTAGGCCTCCACTCATTCTCTTCAGACACAACAACGGAGTCGTAGCCTTTAATGTACCATTGGTCAAAATATTCTCGAAACGACTGGAACGGCATATGCTCTTCAAGGCGAATATGGTCGTATAACGCTTCGATGTTCATACGATTGTTGCGGGCGATGACCGTATCGCTATTTTTGTAATAAATATAAATGCCTTCAAGAAAATCGTTAGCGATTTCGTATACGCGCAAATCATTAGCGATTTGATATATATCGTAGTGGTCCGAATCAGACAAATTGGTATCAGCCGAAATAAATGCGGCGATTCGCCTGTTGAGGCTCACCTCGAGGCTTAGATTCTCGATTCCTTTGAACTGGCTATCTATGGCTTGCTCCATCTGAAGAAGAATAGATTGGTTGGCACGGTTAATTTCAGCCTTTACAACGTTCAGCGTCGCGCCGTATATAACGCCACTGATCAGAATGGGCACGAGCAGCACGGAGACGTAGGAAAGCATCCAGGTCAGGAATACGCTGCGATTTTTATGCCGGAGCTGCTTCAGATAGATTGTCCACCGGTTTCGAGTTTGGGCCATAGATTCTCCTCCATGTTAGCTTTAGTCGGAGTCGGGACCGACGTCATTTCTTGTCCGAATAGCCGGACAACGAACATCCGCGACATCCGCTTTATGATTGTTAATACAAACCGCCGGAGACGGCCGGTATTCATAGATGGCCGGCTGCTTCTTGCCGCATATTCGGTTGTAAGCGATTACACATTGCTCCGGCGCATAAGGAACCCGCTTGCCGAGCGTAATACCGTGACGACAATTGACAATCGTATTATTCACTACACTGGCGCGATAGACGCGCCAATGTTTTCTCAGTTCCTCCTGCGTTGGCGCCTCGGGATAGCCATCCGGTCCGCCATCGTAGTTGCCGCCGTCAATGAGCAGCGGATCCAACGTCAAGTTTTCCATATAATTATCAAAAATGTGATGGTCGTTGCCGTAAATGCGAAATCCGCCCATTTCTTCCTTCACACCATCGCCGATAAATACATTATTATGAAAACGATTACCATGTCCGTGACGCGCTGTCACTTGGCCGGCGGAGTTAAGGAATGTGTTGTACCGAACTGTATTATAGCAGCTTTTTACCGAAATAATCTCGGGCTCTCCGTCGCAATTTTCAAACAGGTTGTGTTGAATTGTAATATAGCCGTTCGAGAGAGAGATGCCGGACAGACCGAGCCGGATCGCTTCAAGTCCATTGACGACACGCGGGCCTATATGATGAAAATAATTATATTCAATGACATCATGCTGCGAGATTTGTTCACCGTCGCCATCAAAAATAACAAGCGGTCCGAGGTCGGCCTTTGGCCCGAACTCGTTGCGTTCGATCCGGTTCCAGCCGCTGTCGCTTCCCATCACAGACAGCAGGCTATACTCCGTCCC
Source organism: Paenibacillus pabuli NBRC 13638 (assembly GCF_001514495.1). Classification (GTDB taxonomy): domain Bacteria; phylum Bacillota; class Bacilli; order Paenibacillales; family Paenibacillaceae; genus Paenibacillus; species Paenibacillus pabuli. The sequence goes on from NZ_BCNM01000008.1 coordinate 211,907, forward strand.
AACCTGTCGCGGCTCAAATCTATTCCGCGCAATCCTCACATACCGCGAACCGTCCAGAATGATAGATTCGCGCTGCTCGACCTGGAAATGCAGCCCCCATACCTCTACATAAGCAGAGTTCAAGATGCGTATACTTGATTCTCCAGTTATCGTCGCTTTTCCTTTATTTACAGCGCGAATGCTTAATATTGCGGTGTCCGATCCCACTTTGCCTTCAATAATATAGTCTTCATTCCGGTCGTAAACGCCGTCTGCCAACAAGATCGAAGAACCAGGTTCTGCCTGGCCAATGGCTGCCGCCAACTCGTCGCTACTCGATACCCAATAAATAGTAGTCATTTTCCACCTGCTTCCTATAGAATAGGCGGATATGATCCGCAGCCTCTGCAGGATCATATCCGCAACTTAACAACATCTATTATGAAAGATACGTTTCCCATGCCATAGTGTAAAAAAATGAAGCAATCATAAAAATGTAAACTGAGACGCAAAATGAGCTGGAATTATTGCCTGCAAGCTATAAATCACAACCTGCCAGTGTACAGCAAATGAGAAGGGACGTATCCCGGCAGCTAACCGTGGATACGTCCCCATTGTTGTTACCCGCTCCCCCGCCTCTTACCCGAAAAAGAAGTACGCAACCTTCATCTCTTCTTCTTTCAAAAGCAATCTTTGTGCCGCTTCGAGCAAAGGCGTACGGTCATAGACAAGACTTTTCATCGCTATTTTGCCATCGGTAATCGTGAAATAATGTGCTTCTTTCGATGGATCGTCGCGACGGCGGTAGGACACGCTTCCCGGATTCAGCCACAAACTGTCGTCACTCAAATAATGAATGCATCTGCGATGTGTATGTCCGAAAATAATGCGGCGACCTTCTTCGGCCCCAATTGTCCTGCCGTTGCGCTCGGCCCAGAAAGCATCGTACTTGGGCAAGCTATCAATCGTCAAATAGTTTTCATACAGATGCTGCATTGTATAGCTATAGCCGTCCATCTCGAATGTGCGGTAGACAGGTATGCTTTCGAGGAAGGATATTTCCGTTTCGCCGAGCAGCCTTGCATTGTAATGCGCCCACTTGATCTCATCCTCCGCCACATCATGACCATTATTGCCGTTTCGGTACAGGTCGATAATAATGTCGTCATGGTTGCCGCGAACGCAATTCACATCGTTCTTATGCACCCATTCGATAACTTCCCTTGGGAAAGGCCCGTAGTCTACAAGATCTCCCGCGCAATAAATCACGTCACAGTCGGATTCTGCCTTGTGGATCGATTCCAGCGCTTTGACGTTGCTGTGAATATCCGAAATAATTAAAGCTTTCATATTCGATTCAACTCCCTAAGATTCAACATTCTCAGCAGTACCGTCGCCACATTCGCCCACGTAGTTGTATCGCCTGGCATGAAATGGTCCCACACTCGCACCTCAATGATTCCCGCGGCAGACACCAATGATACATCTTGCCTTTCCCAGTGGGGTGTCTGCGCTGTCCGCAAACCACTGCGGGGCAGCGACACCATCCACAACATTGGCCGGGACGTAATTGGTGGCTGGTTGCGACGAAATGGCCGTAAGGAGCCTGCGTGTAACCTTATTTGACCATTCCCGTCAATCGGTAGCCTTCGGACAATATTCAGCTGTAGACATTGCGTATCAGGCTGTTCTCTTCGTTTTTTAATTCCATGTTCAATCGGTTCACCCCTGGCTAATGCAGAATCCTATCTCCCAAAGACAGCAGCAAACACTCCGACATTACGGATTTAAGTGTTTCCCCATTTGTCGAGCGCACTCTCCCTCCTTTATATAAAAAGATGAAACCGTGATACAGCGTCAAAAGCTAAAATCGCCCTCAAATATTCCAACTTGTTATCAACAATTTTTGGAATGGACATCAAATCTTAAAAAAGTCACTCATATGTATCGGTATGTTTGGATGAACAGCCGCTGCCACAACTAAATAATCAAGCCTCCTTGTCATGGACTAATCAACAACATGATCTTTTTCATTAGGAGAAGTAAACAAAACGACATCCGACCTTAGATGTTTTAGCAAGGTTCCATCCGAAAGTGAAAATAGTATCGTATTCAATTTAGCCTTTACCATCAAATATTATAGATTCCATTCGTCTATGGTGTCTTCAGCATTAACCATTTCTTGATTCCTCCTTGTTAATTGTGTTGTTAAACGTAAAAGGAGTGCAATTGCTCAAGAAGTTAATTTACTTTATTTTACTTTCTATAGAAGTTAGATAAAACCTTTTTTCAACGCAACTAAACTGCCCGCTAGCTTAATGAAACAGATATCAAATTCCAATTAGCTATTTGTCTAATCAACGGTGACACAACGTTCTTGTCCTTTTCGGTGATGGGACCATGTTTTTGTCCCTCGACATCTAGGCTGCTCTGTCCTGTTTTTAACTCCTATGTGATGGCTAGTTTCTCAATCGCACGAAATTCACCTCCGGAAAGCGGCTATCCGGTCCTTTCATTAAGGTTCCACTTTGATTTTTCAGATACATATCGAAGAAATCCAGCATATACGCATTGATAACGGAGTTCGCTCTTTTGGGCGCAATCTTTCCTGTAATACCCAGCATGTTGAAAATCGGAGAAATGAACTGTACGTCGGCAAAATTCAAATGCTCGGTATTTTCGATATAGAGAACTTTCCCCCCTTCTTCGGCCGTTTCGCGCATCCGTTCAAGCTCCAACTTTTTTTCTTCCGTTACCTGATCCTCCCACTCTCTTGTTGAGCCCATACGGTTAAGCTCTGCATCCGTGTAGACCCGGTTATCCACCACCATTCTTAATTTTTCGAAATAGCTTTCCGAGTTAATGAACAAAAACGGCTTTCGCAGACCCTCTCTGTCATGCAGACGATAAAGCCCTCCATCAAGGTCTATTCCCACCGCGATTCGCGGATCGTAAGCAGCGTCATAGGCCGTCGCTCCGCCGATGGAATGACCGAACACCCCGACATGACCAAGATCCATCTTCCCTTTTAGAAGACTTGGAATCTGTCCCGATTGGATGAGCTCGAATTGATCCAGCGCAAAAGTTACATCATCGGTTAAAACTTTTCCCAACTTGTCGCGAATTCTTCTACCCGTCTGGTAATCCTGGTCAGGCGAGAATAAGTCGTTGGTTGTGCTGGTTGTGATTCGACCGTCCGGAAACTCGGTTGCAAATGTATTGTAAGTGTGGTCGATCACTGCCACGATATACCCGTGACTCGCGAGATTTTCAGCTTGTGACGTGTGGAGGAACCTGGAAGAGCCGTTGCCGGGATTCGCAAGGATTAGCGGGTATGAAATCTGTGCCGAATTAACTTCGGCCCCCGAATAAGCATGGCTGGATACGTACTTCAGGTGTTGAAAAACAAACCCGGGAAGGCCATAGTCCGCGGCCATATAACGTAAAATCTGGGTATCGGGAATAAAGGGAGCGTACTTGCCGGTGCCTGCTTGAGCCGGATACCATACCTGAACCATCAATTCTCTCTTACCATCTCTGGCTTCGTCGAACATCTCTTCCCTATTGGTATCCACGAAATGAAAAGTTTGCGTTCCCACCTTAAATTCGCCTGTCGGTTCAGGTAGTTTAAATACAGGAAAAGCATACATGAGACACGCTGTTACGACCAGCATTATCGCTATAGCGGTATAAGCTGAACCCAACATGAATCGCGGGATTTTTTTTGGACCGTTTTTTCTAAAATAGCTATAACTTGAAATGGTCAAAAAAATGATCGTTATGCAATATGGGAAAAATAGCTGAACTCTGTATCCTTCCACCGTCCAATGAATGACGAGTAAAAGTGTGGCGATCCCGCTTACAACGGATATTGGAATTCTACGCCGTCCTTTTTTTAATAGGACTATTAATGTAAACAAGCCGATGTTTGACAAAAAAAGAAACAGTTCAAACAGCCTCATCTCGATTCTCCTCTTAAAAAGTTCTATTGTCGTTGGTTACAATATTATCCTGACAGGCTGGACTAAGCTATCGATTCTCCTTTCATCTACCTTTCAATTTTGTAAGATTATTTACTTCGTACGTAATCATGAAGTGATAACACAAAACCTTATATTGTAGTGCCCTTTTATGGTATTGCATTTTCTTCACACGACATGGTTGCACCATACAACAGTTTAGGTATTCGTCTAATCGGTAATCTGTAATTGGTACAAGTTCTGGTTCCCGGCTCGGGACAAAAAATTATTGTTCAGCTAAAACAAAAAAGCCGCTAAAATAGCGACCTTCAAAGGGACCTGTTCTTGTCCCTCGAATTTCTATATTTTCATCTTTAGCGATACGACGGCTTTCCCTTTCAATCGACCTTCTCCAATATCACGAAGCGCCTGAGCTGCTTCACTAAATGGGTACTGCCGATCTATAACCGGCAAAACTTTGCCTGATTCGATAAGCTCCTTCCAGACTTTCTGATCCCCATCGTTCGGTTTATGGACGAGCAGCATTATTTTCTTTTTTTCAAGCCAGGAAATGAATGGAGCCCACAAAAGATTTTGGAGAATGCGTGACATAGGGCCTCCAATCATGACATACCTACCGCCATTCTTTAGTGCGCGCTTCAAAGCTAAAACAGAACGGTTTCCAACGACATCAAGGATTAAGTCATATTGTTGTCCTCTTGCTGTGAAGTCTTCTTTCGTATAATCCAACACATGATCAGCGCCTAATTCGTGCAGCATATCCAGCTTCTCGCTGCTGTCAACTCCAGTTACTTCTGCCCCATGCAATTTTGCATATTGGATGGCAAACGTCCCAACTCCGCCACCGGCGCCATTAATAAGAACGGTTTGCCCACTTTTAAGACCTCCCGTATCACGAAGACCTTGTAAAGCCAACACGGCTGCCTGTGGGATAGCGGCTGCCTGTACAAAGTTAATTGCAGCAGGTTTTGGCGACAAAACATTCTCTCTGGCACATACATACTCCGCGAATCCACCCCATCCGCAACCGGAAAGATCTCCGAAAACCTCATCTCCTGGTTTAAAGCGTTTGGCAGACGATCCAACCGCGATTACCCGCCCTGCCACGTCTGCACCAAGAATTCTGTAACGCGGCTGACGGATTGCACCGATGCGGTTTATGAATGGTTTCCCACGAAGGAGGTCCCAATCCCAGGAATTTACCGAAGTCGCATGAACCTCAATCAAGACTTCATTCTCCCTGGGCACAGGGATTGCTACTTGTTCAAATCGGAGAACTTCAGATGTTCCGTACGTATCATACACCATCGCATTCATTGAGTTGGTTCCCAGTTTGCTGGATAATCCCGTATCAAACCTGTTTTCTCTCATGATCATTCTCCATTCAATAAACGTGTGTGTACCGATACTGCAACCTCCGTAAGAAACCATCAATTTAAAATAATCATTCTCATCGTATTTCTTCACAACTCATCCAGACGTACCCATGTGTTTCCTTCAAACCTCTAATACGTTGGAAATATTTAGAGGTTTCATCATCAGTTCATTCCGTTATTTGACACAATCCAGCCTGCTTTTAGTCTGCCATCAACCCAACCGATTGACCTCCAAAGTATCTCTGTGTATGAAAAATAGTGATACTCATATCTCCGACAATTAACAGCTAATATAAATACCACTTTCACAGAACATATGTTCCTGTTATAATAAAATTATTCTGTTTTTGTTTAAGATCTCCACGTAGAAAGGATGCATCATATGAATTTATATAAGTTTGAATTAACCGTTAACGGATTTCTCTTACGCGTCCATTTTAGTGCATCTGAAGAAAGTGGGCTAAAATGGTGTAAACGAATTGCTTCTGAATTCCAGAGTAATGTTGCTAATTTGGAGATAAAGGTTGATATACATAAAAAAGCGAAACAAAAGAATGCATGGGAGTATCACGGAAAACCATATTTATATGATCGAACACTAAGGAAAAAACCGCTTACAAAGAAAAACAATGTAACTGAATCAACTACTGCGATATAAAGGGAATTAAAAGAGCCTGTCCGTTTGCGAAACGGTGCCGTTTATTATTGAATAGAGAACACTTCTTTTTGCAATAATTCTTCCGGCTTTTGGCCGATTGGATCACTGTGGAAATAATCGCGGATAACTCCATCCTTAACATAGTTAGCGATGGACACCATAATCATTCCCTGATCAAGTGCAAGATAGGCTTTGGCAAGTTCTCCCGTTTCTACATTCACAGAATCATAGAAACCGTACTTCCCGTACATTTTGAATTTTTTTAAAGTTTTCATGTTTTTGCGCACACTTTCAGGCGCATACTCTAAGGCAAGAAATGTGGCATGTGCCGTCACGGTTGCCCCGTCTTTATAACCTGATGTACCCAGCGGTGTTGCCGCAAACTCGCTGTACCCGGTCGGTGTTGCAGCCGGTGAGAACCCCCATGCAGGATATCCTTTTTCCTTGGCATAGGCAATTTGCAGCTCAACATGACGTTTATTGTTTAATCCCAATGCTTTTGTGCCAAGCTCTTTTTCTTTCAAAACCAGGCCAGGCATAAGCCCTTCAAACATGCTTCCTCCCCAGCTCGGCACAAACTTTACCCCATTATATTCATAGCTTCCCTCGAAAACGTTCACTCCATCGTACTGTAGATTTTCCCCCTGCGGAATCTGAGCTTGCCAATCCCATTCTATGGGCATAGTACGATACAGTTTCCACCAATGCTCCTTAGGTACGTCCCCTTTCCCAATAGCGATGTAACTTGCAACACGCGGCTCCGTATAGAACATGCCGTAATGGTGATCAGTCAGTTTTCCTTTAGCGACATCATAGCCACCACGGAACTGCCCGACTTCTGGATCATATAAGGAGGTATAGTCCATATCCTTAACCAACTTGCTTGTGTCCCCGCGAAGTTCTTCATAGGCTTGTCCGACGACAATTAAACCGGCGGACAGCCAGCCATTATCCAACTGAGAAATAAATTGCCCCCAATCTCTCTTCACAGTACCATCGTCCGTGTTATACCAGTTGTAGTAGAGACCGTTCCATTTTTCCAGCTTCTCAAGTGAATGTAAGGTGATTTGAATGCGCTTAACCGCTTCTTCTTTTGAAAGAATACCCAATTGTTGTGCTGAAACTGTACTCATCATATACATGCCGATATTTGTCGGGGAAGTGCGCTTTGCTTCCTGTGTTCCGTCTTCCGTGATCCGAACCTCATCATAAGTCATTCCGGTACTCGGATCCGTATAATCCTCGAAAAACGAATAGGTCTTGTAAGCAAGCGCTTTCAATTCTGCTTTGTATTCGAAAGTCTCGTATAGGTATAGGATCCGATGAAAATTTCGGTAAGCATGATAAGCAGCAAATAAGGAATCATGATCTTATAGGTAAACGGCACATAAGTTCTCGATTGATTCAACAATCTTCCTCCTTAGTCACAAAGTAAAGCAAACCGCATCACAATGTGTAATGCGGTTCCTTGTTATAAGCTTATCTATCCATTTACGGATGCCGTACACGCATCATTTCAGCTTTATGATCTGAACGGCCTTGTGTCCAGTTGCGGCAGTTTATCGGATTATTTCATTTATTTCCTTTTTGGCTCGGATGAAAATAAATAGACATCCTTCAAGTCCAACCTCGGAAATAGTATTGGATTTTTTATCTTATGAGAGATCACAAGCAGATCTTAACTGGATCGGTTTTGCCGTGCTGCTGTTAATTCATGACCTCTAAGGTTACCTTGTAAACATAGACACCTTTAACAATTTTATAATCATCGTGAATGTTTTTGGACCAACCATTGTCTCCTCCAAGACCGGCGTGCTTGTGGTCGATATTCAGATAAACGCTATCAGAAGGACCCAGCTCGTCAGCATAGGCGGCACTGTCATATGCCATTATGCTATGATGATGAACATCGAAATGGAAGTTGCCCACGGCAGTCACTTTTACTATGCGCTCGTCGTCGGTGGATAAATTTAAATAGCGAACATCCTCCTTGCCTCCGCATTCGACGGGCACGATGTATGGCGTGTGTTGCTCTTCTACTGAACCTTCATAGATCCCGACGAACGCCGACATCTTACGGTCTGCATAATTCTCCCAAGGTCCGCGTCCATACCACTTGATATTTCTCCATGCATCAGATAATTTAAAACTTAAACCGATTCTTGGAATGGAATCGACACTGGCATTGTTTACGACCGTATTCACGATTTCGATGCCTTTCGCCCCAATAGCATAGCTAGTTTTTGTTTCAATGCATCCATGATATAGACAATGAACTTGAATGATGATGGTAGCAGAAGCTGAATATACCTGGATCTTCTTGATTTCCTTCTGATTGACGTCCAACCCGAGAGCTCTCCACTCATCTGCATAATTTGGCGACTCAAGATGTACGCCGGAGTCAATTCCCGTTGGCGGACGATAGAAGTTGTTGGCTCCGCCCGTAAAATAACACTGATCATTGTATTTTACAGAGATGAATTCTGCAGTTTCTTTCGAGAAGACAACATCTACTGTTTCATTAAAGATATGAATTTGATGTGTTGTTTCTTCAAACTCCAAGGAATCATGTTCAATGTCACCAGTGTATAGACGATAGACAGAATCTTTAATTTCTATCTGGCATGCATAAATACAAGTTCCCTTTTTCGCATAATAGGTATCCTCGTCCTGATATACATAGAAATTAAGGTGCGCTTCCCCATAAACCTTCGATGAACTGTAAGGTACATCAATACTATCGAGGGATCCAGCCAATATAGTTAATTTGTGTAATTTGCCCCCTTCGACAACACATCCATCACAAAGCAACTCCCAGCAGATATCCAAGTGGCTTAAGTCTCGATGCGTATAATGATTATAAATTTTATAACCTTTTCTTTCAGGATCATAAGGCGATTCAAAGTATTCGATCTGGACGGGTGATTGCACATATTTGATTTCATTTGCAGCCGGTTTCGGTGTTAAATCCGGGAATACAATGCCATTTAGGCACATATCGGGCGCAGAATCTATGATATCTTCATCAAAGGCGCCGCCATAGACATATTTTTTGTTCCCTGCTTTGTCGTACTTGACGAGCGCTTTATCCTGGAAATCCCAAATAAATCCGCCCTGAAATCGCGGAAACTTATATATTAAGTCCCAAAATTTCTTGAAATTACCGTTGCTGTTGCTTTTTGCATATGCGTATTCACACAAAATAAACGGCCGCAAGTCTTCGCTGTTAGCCATGACATCCAGGATCCAATCCTTTTGGGGATACATAGGCGCAATAATATCGGAAATATTTGCTGGAGGATTAAGCGATTCATACTGAACATACCTTGTCTTGTCATATTCCTTGATCCAACCGTACATTGCGGCATGATTCACACCAAAACCGGATTCATTCCCCAGAGACCAGAGAATGATCGAAGGATGATTCTTGTCTCGCAACACCATCCGTGTTGCCCGTTCCATATAGGCATGTGTCCATTCGGGAGATGAGCTTAATTGGCCGCCGATACCGTGGGTTTCAAGATTGGCCTCATCCACCAAATAAATGCCCAATTCATCACATAGGTCGTACCATTCGATTGCGTGAGGATAATGGCTTGTTCTTACCGCATTGATATTTAGCGATTTCATGACCTTAATTTGCTCGCGCATATACTCCGCGGATACCACGCGCCCTGTTTCGGGGCAGAAAGCATGAAGATTAACCCCACGAATGATAAGACGTTTCCCGTTAATTTTCAAAATCCCTTTTTGATCGATGCTGACTTCACGGAAGCCAACATTCGCACTCTCAATGTCGACAACATTCCCAGTTGGATCGATCATTTCCAATACCAATTTATAAAGATAAGGATCCTCATCGCTCCACAATTGGGGGTTTTTAATGGTTTTTTTGACCTTCGCCACATAATTGTCTTGCAAGTAGGAAACGCATTCCGCAAATTTCGGCGTTTCAAACTGAGTGACCAGCTTTTGACTGCTATCATACAGAGAAGCGCGTACATAAGCTTCCCCGTAACCGCTGGCTTGTTTATTGGGATAAACCGTCACAGCTAATTCGGCATTCTCATAATTCCCAGCGAATAGCGTTTCGATTTTATAATCATGGATGCGCATATGAGGTTTCGCATAAATCAGAACATCTCTGTAAATACCCGATAGATGCCAGTAGTCCTGGTCTTCCAGATACGTTCCGGCGCCAAATCGCAACACCTGAACAGCCAAACGGTTCTGTCCACTGTGGATGTAATCCGTAATTTCGAAAGAAGCGTTAAGCTTACTGTCTTGGGAATAACCCACGAATTTGCCGTTCAACCATAGATAAAAACAAGACTCCACACCGGCAAAATCAATGTAGACGTCGCGGCGATCAAAATGTTCGGGGATGTCGAAAGAGCTAACATAACATCCGGTTAAGTTATCTTCAGGCACAAATGGCGGGTTCAAGACATATTCATCATTTCTTAACAGGATTTCGTGATTAGAACCCTCTCCCTCTCGAGAAAAGGGATACAAAATATTCGTATATACAGGTTTTCCATATCCGGAAAGCTCCCAGTTGGAAGGAACCACGATGTCATCCCACCGGGATACATCATAATCAGAATGAAAGAAATTTTGGCTTACGGCTCCAGGTGACGAAAACATTTTGAACTTCCAAGTGCCGTTTAGACAATGTACAAATTTTGATTTTCTGCGATCTCCTCTTAACGCCTGTTCCACGGATTCGTAAACGCCGTACGGCTCATGCATGGGGTAACGGTTTATCTGAGTGACTTGCGGATTCTCCCAGTCTCTGTTCAGCTTCATACGTAAGGGTAACACTCCTATCTTTTGTTCTTATTGGTTGTGCTAATAATAACGATACCTTTATAATATAAGGATAATTCTTTATGTAAAATGGTTAAACTGGTATTTCATTTATCCATTTTGGTAGGAGTGACGAAAGATGAATTATGAAGATATTAAAGAGAATGATGTCATATACCGATGTATTGGCGACGATTTCGACCGAGGCATTTTGTCATGCGGCTTTATGAGAAAAAGAACGGCGGAGCGTTCTCAATACGACTTTAAAATAGGTTATTACAGCTGTTTTTTGATCCTGAAGGGTAATGGACGTTTTATCTCAAAGGACGGTACTGTTACGCTCATGCAAGCAGGCGATCTGGTTCAACGTTTGCCTGACCACTTGCACTCCACAGAAGTTGAACCCAATGGGGATTGGCTGGAGTTTTACATTAGCGTTGGGTATCCTGTCTATCATTACTTGAAGACGCTTGGAATAATAAATTTCGATCAAGAAGTGCAATCGGGTCAGCTTACAACAACCGAATTTGTTTATGACTTTGTTGCCCTGCTAAACACCCTCAAAGGCGCGACGAATGAAAAGTTACCTTATCTATTGATGAGGGCACAGGAGCTCATTATCCGATTACACGGTAGCATTAATTATATCCAGAGCGAGCAAAATGAAAGTAAGATAATGAAAGCTTGCCAGCTAATCGGCAGCTCTAGTAATATTCATTTTGACATTAAACAAGCCGCGGCAATTGTAAATATGGGCTACGAGAATTTCAGAAAGTTATTTAAAGAAACGACCGGGCTATCGCCTAAGCGGTATCATATTGAACAGATCATGAAGCAGGCAAAAATGATGCTGCTTTCAGGACTCCCCATCAAACACGTAGCTTTTAGCCTTGGCTACGAAGATGTTTATTCCTTTACCAAACAATTCACGAAATCCGAAGGAATATCTCCGGGACGTTATATCCGTGATTAGTCGGTCCCCGATGCGTGATCCGGCGGGTGCTCAAGAGTTATGTAATATGGCTTGCATGATAGGGCCACTTATTCTGTTCGTAGCTAGGTATGATAAAAAGGCCCAAACGGACAACCGACTTTCCTCCAGTTATCAATCAGGGACCTCCTTACAAAAAAAAGCTAGACAAGATTCTCATGGAAAGCTCTTCTTGTCCGGCTTATTATCATGTTTGCTTCATCATTTCTGTTACTTTGCAGTCTCCACTTCCTATCAGTTCAATTGTTGATGAGTGTTAAATGGAGGATGGTAACACGAGGAACTATATACAAAAATGAATATCTTTTCAGATTGACTTAATCTATATAGACAGATGAATAACCCGATGCACTAGATCCGGCAATGAATTGGACTCCAATTCATTTACAACTTTTAGATTAGTGACATCTGACAGGTTCAGAGTCAAGACAGTACCCTCCATAAAACGGAATGGAATCAGATATCAAGTGGGAAAGCTGTCTCAAATCAATCCCTACTCCTCATCTAACATCGCTATTGGACTAAAGGATTCATACTGAACATGCTCTTTGGGCACATTTAATTCACTAAGCTTTTTTAAAATATCCTCCATAAAAGGGATCGAACCACATAAGTAATATCGAGCTGGTTCATCAGGCTTAATTGAAAGCAGCATATCTAAATCAATATGTCCCGCTTTATCGAACCGGTGAGATACAAGGTCATCCTGCGTTGGTGCTGTATAACATACGTAGAATTTTACATGGCTGTTTGATTGTGCAAGCTCTGCCAAATGTGATTGAAATGCATGGGTTTCACTATTCTTTGTAGCGTGAATAAAATAGACCATACGCTGGGGTTGTCTTTTAACAACGTCATTTAACATACTGAGTAATGGAGTGATTCCAATCCCTCCACTGATGAAAACGATTGGGAATTCATCTGCACTCAAGACGAAATCACCTGCGGGAGCAGAGAAAAGCAACGCATCTCCTATTTGAACTTGGTCATGCAAATAATGGGAAACAATCCCCTCTGGATCATTGCTTAATGCACCCTCGCGCTTAACGGAAATTCGATAATAATCCTTGCCTGGCGCATCGGACAGACTGTAATGGCGGATATGTGTGTATGATTCTCCAGGAATCTCCGCTTTTAGGGTCAAGTACTGTCCAGCTTTATATGAGGCTATGGCCTTTCCGTCCTCCGGCTTGAGATAAAATGAGGTAACTTCCTTGGTTTCTTTTTCTCTTTTATCTACGATAAATCGCCGATAACCTGACCATCCACCAGCCTGTTTCTCAGTCTTCTCATATAACTCCCCCTCCATCTGTATAAAGAGGTTGGCAATATATCCGTATGCCTGTCCCCATGCATCCAGAATCTCCTGAGTAGCCGCATCTCCAAGTACATCCTTTACTGCCTGCAGCAATGTCTCGCCAACTATTGGATATTGATCGGCACGAATCCCGATAGCCCGGTGCTTTTCATTAATTCTTCGAATAACTGGGGTGAGTGCCCCAAGATCGGTAATATATTCGCCTGCAGCATAAACAACATAACCAAGAGCCTCCTGCTGAATGCCCTTCTTCTGATTGGTTTGATTGAAAATATTCATTAACTCTGGAGCTGTGCGGAAAAGTAATTCGTAAAACCTTTTTCCAATCTGGTGACTGTGTTCCTTCAGAACCGGCGCTGTTATTTTTACAATTTCTATTGTTTTGGAATTTAGCATGTAAATTGATCCTTTCAACGAAATGAGTATTTTATAAGTATTTCTGTATTGAGTAGAGGTTATACCCGAAAATTCCCAACATGAAATCCATTTTAGAGAGTAGCTACACCAGCCAAGCCAGACGGTCTTATGCTCTTTATAATACCTGAATAAAAGATATGTAAAGAGAACAATATAGTTAAAAAGTGTAAAGAGGTCTTCTAATGAACGTATATGATATCGATGTATCTCTTGTAAATACAGTTGAATGGATTCGTTCAGAATTAGGTGAAAGCCCCGACGTAGTGATTCGTTCTTTTACACCTATGGTAGATAAAACAGTTGCTGTAGTCACTATCTTCTATATTGATGGACTTATCGATCAACAACTACTGACCAAGATGTTGGACTCGATGGGTAATACTTCTGACGCCTGTGATCTAAAAGATTGGATTAAAGGATGTCTTCCCATAGGCAATCTGAAGACTGTAAATATTAACAATCAACTCCTAATGTCCATCTTGGAGGGTCAAGTGGTAATTATTGTGGAGGGATTGAACGAAGCTTTTACGGTATCTATGGCGGGTGGAGTTCGGAGGTCTGTAGAAGAACCAACATCTCAAACGGTTATCCGTGGACCAAAAGAAGCTTTTACTGAAGATTTTTCAACGAATATGGCATTATTGCGAAGAAAAATCAGAACACCCGAACTACGTTTTGAATCCATGACGATTGGAGAGTATACCCAAACCAAGGTATGTGTGGCCTTTATTAAAGGGATAGCCGACCCAGAAGTGGTTAGCGAGGTTACTCGAAGACTAAAGTCCATCCAAACGGACAGTATTCTTGAGAGTGGATACATAGAAGAATTTATTCAGGACGGTGTTTATACCCCTTTTCCAACTATTATGAACACGGAACGGCCCGACGCAGTTGCAGGCGGGTTATTGGAAGGATTAGTGGCTATCATAGTCGATGGGACTCCCTTTGTGTTACTCGCCCCTGTCACATTTTTTAGATTTTTTATATCAAGTGAGGATTATTACCAAAGATATGATATTTCCTCCTTCTTACGTGTCATTCGCTTTTCATCGTTTGTGATTGCCCTACTGTTACCATCTATTTTTATAGCCATTACAACCTACCATCAAGAAATGCTGCCTACAACCTTGTTAATTAGTCTCGCTGCTCAGAGAGAAAATACTCCCTTACCGGCACTTCTTGAAGCCTTTGTGATGGAACTCACTTTTGAAGTTATTCGCGAAGCTGGAGTACGGATGCCAAGGGCAATTGGTCCTGCCATTTCTATTGTAGGAGCATTAGTGTTAGGGCAGGCGGCTGTTCAAGCAGGACTTGTGTCTGCTGCGATGGTTATTGTAGTATCGTTTACAGCCATATCCAATTTTGTGCTTCCTGCTATCAATATGGCTGCAGCTGTCAGGCTTTTACGTTTTGCCTTGATGTTGTTAGCTGGTTCATTAGGTCTTTATGGAATTTTAGCCGGTTTAGTTCCGATCTTGGTTCACTTGGTATCCCTACAAACATTCGGTATCCCCTATCTTCTCCCAGTATCTCCACTGGAAGGTGCTAATATGAAGGACTTAATCTTTAGATTCCCCTGGTGGAGCATGCGTAAACGGCCTGAGATGATCAGTGATCGCAACCGAGTTAGGCAAGCGCCAAATCAGAAACCTAATTCAAAATTGACTAGTGATGAGCAAGATAATGACTCAACAATATAGGAGGAGAACGGATGTGACAGTTTTTAAAAGGGTACTCATCGCAGGACTTTCCTTGCTCCTTCTCTCCGGTTGCTGGAATCGAATAGAACTTAATGAAATTGCTATTACTTCAGCTACGGGGTATGATCGCTCCGGAGATGACTGGGTGGCCACATATCAGTTTATTGTCCCTTCCTCCATCACATCAAATACAGGGGGCGGGGCTGGAGCCTCTCAACCTGCCGTACATGTGTTTTCTACAACTGGTAGTACGATTACAGAGGCAGCAAATTTAAGTAATTTAGAAAATCCCCGCACATTATATTTCGCCCACAATAATACTGTTATCATTGGCAAAAAGGCCATGGAACACGGTATACAACAACTAATGGACAGGTATTTTCGGGGAGCAGATTCTCGTGAAACGGTATGGGTACTCTTAACAGATCAAAAAGCAGGCGATATTCTTCGCAAAGCAATTCCTCCTGAAAAGGTACCTGGATCAAGCATTGCTCAGATTCTACTTAAGGAAAAAAGAATATCCTCTATTTTTCCCCCAATAACCATATTGGATTATGCAAGTAAAATGAATTCAGATGCAAAAGCTATAGGCATACCGATTATCAATACTGCAGGAATTGATAATCCCGAAAATGAGAAGAAACTTGAATCGTTAGACATTTACAAAGAACTTTCTCCACCGTTAAAAATTCGTCTTACGGAACTAGGCGTGATCAAAAATGACCGCTTGATCGGAAGAATGAATCGAGAAGAGAGCAGAGGACTGAGCTGGATAACAAATAAAGTAAATGGAACGGTCTTATCCATTCCTTCTTCAGAATTAAGACAGAAAAAAGATATTTCGATTGAAGTTATCTCATCTAAGACTAAACTTAAACCCATAAAAGTGGGGTATCACTATAATATGGATGTCCATGTTAAAGTGAAGGCTAACTTAAGTGAATCCGGATCCAGATTAGACCTATCTAAGAATAAGATCATTAAAATAGTAGAGCACCAAGCTGCGAGGCAAATTACCAAGGAGATTAACTCCAGTTGGGAGGTCATGCAGCAACTTGGCGCAGACTTAGGTGGATTTGCAGATCTAATTCACAAGAAGAACCCCAATGAATGGAAAGAATTAAAAGCAGAATGGGAAAAAGAATTTAAAAAAATGGAACTAAATGTTCATGTTAATGTGATAATTAAGCGTCCAGGCTTGTTCCAAAACTCGTTTCGAAATTTAGAGTAAAGAATAAACGTCATATAAGAGAGAGTGAACCATGAGTAAATTAACCCCCAAATTATCAGATTTAGTGATCACTTTCTCCCTTTTTGAAGTAGGGAGCACCACAATGTTTTTATTAGGGGCAGATGCCAAACAGGATGCCTGGATTGCTATGTTAATCAGTGCAATCTTAGGGCTTTTCCTTTTAGTACTCTATCTTTGGATTCACCATTTGGATAAGGGCAGAGATTTGTTTGAGCTTTTACAATATTATATGGGAACAATCCTGGGACGAGTAGTAGGCTTTTTGTTTACGTGTTACTTTATGTATGAAACTTCACGTAATTTACGTGATTTGGGGGAACTTACTGTACTCACCTTATTAAACAAGACACCAATTGCAGTTATCATGCTTATAGCCATATTGGTTGTTGGAAACTCAGTGTGGTATGGTGCTGAAGTACTTCTGAGAACAGGTACTATTCTCCTCCCTATTGTTCTTTTTGGATATATTGTTTTGATTTTATTGATTACATCAACCGGGTTGTTACACCTGGAGAATATGGAACCGATTCTCGAAAACGGAATTAAACCTGTCTGGAATGCTGCCTTTCCGGAAATCGTATCCTTCCCCTTTGGTCAGACCGTTCTGTTTCTAATTTTTTTTAAAGTCTCAAAGCATCCTTCCACGTTCAATAAGGCTCTAATCGTTACATATTGTATTGTGGCTGTAATGCTGACCGTAATTAATCAATTAAATATACTGGTTCTTGGGCCTTCAATCGCTGCAAATTCCACTCATCCTTTACTTCAAACGGTCCAACTTATCCAATTTGCTCAGGTACTAGAAAGAATGGATGCAATCTTCTCTTTAATTCTCTTTCTAGGTTTAGGCATGAAAATGGCTGCATTCTTTATTGGCACTGTGACAGGACTCACTCGAATAACAAGTATTAAATACAAAAAATTAATTATACCTGCCGGGATTGCCATTTACGTATTGTCATTTCTGTCCCCAAGGTATACAGAATATATTTGGTTAGGGTTAAATGTTTCTGTAAAGTGGATTTCACCATTCTTTCAAATTCTTCTCCCTGTACTGCTTGTGACAGTCATGCTATTACGAAAGAAAAAAAGGGGTCAAGCTTCACAGAAAACAGGAGGAGAACGCTCTAA
Source organism: Paenibacillus pabuli NBRC 13638 (assembly GCF_001514495.1). Taxonomy (GTDB): domain Bacteria; phylum Bacillota; class Bacilli; order Paenibacillales; family Paenibacillaceae; genus Paenibacillus; species Paenibacillus pabuli. Next base: position 229,518 of record NZ_BCNM01000008.1, read on the forward strand.
CCGCATATAGAATTATAAGATCTTCTAGGATTAGTCTTCATTTCCCGCTTTAATTTTACGATAAATAGTATGGGGTTATACGAAAACCATATTGTTTTAACACTTCCAAGGGGGAACAGAACGTGAGACAGGCTCGCAAAAAAAAGATGGATTTAAGGTTCAAACTGTATTTGATCATTCTGATTCCGCTACTGGCCATGGGCGGTCTAATCTTGTGGGCCACCATCGACTCCAGTAAAAATGCTTCATTAATGACCATGCAGCATAACAATCAGCAGTTGGCAGTGAATACCGCCTCCCTGCTAGGCCAGGAATCGGAATTAATCAAGACATTATCCTCCACTGCATCGGAGGAGAGCAACGAATACAGAAGTCTTAGAGACGAACTCGTTAAAGTCAGGCTTCAATCGGGGGCCTTATATGTTTATATGTATAACAAAACTTCGGACGGGTGGTTCTACACCGTAGATGGAGCGAATTGGGACGATACGGAATACAGCCCTTACGGGACTGCAATGGAATTCAATCCCCAGATCCAGGAACGCTTGTTACGCGGTGAAGTCGTCACAACAGGCATTGTAGACGATCCAACATGGGGGCAGCTATTATCCTCCTTTACACCAATCAAGGATTCGCAAGGTTCTGTCATTGGCTATCTGGGCATTGATATTTCTGCTGGAGAAGTGAATCAAGTCTCCGCAACATCCGTGAATAATGCTTATCGAACCATAATCCCGATTTTTGTGATTGTACTGATTCTATCTTTGGTCATGATGCTATTCGTAGTAAGAGGCATTCTCAGACAAGTACGCGATATTAAGTCAAGCCTCGAACAGGTTGCTGATGGGAATCTCAAAATCGTATCCATACATATGACAAACGATCAGCTCGGTGACATCAGTGATTTGATTAATGTCATGGTTGCCCAATTGACGAACATTCTGATGGGAATACAGCAAGGGTCCAATACCTTGCAGGAATCCTCGAAAAATATTGCGGAAACGGCTCAAATGAACCAGCGTCAGACCGAAGAACTTTCCAAAGCAATCGAAGAAATTGCCATAGGTTCCATGAAACAGGCCGAAGAGACAGAACAATCCGTACAGCACTCAGAGAGTCTCGGCAAAATAATGGATGAAGTAGGTTCATATGTGCAAGAGTTTACCCATACTTCAGAACAGCTATCTGCCGTGCAAGTACAAGTTACACGTGAACATGAGGTTCTACTTGAAAAGAGTCGAGAGAATGCGAAGCGTGTTGAGCATCAGCAGGGAATTTCCAGATCACTAACGTCTCAATCGGAACTCGCTTCTTCCATTAGCGGACAAATACACAACATTTTAAAACAAACTCAAATTTTATCGCTGAATGCTTCAATCGAGGCAGCCCGTGCGGGAGAAGCGGGTAAAGGCTTTGCGGTCGTTGCTGGTGAAATGGGACAGCTGGCTCAGCAATCCGAACGTTCGATCCAGGAGATTGATGAGATCCTGAGTTCATTTGTTCAAGAGATACACCTTATGGGCAGTCATTTTGATGCGAACATGTTGGCGGTCAAGGAACAGGAAGGACAGATCGCTGATTGCCTCCAGACGTTCAGACAGGTTAGCCGCTTATCGACCGAGGTGCAGGAGCTGGCTCAGCGTTTGGAAAGCCGGACGGTAGATATGCACTCCATTCGTCAGGAAGTGGAACAGTACTTGAGCTATATCGCTTCCGCAACCGAGGAAACTTCAGCCATGGCCGAAGAAGTTACGGCAAGTGCTGTAGAGCAGCAACGGTCGGCGAGCGAACTGTCGAACATCTCCGGGCAGCTCGGCAGCCTTGCAGGGAACCTCAAATCATATTCCGATCAATTTCAGATTGAAGTCCGCAAAACAGATCTATAATAATGAAGAACCCCGTTACCTGTTGAAACAGACGACGGGGTTTTTGAAATATTTAATTGATTACTGAATAATACATTTCATGAACACCCTTTTTAGCTTGATTAAAAAAATGTTTAATATAGCTTCGGTAGCTTATCCAATGTTATCGCGTAGTCACAGTGATAGGCTCTCTGCAGCTCCTCTTTTGTCGTAAATTTCTCCGTTTTACCAAAATCCTGGGACCACGTCATAAACCACAGCCACGGAATACGTGAGGCAGATAAACTTCCGACACTCGGAATCGGACCAATCTCCCCGATAGCAGCAAGTTTTGATGTCCGTGTGATGGCAACCAGCTCCTCATACTCCTTTCTTAAATCCGTATGTTGATGAGCCGGGGGATACATATCCCTGGAAATAATGTCAACGACGTCATCCCCCACATAACCTTCGGCGAGGGGGGAGTTCCACACCCAAATTAAATTCGTTAGATTATGATAATTCGTATATCTCTGGTACATGATTCGGTACAATTGTTTTGCAATCTCGGGACCTTGGCTTCCCCACCAGAACCAGGTTCCTTCCGCTTCATGAAAGGGTCTCCACAAGATCGGAATGCGTTTGTCGCAAAATTCCCGGAGGATTTCGGCCATATGATCCATATCGGACAGCAGGGCTTTGTATTCTTTGGTCCCTTCCATAATCGCCTTACTCACGTTAAAATCTGTATGTTCCGTGTAGAAGCTTTTATCCCTTCCATTAAGCGGAGAAAACCAATGCCATGTAAATGTAAGCAAACCTTTGCTTTTTTGCGTCCACTCCCAAGCTTTTTGCAGCGTATCCTGATTTTCAGCAACTTCCAGCAAACACTCTTCACCACTATCTTCATAATTGATATTCGGTGAATAACCGAGAAGCTCAAATCCACATAACGCTGGCCACTTCCCTGTTACTTGATGAATATAGTCCAATTCCTCCTGTGCCATCGTTTGCGTGTGCTGTCCTGTAATGATGCCCTTCCCTTCAATCTTACTGAAATAGTTCAGTACAGACCGTACTTCATCCGAAGCTTTTGGATTGCAAGGTATCGTTTTCATCTGATCCTGCCTTTCTGTCTATCGTTTGTAACGTGCTCATTGATCGCTCCATAATTTAACGCGGTCTTTAACGTATTGTCCAAAAGCCTCTTCCATCTCTTCTACTCCTGCCTTTTCCAGCTCTGCCATGTAATCATCCCAGACTTTATCAAAATTTTCCGGTTTGGCCATGACAGCTTCAGGAATTCGCTTCCATGTAATATCCTTCATTTTGGCCATGAGAATGGTCGCCTGGCTATCACTAGGCAGAGCAATATTGTACACTGCACCGGCTTTACGTTCAGGAAACTCCTCTTCTTTTGGGAAAAGATCTCTCCAGTGCTCGACTTTGTAAGCAGCCAAGGCTTCTTTTTCGGATTCACTGTATGTAGCGGTTAGAAGATCACTATTGGTTTTCGTAAAATAATTTCCTGTGGAGTCTTCAATTCCGTCACCAAAATGAACCGAAAGGTTCCAATATAGGCCGAGACCCGATTCCTTCATGTAAGCACTGCCTTCACTATCCATCTTTTCTTGTACTTCCTTCGGTACGGTTCTTTTTCCATCCTGTACAACGTAATCTTTTCCTTCGATCCCCCAGTTCATAAGGATCTGCCCTTCTTCCGAAGCAAGATAATCCAAAAATTTAATTGCAGCTACAGGATCCTTGCATTCGCTGGAAATCGCAATGCCGTATCCTCCGTCAAAACCGGCTGACCAGAAATTTGTATCCTTGTACTCCTCAGACAACGTTACTGGATAATGGCCGTAGGTTTGGTCAAATTTGCCTGCAGCTTTCAGGGCTTGCTGTGCATCTCCATAGTCCCAAGCAGGGTCGATTAGTCCAAGTACTCGCCCGGAAGAGACTTTGGATTTAAACTGGTCCGTCTTTTGAACAAAGCTTTCTTTATCCAGCAAACCGATATCGTTCATGTGGTTTAACCATCGGAAATATTCCCGTTCCTCCGGACGGCGGAAATGATAAGTGACGTCGAATGTTTCTTGGTTCACATAATACTCACCATCATCTGGCGCACCTGTCGTGAAGAATCCCATGTTCGTTACCTGATACATATGCCAATCATCCGCATTAATGGTTAATCCGATATTTTTGTTGCCGTTTTCGTCCGTTGGATGTTTCGCCAGATAATCTGTAATCACCTTCTCATAATCCTTTATCGTACGAATCTCAGGATAGCCTGCTTCTTTTACAACACGATGCTGGAGCTGGAAGCCGCCATCCGCTTTAAATTTACGTTCATCGATCGCAGACCAGGTCGGAACGGCATAAATTGCTTGATCATCCAAACTGTATTTGGCGCGAACAATCTTATCACCCAGCATTTTTTTAATATTGGGAGCATGCTCTTCTATCAAATCCGTTAGGTCGAGAACTGCCCCAACGTCCACTAACTTTCCAATATCCGACTTGGCAGCAATGAGATCGGGAACTTCACCAGTAGCAGCCATAATAGATACCTTTTGCACAGGGTCTCCAACTGCGAATTCGGCATCCAACACGACGCCTGTTTTCTCAGTAATAACCCTCCCTATACGATCTTGCATGTTATTCCAGTTGGGACTCCCGTCCTCTGAAAAGTAGGTTAACGTAACGGGCCCCGTACCGTTACCAGCTTTACCGGAATCCGCGCCATCTTTATTCCCCGTACAGCCTGCAATCAGACTCAGCGCGAGACCAAAGGATACCATTGAAACGATTGTCTTTTTTCGAATTGGCTTTTGCATCATGACATGCACACTCCCTTTTTTCATCCTATATTAGCTGATTTCCCAGGAACCATCTTTACTCAGCTTTTGACAGCACCCAGTGTCATCCCTTTAACGAAGTACTTCTGCAAGAACGGATAGACGATAAGAATCGGAATCGTTGCAATAATTGTAATCGCCATCTTGACCGAATCCGGAGACACCTGTGACAACAGTTGAGACATATTTTCCCCTCGTACGTTGTTAGAGCTGACCGTGGTGCTCTGCAGTACTTTCATAAGCTCATATTGCAACGTTGTCAGGGATTCATTGGAGCCATTAAAAAGATAGGTGTCAAACCAAGAATTCCATTGGCCCACGGCGAGGAACAATGCGACCGTTGCAAGCGCTGGCTTGGAAAGCGGAAGAATGACACGCCAATAAATGGTGAAGTCGTTCGCTCCGTCCAGCTTTGCAGATTCTTGAAGTGCATAAGGAATCCCGTCGATAAACGAACGGATGATAAAGATATTGAAGGCGCTTACGAGCCCCGGTAAAATATACACGGCGAACGTATTGATCAGATCCAGGTTTTTTATCAGGATAAAACCTGGAATCAATCCTCCAGATACGTACATCGTGATCGCCAGAAACACAGAAACAAAACGCCTAGCTTGAAATTCTTGTCGGGACAGCGTATAGGCCACCATCGAGCCACTGACGAGCCCCGCGAGCGTTCCAACGACTGTACGAAGCACCGAAATTTTAAATCCGGTAATTAACCCATCGTAGCTGAAGATCAACTTGTAATTCTCCAGAGTGAACTCCCTGGGATATATCGAAATGCCTCCCCTAACCGTATCTACGGAATCATTGAAAGAGATAGCGAGTACATTCAAAAATGGATACAACGTCGCGACCGTAACGATTCCAATAAACAGGTACACGAAGGTATCGAAAATCCAGTCTTGGGGAGACCTGAAGGACAGCTTCGATCGTTTGATCTTACCAGTGGATGCTGTCGATTCGGATGCGTCCATGTCTAAAAATTCCTCCTCACATAATGCTTTCGTTTGCAAATTTTTTGAAGAAACCATTCGCAACGAACAACAGAATCACGCTGATCATCGAGTTGAAGATACTGATAGCAGTCCCGAAAGAATATCTCCCCATGGATAAACCGTAGTTCAACGCATATAAATCCAGTACCTCAGAATAATCGCTTACCATATGATTGCCTAGCAGGAACTGTTTCTCGAATCCGATTCCAACGAGATGGCCAATCGACATAATAAAAAGCACAATAATGGTTGGCCGGATGCCCGGAAGTGTGATATGCCATATTTGTCTGATCCGACTGGCGCCGTCAACCTTAGCTGCCTCATACAGTTCAGGTCCAATGCCGGAGATGGCTGCCAAATAGATTATTGCGTTCCAGCCTGTTTCTTTCCAGACGTCCGCTCCAGTCACGATCCCCCAAAATAATTGGCCCTTAGCCATAAACTGGATGGGCTGGTCGATAAGATTCAGTCCCAAGAGCAGGTCGTTCACGGCACCTCCTTCAGTCGATAGCATTTTGATGACAATTCCAGCTGCGACTACCCAGGACACAAAGTGCGGCAGATACGAAACCGTTTGCACAAATCGCTTCATGACCTGAACCCGAACTTCGTTTAGCATGACGGCGAACAGTACAGGAAACACGAAACCAGCCACAAGTCCCATAAAACTCATTGCCAGCGTATTTCTCAGCACCAAGTAGAAGTGCTCATCTTGGAACAACATCTGGAAATGATCGAATCCGACCCATTTTTGCTCAAAAAATCCTTTGCCCGGTTTGTAGTTTTGAAATGCCATTGTCCAGCCCCACAGCGGCAAATACTGAAACACAAAAACCCAAATTACAAAGGGAAAAGACATCATGTACAGGTATTTCTGATTTTTGAATACTATCCACTTTTGTGTGTTTTTACGCCTTTCATTGTGGGTTCGACTTTTAGCTGTTATCGCTTTCATTTTGTCCCCCTCCTTTCTTTTTACAATCATAAGGCAAAGGTTAATTCGACAACATATCAGGGATTTCGCATCATTTCATTCCACAATCTCCTTAATTTTCAGAAAAAATCATGATTTTCATTTTTATTCGAACGAATCCCCTGCTGATCGGAATAACCTGCAGGGGGTTCCAGTCTTTGAATATATGGAATGAAAAACAGAATAACTCTGGCTCCGTCCTCTCCTTTTATCGGGTAGAGATTAATTTATACCACACACTGCAATAATCGCCCGCAAGTTGGGGAAGGATCATTCCTGCATGCATCAAACGATCTCCGCCATAAGTTCCAACGATCCCTCCCGACCCTTCAATGGTGTAGGCAAATGAAGGATCAAGCCCTTTTAGCTTGAGCATTTCAGGTGCAGGATTAGGTTTGGCAAGAACACGAAAGAAGAACACAAGTGCCTCTGATCGATCTTCTGTAACGAACATCCAAGACGTTTCATTGCCTGCAAATGGACTGCGCAGCCGATAAAGGTCACCTTGTTGTACAAGAGAACGCAGCTCTTTGTACATAGCAATTTGTTCTCTAACCTGAGTCTTTTCGTCGTTGCTGAATGTGGTCAGGTCAAGTTCATAACCAAAATTGCCAGACATCGCAACATCACCACGGAATTTCAGCGATGTTTCACGGTTAACCTGATGATTCGGTACAGCGGAAACGTGGGCTCCAATGGTACTCACCGGGTAAATCAGGCTGGTACCATATTGGATTTTCAGACGTTCCACAGCATCCGTATTGTCGCTTGTCCATGTCTGAGGCATGTAATATAGCATACCGGGATCAAATCGCCCTCCACCACTAGAGCAGCTCTCAAACAATATTTCCGGAAAAGCCGAAGTCAATTTTTCCAGCAGTTCGTATAGTCCAAGCACGTAGCGATGCGCCGTTTCCTGCTGATGCTCCGGCAAAGCCGTCGCCGAGCATATCTCTGTCAACGCACGATTCATGTCCCATTTGATATAAGAGACGGGTACGTCGGTGAAGATGCTGGCTAATGCATCGTATAAATAATCGCGCACCTCCGGCCTTGTAAGGTCAAGCACCAATTGCCATCGCGCTTCCGTGCGACGACGACCAGCAACATGCAAACACCAATCAGGATGTTCGCGATACAAGTCGCTGTCAGGCGAGATCATCTCCGGCTCAAACCACAGACCGAATTTCAGTCCATGACGTTCGATCCGTTCAGCCAAGTCACGCAGACCGTTCGGAAGCTTCCGGTGATCTTCCACCCAATCTCCAAGGGAACTGTTATCACTGTCTCGTTTGCCAAACCAGCCGTCATCTAGGACAAAAAGCTCAATTCCGAGATCAGCGCCTGTCTCGGCAATGGCTTCAAGCTTCTCGGCAGTGAAATTAAAATAAGTGGCCTCCCAGTTATTTACGAGGATTGGACGATTTTTGTCCCGATGTATCCCGCGGCATAAGCGATTTCGATACAGCCTGTGATAGGTTCTCGACATTCCTCCAAGTCCTTTATTTGAGTACACCAACACAGCTTCTGGCGTCTGAAAGGACTCACCCGGTGGGAGTATCCAGGTAAAGTCAAATGGATTCAGACCAATCGCCAATCGAACGGTACCGAAACCGTCGACTTCAGCCTCGGCATGAAAATTACCACTATAGACCAGATTGGTCGCATACACTTCGCCGTGATCCTCATCCGTGCCGGGACTGACTATGGCCGCAAACGGATTATGCTGGTGACTGCTCATTCCCCGACGACTGCCAAGGCTCGTTCCTCCGGGACCAAGCGGCCTGCGTTGTATATGCGCCTCCCGCGCCCAATGGCCAGCCAGATATAACAATTCATAATTGCTCTTTCCATACAGATCTACACTTGCGCTAAGGGCACGAATAAGTTTTATAGTTCCCTGACCATGATTGGTAAAACGAACGGACCGGGTAATGGCTCCTCCCTCAAAGATGCTGTACCTCAGCAAGACTGTCATGCCCGTGTAGGCATCTTCCAGCTCCAATTCCAAAGTATCTGCTTCATGATCCGCTTCTGTATAAACATAAGGTAAACCTTCAAGAGCAGGTTTGCCTGCACAAACGGTGTAACCTTTATAGTGAAGTTCTGTGATGCGACTGCCGTCTTCAAGCTGGACTTGATAAGCAGGGGAGCGGAAATCCCCTGTACCATATTGCGGGTATTCTTGGGGCATGGAGTCCAGGGATAACAGGCTCATACCCGGAACAAGCTCCTCCAGATTACCTTCGTTCGACAACTGAGGTCCCCAATAACTAAGCAATGGATAACCATTTTTCACCTGAATAACATAGCTGATGTCATGAGATTGCAAATGGAAAATTTGATTTAATCCGTCAATGTGAATAGCCAAAATAAATGCACTCCCTATTTCCTTCTTGGTTGTCTTTTACTTCTACCCCAGATAATAATTCCTTAAGAGATTGTCTATCTCATTTTAGTCCGCCCGGCTGAACTCCGATTATTTAATGACTCCTGTACAAATCTTCAGGAAGTTCATCAAGCGTAATCACCTTGTCGTGATTGTATACCTTTTTTAGGTGTTCCACCGTATTGGTTTTGCCATCTCTGATGTGTTCGCCACTCCATGTATTGAAAAAACTCCAGTGAGCTCCGTAAGTCCACAGCAAATCAGGATCGGGGATGGACCCATTTTCGGCAAGTGCAACTATTTTTTTATGGTTTGCCAGAGATAAAAGCTCCTCATATTTGGCTATGCCTGGATTGTAATCCCCTGCAGGATTGTAGATATCTACACTTACGATATCTACGACATCATCACCCGGATACCAATCTTTTTTAACTGAATTCCACACCCAGATAAGATTGTTCAATTGATGTTCGTTGGTTAAACGGTCATACATCAGCCTGTATAGTTTTTTGGTCGGTTCTGGGCCTTTGGCTCCCCACCAAAACCAGCCGCCCTCCGCTTCGTGTAACGGCCTCCATAGAACAGGAACATTATGTTCTTGCAAGCGCTTTAACTGAGTGGCAATGACATCAATATCCCGAATTAGAAGTTTGTATTCTTCTGAGTTCGGATGATTAAGAGCATATTCGACGTCAAAAGTTGTAAACTCCGTATTGAATCCTCGCCACCATTCGTAACCCGGCTCTTTGCCGCCGATTCCTTTCGGTGCGTTCCAGTGCCAACTTAAAGCTACGATTCCTCCACGTTTGTGCCAATCGATCATTTTCTCTACTTCCGTAGAGGAAGAGCCGTTCTTCACACGCGAAGGGGAATAATCCATCAAGTCGCTGGCAAAAATCGCGGGATATTTACCAGTTTGTTGTTTGACCCACTCTACGTCCTCAAGGGTTTGCTGACCTGAGATCATATTCTTTCCGTATTGACTAAGCATATAATTCATCAAAGCCTTTGTTTCAGGCGTTGCTTCCGGATTATTCAATGCGTATCTAGCAATCATATTCGAGGAAACTGGTGAAACAGCCGGTTGAAGTTTGATATGTTCAATGCCGAAATACCCCCAGCCTCGCGAGATCTGGATCGTATTACTCCCAGCCTTCAGCAGCACTTTGGTCATCATTTTTTCAGCGCGAACATTTCCTGCAATAGGTGCATCCAGGGTGAGTTCACCCGTACCTGTACCATTCACTTGAATTTGGGTTACTTTGTCTCCGTTACCTTCAGGTATATAGTAGCCTAGACTCAGCTCGTACAACCCGGCTTTCGGAGCAACGACTTTAAACGTCGCGCTGCCCTTTGCTTCCGGTGCACTTGAATCCTCTTCAAAAAAGAATGAGATATATCCCTCTCCATCATATAAAGTGCCTTTTTCGGCAGGAACCTTACCCCGTTTCTCAACACCATAACCTTCTAACAATGCATCTTTAAAGGTCATTTTGATGGTTTTTTTTGAACTGGTCTGAGAACCTTCAGCAGGATCAACGACATAACCTGGTACGGTTATTGCAGCGTCAGCTGTATAACTGGATGAACCCGTTGCAGCTGTCAAAGAAAGGAACATAACAGAACTCATCATCAAGAATTTGTTGTTTGATTTTACTGACTTGAAATAAGAATTAGATTTCGATTTCATTTTATACTTTCATCTCCCCCCGAATATATTTCTGTTATCGCTTTCATGAGTTGTTAACATTCCCTCCTTCGTGCCTTAACTATAGGGTTTAAGAAAAGTTTGGAAAATACTACTTATGTAGAGCATTTTCATTATAAAATTTGTAATGTTTTCGGAAAGTATCATAAATTTTCAATATCAAGTGATAAAAGCTTTATGCCTGATGCAAACCACTTCCTCGCAAAGTCGTTTTACATTTTAAGATTTTGTCTGATAGGACGAAGGGGATCTCCCTTCCCTCTTTTTGAATTTGGTGTGAAAATAATTCACGTTGGAATACCCTACCTTCTCAGCCACCTCGTATACTTTCATCCCCTGAGAGAGCATTTCTTTTGCTTTTTGGATTCGAACCCGGTCAAGATAATCGTTAAAATATTCACCTGTGTGGCTTTTGAATAATTGACCTAAATAGGATCTGCTGTAATTAAACAACCCTGAGAGCATTTCGAGTCTGAGATTATCGCTATAATGCCGATCGATATAATCAAGCATACGTTTCATTTCGTTGTCCCGACTGTTATAATCCGCGCAATGTGCCAACTTTTCCATCAGTGTGGAGACATCGTTGACGAGATCCCGGATGTAATGAGAATTGTAAATTTCAGCCAGGTATTGAGCCGGTTCACCAGGATAACCTGATGTAGACCCGATTCGCGGATATATCTTTCGAATGGTCTCATTAGCAAGATAAAAGAAATATTCACGGATGTCTTTTTCATCATTACGATTTACTACCATTTGTGCTGCTATTCCATCCAGGAGTGAATGTATGGCTTCTGAATGTCCAACATCTACTAAATAATGAAGACGAAATGCCGCTTCCTCTTTGTCCAAAAAAGAGGTATCCATCGTAGAGGATCCTGCCATCTGGTAGCTTTCTGGAGTATCTCTAGTCAGCAGCCTTTCTTTATGGTAAAAAAAACTGCGCTCCAGCAGCGAACGTGCGGTGCGAAATGAATGGATAATTTCATGCAATGAGCGAACCGATTCTCCCACGGCAACATTCATCTCATAGCGTAGTTCTCCAGAAAGGAGTTTCAATTTCCTATACAATTCATCCCACCCCGACTCGCTGACAGGCGGCTGCCCGAGCAATAGAACAATATAGGGGCTAAAATAGAAAACAACGCCTTGACCATCCAATTGATAGGTTTCAGTCAACAAATCCCGAAAATGGTGAATACGCTTGTCTTCCTCTTGCTGCATCCCCGGAAATGCCATCAATAGAATCTGATACTTTGTCCAGTGTTCACCGAACAATTCTTTCAGCGAAGCGTTTTCTGAATCATACGTTCCTGACAGGAGCGAATACATTGCCCATTCAGGTGAATTTATTTTATTCTGCTTACTCTGCACTTCCCGCTTGGCAGAAAGTTGACTGTGAATTTTTTGAAGTTGTGCAGACAGTTCTTCCTTGTTTACGGGTTTAAGGAGATAGGCTTCAACACCATATTGCAGGGCACGTCGTGCATACTCAAAATCAGCATAGCCGCTAAGTACAATCGCACGCACGTCCCAGTTACGAAGGCGTATTTCTTGAAGAAGCTCCAGTCCGTCCATGCCTGGCATACGAATATCGACCAAGAGTACATCCGGGATCTGCTCTTCGAGAATGCGCAGTGCTTCATTTCCTCCCGCAGCCGATCCGATAACCTCATATCCAAGTTTTTTCCACGGAATCAAGGTTTGTAACCCCAGCCGTAACTTTGGCTCATCATCAACAATCATTACTGAAAACATTGTGGTTCTCCTTTCTGGGGTATACAAAATGTGATTTCCGTTCCTTGGCCCTCGATACTTTGGATAGAAAGTGCAGAACTTGGTCCATAGGTAAGTTGCAGCCGATCGTTAACATTGCGGAGCCCGATCCGCATCCCGCCATCTTCTGCTTCCATTAGCTGTCTTTGCAATTCCTTCAGTTTTAGTGGAGAAATTCCCGCACCAGAATCCTGGATTTCCACCATTACCTCTCTATCCTCTGTAAACTTCGTTCGAATGGTGATCCATGTCGCCCCCTCTTTACGATCCAGCCCGTGAAGAATCGAATTTTCAACCAAAGGCTGGATGATCAGCGGCGGGATCTCGACTTCCTCGGTTCCCGGCGCAATCTCCATGTTATACAAGAGTCGGTCCTCGTATCTAAACTTGTGAAGCTCCAAGTAACAGCTGACCATATGAAGCTCTTCGGATAGTCGAATTTTCCCGCTGCCAACTTCTAAACTTTTACGCATCAAGATGCTAAGCTGCCATACAGCTTGCGCCAAATCCTCTTCCCCTCGAAGATGAGCTTCCATCCGAATGGATTCCAGGGTGTTGAACAGAAAGTGGGGGTTGACCTGGCTTGCCAACATTTTAAATTTGATCTCGTTTTGTTTTTGCTGCAGCAGCTGTTTCTGTTGATTGCTATCTTCCACTTCCAGCATCAATTGGTTTATTCGAACTACTAGGGAGTTAAACTGTCTTGAAAGCTGTCCTATCTCATCTTTACCGTCTATGTCGAGGTAAGTATCCCAGGACGTGGTGCCTACTCTTGACATGTGCTTACTTAGACGAAGAACCCTGCTTGTTATCAGGGATGCTGAAGCATAGACGAGTAAAATCGCAATGATCAGGCAGCCGACCACTACCAGTGAAGCCACACGAATGACTTCATTTGCATCGCTAATGATATCTGATACTGTAAATACAGAGATAACCCTTAGTCCATTCCAGCTGCTCTCGGGAATCAAGCTGGCAATGACAACTTTGGACGCATTTCCATCCATAACTTCATCGAAGCTGCCTTCGGTTTGCGTCAACATATTGTCCCCGACGTTCACTTCGTCTAGGTTTCTGCCATAAAGATTTGGTCGGTTGGCTGCCACAATATTATTGTGGTAATCAACAATCATAGTAGAGAATGACTCTTGGGCAAGAATAGAGTTTAATACATCAGAATTGACATTGATGACCAAAACACTTTCTTTTTTAGGTTCGTCAAGGCTGATCTTCCGCACAAGACTCAGATAATATTTTAAATCCCTCTCATCCTGCATATATGCCCAGCCGGCTAATCCCTTTTTGCTCAGCGCAGTCGTATACCACTCGGCTTGCATGGTCTGAGAGTCTGGTTGCATGAATTCCCAGTTATTGAGCATTGTCGGATTGGGCGTATACAGCCGAATTGATTTAACGCCTTTGTATAACCGCATATAATCCCGAATGTCAGAGTATTGGCGATACGTTTGAATGACTTCAATATAACTATCATAATTACGGCTAGCGACAGACTTCATTCGGCTATCATTTGAAAGTTGATAGGAAATATCAAGAGGGACCTTAATAACTTCTTCCGTTCGTTTCCGAACACGTTCTACATTGTCAGTAGCCTGTTCGAAAGCATTCATTATCATCACTTCACGCAGCTTGCTAGTCAGATATACACCACTTGCCAGAAGCGGAAGTACAGCAACCGTAATAAACATCAAGGATAGTTTTTTTCTAATCCTGATATCATTTAACAATCGTATAAAACTCATATACGGCCTACTTTCCATCGAATAGTCTGATAATAAGGCAAAAGATAACAATAATTTCAATAGATAGATAACATAATAACACGTTTTAAACATTTTGTTATTGAATAATATCATTGTTATTTAACGTTTAAAAGTGATATTTATCAGATAAAATCAATACATTTACGCATATATGTAATAAATACAGATATGTTTTGTTATTCAATTGTTATTTTCGTCGATTAGAAGCAGTATTCACTACCTATACCGGCCTTCTTTACTAACCGCTACTACTATCTTGCTTAAGATCCGTGTTCATAAATCAAAAAAAACCGTTGATCATGATCAACGGTCATTGCGAAATACTAGAGTACCCTCATTCCAAACCAGAGAAATGCACTTCTTATTGGAGGCGATTCTAATTCTTTTATGACCAGCTAATCATCTGATCCATATTGCTTCTGGTTTTAGCTCGTTTCGGTTCTTCACTGCGGTATCCAAAAGCAACCATCACGGATGCTTTCAAGTTACCTCCCTCTAATAAACCTTCTTCTTCCAAGATATGATCGACAGCTGCATAATCAAATCCTTCAATCGGACAAGAATCAATTCCGGCTAAAGCAGCGGCGGTCATCATATTCCCCATAGCAATATAAGTTTGCTTCGCAGACCATTCATACAGTAAACGTTCATCTTCCAGCAAACCACGGACTTCCTGAACATCTTTTAATGCGCCAGAGATAAATGTAATAACCTCTTCGGGCATGTTTTGCACATTTTTCAATTGATCAAGCACATATTTCGAATCATATCTAACATCTGTCCGGGCGAGGATGACCAGGAAATGGCTAGCCGTATCCAATTGGCCCTGGGCACCTGGTGAAACTTTTTTCAGCTTACTTCGTAATTCCGGATTTTGGACAACGACGAACTTCCACGGTTCCAAACCAATCGAGCTGGGAGATAACCTTCCGGTTTCTAGAATATAGTTAAAATCATCCTCGGATATTTTCTTGGTTGTATCAAAGGTTTTGGTAGCATGTCTGTATTGAAAAGCAGAAATAACTTGTTCTTTACTAACGGGTATCATTGTGTTCATAAGTGTGTGATCTCCTCTTTTTTTATTTTACTTCCAAAGTAATCTTCCATCGTGGTGCGTGCTGTTATACATATGGTTTGGTGACAAAATGTTTTTATATGCTCCCTCGTTCCCTCCATCTCTTTTACATTGTTCAAATAAATATCATATGATAGAATTCTATCGTACAATAGTATTATAGAAGTCTCTTCAGAGAGTTTCTACGCTATAGAAGCAGCGTTAGTATGCACTTGGATACTGGAAAGGATAGCTATGAATTATACCAATGAAATATTAGAAGAATGCGGCTTTACAAGCGCTCAAAAAATATTATCTGGGAAGTGGTCTATGCTGATCATCCTATTTTTACATGAGAGAACGATGCGATTTAATGAAATTCAACGGTTGTTCCCGGACATTACACATGCAACCTTAACCAAACAGCTTCGCAGTCTAGAGGAGTATGGTGTTGTTGTTCGTAACGTATACCCTCAAATTCCGCCAAAAGTCGAGTATTCGTTGAGCGACATCGGGAAGAAACTCAAGCCGATATTAGATTCGGTAATGGTTTGGGGTGAGGAATATAAGGAATATTCGAATGCTTATACGGCAAAAGAAAAATTGTGATAGCCATGACCTCATAAGCATTGAAAGCTGTCGTCGACTTCACTTCATTATGTTCACGTCGATCCAGCTTCCTGAATATCTATAGCAAAAAGACTGCGACAAAGAGCGCAGTCTTTTGGTGATGTCTGCCTAATTCAATTCATTCCAGCACCTGTGCAATCTCCCACAAGTGCCCGTCCGGATCGGAAAAACAAGCCGTACGCCGACCCCAGGGACGCGTTATTGGTCCATTCAATAACTTCACGCCACGCAATTTCAGCTCATCGCATACCCGGTCAACGTCTGGCACTTGGATCGTGAATTGAAACCGCGCGCCATCTCCGAGGTGACCAACCTGCGCCGGCTCAATTAACTCGTGGGCATTGGATTGGTCCAACAGATTGATGCTTGTATTGCCATGATCGAACACCGCGCAGCTTTCATCTTCATATATGATCTCAAGTTCGAGAGTCTCTTGGTAGAATACCTTTGACCGATGCAAATCTTCCACAAACAATGTGATTTCGGTAATTTTGTTCGCCCAGCCAGCTGTCGTCATCCACATTCGACCCCATTTGCATTTTTTTACAATCCACTTGAATCATACGAATTGCTCGTTCCATTGTCAATGCCTATTCGTCTAAGCCACGGTGACGGTATGTGGATTACATGGACTGGTTCCATACAAATTCGATAACTCACAGTATATGCGAACTGCCTCATGCAAGCTTGCTGCAGCACCTCTTTATTCGGAAAGTGTCGGTTGATCGGGCACCTCATTTGCAGACAACTCCGGACTAGCGGAATGCCGTTCGAACTTCACTGCATCAGCCCTCGTATAGATCATATCGGCAGGAAGTGTTGGCGGGTCCACCGTTGTAGGAGTAACTCTGGTTAACCGAACATACTCACTGCCGTCCCCCGTAAAGTCGAACGTCCCTAGATCAACCCAACCCGATGGGCCGACTGTTGCATCGATATAGGTGACCTCGGTACCTGTCTTATGCTTCACTTCCACTTTGACATGATTATCGTTTGCCGTCGTATGGACGAGCTTGTAGATCGAGACTGTATATTTCCCCTCTGGAAACTGCCCTTTCCACGTTGCTGATGACCCTTCAACTGTAGAGTAACGAGACTTAACCCCAATTTTGTATCCGGCTAAATTGCTTTGGCTCCAAGACCCTTCTGTCGTGTATAACCCGGTTGTATTTGTACTATCGACGATAACCGTTAGGTCCTTGATCGCGATGTTCAAAGGCGGCGTTGTTAAGGTCACTCCGTCCATCGTTACCGTAGCCCACACCTCAATGTGGTCCGTTGCCCCATCGAGATGCAGAAGGGTCAACTTACCGGTACTATCCACTTCAGCCAGATCCGTACGATCTACAAAATACTGCACATTGGCCTGGGTTAGATCACCGATCAAACCGTTATCCAAATAGCCGGTTACACTCAGTTGTGCGGTTTGAGTCATCTGAAGCTCGTTTCGATCGGACAGGATCACGGCAGACTCCAATTGCGGTATCCGGTTCGGGTCCACCCACATGATTGCATCGGCAACCACCCTGGACTTGTTGGCCTTATTGGTTAGTTCCACGTACCCGCTATCACCTGCAGCAAAAGGATAATCCCCCAAGTGCACCCAAGTTCCATTCGCCGTTGTCTCATCAACGGTAACCGTCTCGGAGCCTCCGCTATAATAAACGGTAAATGAGGCATTCGTTGCCCAATTTTCACTCGCAGCGGTGATTTGCGGAAGCTTGTAATACACACTATAAGTTACGCTTTCTGGCAGATCAGGCCGCCATCTCATTTTGCTTGTCGCTGTGCCAGTCGTAGATTTGGCATACACATAGTTATCGTAGTAATAGTCGTTCGCCGTTGTATCCCTTATCCAGACGCCATCTGTATCCGCCTCCGTATTATCCACAATGATAGATGAACTCTCCTGCCAGTCGGGTTGGACTGGAGCTTCCGTTACCTGATCAGGCAGATAAAGTGTCCGCTTGCGGGTCTGTTTCCCCTCCGATTCCACGTAATACGTGAAAGTTTGGGATAAATCATCCACTCGTATCGACCATTCCATCGGGTATATCGTATCTGGGATGGTTGTATACGTAGCCCCACCATCCAATGAATAGTGGATTGTCGCTGGTTTTGTCGTTTTGGCCTGCACATAAGCATCGTAGACCGTTTCGTCGGGCTTAACGATCAGCATGCCTTTAACCGCATCAATTGGACTGTGGGTATCAAAGAAATAGCTTGCATCCGATGGTTCAGCCGTTCTAACCTGATGCAGCGGCACATCAATGTTAAGTCCTTCTACAATGATAGCGGTGATGCCCTTGCCTGAAACCGTGGCTTGAATGATTCCGCCACTCATAACCGTTTGCTCTGGTGTACCATTGTCGCGGATGATCGTTACGGTATAATCCTGTGCCGGGTTGAATCCAATGATTTGTTCATTCAATTCGATTGGAGTCTGTACTTCATCTGACGATGCGTTGCTCAGACCAATGTAGAATTTATCCCCGCTCTCACCCGTTATCCAGTTCAATTGAGGATGATTGGTCCTAATAATCCCCTTGGGCATCCACAGCCAAACGTCGGAATTACCATAAAATTGACCTGGTTTATTCCCATAAAGATGATATTTGAACCATAAAAAATTCGTTTCAAATACGGAAGGAAACGTAATACTGCCGTTCGATTTCAATGATTGTTCGCTGATCAAATAATCCATCGTTTGCCCGAGCTGCCCCGGAATATGGTGATAATAAATGGATGTAGCCCCGCTTGGGCCTTCCAGAGGAAAGTCCGGTTCAAGTTGGCTAACGGCGAAGCCTTTATAGTAATAACCTGGATAACTGGAATATCGACCAATAACCGCATTATGAGCAATATCCTGCAGCAGTTTATCCCCTGTATAGAGCGACAACCTCAGCATGAATGGAGCTTCCTGCGCATTCATCCGATAATAGCCGGTTGTACTTCCCGCTTCAAACGTCAATCCGCTCGGTGAAACAAGCCAACGATCCGCTGGTACGCCTCCGGCTACATCTTCCGGGAGCTTGAGTCTAGGATATTGAAATTTACCACTTTCCGGCCAATGGAACGACTCCGCGTAATTATACGTCTCAGGCTGCGGAATCGTAACGTTTCCTTCAGGAACCGGACGAGCAACGAACATCGTTGCATACCGTTTGGCTTCCTTATAAGCAGCATTCAAGTATTTGGGGTCCTGGGTTTCTTCGTAAAGCTCCAAGATTTCCATCCACAGCTTGCTATAATAATAAATGAACTCATTTTTACTCACATCGACGGATGCAGGCGTATCGATATGCTGCGTGATATAGCTGTCGGCTGCATCCTTCGCAGCTTGTAAATACTGAGCATCTCCCGTCATCCGATACATCATCAGGGGCTGAATGACAGGGCCCCGATCTTTCTGGTCAGGATCACGTACGAGGTACTCCTCCTGTGCCAGCGCCCCGATTCCTGCCGAAGTGCCCATCATCTGATTGACCGCGGCGACGCTTGAAACATCGAACGGCAGAGTAGCCATTTTCCACAACGAAGGTACGCCGTATACTTTCTTCTGCGTCGGCGACCAACCGATACCATTTCGCGATACGCCATACTGGACGGACGGCAGTGCTCTCGTATCGTATAGCTGGTCATCCCCAGTCAAATAGTAAGCTCCCAAAAGAACCGCATTCGAGCTTGTTCGGACGCTATCCTCGTTTTCGATATCGATAAAGCCCTTGGCACGGCTCCACCACCCGCTGGGTGATGGGACATAATTAACAGAGTCGTCCCCTTGCGGCTCAATCTTAAGCAAATCGATCATATTGAACATCGCGTCAGTAAGCGACTGATCGGAAACATTTTCCCGGTACGCCGAATAATCATACTCATTGCGGAGAATATCCGCGTAGGACTCATACAGATTGCTTTTTTGAGCGATTAGCCCCATATGAAACTGATAGGTGCTTTCTGCGGACATTTGCGAATAAGTCCCTAATTGTGGCGCATACAGGATGGGCTGCACGCTGCCTTCGTTGTTGACCAGGCTCATGCCGAGCCGTTGTTTCGTAACGCCTCCCGTCGGTTCAAATTCAACCGGGAGCTCTTGCGAAGGCACAAATACCCCATACGTCAACGGATTCCCCGAACCGTCATTCTTCTCAACCAGACTCATCGGAGCGCTCAGCTCCCTCAAGCTTGTTGATTCTACGGTACCTACCATTTTGGCATGGGACCTGAATCCATTCAACACTTCATTGATGCCAGAGACTACCTCTGTGGTGAAGGACTGATATCCAATCACATAATTGCCGTCGCGGCGAGGTGTAAAAGCAAAGGAAACATCGGGTTTATCCCCCGCCATGGACCAGTTCACTTCAAAATCGTAATCACTGCCATGCGTAGAATCGGTTAAGACCGCCGTGTGGCTGTCGGGAAAATGGATCCCGTCGAATGTAATCCATCGTTTATTCATCGTATCGTAGTAATTGGTTCGGCTGCCCGCATTCCCATCCAATAAAACCCATTGCTCCTCAAGTCTTTCCGACACATTATTGATGGGTGTCCAGTTCCCCGTGTCCGTGTTCTTGTAGAACATGTCACGAACGATGGATTTGCCTCCATCCCATGCTGCCTCATAGAAGGTCGCTTTATAGTTTTCATTTTCGATGCTGCCTTTTTCCGTGTAACTGAGATTCGCTAATGTGCGGCTCCGCAGCGGAGGCAACGGCGGTTCCTGCTGCCGGATATTTCCTTCAAACTTGACTGCATCAGCCCGCGTAATAATCGTGCCCGTTGTAGGTTGCGTTCGAGTCAGCCTGACAAATTCGCTATCATCCCCACTGAATTCATACTCCCCCAAGTCAACCCACCCGGTCGATGGACCCGACGAAGGTCTCAGATCCATAAACATGACATCCGTAATCCCGTTATGAACAATCTCAATTTTCACATTACTATCTGCCTTATCCGCCCAATTCAGCTTATAGAACGATATTCTCGCCGTACCTGCTTCCAAGCGTGGATTCCATGTGATGCTTCTACCTACGGCGTCTGTATATTTGGAGCTGGAATTATTGTATCCCTTCACTCCCGAGCTTGTGCTCCAATAAGGAGCGGAGAATCCGTTATTAGCGTTGCCGGAATCAACCGTGACGACATTATCAATTGTGAGACTTCCATCATCAATGATAATCGTCTGATAAGGTAAGGTCTCCGCATAAGCGGCCCTTATACCGATCAGGCTGAAAGGAACTCCTATCGTCAACATGAAAACGATGAAGAAAAACAACTTCCTTTTGACCATACAACTCACAGCCTCTCTTTTAATGATAACGCTTCCAAAATGATAGTGCCCTTTGCTCGAATGATCGTAAAAAAGCAATAGTCTTATCCTTCTGGCAGTCTCGCTCTGTCGTTTGTATCATAGCATGGCACATCACTGTGAAATTTCTATCATTTTAAGCATTTCTTATACGATTTTAAGCAAAAAAAGAAACCTGCATCCTAATTTGATTGCTAAATTGCAGTCAGATAGAATGTAGGTCTTCCAAGTGGAAAAATGAATTATAATGGCGGCTGCACCAGTAGCAGCTTTCCAACCTGAATGACCGTTTGATCATACCAAGCTGGATGCTGCCGAACATGTTCCATACTTCTTTCATTGCCGCTTGCTTCAAACACGGCTGCTTTGTCTGTCTTTTCGTGATCGATTTCGAAACGAACCGTATGTTTCCCATTCGGTAGCTCCGGCAAGAAAACATACTGATTTCGATTATGATCGTTATAGGGTGTGAATCGATCGACAAGAAAGGGTTCTCCTCCATCCACTGACACCTTCAATCGGCCAGAATCCGGCCCCCCGATATCGAATAACCCGATGTGCGTTCCCTCAAACTCCACCGTGATCGCCTCTCCAGGATCGACTGCTCGCCATAGGCCGGGGAACAACCAATCATACTCGCGCACTAAAGCAAAATCATCAGGGGTCATGTAAGACCACCCTGCCGAAAAACGAGTAAGACGGTCCAGCGGCAGCATGGTCGCATACTCCCACGGATTAGCCGGGACCAAAGGGTCCTGCGGCAAGTGATGTTCGACTTTTCCCATACCATCTTGAAGTTCGCTCATTTTCTCAAACGACCGGGTGATGGTATCCGTGTAGATCTGGTGTCCTTCGGGAATCGTCGGATGGATCGAATCATGCGTAAAAATAACGGCATCGGGAATGGACACGTCTGCCCTTAAGGTAAAAATGAGCTTTCCATCCAAAACCATTTGACTGACGGCTACGCCCAGATGGATCGAAGGAATGCCGTAATAGTCGGCGACTTCCTCTTGCATACGAGCTCCCTTCTGGTATTGGCCGGATTGAAATAAGGTTAGATCCCGCTCCTTAACCGTATACACAAACAGAATATCGGTAAACCGGCTGCGCTTGCGGATCTGCCGGACAATGCCTTCGATCCGCGCCTTCGATTCGGGAACTCCCCCATCGTTTCCAACAAATTCAACAAACACGAGATCAGGCTGATGACGCAGTACATCCGTCTCCACACGCGCACAGCCGAGGTCCGATCCTGTCCCATCAATGCCTGCATTCACAGCGCGGATATCCGCATGTGGATATTGCCCTCGCAGCCAATCCGCCGTCATAACCCTGTATCCTTCGGAACGCGTATTACTGCCGCCGAAATAGACGATGGTTACGGTTTCCCCATTTTCCAACTTTGTAATGACATTAGGCAGCCCTCTTCGAGGGAAAAATTCCTTCATCACGATTTCACCTGACCTCACTTAGCGTTTTTAGGAACAAAAAATTTTACAGCAAACACTTCATAATAAGGCGAACCATACGTTGAGAAGAAATGAATCCGGACTCGGGTTACACCCTCTGCATGCACCTTATGTTTATTCAACGAAAGATAATTCCCACGGATATGAATTTCACTCTCGGTTCCGTCTTCCAAGGTTAAGATCACATCATAATCTTGGATCAGTGGCTCGATCGGATCATCGAAATGCTCCAAGTTCAGCTGTGAATTAAAAACAAGATGGAGTTCATCCAGATTTCTGGGGTTTGCAAAACCAAATTCCAACCATTCCTGTCCTTCCGTACGTTCAGAAATCCAGCTGTTCGGCAGACCATAAGGTCTGGAGAAGCCGTTAATGACATTCACGGGATTATACATATTTTGAGAGGGCAGCAGCTCTTTGAAGCAAATGCTCTTATTAAGCTTTTTTAACCTGGACGGCACTTCTGGCCTATAATAA
Organism: Paenibacillus pabuli NBRC 13638; assembly: GCF_001514495.1. Lineage (GTDB taxonomy): Bacteria > Bacillota > Bacilli > Paenibacillales > Paenibacillaceae > Paenibacillus > Paenibacillus pabuli. Next base: position 252,801 of record NZ_BCNM01000008.1, read on the forward strand.
AAGCTGACCGCCCCTGTTATTGTCTCTTCATTGCCGTATACGGCAAGGCTCGCCGTACCTTCCAATACGATGTAGATTTTGTCATCAGCCGGCTTATTGCAGCTGAGGTCCAGCGTAATCCAGTCATCGTGCTTCGCTGAAATTTGCAAGCGATAGTCTTTAAGCTCGCTGGTGGGGATATAGTTTTCCTTCCGTTCCCCGCCAAACAGCTTTACTTGCAACGTTTCCGATTGCCCGGATCTATTTTTAATTTTGATCTGCACGCTTTCAGCCACGGTTGTCTGAATCGGCAGGACCAAACATAACGCTTGCTCCAAGCTAATCTCTTCCGTTGGACGAAGATGTTCATAGCTTCGCTGAGACGAGGCACGAATCGTTAATCCGTCAGCGAAATATGGATCCAACGGCTCTTGAAGCCCTACAATCGTTTGCCCATCTCGAAGCAGCTGCGCTTGAAGCTCACCCATATGAGCTTTGACGATGGCCGCGGGGTCTGCCTCATATTTTACGCATAACGCAGCAGCCGTTCCTACCGCCTGCCCCATACAACCACAGGTTGCCATCACCCTTGTAGACCCGAAAGCCACATGGGTAGCGCTTATATTGCGGCCAGCGAACATGAGATTAGGAATATTACGTGAAAATAAGCTGCGGAAAGGGATATTATACAATCCCGGTACAAAATTCCACGCGGTAGCCGGCCCTTCATCGTAGATGCCTTTATTCGCATGCAGATCCATATACCAGCCACCGACGGATACAGCATCTTCAAAATGAGGCTTTGCTGTAAGGTCGTTCTGAGACAGCATGTGTTCCCCTATAAACCGCCTTGACTCCCGCTTTCCCGGAATCGGGCATACATAATCCAGGATAAGATTGTCTACATCATCAAACTCGCCGCTATTTTTGATATAATCCCATATCCCGTACACCAATTTCCGCAGTTCCAATGCGATGTCTTCATTATTCTTGATAATATCCATATGTCCGCCGTATTCCAGCCACCACAATCCGCCAAGCCCATTGATTTTCCTTGGAAAAGACCGATGGTTTAAGCCTTTTCTGATGCTATCGAAAAAGGCCAACTTCGTAATGTCATATGCAAAGCCTGGCCTTTTGTAAGGAACGGAATAGTTTACGTCACGGGCTTGAAACAGAATCGTATCGCCCATGGTGTAATGATCCGCCACTTCTGGAGCGAGCTCCTCCTTATATTCATGCTTCGCCTCTCTTCCCCATCGGAAGTGAGCACCTGCTTGGTATCCAACAATCCCATCGCCGGAGCAATCGATGTAGGTAGGGCTTTCAAAACGGAATTTTCTTTCCGAAGCCAATTGAAGGCCCTCTACCCATTGAATTCTGCCGTTCTCCATGCCCGTTTCATGCACACATGTATTCAGGAATAGAGAAATGTTAGGCTCATCATAAACCATGTCGAGCAAGACCGTATCCGAAAGCGATAGCATAAGTTTCTTGTTGTATAACGGATTATAATGAAAGATCTTCAGCTTGAGTTCTTCTACCAACCCGCCCTCGCGAGCATAGTAAGATGGACTGTTTCCGAGATATGCCGACCCGTTGATATGAACCCTGACCTCGCTGCTCGCATTTCCCCCAAGAACCGACCGATCATTAATAAGTGAAACCTGCAGCCCTTGGCGTGCGGCAGCAATGGCAGCGCATATCCCGGCAATACCTCCGCCAACGACGGTTACATCTGCTTTTATAAGCTCCATTTGGTTAACCTCCATGATTAGATGCTCCTATCATGGTAATGGTTCTGGGCCCCTTTTTTTTACAGGATTTCGCGAAAAAATCATACATTTTTTGCATCCTTATTTGGATTCGTACCTTGTCATTTTTATCCGGTATTGCTTAGGCGTATCCCCCGTATATTCTTTAAACAGTTTGCAAAAGTAGCCTTCATTGACGATGCCCACTTCCTCGCACAATTCCAACAAAGAATAATCCCGGACATTTAACAGCTCGAGGGCTAATTGGATTTTTTTACGGTTGATGTAGCTGATCACGCCTTCGTTCATTGTTTTTTTGAATAAGCTGCTAAAATACGATGGTGCTAAATTCACTTCCTCGGCAATAGCCTCCAGCGTTAAACGCTGTTTCAGGTTTTTCTCGATAAAATGCATAGCACTCATGATCTCTGAACGATGTAATAGCTGGCCTGCGTGTACGTATTCGAATGTAAAGTCGCCAATATAGGCGAGCTGCTCCTGAAATGCCATAAACTCCATGGGGAATTCGGCTGCTTCCATGTACAGCTTGTTCCCCGATTTAAACTTCACGGTAATGTCTCTGTACAAGTCTCTAATCATCGGTGCCATGATGGACTTGTGGATTTTATGGTCCGTAACAAATTGGTTCAGATCGGCGAGTGCATTCTCCAGATCTTCTTTGGAAATCTTCCTTTTCACATACATCAGAAACTCAGTCAGTTTCTGTTGAAAGTCGGCTTTTTTGTCATTATGGTATTGGAACCGATGCATGGGTGTTTTTACGACTTTCTCTGTATGGTAATAGAAATCGTCACTCACATGATTAGCTTCCGTGTACGCTTGTTTGATCGATTCCCAGCCTCGATGTGGACCTCCAAAAGCGACGGATACCCTTTGATTCAAATATTGATGCAAATAAGAGACGATCTGACCTCCCAAGGATTGACAAGCATATTCCGTTTCCATATCACTGCGGTTGTTTTCCCAGGATAGAAAGCCAATAAAACGATGATCGGACAAATCCGCAGCTACGCCGCTGCCCCCATTCATCACCGTTTCTTCGATGATATTCGTAATCGCGTATTTCAAGATGTTTTGATCAGCGGCGGAGTATTCGTTTCGGAAACTCCCATATGTATTCATTTCAACAATGAAGCAGCAATAGTTGGCTTGAAAGAAATGAAATTGCATGCGGTTGGCAAAATCTGATGCACGATGTGAGGGGATTTCGCCTCGGATCAGCTCGTTAAAAAATTGCTTGCGGACTCTATATTTATTTTCAAGGACGGATACGTTTAACGATTGAAACTCAGCTTCTTTTTTCTTAAACTCATTTAAAATCCCAGCTGCCTTATTTAAAGCTCGGTCCAAATCCGCTTCTCTCAGCGGAACCTTTACAATGTACTCCAATACGTTGGCTTGAATAGCACGCTGGGCGTATTCAAAGGATGAATAAGCGGTCAAAAGGATGTATTGGGTATGGGGGAGCTCCGTCTTGAGCTGCTCAATCATGGAGATTCCATCCATTCGCGGCATAACGATATCGGAAATGACGATATCCGGTTTAAGTTTTAAAATCTCCTCGATTCCATTCAGCCCATTATTCGCTTTTCCCACTAGAACAAATCGCTTATCTCTATGAGAGAGCTCATTAAAAAACAATTCCAATCTTTGAATGATCAGGTCTTCATCGTCAACAATGAAGCAGGTATATTCTCTCATCACGATGCATCTCCTTTTTGCGAATCTGCCGGGAATAAGGCGCGTACACGGGTTATTTCCTTAGGTATGCTAATGATCTGAAGCCCGAATTGTTCTCCGTAGTGAAGTCTTATTCGGCCATGAATATTATTTAGCCCGATTCTTTTCCTTTTTACTTCCATTTCACTCGGTTCTGAGATTAAAATATGCTTTATTTTATCAGCTGGAATTCCCTCGCCTTGATCAACAACTTCTATGATGACGATACCATCCTCCCTGTACGCATGAATCGTAATAGGTCCCTCAATTCCCCCTCCGTTATAACCATGAAAGATGCTATTCTCCACAAGAGGCTGCAGCAGCATTCGAAAAACAGGGAAATCCATTAACCCTGCTTCGATATGTTCAATCAAGTGGAAGTTTCGGTTGTACCGAATGTTCTGGATTTCGATATAATCCGCTACATTGCGTAGTTCCTGACGTAAGGAAACCTTCTCTGAAGCATCGTCTATCCCGTATTCCAATAATGAAATGAGCGAACCGATCACCACATCTACTTTCTCTATTTGTCCGAGACGTATAACGTTGCTGATCGAACCAAGTGTGTTGTACAGAAAATGAGGGTTAATTTGAGACTGCAGCACCTGGATTTCCAGCTTCCGTTCAAGTTCATTATGAAGTTCAGCTCGCCGAATCAGTTCCACTATTTGTTGCAGCATCCGATCGAATGCTCGTGAAAGATCTCCAAACTCATCGTTTCGATTAATCGTTATTGTCGTTGTAAGGAAACCTTGCTCCACCTGCTTCATTTTTGTTTTGAGCGTATAGAGTGGTTTCCTTATATATTTGGCAACCAAAAAAGAAATGAACAAACTTAAGAGAAAACCAGCAGCTAGAAGCTCAATATAATAGGTTTCCAATCTGGACAAAGCTGCTTTCAAACGCGATTCATCGTTGATCGAGATAAGGGTCCAGTTGAATTTCTCCGTTGGTTTTTTCAGAAGGGAGACCGGCATGCCATCCTTGGTATGCAGTTGAAGACTTGTTTCTGTCGTATTCAAAATTTGTTCCGCTGACGTTTCCCCGATTGAAAACGTATGATCTTGAATATTCAGTGGTCCTTTATTTTCAGAAAATCCGGCAATGATTTTACCCGATGCGGTGATCAGAGCCAGATTCATTTGTTCTTGTTTATTAATCTTGAACAATGTTTCCTCAATGGCATTTAGATCCAAATCAACCGCAATGGCCATAGGAAACGGAGCGCCGTTCAGATATCGAACCATCGTAACGGTCCAGCCGGAATACTTCGATTTGTAAGGTTCACTCACAAAGGTAGTCCTTCTGCTCTTGTCAGCCGCATCAAATAAAGGTTCTCTTTCAGGTAAGGGTTCATCGAATATTCGGGTAGCGATACTTCCGCCCAGAATGGATAAATCGCTTTTGATCAAATAAATATTACTGACGTAATTACTGTTGAGTTCATACAGCTCTCTTAATTGCTTTTTAATCACTTCCGCATTGTCAATATTGGCTTTCACCGATGTTTCGACTGAAAAGAGAATCGTTTGGAAGGAGGAAAAATTCACGGTAAAATACTGGTCTACCTTGTCAAGGATTTGGTTCGTGTAATAAATATCATTGGTTCTTATTTCCTTTTGGACGTAGCGATAAGACAATTGGCTGATCAAGATGATGCAGCCTAATACAAATGCAAACACGATCAAAAATAATTTTAAAGGCAAGCTGATTCTTCTCCGCATCGATCATCTTCCTCTTTAGTTCCGTTTTAAAATAAGAATAGCATATGCTAATAAAGAGAGGGGCTACGAATAGCCACTCTCTTCGTTTATTTATTTTACTTGATAAGCCCGGCTTCTTTAAATTGCTTGATTGCTGTTTCCATATATTTCTGCATGTCAAACTTGGTATCCAGTGTCTGGAGGAAATTGTCCCAGTTGGTAAGCGGCTCTTTGCCCGTCATAAATTTAACCAAGCTTTCATTAATGAAACGTTGGCGGTCAGCATCCAATGTATCGCTCGGGTCTGGAGTCAATAAATTTCCGGGCAGCGTTGGCCCCACATATTGCTGGTTGTTCTTGAAAGCTTCCGCAGTCTTCGGATTCTGGAAGCTGAAGTACTCCGCATCATCACCACGGCGCGGCATTCTATAATGATCGACCCACAGGTACTTCTCTTTCATTTCCTTCGATAATTCGGAAGTTTTATTTTTGATCTTGCCGTCCACCACATCCCAATGAATCCCTTTAATTCCGTATGCAAAATTCGGATAGGCTTCTTCATCCGTAAAGAGATAATTCAGCATGGACAAGATCCGAATGATTTTGTCCTCGTCCGCTTTTGCGGATATGGCCCATGAATTGCCTTGGAACGATTTTCTCTCTACAATTTGATCCCCGTAAGGTCCTTTCATCGGAGGGATGACGATCCATTCCGGCACCTCTCCACTAATTTCTTTCATTTTCTGTTGATAATCCGGCTCCAGTCTACGAGCATCTCTGATCATGAAGCCAACTTTACCCTTAAACATCTTTTGGTCCAACAGATCAGGCGAATTCATCGTCACCCAGTCCGGATCAACCACCTTGGCTGCCATCATTTTATTAATGTAAGCAAGCGCCTCTTTCATTTTGGGATCGATAAACAAGAATACCGGTTCATTATCTTTTATCTCAACGGCCGAAGGAGGATTGACGCCAAACATCCACATCAAGCTATCAAAGCCGTAGGTTTGCAGATTGCCTTCTTTATTCATACCGCCGATGAATCCGTACGTATCGTTTTTGCCATTACCGTCCGGATCTTTCTCTGTAAAGGCTTTCATAACTTCGAACAGCTCATCCGGTGTCGTTGGTACTTCCAGATTCAGCTTTTTCAGCCAATCGTTCCGAATGAAAAAGCTTCTACTGATACCGTTTACATTATCATAACCTGGAACTCCGATCGTTTTTCCTTGATAGGACATTGCCTCCCAAGAGTCGCTGCCAAACCGTTTCTGCAATTCAGGGAATTGATCCAGATACGGTGTCAAATCTGCAAGAACACCTTGGTCATAATATTGCGCGAGATCAGCACGACTCTTCAAGAAGATCAAATCTGGAAGATCTCCGCCTGCAATGAGCGTATTTAGTTTGGTTGTTGCCTGCCCAGCTTGAGGAATCACCATATCCAAGTCGATGTTCATCTCTTTTTCCAACATTTGGCGTTGAATATCTTCATCACGTGGAGGGATCGGAGCAGCAGCATTGAACGTACCTTGGTTAAACATCGTAATTTTCATTTTGGTTTCAAACTGACCAGACTGCCCCTGCGAATTACCCGAAGTTGTCGATGTAACTTCTTCATTTCCCCCACATCCTGACAATAACGTTCCCAGTCCTAAGATTGCCGACAGAATAGCAAATGAAATCTTTTTACGCTGCATATTGACCTCTCCTTTGCTTGTATATTATCACGGTTTCCCCGTAATAACTCAGTTAGTTTGGAACACCTCTTACCCTTTAACGGATCCCAGAAGTACACCTTTGGTAAAATGCTTTTGCAAAAATGGGTAAACGATCAAAATCGGGATCGTAGTCACGACAACTGTAGCCATCTGCACAGCGAATGTACTTACCGTTCCGGAATTGGCAAGTGATTCAGCACTTTGTGTTGCGACGTTAAGCAGGATGTTGCGTAAGACGACTTGAAGCGGCATCAAGTTGGAATCATTGATATAAACAATAGCATCAAAATAACTATTCCAATGCCCCACTGCGTAAAATAAAGAAATGGTCGAAATTACGGGCAAAGACAGTGGTAAAATGATCCGCCATAACGATTGTAGTTCACTTGCACCGTCAACCCGCGCTGATTCCTCGATTTCACCAGGCAATTGCTCGAAAAAGCCTTTAATGATCACCAGATTAAATGCACTAATAAGATTTGGAATAATCAATACCCACGGACTGTTTAGCAACCCTAGAGAGCGAATTAGTAGATAAGTCGGAATTAACCCCCCACTGAACATCATGGTAAACACAATGAATAGTAAAAACGGACTGCGTCCCGGCAAATATTTCTTGGATAACGGGTACGCTGCGATGACCGTAAAAAACACATTTAACGCAGTGCCTATGATCGTTCGAAACAACGTAATTTTATACGCCTGCCAGATCCCATGAGAAATAAATACTTCTTTATAGGCCAGAAAGGTAAAGGATTCGGGTATAATCACAATTCCTCTTCTTAACACTTCCGATTCCGGCGTCACGGAGACGGCAATCACATATAAAAAGGGTAATAAGCAAAGGAGTGATAAAAAAATAAGAATAACATAAACGACGGATTGCCAGACTTTTTCCCCGATTGTCAAATTGATCATTTGAAAAACCACCTCACCAAATTTGCCCATCGAATTTTTTGGCGAGCTTATTTGCTGCCAAAACTAAACCAAATCCAATGACAGCTTTAAACAATCCTACAGCAGTCGCCAAGCCAATCTTCAGACGCTCCAACCCTTCACGGTATACCCATGTGTCGATAATGTCGATCTTCTCCTGGTTAAAGGTGTTGGCAAACATGAATATTTGGTCAAAGCCAGCATCCAGAATATGGCTTAATTTAAGAATCAGCATCAGAATAATGACTCCTCGAATGCCAGGTAACGTGATATGCCAGAGCTGTCTCCATTTGGAAGCGCCATCCATTCGAGCTGCCTCATATAAGCTTGGATCAATACCTGCTAATGCGGCGAGGTACAGTATCGCTCCCCATCCAATGTCCTTCCATATTTCAGATGCGATGACCAGCAGTCTCCCCCAAGCAGGCTCCGTAAGAAATGAGATGGGCTGAAAACCACTTTCCTTCAAAATCATATTAAAAAGGCCATCGCCTGGGGCTAATAAGGCTACCATTAATCCATATACAATGACCCAAGACAGAAAGTGGGGTAAATAAGTGATTGTCTGCACGATTTTCTTAAACCATTGGCTATACACTTCATTGAGGAGTAGAGCAAGTACGATGGGAGCGGAGAAACCGAACAATAACTTATACAGCGATATGATGATCGTATTTTTCATGATGTCCCAGAAATAAACGCCATTCATAAAATCCGTAAAATTTTTGAATCCCACCCATGGACTATCCCATAGTCCCAGAGCCAGGTTGTAGTTTTTAAAAGCAATCATGATTCCCGCCATAGGAATGTATTTGAATACCGCAAAGTAAATTAAAGCTGGTAATAAGAGAGCATACATCACTTTATACTTTTGTATCGTCCTTATCCATGTCTTTCGCTTTTTGGAGAGGGGAATGGCGTCCGCTGTCAATTTTGCTTGCATAACATCACCTCGTCTTTGTTTGTATTTGTATATTAGCACCCCCCTATTGGATAAATTTCTGAGATTTCATGAATTTCTTATAAGATATTTAGCAAGTGGACTTTACAACGAAGGTGAAAGCCGATTTATTATCTATCGCAGAATGATTAGGACATCAAGAATCCAGGACTAATTAGTTGATCTGTTTAGAGGTGGAGTGGATCGGCAAGTGGCGCGACATAGAAAAAACGCTTGGTTCGTCCCGCGAGAAGTTGTACCGGCTTGCCGAGCACTACGCTGAGGATTTCCGTAATCCGCTTCTTCGAGCTGCGGAAGAATTTTCGGGGAGCGAAACCGGGGATCACGAGATTCGGGATAAGCTTCTGCTGCTGACACGAATGCACTATCCGATCTTTCAACAGCTGTTGGAGGAAGGAATGCAAAGCGGCGAGTTTCGACCGATGCCGCTTGAAGATCTTACTTTTATCCTTTTCGGGTTATTTGGAGGCCTTAGTGTTTCGTATTACAATTACGAAACCGATCGGATTGTCGGCTTATATCGGACTGCAATCGATGTTTTACTTCAAGGGATAGAGTAGTACTAATTTTTTGCCCATCAATCAGACCGGACGCTCGGTTTTGTTCCGTCTTTAAGGGGATATGTTATTAAAGCATTATTGGCCAACCGTGTATTCCGGATCGTAGCGTTCGCTGACCTTCTGCAGCAGTCGGCGATCTGGATCCGAAATATCTCGCTGCTGTTCTATGTAATGGAGCAGACGGACAGCGATCCCGTCGCTGTTTCCCTTCTGACCGTGATGGAATATGCGCCGATTTTTCTCTTCTCATTCATTGGTGGCACTTTCGCCGACAGATGGAATCCGAAGCGAACGATGATCACAGGTGATTTGCTCAGCGCGCTGTCGATCGGAGCCATTCTATTGTTCGTGCTTGCAGGTTCTTGGCAAGCCGTATTCGCCGCGACGGTCGTGTCAGCCATCGTCAGCCAGTTCTCGCAGCCTTCTTCGGCTGTTATGTTTAAACGGCATGTGCCCGCAGAGCTGTTAGCACCGGCAATCGGTATTTCCCAAGGGATCATGTCCTTGTTCATTATTGTAGGACCTGTCATAGGGACACTCATCTATTCATCGCTAGGCCTGACCTACTCGCTGTCCGCGATGATCGTTATTTTCCTTACAGCGGCATTCGTCCAACTCTCCCTTCCTCCCTCGTCGCGCTCGCCTGAACGGAGCGCCGCACCAATTTTGGAGGATATGAAAGAGGGTTTCCGCTATATCCGCAGCCAACGGAATTTAATTGTTATTGCGCTTACGTTTGCCTGCATTGGGCTAGGGTCTGGCTTAATCCAGCCATTGGACATCTATATTGTGACCGAACGTCTTCAGCTTGACAAGGAAAGTATCCAATGGTTCTATGCACTGTCTGGCGTCGGAATGCTGATCGGGGGCTTGGCAGCAGCAGCTCTGGGTCCGAAGATGAATCCACCGTCATCTTCGCAGGCATCGCTTTCCTGTCATTCTCCATCATCGTCGAGGCTCTATCCGTCTGGGTGTATCTAACAGCTGCCATGCGCTTCATGGTTGGCGTCATGACGGCTTTCATGCAGATCGTGCTCGGAGCTATAATGATGAAACTGGTTGAGGAATCCTACATTGGGCGTGTGAACGGTACGATTACGCCACTACTCATGGCAGGAACGCTAACTGGTTCCGCTTTGGCCGGTCCGCTCATGAAGTCGATTACGCTTGTCCCTGTCTATGGACTGTCCGCCATAATTATTTTGATTGCAGCCTTTGCTAGTCTCAGTATGAAATTGGGAGAGTCCACCGCATCCAAAATGGATCAATCCGGAATGCATCTGGATTAAGTTACACTCCACTAGCTGGAGCCGTAGTTCATTCGTCAAGATGGACAACTCAGATCCGCTAAGCCATTAATTATTGGCGAATATCCAATAAGGTCCAGACTGATGCCTGTTACTTCAGCGAAAAACGTCAGCCGGTCGTGGTCGGCTGACGTTTGGTTGAGGATGTTATTTGCATTTGCCCTAGGATACTAACTTTAAACCAACTATGCTTACGATTATTCCGCTGACGAGAGCTAATTTTTTTAGATTTTTGGGTTCTTTGAAAACATACATCCCGAGTAGAACACTTCCAGAGGCACCGATACCTGTCCAGATCCCATAGCCGATACTAATCGGGATTTCCTTCAAAGATAATGAAAGAAAAATAAAACTTAAACCAAGGAATAAAGCAAAAGTTAATGTATGCTTCAGTTTAGTGAACCCTTCTGATAATTTCAGAAATATTACGCCACCAATTTCAAAAAAACCGGCTAACACCAAAAGTATCCAACTCATTCTCTATACACCTACTTCTTTTTTGGGTTGGTCAGAGACTAATTTCAAACCGATAATACAAGAAATCAGGGTATACACTAACACAATTTTAAGCGCACTTACTTTATCTCCTAGAAAAATCATTCCCACCAGCGCGGTACCAAAGGAGCCAAGTCCGGTAAAAACGGCATAAGCCGTGGATACAGGTAGAATTTTGATAGACTTTGCAAAAAAATAGAAGCTTCCAACCATCAAAATGATCGTGGGGATTACAATTTCCATTTTTGTGAATCCGTCTGAAAATGCTAACCCCAAAGCCCAACCGATCTCTAAAAATCCTCCTACGATAAGAAATAACCATGCCATATAAATTCCACCTCATCTGTCTTTATTAGAATTTAACTGAACTGAATTCAACAAATCATTTCAGCTTCTTGACCATTCTATATAGCGCTATAGTGGGTTTATTAATTTCTGAGGTGATTTCATAGCCGTGTTTTGCATATAATCTAGCTGCCAGATGATTCTCCTTTTTCACAGTTAAAGAACTGAATGCATACCCTCGTGAAATAGCTTCCTCCTCAGCGAAATGAATAAGCTGTGAACCTATACCTATGCCTCTGCTTTCAGGCATCGTTGCCAGTGAAGCAATATGAAATTCACCTTGAAATCCCTCTTTTAGTGTTACGGTGGAAAATAACCCCAGTGGGCGGAGCAAATTGTACAAAACGAGTCCCATTTTTCTAAGTAAAAACAATTGTTTCATTGTGGACCCGGTCAACTCTTCGAGCGCTGTGATTGGCAAACATGAGATCATCCCATAAGTTTTTTCTCCTACTTTTGCCTCATACGCATATTCATGACTGAATCGGTTGTTTTTCGCCTGCCATAGTTTTCTGAATGTAGCTTCGACTAATTTTTGATTGTTTGAACCTGCGATAGAATGAGCCATCTTGCCAATAGCCATTAAATGAAGCTTGGCTCCGCGTAACGAATAAGAACTGGCTTTGACGATTGAAATTGTTGTCATCTTATTGATGCTCCTGTTCATTTGATTGATTTGATATTATATTATTTGATAGATTAAACTATCATTCAATAAAATAATAATCCGTTTGCCTTCTATAGTCAATATGACAACTATCATACAAAGAATAAATTCATATGGCGGATTGTCAAACCAAGAGCGACAGTTCTCTGTGCCATCAATCCTCCCCGTTGAATAATGCTAGCGGGTATTCCTTACGAGAGATCAAATTTTCTGTAATCTGTTGCCGGATAACCTGGCGTGGGCTAAGGCATGGTATGGAGCAGACAATGTGCCAGCCAATCTTAGAGGCAATGTGCTGATCATGCAAACTGACGGTAATCTGGTACTGTACAATAATGAAAATCCGGCCTTGGGCTGGTATCCTGTCTGGGCTTCCAATACAGGTGGACATTAGGAAACCATAATAATGCCTTGCAAGTGGATTAACACATCATTTTTAATGTGATTTTCATTAAAAAATTGTTGTATACCAAAAGATCTCTTCACTAGTGAAGAGATCTTTTGGTATTTCACATCTAAAAACCGACATCTGCAATTCAGAAATTCAGTGATTCACCTAAACTATTTTCCTAATTAGAACCCGCCTCTGGAATGAATGATCTGTCCGGTAATCCATTGGGAATCGTCGCTCGCCAGAAAAGCAATCAGACGGGATACATCTTCAGGAAGACCGACCCTGCCCATCGGAAATCGCGGCAGCAGATCCTTCTTCACTTCTTCTGACATCCAACCCGTATCTGTAGGACCGGGATCAACCGCATTCACGGTAATGTGAAGCGGCGCCAGTTCTACAGATAGACTTTCGGTGAATGTGGAGAGGGCGCCTTTCGTTGCCGCATAAGCGAGATTGCCTGGCATCGGCCCTTTACCTTGACCGGACGTGAGATTGATAATACGGCCGCCGCGAACGATCTGATCGCTGGTCAGCCCAGCAATCCCGGCAGAGACGGCGTGGGTACTGCCGGCGCCAGTGTTATCAATGGTAGTCGCTGCCGCTGCAGTCTGCTCAACCTCCAGCATACGCGCGAATTCGACTGATAGCATAAACGTGCCTCTAATGTTTACAGCACAGTGAGCATCGATCAGCGAGGCGTTCAATTGATGGAAATCAGCTGAGACGCTGTAGGTAGCATTGTTGACGAGAATGGTCGGCAGCCCAACGGCCGACCGGGTTGCTTCAAGCAGTCGCCCTGGGGAAGCAGGATCAGTAAGATCGAGCTCCATATGCGCTGCCTTAATGCCGTAGGAGCGAAGCTCCTCGGCGAAGAGGTCCGGCCAATTCTCATCGGCATCTCCCGAATTCTCGGTCTTATCGTAATCGTACAGATGTGTATAGAACAGGTTAGCTCCTTCTTGCGCCAGCGTGCGGCAAATGGCGGCCCCGATACCCCCGGGGCGGCTTGTGCCTGTTACGATCGCTGTTTTTCCATATAATTTGGTCATTGGTTTCCCTCCGTTTAGTGGGGGGCGAGAAAACCATTTTTCTTTGGAGACGGGATTATCCCTGGTATAACAAAAAAAACGGATACATCAAGTATCCGCGACCGGGTTTATTCAAACGGTTTCTCGCGTCCCTTGAATGGTTGCTGATCGACATAACAAACAAGGCATATGGCTATTACCAAAACACCAAGTTGAGCGATCCAGTTTAAATAACCATTACAAAGAAGTCCACATTGTCCCGCGAGTCCCCTTTCCTTCATCTCCAACATATATATTACGGGTTAAATCCAATTTCTGTCAAGATACATACATGGCAAGTGAGAACTATACAATCCATGTTGTGTCCGGGTTGGTTTTGCTCAGAACAATGCTATAAAAAACAGGGGGACTTTCCCCACATCAAGATTCATGCACCTTTACCCTCTCCCTAGCGAATTATGCAGGTGTTGGATATCACTCATTGGAGGGCGTCCGAATAAACGTGCGTATTCTCTGCTAAATTGAGAGGGACTCTCGTAGCCGACGCGAAATCCTGCTGTTGCTGCATCCAAGCCCTCCGTGAGCAGCAGTCGTCGCGCCGTTTGCAACCGGATAGTTTTCTGATATTGCAGTGGTGTCATGGCAGTGATCTGTTTGAATTGCTTGTGAAAAGTTGTCGGGCTCATGCTGACATGAGCTGCCAACTCTTCGATGATTAGCGGCTTTGAGTAATTTGTGTTGATCAGATGAATGGCGCTTGAGATACCCTGAGCATAAGTTCCAAATACCGCAAATTGTCTAATGAGCGCTCCCTGTTCTCCCTGCAGTACCCGATAAAATATTTCCCTGATGACGAGCGGTGACAGCATGTCAATATCCGCGGGCGTATCTAATAAATGGACGAGGCGCAGCATCGCATCCAGCAACGGAGGAGTAGACGGATTGACCAGAATGCTCCTCCCTGATGTCGCTCCCCTTTCCTTTGGAGGAGAATTATATTTCTTGTTTATATCTACAATGACATCCGGGTTGAGCGTTAATGCTAAGCTTAAATATGGCTTCTCCGGCGTAGCCTCCATAATTTTCCCAATCACTGGAAGATGCATAGATGTCACCATATACGTACCCGGATCGAGCTGGAAGCTCTCCCCGACTAACGCCGCCGTTTTTGAACCTTGGACAATCACGTACAGCGAGGGCATGTGGATTGAATGCGTCGGTTCTGATTCTATGGACACACGTCGGAAGAAGAGCTCAGGAATCGCTGTTGCGTGCACCCCATCCTTCAGCGCAATACGGGCAATTTTCCGAGCTAATTCAGAAACAGGGTTCAAAACTTGTTCTCATCTCCTTTTCGTTCAACCTAGTAACGTTATTATAACCTAAGACTAGACAGGAATAGGCAAGGATTGCGTAAGAATGGTCTACATGGTTTTACTAGATTTTTCTTATCATGAGACAGGTAAGGCAAATATAAACTGAAAGAAGGAATCGTTATGAATATGAAAGATGAAATGATGTCAGGAATCAAAGGTAAAGTTATTGCGATTACAGGCTCAAGCAGTGGAATTGGTGAAGCAGCTGCTGTCCGACTCGCGGAGCTTGGAGCGAAACTTATCCTTGGGGCACGTAGCACAGATCGTCTTAAAGACATCGTGGAACGAATCGAAAGCCGCGGCGGAGTGGCGGTATATGCAAAAATGGATGTAACAAGCCGCGAAGACCTGACCAATTTGGTGCAGCTGGCTTGCGAACGATATGGTAAACTGGACGTGCTCATCAATAATGCGGGCATAGGCCCGATTTCTCCACTGGATGAACTGCGCGTCGAAGATTGGGAAGCGACCATTGACGTTAATACGAAGGGCGTTTTGTATGGCATCGCCGCAGCGCTGCCTGTTTTTCGCAAGCAAAACCTGGGGCATTTTGTAAACATCGCCTCTACCGCTGGACTAAAGACCGTTGTAAACCAGGCAGTTTATTCCGGTTCCAAGTTTGCCGTACGCGCAATTTCTGAGGGTCTCCGGCAGGAAGCTGGCAATCATATACGTGTTACTACCATTTCACCGGGTGTTGTGCAGACCAATTTTATTGATGGGATACCCAATCAGGAAGTAAAGGATCAGCTAGTAACGGTTAGAGACGGGCTAGGATTACGGCCGGAAGCCGTTGTCCGTGCAATCGTTTACGCGATTGAGCAGCCGTCCGATGTGGATATTAATGAAATCGTGATCCGTCCTACGGCACAGGTGTAAAGATAAAAAATCTCGATTGACTTCACGTCAAATCGGTTAAATCGATACAAGTTTTTGTCCTCGACCCGGGGCAAGAACCTGTACCGATTTAACAAAAATCCGCTAAATTAGCGACTTCCAATGGGACCTTGTTCATATCTCTCGACATCTCTCGATCATGCACTTGTAGCCTGAAAGCCATCTCCGATTATTCCATTCAATCTCCCTTTTACTCCTTTTCGTTCGGAATTAATTCATATAAGGCACGAACATCACAACCGATGGAATCGGCGATCGATATGGCCATTTTGAGTGGCATCACTCTTTTGTTTTCAATAAAGTCGTAAACTCGTTCCGGTTTAAAAAGCAATTCTTTTGCCAGCCATTCCGCTGACTTTCCAGATTCCATCAATCGTTCATTCAGTAAGCAGCGTCCTAATTCAAACTTCAAGAATGGAAGACCTCCCGCGGAAACATTGTATTTAATCATAAGCGTTGTCCATTGCCAGCATGATTATACTTTATAAAGGGAGCCAAACAACGAAATACCCCATGCATCTTCCCCTTTGTTAACCAGACAGCCAACCCATTCGACGTTTAAGTTGATTTATTTGTTCAATATGATGTTGCCCATGCCAGACATACCTTTGTATTGCAGCATCTAAGCTCATGGTTCCATGCGTCGGACTTATAAATTGTTTTGAGAACTCAATGGAGCTTAATGAACGAAGTAATGTGATAAAGCGATGGTGAAGTGCCTCAATTAGTATCAATGAAGTATCGATGGGTTCATTTTTATAGTCAAACAATTCTGCCCATAAATCCTCCCTGTATGTCGTAGATATAGGAGTATCTTCCGTTAGGGCTTTCTTGAAACGAATATAGGCATTCATATTATTATCCGCTAAGTGATGAACAATTTGTCTGATTGTCCAACCGCCTTGGCGATACGGAATATGCAACTGATCTACAGTAAGATCTTGTACAGTACACCTTAGGATTTTGGGCATCTCTGCAATGTCATTGATCCATTTATCCCGTTGTATTGAGGTTGGTTGTACTACCAATTCGAATTGCCCCAAAGGATAGCGAATACTGTCATTCATGAGGCACTGCTCCTTTTCACTTTTACTGTTCCAGTAACGGAATTTTGTTATTCTTTAGGCATTTCGTTAAAGAAAGCTACATCATCAACTGCCAACCTCACCGTCGGATGACCAGGCTTCTCCGCCTTGCCAATGGCGATCAACATAATCGGAACGTAGCGTTCTGATATGCGGAAAGCTTCCTTGAACTTTTGTTTGTCATAGCCGCCCATCGATACCGTGTCGTAGCCTTTAGCACGGGCGACAAGCATGAGCTGCATCGATACTAACCCCCCGTCGGTATATACTTTTTCGTGTATAGCCTCGGGTGGCATGCTCGAATACATCCCAGTATAGCGTTCCACGAACGATTTAGCTGTTTCTGCAGGCATGTAACCCGCTTCGACAGCCATTCCATAGATTTTCTCGGCCAATGTATAACACTCCAAATCTCCGAGTACCGCAATGACTGCCGAAGCCTCGACGACTTGCTGTTGATTGAATGCGATCGGAAGCAGCTTCTGCTTCAGCTCAGGCGAGTCGATAACGAGAAAACGCCATGGCTGCAGATTAGCAGCTGAAGGAGCCAACGTGGCTTGTTGCAATATGTCGGTCAATTCCTCCCGCGAAATCTTGGCCTCGGGATCATAACTACGAACCGACCTGCGTCCTCCAATAACATCGAAAAAAAGTTGGTGCTCCATCGTTACTGATGGCTGTGAAACTGACATGGTTCTTTCCTCCCTTTTGAAAAGCAGCATTCTTCATTTTCCCTCAATACAACATAAGTAGTTTGAACAACACTTGTTGTATTTATATGGTATAATACCAACCGAATGGTACGCAATCATCAATAAACATAAACCGTTGGATAGACAACACCACTGCTACAATGTCGTTTTATTAGGGGAGATCTTAAAGATGACCATTAAAAAAAATGATGCCGATCCTCGTGTAATACGTACACGGCGACTCCTTCAAGACGCTTTTTCTTCATTGACTCAAGAAAAAGATTTTGAATCGATAACCGTTAAGGATATTGCAGAGCGGGCGACGGTTAACCGAGCGACTTTTTATGCGCACTTTGTAGATAAATTTGAAATTCTTGAGGCTAAACTAATGGAATCATTCATGACAATCATAAATCGCAGAATAGACGGTCACGAAGTATTAAATGAAGAAACCATTCAGAGTATTTTTCTGGGTGTGTGCGATTTTCACGAGGGTCTGAGCACGATGTGCAAAAGAAGGTATACATCGCTTGGATCTGTATTCGAAATTCAAATAAAGGAACGAATTCAATCGATACTCCTTTCCTTTATAAACAAAGACAAGATGCTATCAAGTCCAAACGCGCACTTCTTAATAAATGCATCTTCTGTCATGTTAAGTTGGGGGATGTATGGGGCGGCTTACGTTTGGAACAATGAAGGGCGTCAATTAAGTGCGGAATCCTTCGTTAAACAGACTATGCCCTTAATGATGAACGGAGCTAAAGAATTACTGGAATAGGCACTGTTCCCATTGCACCTATCCTGCGCATACAGATGAAACCAATCCCGTTAGCCTGAAGAAATGTAAAAGAAAAAACCTCTAAATCATTGAAGAAGTCTTCATGATTTAGAGGTTTGTTTCGATTTGATAATCTAGATCACATATCTTTTATCTCACCAAAATTAATGTGCGGTATAACCCCCATCAACAAGCAAGGTCGCACCCACGGCCACAGCATCGGTAGGCGCTAGTGCTGCTGCCAATGCGAAGACTGCCGCCAGCATTAATAAAATAAATTCAAACAATTCCAAACAAATCTCACCTCCATATTTATCTAAAATAAGCAGCTTTTCGTAAAACAAGTGTCTAACAACAATTTCTCATATTGTAAAATGCATTTATGAACTGTATATGAATCGCTTTGCATCCAGCCTACCCAGAGCCATATTCTATAATCCCCCCGGCTAACGATTCATGTTATGTCCTACGGTTTAACATCAATATAAAAAAGCCGCAGTTTGGTATTATCCCCTTTTAGTAGACAAGAGAAAAAAGCCATCTGTTAAGATGGACTTAATCTTGCCTAATGG
>NZ_BCNM01000009.1 GCF_001514495.1 Paenibacillus pabuli NBRC 13638
TTCGAACCCCTGTTACCTCCGTGAAAGGGAGGTGTCTTAACCCCTTGACCAACGGGCCTTATAAACAAGTTGTCTTTCTTGGCGACAAGAATGAGTATATCATAGGCGAACTGAAATGTGCAACACTTTTTTTATATTTATTTCTCAGCTATTCTTTGCCCTATTTTTCAAGCCTCTCTCCCCCTTAATATTGATGATTTTCCCTTTCACATATTTATCACCGTTATCATCGTAAATTGTAAAATCAAGATAAAAAAACTTATATTCACTTATATTAACTTACAATATTGCATATTTCATTATTACTACTTATAATTGAATAATCAGTAAGTAAATAATAAGCACGGTTAGATATGAACAAGGAGGCGTCACGTTTGTTCCAGGAAGAACGAATGCAGCTGATCATCGAACATCTGCGCAAGCACGGTCGCATCTCGGCTGATGATATTGTATCCCTGTTTGATGTGTCCCGGGATACGGCCCGCAGAGATTTGATCAAACTTGAAGAACAAGATGCGATAATCCGAACCCGTGGCGGCGCCATTCTCCCCGTTCCACCCGTTGAGCATAGATCGTACAAAGATCGCCTGCTCCAGATTTCAGACGAAAAGAGAGCCATTGGCAAGCTAGCCGCCGCTATCGTCCGCCAAGGCGAACACATCATTCTGGATTCTTCCACTACAGTGCAGACATGTGCAGAAAATCTGAACGGCAAGTCCTGTACGGTCATCACCAATTCCATTTATTCCGCTGAACTTCTCTCCAATCACACAACTGTCGAGATTCGTTTGCTTGGTGGTAAAGTCGATAAGGAGCAGCGTTACGTCTACGGTACCTCTGTTATTGAAACGCTCTCCCATTATTATGTAGATAAAGCATTCATCGGCATTGGTGGAACTACAATGGACGGCTTCAGTGCCTCTGAAGAAGAAGGAAAGATTAAACACAAGATGATGCAGGCCGCCAAACAGGTTATCGTGCTTGCGGACCATTCCAAGTTTGATAAGCGTTATGGCTATCGTTTTGCCGACTGGTCACTCGTTGATGTGTTAATTACGGATCAGTGGCCTTCCCCCGATTGGCGAACCTTTCTAGCCGAGCAACAAGTCGAGATTCTCATCCCTGAACCTACAATCGATAAGGAGTTGTAATGATATGAAATTATTTGCTACGGATTTGGACGGAACGTTATTGAACAGAGACAGCCAGATCAGCCCGGAAAATGCAGCCGCCATCCATAAGGCACAACAAGAAGGATTGATGGTTACGATTGCTACTGGACGCGTCTATTCGGACGTATTAACGATAAGCAGCGAGGGCGGGATTAACACGCCCGTCATCGGCTCCAACGGCGCTACCATCCATAATGCCAACGGTGAACGCCTATTCCACCTTCCCCTTGAGCGTGAAACGGCTGCATCGGTAATGCAGTGGCTGGAAGATCATCATTGTTACTACGAAGCCTCTACACAACAGGGGATATATGCCCCGATCGGCAGCCATGACTCCATGCTCGCCGAGATGGACCGGATTCTTGGCTCAAGTCCTGGTGAGGACATTGAACGTCTCATACGAGCCGTTAAAAAGCACTATGAGAAGAAAGATTATCACCGCGTGAATTCCCATCAGGAAATCCCTTCCGAAGCTTACATTTACAATATTATGGCTTTTTCATTGAACCCGGATCAATTGCAACAAGGGCGTGAATACTTTGCCTCTCGCTCCGATGTAGCCATGGTGGTATCCTCTGAACACAACTTCGAGATGCAGCATCCTGATGTATCCAAAGGAAACGCCTTAACCAGATTGGCAGCTCATCTGAACATATCCATGGAAGATACAGCAGCCATTGGTGATAATTTCAACGATGTATCCATGCTCCAAATGGCAGGACTCGGCATTGCCATGGGCAATGCTGAACCGGAGATTAAGGCGATTGCCAAGGCTGTGTCATTGACCAATGTGGAACATGGTGTCGCACATGCCATTCATTGTGTTCTTGAAGGAAAGCCTGTTTCCCGTCCTGAGACCGTCAGTGAAGGCAATCAATAATCCTTTTCGTGCCGGTTCATCATTGTGGCATAGCCAAACGTTAATATCACCTCATTTCAACGGAACGAACATGAGGAATATCCTGCAATAAAAGTATCAATTGCTCTCCCCGGTATGAACCCGGCAGCTGCAACGTGAATTCGAGCACAGTCTCCTCTCCGAAGTCTGTGCTTATTTGCTGTTCCGTTTTGAAACCGATCACCGAGATTTTTTCCTGTCCAAGCAAAGCCAAAACGGTTTTCAGCGTATCTCCCTCCTGCAGCAAACGAATCGTCAACGTCTCTGTTCTCGCGGATACAAGCCAGCGTGTCGGCCGATGCAGCAGCATCTGTGCCAGAACAATAAGAAGCGTCACTCCCGCACCTGTCCAATACAATCCGGAACCAACGGCCAGTCCCATTCCGGCAGTCGCCCAGATCCCCGCAGCTGTCGTCAATCCACGAACGGTATGGCGCTGTGTGAAGATCATCCCGGCTCCAATGAAACCGACCCCACTGACCACCTGTGCAGCAATCCTGGAGGGGTCAAGCGACAGATTAGCCCAGCCTGCCTGATCCTGAAAGCCATACTTGGAAACAATCATCATCAACGCTGCACCCACAGCGACGACAAAATGAGTACGAATCCCTGCTTCCTTCATTCGGTTCTTGCGCTCATATCCGATCAACACGCCGCATATGCCAGCTATGAGTACACGCATCAAGTATTCCATCTCCATGTTCATCACCTCTCTTATGTATATGCTTACATGTATCTTTCTTTACTATTTACCCATTCTTTAACTAATACAATAATCATTCGTGGCATTCTTTCATCCATTTCAAAAGTACATGAAAAAAGTGAAGACCCAATGGCCCCCACTTATATATTCTGGATTACATAGGATGTATCTATGCTTTTAACTTATACTTATACTTATACCTATCCCTATTCAGCGCGGAAGTTCTCCCCTTGTCTCTCCCCCAATCCATAATAATGCCGAAAATTATAGATTAACGGGTGCCACTTCGCCGGATCAATTTTGTTCAATCCAGATATAAGCGTCTTATGTGCATGTACCTTCAGCGCTTTCACCTCAACAACAGCCATAAAAGGCGTATGCTCCGGTGTGCGGATGTGCTGCACGGAAGCCTCGATCTGAAGCGGACACTCCGCTATTTTCTCAGGTTGAACCAGAGCCGAACTTTGAGCTGTCAACCCAGCGGCTTCAAATTTTTCGGAACAAAATTTGTAGCCCATCTGTCTTTTCTCCTCGGGAACCGGATATGTACCCGTATAACGTCCCAAGGATTCCACCTGCCTCCACATGGAAGCGTCCGGCAAATTAATAACACATTCGGGGTGTCGGCTCAGATTCTCATAAGCCTTGCCCTGAACACCCAACCCAAGCACAAGACAATCTCCCAGCGCCCACGACGAGGACAATGGGGACAAGTTGGTCGATCCGTCTTCATTTAATGTGCTCAGTAACAATACGGGGGTGCCGTAATATAAAATACTTGGATTAATCGTTTCATGTTGATTCATCTCTTGCCCCTTGGCAGATCGTTCTCTACTGTGTTCGTGCTTCATGATTTGCTCCATCTCCTGTTTCCATTCATTCGGCTCCACAACTTGAATCTGACCCATGCGGATTAGCCTGACTCGATTGTAATATACTAATAGTTCAGGTATCATCGAAGTATGAATGCATATCCGAATATATCTGTTATTGCGTCGTTAATCGCTGATCCGAGTCGTGCTGTTTTTCTCGAAGCCCTACTAGATGGAAGAGCGCTGCCTGCCGGTGAGCTTGCTTATATGGCTGGTGTCACACCCCAAACGGCGAGCAACCATCTTGCCAAGCTGGTCGAAGGCGGGCTGCTAGTGGTTGAACGTCAAGGCAGGCATCGGTACTACCGTCTGGCGAGCAAGGAAATTGCTTTTTTGATCGAAACGATGGGCAGTATTGCCCCACCTGTACAGGTTAGGTCTCTCAAACAATCCAACCAGCTTCAGCAACTGAGTTTCGCTCGTACCTGTTATGGTCATCTGGCCGGGAAATTGGGGATCTCTTTGTGCGAAGCCTTATTGCGGGAAGGTTACCTGGTCGACCCGGAAGATGAGCAGGCCAAGGATTACCACATTACAGAGAGAGGATATCAATGGTTCACTTCATTTGGAATTGAACTTCAGGTGAAACCCGGATCACGCCGTGCCATCGCCCGCAAATGTCTGGACTGGAGCGAACGCCGCCATCACCTCTCCGGCTTGCTTGGAGAGCAACTGGAACGCAGGCTGTCCCATCTGGAATGGACTCGCCAGAAATCGGGGAGCCGTTCGGTTGAAGTGACGGAAGCAGGCAAGAAGGGTTTGTATGAGATGCTGGGCATTTCGCTGTAGGTTATGTAGGTTAAAAGCTGTCGATAACCGAATGAGCGCACATCAAAAATCCCCTTCACAACGAACCGTTAACGATTCATGGTGAAGGGGATTACTATTTCGTCGTGTTTTCAAAACGGAGAGAGAGGTATACTCTCACTTCGTTCGAGACTGCGATGTATTCCTTTCGAAGCTTATGCTCCGACGAACATTTTCGGTTCTCATCCCTTATACAGAGAAGTATATCAGAACGGAGAGAGAGGGATTCGAACCCTCGCACCGCTTACGCAGTCTAACCCCTTAGCAGAGGGTCCCCTTATAGCCACTTGGGTATCTCTCCAAGAAATGGCTCCCCGAACAGGACTCGAACCTGTGACAACTCGATTAACAGTCGAGTGCTCTACCAACTGAGCTATCAGGGAATATTAATCTTGAATAAATTTAATTTATCATGATTAATTAGCCAAGTCAACATGCCCGAGTTACTTTCTTAGAAGCCTTGCATCTTTCATTCGAGTGCATAGAAAAGTCGGTCACGATGATTATTTTATTGCTTCTGCTGAGTGCATTTTGGAAAATGGACCGTCACTTTAAACAGATCGCCATCTATCTTGATGTTCATTCTCCCTCCATGCAGCTCAACAATGCTTTTCGCAATGGATAAACCCAATCCCGATCCTTCCGCGCTCCGGGAACGGTCGCCCCTCTTGAAACGTTCAAAAATTTCATCTGCTGCAAACTGCATTTCATATGTAGAAACGTTTTTGATACACAATATCACATACGCATCATCTTCTGACAATTCAATAAACACCCTTGATTTCTTCATTCCATATTTAATGACATTACCAAGTAAATTCTCGAATACACGCCATGTACGTTTTCCATCCAACTCAGCGTACATCGGACCATCACTCCCACTTACTCTGAAAATCAAACCGGACTGTACGATAGACTCACTATATTCCGCCAAGGCTTGATGTAATAAGGCTGCAACATCGACCTGCTCCAGATGAAGCTCCACATCTCCACTGGCCATCTTGGCCGCCTCAAATAAATCTTCAACAAGTACACTCAGCCGCTTCGTCTTGCGCTGCAGTACCTCAATATATTCTGCCTTTTCCTCGGCAGTACCTTCATTACGTTTTAACAAATCCACATAAGTCACCAGCGAGGTCAGCGGCGTTTTTAAATCATGTGAGACATTGGTAATCAGCTCCGACTTCATTCGCTCACTTTTCACTCTTTTTTCGACGGTACTCTGAATTCCTTGTTTCATGCCGTTCATATGCATCGTCAGCTGGCCCAGCATACCGTTTGTCTGCTGGGGAAGCTGAACGTCCATACGTCCCAAAGCCATGGCCGAAGCTGCTTGTGTTAAGCCTTGCAAACCATGAATGCTTCGCACGATCTGACCCAGAAGAATCACACTGCACGCCACGAACAGCAGCAAGATTGGAAATCTAAATTCCTCTACCAAGAACGCAGTGATCAACAATACGAATTGAGATACAGACCAAACGATCAGTGTTTTGATGATCCTATTTTCAGGTGGGGTCGCATGTTTTAATTCATCCCGCAGCATAAAAATCGTCGTGCGTAACCATAATTCATTGATGGTCTGACGAAGCGCGGCTCGATCCGCGATGATCCGAATCCCCGCCCTACCATACTCTCCAGTAAAACAGAGCAGCACGGATGACAAAAGAAATCCAGATATATACATAACAATATCGTTGATCCACTCTTGTTGGCTAATCCGCACGCCATTCCCCTGCATGACAAGAACCGTTCCATAGAACAACGGTAGACCGATGATCAAAGAAAGCAATATTTGTACATCCATAGCCAATCTGACCGACAACCAATTCTTCATTTTCACATATTTACTCTCCGAAGGCAGTGGAAATCGGTTTCTATACACATATAAAACAGCGATCAGGAACAAACATATGATTAAAGATGGATCACTCTGAACACCCCAGCCCCAAAAAACATAGTCAATATTCTGGAAACTTCGTGAGATGACATAAAAAAACAGGAGAGTACTGCAGCTGATCAAAACAAATCGAATCATATAAGGGATCACATTAACCTTCCATCTTGTAGCCAATGCCCCACACCACCTTTACATATTTCGGTTCTCTTGGATTAAACTCAATCTTCTCCCTGATCCGGCGAATATGTACAGCCACCGTGTTTTCTGGCTGAAAGGCCGGCTCTTTCCAAACGCGTTCATAGATTTCATCAATCGCAAAAACACGTCCCTTATTCTCCATCAACAATTTCAAAATATGAAACTCCGTTGGAGTTAATCGAATCTCTTCACCCTCCAGCGTTACTTTCTTCCTTCTATTGTTAAGCACCAGTCCCCTGACCTCAATTTCTTGTTCATCATCCCTGTCGATTTGTTGTGTTCCGAGTCCTGTATATCGACGCAACTGGGACTTCACTCTGGCTACCAGTTCCAATGGATTGAAGGGTTTGGCTATGTAATCATCAGCTCCAATATTTAAACCAAGAATTTTGTCGTAGTCCTCGGTTTTGGCAGACAAAATAATAATCGGTACATTGCAGTTCTCGCGTATTTTGGAAGTTGCCTGTATACCGTCCAGATTAGGCATCATTACATCCATTACAATGAGGTGAACTTCTTCTTCCCTGACTTTTCTTATCGCTTCCTGCCCATCCGCAGCCTTACTCACCGAGATTCCTTCAAGGCGTAAATAAATCTCAATCGCATTGCGAATATCGGGATCGTCATCCACTACAAGCACCCTATACTCTGCCAATCTTCGTTCCTCCTTACGACATTACTTTTTTTGGTGATCCAACTACACCAGCTTACTATGAAATAATGACAATAAGGTCGCCAAAAAGATTACAACTTTCTTAAGATCGATATAAACTGGATCATAGATATAAAAGAACCATTCCAACTATGGCGTCACACCATTCTAGCAGATCCCATGTCGTCCTTTAGCTGATGCTAAATGCCCCACTCTATATTTCATGCAATAGCAACTTACCCGCACAACGACCACAGCGATACCGCTTTGGATCTATTTTCCGTTTACGTAAATATTCCGTACCACAGCTCTTGCACACCAGCTTATATCGATAAGGTAGAGGTTTTCTGCCCTTTCCATCAGGAAGGGACTGACAGAACCTCGAACCACCAACCTTCTGCAGCAATGCCTTGAATTCAGGATCACGGTGGCGGTAGCCGCGTCCACGAATGTGCAGATGGTAGTGACACAATTCATGCTTGATGATTTTCTCAACTTCATCCCGCCCATATACTTCGAGCTGATGGGGATTAATTTCGATGCGGTGACTCTTGAGCATATAACGCCCACCTGTAGTGGTCAGACGGCGGTTAAACAGCGCCTCGTGAGTGAACGGAACCCCGAAATGGTCCAGTGACACCTGCTCAATCCATTGTTGCAATTCCTCATTTTCCATCGGTTTCTTTCCTTTCACACCCTTTGGGCCATTTGTTTTTCCGCCATAATACTTGAATTTTAACCGTTTCGTAGGCTACACTGTCAAGTAGAATGTATGAGGGGAGATTATTACTCGCTATGCCTACAATGCGCTACGTCATCCTGCAGCAGGAACAGCAATTACAGTTTGTGGAGATGCCTGCCGATTATGCCTACCAACTCAGTGCGCTCAACCTGCGCCTGCACAAAGAGATTGATAAACTCACCGCAGCAGATGTACCTGCTCTGCCTTGGGCCATTGCTGAATGTGACAATCTTGATCTCCTGGACGAGAAACTCTCCATCATTGGCGGTCTGGATTATATCAATGCCCTTGAACAAAGTTTTGCAGCACTGCGCGAGACACACTACCCATTAATTTCGTTGCTCACTGAGATTCGGGCACTTCAGGCCCAATTGGAGCAATGGTATGAAGAAGAGATGGAATCGTTCTAATTCTTTATAGACTTTATTGATCCCAAACGGAACCAAAGCGCATCTCCCCAATCGGAGGTTGCGCTTTTTTCTATGGGTCGAATTTTCCAGTTCCTCACAGGTTAATCCGCACAGTCCAGGCTATTGCCACATATGCTAACGTACAGATGAATTATGCAAGAGGAGGAGATACCTTTGCCTCAATGGCTCTGCAATCAACTAATGCGTGCATTTCACAAAAAGGATAGCAGACAGATCAAGCTGCTGAACGAATGCTGGTTCTTTTACCGAAACAAACCGACAAGTGGCACCCCGCGCAGCGCGGACAGCGAACTATAAGGATCTTACGCCACTCTCTCCGTCCACCTCAACCTCTCACTTCATTCATACAATTTCTTCGAAGAATACAGTACGGGCAACAGTACTATTATAGCTGACAACAAACAGCCTTCCCAATACAGGGAAGGCTGTACTCCGATTCTTTATGTTGGATCAGGAAGACTGCTGAGCAGAAGCAGGCTTCTTCATGGTAAGGCCGACACGGCCCTTTTTGGTATCCACATTCATCACCCACACCGTTACATTATCCCCGACAGATACAACATCCATCGGATGTTTGACGTAACCGTTGCTCAGCTGTGAGATGTGGACAAGTCCGTCACTCTTGATGCCGATGTCAACAAAGGCACCAAAATCAATCACGTTACGAACCGTACCTTGAAGTTCCATGCCTTCCACCAAATCTTCAATTTTGAGCACATCCGTGCGGAAGATCGGAAGCGGCATTTCTTCACGTGGGTCACGACCCGGACGCTGCAAGCTGTCCAGAATGTCGCGCAGTGTTGGCACACCTACATCCAGCTTGACAGCCAGTTGCTCCGGTTGTTGTTCAGACAGGAGCACAGACAGTTCTTTGCTGCCCAGCTTGTCCAGCTCCACCTGAAGCTCCTTAAACAGCTGGTCAACGACCTTATACGATTCAGGGTGAATCGGTGTGCGATCCAGTGGATTCTCGCCTTCACCAATTCGCATGAAGCCTACGCATTGCTCATAGGTTTTGGCGCCAAGGCGCGGCACCTTCTGCAGCTGGCGACGGTTCGTGAAGCGGCCGTTCTCTTCGCGGTATTTCACAATATTTTTGGCAATGGTAGCATTTACACCCGCAACGTAGGACAGCAATGAAGGTGAAGCCGTGTTCACATCCACGCCCACGTGGTTAACTGCGGATTCTACAACAGCCTTCAAGCTTTCTTCCAAAATCTTTTGAGATACGTCATGTTGGTATTGACCTACACCAATGGCTTTTGGATCGATCTTAACCAGCTCAGCCAGCGGGTCCTGCACCCGGCGGGCAATCGAAGCAGCACTCCGCTCCGCAACGTCCAGATCCGGGAATTCTTCCTGGGCCAGCTTGGATGCAGAATACACACTCGCCCCAGCTTCATTGACGATCAGATACACGAGACTTTCGTCCCCGTTCTCCTGAATAATCTCGGCAACAAACTGTTCTGTTTCACGGGACCCGGTACCATTACCGATGACAATCAATCCGATGTCATATTGCTTAATCATCCGATGGAAAACCTCGGCTGCTTCACGTTTCTTGTTGTGTGGTGGCGTTGGATAGGTAACAGCCACTTCCAGCAGCTTGCCCGTATCGTCAACCACAGCCAGTTTACAACCAGTACGGTAGGCAGGATCGACACCAAGCACACGTTTGCCATGAATCGGCGGCTGAAGCAACAGGTTGCGAAGATTGGCTGAGAATACGGATATCGCCTGATTTTCGCCTTTTTCCGTCAATTCTGCACGAACCTCGCGCTCAATCGAAGGGGCAATCAATCGTTTGTAAGCATCTTCAATCACAGCACGCAAAATGTCCTGCACTGCAGATGCACCCTTAATAATTTGTCCTTCCATATGACGGTGAGCCGGTTCAGGCTGAACTTCCAGACCCACTTTCAAAATGTTTTCACGCTCACCGCGGTTAATGGCGAGAATACGGTGAGGAGGCATTTTTTTGGCTAATTCACGATAATCATAGTAGTTCTCATACACTGACTCCTGTTCGGCATCCTTCGCTTCCGAAGTCAGCATGCCATGATCCAATGAATATCGGCGAATCCAGGCACGAATAGCAGCATCATCTGCAATATTCTCAGCCAGAATGTCTTTGGCTCCCTGAAGTGCAGCCTCTGTATCCTCTACCCCAAGTTCAGCATTAATATAACGCGCAGCTTCCTCTAGGGCATTCCCTTGCTTCGGTTGACCCCAGATCCATACAGCGAGTGGCTCGAGCCCTTTCTCCTTCGCTACACTGGCCCGCGTTTTCCGCTTCTGACGAAACGGACGGTACAAGTCCTCCACTTCCTGCAGCTTGACTGCCTGAGTGATCGACTGTTTCAATTCTCCGGTCAACTTGCCTTGTTCCTCTATAATACGGATGACTTCCACTTTGCGGTCTTCCAGATTGCGCAAGTAAACGATGCGTTCTTCAATGAGCCGCAGCTGGTTCTCATCCAGCTCTCCAGTCATTTCCTTACGGTAGCGGGCGATAAATGGAATCGTATTGCCTTCGTCCAGAAGCTCCGACGTGGTGCGGACCTGCTTCAAGGACAGTGACAGTTCCTTGGCTACCTGTTTGATGATTCGTTCATGGCGTTCCGCCTTTATTGTTTCTTCATTGGGTTCCAGAACCGTTTCCTGTTCAGACAAAATAAATCCCTCTTTCCTTCCTGAATCATTCGTTACAATCATTTCAGGGCAGCTTTGCTGCTGTAATTACATTTGGATTGAACCATTTGGTTCAACCACTCTACCCTATATTATCACAAAATCACGTCCAGATTTCCATCATTCCGCTGGCATACAAGTTCTGACAAAATTACGTCCCCCTCCAGCCTTCCCCATTACGTCAAAAAAAGACCGAATAACGTCATCACAACGCTCCTCGGTCCTCCTTTGTTTAAAACTTTAAATACAATAGCAATCTAATAAGTGAAACTGCTCATTTACACGATAACGGAGAGGACAGAAAAAAACCTGAAAAAGCGAAGCGTTCGGCTAAAAGCTTTCTGAAAGAAAGCTACATCGGAAGCATACGCTATCTCCGGATTTTCCCTTTGAGAAAAGGGAATCGAAAAATCTGGGGATAACAGCGATTGGAAGGTTGTTCTGTCATCGTAGTATCCGTGTAAATAAAATGTAGTTCACTTATCTAGACGCGTTCAAAGCGGAACAATTCACTCAGATAGTCTCCCGATGCACGGCCTACAGAGATCCCGCCATACATCAACGCATCCCCGGTAAATGTCTCAGAGCCGCCTTTCAGGCGGTAATCCGCATCAGGGTCCAGGCCCTTCAGCTTCAGACGCTGGAGCGGTGCATTCGGTTCGGACAGCACACGGAAGTAGAATACAACGGCTTCACTGCCATCCGGTGCAATAAACATCCACGCCGTTTCATTTCCCTCAAATGGACTTAGCAAACGACGGAACGTTCCGTATTGGATCGTTCCCCGAATTTCCTTGTACAGCTCAACCTGAGCCTTTACGAGGGCATTCTCTTCCTCGGTGAAACGGGTCAAATCCAGCTCGTATCCAAAGTTACCAGACATCGCGACATGTCCACGAATTTCGAGAGACGTTATTCGATTAACCTGATGATTTGGAACCGCAGAAATGTGTGACCCCATTGAACTTACTGGGTATACCAGACTTGTACCATACTGAATCCGCAGGCGGGATATCGCGTCCGTATTATCACTGGTCCACGTTTGCGGCATGTAGTACAGCATACCTGGATCAAAGCGACCGCCACCACCTGAACAGCTCTCGAACAGGATATTCGGGAACGCTGATGTGATACGCTCCATCACTTCGTACAATCCAAGCATATAGCGATGCGCCGTCTCACGCTGTCTGTCTGCTGGCAGCAGGGCAGAACCCACTTCCGTCATGTTTCGGTTCATATCCCATTTCACATAAGAAATCGGTGCGGAACCAAGCACGTCGCTAATCATTCGTACGATTTCATCTCGCACATCCTGACGTGAGAAATCCAGTACCAGCTGTTGTCTGCCTTCGGTCCGACGTCGATCGGGCACATGCAGGCACCAATCCGGGTGTGCACGATACAAATCACTGTCCGGCGAGATCATCTCAGGCTCGAACCATAGACCGAACTGCATGTCCAGTTTGGTTACACGGTTCGCCAGATCCTCAATACCCTGTGGCAGTTTGTTCTTGTCCACAATCCAGTCACCGAGTGATGAGTTATCGCTATCCCGGTGGCCGAACCATCCGTCATCCAGTACGAACAGTTCGATACCAAGATTCTTCCCTGCTTGAGCAATCTGTTCGATCTTATCCGCATTGAAGCCAAAATAAGTCGCTTCCCAGTTATTCACCAGCACCGGACGTTCCGCATTACGGAATGTTCCGCGTGCCAGTCGCTCCCGGTACAATTCATGATACGACTGGGACATGCCATCGAGACCTGCATCCGAATAAACCATAACCGCCTCAGGTGTCTGGAACGCTTCACCTGATTCCAGTTTCCAACTGAAATCAAACGGGTTAATCCCCAGCGAAACACGTGTGGTGTGGAACTGATCCACTTCCGCCTGTGCTGTAAAACTGCCACTGTACACAAGACTGAAGCCATAGACTTGCCCCTGATCCTCATCCGTACCTGGAGACAACAAGGCAATAAACGGGTTTTGCTGGTGTCCACTGGCTCCGCGACGACTCTCCACACCTTGCATTCCCGAGGATAATGGTCTGCGTACGATATCACGCTCTCGTGTCCATGCACCAGACAACTGCAACAGCTCATAATTGGCATGCGGGAAATCCACGGATGTGCTGAGTGCGCGCACAATATCCACTGCGGTAGCGCTCTCATTAATGACACGCATTGAACGGGTAATGGCATTAAAAGAATCATATGCTGTATAAGAAAGCTCAATTCGAATACCGGCAATAGGGTCTTCGAGCTCGATAATCAGGGTGTCCGCTTCTTCCTCGGCTTCTACATAGGTTGCCGGCAAGCCTTCCAGTACAGGTTTCCCTGCCTCCAGACGATGTCCTTTATACGTGAATTCCGTAATCATGGACCCATTGGCTAATTGGAGTTGTACCGCCGGATGACGGAAATCGCTTGTACCGTATACAGGCAGTTCCTGTGCAAGTGTATCGAAGGAGATCGTCCGGTCTTCCGGCACCGGATTCGGACTGAACGAGGCACGCTCCGTGCGCACGTGAAGCCAGCTCAAATCGGTGTCACGTAATCTTTTGCCATAATACAAATGTACCAAATATCCTGAAGGCAGCACCTGGAATACGTAGCTTGCTTTTTGAGTCTGCAGATGAAATTGAAGTTTCTCCTGGTCAATATAAATGCTCATATTTCTCCTCCACCTCTATATATGTCGATTGGCGTAAACGGTTTCTCAGGTATCATTATAACGAAAAGCTTCTCAATGTTCTACGCTTTCATGGAGCTTTAATCAAAAGAGCGCACCACAGCCGTGAGGCTGTAGTACGCTCCTGTGATTGCGTTCTGAAATTGTGTGCTCCTGTGAAGGAGCGCCCATTGTCTACGGTTAGCACGGCAGAACAAAAAATAACTGCCTGATGCCTTAAAAATCGATTAAGCCCAAGCTGATCTGTAAGGCTTCGTTGACCAGTTTCATGGTCTCCTCGTCCAGATGGGTAATCTTGTCGGTCAGCCTTTGCTTATCAATGGTCCGTATTTGTTCGAGCAAAATAACCGAGTCCCGGTCAAAGCCATGTGCCGCCGCATCAATCTCCACATGCGTCGGCAGCTTTGCCTTTTGGATCTGGGCGGTGATCGCCGCCACAATACAAGTAGGACTAAACCGGTTGCCGATATCATTCTGGATGACCAGAACCGGCCTGACTCCACCTTGCTCGGAACCGACAACGGGAGAAAGATCCGCAAAAAAAACGTCACCGCGTTTTACGATCAATGTCTACACCCCGCTAACTAAGCGGTCCAGAGTGCTGTCCGCATCTTCCTCCGCGTGAAAGGCCTCGGATGCCATGGTGAGGTTAATCTTCGCCATCTCCATGTACCCTCGCTGCATCGATTCACGGATGTAACGTTTCTTACGCTCCGTCAAATACAGCTTCATGGCCTGCCTAATCAATTCGCTGCGGTTGGAATTCTCCAGCGCTACGATGCCATCCACTTCCTGCAAAAGATAATCAGGCAAACTGATCATGATCCGCTTGGTGTTCTGCAAGTTGGCCACCTTTCTTCCACCCCCACAAACCTTTCGCCATTGTGAACCAGTATTACGTTTTTCCAGAACTTTTATACAAAGGAATATATATGCCCCGAGTATATCAAGTATGCTGTACTCCATTATAAACACGGGGAACAATATTCGTACAGAGCAAACATCTCTTTTCAGGATTTTTCATCCCAGTCCACATTCATAATTCGAGATGCTCCGACAGTTTTCCTTCTGTTCTGAAAAAAAGTTTCCTGGAAATAGCGTCCAGTCGACCTGTCAGGATGTCAAAAGAGGATTGATCCTGGCGATTACTGCTCCACCCCGGGTATAGACCCGCGGGATTCGATGCGCCATCATGCAGATCACCTCGTAGGGAATCGTACCGAGTTGAGATGCCACCTCGTCTGCAGTGATCACTGCACCCGACTGGTGACCGATGAGAACAACCTCTTCGCCGGCTTGAATTTCTTCTGCTTCTTCTGCAAAAGATTGTAGCGACACCATACACTGATCCATGCAGATCGTACCGACGACGGGAACGCGGCGGCCGCGTACAAGCACTTGTGCTTTACCTGTCAGCATTCTTGAAAAGCCATCTGCATAGCCGATAGGCAACGTCGCTATTCGTTCATTCCCTTGAGTTACATACCGGGTTCCGTAACTGATACCCCAGTGGGGCGGCAGTGTTTTGACCAGAACCGCCTTTGTCTTCAGTGTCAATACCGGGGACAGCTTCACCACCTGATGATTCACCTCTGGCGAAGGATACAGTCCGTATAGGCTGATCCCCACGCGTACCATATCATAGGACAATTCCGGTGTATCAATGGCGGCGGCACTGTTCGCCGTATGTATAATCGGGATGACACATCCCTGATCCCGCAGCGCTTCAACCACGCCCCGGAACCGTCGATACTGCTCCAGTGTATAGGTCTTGTCTTCTTCATCCGCTTTGGCAAAATGAGTAAACATGCCTTCCAGCATCACCTGATCCAGCGCCGCGGCTTCCTGTATGAAAGCCAGGGCTTCGTCGCCAGGCAGCAGGCCAAGTCTGCCCATGCCGCTGTCGATTTTGATATGAACCTTTAGCTTGCGCTGGGATGTACCTGTCTCCAAATGGTGGATTGCTTCGAGTACTTCCCTGCTGAACAGCGTAATGGTTACATCATGTTTCCAGGCTTCAGCGATGCCTTCAGGCGGCGTGTAACCCAATACCAGAATCGGAAGCGTAATTCCGTGTTGTCGCAATTCCAGCGCTTCGTCAAGAAAGGCTACACTTAAGTAATCCACGCCAACTCGTTCGAGTTCTCTGGCCGTTTCCACTGCTCCATGCCCATAGGCATTTGCCTTCACACAAGCGAGCAGTTTCATGCCTTGCGGCAATGCTTCGCGGAAAGCGTCTACGTTGTTGCACAAATGATCCAAATTGATTTCCGCTTGGGTCGGCCGATATTGTTCTTGCACGTTAAGTCACCTTCTCTAGTCATCTTAATCCGGCTCACGTCAGACTCCATCGTAATGCTCAAGCATGTGACTGTCAAATGAGCAGAAGTTCCGCAGTCCAAAACACATACAGGAACGTTATCCTGAAGTTCGGAGCAAACACAGAATAAGACCTATAAGCCAGACAAATGAAGAGATATTCACCTCTCCCTAACATGACTAATCTGCTTATACGGTATTATTTACCCGGTTCCCCCTGCGTAGAAGCGTGTTTTGCATTATTGAGGGCATGCAGATTAATTCTTATTCATCTTACGCGTGATTGTTGCATGTTGATACACGTTTAATCGACGAAACGTAAATGTCACAAAACACGGATAAATTACAGCGAAGATCCCTTCATATACATTAAAGCACCGGAGATTATATCTCCGATGCTTCTTAGCATTCCTTATGTTAGGACGACTATACTTTTCAAATCATTTCCCTGACTCTTCCTGCATCGAAGTCGCAATCTGTACCATTTCATTCACAGGCAGATCTGCACTGGTAATTCGGTACTCTATCCCATCCGTCATCCATGTCAGTGTCTGCAAGGCATCTCCGCTCAACATCCCAAAAGTGAATCCAAGATCAACCAGACTCGATGGGGCAAGCGATACGGCTCTGTCCTGCGGCCTTGCTTCGAAAATCGTGTAGTTATATGTCCCTTCGTACCGAAGCATTACCGAATAGTCTCCAGATCCTTCCACGATCTGATCGTCTTTAAGTTTGACTCCTTCCGGTGCATAGGTCGGCTGAATAACCCCAAAGCTGTCTGAACCTTCCGGCTCGGCCGAAGTCGGTTCTTCCGTACCCTGACCACTGGCCGGATCTTCTGAATCTGGCTGTTCCGTGTTACCACTCACACCCGTCTGTCCATCACTGACTGTTCCGCTCGGATTCGATTCGGAATCTTTCTCCGGTGCACCTTGAGGATTGGCAGGTTCTTTACCATCCGTCTCTCCTGTCTGTTCAGCAGGAGCAGCACCGGAGTCCGTACCAGCCTTGCTACCATCCTGGGCAGCAGCTGTCATGTTACGCTGCATGTCAAAAGCGTCTTTCTCAAATGCGGTGCCGAATTTGAAACTATCGAACTTCACATCAACAACCACATTGGCATTCGAATCGGAAACTTCTACCTGTTTCGGTGCATAATCGCTTTTGTTCAGCCATATTTTCTGTCTGACCAATGCATGTGTATTATAGTTGGCAGCTACGTCGAATACATAGCTCTCCTTCTCATCTGCGAACTGGCGGGTTGAATCACCTGTTATGCTGCGGATCAGCGTCTCATAGAGGTAAACCTGGCCCTGGTTATCCGGCCAGTTGCTCTGGAAACGGAAGCTTTTGTTCTGACTCGGCGTGAGGACAAATACACCCTCATCATTGCGCAGTACAATTTGCGTTACATCCTTTTTGGCATTGGTTAACGCGATACGATAATACGAAGGCTTCTGATGCCATACCTCGACCTTGTACTGCTGCGGCGTATCTCCGGTATGGAGCGTCATGATGCCAGCCCCCTGATAACTTTCCATCTCTCCTACGACTTCGTTCAGATCTTTGACCACGGCTGCCGCATCCTTCTTCCCGCACGCAGCAAGTAAGGCCGATAAGACCAATACCATGGCAAGCATCCATGATATTCGGCGCATGACATCATCCCCTTTAGCACATGTTTTCACTTCAGGATTGTGCGTACAGCAGAACCCCTACTTGATTAGTACATGTTATGAGGGACTTGTTCGATATATGCGGACTAGTTTGACAAGCATTCCATTCTCCATGCTGTGAGCACTCCGTTGTAAGACAAAATCAGTCTCGGGTAGGATGTAAAATCCAACCCGCTTCTTCATAGTAAGTACAGATAACAACAACTCAAACCATGTAATTACATATTACGATTATGCAGCTCAATTGATGTACAACTCTATTTTATATTGGAGGTAAACGATGAACACGACCTATCTTCACACCATGCTGGATGGACTGGATGATTTCGCGGAAGAGCAGCTTCAACGATGGAAAGGTGTAGGTTTGGCGGTAGCGGTCATCCACAAGGATGAAGTCATTTGGCAGAAAGGATACGGTTATCGCGATCTGGAGTCCAAACTCGAAGTTACACCCCATACCCTATTCGCGATCGGTTCAAGTACCAAAGCCTTCACGGCATCAACCGCTGCCCTGCTCGTCGATCAGAATATTCTGAAGTGGGACACACCTGTTAGGTCGTATTTGAAGGATTTCAAAATGTTTGATCCGGTAGCAACCGAACGTCTGACCATCCGGGATATGCTATGTCATCGCTCTGGACTGCCGAGGCACGAGATGGTGTGGTACAACTCACCACGGAGCAGAGAAGAACTCGTGAACGCGCTTCAGTATCTGGAGCCCAATGAGGACTTTCGGAACAAGTGGCAGTACCAGAACCTGATGTATATGGCGGCTGGTTATCTGGTCGGTCAACTAAAAGGAACTTCATGGGAGAATGTGGTTCAGGAGTCCCTGTTTAACCCTCTCGGAATGAATTCAAGTGTCTTCTCTGTCGATGAGATGCAGCTTCAACCCGATTTCGCCTTCCCTTATATGGAAAAGGACGGACAGAACATAAGAATACCTTTTCGAAAAATAGATGCCGTAGGCCCTGCTGGCTCGATTAACAGCAATCTGGTTGATATGATTGCCTGGGTGCAATTTCACTTGAATCAAGGGCAGCAGGCCGGGAAACAACTGATTTCCAAAGAACAGTTGGCTGTCATGCATAGCCCGCAAATGGTTTGTGATTCACTTTTCCACTGCAAAGAGCTGCCTGTCAGCACATACGGTCTAGGCTGGATGATTGATTCTTATCGTGGACACGCCATGATTCATCACGGCGGAGCCATCGATGGATTCGCTTCACAAGTCGCCTTTTTGCCTGAAGAGCAGATTGGTGTCGTGGTCCTTTGTAATACGAATGGGAGCGTAGTTCCCTATACAACCACTTTTAACATTATGGATCGCCTGCTTGGATTGGAACCCTTAGACTGGAGCGGAAAATTAACCAAATTAATGAATGGAGAATCGCCTGAATCTGAAATTACTGCATCGGCTTCCGAAAACCCTGGAGAATTAGAAGCCACAGAAGCTACAGAAACCGCAGCAGCTGGGGATAAAACGGAGGAGCCTCAAGTTCATCCTCATGATCGTCCTGTAACTGCATATACGGGCATTTACACCCATCCGGGTTATGGCGAATTAACCATTGAACAGACGAATGAAGGATTACAGACCATCTTTAATGCGATTGAAATGCCTATGGAATACACCGGGAAAGATACTTTTGCGGTGGAACTCGTCCTGTTTGGCCTGAAGCTTACGTTTACGTTTAAGACGGATGAGCAAGATAGCATTAACGCTTTATCCATCCCGCTGCTGCTCGAGCCAGGTACAAAGCCCATTGAATTCATCAAATCACCTATAGTATAAAAGCTAAAAGCATCCCCTTACCGGCTATCCCATTGTAGTTAAACTAAACACTTACCACAATGGGATATACGCCGGATAACTCGCAGTATCCCCGTTCGCATTCGAACTGCGCTTCACCCATAATCGACGCAGATCAGGCATGCCGAAAGAAAGGATACGGTAATCCTGAAGCGAAGCATGATGGGCATGCTCTTCCCTGAAGCTGTAGGCAGGCAGGAGCAAAGCCTCTTGAATGAGCCTCTTCTCCAACGCTATTAGCATACGCAATCGCTCAGCACTATCCTGAATCATAACGACATGTCTGCATTCGTTCTCCAGTTGGCTTTTTCGTTGGTCATCAAGTGCAATGAGAAGCAACGTATTCTGGAACGTATACATCGTTAGCATGCTCAGTGTGGGATGTTCGTCGAACACCTCACCCGTGTAGATCAGATCGAAGGAAGCAAACTCATCATGGTATACGGCGTTTACCGGATTACCTGGCATAACATGCACCTTCAGTCCAATCCGTTCACAGCGCTGTGCAAACCAGACCATGTCTGCCTCCATTTTCTCACCCTCCTCTACCCATACCTTCATGATCTGACCAGCATAACAGCTGCGTTGTAACAGC
Source organism: Paenibacillus pabuli NBRC 13638 (assembly GCF_001514495.1). GTDB lineage: Bacteria > Bacillota > Bacilli > Paenibacillales > Paenibacillaceae > Paenibacillus > Paenibacillus pabuli. The sequence continues at coordinate 20,162 of NZ_BCNM01000009.1, forward strand.
TTATTAGCTCGGACGAGTGAAGTATCCATAGACGGTCCAGATGGCTTCCTTGCTTCCTGTGGAAGAAACAGAGGGTCGTCCTCTGATTGCTCTAGGAAGTTCAGGCGTTCACATTGTTGCGATGGTTCATTTTTTTCTGTTTGTGCAGTCCGCCACTGTTCCCCGGGCTTGTCTCGAACCAGGCTATAGGCAGCCTGTACACTTGTGCGTGCCAAGGCCTCCACCATCTCCTGTGAGTTCATGAGCTGCTGAACAGCCTGGCGAAAGTATAGATCCTGCTGCGGCCCTTCTTTTCGCATATTAAACGTCATGTATATACCGCCCTGAACCTCATGCTGTACCAAACGAGCTTGTCCGTCCGGAAACAGATTCTGTTTGATCACCGACTCCACCAGACCCGACTGGGGAAGCTGCCATATTTCAACCCGATCAATGAACGCCCGCCCCCTGAAATAGGAAGGGAACACGTCCAGCACGAGCAGCTTGGGATGATTGCGCGTCAATCGATAAGGTCCCGTACCAATTGGATGCATCGGATCCACCTCTATATCACAGGGCAAGATGGATGCATTCATACTGCTCATCAGATCCGGAAACATATAGTTGGGGAACCGTAATACAAAGCGCACCGTAAGCTCATCCAATGTCTCTACCCGAAGAATGGAGCCAAAAAGCGGCCGGCAAGGGCTCTCCTGATCTGAAAGAATCCGTTCAAACGTATATCTAACGTCCTCTGCATCAAGTATCTTGCCATGGTGAAACCGTATGCCCTTGTGCAAATAAAATGTCCACACCGTTCCCTCCTGGCTACTCTCCCATGCAACAGCAAGGCTCGGTTCACAAACCAGGCGCTCAGCGTTGTACTGTACCAAGCGATCAAAGACCTCCGCAATAATTCCAACTTCTCCCCACATGGCAGCTTGTGTTGGGTCCAATGTCTCAAAGGGAGTTTCCTGTGGAATACGGAGCGTATCCAATCTTCCACGAGCACTTTGATCAGAACGCAGACCGAACTGGCCCTGCAATCCTTGCATCAGCATGTCTCTCATCGAGAATGGCAGTGCTGAAACGAGCATATAGGCCTCCTCCAGCTTGTTCCCCTGCAAGAGTTGGTCTAATCGTTCCTGAGCAGCCTGAAGCAGGGGCAGGCAAAAGATTAGCACTGATTTTCTTCCTCTGCCGCGTTGTGGACTCCAATTGATCCAGCCATGATTCATGAATTTATTCATGATCAGATTCATATTGCGCATTGTACAACACAAATGTTCTGCAAGTTCACCAATCGTTGTATGTATTTCTTCCTCCTCACCTGCGTTCGGAAAGGCCATACGCAACTGCATGTAATGTTCAATAACCTCCACCAATCTCCCACCTTTCCTTGCACTGGTTAAAATACGAAATACACACCTGTGCGTTTACAGTTTTTCTTCAGGTTTTCCTCCATTATACTCAGGTACATCGACAAGACCAGCAGGAAGGGAAGAACATTACACATGAAATACACGGATTTGCACCGCAACATCAAGATTCGCATCATTACTGATTTTTTTACGGATCTGACTCAGAAATCCATTATTCCTTTTATGGCGATTTATCTGAGTGTCCAGGTTGGTGCAGGCTGGGCAGGTATGCTGTTAACCGTTAATATCGTGGCCTCCATGATCGTTGGTTTGGGCGCAGGATACGGGTCTGACCAAGTCGGACGCAAGAAACTGATGGTCATCGCCCAAATGTTGCAGGTATTCGCCCTTTTCTGGCTGGCTGCCGCCAACTCCCCATGGATGGACTCCGTTCCTTTAACTTGTGCGATGTTTCTGCTTAGCAGTATCAGTTCGGGTATCACCGGGCCCATTGCCAATGCCATGATTGTGGACGTGAGCAGTGAACATGAACGTCAGTATGTGTATGGACTGCAATATTGGACTACCAACGTCGCCGTTACGATTGGTGCGCTGATGGGCGGGTTATTATTCGAGTCCTTCCGCTTCATTTTGTTCAGTCTGGTATGCATGGAGAGCGTGGTTACACTATTTATTCTCTTGTTCTATATTCATGAAACAATGGATAAGAAACACTCCAATCAGCTTGATGCCCCGATAAAAAGGAATATATTGAACACTTATGGCGGTGTATTTAGAGACAAACGTTTTATGGTGTTTTTCACCGCAACGGTCCTGGCTGTCTCTCTGGAGTTCCAATTGGATAAATACATCGCCGTTCGTCTGAAAAGTGACTTCAATGCCCAACTGTTCAGTTGGAACATTACAGGACTACAGATGTTCAGTCTGATCATGGCCATCAACACTGTACTCGTCGCCTTGGTGGCCATTCCATTTTCCAAATGGATGGGGCGTTTCCAATCCAGATTTATCATGACCGTCGGCATGTGTCTGTACACGACTGGTTTTGCCGTGCTCGCTTTCAGCAACTGGGCCTGGCTGCTTATTACATCGGCTGTACTGCTAACCATTGGTGAGCTCATGTATGCGCCTGTCCGTCAGGTCATGCTTGCTGGCATGATTCCTGATTCAGACCGTGCTGCCTATATGGCTGCCGATGGGATGAGTTATAACGCGGCTGCTCTGCTGGGTAGTTTTGGCCTAACGATTGGGGCCTTTCTGCCTTCATATGCAATGGCAGGCCTGTATGTATTGATGGGTATCGGTGCTCTCGTATTTTTCCGGCAATCGCTCCGGCCGTCAACGGTTCAAAGTGAACCACAGCCCTGTGCAGATGCCTCCTGAATTCCCGGCTCCTCGAAGCTGTATTTCGTTCATGGTTGTTGTGAGTTTAATTTGGAATGTATACATCACAATCTACTATCTTGAAACCTATCGTGCCAGTAATCAGTAATAAACAGGAGAGTCCTTTTACCAAATTTTCCTTTGAAGGAGTGTTTGCATGCATCTATCCAATCGAAGCACCCGCTTCAGGCTCACCTCCCTAACGGGGGCGTTCATGGCTTTTGTTCTGTCCCTCAGTCTATGGGCACCCGCTGTGCAGGCGGAGACTGCACCAGCTACAGTTAATGAGAAGGGGGAAACAAAAGCTCTGACGAGCGAATCAGCTGCAGCTTTTCTCGATACATTTTTTGATTCCCCCGAAGCCAAAGCCCAATATGTTGGCGCTTCCGTCGTCGTTGTCAAAGATGGAAAGGTCGTGGCAGAAAAAGGGTATGGATATTCCGATCTCGAGAGTAAAACGCCCGTTGATCCGAAAAATACCATCTTTCGTATCGCTTCGGTCTCCAAAACATTTACGTCAGCTGCTGTCATGCAGCTTGTAGAGCAAGGCAAGGTAGATTTAAAAGCTGATTTTCAGACCTATGTGAAAGGGCTGGAATTCGATAATCCTTTTGACAAACCAGTAACGGTGGAGAACCTGCTTACACATACCACTGGATTCGAGGTTCGCGATCCGCAGCAGGAAGACATCCATGATGACTTCGACAAGAGCGTATCGATGGAGGATTATGCAAAATTACATATGCCCCCTGTCGTTCGAGAGCCTGGCACCGCCTACATGTACGACAACTTCTCCTTCCTGCTGCTTGGCATGATTGTGGAGAATGTGAGCGGCGAGCCGTTTGAATCGTATATGCAGCATCATATCTTCAAACCTTTGGGTATGGATAACAGCAGCTTTATGCTGAACGACAAGTTTAAAAACCAACTTGCAACAGCCTATGATGCGGGCCATAATCCACTCGACCTGTACACCCTTACCCCAACGCCTATGCCTCATGGCGGCATGCTCTCAACGGCAGAGGATATCGGGAATTTCATGATCGCTTTCCTGAATGATGGTGTGAAGGATAACGAACGTATTTGGAAAGAATCTACGATAAAAAGCATGGAACAATACCGCTCGTCCATTCATCCACTGTTACCGGACACTACTTATGGATTCGAGGCTGCTTTTCAGCTTCCGGGTGCAGGCAGCAGTTCCAAAATTATTACCAAAGCAGGCGACCTGATTGGATTCAGCTCTTATCTCTTCCTTATTCCTGAGCAAAATACAGGTGTCTTCCTTACCTACAACCAGACGGGAGCACTTCGCAATCTCTTCTACCCGGCCTTTATCCAGACGTTCTTCCCGCAATATGCGGAGCCGGTCAAATTCAAGGAATATACGCCTCAATCTGCGGATGAACTGCAGCGCTTCGCTGGGCTTTACGCAGATCTGCGACTAAGCACCATTGTCAGCTCCCTGAAAGAAGGCGGCAAAGAGCCAGGACAATTGAGTATTTCAGATGTTTTTCTGGGCTCACGTAACCTGATTCAGATCGAAGATCTTCTCTTCAAGGATGAATTAACAGGCCAGTTCACAGCGTTCAAGGAAAATGCTGATGGAACCATCTACATGAAAGAACCCTACCTCAATCCATTGGGATATGAGAAAAAAGGGCAGAAACCTCAAGGCTTCCGGGATGTTCATGAGAACAGCCCATATGCTGAAGCCATCTATGGATTACAATCGCTTGGATACTATCCCAATGATGCAAGTGAAGCATTTCAACCCAAAAATGCTGTTACACGGGCTGAATTTATTGAGGACGTCCTTAAAATGAGCGGGTTGAAAGCCAGCAAAACGACACCACCTGCGGATACCGACTGGGCAACCCACCCTGCAGCCGGTTACATTCAGCTGGGTTATGAATCCGGCATGATCACGGGTGCGGATGAGAAACAATTCAAGCCAGATCAGGTCATTACTCGCCAGGAAGCGATGGTGATGGTCTGGAGAACTCTCCAGCTGCAATACCCGAACGAACTGTTCGCGGATGTGAAGCTGGCCGGGCAGACAGATGCGTGGGCTGTGCCTGCGATCCAGATGATGGTTAAGCTAGGCATCCACGGCCCAGAGGTGAAGGTGCTGGAGGACGGATCGGTTGATTTCCTCTCCCGCAAACCGCTGATCCGTCAGGAAGAAGCAGCAATAATGTACCAATTGTTTACACAGCCTACCGACAAGATCGTAGCTGACCTGATGACAACGCAGCCGCCAGTGGAAGCTTCCTCAGATGAGGAACTTGCCGAAGATACAACCGCGCCTGCAGCCGTGACTCCTGAATAACCTGAATAACAATCTCATATTCTCGGTATAAAAAAACGGTAAACAGGCTTGTTCGCAGAAGGATAACCCTTCTGCTGAACAAGCCTGTTTTGGTTAAAGCGGTGACCTTTTGGAGTGTCATACGATATATCCGCCATGGATTACAAGGCAGCTGAAATTCGTTACACTTCAAATTCTGCATACTACTGTCTAATCAGATTTGCTGAGTTCGTTTAAGAATGGTTCTGACTATACCTCGCTTAACATCGAGGAGACATGTTGATTGCCATTACGCTGATCGTATTTCTCAGCAGATGCTTTGGCATAGGCTGCAAAATAATCGGCCAGTTTACGTAAATCTCCCGGATCTCCTTCATAGGGGAATGAAGCAGGCAGCCGCAGGCGGTATCCTGGAGATTCGTCGGCCCAGCGGTGCAGCAGCTGTGCAGCTCTGGCATAGAACATCATTTTGGCAAACGGATCTTCATGATCCATCGCGAGCACCAGACTTTCTTCCAATACATCGATGCCCTTCGCCGGGTTCGTGCGTGCAAGATAATCCATTTGCTCGGCAAAGCTTTGCACAAAATCATTATGTCCTTTGATCATGCGATAACCTTTGGCCTGATGTTTATCAGCTTCATCCATCTTCCCAAGTCGGTATAGGGGCATCAGAATCTCCGATAAGGTCAGGTGCGGAATTTCGGCACAGCTCATTCTCCCTTTCAAAATGGGCTTCGCCGCTTCCAATACTTTCTCATCATTACCTAGCAGTAGCCAGTAACGCATAATCTCATCCTGCTCACAGGCTTCACAATCACTCATAAAGTCACGGTCCATGCTTCTGAACTTGGTATAGCTGTTTCCAGCCTCCTCCAGCTCCCCAAGATCCATGGATATGCGGAAACGGTAATACCAATACGAACGTTCGCTGTATCCAAATGACTTGAAGCGACGTCCGAAGTCCTCCAGCAGTTCCATCATTTTCTCGCGAGACACTTCCGGGAAGCTGGATAATTCGCCCAAAATCCATTTGTACGACCACATTAACGTTTCTTCGTCATATCGTTCAGGCTGTTGATCAAACTTGCCCAGCTGCCAGGAAAAAGCAATCAGTGCTTTCATCGGATAACCGCAAAATGTCGCCGTCTCCACGATCTCCGAACGCGCCTCGTACGCTTCTTCCTCCATGCCATTCACATCGGCTACTCTTGCCGCTTCCTCCAGCATACCCAGCTTGGCTGTTCCATTTGGCAAGCCATAGGCCTCTTCCATCAGATCCTCAAAATCCAACTCTGTCTTCATCAGGCATCCCCCTTACTACGATCTGTATTCGCACGCAATCCCCAATCTATAAACCGAACGATGCCCTGATTCAGCACCTCAAGCTCCTGCCGATTCATCGCATAATGACCCATCATTAGCGCGTTAACATACAACATCTCTATGGCAATCGGGGTCATTTGGGGATCCGGAGACGTCAGCACCCGCTGAATAATGGGATTGTTAATGTTCAGGTACAGGGTGGAATACCCTGCCGAACCAATCCCTGAAGACAATGAACCAAGGACGGAAGAGAACAGCTCCGTACTCTCCTCGCTTGCTTTTTCCAGTGCACGGAGTGTGGAAGACTCCTGCGAGAGCGTGAACAGCACAGGCAGATCTGCTGGCTTAAACCCTTTGACCTCTGCACGGCAGCGGAAACGTTGCAATGCAGAATCAGCGAGGCGCAACGCATCATAATACTGATTTCGTTCAGCTGGCGGCACATCAGTGAAACTCATGGATACTTCATCCGGCTGTAATCGTTCCGTCTTTACATGCTGTACAGCGAGTGGAAGCATCGCCATCAAATCGCTGTCGTAAATGTACCCGCCGTTAATAACGAGCATCGATTGTGCGGAAGCGACATGATGAATCTGACGATACTCATCTACCGATGCAGTAAAGTACAACGTCTCTCCCTCATCCATCAGTTCGCCCAGTTCCCGATGACCCCGGGTGCTCTCAAACGGAAGCCAGCGGTGAATCATCGCGTAAAATTCCTGATCCTGCACAGCCAGTGCCTTCATCGACAGTGCATGCAGACGAATCAGCTTCTGCAGCCGCTCCGTCTGACTCTCTGCCATGTCGGCCAAGCCCTTACGAAGAGCATCTCCGAGTTCGGAGCGTACCTCTTCCAGCTTTTCATTTTCATAAAAATGTTCCCGTGAAGCCGTCGGTTGAAGCTCATCTGTCCAGATCAGACATTTCACGAAGAAAGCCCAATCCGGTAAAATATTCTCCGCCTTCTCCGAGATCAACATTCTCTTCAGATACACACGATGGGAACGCTTGGCATTCAGATTAACGGCATGGGGCAGCACATAAGCAATGCCTCCTGTACGGCCAGAAGCTGTCGTCAGTGGAATGTAATCCTGAAACTTCTCTCCAAGCAAGCGTTCACCAAAAGCCAGTACTTCTGTTCTGCGTCCACGTGCGAGTTCAGGCTCCATCAGCCAGCTCGGCGACTGGCTATTTACAATATGTTGAACCCCCTCACTATGAAGGGTAACCGGATACGGCAGCAGCGCTCCATAATAGAACAAGGCTTCCTTCACATATTCCGCTTCAAAATAATGGGCTGCCTCCGGCGTACAACGCAGATACACTTTCGTACCCGGGGACAGCTGCACGTCTAGTTGCCGAATCGTATAGGTGCCGTCCGGCTTGCCTCTCCACTCCATCGAAGGTCCACCCTTCGCAGATTGCGTCAGCATGACGATTTCATGACTCACCATGAAACAGGACAACAATCCGATTCCAAAGCGTCCGATGAAAGATGTCTCTCCATCCAGCAGGGCCTGCTGTCCTCGTTTCGAGGATTGACCTATCATCGCCAGGAACTCATGTATATCCGCTTCCGTCAAGCCAATGCCGTTGTCCTCCACCATCATCGTGCGCTGCTCACCCGTTCCCGTCAGTTCCACGCGAACTTCGCTCTGGAACCCAGGCTCTGCCTCTGTTCGGGCTGTAATGGCATCGGTTGCGTTCTGCATGAGTTCACGTAAAAATACTTTGGGACTGCTGTATAGATGGTTCGATAGAATCTGGATCATACCGCTCAGGTTCACCTGGAAACGATATTCGTTGGATGCTGTCATTTCGCTCACCTTCCTCATGGTCCAATACATCAAATACCCAGAATATATGTGTGCATATGATGTGTTAGACGAAATAGATATGTATTGCTTAGAAACGGGCGTTCCTCGAATGGATACGCCAAGTGACGACATCAAACCGGCCCTGGTTAACCAAGACCGGTTTCGATGGATATTCAGGCATTCACGTATGTAAGAGGCCTTAGGTCTAATTACCACGTTATGGATGGCAATGAAACGGGATATTGCATCCTTTTAACCAGAATACATGGTAATGACCAGAGTGGAAACAAACCTGAGACCCGATTTCGCCGGACTTTAGGGTGAAGTTGGTGCCTGGGTTTGGGACTTAAGAAGGAGAACACTTTAATTTTGAACTTCATTTGAACGATAGGAGCGGGTTGGACGTATAATCTCCAAACTCAGATCGGACGGTGAATATATATGATTGAAGTTCGTAACATTTCCAAGCAATTCAAAGTGCATCAGGCACTGAACGATGTCAGCTTTAAGGTTGAAAAAGGTAGCGTTACCGGGCTAATTGGGCCCAATGGTTCGGGCAAAACCACCTTGATCCGCATCATGAATGGTGTTCTTGGCGCTTCGGGTGGGCAAGTGAGCATTAACGGCCTTGATCCCTTCCGCGAGACGGAGAACGTACTAGCCTTATGCGGCACACTTACCGAACAGAGTGGACTGTATGAAAATATGAGCGGACGTGACAACCTGATCTTCTTCGCTGAAGCATTCGGTGTGCCGCATGCCAAAGCACGAATCGATGAACTCGTAGCTCTGTTTGAATTGCAGGATTATCAACATCGAAAAGTGGGCACCTACAGCACAGGCATGAAAAAACGCGTAGGTCTTGCTCGTGTGCTGCTGCATCGCCCTTCCGTCCTCTTTCTGGATGAGCCGACCAACGGACTTGACCCTGACGGAATCCAGATGGTACTTCGTATCATTCGTCGACTGAACCAGGAGGAAAACATGACCATCCTCGTTTCATCTCATGTGCTGTCCCAGCTTTCGGCCGTATGTGATCGGTATATTTTTATGGAAAAGGGTCGCAAAGTGGAAGAAGGTACGGAGCAGGAGATTGTGAACCGTTATCTGACCACACCACGAATCGAAGTTGAAGCGACCATGCCGGACGGATGGATGGCCTTAAAAGAATACAAGCCGGAAGTGATTTCAGCATATAAAGCCATATTTCAACTCCAATCCAGGGATGAGATTCCAGTTCTGCTGCGGAGATTAACAGCGTATGGACAAGTCTATCAGGCACGCATCTTGGGCAGTGATCTGGAAAGTATTTATTTTGCCATTAGGGAGGCACACCATCATGAATAATCGCCAAGCCATACGTGCACTTGTACGCAAAGACATTCAAGCCATCACAGCCAGTGTTCAGCTCTGGTTGCCAATGTTGATCGTTCCATTGATTATCGGAATTATCATGCCCGCGGTACTCATATGGACAGCCTCAAGGATGGAGCTTCAATCCCTGGGCAATATGAGCTTCCTGCTTGATACGCTAAATACCTTAACCGATTCCGGCCAGATCCCCCAGCTCGCTTCCATGCCTACGGATAACCATCGTATTGTCTATTATCTGGCCTTGTACATGTTTGCCCCGTTGTTTCTGATCATTCCGGTGATGGCATCCAGCATTCTGACGGCGAACAGCTTTGCAGGTGAAAAGGAGCGAAAGACACTGGAAGGTCTTCTTTTCACGCCGATGAGTATGGATACGTTGTTTAAGGGAAAGGTGCTGGCTGCTCTTATTCCTTCCCTGTTGTTATCCTGGACTACATTCATCATCTACGGAATCATTGCCAATATCCTGATGTATCCGATGTTTGGGAAATGGATGTTTCCCAATCTGAACTGGATCATTCTTATTCTCTGGGTGGTTCCGGCATGCAGTCTTGTGGTCATTCTGTTTAATGTATTGATTTCGGCCAAGGTACGGGGATTTCAGGAAGCTTATCAACTGGGTGGATTAGTAGTCATTCCATTGCTTGCACTGATTGCCGGTCAGGCGAGCGGCATGCTGCTAATTAGTCCATTCATGCTGCTCCTGATCGGAGCGGTGCTTCTGCTCATCAGTTTCGCTCTGCTTCGCCTGATCACCCTGTGGAACAGTCGACAGCAGCTGGCAGAGAGCCAGATTTAAGCGGAATAGGTTACAGTTTACATTTTATTATTTTATATTTTATTAAGGGGCTGTCCCATAAGTCATGAACATGACGGTGGACGCCCTTGTTCGCGTTAATTTGCTCTAACGAATCTGACAAACGTTATTCGCTGCCATTTACACCGTTCTGAGATGTAACGAATTCCAGAGAAGTTACTTCATCGATGGGGTAAATTTTTAGGCTCTGATGCCGAGTTTGCAGCTAAATAACGCTATTCATTTTTGTACATTCCCCCAAATAGGATCTATAACATATTTTCCATAGTTTACCGATATAACTAAAGGTGTTAACTGTATATATAATGAAGAAGGGTGATGATTGATTCATGAACAAATGGTCCTCACGTGTGCAACGTACCCTCTGCGCCATGCTGCTGTTTATATTGATGGCAGCAGCGACACTGGGAGGCGGGAACGGTGCGCAAGCAGCCTCACTCAACCAATCCACCGTCTATTATGATTCCGATGGTGTATTGTACAAAGTATCCGGTGACGGAAGCAGCACAACTGAGGTTTTACTGGATTTCGAAGGGGTTGACCTTGTCGAGGCAGGCTCCTACCTCTACTACACGCAGTCCAAATCGTCCACAACATTGCTTCGCGTCCCAAATGATGGTTCACGTGATTCAGCAGAAATTTATGCTACAGACGTATTAAACTACTTTTCAGACAACGGGTTCATCTATTATATGGATGCCAAAGGTGCAATCTATCGTGCGAACGGTAATAGCGAAGCCTCGACTGTCAAAAAAATTGCTGACAATGCGGATACCGATTTCCCGCTCCTCACTGTAACGAAAAGTCGCGTGTACTATAACGCGCTCGTTAACGGAAATACCTGGATCGTTTCCAAAGCATCCAATGGCAGCGGAGCCGTACAACGGATTGCCGCAGGCGCAGTAGAAGGTCGTTATTTTATGCATCCAGCCAAAAATGAACTTCAACTCATGGTCAATACCAACCCGTATGAACAGGTATATTCCACCAATGCGGTTGTGATGTATAAGGTTAATTACAGCACAGGCAAAGCCACAGCTGTTAACCCAAAAGCAAAGCTCGATGTCAATGCAGTATATTCTGGCGGCTGGGGTAATAACCTTTATGTGTATAATCAAGGCATCAAGTTGGACAGCAACAAGGACTACAACTATGCGATCGGCAAAGCTTTTGCATTGACTACTTCTGGCAAGACCCTTCAGGTCCACAGCAAAAGCATTCGAGAGGTGGACGCATTAGGTACAGATAAAATGATTATTGTGGATGCAGATAAAAAGGCTTACGCCAAAACCATCTCCGGCAACAAAATATCCAAATCTGCCAATCTGAATCTAAGTAACGTCACCTATGTGGCCAATCAATTCAACAACGGCACACCAACGCTTGCATACATATCAGGCAGCAATGGACTATATTCCGTTACCACTGCTCTTAAAGTAACCAAACTTGCCGGAGATGAATGGGATACATTCCAGTTCATAGCTGATGTTCCGGGAATGTTCTACATCAACGCCAATGATCTGTACCGTTTGTACCACGTGCAAGCGAGCGGTACAGGCAAAAAGTCGTTAAGCGACGTTTTCCTGGACGATATCCTGTTGGTAACCCCTAACTAAAATCATATATATCCAAGGAAGAGGATCACCTTACAGCCTTTAACGGCTCGAGGTATCCTCTTTTTTTCATGTCACAAACTATTTTTCAAAAACACCTTCCATATGAGAATGATAATTGTTATCATTAAGAAAATAAGACAAAAGGATGGTCCGTATGACTGAACAGCTGCCCTTCATTTCTGAAGCCTCATCTCTACCGCTCCTCTCTTCCATGTGCCGCGTACGCCGCGAGGAGCATTTTCGTGTGCAAGGCAAGACGGTGTCCCGGCCCATGCTCTGTCTTATTTTGAAAGGCGACGGTGTCCTGGTCCTCAATGATCAGGTTTATACAGCTCAAGCCAATCATCTGTTCTTTCTGCAACCTGGAACGATCATGGAGGCGGCTGCACGCTCGGCTGTCACAGAGTTTCTATTGCTCAGCATGGATACCGTTCGTTTGCAGCAGGTGCACGGTGAATGGAAGATGACTTCCGCTCCCGGCTTCCCGCTCGGTTGGCAAACCGGCCGATTACTGGTTCGTCATGAACGACAGGCCGTGTCACGATGTGAACAATTGTATGAAACCTATCGCGGTGCTCAACCGGATCACTTCATTAGCATACATAGCCAACTGCAGGATCTGTTGCAGTATCTATCCGAGAATCGGCTTGAAGAAAACTATGAAAGAGTCGATCCTGCGCTGGAACGCAGCATTATGTATATGCGTCAGTTCATGAGTGAGGGTATCAGCATGGATCAACTCGCCAAAATTGCCGGACTGACAGCAAGTTCATATTCTCGAAGTTTCAAAAAAACCAAAGGCATGTCACCGACCGATTATCTGAACCGATTACGGATTGACGAAGCCAAAAAACAGCTCCAACAGGAATATTGTGTACTCAAAGACGTCGCCGAGTCTGTCGGTTATGGCAATGAATATTATTTCAGCCGCAAATTCAAACAATCCGTTGGGATTGCACCCAGCCTATATATGAAAAGAGACCAGCTGCGCGTGGCTACGGCGTCCATAACAGGACTTCATGAGAATCTCTCTTCTCTTGGACTGTACCCGGTAGCAGTGATGGATGAATTCCGTGATCGGGAACAGAATGAGGCTGAACAACATCAGCAGCTAATTCAACAATTGGATAGGCTGCGGCAGGCAAAGCCAGACCTGATTATCGCTGACTTCTACCATAAGACCCATTACGATAGGTTAAGAGGTATCGCCCCAACCGTCGTACTTGATCCGCCCTCGGATTGGAAAGAATATCATTTTCGTTTGGCTGAGCTGGTTGGACGGGATAAGCAGGCTTTGCAAAATGTAAAACAACTGGAGCTACGCAGCCTTGAAGCTGGCCTTCACTTGCAGCACCATTTCGGACAAGAGCGTATCATGCTTATGCAGGTTACAACCCAGTCCATTCGAATTCATGAATATGCCACGCATCCATTAGACCACCTTTTATACGGTGAATTGGGACTACATCCTGGACAGATCATATCTACAGATGTAATGACCGGCGAATATTCAGCTGATAGCATCCCTCTGCTGGACACGGACCACCTCTTCATTCATCGCATCTCCAATCAGCCTGCCAGCGAGAAGCTGCTCCGGCGCATGAAGCAAACCGCCGCCTGGAATCGCTCAGCTGCCGTATTGAAGGGTAACGTACACGATATCTCTGATTGGCCGCTAATGTGCTGGAATCCGTTCGGACGCTATCAGATTATAGACGAACTGGAACAGATCGTTCAGCAGCATAGATCCTTATCACGTGCGGGATTAATCGGGCAATTGTAGACGATAATATTCAAACACAAAAGAACCCTATCCAATCTGGAAAGGGCTCTTTGCTTTGTTGTTATTAGTGTTCCTTGATTTCTTCCTTCGGAACCAGCTTGTATATTTCTTCATCTTCCATTGTATCAATCAATCGGTCCAACCATTTGTAATAGGCTTCTGCTTGGAGGACCTTATGCTTGTCCCCCATAAGAATGTGAAGAAGTTCGGCATCTGCTTGTTCATCCAGGTCAGAAATCAAACGATTCAATTCATCAACGGATTTGCGCAGTACCTGCAGGTTACTCTCCACGGCTTTTCTCCATTTAATCACGAAATAATCCGTAAACGTCTGATGCCAGTCATACTCCACTTCATATAGGTCTTTCCGGGAGCCTTTGCTCCATACTTTATTCACCATTTTTAGATCCAGCAGTGTGCGTACGCCGGTACTCATGCTCGTTTTGCTCATTTCCATTTCCCGGCCCATATCGTCAAGGGTCATTGGTTTGTCAGCAAAAAAAAGCAATCCATATAAGTGTCCCGTGGACAGCGTTACTCCGTAGAGATCCATATTACGTCCAATGGCTTCAATGACGCGTTTACGGATTCTAAGAACGGTTGCTTGCTGTTCCTCTTCTAAATGGTCCAAGCCCATGCTTGCAACCTCCATTCTGAACATTCCCAGTCTTGGCAAAAAAAATTGCAACGGTTTAGACCCTGCTTACATGGGAAAGTATCCTGCAGGACATCCTATATGCCAGAAGGCATTAGGCTACCCAATGTATTTAATGGGAACTTTACCAGGTTGCATCTGCCTACGACTATCTTTTAACCAATAAAAACAGCTTCAATTCAGCTCATTTTCTATTGTAGGAAAAGCGATATCAAATGTAAAGGTGCCTTATTAGCCAAAATAAGGAGGATGACAGAGCATATGGACGGAAAACTTTGTACAGTTTTTACTGTACAAACATTATGTACTGTTTATTCAGTTGCTATACAGGTTAAGTATTGTTAGAATACAAAACGTTACCCAGAAAGACGGGAAGCGAAGCAATTACCGGATTTCGTGGCTGGGCGCACAAGTGTATGGGCTTGTGGATGCTGAAAGCCGTTCGAAGTGCACAACACATCAGAAGGGGTGAAAACATGACCATACTTGAAGTTAAGAATGTAAGTAAACTGTTTGGCCCCCAAACCGAGCAAGGTATTCAATTATTGGAGCAAGGTTGGGGTAAAGAGAAGTTGGCCAAAGAAAAACAGATAACGGTTGGTGTCAACCGGGTCAACATGGAAATTAAAGAAGGCGAAATTTTCGTCATCATGGGACTGTCAGGGAGTGGTAAGTCTACACTGGTTCGGATGTTCAATCGTCTGATTGAACCGACCTCGGGAGAGATTCTCGTCCATGGCAAGGATCTGCGTAAGATGAACAAAGAACAATTGCGCGAAGTGCGTCGGAAAACGATTAGCATGGTGTTCCAGAAGTTTGCGTTATTCCCGCACCGTACCGTTCTCGATAATGTGGAGTATGGACTGGAGATTCAAAAGGTAGATAAAGATAAACGTCGGGAAAAAGCGAAAACCTCGCTTGAACTGGTTGGCCTTAAGGGCTGGGAAGACAAAATGCCGGATGAGCTGAGTGGCGGGATGCAGCAGCGTGTAGGTTTGGCTCGTGCGCTGGCAAATGATCCGGAAGTCCTATTAATGGATGAAGCATTCAGTGCACTTGATCCGTTGATTCGTCGTGATATGCAGGATGAGTTGATTGAGCTTCAGGATAAAATGAAAAAGACCATTATTTTCATTACCCATGACTTGGACGAAGCGCTGCGCATCGGCGATCGTATTGCCCTCATGAAAGACGGCGCAGTCGTGCAGATCGGTACTCCGGAAGAAATCATGATTCAACCGGCCAACTCATATGTGGCCCGCTTCGTCGAAGACGTGGACTTGTCCAAGGTCCTTACTGCATCTCATGTTATGCGACGTCCTGAAACGATTACGCTTGACCGTGGCCCTCGTGTTGCCCTCGAATTAATGCGCGAACGTGGTATTTCCAACCTGTTTGTCATTGACCGTTCGAAAAAACTGCTTGGTGTCATTACAGCAGAAGATGCAACCCGAGCGATGCGCGAAAACAAAGTATTGAATGATATTCTGATCACGGATGGGCCGACGGTGTCGCCTGAAACCCTGATTCATGAATTGTTCGAGATTGTAAGTTCAGCCCATGTGCCACTCGCTGTCGTTGGCGAAAATGGCCGTCTGCAAGGTGTTATCGTCCGCGGTGCCCTGCTTGGCGCACTAAGCGGTGAAGTTGCAGTAAAGGAGGAACTTGCAAATGATTCCCAAAATACCACTAGCATCGTGGATTGAAGCCATTGTTGACTGGATGAGCTCTTCGCTCTCCGGATTATTTAAAGTTATTTCTATCGTGATTCAGGAGGTTGTCGGATTTTTCTCCGGGTTGTTCATGCTTCCCCATCCGCTCCTGTTCATTGTAATACTTGGGATACTGGCATATCTCGTTGGGCGGTTACCGTTAACCCTGTTTACGGTGATTGGATTCCTGCTCGTAGATAACCTCGGATATTGGTCCCAATCGATGGACACATTGGGCCTTGTTATTACGTCAGGATTAATCTCCATTCTGCTTGGTGTTCCCATCGGAATCTGGCTCGCATACAGCAGAACCGCAGCCCGGATTATTACACCATTGCTTGACTTTATGCAGACCATGCCTGCATTTGTCTACTTGCTGCCAGCTGTAACTTTCTTCAGCCTCGGTGTGGTTCCGGGTGTTATCGCGTCCGTAATATTTGCGATTCCACCTACGATTCGCCTGACTCACCTTGGAATTAAGCAGGTATCTGGCGAACTGGTTGAAGCAGCTGACGCATTTGGTTCCACATCCATGCAAAAGTTGTTCAAAGTACAGCTTCCTCTTGCATTGCCTACCGTAATGTCAGGGATTAACCAAACCATCATGCTGTCGCTGTCCATGGTTGTTATTGCTTCCATGATTGGTGCACAGGGTATTGGTGCGGAAGTTTATCGTGCGGTAACGCAGTTGCAGATCGGTAAAGGATTTGAAGCGGGTCTAGCTGTCGTAGTACTCGCGATTGTTCTCGACCGCTTCACGCAAAATCTGTTTATGCCAGGTCGCAAGAAGACCTCCCGCATCTCGTCGAAACAAAAAGCCTGGATTACGGCTGCGGCAACACTGGTTGTACTCGTAGCTGGTTTCTCACAATACTTTATCGGTGGGAATAGCAGCTCTGCCGGTGGTAACAACACTTCAGCTAATGCTATAGGTGAAGAAGTCAATTATCAGATCATTGGTATTGACCCGGGTGCAGGTATCATGAAATCCGCCGCGAAAGCCATCGATGATTATCACCTGAGCGATTGGACACTCATTGAAGGCTCAGGTGCAGCGATGACGGCCACACTGGACAAAGCTATTAAAAACGAACAGCCGATCATCATTACAGGCTGGACTCCACACTGGATGTTCAACAAGTATGATCTGAAATATCTGGATGACCCGGAAAAATCTTTCGGTGATGCAGAAGAAATTCATACCATCGCACGTAAAGGCTTGAAAAAGGATCACCCGGTTGCTTATGAGTTCCTGTCCCGTTTCCAATGGACTTCTGATGAAATGGGCGAGATGATGAGCGCCATCCAAAACGGAACATCTGCAGAAGATGCTGCTAAAGACTACGCTGGGAAACACGCTGACCAGATTAACGAATGGACCAAAGGTCTGACGCCAGTTAACGGTGATGCATTTACACTTAGCTATGTAGCCTGGGATTCCGAAATAGCAAGTACCAACTTGCTGAAATATGTTATGGAAAACAAGCTTGGCTATAAAGTTAACGCCCTGCAAGTTGAAGCTGGACCGATGTGGACGGGTGTCGCCTCAGGCGACGTAGATGCCTCTCCAGCAGCCTGGCTGCCATTGACTCACGCTGACTACTGGGAACGTTACAAAGACCAGGTGGATGATCTGGGTGCCAACATGACCGGTGTACGCACAGGGCTCGTTGTTCCTGCATACATGACAGACGTTAATTCGATTGCAGACCTGGAAACAGGCGCTTCTTCCCCTGCTCCATCGGCGAATGCCAATGTGGGAAATGAAGTAAATCATCAAATTATCGGTATCGATCCAGGTGCCGGAATTATGAAATCCACAGCGAGTGCCATTGAGAAATACGGTTTATCTGACTGGAAACTGGTTGAGGGTTCAGGAGCCGCAATGACAGCTACACTGGATAAAGCCGTTAAGAATAAAGAACCCGTTATTGTTACGGGGTGGACTCCACACTGGATGTTCAACGCTTATGATCTGAAATATCTCGACGATCCGGAAGGGGTCTACGGTGAAGCTGAACAAATTCATACCATTGCCCGTAAAGGGTTAAAGGAAGACAAACCTGTCGCTTATGAATTCCTGGATCGCTTCTCCTGGACACCTGAGGATATGGGTGAAATCATGGTCGCCATTCAGAACGGAGAGGATCCCCAAAAAGCCGCAGCGTCTTTTGCCGAGAAGCATAGCGATAAAGTGGCTGAATGGACCAAAGGTCTGTCCCCGGTGAATGGAGATCCCATTAAACTCAGTTACGTAGCATGGGACTCCGAGATTGCAAGTACCAACTTGCTGGAGTACATTCTGAAAGAAAAACTGGGTTACAAGGTAACCTCCCTTCAGGTAGAGATTGGTCCAATGTGGACCGGTATCGCCAACGGTGATGTGGATGCAACTCCAGCCGCATGGCTGCCGCTCACCTCTGCAGATTATTACAACAAGTACAAAGATCAGATCGATGATCTCGGTCCAAATATGGACGGTGCCAAAACGGGTCTGGTTGTGCCAACCTATATGGACATCAATTCCATTGAAGATTTAAAAGATAATTAAACCAGATTAAGATGGATAAACCTGAATTTGGTAAAAAGACCGCCGAATTTTTTCGGTGGTCTTTTTTGTGTAACTTTTTTCTCGCCTCACTCTGGTGAAAATGAACTTTAATAAAAACAGCTTACAGATGAAGGTCTGCAAGCTGTTTTCGATATCTATTGATAGAACTCCCTATACACAATGCGACTTAAAGCGATTTTGGTCATAGCTCTTTTCACAGCAAAACGAAGCGACAGTCAGGATTGACCATCGCATACGTCCTACTCTTTATGACATTCCAAGTTAAGTCATCCATTTCAACTTTGCTATACCCAGCTTGAAGTTTGTCCTACTGCAAGCAATAAGTTACTTCTTCACCGTACTGTTATACTGCCCGATCTTGTCTGTAATTTGCTTCGCTGCTGCATCCAATACGTCTTGCGGCGTACCTTGTCCATTCAGGACCGTTTCGATCGCTCCTTCGACAATTTGACGGGCTTCGGGGAATACCCCCATAATGGCCCCGGATGTTGCTGTCGAATCCGCGGAAGCATGCAATTGGTCGACTGCTGTCTGGAATTGCGGGTACTTCGCCATATTATCCTTTAATACTTGCTCATTGTAGGCTGCTGTCGTAATCGGGAAGTATCCTGTCGCAACACTCCAGTTGGCTTGTACCTCAGGTGTAGCCAGATACTTGATGAATTCCCAAGCGGCTTGCTGCTCTGCTTCGGATTTGTTGTTCATGATATACAAGCTTGCGCCACCAACAACGACTCCGCCTTCTTTGGCATCTGCTGGACGCGGCAGGAAGCCTGTTCCCAGCTCAAACTTGCCACCAGCACCCTCTACAATTTTACGCAATCCAGCGGTGGAATCCAGTGTCATGCCGATTTGCTGTGCGGTGAATGCAGCGGTCGTATCGTCTGTGCTACGTCCCAGATTGGAAACGGTTTTCTCGTCCATCATCTTTTTCCACCATGTCAATGTCTTCACGCCAGCTTCAGAGTTCAGCATGGATTCTGTCGCCGCACCGTTTCTGCCATTACCATTGTTTACATAATCTGCATTCTGGTTCGCAAAGAACTGTTCCATAAACCAGCCATAGATGGCCATGGATGCGCCTGGTTTGCCGTCTTTCGCCAGCGCTTTGGCTGCTTGCTCAAACTCTTCGTAGGTCTTTGGCGGGTTCTCCGGGTCCAAGCCTGCAGCTTTGAACATATCTTTGTTGTAATACAAAATCGGGTTCGATGTGTTGAACGGCATCGCATTCAATTTGCCGTCGATGGTGTAATAACGGATGATATTCGGCTCCAGCTGGGACAGGTCGAACTTGTCTTTGTCGATGAATTGCTGCACCGGCGTAATCATGCCCGAATCGATCATGAACTTGCTTCCGATCTCGTACACCTGGATAATGTTCGGACCACTGTCCGAGCCCATGGAAGCTTTGAGTTTGTTCAGGCTCTCATCATATTTCCCCTGATAGATGGCCTTCACCTGAATATCCGGGTGACTTGCATTGAAATCGGAAGCGAGTTGGTTAATGGCTTTCTCCCCTGCACCCGACATCGAATGCCACCATGTCAGTTGTACCGATTCAGCAGCTGCGGCATCTGCCTGCGCTCCGCCCGTTGTGCTTGTCGTTTCGGTTTTTCCGCCACAAGCGGCCAATACCAACATAAGTGCAGCCAACATCAATGCCAATGTGCCTCTTTTTTTCAAACGAAATCCGATCATAATCGCTCTCCTTTTATATGGCTCACGTCACAATAAGTGCTTTACTTTCTGCATGGTGGCCGTTACGGATCCGAATCGTTCTTTCGATCGCTGTTATCCCCGGATTTTTTCACATTCCCGTTTCATAAGGGAAAATCCGGGGATAAAGGCGCACGCTTCGCTTCTACAGAATCGATTTCGTCCCCTCCACTACTTTTGCAGTCTGTAAAAGACTTATTTCAAGCGTGAGCCTTGTTTATTTGCTCCTGGGTATCCAAAACCGTAAACCTTGTACGACGATACAGGTTTTAATTTAATAGTTCTAATTCTTCAGCATCCATTCAAAAGCTTTAATCCTTAAAATCCAAACTACCCTTTCAGCGCTCCTGCAGCCATACCGCGTACCAGCTGTTTCAAACCGAACACCAGGAGCAGCAGCGATGGCAAAATAACAAGTGCCGTGCCGGCAAACACCAGATTCCATGCAGTGGATTCCTGGAACTCCAGCATCGAGATCCCGATCTGTACCGTCCTCATCTCTGGAGTATTTGTAACGAGCAGCGGCCACAGATAGGAGTTGTACATGCTCAGGAACGAGTATATTGCCAGTGTTCCAAGTGCCGGACGGGACAAGGGCAGGACATGGGATACAAAATACCGGATGTGCCCACAGCCATCGATCTTCGCTGCTTCAAACAGTTCCTTAGGCAGCTGCATAAAGAATTGTCTCAGCAGGAATGTGCCGAACGCTGTTGCCAGGAACGGAATGGTCAGCCCCTGATACGTATCGAGCCAGCCCCAACTGCGAACCGTCAGATAGTTCGGGATCATGGTGACTTCCCAAGGAATCATCATCGTTGCGACAAACATACTAAAGATGACGTTTTTGCCCTTAAACTCCATTTTCGCGAATGCATAAGCCGCCATGCTCGCTGTAACAAGCTGACCAAGCATCGTCAATCCTGCCACCAGGAACGTATTGCCGATAAACGAAACAATCGGAACGATATCGAATACTTCCGTGAAGTTGGACAGGTCTATGGATTGCGGGATGATATGAGGCGGATATGCACTGGCATCCTCTGGCGTCATGACCGCCATGAAAAAGGTGTACAGCACCGGATACAGTACGAGTGCCGCACAGATTGTAAGCAGCACATACAGCAATGTTTTGGTCCATGGTGTCCTCATTGGTAATGCACTTTCCTTTCCACCCATTTGAACTGAATCAGGGTCAGCAGCATAATGACTGCAAACAGGATAAGCGCTTGCGCA
Source organism: Paenibacillus pabuli NBRC 13638 (assembly GCF_001514495.1). Classification (GTDB taxonomy): domain Bacteria; phylum Bacillota; class Bacilli; order Paenibacillales; family Paenibacillaceae; genus Paenibacillus; species Paenibacillus pabuli. The sequence continues at coordinate 41,841 of NZ_BCNM01000009.1, forward strand.
CTGCCCGTCCCAAAGCGGAAATTAACAAAGGCCTCCTGATAGATGGAATATACGAATACATTGGTACTGTCCATCGGGCCACCACGGGTTAGAATGTTGATCTGACCAAAAGATTGGAATGCACCAATGATCGATACAACGGTGACGAAGAACAGGGTTGGCGACAATAGTGGCAGCGAGATTTTGCGAAACGTAAGCAACGGACCTGCGCCGTCAATCTTCGCGCTCTCATAAATTTCATCCGGGATGCCCTGTAATCCGCTGGACAGAATAATGTAATTGAATCCGAGATTCATCCAAATCGTCATGATGGAGATCGATATTAAGGCCCAATCCGGACTGGTCAGCCAGGGAATCGGGTCGATTCCAACTTTTCCTAATAAATAATTCAGCATACCCAAAGTCGGGTGGAACAGGAACTTCCAGATGACTGCCGACGAACCGACCGACAACACCACGGGCAGAGAGAAAACAAATTGGAACACACGCATTCCCTTGAACCGGTTGTGTGTAAGTGCCGCCAGAATCAGGGCAACCAGCATGCCGGTTGGCACAGTAAACAGGACAAACAGCAGCGTTACTTTCATGCCTTGCAGGAACAGTCCGGACTGGAATACCGCCTTGAAATTGTCCAATCCCACATAAGCTGCAATCTGGCCGGTAGGGTCCGTGGAATGCAGACTCAGGTACACCGACTTGAACATCGGATAAAACAGAAACACTGCAAATAAGAGCAGCGATGGTGCCAGGAAACCATAGGCCAACATATTCTCCCGCATTCGCTGCACACGCAGCGAAGCTGTCCGGCGCTGACTCATACCCCATACGCGCCGTCTGGCAGCGGGCAAGCCGATCCGGTTGTCAAGCTCACTCATCGGATTTTCTTCCCCCTTGATCTACGCATTAAGTGCGTGAACTTCATCACCCACGTTATCTAGTGTAAAAGCCAACTGTCACAGCAGAGTCGATTCTGAATCAACGCAGCGTTAATCATGGATAGATGAGTTTACCAAACAAGGGATGTTAAATAGACTTCAAACCAGGGTCAGTGAACAGCAAAAAAACCGCAAGAACTCCCTTGATTCGGGAAGGTTCATGCGGCTTTATGTGTTAAGGGAAGATGAACGCGATTAGATATACTACACTCCATACATTTAACAGAAAACTGGATATTTAACGTTAACGCCAAATGTTCGGTTGAGCATTCCGAAGCCTTTTAGCGATTGAGATGATACGGCACAGTCGTGACAATCACGTCTTTGTAATTGATCAGATAAGCACGGATCATGAAGCTGGTCTGGTTATGCAGTACATTTTGCCACCAATGCTTGGTGATGAACTGCGGGATCAGAATCGTGATATGGTCCGTTTCAGACGTCTTCCACTCGACGGTATCAATGAACTTCTTGAGCGGTCCCATAATGCTGCGGTATCTCGACTTGATCACAACCAGACGGACGCCAGGGTTCCACTCCTCCCACTTCTGCTCCATCTTGCGAATGGCTTCATCATCAAACCCGATATACAGGGCAACTACATGATCGGACATCGTCTGCGCGTAACTGATCGTATTCATCACGACACGGGTAATACCAGCCACCGGAATGATAATCGTATTGCCCTTTGTCACCGGTTTCTCCAGCTTGATGTCAATCCGCAATTCATCCGCGATGTTGCAGTAATGACGGTGAATGCGCATGAACACATAGACGACAAGTGGCAGGAAAATAAAGATAACCCATGTTTGCGTGAACTTGGTGAATATAAAAATCAATGTAATCGACAGTGTGGTCAGCATACCAATCGTATTGACGAGCAGCTTCACACCCCAGCCGGACGGTTTGACTTTGATCCAGCGAATCATCATGCCCAACTGCGACAGGGTGAATGGAATGAACACACCCACAGCGTAGAGCGGAATCAGGCTTTCCGTATTTCCTTTAAACCCCACCACCAGCAATGCGGACATGACACTAAGAAAAATAATACCGTTCGAGAAGCCCAGGCGGTCCCCTCTGACCATAAATGCATGCGGCATGTATTTGTCTTTCGCCATCATGAAGGATAGCAGCGGGAAAGCCGAATATGCCGTATTGGCTGCCAGGAACAGGATCAGTGCTGTTACGCCCTGAATAATAAAATACATCGTGCCCCTGCCAAACGTAGCTTCGGCAATTTGGGAAATGACTGTGGCTTTGGGATCAGGCTTTACCCCGTAACCATAGGCAAGCAATGTAATTCCGATAAACATGGCTCCCAGAATACAGCCCATCAGCATCAAGGTTCCTGCTGCATTTTTCTCGGCAGGCTGCTTGAAGTTTGGAATGGCGTTGCTAACCGCTTCGACCCCTGTCAGAGCCGAGCATCCCGAGCTGAATGCCTTCAATAGCAGAAACATGCTCACATGAGACATGCTCGTTCCGAACTCAGGCGCTGCGGCTTCCATCCCACCCGCAAGAAATTTGATTCCTCCGGATATAATCAGAATTGCAATCGAAAAGATAAATAAATATATGGGAATCGCCAGTACAGAGGCAGATTCCGTCACGCCCCGCAAGTTCATAATCGTCAGAAATACAATCATCACCAACGCAATCACTACGCTGTAATCGTGAAGCATGGGAAAAGCTGATGTAATCGCATCGGTTCCTGCGGACGAACTTACCGCGACAGTTAGAATATAATCGACCAGCAAAGATCCTCCGGCAATCAGGCTCGGAGCCGTACCCAGATTATCCTTGGCTACGATATACGCGCCGCCCCCGGTTGGATAAGCAAATATCGTCTGTCGGTAGGAAAATATTAAAATGACGAGTAACCCCAACACGGCGATGGAGATTGGAACAGAGTACCATAAGGCGGCAAATCCGGCCGCAACGAGCACCAGTAATATCTGCTCCGTACCATAGGCAACGGACGACAGGGCATCGGAAGATAGAATCGCGAGCGCCTTCCATTTCCCCAATTTTTCTGCATCCAATTCAGCCGATTTCATAGGCTTGCCTATTAAGATTCTCTTCATTTTGCCAAGCATGATCATAACTTCCTTCCATCCCTCATCTGTGAAGCATTGTTATTATGCAAAATCGCGGAGCCAATGACAATACGTCATTTCACCCGAAATTCGCCAGCGTGTGATAATGCATTCTACGATTCAATAATCGATAACAAAGCCAATCTTGTTCAGCATTTTGAACTTTTTTGAACCAAAACGGCGTTTGTTTGCCGAAAAAAAGAAAATGGCCTTCGGTTTATGAAACCAAAGACCATTCATATTAGGCTGTGTTGGAGCTCTTTCTTTTATACGATCTGATCCGTCAAACTTACATTCCCAAAATACCAGGACGCGGAGTAACACCGAACGCCTGAGCCAGGGTCGCCAGCTGCTCATCCGTAATTCGCTGCCGGACTTCGTGACCATGAATCAGCATATAAACCTGGGCTGCCTTCTCAATGGTCTCAATAAGACCAAACGCTTCATCAACCGTTGTCCCCGTTCCAAATATCCCATGCTGCGGCCAGATGACTGCGTGATATTCCTTCATTTTCTCCGCCGTTTCCCGTCCGATTTCATTCGATCCAGGCACCATCCATGGAATAATGCCCACACCGTCAGGAAATACAACCACACATTCCGTACACATCTGCCACAAGGTCTTTGTAAATTTCATCTCATCCAACTCATGGATAAACGTCATCGCCAGCACATGGGTCGCATGGTTATGCATCACAACCCGATGGTTCGGGTCGACTTTCAGACGTTCGATATGGCTCATAAAATGAGTAGGTAATTCACTGGTTGGATTCGCCCCCGACTTAAAACCCCATAACACTTCCAACTCCTGACCATCACTCGATACACGCAGCAACCCCAGATTGCTCTCTGGATCAGCCAGTACATTTTTGAAATATTTGCCCGAAGCAGTCACGATCAAATATTTCCCTGCCAGTTCATGCACCGAAAATGCGGGTTTAATCCTGCGAATGACATGGTTGATATCGATGTATTTAGCAACTTCCTCTTCCTCCAGCACATAACTGATGTTGCCGCCGTTACGTTCATCCCATCCATTTTTCCACATATGTTGAGTAATCTCCGCCATCTCACGGACAAATGGGATATTAAAGTCCGCAGCCTGTGTTACTTCATTGGTAAGGGTCACGTTCATCATCATTCTCTCCTCATGATAAAAAATAAAATGGCCGTCACGCACAGTAGTATGTTCCTTTTTTCACATTTATTATACCTTTGTTTATCTTTATAAGTCAATAAAAATCAAATACATTTTCTTTATTTATTTTTGTTTTAGTTTGTTTTTCACCGTATTAAATGTTTGTTCTGTGTCGTATTAAAGGTTGAAACAAAAAAATACCCCGCCGGCATCCGGTGGGGTCAGTCACACATCTATCTAACACGAGAAGGGGTTTACAAGAATTATCTTACCTCTGCTACCTTAATAGAAGCTGAAAATGAAATAAAAAAACGATGAAAAGCAAGTTCTCAAAAAATGAAGATTACTGGGACGCCCCTCCCTTTAAGGTATATATTTGAAGCTATGCGTAGTTCTAAATGGCGAGCGAGCAAGCAACGTATTTATCTCTTTTTCAGCAAATAGGACGGGTGCATCAGTCCTGTCGGTTCATAACGCTCGTCCCGTACATATTCGAAGCCCAGCTTGGACAGCATGTGACGTGACACTTCATTGTCCGGATGATGCCCGGCAAACAGCGCTTTGGCTTTCAATTCTCCAAACGCATAGTCAATTACCGCCCGTGCCGCCTCCATAGCGTAGCCTTTGCTCCAATGATCCCGGGTCAGATGAAATCCCAGTTCATATATCTCTTTTTCTGGAGAATATGGGCGCAAGCCACAGCAACCGACAAACACCTCCGAATCTTTATCAAAGAGGGGCCAATATTGCACGCCCGCTTCCTCTTGCCTTCTTATTTCCTGTGTCAGCCGGGCTTCCACTTCATCCTCACTCAGAAAACCCTTGCTGCTGATCCACTTTGTTACCTCATGATCTCCCCATAAGGCAAATGCCAGAGCACGATCCTCTTCCTTCCATGTGGAGAATACAAGCCGCTCGGTTTCAAGAAACGTTGTTCTGTTCATTATCCAATAACCTCCTGTTTCCCAACATCAGTCTACTGTTACTTCTATCTATAATAAATTACTCGAATAGCTGCCTTTGTAAACAAAAAAAGGGTTATACCCGCTACACCACTCAAAATTATCCCTATAACTGCTGAGCAAGCTTCTCGAATTGATTGATATGAGGCTTAATTTCTTTTTCTACACTCTTAACAAAAGAACTAAATTGCTTGGGATTATACTCATCCCCGACACCAACATCTTTGTATACTTTTCCTTTGTGATATGTAAATGAGAAGAAATAACCAGCTTTCAATCCATTTAATATATTTCCGGCATCACCCAGAATTTCAAGACTCATTTTCGAATCTTTATAAATAAAAGAATACGGAGGATCTGCTACTGTAATATGCCAAACATCATACCCGGTACTCCACTGATCTTTTGTAAAAGTTCCGGTTTGAATTCGCGCTTCCTGCATTTCACCTGTCAGTGAAGTTTCGGTAATTTGCAGTTCCCCTTTCCCTTCCTTTTTGTCGTTCTTCCAGAACCCATCATACTTAAGCACTGTAATGCTGGCCTCACCACGCGTAACTACTTTATAAACACCCTGACCTGAACGCTTGCCTGCAACCCAGTTTCCTTTGTAGGTTTTGCTCTTTCCCCAGCTCATTGTTCCATATCCGTGCGGTTTTCCATTTTGGGTTTCTCCATAGTACGTCGATCCGTTACTGTACTCGAGGGTACTCATGACAGAAGCAGCCTGAATAGCATGCGGAGACAGGAATAAAGACAATCCCAAGCTTACCCCCAATACGTAGATGAATATCTTCTTCAACATCAAATCTTCCTTTCCCGCTGTACAAGAATATTATTCCTATAACAACTACTTAAATTTTAATGACCCTAGTATAATATCACCTCCATCCCAGATACATCCATAAAATAAAAAAAACCTCCGCCGACATCTTGTCCAGCAAAGGCTGACAAAGCAAACTACATGAATTAGAAATCTGATGTTGCGATTTGAATCGTACCTGTTACAGCACCTGCAGACGCCTGCAAGGCCGCAACGAGCAACAATGCAACCTCCAACGTGATGCTGTTAAACGGTGGAATCACATACGTGATAACTGGGGCATTGACACGAGTTACAACCAGGTTTACCGGATTAGCTCCAGTGTTGTTAACCGTGATGGTAGCATTCGCGCCTCCTAAAAGATTCTCAAAATAAGATTTCCCTACGCCAGCAGCCAAGTTGTAAAACTGTTGTGGTAAAAGGATGGCCATCGAAATCACCTCCTTTTTGCTTTGATACGGTATTCTATGTTTGGAATCTATTAAAGTAACGGTGGATGGACTGTGTTATAACGTCCATTTTAATAGAAATGCTAGACTTCCTAATCAAAAAGGCCCCGCCAGATCATCCGGCGAAGCCCATTCCATACAACTCACATTCTATAGTTTTCAAGCATAAAGCATATAAAAGTTCAGTTCATGCCCTTGCTGTTTGAGATAGTTATACAGCTGTGAACGGTGGTGGAATACATGCGTTAACGTTTCAATCTGCCATTGGGCCTGTAAATGACCATGCTCCATATAGAACGCTTTGGTAGAACGGTTCAACAGATCCTCTTCGCTCAATGAAAGAATATACGCTTTGTAAGCCTCCAAATTACTCCAAAGGGTCGCTTCAAGCTTCTCAATGTCCTCGATCCCTGAAAGGCTATTCTCTACCAAACCCACTTCAGCTTCGTCTTTCTCCTGCATAATCGCAAGGTCGGATGCTGTGATCTGAATAAAATGGTGGACAAGCTCCACCAGTGAACGCATGTTCTCCTGCGGACGATAAGCCCAATCTTCCGGACGGATCAAGCGAATCAGACTAGCCCCCGTGCGTACTCCCGTCTCCAATTCATTCAATAGATGATCGCGAATTTGCAATGTTCCATTCATATATTATGTCTCCTTTATCTTTTATTCTCACGATTTCAGCATAACGGATCGGGCAGCCGATTTATTGTACAAATCGGACAACATCAGATGATGTTCTTTGGCAGCTGTCAGCGGGGTATCTCCATAGAACTTCCGAAATTGACGAATCAGATGGGCTTGGTCATAAAAACCATGATTCAGGGCCAGCTCTACCCCATCCGCCGTGTGCCCCTGATGAATACTGTCCAGGACACGGTGAAAACGAACAACTTCGCTGAATCGCTTAGGACTGATTCCAATCCATTCTGCAAATTTCCGATGCAACTGCCGTTCACTGATAACCTCTCGCATCGCCAGTTCACTGACACTCATGCGCCCTCCATCCACAAATACACGGTGCAGCACGTTTTTCATCATATCACTCTCATATGTATGGGCCTGCACGGACAACGGGCTCAAATAGGAATTCATCACCTGTACCCGTTCTTCAAAGCAACTTGTTTCAGCCATCCGCTCCTGAAGTCTCTCCAGCTTGGCTGGCCAACATTCCTCAAGCGGAATTCGCCTGTCCGTAAATTCTTCCAACGGCAAACCGTGAAAGACATATGCTCCCCCAGGGAAAAAGCGTACGCCAAATGTGTAATCGGCAGAAGCAGACACATTGGCTGACTCAGGTACAGCGAACGGATGTGTATAATTGCCACAGTACGCGTAAGAATGTACCGAACGGATCGAGTCGTATGTAATCAGCATATCCGTGCAGCCATCCGGCAATACCCGGGCAGGCACAGACATATAAGGCTGATCTGCTGTACCTTGATACTTTTCTGAATACGGAAGAGATCCCGACTCCCAGTAACAGGCCACATAAGCCAGCAGGGGAACAGATGGGGTTTGCTCAATATAATAGGTGTTCAAATCCGCTCCATTCAATTGAATGGGTCTGAACAGCGGGTGCAGGCTGGGGTCCACAAATCATCCCTCCGTTACTTGCGTATATGTATTTACCTATCATACCACCAACGGATGAAATGAAGAAAAAAAGTGTAACTCCATCAGTTCAATCCATGCAGTCTGCGAAAGCTCTCGGGACTCATGCCTGTATGTCTTTTGAACATGGCGCAAAAATAACTGGCATTCTCGTAACCAACCCGATCCGCAACTTCGTAGATTCGAAGTTCCTTCTCGCTGAACATCAGCTGCTTGCTCCGATTAATACGTTCCTGATTCACATAAAACAACGGTCTCGTATGAAGTGCCTTCTGAAACAGTCTGCACAGATATTGCGGAGATACCACAGCCACATCGGCCAGCTCCTTCAGCGACAGCGACTGATCCAAATGCTCTGCGATATAGCGCAGCACAGGCTTTAAGCGCTCCAGCTCATCTTTATGATTCGCAGGTACGATCAGCAAGGGCTTCAGATCCAGTAACAGAGCGTACAGCTGCTTGGAGCATTGAATGTCGTAATCGGTGTAATCCGCATCTGTTCGGTGCTCCTCTCTCACCAAAAGCTGCTCCAGTCCACGCAGCAGCTTGCTTGTTCTCAGCTTGCATACGCGTGAACTGGATATCCCTGCATACGATAACAGTTGGCTAGCCTCTCTCCCCTGAAATGATACCCATGCCAGCTCCCAGCGGTCGCTAATTGGCATATAACGATGCGGAATATCAGGATATAGAAAAAAAACGTCACCGGGTCCAACGACATACTCCTCTTCCTCTTGCAGGATCAGTCTCCCCTGACCATGAATGACCTGGTGGAGCTGATAATCCGGGAATCCCTGCGGGCGCTCAGTCTCCTTCTGGTGCTCCCAGTAACCAACCGTAGTCATAAAAATCGGCAGCCGGGAGGTTTCATCTGTTTTCCCAAAATAAATCCGGGTCTCCATCCAACACACCACTTTCTCCGGAATTGGTTTCATATTGTGATATATGTGGGCAATATTCTTTATTTTCTAAGTCCCCATTCAATTCTATAATGTTAATATTATAACATTACAGAAGGAGCTGCTGTTATGCGAAACAAACTGATCTACACCCCACCGGCCAATGGTTATCCGGAATGGAACAACAATCCTGAGCTTTTTCAACTTGGACGTTTACAAGCACACGCTACAATGATAGCGTTTCCATCTGTATCAGAAGCACTATCCAGTGAATCCAGTTCTTCCCCATGGGTTCAGTCCCTGAATGGGATGTGGAAGTTTGCTTTTGCAGAGACACCAGACAAACGAATTCAGACCTTTTTCCAGACCGATTATGATGACAGCAGCTGGGACGAGATCGCCGTTCCTTCCAACTGGCAGCTGCAGGGCTATGATTATCCCCATTATACAAATATGACGTATCCGTGGGTGGAGCGTGAGCCGGAATTGAAACCTCCTTTCGCACCCACGACCTACAATCCGGTTGGCTCATATATCCGTTCGTTTACCGTACCTTCCGATTGGAAAGATCGCCCTGTGCTGCTGCATTTCGAGGGCGTTGAATCGGCCTTTTATGTGTGGGTAAACGGAGAACTCGTCGGTTATAGTGAAGACACGTTCACCCCTTCGGAATTCGATATCACTCCGTATTTAGGCGAAGGTGAAAATAAGCTGGCTGTGGAGGTATACCGCTGGTGTGATGCGAGCTGGCTGGAGAATCAGGATTTCTGGCGGCTGAGCGGAATATTCCGTGGTGTATATCTGCACTCCCCTTCATCGGTTCAGATCGCTGATTTCTTTGTTCGTACCGAACTGGATGAAGCCTATCAGGATGCGGAGCTGCAACTGGATGTGAAACTGTATAATCATCAGGCCGGGCAAGCCACGACCGGATTGACTGTGCAGGCACAGCTCTATGATGCAGAGCAACAGATCGTCCTGAAACAACCGCTCGCGGCGACGGTTTCTTTTCAAAATGAAGAAGAATTAACCTTTCATTTCTCAGCCGAGGTTGCCAGCCCGCTCTTGTGGAGTGCGGAGTTCCCACATCTGTATACACTCGTGTTGTCCATTCAAAATGAATCCGGCGAAACGTTGGAGGCTGTTCGCAGCCGAATCGGCTTCCGCAAGTTCGAACTCCAGGACGGCCTGATGAAAATCAACGGCAAACGCATTGTATTCAAAGGTGTAAATCGGCATGAATTTTCCCCGGATACCGGGCGTGCAATAGGCCGGGAAGACATGATTCGTGACATTGAGTTAATGAAGGCTTTTAATATCAACGCAGTCCGCACATCCCACTATCCGAATCAGTCCCTCTGGTATGAGCTGTGCGACGAATATGGCCTCTATGTCATTGACGAGACGAATCTGGAGACACATGGCACTTGGTACTACGGACAAAAAGAAATGAATGAGGACAATATTCCAGCGAGCAAGCCGGAATGGCGTAACAATGTGCTGGATCGCTGTAACTCCATGTTCCAGCGGGACAAGAACCATCCGTCCGTGATCATCTGGTCCCTTGGCAATGAATCCTTCGGCGGCGATAACTTCATTGCCATGTATGATTATCTGAAGCAGGTCGATCCAACACGACTCGTTCATTATGAAGGTACCTACCATTATCGCCCTTCCGATTCGGCAAGCGATATTGAATCAACGATGTATATCAGCCCACAAGATGTGGAGCAATACGCGCGCATGAAGGGACCTAAGAAGCCTTATATCATCTGCGAATACAGCCATGCCATGGGTAACTCCTGCGGCGGTCTGCATCTATACTGGGAATTGTTCGATAAATATGATGTGTTACAGGGGGCATTCATCTGGGACTGGGTCGATCAATCGATTCGTACGACCACAGCGGACGGCGTAGAATATCTCGCCTATGGCGGCGATTTCGGTGAGTCCCCTCATGATGGGAATTTCTGCGGAAACGGACTGATTCTTGCCGACAAGACGGTTACACCGAAACTGGAAGAAGTGAAGAAATGTTACCAGAACGTTCGTATGGAAGCTGTTAACCTGCAGGATGGTCTGCTGCGCATCAGAAACCAATTCCTGTTTACAGACTTAAATGAATACACACTCGTATGGACGATAACACATGATGGCGTGTCCGTAGAGAGCGGCAATCTGGATCTCGCTGTGCAACCAGGCGAATCTGCCGACATCCGTGTCCCTTATACACCATCATCTGATTTATTCAAAGAATCGGTGCTGACTGTATCCCTGGTCACCAAAGTGGCTACCAAATGGGCAGGAACAGGTCATGAAATCGCTTGGGATCAGTTCGTGTTATCTCCACGATTGCGTCCATTCAAACCGGTACGCCAGGGGCAAGGCCATGCGCCACAGGTTCAGGAACTACAAGATGAATTAAAAGTGGCAACGGATAAAACGACCATTATCTTCAACAAGACTACTGGTTTGCTCACATCCTATCAGATTAATCATCAGGAGCAATTGCTGGCACCTGTTCGGCCGAATTTCTGGAGAGCGATGACCGACAACGATCTGGGCAGCGGCTTGAATGAACGTTCTGCGTTCTGGAGAGAGGCTCATGCCACCAGCCAATTAATTCGCTTCGAACACCGCTCGGACGAACAGGGCTGTCTTGTGACGACCGATTATACATGGTATGCACATCCGGGATGTACGCTGTCCATCATGTACCGAATCCAATCGGATGGTGAGTTGGAGATCAGTGAAACTCTCGTTCCAGGGGCTCGTTTGCCTGAGCTGCCCGAATTCGGTATGCTGCTTCAACTGAAAGACAGCCTGAGTACGATTTCCTGGTACGGCAGAGGCCCGCATGATAACTATGCAGACCGTCTGACCAGCGCTCGTCTCGGCTATTACACGGGTCGGGTCCGTGATCAATTTGTACCTTATTTGAAACCGCAGGAATGTGGCAACAAAACCGATGTGCGTTATGCTGAAATTACGTCAGCCGATGGTCGAAGTGGTCTGCACATTGAAGCCACAACACCATTCGAAATCAACGCACTGCCTTGGACACCTGAAGAGCTTGAAACACATGACCATGTGTACAATTTGCCGCAAAGCACACAAACCGTTGCCCGCATCAATTACAAGCAAATGGGTGTCGGCGGTGATGACAGCTGGGGAGCACGTACTCATACGGAGTACACTTTGCCAGCCAATCGTCCGTATCATTTCACCTTTACTTTAAGACCTGTATAAATGAGAGAAGCACTGCTGGCAGGATGCCGGTAGTGCTTTTTTTGGGTGATGAGTAGTACAGGTTTAAAGTTTCACGAAGGAACATTATAATGAATGTGGTACACAACTCGATGATGTGTGCAGGAACAACTTTATCTGAACATATTCTAAACTTTACATATTCTGAACGAAAATGAAGAAGTGGGACCTATGCTCACATGCAGCAGGCAAATGCTACGATATCGGATATTAATCCATGACGAGGTGAGAATTTGCATTATCTGTTTACCGTACTATTTATTGTAGGCTTTATGACTTTCTTCGTATTTCTTGTTTGGATGATCTTATCCATAAGAAAACATAACCGGATACCAATAAGTCTTATTATTCTATCCACATTATGTTTTGTCATTGCTTCCATAGGGATGTATGGCATGCTGACGTTATCTTCCCACTCTGCGCAATCAGGAACCGATGCGGCAGAGGAGCATGAATCCGGATTCGCTACAGTTAAAGCGAACCAAGATCACCCAAATCAGACTGATCTCCGTGAATTCCAAATGACAACGGACGAATTTAAAAACAAATTCAATTCAATCGTAGGCAAATATCGATTAAATGGCTTGGGTATAACCGTCTTGAAGTTGAAGGAATCTCCAGAACTTGGTACTACCATTTTTGATTATGCCTTCAATGACCATTTACGTATGGTTGGAGTGTTAGATTTAGATCAAAGAGTGCAAGAAGTCAGGTTATACGAGACGGGTGATGTCAGCGAACCAACTGGCGGTATCCTTTTAACCGCTATAGCTGCACTCATTCTTACAACCAATAGCGACTACACCTATAATGATGCACAAGACGTGATTCAGGGTGTTGGCATATTGGATCGCGATGTAAGTCAGAGTGATTTTGATGGAGCGACTGTTCGAAATGGATTTGAATATCGCTTCAGCATTCAAGAGGATATTTCTACTTTTGAAATAACAACTGTTGAGTGAGTTGGAAATGTGCAAACAAGTCGTTCAGATAGGCACGACTCAACACCCCTTCTCCCTTCTGCAAAGGTATATTCAGTAATTACTACCTCGTGTATCGATCGATGTCATCGATCGCAGATTGATGCTCTCTTCTATGATGATCTTCATGCTGACGAACATCGTTCTTTAACTTGGCTAAAAATCCCCATGCCATAAATACAAGTAGAAGCACGGTAATCAACTGCCTCCCTCGATCTAATTCAATGAAAAAAGGCTCCCTTGAGGGAGCCTTTTTTCTATCGGCATTAAAAGGTTTGGACACCTTTATTACATCATGCCGCCCATTCCACCCATGCCGCCCATGTCTGGAACGCCGCCGCCAGCACCTGGAGGTTCTGGTTTGTCAGCGATAACTGCTTCGGTAGTCAGGAACATGGCTGCTACGGAAGCAGCATTTTGCAATGCATAACGTGTTACTTTCGCAGGGTCAACGATACCCGCTTCGATCATGTTAACCCACTCGCCAGTCGCAGCGTTGAAGCCTACGCCTGTTTGTTCTTTTTTCAGACGTTCCACGATAACGGAACCTTCTTCGCCAGCGTTAGCTGCGATTGTGCGGATTGGTGCTTCCAGAGCACGCAGGACGATGTTTACGCCTGTTTGCTCGTCGCCGGACAGGCTTACACCTGCAACCGCGTTGTATACGTTCATAAGCGCTGTACCACCACCGGATACGATACCTTCTTCAACCGCAGCGCGAGTTGCGTTCAGAGCATCTTCGATGCGCAGTTTGCGTTCTTTCAGTTCTGTTTCAGTAGCCGCACCGACTTTGATTACTGCTACGCCGCCGGACAATTTAGCCAGACGCTCTTGCAGTTTCTCTTTGTCGAACTCGGAAGTGGTTTCTTCCAGTTGTGTACGGATTTGGCTTACACGTGCATCGATATCGGATTTGTTACCCGCACCGTCAACGATGATTGTGTTTTCTTTGGTTACACGGATTTGACGAGCTGTACCCAGTTGTTCCACAACTGCAGATTTCAGGTCCAGACCCAGTTCTTCCGTGATCAATTGGCCACCAGTAAGGGCAGCGATATCTTGCAGCATTGCTTTACGACGGTCACCAAAGCCAGGAGCTTTAACAGCTACAGCATTGAATGTACCACGCAGTTTGTTCACAACCAGCATCGCCAGTGCTTCGCCTTCGATATCTTCAGCAATCAATACCAGCGGTTTGCCTTGTTGAACGATTTTCTCAAGCAATGGCAGGATTTCTTGCGTGTTGGAGATTTTTTTATCTGTGATCAGGATGTACGGGTTGTCCAGAACAGCTTCCATTTTGTCCGTATCCGTGATCATGTATGGAGAGATGTAACCGCGGTCGAATTGCATACCTTCAACCACTTCCAGCTCTGTAGCGAATCCACGGGATTCCTCAACCGTGATTACGCCGTCTTTACCCACTTTTTCCATAGCTTCAGCGATCAGTTCGCCTACTTCTTCGTCAGCTGCAGAGATCGCTGCAACTTGTGCGATGGATTGTTTCGTTTCAACTGGTTTGGAGATGGATTGCAGTTCAGCTACAGCCGCTTTAACCGCTTTGTCGATCCCTTTGCGGATACCGATTGGGCTAGCGCCTGCAGTTACGTTTTTCAACCCTTCTGTGATCAGCGCTTGAGCGAGTACAGTTGCAGTTGTTGTACCGTCACCGGCAACATCATTGGTTTTGGTTGCTACTTCTTTAACCAGTTGTGCACCCATGTTCTCGAATGCATCTTCCAGTTCGATTTCTTTAGCAATTGTTACACCATCATTCGTGATCAACGGGCTTCCGAACTTTTTCTCCAGAACCACGTTACGGCCTTTAGGACCGAGTGTTACTTTTACTGCGTTAGCCAATGCATCCACACCACGAAGCATGGAGCGACGAGCGTCTTCACTGAATTTAATGTCTTTAGCCATGTTAAGAAAACCTCCCTAGTTTTTGGTCTAAAATGGTGTTGCTATATGGTTCGGTTAACCGATTAAATTTGAAATTAGTCGAGAATCGCGTGAATATCGCTCTCTTTCATAATCAAATATTCTTTACCTTCGAATTTGATTTCTGTACCGGCATATTTGGAGAAAATAACACGATCTCCTTCTTTCACTTCCAGAGCTACACGTACTCCGTCTTTCAATACTCCAGCACCAACAGCAATAATTTTACCCTCTTGCGGTTTTTCTTTGGCGGAGTCCGGAAGTACGATCCCGAAAGAAGTGGTTTGTTCTTGCTCCAGTGGTTCTACCAATACGCGTTCACCTAAAGGTCTGATCATGAAAAATAGCCTCCTTTTGAAATTATATAACGTTGCATCATGGGTTGTAGCCATATGTATTAGCACTCGACAGTGTTCAGTGCTAACAACCAACTTTATGATACTCAACTTGAAGCATGATTTCAAGTCCTTTTGATGAATTCCTGTGAGATTTTACATCAGATTTACACCAACTCAGCCAAACAGCACTCATTTAGCCAACATATTTGTGGTCTTATGCTAATCTTATTCTACGGAATCCACTCGTCCTCCTGCAACGTTCTCAGGCAGTCCTTTTTCCATTGTATCCATTGTTGGTTAGAATATGCCTGCTTGTCCGGCTGCGTGTATGGGAAACCTACAGAAATAACCCGGAGCAGAACAGATCGTCTTCTCCGGGCCGGGCATGCTGCTGCGCATCCTATTCCGGACCAGCAGAGTCTAGTCATCCAGAAATATTCAATCGGCATTTGATTCTCTAACCCGCATGCATCTCATCTTCAGCACGGACGTAACGAGATTCAATCTCTGCGTCCGCCGCGAGCTGCTTACGATGCACGATAGCCGACAGAAATACACTGATCTCGTACAGAAGAAGCAGCGGAATCATCACCAGAATATCCGATATAAAGTCTGGAGGTGTAATGATCACTGAAATAAAAATCAGGACAAAATAAGCGACTCTCCGCATCTTGCGAAGCCGAACCGGATTCAAAATCCGGAGTCCTGTTAGAAACATAATAAGCAAAGGAAGTTCGAATAACAGGGATACGGGCACTACAATTCCAAACAGGAAACTGAAATATTGCTTCATGCCGTACGTCTCCACAAGCCCCATTTTCTCCGTAATTGCTGTAGTGAAGGCAAGTGCCATCGGAAAGACGATGTAATATGAGAATGCCACTCCTATAAGAAATAACAGGAAAACATAGGGTACATACTTCAGTGACGCTTTTCGCTCGCGCGGACGCAATCCCGGACTAACAAACTTCCAGATCTGAAATACCGTAAATGGCAGCGTAATAATGAGTGAAAACAGACCGGCAATCTTCATGTAGATGCCAATTCCGTCCCAGAACGAAAAGGCGTGCAGCACAAAACCCTGTGCTGACTCGGCCTTTGTCAGATAGCGATATACCGGGTCCGCTACAAAAAAACCTGCTACCAGTCCCAGTACAAAAATGCTTAGTACATAGATCAGCCGCTTTCGCAGCTCGCTCAGATGTTCCGTAATCGTCATTTCTTCATTTTGCTGCGTCATGCCTGCCCCCCAGTATTGCCAGCTTAAAATATAAAACCCTTCCGGCAGGAAGGGATTTCTCTTTCGTTGCCGTACAGCTTATTCCGGCAGGCGTTTATCGGCAGGCTTGTCTGCAGGTGTGCTCTCCGATGCCAGCGGCTTCGCCTTCTCCTGCTCCTTGCGTTTGGAATTATCATCAGAGATAATGTCTCGTGCACCTTCCTTGAATTCGCGGAAAGTTCGTCCGACTGCACGCCCCAGTTCAGGCAGCTTGTTCGGTCCAAACAATAGCAAAGCGACAATGACTAGCAATATGATCCCCGTTGGTCCAATACCACCAAATCCCATAGTTATCCTCCTCCTTGTCTTAACTCTACTAGAAGCTGCGAACCTGCACCCGCAACCTTAAACGATACATCTACTGTACTTTTTAGAATTAAGCCCATCATACCATAGATGTAACCACTTACATAACCCGCAATATTCACAAAAAAGACATGTAATTCCGGTATTGGTCCTATTGCTTGAATTGCCCTGTGACCATCAACAGCGCTTCCGGAAGCTGGTCCATAATCGCCGCCAGATGCTCATGTACACCCTTCGGAGTACCTGGCAAATTGACAATCAACGTACGTCCACGAATGCCGCATACGCCCCGGAACAGCATCGCAGAACGATTCTTGCCCATGACACTGTATCTCATGGCTTCAGCCATGCCTGGAACTTCCCGTTCAATAACCCGACGGGTCGCTTCCGGAGTAATATCACGAATTGCAAGCTCCGTACCCCCTGTGGTCAATACCAAATCAGCGTGAAAATAATCTGTCATCTCAATCAAAGCCGCGATAATCTCATCGGGTTCATCCGGAACGATGCGGTACTCCACGATTTCCCCACCCAGTTCTTCTTCCACAAGCTCCCGGATCACTTGGGCACTCGTATCCTCACGTTCTCCGCGGGCCCCTTTGTCGCTGGCTGTCAGGATTGCTGTTCTCCACACCATAAAGATCACCCTTCTCCTCTATGAAAAATAAATATCCTTATCGGCTAAAATCGCCGTTTTTGCCACCACTTTTCGAGTTCAGCATGGTTGGACCGATAATCATATCTTTTTGCATGGCTTTGCACATGTCATAGATCGTCAGTGCCGCAGCCGAAGCTGCCGTGAGCGCCTCCATCTCGACACCGGTCTTTCCTTCGGTTTTGACCGTGGCTTCAATCTGCAATTCATCCACACCGTTGTCATGAAAACGGATATCCACACCCGTCAGCGCCAGCGGATGGCACATTGGAATCCAGTCGGATGTTTTCTTGGCGCCCTGAATGCCAGCAATTTGAGCCACGGCCAGCACATCACCTTTACCGATACGCCCCGCTCGAATGGCTTCCAGTGTAGCCGGATTCATCGTCACCTTGGACACCGCCACAGCTGTGCGTACGGTGCTTTCCTTGCCTGAAATATCAACCATCCGGGCTCGACCCTGTTCATTAAAATGGGTCAACTCCCCGCTGGAAGCCTGGTCGTTATTCACTTCTGAATTCAATTACATCACAACCTTTTATTCGATATGTACTATACCTTCGGTTGTTATCAACAGATCAAGCCGCAGATCACGCGGGTCCATCGGAATTTCTTCCTGCAGTTGGCCTGGCAATACGAATGAAGCCATCAATGGTCTTCTGCCGGTCATTGCACATTTGGCTGCAAGTGTCTCGGCAAAGCGATCATAGTAACCGCCCCCATAGCCAATGCGTCCACCATGAAGGTCATATCCCAATCCGGGTACTACGACGAGATCAATATCCGGCCAGCTATCAGGTTGAAGCACTTCACAGGAATCCTTGGGTTCGGGTATCCCCCATATTCCCGGTTCAATATCCCGCTCCCCCATGACTTGCCGCAATTCCATTCGAGCCGGATTGGCCAGCACTTTCGGTGCGAGCATCAGATCCCCATGCTTCCAGCCCTCTTCAAATAAAAAGGCTGTCAATGCTTCGCTTCCATAAGACAAATAGCTGAATAGGACAAGATGTTTGTTCTCCAGCTTCCATTTGTCCCGCCTAAGGCGCTCCAGCTTCCGCTTCATCACCACCTGAATCTCAATCATCACCTGTTGACGCATGCTTGCATCCATCAGATCACGGCTTTGCTTGAGCTTGGAACGAAGGCGGCTTTTCTGTCCCGTACGATCCTGCATGTCCTTCGATAACCTCCTGTTGATAGGGAAGGTAAACTAGCTCTCATTGATAAACAATTTATATGTTATGCACCAGTTGTCATCGTGTTGGAATGGCCAAATGATTCATTTTCTGCAAAATCCTCATGTAATAACATGCCTTCTTTCAGTTTATCATTGATTGACCAAAAAGACTACACGCCTCCGGCACTCTCCATCGGTGCATTTGCTCTGTATTTCATGTAAACTGGAATGTAGTTGTCAAATCAAGAACTGGACCTATGGAGGAACTTAATTTTATGCTGCTGCAAGTATCCGGAATTATCAAACGTTTTGGTGTCGATCCAATCCTGGACGGCGTGAACTTACAAATATTAGAACGCGAGCGCATCGGCCTCGTTGGTGTTAACGGCGCAGGGAAATCCACTTTGCTCAAAATTGTGGCAGGGGAAATGTCCTATGATGGGGGACAGATATTCAAATCCAAGGAAACCACACTCGGCTACCTCGCCCAGAACAGTGGACTGCAATCCGATCGCTCCATATGGGATGAAATGATGAATGTATTCGCTCATCTGACCCAGGCTGAAGCAGATTTGCGTCAGATGGAGCAGGATATTGCTGACCCTGCCCAGATGGAAGATGAGAAAAAATATGCAGACCTGCTGGAACGTTATGCGAAACGCTCGGACTGGTTCAAGGATCATGGCGGTTATGAGATGGAAACCCGCATTCGCAGTGTACTTCACGGGATGGGATTCGGTGAATTCTCGCCGAATACCCAGATTGCCACACTGAGCGGCGGTCAAAAGACACGACTTGCGCTCGCTCGCATTTTGCTCCAGGCCCCTGACCTGCTTATGTTGGACGAGCCTACCAATTATCTCGACATTGCCACCTTGACGTGGCTCGAGGATTACCTGAGGGGTTATTCCGGCGCGCTGCTGGTCGTATCCCATGACCGGTATTTCCTTGACCGGCTTGTTACAACTATTGTGGAGATCGAACGGCACCGCTCCAAAAAATATACGGGCAATTACAGCCGATACATGGAACTTAAAGCTGCCGAGTATGAAAGCCAGCTGAAGCAATATGAGAAACAGCAGGATGAAATCTCCAAGATGGAGGAATTTGTTCAGAAAAATATCGTTCGTGCTTCCACGACCAAGCGGGCACAAAGCCGTCGCAAGGCTCTGGATAAGATGGAGCGGCTCGACAAACCCATGGGGGATCTGAAGAAAGCTCATTTCTCTTTTGAAACGGCTGTCATGTCGGGTAAGGAAGTGCTCCGTGTGGATCAGCTTTCCGTGGCCTACGATGAGGCTTCGCCGTTGTTCCGCAATGTATCTTTTGATCTGAGACGCGGGGAAACGGTTGCTTTGATCGGTCCGAACGGTATCGGAAAATCCACCTTGCTGAAATGCCTCACTGGAAGTTTGCGTCCTGTAAGCGGTGATATCCAATGGGGCACCAAGGTGCAGATTGGCTATTATGATCAGGAGCAGACGGGACTTAACCCTTCCAATACCGTATTGGAAGAGCTGTGGAGTGCCTATCCAGGCATGGAGGAAGCGCGGATTCGTACGGTGCTTGGCAACTTCCTGTTTAGTGGAGATGATGTGCTCAAAAAAATCTCATCGCTTAGCGGCGGAGAAAAAGCACGTGTCTCTCTCTCCAAACTCATGCTCAAGGAAGCCAACATGCTCATTCTGGATGAACCTACGAACCATCTCGATCTGTTTGCCAAAGAAGTGCTTGAAGCGGCGCTGATGGACTATGAAGGCACATTGCTGTTCATCTCCCATGACCGGTACTTCCTCAATAAAATGGCTGAGCGCATTGTTGAGCTTCATCCAGGTGGAACAGAACACTACCTCGGCAATTATGATGATTATGTAGAGAAGAAACAGGAGCTTGAGGACATCGCACGTGAAGCGGCTGAAGCACGTCTTGCCTCCTCCAAAAACTCGACCAAATTTGATCCAGGCCTATCCGCATCCGAAAAGTCCGGAGCCGCCTCATTCGAAGCGGACAAGCAGGCCAAGCGGGAAGAACGAAACCGCCAGCGCAAGCAGGAAGCTCTGGAACAACAGATCGCGAAGCTGGAAACAGAGATTACGGAGCTTGAGGCACAGATGGCCCTGCCTGAAATATATCAGGATTACATGAAGCTGCAAGAGCTTCAGGAACAAGCGGAGGATCACAAGCTTCAACTTGTCAAGGCTTATGAAGAGTGGGAAGAATTGGCCTTGGAATAAGCTGGCCCTATAAGGAGTTGTCCCATAAGTCAGGCTCATGACTTATGGGACAGCTCCTTTTGTACGGGATGGGAACTCCAAAGGTTCTTCAGGCGTAAGTTTCTTGGCGGGAATACTTCGCAAGCTCGAAAGAGCTTTCCTATTTTGTTTTTGACAAGGGTGTTTGCATATTTGTCAAATTTACTCGAATGATGGAAATTATTTTTTTTGTTGGTTACTTCACTGTTTATCCACAAGAAAGCAATATAGCAAGCAACTTCATGGACTTAATTATACGGCGGTAGAATAGCCTTTTTTGCACGAAAACCATATTTATCCACCAAGTTATCCACGTTATCCACAACTTTGTGGATATAAAGGGAGCTATCTATCCCCTAAGACCTTTATTTTCGAAAACATTACTGGTTTGGGTTTGATATAGTTACCCACAAATTATCCTGAATATGTGGATAACTATAATCACACCTTGACAAATCGATCTCTTCTCTCACATTTTATCTCCTATAAAAGGACAAAAGCAGACCTCTGTATTCAAGGCCTGCTTCGCTCCTCTTCTTCGTTAGCGTAAACTCATGTCAGTCTCTGAAAGGCTCTTGCTATTTATGCGTGCACAGGCTCATCGCTCTCGAAAGACTCTGCCTTCAATCCAGCAGCATTACAAGCGGCTACATACGCCAGCCCCGCAGCCATGACGATATCATTGTGCGTAGCGGTTCCTCTGAATTCACGTCCTGCCCGTTCCACAGTAACCGCAGCTTCTGCACTCGCAGCCTCTCCTCCGCTCAAGGCGTGCATCTCCATATCCACAAATGTAATATCATCCGAAATGCTCTGCCCAATCGCCCGGATGGTTGCATCTACCGGACCACCGCCAACCGCAGAATAGGATTGCTCCCCTGCGCTCGTACGAATGCGAACTGCTGCCATTCGATCCGTCATGCTGCCCGCCGTAACCTGCAATTCAACCAATTCATAATCCTGGGCAGGAATATTCATGGTCTGGCTCACCATCTGCAATAACTGGTCATCACTGACCACTTTCTGTTGATCGGCTGTTTCTTTAAAGACCTCATACAGCTGTTCCATTTGCTGCTCATCCGGTTCAAAGCCATATTTGCGAACCCGATCCTTCAAAGCGTGACGACCGGAATGTTTGCCCAGGATAATCATGCTGCGGGGAATGCCCAGCGCTTCCGGGTCCATAATCTCATACGTACTCCGATTCTTGAGCAGACCATCCTGATGAATGCCGGACTCATGCTGGAAGGCATTGCGCCCCACCACCGGTTTGTTGTAGGCGATCGGGAAATGCATTGCACGGCTGATCTGACGCGATGTCTCATACATTTGGTTCAATTTAATATTCGTCGTTGCTCCAATGGCGTCTCCACGCGTCTCCAGAGCCATAATCAGTTCTTCCAAAGCACAGTTGCCCGTACGTTCTCCCACACCGTTGATGGTTACTTCAATCTGGGAAGCACCATTGGCAATCGCAGCCAGACTGTTGGCAACCGCAAGCCCCAAGTCATTATGACAGTGTGCGCTGTAACGCACCTTGTCTCCGCCTCTTGCCCCCTCACGTACCTGACGGAACATCTCTCCATATTCATGCGGCAGCGCATACCCGACCGTGTCTGGCAAATTGATGATACTTGCTCCTGCTTCAATGGCCACTTCAACCATCTCGATCAGATCATCCATCTTCGTACGAGCTGCATCCATGGCGGTGAATTCCACAATATCCGTGAACTGTCGTGCATAAGAGACCATCTCCCGAGCCGTAGCCACGACTTCACTGCGCGGACGACGCAGTTGATGCTCAATATGGATATCCGAAGACGAGATAAACAGGTGAATTCGGCGGCGAGCTGCATCCGCCGTTGCTCGAACGGCTGCATCAATATCCCCTTTGACCGCACGCGCGAATCCACAAATCTCTACGTTTTGCAGTTGTCTGGAAATCGCCTGAACCGCCGCGAACTCACCCGGACTTGAGATCGGGAATCCAGGCTCGATGACGTCAATGCCCAGAGAGGCCAATTGGTGTGCCAGTTCAATCTTTTGCTCAGGCTGCAGACTCGCTCCCGGTGCTTGCTCTCCATCACGCAGTGTTGTATCAAAAATCTCAATCATGCGTTTGTTATTGTTCATTGTCATATTCATCAACCTCCATCAAATTTATAAGATGTTCCTTGCGCTCGAACTAGACCAGAATCTTGCTGTTCACATGACATGTTTTCGTATGTTTTTGTTCATCGTTGTGTTTGAAAGGTTATCAAAGCTTGCTACGTTTATTCGTTCCATAACTCAAACATTGCTCATGACTTATTCGTGACAACAAGAGTGTACGTCGACTTACACTCTCTCATTTCTCTCATGCATGTCATTCATGCCTATCGCCCACCCCTGCTGCCGGCAGCAAACACAAATAACCCGCCATCTCATCTAAGAGACGGCGGGTTATTATCCCTCCGCGGTACCACTCTTGCTTGATGATCCAGGCTTGCGCCAGACATCATCCACCTCGTTGTCTCCAGCCAGAAAGCTTTGTAGCTACGTACACCATGCACCTACAACAGCGTAACCAGCAGGAGAAACACCCTATAACGGAGGTTAGCCGTTGCTGTGTACCACAATGTCCTTCGGTTATAAGGGCAAGGGATGAGACATGGTCTCACCTGTTTCCACAGCTCCGTTCCCGGGCGAGATTCGAACGATTCCAGCCACTGCGTCGCACCACCCCGCAGCTCTCTGAGCGCTTTATCGTTCTACTGCTCCCGTTCATTACATTTATGATATGCGACCATGAATTTCATCACCATTTTGAACATCAAAAAAAGCCTGCCATCTCCTGCAATATTGCAAGAGACGACAGGCTGTTCACCTTCGCGGTACCACTCTTGTTGACTTCGTTTCCTTCGAGCTGATTCAGTATGCGTCCATACCGTTATCATTGCCCAAAGTGACAAAAAGCCCCCTCAGTTATTGTTGAACTTCTTCCGATATGTCATCCGGACTCCATCAACAACGGCCCATTCACGGAGGCAACCCGTAACCATGTACTTTGGGCCATCATCGGCCTTCGGCTTCTCCCAGGGAGTTACCGTGTTCCATCGTTCCGCTTCCAGGTGAGTTTCAGGTTTCCTTCGACTGCGTTGCACCACCCCGCAGCTCTCTAAGACCGGGAAATCCCCTACTGATCCTGTTCATTGCGTTTCAGTTCAGGAATCTATATAAGTCAACAAATGAATATTTACACTGGCGCTCCGATGACAGAACAACCTTCCGATCGCTGTTATCCCCAGATTTCTTTGATTCCCTTCTCTAAAGGGAAAATCCGGTGATAAAGGCGAACGCTTCGCTTCTCCAGGTTATTTCTGTCCTCTCCGCTATTGTGTAAATGTTTAGTTGAACATATCGAATTCCTGTTTTAATTTGTAATTAATATACAGTCTTCACTTGAGACTGTCAAGTCTTCATATACATGAATCAATCTATAACGATTGAACAGACCATGCCTCAAGCGAAAGCCCAGGATCTGCTTTGGCATCGAATTCCGAGATTTCTCCCCGCTGCCATTTTAGATACGCCGCAGCTCCAATCATCGCTGCATTGTCGGTACAATACTCCATCGGCGGGATCAGCAATTCGAGCCCTTCCTTCGCACAGCGCTCCTGCAAAGCTGAACGTAATCCCCGATTTGCAGCAACGCCACCGCATAACAGCAATTGACGTGATCCATACTCACGGACAGCCCTTACCGCTTTTTCTACCAGAACCTCAACGACCGCTTCCTGGAAGCCCCGTGCCACAGCAGATGGTTCAAGCGTTTCTCCGCGCATTTTGGCTTGATTCAGAACATTCAGTACAGCAGACTTCAGACCGCTCAGACTGAAATCATACGAATCTGCTTCAAGCCAGACGCGCGGCAAAGGTACTACCTGCTCTGCCTCAGCAGCCATCCGGTCCACATGCGGTCCTCCCGGGTAGGGACAGCCCAGGGCCCGTGCCACTTTGTCGTAAGCCTCGCCTACAGCATCGTCGCGGGTACGACCGATCAGTTTGAACTTGCCTTCGGATTCCATATGCACAAGCTCGGTGTGACCACCTGAAACCACCAAAGCCATCGCTGGATATTGCAGCTCATGGGTAAGTCTGTTGGCATAGATATGTCCCGCAATATGATGTGTGCCAATAAGCGGCTTCCCAAGAGCCATAGCCATGGTTTTTGCCGCCACAATGCCGACCAGCAATGCACCTACCAGTCCAGGCCCTTGCGTGACAGCAATGGCACTCAGATCACGCGGACGGATGCCGGATTGTTCAATAGCCTGTTCCAACATCAATGTAATAACTTCCACGTGTTTACGCGAAGCCACTTCAGGCACAACCCCGCCAAATGCCTTATGTGTCTCGATCTGACTGGAGATCAGATTGGACAGCACTTCCCGTCCATCCTTGACTACCGCTACGGATGTTTCATCACAGCTTGTCTCCACGGCCAATATATAAGATGGTGCTGAACTTATCTTTTCATTGAAATCTTTCATGAATCCGTTACGCTTCCTTCCTCTTCGCCGCTCCGGCTCGCAGGCGGCAAATTCGCCCACATAATCATCGCATCCTCCCCATTGTCGGAGTAATATCCTTTGCGAAGACCTGCCGATTCAAACCCTTTTTTCTGATATAAGCCCTGGGCAATTCGATTCGATACCCTGACTTCCAGCGTCATTCGTTCCATCCCAAGATACGCCGCGGTTTTCATCAATTCGTCCAGCAGCTTCTCGCCAAGCTTCCGCCCACGATAAGCTTCACGGACTGCAATATTGGTAATGTGGGCTTCATCCATAATGGTCCACATGCCGGCATAGCCAATCGCTGTTCCTTCCAGTTCCATAACCATATATTTAGCAAAATGATTGTGTGTCAATTCATTCTGAAACGCTTCTTCCGTCCAGGGCAGGGTAAAGGCTTCATGTTCAATAACCATCACATCCGGAATATCATCCAATGTCATAAGCCTGAACTGAAACGTCGCCTCCTGCTGGTCATTCTCCACGTTCTCCATTGGCTTCCCCTCCCTTTTAGTGCGTGTTCAAAAAGACCGGTTTTCAGTACCGAGAAGATGGGATGAAGCTAGAAATGGAGTAGCGGAGCATAGGGAAAACTACGTGAGCAACCGCGATGTTTTTGAAGGAAACATACTCCGTAAGCCCCCACTTATTTCGGCTGAATTCCATATACGATGCTGAGGATGCCACTAGGCATCCTTCGTAATCAAAAGCGGACTTTTTGAACAACCCCTTTTAGCCTTTGCGCAGCAGATTGGCTTCCGCTTCAGCCAGCTGGGTGTAGTTGGGCACGAGCGCATGCACGTCATCTCGCTGACCTGCAAGCAGCGCTTCGGCGCCCAGGCGCCCAACCCAGCGGCCCTCCAGCTCATAGGGTACGAGCTGGAGCGCCGTTCCTGCGGGGCAGCGTAGCTCAGCCGCTGCTGCCGCATGCGGGCCCGTCTCGCCGACAATCCAGACGGCAGCGGGCCGCTCTCCCGGCGCCGCCTCCGCCATGCGGGCGGCGAGGGCTTCCAGCCATCCGTCCACCAGGCGGATGGCATCCGGTTCCAGCCGTCGGGGCGCAGCGCTCCCGGCGGAGGCAAACAGCGCGGTATAGGCCTGACCGCGCCGTGCATCCACAAGCGGAACGATCCAGTGGACAGGGGCGGCACCTGTGCCGCCCTGGTCCGCGGATGGCGTTCCGCCAGCCCCAGCTGCGGCATTCTCTGCCGCAGCTTCGGCCTTGGCGGCGAGGCCGCTGTGCCAGCCGCCCCAGGCCAGAGCCTGAAGGCTGGACACCCCGACAACGGGGATGTCCCATGCCCAGGCGAGCGTCTTTGCCGCGGTCACCGCAATGCGGATGCCCGTGTACGAGCCTGGGCCGATGCCGACGGCAATGCCGTCCAGCTGTCCGGGCTGCGTGCTGCTGGCTTCCAGCAGCTGCTCCATCACGGGTACAACGTGCACCGAGTGATTGCGTTCTGCCCGTTCATTGCGTTCTTCCAAAAGAGCGTGATCTTCCATTACCGCGGCTGCCATCACCGCAGTCGAAGTATCCAACGCCAAAAACCGCTGACGCGGCTTTTTTTGTAAATCTTCCATCATCTTTTGACTCCATTCTGTCTGAACTGTCGGCATATAGCAGCGTAAGTCTCGCCATACCCATCCAGTGTAATCGTTCGATCCTCCGGGCCTGTCGTCTCGATCTGCACATGTAAATGTTCCTGCGGCAGCAATTCGGGAATGATGCTCGACCACTCCACCAGGCTGACTCCGGCCCCATAGAAATACTCATCCAGTCCAAGCTCTTCCGCTTCTTCCAGTGATATGCGATAGACATCCATGTGATACAAGGGCAGACGCCCTTCGTATTCCTTGATCAATGTAAACGTGGGGCTGTTGACCACATCACGTACACCCAAATGCCAGGCAAACTTCTGTGAAAATGCCGTTTTGCCCGCGCCCAGATCACCGTCCAATGCAATCACCATGCCGGCGTTTGCCTGTTCAGCGAGTGCGGACGCGAGTACTTCTGTATCTGCAATGCCATGGGAGTAATACACCCAATGCTCATGCGTCTGATTCAATATACGCCCCACCTTTGGCGGTCCAGCCGCCTGAGTTCACTTTGAACTTTATTATATCGGTCCCTTTCTTCCCCCGCAACATCGAAGGATAGGAAGCAGAATGGAAGCTGGCCTCGCGTCACAGGAACGACAAATAAACCGGCACCTTGCGGCACCGGCTACGCTTGGACATCTTCAAGCCTCTTTGTTTCTCTTTATTCTTCCAAACGGTCTACACGTACCGTCTGGGTATTTCCCGGTCTGCTACCCACCTGCACCGTTGCCATGCCGTTCGCTTCATCCACATTTTCAATCCAGACAGGATCTCCTTCCAGCGAAACTGCAATCGTATCCTTGGAATCAAAAATGGCTTTTGCGCGTTTTACATCCATCATTATTCATACTCCCCTTCCGGATCTTCATGAGATTCACGAACCATGCTATCTGTTGTACTATCACCAATATAACCGTTATCTTCCGTAACTTGTCCTCCGCCCAGTCCCTCATTCACCATGCGATCAATGTCCAGCATGAACGACTCTCGGTCAAGCGGCAGCTCTTCCGAAGTAATAGCCTCCCAGTTGACCGCTGCTGCCGGTGTATGAAAATCCTCAGACCCTTCCGAGTCGGCACGGGGATACGGGGAGAACGTGCGGGCATGAGCTTCAGCTTCATCTCGTTTGTTCTTCACAGGTGCACCTCCTGACGTGGTACGTAATAGTTGCAGCATCATCCCTTTATTGGTTAGCATTTCACATGCAGACCCAGGGATGTTTCGTTTATCATCCCCCAGTCTGTCTGAACCATACAGTTCCATGGAAATATGGTTATCCCGTCCGCCAAATGCCTATACTATTGAAAAAAAGGTTCACGGAAAGGAGCCGCCCTCATGCATACGGTCTGGAAAGGTGCGATCAGCTTTGGTCTGGTTCATGTGCCTGTCAAAATGTTCTCGGCTACCGAAGACAAAGATATCTCCATGCGTTATATTCACAAAGTCTGCGGCAGTCCACTCGCTTATATACGCAAATGTCCTTCCTGCGATGTTGAGGTTCAATGGGAAGAGATCACCAAAGGATATGAGTATGAAAAAGGCAAATTCGTCCTGTTTGAAAAAGACGAGCTTGAGGCTTTAAATGATTCCAGCAGTAAAACCATTACCATTCTGGATTTTGTGGATTTAACCGAGATAGATCCCATCTATTTTCAAAAAACGTACTATCTTTCCCCCGATCAAGCGGGAGGTAATGCCTACCAATTATTAATGACAGCCATGCGAGACACCGGCAAGATCGGCATCGCCAAAATCTCCATTCGTTCCAAGAGCAGTCTGGCTGCAATCCGTGTTCTGGAAGACTGCATCTCTATGGAAACCATTTTTTATCCGGACGAGATTCGTCCCGTCGCTCAGGTTCCCAACCTGCCAGAGGTTTTGAACGTGAACGAAAAGGAATTGACGATGGCCAAACTGCTGATTGACCAGTTATCCACCCCTTTCGAACCTGGTAAATATACAGATGACTACCGTGCCAAACTGCTGGATCTGATCAATCACAAAGTGGCAGGCGAAGAGATCAAAATTGCCCCGGCCAAACCGGAAGCCAATGTTATGGATCTGATGGCTGCGCTGCAGGCAAGTATCGAAGCCGTGAAACCCATTCCTGCCGATCCTGGAACGACTACAGCCAAACCCAAGAAACGCGCTCCGAAAAAAACGTCCGAACAGGCAACCGCTGTGGGTGATACTGAAGCTCCTGCCCCTGTCAAAAAAAGGAGAGCAGCTCCAAAGCCCAAGGCATAAGTTATCGAAGCTGCCGAGCCCTTAAGAAAATTGCTTTATACTCCATATTCAACATTGGAGATCCGGCCATTGCCGGATTTTTGTTTTGCACGAAAAATGCGATTGACGAAAGTTGATTTATATTCTATATTAACTTATGAAAAGTAACTTATTTATAAATATACAGCTTAGTTCCGCTTTTATATGATTTGTCTCCATATAATAACCTTATTTCATGACTTATGAGAGAACCAGCCTATACCCTAAACTCTTTTCAGGAGGAAACCATTATGACTTCCACTTATCAAATTCCTGCTACAACCCATCTGGGTGAAGTAAGCCTGCGAATCAGCAATCTGGAGCGATCCATTCAATTTTATACTCAAATTGTCGGACTGAAGGTGCTTGAACGCAGCGAAAAAGTTGCTACAATGACAGCCGATGGAGTGCATACTCTTCTGCGCCTTGTGGAGCTTACCGATGCCGTGACGATGCCTGTTCGCTCCACTTCTGGCCTGTATCACTTTGCCATCCTGCTGCCTGACCGCAAGTCATTGGGCCTTGCCCTCCGTAATCTGGCTGAATCCGGTATCGAAATTGGCCAAGGGGATCATCTGGTCAGTGAAGCGTTCTATATTTCGGACCCGGACCAGAACGGAATTGAAATCTATGCAGACCGTGCACGGGACACCTGGAAGCGAGATGCGGATAATAACTACATCATGTCAAGTGATCCCGTTGATGTGGAAAGCCTGTTTGCTCTAGCCGCAAACGAGCCATGGCAGGGCCTGCCTGCCGGAACAATCATTGGCCATGTTCATTTCCATGTGCGCAGTCTGGAGGAGTCACGTCGTTTCTATACAGGTGTGCTTGGTTTCGATATCGTGGGCAACTTCGCCAATATGTCGGCCCTGTTTGTTTCCGCAGGCGGCTATCACCATCACATCGGGCTGAACATCTGGGCTGGTAACGGCGCACCTGTCAATCCGGACAACGCTACAGGGATTGACTACTTTACCATCCTCTACTCGGGAAATGAGCAATTGGAGCAGGCTGTGGAGCAACTTCGCCAATCAGGTGCAACTTTAGAACAACAAGGTGGCAGCTGGTTTACTGTAGATCCGCAGAATATCCGTATTCGCCTTACTACAACGAGCTATTAAGCCAAATTTCAAGTCCCCCGAAGCTAGCTTATAAAGCGAATCGATTCCTGCACTACCTAATCTGGCCCAGAGCCTGTCTTTCTCCATGTACCCTTGGAGCAAACAGTCGCCTGGGCTTTTTGCATGCCTGTTTATAAAACTGGAGAAATTGGTGCATCCTAACCAAATACCCAGATAGACATGCGGAGGAGAACCCATATGATTGAAAAGGGGCGTTTAACGGTCCGACAACTGGCTTCATTGATGTTCTTATGCACCATCGGTGAGCAGATTATTGTCTTCCCCTCGATGATCACCTCATATGCACATCAGGATGCATGGTTGTCTGCATTATTGGGTGTTGCTGGAGGAACCGGGGTAATATCCATTATGCTTATTACATACAAGCTGCAACCCCGGATGAATCTGATTCAACATGTACTGGAAACGCTGGGACCCTGGATCGGTGCTTTCTTCAGCTGCTTTTATTTATTCTATTTCCTGATAGGTACCTCCGCGTTCATAAGAGAAATCGGTGATTTCATGACGACCCAGATCCTGCCTGAATCACCACTCATGATTGTGAATTTGCTCTTTCTTTGCACTCTTGTCTGGGGACTCTTCTCCGGTCTGGAACCCATAGGCAGGAGTGCCGAGGTGTTCCTCCCCTTGATCGTGCTGTTTCTGCTTATATTAACGGTCTGTCTGTTCCCGCATTCACATTTGGATAATATCAAGCCAGTCCTTGCAGAAGGCCTCCTTAATCCCTTCAAAGGCTTTGTCGCTGTGCTTACCTATCCGTATTGTCAATTGTGCATCTTTCTTATGCTTTTTCCGTACGCCAAAAAAGAAACGCATTGGGAAAGAGATATCCTTCTGGTAGCCATTATAGGCGGACTGATGCTTACCCTGACGCTAGCCATCTGTCTTCTGGTCATGGGACCATTCATGACAGAGCACCACTGGTTCGCAGCATTTAATCTGTCTCTGAAGATCAATATCGGCAACTTTTTGCAGCGAATCGAGGCCTTTATGGCGTCCGTCTGGATCATTGCCGTCTTTTTCAAGAGTGTTCTGTTTTTTTACAGCTTTATACTCGGAGCCACGTATCTCTTCCGGTTGTCCAGTTATCGTCCGCTCATCTTGCCTGGTGCCCTGTTGATTCTGGCCCTGTCCATTCTTATCGCCCCCAATGAAAATTTCTATCTCAAGTTTGTTATCCCCTATTGGATAGATTGGGATCTGACATGTGGTATTGGAATTCCCTTGCTGCTCATAACGATACATAAATTGAAGGCCCGTTTGCGAAAGGGTTAGCTTGCACAATTCCACCTGGAGGATCATCTCCGGCGCAGATTTAACACTAGAGAGGAGTACAGTACATGTTCAATCCCGTGGTTCCTTTTGAACCCGTATCCCGGGATGTTATCCCTACCGGAGAAAACTGGATTGCCCAGATCAAATGGGATGGGGTCCGCATGCTTGCTTACGAAGATGGGCAGGGTATTCAGCTGATCAACCGCAAGCTGCACAATCGAACGGCACAGTATCCCGAACTGGTCCTGCCACGTAATCTGTGCACGGTCCCTTCCTATATTTTGGACGGAGAGATTATTGCTCTTGACCCGGATACAGGGAAGCCTTCCTTCTACCACGTCCTCCGGCGGGATCGCATGAGCAGACCGGATGGCATCGCCCAGGCTGTAAACCAGATTCCGGTGACTTATATGGTGTTTGATATTCTGTACTGCGATGGAGTCTGGGTCACAGATCAGTCTCTTGCCCATCGCCAACGTTTGCTTCATCAAGTACTGAATCCTGCTCCCCATGTTCAGGAGGTGACCAATTCGTCAGATGCCGACGCTCTGCTCACTGTCATGAGGCAGCACCAGATGGAAGGGATTGTATGCAAAGACCTTTCCAGCGCCTATGGAATCAACGGCAAAGATCCACGCTGGCAGAAGGTTAAGATCATGCATGATCTGTATGCCATGATCGGTGGCGTCACCTACCGCAGCGGGATCGTCAATGCCATTGCAGTCGGTGTATACGATGGTCCCAACTTTGTCTATATTGGTCATGTTGGCACAGGTAAGCTGAACTCGGACACTTGGCGTGAGCTTACCGAAAAAGTGAAGCCTCTCATTCGCAAGGATCGACCTTTCCATAACGAGCCGGAGCGAAGCGCAGAGACGACATGGATAGAACCACGAATCGGTGTCAAAGTGCAATTTATGGAACTGACACACCATCGGACATTACGTCACCCCAGTATCCAGACTTTTGCTTCTGTAACCCCTGAGGAGTGTCAGGCCAGTCAGCTTATTTTTGAACGATAGTTTCCAAGTTCGATCCCGCCCGAGAAAATTTAGCCATCGGATACGAGAGTGGTTCACTACAGGAGGTGTTCTTCATGGCCCATACGGTAAAGGGCACTATTACGATTCATGGAATGGAACTGACCGTGACCAATCCAGACAAACTGTTATGGCCCGAAGCAGGTGTAACCAAGGCCATCTATTTGCAAAAACTGGCTGCACTGGCACCTTATCTACTCACCTACACTCGAAATCGGCTTCTCACCACGATACGTTATCCACATGGTGCAGGCGGTGAATTTTTTTATCAGAAAAATGCCCCTGAACCTGTTCCTGATTTTGTGCGAACTGAAATGCACGAGGGAATACGATACGTGGTGATGAACGAACTTCCAGACCTGTTATGGCTCGGCAATTTGGCCGCCCTTGAGTTTCACCCTTCCCTGCATGCGGTAGGCAGCCATCTGCCCTGCGAGTGGATGATTGATCTGGATCCTTCCCAGGAAGAGGAACCTCGCATCATGCAGGCTGCTCTGATCGTGGGGGAAACCCTAACTTCTCTTGGTTTAAGATCGATACCGAAAACCTCTGGTGCCACAGGTGTGCAAATTATTGTTCCCATTCGTCACGGTGTTACCTTTGATGAATTGAGGGATATTGGTCATTTTGTAGGAAAATACGTCACTCAGAAACATCCGGATCTATTCACACTGGAACGACTCAAAAAAGATCGGGGTGACCGTATTTATTTTGATTACCTTCAGCACTACGGAGGCAAGACCCTTGCAGCTCCCTATACACCCCGCGCCAAGTCTGGCGGTACGGTCTCTACCCCGCTCACATGGGATGAAGTCCGTGCCAACGTTTCGATCAAGGATTATCATCTCATGAACATCGTGGAACGTCTGACGCAGACGGGAGATTTGATCGCAGCAGTCGAGCCTCAGCCTGTTGAGCTGATTATTCAGCATTTAAAACAAAAATAGCCGGTCCCCTCAAACCAAGAGGCCGGCTATCTTTATGTGTGGATTACGTTCGATGAGACTCGCTAATGGATACCTTTTTTCTTGAAACGTCCACCCTTCACATCATGAATGTTACCGATCGCCACAAAGGCTTGCGGGTCCCAATCCTCAACGATGGACTTCAGCTTCGCTTCTTCAAGACGGGTAATCACTACAAAAATGATTTTCTTCTCATCTCCGCTGAATCCGCCTTCTCCATCCAGGTAAGTAACTCCACGACCGAGACGATCCGTCAAGGCTGAACCAATATCACGATACTTCTCACTGATGATCCATACGGATTTGGACTGATCGAGTCCTTCGTTCACAATATCAATCATCTTCATCGCAATATAATAAGCAATCATGGAATACAGCGCATTCGGCCAGCCGAATACAAAACCTGCACCTGCGAATATAAATACGTTAATGAACAGTACGATCTGTCCTACAGACAAAGGTGATTTTTCACTTAGGAGGATGGCTACAATCTCCGTACCATCCAATGACCCACCAGACCGGATAACGAGACCCACACCCACACCCAAGATCAATCCGCCGAATACGGCTCCGAGCAGCGGTTCACCTGGCGTCAATGCAGGAACCTTGTGTAGCAATGTTGTTCCAATGGACATTACAACGATCCCAAGCAGTGTAGATAACGCAAACGTTTTACCAATTTGCTTGTAGCCCAGAATCAGGAAAGGCAAGTTGAGCAAGGTCAGGAATATCCCGAGTGGCAGATGCGTAAGCTCCGACACCATAATCGAGATCCCTGTTATTCCACCATCAATAACACCATTCGGCACGAGAAATACTTCGAGTGACACAGCCATCAGTGCAGCACCGACCAGAATCATCACAATACGTTGCAGCAGCTTCAGTGTAAACACCGAGCTCTTTACATTGCGGTCCGGCTTGGATGTTAGTTCTTTAACCGTTACATTGGACATGGTATCCCCCCCATTTTGATCAGTATGTGAATCCATTTCATATATCATTTAAGTACCGAGAGGAACTCCAGCATATAGAAGAACAATCGTCCCGATTCTATACGCACCCTGCATTAAAAGCACCTAAAGGCTATATGAAATGTATTCAAGTATGTCTTAATTCCGGTTGATACTTTCCAAAGAGAGCAAAAGGGAGCCTGTTTTCCCGCAGACTCCCCTCCTTCGCCAAGACATAATTTATATAACTATTATATCATAAAAGATCAAATTTGAGCAAAATAGTTAGCAAAAAGAAGATAAATTCACAAAAAGTGAATTTATCTTGAGAAATCCGCCCTAAATCGGCTAAAGCAGCGGAGAAAGCATGCGAGAAAGCATTTCGGCCCCTTTTTGCCACCGAGAACGCTGCTGGAACACCTTCACGTTAATCTGACTGCAATCATCCAGATCCCGTTCAAAATCTTCTGTGAGTCGTTCCATGGATGATGCCTCAAACAACACTGCCGTCAGCTCAAAATTGCAGAAAAAACTGCGCATATCCATATTGGCTGTACCTACCGTCGCAAGCAAATCATCCACAATCAAAACCTTGGCATGTACGAAACCTTTACGGTATTGATAAAATTTTACTCCGGCTCGTAATAATTCTTCGACATACGATAACGAGGCCAGATGGACAAGCCGGGAATCCGATTGATACGGGATGATAATCTTTACATCGACCCCGCTGACGGCAGCTGTTTTGATCGCTTCATACAGAGCAGGGTCTGGTATAAAATAGGGTGTTGTAATGTATATGCGTTCGCAAGCTACAGAAATCGCACCAAAGCACATTTCCTGAATCGCATCCCATTCCTGGTCCGGCCCGCTGGCCAGAACCTGAATTCTTTCTGTTCCACTGCAAATATGGGGCGGGAACAGCTCTGTTAACTGGGGTTCCGTAATCTGCTCGCCGGAGGCCAGTTTCCAGTCATTCAGGAACGTATTTTGCAGGAAATATACGGCATCTCCTTCAATCTGCACATGGGTATCCCGCCAAAATCCAACCTCGGGATACTGCCCAAGGTAATCATCTCCAACATTCATTCCACCCACAAACCCAATCCTTCCATCCACCACAACAATTTTACGGTGGTTTCGGTAGTTAACTCTCCGATCAATCGTTGCAATAAGCGGTGGTAGAAAGTAATGGAACTCTACGCCAGCATCCTGTAAATTGCGGATAAAACTTCCGCTCATTTTATGGCTGCCCAGTCCGTCGCATATGAAACGCACGTTAACGCCTTCTTTTGCTTTGCGGATCATGACTTCCTGAAACTTTGTACTGATGACATCATCACGGAAAATATAAAATTCAACATGGAGATGATGCTCTGCCTGTTCCATTGCCTTCAGCATGGCTGTAAATGCCTCTTCACCATTCGTGAGTACTTTACTCTTGTTGCAGCCCGTAATCGGACTCTCAGACAGGCGTGACAGGAGGTTAAACAAACGATGCTGATGGTTGTATCGGCTGCCGGACATCTGACTGGCATTCTCGATAATATCGGCCTGTTTCCAGATCGTTTCCCGTATTTCCCGAAAGATTCGCGAACCGGCTTTACGGACCTTCTTGCGTTTGTTGTAGTCCTGGGCGACAAAATAATACACAACGAAGCCGATCAAAGGCACACAAAATAAAATAAACAGCCATGCCACAGCTTTCGCGGGATTGCGGAATTCCAGCAAGAGAATGGTGGCTGCCTGAAAAGTAAATACGAGCAGTATAATGACCAGCCAAAACATTCGGCTTCCTCCTCATGGCAAGGTTTAATCTTGCCGTTCTCTCTCACTACATAAGCTTTGACGATAAAGCCTTTAACTAATCATAGATACCCAATGTTAGCCCCTTTCGTAACGTTTGCTTAGATAAAATTTTACATACGAACCTCGGTTATCCATGGTGATCAGCAGGTCAAGCTATGCTCTGTCGGTGTATATTCGGACTGTGTTATCTTCTACATATTATTATTTCAAGTCAGCAAATGAGCAATGCAGCGCACTTTTGAGCAATTCCCCTTCCAGACTCTTCCTGTTTTCTTGTCGAGAGGTGGTCTTCTTACGTAAAATTAGATATAATATTCGTTAAAAACTTATTACCTAAAGGAGAAGAGCAGTGAATGGAAAGTGAGAGGTATGCGATAAATTTAGTAATGGTTGCGTTTTTGATAGGACTTTCGGCGTTTTTTGTTGCAGTGGAGTTCGCTCTGGTGCGGGTTCGACCGAGCCGGATCGACCAAATGATTGCAGAAGGAAACAAGCGTGCGCTGGCTGTTAAACAGGCCGTCGCCAATCTGGATGGCTATTTGTCTGCCTGTCAGTTGGGCATCACGATTACATCTCTCGGACTGGGCTGGCTGGGTGAACCAACGGTTGAGAAAATTCTCCACCCTGTGTTTGAAAGCATGAATATCCCTGAGGCAGTTTCTTCATTCTTATCATTTGTTATTGCGTTTGTTGCCATCACGTACTTGCATGTGGTCGTTGGTGAACTGGCGCCTAAAACGATAGCGATCCGCAAAGCCGAAGCCGTTGCTCTGTTTACGTCAACACCTATCATCTGGTTTAACCGAATTATGTATCCTTTTATCTGGCTGTTAAACAGCTCAGCGAATCAACTGGTCAAGCTGTTCGGAATCAAACCTGCATCTGAACATGAAGATGCGCATTCGGAAGAAGAATTACAGATTATTATCAATGAAAGCTTTGAGAGTGGAAAGATCAATCAGGCCGAGTTCGGATATGTAAGCCGGATTTTTGCCTTCGATGAGATGCTTGCCAAAGAAATCATGGTGCCCCGGACTGATATGGTCTGCCTTTATGTGAATAGATCAAACGAGGAAAACCTGGAGATTATTCGTGAAGAGCAATATACCCGTTTTCCGGTTGTTAATGAGAGCAAAGATGATATTATCGGTATCATTAATACCAAACAATTCTTCCTGGAGTTATACGGAAACGACGAGCCTGTCGATCTGTCTTCTCTGATTCAGCCGGTATCGGCTGTTCACGAAACAACTCCAGTAAAGGACTTGCTTAAGAAAATGCAGAAGGATGGTGTACACATCGCCGTGCTGGTCGATGAGTATGGAGGAACTTCCGGAATTGTAACGATTGAAGATGTACTTGAACAGATTGTCGGTGAAATTAGGGATGAATTTGACGCAGACGAAGTGGAAGATATTCAGGTCATCAATGAGAACTATGTAATTATGGACGGCAAGGTATCCTTGTCTAAGGTAAACGACATGTTCATGTCCCACCTGGATGCGGATGAATGGGATACCATTGGTGGATGGCTCTATAGTCATCGTCCTGAGATGAATGAACAGGAAGAATATGAGTTCGAGAATCTGACCTTCGTTTTGCTGGAAAAAGACAAGAATCGTTTCTACAAAGTCGCCGTTGTTCCTAAGGAACCACTGACCATGTCCGATTACACCGATGAAGACGAGAAAGAGTCCAATTGGGCTAAATAAAGCAAATTTATAAATAAGAAGAGGAGCACTTGCCTATATTGGTAAGTGCTCCTCTTCTTATTATTTCCCGCTCCATGTGTTACTCTTCTCCATGTTATTTTAATACCCACTTCGCAATATCATCGATAATGGCTTTGGAGACATTAGATGGCTCAGCGTACTCTTGACCAATCGAAAGTCCATCATAGCTGGATAAAATATGATTTACCTTTGGATAGCTACTGTACGTTACATTGGAATGACCTTGAAGAGCCAATTTCCAGTTTTGGAATTGCTTCATAGACACCTGCACATCATTTTCGCCTTGTATAATAAGCATTGGGGTATTTTGCGTTTTAGCCAGTTCCGCAGGCACATAATCTCTCTGCTCAAACCACCAATAAGCAGGTTGGAGTGGAAACGCCTCAGGAAGATGATCTACAGAATATTTAGGATCCTTAACGATCGCAGCAACATTTTTATAAAAATCAGCTTGCCCTTTAATAATCTCAGTGTCTAAGCCAAGCCGCTTCATCCGATCTACCAATTCGTCCTGCTGCTCGGTAAGCACATCCACAAAGCTACTACTTGGTGCAGCAAGTAGTATACTTCCTGCAATATCATGTTGTTTATCCTCAGCAATGATTAACGGTAATGCAAACCCGCCTTGACTATGTCCAGCTACAAAAATCGCTGTAGAATCAATATGTGTATTCTTTTTGAGTAATTCTACTGCATCGTTTACCTGATCTACGCTTTCTTGTTTTAATGTGAATTTAGGCTGTGAAGCGACCTTATAGGTATGCTCATACGTGACCTTATCGTATCTTAATACAGCAACTCCTTGTGAAGCTAAACCTACCGCAAGATCGCGAAATGGCTTTGCACCACCAATGGCAGCATCTTGATTGTTAGGCCCGGATCCATGTACCAGAATGACAACCGGGAAAGGTCCCTCTCCCTTTGGTAAAGTTAGTGTCCCTGGTAAAGCCAAATCACCCTGACCAACCGTAATGTCTTGTTCTGTATAAGCAGATGGGTCGTCGTAGCTTGGTTTTTGATACACATTTGGAGCAGCAGCGGCAATATACAAGTCATCCACAAGCCCGTTATGATTCATTCTGACCGTAATATTTATACGAGTAAGCTCTGTT
Organism: Paenibacillus pabuli NBRC 13638; assembly: GCF_001514495.1. Classification (GTDB taxonomy): domain Bacteria; phylum Bacillota; class Bacilli; order Paenibacillales; family Paenibacillaceae; genus Paenibacillus; species Paenibacillus pabuli. The sequence goes on from NZ_BCNM01000009.1 coordinate 81,407, forward strand.
TTAAACGTATAGGTGACATTGCGATGCACTGTGTTATTTTCTACGTGTTTAGCTATGGCTTTACTTGTCATTTTACCATTTTGACCTTCTAGTGATGACCATAGCTGACTCAACAACGTAGGTGACAACACTCCACTCACAGAGGTATGAACATATTTGGCGGCTTCCTCGCCATCGCCCTCACTTATAAGTGAAATGAATATATCCTCAGGCGCTGCCTTCAGCGTCTCGGTAAGAAATCCTCCATCCATAAAGGTAACTCCTTTCGTTAACTGAACAGGATTGTCTAAGGATATGACTCGCCCATTCACAATCGCCTGTTTCTCTCCTACCTTAACTACAATGGTAAGTTCATTTTTTCGTATTGTGATTTGTCCTGTTTTTTGTTGCCAAGAAACCTCTCCCCCATTCTTTTCTGCAATCTCACGAATAGAAACTAGATTTTCACTACCAGCGGGTTTTTCAGGGGCTGCTGAGATGGATGTCACTGGCAGGATGAGACATACGAAAGTAAGAGAAAGTAATAGCTTTTTCCAATGGTTCATCGTAATAACTCCTTCTAATTCATTTTTATGATATGCATAGATCTATGAGCATTTATTGGCTCAGGGCTATACTTATAACAACAATAGCAATGATGAATAAAACAATGACCCAAGATAGTGGACGAGCGAAGTTATTGGTCCAGCCTATTCCATAACGCTTTTCTACGGTTAAAGAAGGATCATTGGCATTGAAGTAAATAAAACCAAGTTTCCAATAATCATCGTCGTTCACCGGCTGCTCCTTAGATCGTTTGCGCTCCTCTTGATGACTCCAAATTTTCCCACCGCCTTGTCTGCCTGTGAGAGACAGCAGTATAGCGCCTAACACGATCACCACAGGGATGGTGAAGCTAATAGCTGTTAACAAGACCAGATTAGGGACAAACATATTCATCTGAATGACGGCAAATAAAATGGTAAGAAGCAACCCTGTTATGATCGTAAATAGGGACCATTTACGGCGGAATTGAATATTTTCAGCAGCAAACTGGACAGGATTAGACGCAGTAAGCTGTTGTTTGCTTGTTTTAATACTCCAGTTCACCAACATCATAAGTGCAATGATTCCTAGCTGTACAAGATTAACAGCCAGTACCGAAAGGTAGGTTTTAGGCACACTGGAAGTGACATTGCCCTGAAGATCATATTTTATTGGAATGACGTTAGGTAGTTCCTTATAATTCAGGATCGAAATGAACGCAATGGCTGCAATAATAGCAATGTGAATGAGAAACCAATAGTTGGAATAGGTGAGCTTATTTTGGCGGAAGGTGGTATCAATTTTAACTCTTTGAGGTGCTTCTACAGTTGTAAGTGTTCCTTTTATCTTTTTCATCTTGAAATGAAATAATATGTGTAGTGCTGCCCAGTACACAATGAATATCATTGTGCTAACACCGGTAATCATTGCGGTAGAATCTTCATTAGCAGATCGGAGTAAATACAGACAGACAAGGATAACCATCCCGTTTCCGACCAGACTTACTGCCGCAAACGTACTCCGCAGCTTACGTAAGATTGGTGTGTAGTAACTATATTCACTTACCGTAACCCCAAAGCTAATGGTTTCCCTTGTCATATATGGTGCAAAGGATAGAAGTAAGCCTAATGGGGCAAAGATTAAGATGACAGGTAATATACTAAATAGCTGCATACATAACACACTCCCTTGATTCCTTTATTCTTTGTTGTGACCCATCTTTACATCATCATAAATTTGATCTAATACCGCAGATAGTTCCTCTTTGGTCATTCCGCGACATATCGCTTCGGCAATAATCGGTCTGAATTCGCTTTGCTGCTTTTTCAAAAAATCATCCGTTAAATCAGGCATTCCATCAGGGTTTACTACAACTCCCTTTTGTCTATGAACTAGAATGTATCCATCTTGCTTGAGCAGTGTATAAGCCTTGTTGACCGTGTGAAGGTTAACTCCAATATCTGCCGCCAAATTCCGAACCGAAGGTAGCGCCTCACCTAGCTGTAGCTCACCACTAGCAATGCCTTCGATAATTTGATAAACAAGCTGCGAATAGATGGGAAGTTCGGATTGCATATCCAGTTGAATAATCAAGAGTTCACCTTCTTTTTGTTATCTGTTATATATCAAGTATAACAGGTATAACATGAGTGAGCAATATGTATGAAAAAAAGCCGCGTATTAATGGCGAGGGCAAACTTACCTGACCCTTCACCATTGATATGCGGCTTATTCTGATGAGCTTATCTATGTGATTCAAGAACAATCATTAGTCGAGCACATGATAAAGTTATTTTCAAATTCCATTCAGAGTTCAGTCTTATCTTCAACAATCCGATAATGGATTTTGCGAACTATAATTTTCAGAATCATATATAGGGGAATAACGATGATCATACCCAAGATATTTCCCAGGTCAGCACCCACGAGCAAAAGGATAACGGTAGTCAGTGGATGAATATCGAGCTGCTTGCCATAGACGTAAGGTGAGATCAGGTTATCCTGAATTTGCTGTGCGATCACAATAATGACCAGTGACCAGATCGCCATCGAAGGTGATTCAATAAACGCGACAATGACAACCGGGATAGCTGCCAGCAAAGCCCCCACATAAGGAATGAAGTTCAAGATGATGGATACAACCGTCAGAAGAAGGGCATAGGGTAAACCGAGAAACAGAAAACCGATGTACATCAGAATGCCCAAAGCCACATTAACGATGACACGGCCTACAATATAGCTACTAAGTGCTTCATCAATTTCATGGACCGTCTCTTCTCCATCTTTGCGATAACGTCTGGGCAGCAGCAGGGTAAGATTGGTTCCGAATTTGCTGCCTTCCTTAAGCATGTAATAGAGCATGATTGGGAAGGTCGCCAAAATGATCACCAGATTGGATACCACCGAAAACAACCCGGATATATAATCCGTCACCTGTGTAATCCCTTGGCTCAGAAATTCGGAAAGTCGCGAGAATAGATCGGAATCCTCGGGCAAATATTTGGAAAGGAAACCCTTCTTTTCGAATTCACTCAACTGATCACTGAGCGAAGTAACCAGTGCCGGGGCATTTTCCACAAAATTCAATAGCTGCTCCCGCAACGAAGGCCATACCAGTACGCTGAACCCTGCCATGATTAACGCAATCACCGCATAAATCATAATCACCGACAAAGCTCGCTTCATTTTGTGCCGTTCCATGTAATCGACAAGCGGGCGAAGTAAATAATAGAAGAAACCGGCAATCAGCAGCGGAATCATGATGATATGAATCAGTGAGGTTAGGGGTGTGAAAATAAAGTTCACTTTATCCCCCAGATACACGATGAGCAGCAGCAAAATAATCGCTGTGCATATACGGTAAAACTTGTTGTTTATCAAGAAACGTGATCCCTCCATACGCTGCTCTGCCAATGGTCTGCGGCGTTGATATGTATATCTAGTCATTTACTTATGATAGTAAGTACCCTTTAATGACAGTCATGCCACAGGTGATACTGAATATACACTCATTTTCTTCCCAAAACAGAGCTGAAAGCAAAAAAAAAAGAAGCAGGCGTTAGCCTGCCACATCCCTTTTGCTGAATACCACCCATGAAATGACCATGAAGATGACATAGTACACTGCCAGTACGGCAATGGAAAATCCAAGTGTCATGCCTGCATTCCCTCCGTCCACCATGCCAAAGTCCGTCCCTTGACTCATATATCGACTGAGATCCATATTATTGAACAGGACATACTTGGCCCAGTCATAACGGACAGGATTAAAGATCAGCGAGAACAAATTCTGTGTAAACATGATAAATAGAGACAAACCGATTGCCAATGCACCTGAACGAAATACAGAGGAGACCATAAAGGCAATCGCGAGTGTGATAAACAGGTCTACGTAAAGATATCCCCATGATGTAAAGGCGTATGATGCAGAAACTCCACTTCCATCCTGAGGTGCGGAATGGGAGAACAGCAGATACGACATTGCTGTTGCCAGAATAACAACAAGCAACGTGCTCAGAATACTAAACCCAATCACGGTCAGATATTTGGAAGCCAGTATTTTGCTGCGCGACCACGGACGGATTAACAGCAATTTAATGGTGCCCCAGGTGAACTCTCCTGCCACCGCTTCAGCTGCAATGACCACACAGAAGATGGTATTCAGGAAAAAGACCACCTGTACGGTTGTAATGGCTGGCTGCCAGAATAGGTCCTCACTAGATCCCAGGCCCTCTCTTAGCAAAACCGGCATCAACAGTGCGATTATTGCCAGAATGGATAACATAATCCAGGTACGCGGACGACGGAAAATTTTCATGTTTTCGTTCATAATCAGATTCCCGAAATTACCCAATACTTCCGCCCCCAGTCACTTTCAAAAATTGATCTTCCAGCGTATGGGTTACGTTACGAATACCGTATACCTGGAACCCTTCACTGACCAGCCTGGCATTCAAATCCGGAATCTGCTCACGGGATAAACGAATCACAATGGCACTGCCCTGAACTGCAGCTCCGGTAATTAGTTCGGCTGCACGCGGGGCATCATCTACCTCAAATGCAACTTCAGTAAGTACATCCGCTCCCGCCTCAGCTCTGAGATTTCTTACATCAATCAGCTTTCCGTTCTGAATAATCGCTACGGTATCACACATCAATTCCATCTCGGACAGCAAATGACTGGATACAAAGACGGTAATGCCTTCCTCCTTGCAGAGCTGACGCAAATAATCCCTGAGTTCCCGGATTCCCTGCGGATCAAGCCCGTTGGTCGGCTCATCCAACACCAATAACTTTGGCTTATGTAATATGGCCTGTGCGACACCCAGACGCTGACGCATACCCAGAGAATAGGTCTTTACCTTGTCATGAATGCGAGCTGTAAGCCCTACACGTTCAATCGTCTCGGCAATTCTTTCTTTGGTAATGCCAGGTGACATCCGAGCAAAGTGAACGAGATTCTGATAGCCAGTCAGGAACTTGTACATTTCCGGATTCTCGACAATGGCTCCAACTTGAGCTACGGCTTGCTCAAATTCATTCTTTACACTGTGTCCCGAGATGATGATATCTCCTTTGGTAATGGACATTAGTCCGACCATCATTCGAATTGTTGTTGTTTTCCCCGCCCCATTGGGTCCTAAAAAACCAAAAACCTGCCCCGGAGAAATATCCAGAGTCAGGTCACTGACCAATGATCGGGAGGAGATGATTTTACTGACGCCCTGAAGACGGACAACCGGCTCCTGCTGCATTCCATTTCCTCCTTCATCGACGGACATTAACATGATGCCCGTTTCTCATATGAACACAGTGTATCATAATCTTTAGTATATTGTCCCGCAAACTGGGTTTTTCCCTGACGTTTCGTATGAACTACACACGCTTCACAGCATCCAAGCGGCATCTCACTCCGATAAAATCCGGTGCGAAATACGTGATTGCCTCCACAGTCCTCTTCCTTTAGTTCGACAGAACCTCTAACGACCGACACAATCATCCCACAACTGACACAGTAAAAGCGGTCCATTTCGATCAATGTTATTCCTTCCCCTCACAAGGCGCATTGAAGTCCCTGTTATTTGTCGTTAGACGCTGAAATTTGATACATTTTGTATCTATCTCGTAATTTACTTCACACCAGGACCAATGTCAAGGATTTACGGGCATAAAAAGAGATAAAATGCAAAAAAAGCTCTATAAATGCGACGAAAGTCTCGCATTTATAGAGCTTCTTTACGTCCAAATGATACAAATCGGTTCATTATATGGGTTATTATCATTTTCAATGTTTATTCACTGCTTTCATGCGGGGTGTCACCATGCTTCGGATAATACCAAAGCAATGTCCAATCCTCCCCATCCTGCACAACGTAACAGGTCTGTACAATTTTAAATTGCCCGAAGGTTCCTGTATATTGCTGTGTAATTCCAATACGATACACCTCCGGGAACGGCTTCACACCATCGATCACAGTAACGTCAAACTCCCGCTCCGGCTTTTCCATCTCAAAATCAAAGGTTTCCACTCCAAAGTGCTGCATGAAAATATGTGCTCTGGACTGTAAATAGACGCTTTTAGGAAAACGTTCTTTCATTAACGGATGAAAGAGTTCCCATGAACTTCCGAAGTCTCCCTCCTGCTCATAGTTGTAGAACTCTTCGACAATAGCAGCAGCTTCGTCTGGTGCTTCCGCACGAAACAGGTATGGGATCGTTCTGCCTATGAGCCACAATAGCAGTACTACAAGTGCTATAAATCCGACTTTTCTAAGCAGCGCATTCCGGTTCCTTCTTCGCAGCATGTCCAACCCTCCTTGTCCTACTCCCATACTTATGATGGATGGCAGGCAAGTAGAAGCTGGAATCGGAGCAGCATTTCCTGGGAAATCACTTTCTTTTGACTGGAGAATACCTTGTTGATCTGATCGTCCTGCGAATCGTCCGAATTGCCATTACTACGGCAATTCCGCCACATCCGCCAAGCAGGTCCACGCCCACATCCCGAATTGAACTGGTCCGATTCGGGCTAAACTGCTGAATATATTCATCAATGGAGGCGATAATCGCTACTACAGTCAGAGCAGCAGCGATACAAGCCCACATTCGCATTTTCCTGTATCGTAAGCTACCATAAACCAACCCTGCCAGCACTGCATATATGAATAAATGGGCACTCTTCCGAAATATAAATTCGGCAAAATCATAAGGTCGTTGTCTTAGCGAATATTCATGTTCGCCATATGTGAAATGAACATCTGGTAATGCGAATCCGATGTTCAGTTTTGGAGCCCACTTATGCAGCAATGGTTGAATAGTCTGCTGCTGATACGACTGTGTCGAAAAGGACCAGATCACCAGTACCCAGATTACAACCAGAAGTATGGAAAGGATATACACATACGGTCGTTGACTGCGTCTATGTTTATGTCTTCTTTTCCCGATGTCCTCCTCCATAAGCAATCTCTTCACCACTTTCTTTCTTGAAACATTTACGGTTTTCTTTATTTCTCCAAATGATCTTTCAGTATTTGGTGAATGCGGTCCCTCTCCTGCTGATCCACGATATAATAATAAATCCCATTGATTTTTTCGCCTTTACCCTTAATTTCTACTGTGTCGACATTCTCCAGATCACTGCGATAATCAAGAATAAGTTCCTTCATTTCATCAAAAGTAACATCGGTTCTGACATGAGTACCTAATTCGTCAAGCATACTTTGGATATTAAGGACGCTGGAAAATTGCATTGTATTCTTAAGCACCTGCTTCAGAACTTCACGCTGTCGATCATTACGACCCAAATCTCCTTTCGGATCATCATAGCGCATTCTTGAAAAGCCGAGTGCAGCAACACCATCCAGATGAATATTCCCCTGATCATAACGCTGTCCCTCATAATCAAAGGCAAAAGGATTATTTACATCCACGCCTCCGACCAGGTCAATAATTTTGGCAAATCCCTCCATATCCACTTTCATATAATAATGAATGGGAACTCCCAGAAAATTCTCGACGGTATTTACCGACATATCCACGCCTCCGAAGGCATAAGCGTGATTGATCTTATCTTCTGTATTGTGTCCGACAATTTCCGTTCGTGTGTCCCTTGGAATATTAAACATGAGCACTTGTTTTTTCTCAGGATTCACACTTAGCACAATCATTGTATCCGAGCGCCCCCGATCATTTGGACGCTCATCCACGCCAAGTATAAGTGCATTAAAAGGCTCTTTACTGTTGATATCCACCGGAAGCCCACCTCTACTATCCGTGACTGAGACGGGCTTCACAGGATTTCGAGGCTCATAAATTTGGTCAGCCGTTGATCTAACGGATTGGTAAAGATATATGGCATAACCAAACACAACAATTACAAAAAGTGAAACAATCCATGTTGTAATTTTAATCCACTTTTTCATGGGATCTTCCTCACTTACATTCAAGATGATAACTGGTTTGATTAAATGATGGCTGCCGTTTTCCCCTTAAGCTTCTTCAAACCTGGACGGCCAACAGAATAATATTGAAGATTAGATGCCTGAATCTGTTCAGCACTGTACAAATTACGACCGTCAATCATGATGGGATCCTTCATGACTTCAGCCAATTCTGCCAAATCAATATGGGCAAATTCCTTCCATTCAGTCAGTACACACAGGGCATCTGCACCTTCAGCCGCGTGGAGTGGGTTCTCTTCCCACGAGATAGATGCTGCATCTACCTCTTTACGAAAATTCGCCGTTGCAATGGGGTCATAAGCCTTGATTACTGCTCCTGCATCGCTTAAATGCTGAATAATATCGATCGCTGGAGCATCTCGTACGTCATCTGTATCCGGTTTAAAGGCCAGCCCCCAGATTGCAATTGTCTTTCCTGTCAGAGATCCGAGTGCCTCCTCCAGCTTGTGAATAACATGGAAGCGTTGATCCTGATTCACTTGAACAACGGATTTTAACAATCTGAAATCATAATCGACCATCCCCGCAATCTGAATTAATGCCTGTGTGTCTTTGGGGAAACAAGATCCGCCGTAACCAATACCCGCTTTCAAAAATGAAGAACCGATACGCTTATCGTAACCCATACCTTCGGCTACCCGGGTAACATCCGCTCCTACTTTTTCACATATATTCGAGATTTCGTTAATGAATGATATTTTGGTTGCCAAAAATGCATTGGATGCATATTTAATCATTTCGGCTGATCGAATGTCCGTAATGACCAAGTTTTCCGTTAAAGGACGATGAAGTTTCTTTAGGGTTTTAATGGCCCGATCACTGTTCGTTCCAATGACAATACGGTCGGGATTTAATGTATCTTTGACTGCTGATCCTTCCCGAAGAAACTCCGGCACAGAAGCCACATCAAAAGGCTGGGAAGTGATACTTCTGATGAGCTCTCTTACACGATCATTGGTACCTACAGGTACAGTGCTCTTGGTTACTACAATTTTATAGCTCTCAATGTGACTTCCAATCTCAACAGCGACTTGCTCTACATAGCTCAGGTTGGCCTCGCCGCTCGGAAGGGAAGGTGTGCCTACAGCAATAAAGATAATATCGGACTGATTTATGGCCTCAGCGATATTGGAAGTGAACGACAGTTTTCCCGCTTGCATGTTGGAAACCATCAACTCTTTAAGTCCAGGCTCATAGATGGGAACGTGACCCTCATTCAGCATTTCAACTTTGGCTTGATTGTTGTCCACACAGATGACCTGATTGCCGATTTCCGAAAAGCATACTCCCGATACAAGACCAACGTACCCTGTTCCAATTACCGCAATATTCATCTTGTTTTCCCCCAATTCATGCAATTTTGGATTATATCTGTCCATTCCATCTCTATACGCACGATATCCTCTTCCACCAGTTCACTGCCCATCTGAACTTCAATGATTTCAAGTTCGGTTACGGCTCTCACACTGTGTTTGCTGCCTGCCAGAATGGAAATGATGTCCCCCTGATTAAGCAATCTCAGTTCACCATCCAGAATCAGTTCGCCTTGTCCTGAAACGACTGTCCATACTTCATTTCGTTTGAGATGGTATTGATAAGAGAAATTCTTGTCTGCCCCAACAATAATGCGCTTGGTTAATACCTCTTCTCCTTTGGCATTACGTGTATAATCAAGCACCTTGTAACAGCCCCAGCGACGTTCTTCATACATGGGGCGTTGATTGTTATCCTTAAGAATCTCTTTAATCTGTGGACTTGCCTCTTTCTCACTGACCAGTATTCCATCCGGACTTGTAGCCACGATCAGATTGGATACACCCAGCACACAGACCGGGATGTTCAATTCGTTGATCAGATGTGTGTTCACCGAACTGTTTGTCATCACACCTTTGCCCACAATATTGGTACTCATCTCATCTGTCAGTGTGTTCCATGTACCCAGGTCTTTCCAATATCCCTCATAAGGGGTAACCACAATGTGCCTTGCTTTCTCTACAACCTGGTAATCAAAGCTGATTTTCTGTAATCTTCCGTATTGTTTGAGCATCTCTTCATACTGAATGGGAAGCTCAAGGGAAATCAGCAGATTAATCAGATAGTTCAGCTTGAATGCAAAAACCCCGCAATTCCAAAGGGCAGATTGTTCAATCATCTCTGCCGCTTCAGCTTCACAGGGTTTCTCTTGAAAACGTGACACTTTGGCGTGTTGGTGGTGTTCTTCAGTTTTATGTTGATCAGGAATAATATAACCATATTTCTCTGAAGGATAAGTCGGTTTAACCCCGATTAATGCGAGCTCTGCACCAGACTCATCCAATACGCCTTCAAGTTCCGTCACTTTATAGAAAAAGGATTCCTCCACATAGGGATCAACAGGAAGTACAGCAACCGTTTCGCTCAGACTGACACCCTGTACCGAGTACAGATAAACAGCTGCCAAAGCGATCGCAGGAAAGGTATCTCTGCGCTCCGGCTCAACGACAAGATCAACCTCATTACCCAGTTGACTCCGTAAAATCTCCACCTGCGGCTTGCTCGTTGCAATCGTTGCCTGTTCACTTAGCCCCGTATGCTGCAGTTGCCTCCATACCCGCTGCACCATGGATTCCGTCTGCCCCTCCGGGCCCTCCAGTACTTTCAGGAATTGCTTCGATCTCGTATCGTTGGATAAAGGCCATAACCGCTTGCCTGATCCACCGGAGAGAAGTACGATTCTCATAGTCATCACTCCACTCTCTATATTTTACACACATTGAGCCCGAATTTTTATACTGTTGCGGTTGTTTCCATATACTTAGGCGCAGGTGGAGAGCTAGCTTTTGAGGAAGAATCCATGTTTGCCGTGTTAACTTCGTGAGTCCATATCCGATAATATCCCGAGTTCTTTCCATAAGAGTTATCGATCAACACATTAGGTTTTGCCATAAGGCAAGACAGAATGTGCCCGTGTAATCTGGAAGAATGAATCATGCGATAATCAGCGAAACAGCGGATTGCCTTATTAACCAGATAATCACTATATTTCATCCATAAAAATTGTGAAATGGTTCTTGACGCTGGCTTTTTTAACCCCCTACTGATGTAGTAGATCAGTTTCTTTTCATATCTGTTAAATAGAGAAGGCCAATCCAGATGATCACCTTGTACTACCAGTTGTGTTTGTTCTAAATTTTTTTCGATATCGGTCCTAAAAAAGTTGAGTCTCTCTTTGCTTGGGTTATCTTTAACTTCGATTGGCCAAAGCTGATGCGCCATATCTGGAAGAAGAGCAACATGACAATTTATAAAATACGTAGAGGCCAACTGATAAGATGACTCATCTCGTACATATAAATGGAGATTTGTATGTTTATTAAAAATGGCCGCTGTTTTAAGAATATTGGTTTCCTCTTTATAGAAGATCGTCTGAGGCAAAATGACTATTTTGTGTCGGGTAAAATTCTGAACAAGTGTTTCTCTCACCTTCTGGTGAGCATCATACAAATCCCCGAAATTTCCTCCCCCACTAAGAACGATAATGTGATCCTCTGGGATATGAATGTTTTCATGAAAATCATGCACACTATATCTGGCAGAAACCTTAATATTATTGCTCTTAAAAAAGGCTTCTGCTCCCTTCATAATTAATATATCCCCCCCATTGCTATACACAGGGTAATCAATATAATAAATTTTGGAATGGGGAGGTATGACCTCCAGTATCGATTCAAGCCGTTTTTTCAACTCATCCATGGGATGAATCTTTTGCACGTTTGACATCTTTTCCGGCTCCTTTGAGTAAATTTTTCTCTCTCAATCTTTCCTTTAAGAACGTAATATCTTCCTTGTTGTACAGCATCTTATGCATGGGCATTTTGAAAATAATGGATACCGATGCCAGAGACATCAACATACGTACAAAGGAACCTAGCAATAATGCTAACCCTATTCCGTATAGACCCAGGAGCGGAGTGAGCACAAAAAATAAAGTAATGGTCACAGCCAATGCCACAATCTGCCGAAGTACGATTACACCCGGTCTTCCTAGCGCATTAAAAGCAGATGCCAAGATCCATGACCCTCCGCCAACAATGCATTCCAGAGATAACAAATAAAATACACCGCTGGCTTCCAGAAATTCCGGTCCGAATAATAATCCAATAAAAAAACGACCAATCAGCATACTAGGTATGATGATGATCGTCATAAGAACCATACTGATTCGGAAGGCTCTGCCTACAAGGGTCAGCACTTTCTGCTGCTCCATGCCTGCGACTTTCGGAAAGATAACATTCGTTATTGCGGTTTGAACTACATTAAACATTCGGGAGAGGGCAAAGACAACCGAATACAACCCAAAATCTTTGGGGGTAAGCAAAGCCAAAATAATAATTTTATCAAACTGGTTATACAACGTTCCAAGCAGCTCCACACCGTATACTCGAATCCCATAACTGAACAGGTGAATACAGGTTCTGAATTGACCAGCCAGTTTGCTTAAAGAACTGAATATTTGCTGACGCATGGCATACATGTAACATACTAATACCAGTATATTGGCTGCAAAACTGACTATGATCGCTCGTTCTACTGTCAATATGTTTGTTACCCACAACAGTACAAGCCCTACAAGATTTAACAAGGGGGCCAATAGCCGCGATAAATTATAAATATGAAATTTATCTGTCCCTTGGGCGGCAGCTGCAAGCACACCCATAAACAGCATGACAGGAACCATGGTTACCGTATACCAGCGCGCAATGGAAATAACTGATTCCGAATATCCGGAAAGCCAGGAAGAAATGCCAAACCAACTGACCATTCCAGCTATGACGCTGATGGGAATTTGAACCGCAAAACTCATGCTGATGTAGGTTGGTAATTGATTGCTATTCTTTTTGACATTGTAAATTAATGAGGTTGGCAGGCCAAGTGCAGCTAGACCAGATATAAAGGCGGGCCAGAACAGTACAGCCGCAAGTTCCCCTTTACCCGTTGCCCCAAACATGCGGGCGGTGATAATAGACGTGAGAGTCGTTACAGCCATAATGAGAATATTGGCAAAACTGGTCATGAGAATGGTCTGTACCATACTGCGCTGTCTTGGATTTTTGGCAATGGCCATGCTCATCAGGTGTTCAATCCTCTGCCGTTCCGGAAAGATCCGACAATCGTTCCGTTACGATAAGATATCTTGGCCATTTCACTCATTACCTTTTGCACATTATTGAATGAGATTAATATTAATAAAGCCGCTTGTACAATCCTTACCGTATGCTTGAATATTCCCCATCCACTCTTCTTATAACGTGTTGCATCACTAATGCCTTGCCAATAAACTCTTCGTAGCAACCAACGTTTAGTCAGCCTACTTTTTGCTATTTTGTGCTCTACAATAGCGTATGGACTGTAAAAAACTTTATATTCTAAGCGAACCCGACCGATTAGTTCACTTTCTTCACTCGACATTAAATTACTACCGACACGTCCTAAATCTTCTCTAAACGGTTTAATCTGCTGAAAAATACTCATTCTGAATGCTACGTTAGCTCCAAAAGGAATAGATGGCGCCTGCATTTCAACAACCTCGTCAGAAAAATCCATTAACGTGTACAAACTAACGATATCCTGTGGGATCCAATCAGGTTTCCCACCCTCCCAAATGGGATTTATTTTTCCACCGACACATCCAATCCGGGGATCCATATCAAATATTTTAACGACTTCTTTAATCCAGTTAGGACATGCTAAAGCGTCGTCATCCAGGAATAAAATAAATTCCCCTTTTGCTTCCTTGATTGCTCTATTTCTAGCATAAGATAACCCTAGTTGCGGCTCGAAAATATAGCGAACATGCTCTGGCAAGTTGAGTGAGTCGAATAATTCTTTGGTGTTATCTGTTGAATGATTATCAATGACCAGAATTTCGTAATCTGTACCACCCGTATCCCCATTCAAAACACTTTCAACAGCCTGCATCGTGTCTACTGCTCTGTTGTGTGTACAAATGGATACTGAAGCCTTCATGATCTCACCCCAATTACATTTTTTAATTTAGGCTAATTGCTTCAACAGCTTCCCGCGATGCGACCACAGACAATGATTGGTAACCCACTCATACCCGTTATTCCCCATTGTTCTGGCCAGTCCCTCGTCGGTAATCAATTCTTCAATCCGATTCGCGATTTCTTTCTCATCCATTGGATCGACGAGATAACCGGTTATTTCGTCCTTTACCGCGTCAGGTATGCCACCACTATTCCCCGCAATCACAGGCAATCGGTAGTAGTTGGCTTCAAGGAATACAATTCCGAAACCTTCAACATCACCTTTTTCCTTGATATCACGGCTAGGCATAATGAACAGATCAGAACATTCATATAACTGATGCAGCTCATGGTCAGTCGTCCGCCCTGTGAAAACAACTACAGAATCCAACCCGTACTGTCTCACCAGACGTTCCAGCTGCTCTTTATAAGGTCCATCTCCGCATATTACATATTTAAGATCTGGAATCCGTTCAATCACTTGGCTCATGGCTTTAAGCGTGACATCATGACCCTTGCGTTCCACGAGCCGAGAAACGGTGATCATTATTTTTTTGCCATGCAGATCATACTTATCCCGGATATCTTCTTGAAGCCCAGCGGCAACGTTTAATTTGCTTACGTTTAATCCTGGTGGAATAATGACAATCTGTTGTTCCAAAATGCCCAGCTCCACCAGCTTGGACTTGGTATATTGACTATTGGCAATCACCTTGTCGGACCGCTTCAAAATGAATAACAGGAGTGGAAATAACCTGCTGTTCACCATTCCCATCACATCCAGGCCATGAACATAAGGAAAATATTTCACCCGGAAGAAGAGCTTCATAAACGGGCCAGCGATGCCTACCGGAAAAATGTTGACAAAATGTATTTCGTCCGTCTTTTTGCGCCATTTCAGATGAATAAGCTGAATGATCAGGATGAGCTGCGAGAGGATGAGCAGAAATTTATTGGAATCCCAAAAAATCCGTTTCCGAATAATTTCAAAATCGGCCTTCTGGTCGAATTGTTCGGACTCGGCAACATTCTTTATTTTATTCGTTAGAACCGTCGACTCTTCAGCTGGAATTTGTGATATAAGCCCATAAGCATAATCATGAATTCCTCCTTTTTCGGGTGGGAAATCAATAGCAACAAACACTTTATTCATAGGTTTTTATCTCCCTTGAAAGAACGCATCTTGCCTTCTTACACCGTACTCATAATAATATTGACCGTATCCTTGGCACATTTGTTCCAGGAGAAAAAAGCCGAATGCTCTCTGCCCTGAATGGATAATCTCTGACCAAGCTCCGGATCAGACATGATCTCGACGAGACGTGAGGCTGCTTCCTGCGGGTGGTGAGGATCAAAATACAGCCCAGCTTCCCCGCACACTTCCGGAATGGAGCCCCGAGAGGATACAATCACCGGACAGCCGAGTGCCATCGCCTCCAGTGGTGGCAAGCCGAACCCTTCATACAACGAAGGGAAAATGAAGCCAGCAGCATGTTCATACAATGCTTTTAACTCTTCGTCCGTAACATACCCTACCCAGTTTACACCTTCCGATTCATTCACTGCATGATTGCTGAATACCTTGCTGTTTTTTGATCCCACAATGACCACACTCAAATTTTGCGCTTTGACTTCAGGCAAAATCTCTAAAATCAGCTTGAAGTTCTTGTACGGATTCATGGTGCTGACTGCAAGGACATATGGTGATTGAATTCCGTATTTCTCCAGTGTCCCTTGAGCAGCCTGCCTATGATGGATATGGTCGATGCCCAAGTGAGTAACAGATACCTTCTGGGCGGCAATTTTGCAGTGTTGGATCAGTTCTCCCTTGGAGAAGTTAGAGACCGTAATCACTTTTTTGGATATTTTCCCAAGTCTAACCGTCAAAAACTGGTACCATGAGCGAAAAGCAAAAGAAAATGCCTTGGGGTAACTAAATACGGACGCATCATGAATCGTTACGACCTGATTGCGTTTAAAAGCCGGACCTGTGTTACACAGGTTAATCAGCAGTCCTTTTCTAGCATAGAGTGGAAGCTCAAGCTGTTCCCACACATGTCCCTTGAATCTGCCGACCACTTGGTGACGGATATGCTTTAATTCAAGTTTGGTAATAACATTTGCGGGAGAAAGCAGACAAAATTCGTACCTTGTTCCATCCACCTCTCCTGCGTCAATGAGTTTATCGATTTCCTTTATAAGCTCAATGGCATACCGCTGTACTCCGGTAACGGTCTGCGTTAGGAAACGGGCATTAATATATATTCTAATCATGTTATTCTCCATTTCTCTTTGAAATTTCCAGACGTGAAGCGGTATGAACTCCCTCAAAGGTAACCCCCATATCCCTCGCTTCATAATAGAGACTAACGAACTCTTCATTCATTCGATCCGAGCTGAATTTCTCCTTGTAAATGCTATGGCCCACTTCACCCATAGCAGCCAGCGTCATTTTATCCAGATTCATTAGAATCTCCCTCAGCTCTTCGGGTCGTTCAAGATCAAAGATGTATCCATTCATGCCATCTGAAACTAACTCGGGTAAGGAGGCTCGATTGCTTGCAATTACTGGTTTCCGGTTCTTCATGGCTTCCAGAGCTACAAGAGGTAATCCCTCCCATCTGGATGGCATGATAATCGCATCACATTGCTCGTAATAGTGATCAATTTCCGCATTGTTCACCCATCCCAGCCGAACTACATTTCCAGGAAAATTCCACTCATTCTTCTCCAGTACGCTATCACCGATGACATATAGCCGGATTTTCTGCTGAAGTTCAGGATATTTTCCGAATACATCCAGAAGGAGGTCCAGTCCTTTCTGCCGATCATATCTGCCAACGAATAAGAGCTGAATGGCACTCGCCTGCTCCACATCCTCACGAATAACGGGCGGAGAGAACTCTTGTCGCTGGTCATTTTTATGATCCCGCAGACCACTGTAGACAAACCTCGATTTGGCAGGAGACATCCCTAATTGAACGGACTGTTCCAGCTCATACTTTGAAATATTGATAATAAAATCCGTTTTGAACTCTAATACTTTTTCGATCATGAAATAGGCCTTTTTGTGCAAAGGTTTGGTATCCATTAAAAAAGACCACCCGTGGGAGCAATAAAACACGCTCGCTTTTCGAGGCGCAATAAAAAATAAGCCCCTTGCGAGCATACCCGCAAATGAGCTATGAACATGAATAATATCCGGTTGAATCCGTTGTATGGCTTGGTGAATCTGCCTCATGGCTGAAAAAAAGTGTTTGGGGTGGCGTTTGTACTTGTAACGCAAAATGCGATCGGACTCCAAATCGAAATCAGAAGCTGAATTATGGTCACTCATCAGTAAATAAACATCAAAAATATGACGCTGATAGGCAACGAGTTCATTTAAGTAGGTCGCCACACCACCAACAACGTACTCTCCTATATGCAAAACCTTCATTAACGCTCACCTGCTTTGTAAGGTATATCGTCTGTTTCGCGATATTGATAAAGAGCCATCCCCATAAACATCCAGAAGAAAACATTGGCAGGAAACAGTTCAAGTACATTCGTTGTTAAACTTGCTGCTGCCACTCCTGCTCCAAGAGAAAGTGCTACCTCGGGCAGTCGCAAACCATTCGAGTCTGGTAATGTATTCATTCGCTTCACAAGCGAGACGACAATCCACATAAATAAAATGGCAAAATAAACGAGTCCGATCCAACCTGTCTGTTCGTACAAGGAAAAGTACTGATTATCTACCGCAAAATTACTGGAATTCAAACCCATCATATGTGTTCTCCGGCTTGCAGCTCCTACCGATCCAATGCCATTGCCAATGATTCCATTCATCGTGAACGGAGAAGTGAGACTGCTTCCCCATGTCTGTAATCGATCCAATAAGGAAGAACTGGAAAGGAGATTTTTAGATTGCAGCATTCTTCCCCCGAAAAATACAGCTGCCGGGAGCAACATAAATGTCAGTGCCAGGATCAGTGTGTTTTTCTTGCTATATTTACGAATATGGAGAAAGAACATAACCACTTGATATACGAACCATAGTAATAATGCTGATCGAATGGTCGACAATAACAAAAAGCTGATCGTCAGCAGTTGGATACATATGCGAAAACTCCGATGGTTCACTGCCGCTTTGGTTCGTTCGGCAATGATCCCTGTCATAAGCAGAGCATACGCATAGCCATCAGGTGAATACGTAATAGAAGACAAACGTGGTACACCCTCAAGATAATTTTTGATGTTTACTCCGTATACAAATCCCATCGTGATCAGTTTTTCTATACCCAAAGCATATTGAATTAACCATCCTGCAATCAGCATCATAAAAATAATCAGATTGGTTCTGGCAAATGCATAAATTCCACCATATTGCGCCATAAGCATGCCTGCAAATAACATCACCAAAGGTAAAAACGTAATTTTGATGCCGTAGATCAATGTGACCACGCTGGAACCCAAAAATACATTCAGTGCTCCCAGTACTATAGTGGACCCAAGTATAAACAGGAACGGATTTAAAAAGGCAACCTGATGACGATAGACTCTAGTAAGCGAAAAAATGGAAATCAAGACCATACCTACATCTTTCAAAGAGCGAATCACAATATTATCCACATAAATGGAAATCAAGCCGTAGATGGATAGATAAATGAGCAAAAAGTGCATGGACACCGTAAAGAGTGAGGACGGAGATTCGGATCTCGCCTGGACAAATGGATGAGATTTGGCATCCAAAGAAGTCATGTACATGTTAACCTCCACACCTGATTAACTTCTCATAGATACTGGCATGTTCCTTGAGAAGGTAATCTTCATTAAAGGACTGGCTGTGTGCATAACATTGAAGCTTCAACTGATTTTTCTCCCATTCCGACAGCCCATAATAGTGGAGGATCGCCTTGCTAATTGCATCTGCACTATGAGCAGCAAATGAAAATTTTCCAGCATCCAGCAGAATTTCCGGCATTCCTCCAACCTTTGAGGCGTAGACGGGTGTACCTACCTGATATGACTCAATGACTACCCTACCAAAAGGTTCATCCCATGTAGAAGGCACGATGGTGAGGTCCATCTCCTTCATCTGCGGAGCGATCTGTGTTTTATCCATTTTCCCCATAAAAATGATCCGTGGTTCTGATTCTGCAAGTTCTTGCAACTGATGGAGCATTGGACCATCCCCATGAATGAACAGCTTCCCCGCAACCTTCTCATCCAATCTTTTTACAGCTTCGATCAAATGATGAACGCCCTTTACTTCCGTTAATTGTCCAAAATACCCAATGCTCAGCGGCTGATCATGAAAAACCTTTTTGCCTGCATACAATTCCTGAACATGGTCATTATTTTCTACAATATTATGGATCACATGTTTGGAGGCATGTTGGAAGAAACCCAGTTCTGTATGCGTCTTAAGAATATGTTCGGATATGCCAATTACCGATGAGATCATGCGGCTGTATCTCTTGGAGATTTGCCTGTACAACCTGGAATAAGCTGATATTTGAATGGGCTCAATTAGTGAAAAATCCCGAAGAGTATGGACCACTGGAATATCCAGTTCAAACGCTGCTTTCCAAATCGCAAGACTAAGCCCAGGAATATTCTGAGTATGAATGACGGCCGGACGTGTTAACTCAAGATATCGTTTAATATGCCGATACTGCCTAATATTGAATATATCCTGAACCCGCCATAACACTTTGTCGGAGGTCGATACTTGCCTCGCAGAATCACCAATCCAGTAACGATTGTTAAACGGCAACCTCATAATTTCGATACCGTTAACGGTATCTGTCCGCACTTCGCCTTCCTTGTGTCCACCTACCGTAATGACCTTAACGTCAAAACTGGGTTCAAGGGTCTGGGCAAGAATCTGTGTAGATATTTCAGCCCCTCCAATAACATGAGGCGGATACAAACTGTGGGCAATCACTATTTTTTGCACGCATCTCAACTCACTTTATTCAGCTTCATGAAGTTTCCTGCAGCATGGCCCGGTAATGATCAATGGTGAGTTTTAGACCCTCTTCCAGACCAATCTCCGGTTCCCAATTCAAAATCTCCCGAGCCTTGTCAATCACCGGACGTCTAACCTTGGGGTCGTCTTCGGGCAATGGCAAAAATACGAGATTACTGTCCGATTGTGTTAGTTCTTTTACCAAATTAGCAACTTCAAGTATGCTATACTCCGTGGGATTACCAATGTTGATAATTTCCCCATTCGCTTGATCTTCAGCCATCAATTGTTGTAATCCCCGGATGTTATCATCCACATAACAGAACGAACGAGTCTGTGATCCGTCCCCGTACACCGTAATATCCTGTCCTGTTAGCGCCTGTGTCACAAAGTTGGAAATAACCCGACCATCATCGTTACGTAGTCCGGATGAGTACGTATTAAAAATACGCGCCACTTTCACGGAAACGCTGTGTTTCGTGTAGTATTCATAACAGAAAACTTCGCCCAACCGTTTGGCCTCATCATAACAGGCTCTTGGACCCCAGGTATTCACGTTCCCTCGATAACTCTCGGGCTGTGGATGAACTTCAGGATCTCCATAGGCTTCACTTGTACTGGAATAGAGAAACTTTGCTCCCTTGATCCGCGCCAGTTCAAGTAAATGATAGGTCCCTCGGGTATTCACCCAAATCGTACCGATCGAATTTGCCTGATAGAATTTCGGCGAGGCTGGTGAAGCTAGATGATAGACTTCATCCACAGGCTGGTCAACCAAAAAATCCAGTGAGTCGGGCAGCGTAACGTCTGCTTCATGGAAAAAAAAGAGGGGGCTATGAGCCACCTCTTGCAGATTACTAGCAACACCTGTTGAAAGATTATCTATTCCGGTAACCTGATGTCCCTGATGAATTAATGATTTGACCAGATGTGAGCCCAGGAAACCAGCCGCACCAGTCACTACAATATGTTTCAATGCGATCACACTCCATATTATCTATTGAGTAAGTTAAAATGTATTACTTTTAATCATCACACCCACTGTTTTAAAAATGATCATCATATCCATCTTCAAAGAGACGTTAGAGATGTAGTGAAAATCATATTGAAGATTATGATGAATGGGCTCCTTCCGTGCCTCGCTTACCTGCCACAATCCGGTAATCCCTGGTTTCACCAGAAAACGTCTGCGCTCCAGATCCGTATAGCTTTCTTCTACGATTTTCTTCATTTCAGGTCTAGGGCCTATAAAGCTCATATCCCCCTTGATAATGTTAAGCAATTGCGGTAATTCATCCAAGCTGGTCTTGCGAAGTATTCTACCCAGCCGTGTAATTCTAGGATCATTGCTTGCCGTTGGGGAGGCACTGTACTTCGGAGCGTCCGTACGCATCGTTCTGAATTTATAGATATTAAATTTGACCCCGTTTTTCCCGTAACGTTCTTGTTTGAATATGACAGGTCCTTTGGAATCAAGTTTGATCATCATTGCTGCAACCAGCATGACCGGTGATGTAATCAGCAGCAGCACAACTGCTATAACAAAATCGATGAACGGTTTCATCACATCAGTATACCCGCCAACACGTTGTGAGTAAGGCTGCTCAAGCACTGCCGCAGTACCTTCCTTGACTGTGGTTTCCCCACTCCCAAAGTATTCCGGCCCTGAAAGTTTCACAGGCTATCCCCTCCAGCTACAAGCATTTGTTTCAATTGTTCCTTCATCAATATCTCTTCAATCGCCATTAGAACCGGGGCACGCAGCTCTTTATTTTTGAGAGCAAAGTCAAGCGTCGTCAGAATATACCCCAGCTTCTCACCTACATCAAACCGTGAGCCTTCAAAATCATATGCGCTAATTCCTTCATCCCGATTTAACATTTGCAGTGCATCAGTGAGCTGGATTTCGCCACCAGCACCCACATTCTGTTCTTCCAGGTATTCGAATACCTTAGGTGTTAAAATGTAACGACCCATGATCGCCAAGTTGGAAGGTGCTGAACCCAATGGAGGCTTCTCAACCATGCTGTTTACAGAAGATAAACGCCCCTCAGTATGCAGGGGATCGATAATTCCGTAGCGATAAGTTTCACTTGGACTCACGGTCTTTACGCCAAGTACAGATTGGTTCACCTTCTCATATTGCTGAATGAGCTGCTTGGTGCAAGGTACATCCGAAACCACAATATCATCCCCAAGCAATACAGCAAACGGTTCATTACCTATAAAATTCCGAGCACACCAGACTGCATGCCCAAGTCCTAGCGCTTCCTTCTGCCTTATGTAATGAATATCCACGTTGGAGGATTTCCGGACCTCTTCCAGTAAACTGAGCTTTCCTTTTTCGAGCAGATTTTGCTCCAGTTCAAACGCGCTGTCGAAATGGTCCTCAATGGCACGCTTTCCCTTGCCTGTTACAATAATGATGTCTTCAATTCCGGAAGCAACAGCTTCTTCAACGATGTATTGAATGGTCGGTTTATCCACGATAGGGAGCATCTCTTTAGGCATTGCCTTTGTAGCGGGTAAAAATCGGGTTCCCAATCCGGCTGCGGGAATGATTGCTTTCCTCACTTTAGTCATAAATACCACCCTATCCATATAATTTTTTTTTATTTTAAAAGCATGAGTTGGACCATTTAAATCCATGAAACCATGAAATAAATTGATGCAATTCTTACTTTTAATTTCATAAAAGGGCATTAAACCCATCCTCACATCACACCCTTGACGATTTACGTCTAAGGTACACTACCCACAGTGTGACCGAGTGCCTACCTTGATAAAGGTATAGTAGACATGACCTTGACAATCCTATTTTGTGAATTAATCCACACCTTTGCTATGCTTGTTCTCCATAGTAAGCACTACGGCTCTTTGGCACCTGCACGTTGTTTAAAACGGCTCCAAGAATGCGTGCATTCACATGTTCAAGATGGGCTTTTGCCTTTTTAACCAGATCCTTCTTCACCTTACCCGCACTGACAACAAGGATGACACCATCACACAATGAACTAATAATCAGTGCGTCCGTAACGGCCAAAACAGGCGGTGTATCAAACAAGATAACATCATATTCTTCTTTTAAATCCTGAAGCAGAGCTGTCATTTTACGAGAACCAATCATCTCTGAAGGATTAGGTGGTATCGGACCAGAGGAAAGGACATGCAGCCCTTCCACCCCGGTTTCCCGAAGTACTTCTGTCACCTTATATTGGCTGGACAATACACTGGTCAGCCCCACATGATTGGGAACGTTAAACATGCGATGTACCGAAGGTTTACGTAAATCCGTATCCATCAGCAGAACCTTCTTCCCTTCCTGAGCGTAGGTAACTGCCAGATTGCCAATGGTTGTTGTCTTTCCTTCACCGGACAATGCCGAAGCAATCATAATCGTCTGGATCTGACTATCAATAGATGAGAATTGGATATTGGTTCTTAACTTCCGGTAAGCCTCAGATGAAGTAGACTTAGGATTAGCCATTGTTACAAGGGTCCCTTTTTCATTGGTTAACCGTGGCATACTGGCCATCACCTACCTGTTTTTGAGATGTTGTTGATTGCTTGGAAAAACGAGCCTCTTCTTTTCTGATTCTGGAGATCACAGCAAGTGCAGGTATACCCAGTTCTTTCTCCAATTCGTCCTCTGTCTTCAAGGTGTCGTCCAGGTATTCCAACAGGAATATAAATCCTATAGATAATAGAAGGCCAACAAGGAAACTGATCAGGATGTTCATAACTGGATTTACATTAATGGGTTTGGAGGAATCTGTAGGTTTGGCTTCACTCAAAATAGTTACGTTGTCTACTTTCATAATTACGGGGATTTGGGACTTGAACACTTTGGCAACTGCATTTACGGTTTTAGCCGCTTTTTCAGAAGATAAACCGGTGGCGGTCAAACTCATAACCTGGGATTCATTCGCGGTGGTTACCCGAATGCTTTGGCCCAGTTGGTTGCTGTTCATGCCAAGATCGGGGTATGTAGCAGCTACTTTATCGAGGATTGCCGAAGATTTAATGATTTCCATATAGGAATTAATCACTTTAATGTTGGTTTGAATTGAACCAATATCAAGGCTTGGGACACCTTCGGCATTATATGCCTGGTTAACAATTAATTTGGCATTCGCCTCATAAATCGGTACAGTCAAAAAATAATTTTTAACACCTGCACCAATACAAGCAACGGCAACAAAAGCTATGATAATCCAGATTCGTTTGCGCAAAATTTGCATATACTCTTTTAGCTCCATCTCGTATTCCTCCCATTCAAGTCAGCAATGATGATGAAGATCATTTCTTTTATACATGTTTAGCCTGTTTCCAGAACCACATGCTGCGTTTCTTGATCACCGGAACTTCAAGCTTTACGGTTTGGTTGTTCCATACCGAGCGCGCATTATTATGCAAGTTTTGAACCAGACAACTGCCGAATCGGCGTTCAAGCAGGTGATATGCGGCTTTCATCATAAACGTCCGATCTTTCATATCATGAGCATCTGATGAAATGAAATGAAATCCGTTTTCTTTGCAAAAATGAAAACACCACCGCTGAACTTTTCGTCCGAAAAGTCCTAGGACTGATTGGGCCGTAATTTGGCATAGAGCACCTTGCCCAAGATATTCAACCAACAAATCAGGATTAGTTTGAATTAGACGATTGCGTTCGGGATGAGCGATGATTGGAATGATACCCGCTATTTGAAGTTCATGGAGTATCCCGGGGAACTGCGAGGGAATATGGCCAAAGGGCAATTCCAGCAACATATAACGACTCCCGGCGAGTGTGCAGCATTTACCTGCATATAAGTCTCCAATCAGGTTGTCATGCACCCTGATCTCCTGTCCGGGGCGGATCTCCAAGCGAATGCTGCGTTTGCGAAGTTCTGCTCGAAGCAGATCCACTGCCTGATTGACCACGTTGGGTTGATTATTGTACTGCCCGTTCAGGTGATGCGGAGTTGCAATGATCGAGGTAATTCCTGAGGCTGCCGCTTTCTCAGCCATCGCAATGGACTGTTCCATATGAACAGGGCCATCATCCAGACCGGACAAAATGTGGCAGTGCATTTCAACCATATCCAAACTTCCTCAATGTATGATCCCCCTCGCCCCTGTATTCATTGCGCAAAATGCTTTTGGTGTTAAAGAACTAATGCATAACGCTATGAAATATAGTAAAATGGCGTTAAGTGCATGCTTGTTCAGAATTTGTTTAGAATGTGCTCAACTCATATGGTAAAATCAATGTAATGATAGGTTTTCTGCAAGCCAGGTTGTTCCGATTGCTTTTCATACTGAAACCGGGAAACCGTTGGAAACTGAACTTCGCGAATCATCGCATTTAACTGTCCAGTTATATATAGTGTCTGCTCTTGCTGAATATGCAAGCTCGAATGATACAATGTGAGCTCACCGAAGGGTTGTTTCCATTGCAACCTTGCGTAGAGTCGTACACATACATGACTATCTTCTACATCCAAACCAATCAGCATCTCTGATGAGATCGGCAGATTCAGGTCGCTCAGGAACGTGATCGCTTGTGTGTCCATACCAAGTAACAATACAGGACGTCGTTTGCGGTCTACCGATTGGCCATGAAACTCCTGAATGTACATATGGACATTTAATTTCAGATCAGCCCATTCCTGAATCATTGAATTCATGGCTTCATTCCTTTTAGAATGGATTAACTTGCAAGAGTTACCTCTATTCCTTCACACAGGTATATGGGGCGGGTAACTTGTTCATACTTAAAATATCCCAAATGATACATTTTGTAACTCCATACGTCCAATTTACGATACAATACGTATCATGTCAAGCGGTATTTGGACATGGTTCTTTTGATTTACGACAATATGAGATGTCCTTAGACAGACCTATATACAACTCGTCGATCTAAGGCTTTACAATTATGCAGGAAAGCTGCCCTGATCAAAAACTTGGCTCAGGATTGTTTCAATATATATTTGATGGCGTTCAGGGGGAAATAGCTTATGAGCTACGGAAATCGCATTGCTGAATTAAGGGAACAGCGGGGACTTACTCAAGAAGAACTTGCGAGCTCCATTCATATTACAAGAGCTGCTCTCTCCCACTATGAGAAGAACCGACGTAAACCGGATTTCGAAGTGTTAACGAGGCTTGCTGACATTTTTGGCGTATCCATTGATTATCTCATTGGTCGTACCAAACAAAGTGATGTGGTCATGGATGAGGATGTTCGGGAATTTGTCGACTCCCTTGAATTATCGGATAAGGAAGTGCTGGAGCGCTTCGGCCTGATGATTGATGGTAAACCCTTGACAGAAGAAGAGGCTCGTCGTTTCATTGCTTTTGTCCGGATGGAACGCAGTATGGATTAATTTCGTAAAGAAGACCCAGTCCGAGAAGTTTACTCTCCGGTTGCTGGGCTTTTTTACTGTCCTCATTTCCCTCCATCCTCTCGTTGTCGATGGTTGTCAAGGGCGCTTATTATTGTCGGAGGATACGAAATGGTTCCAACGCTCCGGGTCGATTCCGCATTGCAGTAAAACTTTCATGATGTCTATCTGGGTTGCTTCGACTGATTTACCTGTCGGCTTACGATCGCCCCTGGGATGCTTCATATTCATTCCGCTAACCTCTCTTATCTTTATACTTTCCCTGCACTCCAAAACTAGCCTTATTATACTTGAGAAAGTTCCTCAATGTTGTCGTCTCATGGCGATAGCGTTTTTTGTATGGGTTCTAATTTTGTCGAAAACAAAATAGGAGCTCTACGACGCCGGTTTGGCAGCCATAAAGCTCCTATAATTCTTAAGACAACCTGTTCATGCATTCGAACAGGGATGGTGAATTAACCTCCAGCACGTGCGAGTTCACGCATGTTGGCTTCAAATGCAGCCAGCAAGGCAGCCTCTCCAGTCAGACCCGTCGCCTGAATCCGCTCAATTTGCTCTGTCATCCGCTTAAAGTCCTTCGGTATAACGCGAACGAATTGATCAATCGATTGCTGCCAGTTATCCAGAATGCGCTGACCAGCCGCACTGCCTGTATTGGCAACATGGCGCTGGATCATGCCGCGCAGATCTGCACTTTCGGATACGTCTTCGATACGCTCCAAAAGTACCATTTCCAGATTACAACGTTGCAGGAATGTGCCTTCCGGATCATACACATAAGCAATGCCTCCGGACATCCCGGCTGCAAAGTTCCGGCCTGTATCCCCCAGAACGACGACACGTCCGCCCGTCATGTATTCACATCCATGGTCGCCCACACCTTCAACGACTACTTTCGCACCCGAGTTCCGCACGGCGAACCGCTCACCTGCGATTCCGCGAATGTAGGCCTCACCACTGGTTGCTCCGTACAAAGCGGTGTTACCAATGATGATGTTATCTTCGGCATCAAATGTCGCTTTTGGTGAAGGCAACACGATCAGTTTCCCTCCGGACAATCCTTTACCTACATAGTCATTGGAGTCCCCTTCAACGGTCAATGTCATACCTTTAGGTACAAAGGCCCCAAAGCTTTGTCCGGCAGAGCCGATAAATTTGAATTGAATCGTATCTTCCGGCAATCCTGCGAGACCATATTTGCGAGTGATCTCACTACCCAAAATGGTACCTACCGCACGGTTCACGTTCGTAATTGGAAGTACCGCTTCTACCGGCTGACCGGATTCGATCGCAGGCTGTGCCAATGGCAGCAGCTTTTGCATATCCAGCGTTTCTTCCAACTGGTGGTTCTGATGCTGTGTACGATAACGTGCAGAGCCTTCCGGCATTTCAGGCACATGCAGCAGAACAGACAGATCTACACCTTTTTTCTTCCAATGATCCACAGCTTCCACGGTTTCAAGACAATCTGTACGGCCTACCATCTCCTGGATGGTACGGAAACCAAGCTCAGCCATAATTTCGCGAACATCTTCAGCAACAAAACGCATGAAGTTGACCACATGAGCTGGATCACCGGTGTAATTTTTGCGCAGCTCCGGATTTTGTGTAGCTACACCGACTGGACATGTATCCATTTGGCAAACACGCATCATGATACAGCCAAGTGCAACGAGTGGAGCAGTAGAGAAACCGTACTCTTCGGCTCCAAGCAGTGCTGCAATTGCCAGATCACGACCGTTAAGCATTTTTCCGTCTGTTTCCAATACGACACGGTCACGCAGATTGTTCAGCATCAACGTTTGATGTGTCTCTGCAAGACCCAACTCCCAAGGCATTCCCGCGTGACGAATTGAACCTTGTGGAGATGCACCCGTACCACCGTCATAACCGCTGACGAGGATAATATCGGCACGTCCTTTGGCAACACCTGCAGCGATTGTACCCACACCGACCTCTGATACCAGTTTTACATTGATCTCTGCACGAGGATTGGCATTCTTCAAGTCATAGATCAATTCTGCCAGATCTTCAATCGAGTAGATATCATGATGCGGCGGTGGAGAGATCAGACCTACACCTGGTGTTGATCCACGAACCTCAGCGACCCAAGGATACACTTTACGTCCTGGCAGCTGTCCACCTTCGCCCGGTTTTGCTCCCTGTGCCATCTTGATTTGAATCTCGTCGGCATTGACCAGATAGTTGGACGTTACACCAAAACGTCCGGATGCCACCTGTTTGATGGCACTGCGACGAGAATCACCGTTGCTGTCTTTAATGAAGCGAGCCGGATCTTCCCCACCTTCACCTGTATTGGATTTACCTCCAACACGGTTCATTGCGATGGCGAGATCTTCGTGTGCTTCCTTGCTGATCGAACCGAAGGACATTGCCCCTGTTTTGAAACGGCGCATGATGTCTTCCACGGATTCAACTTCATCCAAAGGAATGGCAGGGCCGACCGGTTTCAGCTTCAGCATGGATCGAATGGTCAGCAATTGATCATTTTCGCCTTGCACGAGTTTGGAATACTTTTTATACAGCTTGTAATCCCCGGTACGTACGGCATGCTGCAGCGTATGGATCGTTTGCGGATTGAACAGATGCTCTTCTCCGTCATTACGCCATTGGTATTCACCGCCAGAGTCCAGCACCTTGTCATTGCCGTCTTTGTCCGTAAAGGCACGGTTATGATGGGTCAATGCTTCGGCAGCCACTTCTTCCAGTCCAATCCCGCCAATTCGGGAAGGCGTCCAGGTGAAGTAACGGTCAACGAAATCCGATTTCAGACCTACAGCTTCAAAGATTTGAGCTCCGCGATAGGATTGGATCGTCGAAATTCCCATTTTGGACAATATTTTAATAACGCCCTTGGTAGCGGCTTTGATATAGTTTTTCACAGCTTTTTCATGCGAGATACCACGAAGCAAACCTTGCTGGATCATGTCATCCAATGTTTCAAACGCCAGATACGGGTTCACGGCACTTACACCGTAACCAAGCAACAAAGCATAGTGATGAATATCACGCGGCTCTGCCGATTCCAGCAAAATGCTGACTTTGGTTCTGGTCCCCTGACGAATCAGATGGTGATGCAGACCTGCTACGGCAAGCAACGCTGGAATGGCTGCATTCTCTGCATCCACGCCACGGTCGGACAGGATCAGAATGTTATGACCTTTGTCAATGACACGGTCTGCAGCTTCGAATAGCAGTTCCATCGCTTTGCGGAGTCCTTCTGCGCCTTCTTTGGCTGTAAAGAAGATCGGAATGGTCATCGAACGGAAGCCCGGGCGACGAACGTGGCGAATCTTCGCGAAGTCCTCATTGGACAATACCGGTGTATCCAGACGAATCTGGCGACAGCTCTCCGGTTCAGGGTTCAGCAAGTTGCGCTCAGGTCCAATCGTTGTTGCTGTTGACGTGACAATCTCTTCACGAATCGCATCAATCGGCGGGTTGGTAACTTGGGCGAACATTTGCTTGAAGTAGTTATACAAACGCTGCGGACGATCCGACAATACGGCCAGCGGCGCATCATAACCCATGGAACCCGTAGCTTCCATCCCTGTTGAAGCCATGGGCTCCAACACTTTGCGTAATTCTTCAAATGTATATCCATAGGCCAGTTGAAGCTGGGTTACATTATCATGCTTTGGATCAGGCAGTTCCGGTGCGTCCGGCAGCTCATTCAGATCCATCAGATGTTCATCAAGCCAATCCTGATACGGATTCTCTGCTGCAATGAGTGCTTTCACTTCCTCATCTGCAATGATGCGGCCTTGCTCTGTATCTACAAGCAGCATACGTCCTGGACGCAGGCGGTCTTTGTAGAGAATTTCTTCCGGTGCGATATCAAGTACCCCAACCTCGGAGGACAAAATAATGCGGTCGTCCTTCGTCACATAGTAACGTGCCGGGCGCAGACCATTACGGTCCAGCGTTGCACCAATCTGTAAACCATCGGTAAAGGCCATAGCTGCCGGTCCATCCCACGGTTCCATCATCGTGCTGTGGTATTCATAGAATGCCTTTTTGGCAGGGTCCATTCCCTCATCTGTACTCCAAGGCTCAGGAACCATCATCATGGCTACGTGTGGTAATGAACGACCACTCAAATACAGGAACTCCAGCGTGTTATCAAACATCGCTGTATCCGAACCATCCGGATTGATAACCGGTTTTACTTTGGAGATATCATTGCCGAACAATTCGCTCTCGAACAACGACTGGCGTGCATGCATCCAGTTCACGTTACCACGCATCGTGTTGATCTCACCGTTGTGGATCATGAAGCGATACGGGTGGGCACGCTCCCAACTTGGGAATGTATTCGTACTGAAGCGGGAGTGGACCAACGCAATCGCGGATTCTACAAGATCTTCCTGAAGATCCAGGTAGAATTGTCCAACCTGTTCGGTTGTCAGCATGCCTTTGTAGACGATTTTGCGACAGGACAAGCTTGGCAGGTAGAATGAACCCCCTTCTGCTTCATCCGCCGAATAGCGAATAGCCAGCTCAGCACGTCTGCGAATAACGTACAGCTTCCGTTCAAATCCCAATTCATCCTTCACTTCCGCCGATCTGCCAATAAACACCTGACGCACATAAGGCTTCGCTGCAAGTGCAGAGCGTCCAAGCATTTCATCATACGTAGGCACATCCCGGAAACCAAGGAACGTCTGGCCTTCTTCTTCAATGATTTTCTTGAGACTCTCTTCATGTGCGCTTCGAATCGCTGGATCCTGGGAAAGGAAAAGCATTCCTACTCCGTAGAATCCCTGTTCTGGCAATGCAAAGCCGAGGCGTTCCGCTTCTTGTGCAAAATAACGGTGTGGAATCTGGATCAAAATACCGGCTCCGTCACCGGAATTGGGTTCGCTTCCCTGTCCTCCGCGGTGCTCCATGTTACTAAGCATGGTCAGTGCCTGACTTACGATGTCGTGTGAAGGTACTCCTTTGATATTGGCAACAAAACCCATGCCGCATGCGTCTTTTTCGAACTGTGGGTCATACAGACCCTGTTTGGGAGGTAATCCGATGTGTCTCATGGAACGCAACCTTTCTATAATGAAGTATTTCGGAAAGATCAAGAACATAGGCAACAGGCAACAATGAAACGGGAGGAGCCGGCCTTTCGATAAGCGCCTGCTGAATGAACGAGGGCGACAGCGATCGCTGTCTAGGTCAAGAGCGCTGCAATTGGGGCAGACAGCATGAATTGAGATGCGCTGATCGGGCAATCCGATAACAGGCTGGTATAACTACACGCAACCGCTGGCACGGTCGCTGAAATAAAACGACGTTTTTTGATTATAGTTCTATTATTTTAACACCGACCTAACATCAGCGCAATTTAAACTTTTTAATACCTCTGATAAGAAATGTTTTGCAGTACAGCTTTAGTGTAATGACGTTTAAATTCATCTCTTTTTCGAATAATTATACACATTTTATGTCAGAGTACAACTGATTTAAATGACTAACAAAAGAAAATCATTCCATATGTGGCCTGCGTTTATCCATATTTCCGCTATTTTATCACACCGTAATCCAATGAGCGTCCTCTTCCTTATGCATTTGTATACAAAAAGAGTCTGCAACCCGTTTTCGGGTCACAGACTCTTTGTACTATTTGACTACTATATTGCACAATTTTGATACACAAGCACAAAGTTTATTTTTCATAAAACCAGTCTCATTGTAGTCCAGATTCGACTTATGCTGTTACAACCTGACCGGATTCCGCCGCTTCGACATCTTTTTTGGGGCGTCTGCCGTTCCACAGGAAGAAAGCCAAGGTTAACAGCACAGATACACCCGCATAGATTGCCAGGATTCCGGCCTGATGCCACATTACATCGAAATTGCCACTTGATACAACGGCCTTGAAGCCCATAATGCTGTGCGTCATTGGTAACCAAGGGCTAAATGCCTGCAGCCACGATGGAATCAGCTCCACCGGGAAGGTTCCCGCACTCGCTGCAAGTTGGAAGACCAACAGCAGTATGACTACATAGCGTCCTGGAAGATCCAGCCAAGTGACAAGGGCCTGAACAATCAACATGAAGGTCAGTCCGGTAATGATCGTGAACAGATAGAACAGCGGAACGCTGTGTGTCTCCAGTCCAAGACCGTATAACATGAAGCTTGCAACAATCACCGATTGGAAAATACTCATGGAGCCAAATACCAGCGTACGGCTGACAAAACGATTCCAGCCTGTTGCACCCGGTACGGAGGTCTCACGCATTTTCAACACAATGGTAGAAATCAGTGATCCTACAAACAAACCGATGGACAGGAAGAACGGCGTCAACCCTGTACCGTAATTGCTCACATTCTCTGCCGTGTCCTCTGACGTATTCACAGGTTCAGCGAACATGTTTACCACGTCATCTGTTTTCTTGACTTCTGACGTTTTTTGAGCTGCATCATTCAGCTTGGTAGCCAGCTCATTCGATCCATCTTTCAGCTCAGTGAGGCCGTCAGCCAGTTTGCCCGCTCCGTCACCCAGTTGCTTGGAACCGTCTGTGAGTGAACTCACACCACCGCTAAGCTTGCCTACACCCGTTTGCAAAGCTGACGTTCCCGTCCCCAGTTGTTTGGCTCCATCTGCCAGCAGCGTACCGCCACTTGCAGCTTCACCCAGCTTGCCGCTAAACTGCTTGAGTCCGTCGGAGAGTTTCGTTCCGCCTTGGCTAAGCTGTCCGGCACCTGCCAGCAATTGCTGCTGACCATCCAACAGCTGGTTCGCACCTGCCAGCAGCTGCTTCTGGCCTCCATGCAGCTCGGCAGCACCCGCTGCAAGCTGTTGGTTACCCTGATGCAGTTGATCCGCACCCGCTGCCAGCTTCTGCTCACTCTCATGCAGCTGCTTGCTTCCGTCTGCAACAGCTGCGCTGGCTGCAAGCAGCTTCTGCACATCCTCGCTGGCTGCCAGTTCCGGGTTCGATGCAGCAAGCTGCTTCAACCCCTCAGCAACGCTCTGCGCACCGTCTGCCACCTTGCCGCTGCCGTCCACTGCCGATTGCAAGCCAGCTGCCAAGGTTCCGCTACCCTCCACAGCGCTTTGCAGACCGTCGGACAGTTTCGCGCTGCCCTGCTCGGAAGACTGCAATCCTGTTTGCAGCTTGCCTGTGCCGTCCAGAGAAGACTTCAGTCCGGTTTCCAGCTTGGTACTGCCTTCCTTCAATTGGTCCGCTCCGCTTTGAAGCTGACTTGCAGCTGCCGTGTGAAGCTGCTGCAACCCGGATACCAGATTCGTTGTTCCACTTTCAAGTTTGGATGCACCCGTGTGCAGTGCATTGACTCCATCACTTAATGGGGACAATCCCTCCTGGAGTTCCAGTGTTCCGGAAGCCAGCTTCGCCAAATTATCCTTGAGCTTCACCGCTCCATCATCCAGCTTGCCTGCACCTGTATTCAACTCGCCTGCGCCGTCGCCAGCTTCAGCCAATCCGTCGGATACCTCCGAGAATTTGTCGAGCAGCGTCTCCGCATAGGATTCTGTAACTTTGGCCGACACCTTGGCTTTCAGATCCTTGATCGCCGTCTTGCCAATCTGTGCACCCACGAAACTGTAATTACCATTCGGTTCGTAGATCAGGTCCGCCGGCTTGGGCTTGTCATTAAGCAGCGTGGTGGCCTGGGATGAAAAGTTTTCCGGGATCGTGATTTGCATATAATATTTGTCATTTTCCATGCCTTCTCTAGCCTGACTGGCACTCACAAAGTCCCATTTAAAATCTGCATTTTTCTTCAGTTCATCAATGAGGTCGTTCCCTACATGCAGCGACTTGCCCTCCAACTCTGCGCCCTTATCCAGATTGACAACGGCAACAGGCATTTCATCCACATGACCGTACGGGTCCCAGTAAGCAGCCAAATAAATACCGCTATACAGAATCGGAATAAACATAATGGCGATAACGGGGATCAATATTTTCGGGTTTCTCACGGCCGATCCCACATCCTTGAAAAACACGGATAAAGATTTCATGTCATTTTCTCCCCTTATTCTCTCTGCTCCAAGAGCAGGGTAACCATAGTGAAATTCATTTGATGTGTTCCAAAAAATTACCGAAACACTTACTGACCATTTTCCTCAAACGGTCATTTTAGAGCAAAAAACAAACCTGTCTTCCGACAAGCCTCACTGCCTTCGTGCATATGGATAACCCCTATTATAGTAGAATAAATTTTCGGGCTACGTTGCGGCAGCAATTCCTTCCATTAAGAAAAGGCGAAAGTAATTCTTGATTTCCTCTTTGCTCAGCGGTTCGTGCTGCTTGCTCCAGTCTGAGGTGAGGGCGATGTACAAACGAATCATCATAAAGGCTACTACCTGTGGATCACAGTCGCGAATCTCTCCGTTGCTTCTAGCCTTCTCAAGCTCACGAGCCAGAAAATCGGAGATTACCTTCTCCACTTTCTCCAAACCTTCCTTGGCCTGAAGTGTACCAAAATCCTTAAGCTCCTGGGACAACTTAACCAGCAAATCGTGATCACGGCGAAACTCCAGCAGCGAATCAAGCACACGAAACAGATTATCAAAAAAAGCACTTTCCTGATGCACTTCACGGTGAGCAATGTTCTTCATTTCCTGAATCACTTCCACCAGGATTTGGTCAAACAATTGTTCCTTATTCGTAAAGAACGTGTAGATCGTTCCCTTGCCAACGTTCGCAATCTTTGCTACCTGATCCATCGTGGTTGCCTTGTATCCAAACATGGCGAACGACTGCGCGGCTGCATGAATGACCTGCTGTCTCCTGTCAATCGGAGCCATCATATCCCTCCTCATTTTCATTGATCGTCCTTTTGAATGACCAGAAATACAATTCAGTCATTCGGTCAAAAACAAGATTACCACTCTCATTATCAGATTGCAACCCTAACATTAAAAATTTGGGTTAATTTTTTTTAACCGAAATGCAGTGGAAACTGCTTCTATCCTCGTCTATAGTGTATGATGACTCCAACAAACGGGTAAAGACGAAGTTTCGATGTATCAGAACATCAACTGTAGTGTAAATATGTAACGAATGAACATGATTTTCCGCTTCGCTGTATATTCATGTAGTAATGCATCGTGCGGTATGAACATTAAATTTAAATTGATGAATAAAGGTGAACTCATGCGAAAACCAAGAGTGCTCTTGTTATCCGAAGGTTTCGGCACCGGTCACACACAGGCCGCCCATGCGCTCGCAAGCGGCATTAAAAAAATTAGTCCACATGTGCATAGCCGGGTGATTGAGCTCGGGAAATTTTTGAATCCAACGATGGCTCCACTTATTCTGTCCGCATACCGGAAGACACTATCCGTTCAGCCGAAGCTGGTCAGTCTTCTGTATCGGACGCAGTATAACAAATCGCTGAACGGATTTACAAAATTGGCCTTGCACCGGATTTTTTATACACAGACGGCTCAAGTCGTATCCCAATTGAAACCTGATGCCGTAATCTGCACGCATCCCTTTCCGAATGCGGTCATCTCCCGGCTTAAACGTCAGGGGCTCAATATTCCGCTGTATACGCTCGTCACGGACTACGACGTACATGCAACCTGGATCAATCCCGAGGTGAACAAATATCTGGTTTCCACACCACAGGTAAAGGCTCTGCTTGAAATCAGAGGTGTCGAACCCTCACGAATTGTAATTACCGGTATTCCTGTACATCCCGACTTCTGGGAAGCAGGAGACAAGGTGAGCCTACGGCAGGAAATGGGGCTCCAGAACATGCCTACTGCCCTGCTTATGGGCGGAGGATGGGGACTTTCTTTTGATGAAGAGCATATGAAGGCTCTCACCTCCTGGG
This sequence comes from Paenibacillus pabuli NBRC 13638, assembly GCF_001514495.1. Classification (GTDB taxonomy): domain Bacteria; phylum Bacillota; class Bacilli; order Paenibacillales; family Paenibacillaceae; genus Paenibacillus; species Paenibacillus pabuli. The sequence goes on from NZ_BCNM01000009.1 coordinate 117,594, forward strand.
CAGATCGTGTACAGCTGCTGTTCTGTCTGGGAAGCAATGAGAAAATGATTGCCAAGCTGAAGGAGATGTCCTGCTTCCAGCATCCGAATATCCGTATACTCGGGTATACCCGAGAGGTCAGCAAACTGATGGATGTATCTGATGTACTGATTACGAAGCCAGGCGGCATGACCTGTACGGAAGCACTGGCAAAAGGATTACCGATGCTATTCGTACCTCCGTTGCCTGGGCAGGAAGAAGAAAACTGTGAATATTTTGTACAAGCCGGATACGGTCAGGTTATTCACTCGGCTGACGTCATTACCAACCGTTTCAGAGAGTTATGTGACGGAGCTGCACCCATTCAAACTGAGAGTCAGCTGAAAACAGTGCACAAACCTAGCAATAAATCCAGCTATGATCCGACGTGCTGTGCCCAGGCGGTCCATGATTTATTGTTCCCGGCTACAGCCGAACTCACATCCGCGCCCAAGGAGCGCTTTACAGCCGGGATAGGAGCCACTTCGCTGTCAGGTACCCGAATCCCATTCTAGCAGCTCTAAGACCCCTTCTGGACGTTCTACGAGGGCTTTTCATATCCGCAGGCCATATATAAAGAAGGTTCCCCTCCGTTACTGGAAGGGAACCTTCTTTTATTTCACTCATTTTCCGTATGATTTACTGAAAAAAAGGGTAATGTAAATAACAAACCCTCATCAAATATAAAATGAAAACGACGAAATAAAACTGCGTTCAAAGCGTATGAGGAGTTGGTATCGTCAGAACATAGTTAACTACCCTGCCTGTTTGCAGAATTTATAGGTATTTTACTTGTAAAACGTATGATGCCCGATGGTTTTCACTTTTTTCTGGGAATGAGCCACTGTCAGATCATCTGCAAGCGTCAAAGACAGGAAATAATACGTATCGTCGGCTACTTCCTTTTTCCCGTTCAATGCCGCATTCACTGCCTTGATCGTGTCCTTATTGGGAGTTACACGTTTCAAGCGCCCATTCGCTACAGGACTGAATTGAGATTTCTGATAGATCACTTTGTAAATGGTATCGGGAAAATTGGCTGACCGCAGCCGGTTTAAGACAACATTGGCAACTGCCACTTTGCCTTCGTACGGTTCACCTTCCGCTTCTGCCATGACAATTTTCTGCAGCAGAAACAGCTCTTTATCGGACACACTGTATGACCAGGTCGCAAGTTTCGAGTCTTCCTGATTCAGAAGTTTGGTCCGCGTAAAGTAAAGTTTTTGGGGGGGAGTGGTTATTGCAGCTACCGCTTTGGCACGCTCTACCTTCGCCAATTTCAGAGCAGCCTCTTTTTTTGCTTTGGCCGCAGCTGCAGCTCGGGCTGCATGTTTAGCCTTCGCTTCCTTCAGTTCCTGCTCTTCCTGAGCAGATGTCAACCAGTTCTTGGCAGGGAGCGAATTGGTCCAGTTACTAGTCTTGATAGACCCATTAGCAGACAGACTTGTCCCGTCTTGCATCATTCGCCTGTCCTCGTTAAAAGAATTTTTGCTATTTTCCACAGAAGCCGCGAGTTCGGTCATCTGTTTGCTCTCACTTGCCTCATTCCACTTTCCAGTCGCCTGAACGACGTTAGCCCCCACTATACATACAAGCAGCACAGATAACATCGGTGCCACCCAACGATTCTTGCTTATAATATCCATTCGAAGATTCCTCCTGTCGAAACAATTCCCTAATCTAAGTAACCACAAAAAAAGAATTTGAATAACGTTGGCTAATATTACATAGGGAATAACGTAATGTCAATGTGATTTTATGTCATAATAATGAGTTTCAGGAAAAAGAAAACGTATCCACGACCTCATACATCGGCTCCTGACCTAGCTGTGTCACATATAGCACAAAATCTTGAATCATCCATGAATTAACACCTAAAACCTGTTCAGGAAGCACTCCAAATATTCCTTTATCCTCATTTCCTGGAACCTGTCCCAGAAATTTTCTCGCCATAGTAATGTGCGGAGAATAAGGTCTCAATTCGGTCTCATATCCAAGGGATGAAGTAGCGTCCACGATTCGTTTTTGCAGCAGATTCAGCCGCCCCAGTTCCCCTTCAACACCTCTCCAAAGCACCTTTGGTGCTTCTTTTAAACCGAATGTTCCCCACCCGGAGACTTTCAGCTCAAAAGGCTGGAATCCGGCGCCTGCCGAACGTAAGGTTTTTCGAAGTTGCCCAATGTCACTAACAAGGGTATCCCCCAGAAATTGCAATGTAATATGATAATCCCGATAATCCGTCCATTTGCGAAAATCAAGTTTGCCCTGCACGAGTTCGGCAGACAGGCGAAGTGAATGTTGTATATGTGCCGGCAACCGAAGCGCAATAAATAATCGTTCCCGTCGGGACGGAAGGTCCGTATATGAATACTTATTCATGGTATACACCTCTTCTAAAGTTCATTTTATTATTTCACAGTCGCCTCTAAGGTTTCAAGTTGGTTAATTATAGAGTGACACAATTTCTGGGATTTGCACATGAGGCTGCATTCCTGCCTTTTACGCACATCGTCTTCTTTTCTGCTACACTAAAAGTACAACACAATTGAATTCAGGAGGCCACTAACTATGGGTAAAATTGTATGTTTCCCATCCTTGTCGACAAAGCAACAACAACGCATTCTGGATGCAGCACCAGGTTATACACTTACGGTTGGCAAAGCCAAAGAGATTGACGCATCGGAGTTAAAAGAAGCCGAGATTATCGTAGGCTGGTCTCCATTGGTAACCGAACATGCCCTGAAAGAAAACAGCCCTTTAAAATGGGTTCAGGTCTGGTCCGCAGGTGTGGATAACCTTCCTTTCTCAGAATTGGAAACAAAAAATACACTGGTAACCAGTGCTAATGGCGTACACGCCATTCCCATTACCGAAATTATTCTGGGTATGATGTTATCCCACAGCCGCTGGCTGAGACAAGCCATGGTCCACCAACAACAGGCAGAGTGGAAATCACCCGGCAAGCCACTGCCTGAATTGCACGGCAAAACAGCAGTCATCGTGGGCGTAGGAGAGATCGGAACAGAAACCGCGCGTATTCTCAAAGCACTGGGCATGAATGTGATCGGAGTGCGCCGCTCCGGAGAAGATGTTCCGAATGTAGACCGCATGTACACCATGTCCGGCTTCCATGAAGCTCTCGGTCAGGGCGATTATGTCATCAATATTTTGCCACTCACGGATGAAACCCATCATATCTATGATCAGGCTGCATTCGCCCATTTCAAATCCGGCGCCTGCTTCGTCAATGTTGGGCGTGGTCCAAGTGTAAATACGGAAGCTCTTCTGAGTGCATTGGACAGCGGACAGGTTGCCTTTGCTGCACTTGACGTATTTGAAGAGGAGCCTCTCCCTTCCGATCATCCATTATGGGGCAAGGACAATGTTCTGATTACACCGCATATTGCAGGCAGCACAGAGCAGTACACTGAACGGGCACTTGATATTTTTGTCCGAAATCTGGAAGCGTATGTTTCTGGTAAAACTCTTCCGCTCAATCTGGTGGATTATAGTCACAAATACTAAATATTCCATTTTATTCTATGTGAAATTGTACAAATCTATATTAGGTATTCCCTTGCCACTCCAAACAAAAACCTCCACACTGGAAATTTTTTTTCCGGTGTGGAGGTTTTTCGATTATTCAGTAATGTTCATGTTGTCACACACCCAAATGTGACGTATAAACGTGCCCTTGCTCACTGTTCGATACTGAGCGATGGTCCATCCGGCATCCAAAATGTGCCCCTCTACCCTTTCGGTGGAAACGATAACCGCCCTCCTTGCAAGCCTCTTCAAACTTGCCAACATGCCAAATTGTTCCTCATCGGGAAGAACAGAGCATAAATTGTAAGGCATATCCAGTATGGCCGCATCGTAGAAACCTTCCAAATCATTCATATCCCCAAGGGTAATCCTGGCCGGATCATACCCATAATGAGGAAGATTAGTACGCGCCCCCTGTACTGCCAAAGGATTCAAATCATTGCCAATCGCCTCGATCCCCATCGATAAAGCTTCAATGACAACAGTTCCCATTCCACAGCACGGATCGAGTAATTGATGACCCTCCACTTGTGGAATCGCTATATTGACCAGCGCTCTGGCTAATGTAACACCAAGGCCTGTAGAATAATTTTGCGGTTTCTGGTGATGGGACTGCCATGAACGATCAGCTTCGATCCACTGGCCCAGGATCCATTTTTCGTCTGAATGGATTAGTCCAAAAGTCACATCAGGCTGCTTCATCATCGCCTTGCCCTTAATGCACATGCCCAGCTCTTTTTCCAGCTGACGGGAACGCGCATAATCTGGCATATGATCTCCTTCTTTCAGGCATACCACCTTAAACGTTTCACCAGAAGACAGATCGATTTGTGAAGCGGCAGGCTTCAGACCTGCCACCGTATCCGCCTCGGCCATCACATCCAGTCTGCCCCGAACAAATGGACTTCTGCCCGGTGGAAGGCAGATCTGGGAGCGAATATAGGCGCACCCTCCGGAATGGATATCGATATCAGGAACGAGCATGGTGGTTAGCTCCAGTTCACATAATGCACGTTCATTTTCATGACAGGCAAAGGTATACACATAACTTCCAACAACTGAATTTTTGCGGTTTGCATCGTTCAACATGGTAGCCGTCCTTCATGTTTCTTCTATTATAAGAAGAGGTTTATATTTTTAATTTTTCAATGGAGGCCAGCAGATCATCGGACAATTCTTTCAGGGTTTGAATATTGCCGCTAATCGTTTCCATCGAACTCACCTGCTCTTCGGCCGAAGCAGATACTTCTTCTACACTCGCCGCGGATTGCTCCGACACTGCCGAAATCTGTTGGCTAAAATCATTCATGCGTCCGCTCGTCTCCTGCATACCCTCCAAGCCATCCGTCATAGTCGCAATGACCTGGACCATGCTCTCGACCGATTCACTAATGGTACGGAACAGATTGCCGGAAATACGTACTTGCTGTTGCCCCCGCTCAGTCTCCAGTACACCTGTACGAAGTTCCTCAACCACACCCTGGGAATCCCGCTGAATGTCCTCTGTGATGACTGTAATCTCTTCCACCGAAGTTTGAACGGCTTCGGACAATTTCCGCACTTCTGCTGCGACGACTGCGAATCCGCGTCCGCTCTCCCCCGCACGAGCTGCTTCAATGGAAGCATTCAAAGCAAGCAGGTTGGTCTGGCGTGCGATATCATGGATGACCTGAACCAGCTGCGAGATATCTTCATTTTTGCGGTCAAGCTGTTCCATTTTGTTCATGGAAGACGAAACTGCCCCAGCGATCTGCTGCATCTGGTTTACAGATTGTTCCATCGACTCGCGACCATTGTGTCCCTGCTTCAGAATGAGGTCTGACATCCGTCGAAGCTGGTTTCCCTGCTCGGAATGCTGCTGGATAAGGATATTAAGTCCTTCAACGGTACGAGCGGATTCTACAGCCGTTTCCGCCTGACTCTCTGCCGCTTTTGCCGACTCTTCCATCGTTATGGCAATTTGGCGACTGCCAATCTTAACCTCTTCGGAGGAGATGGCCAATTCGCTGCTTTGGCGATTGACGGATTCAGCGATACGTCTAACATTCAGTACCATGGACGTCAGATTACCTTTCATGTCATTCACCGCTTTGGCAAGCACACCAACTTCATCTTCATGTCTGGTATGTATATCCTGGACATTCAACTGACCTTCCGCAATCAGTTTCACGGCGCTGATCACCCGGAGCAAAGGTTTAACCACTTGAGAACGAATGATCGGAATACTGATTGCCGTGATAAGAATCATTACCACTACACCAACAACAATGATCATTCTTCCATCCTGCACGGATCGAATCGTCTGCGCAGCAGAGATGCTGGATTGTTCCTGATTGTATTCCACCAGATAGTCCAGATCGACTTGCATGGCATCGAAGGAATCGGCCCCTTTTCCGGATACTTCCTTGGCCAATTGTTCCTGTCCTTCATCACTCAGCTTAATGGATTGTGTGTTGATCTTGAGGTAAGCTTCCCACTTCGTTTTGAATGCATCCCAATGTTCCTTTTCTTCCGTTGTCTTTTCCTGTTGATCGTATATTTTAATCGCCTGGGCCGTTTCCCGAATGTACTTGGTACGCTCTTCCCCGAGGGCCGCTTTGACCCCGGCCTGTGCATCATAATGGCGGTAGCTCAATGATAAAATATGTTCTGTCGTATAATTTAAACGGTTAATCTGTTGAAGTGAGGGCATCCAGTTATTGGTGATCTCATTCGTGTTTCTTTCCATGGAGTTCATTTGTGTAACAACGGTGACGCTAAGAAGAATTAAACAGAGGATTAATAGATAGAACGCGATGCTGATACGCAGACCGATACTCTTGATCTTGAATCTGCTAAACATATGATTTCCTCCCTGTGCCTATTTTCGGCCACTTCCGAATATAGGTTCTTTTGTCGTTGTTTTACCCTTCTTTTGGCATATTGCAAAATAATCTGTTCAATACAATATCTATAGGAAAACAGACGTAACGTATTATAACATTCTTTTGTTAAGGACATGCTCTGTTTTGTTAAAGATGGTGGATGGCTGCCCGACTCAATTCAAAAAGAGCTGCAGCATACGGATTACCGATCTGCAGCTCTTTAGATTGTGAAACAAATTAGGAATCAGGTAGAGAGTAAGCTCGTGCACATTACGCTTCAGCCAGCAATCTGTAAGAGGCCAACCTGCGCTCATAATCCGGTCCAGCCGTAACCACAAGCAATCGATTGGTACCCAGTTTGTCGCTCACCTGCTGTAACTTTTCCCAAATCTGCAAAGGTGTGCCTGTATAATGGCGCTGTGCTTCCGTTTCGCTGGCATGGTCCACATCATGAGCTATCGTGTCAGGATGGGTACGGGTGTGGATATCGGGCTGTCTTGGAACCTCTTCCCCTCCCGCTCCCCGGTTCTTCGTCATTTCACGACTCCAGGACAGCGCCTCTTCCTCTGTCTCCGCACACAGAATGCTGACAGCAACCATGACCTCCGGCTCTTTCCGATGGGCACTTGGGATGAACCCCTCCCGGTAACGACGTACAGCCTCTGTACCATCAGCGTCACTCATGAATTGACCGAATACATACCCCATACCGAAACGGGCAGCGAACTCCGCGCTCTTTACGTTGGTACCCAGCATCCATAAGGATAGGGGAAGCTCCGGGATCGGGCGAGCCGTCACGGGATGCTCCTCATAAGTATAACGATCCTCCAGCAATTCCGTCAGTGCAGCGAGAGATTCAGGCAGCTTGGACACATGTTGCAAGTAATTGCCACTCAAGGCCATCGTTGCATGCGGACCACCGCCTGGCGCACGACCCAAGCCGAGCTCCATTCGCCCCGGATAGAGGGCGGCGAGCAGCCGGAATGACTCCGCTACCTTAAGCGGGCTATAATGCGGAAGAAGCACAGCTCCGGAGCCAAGCTGAATCGTGTTGGTTCTCGCCCCAATATGAGCAAGCAGCACTTCCGGTGATGCCGATGCAAGTTCGTCCATATCATGATGCTCAGACGTCCAGTACCTTGAATACCCCCAAGTCTCAGCACGCTGCGCAAGGGTAACGGATTGTTGAAGCGCCTGTTCTGCCGTGGCACCGTTCAACCTTGGAACAAGGTCAAGTACGCCCAGATTGTATTTCCCACTGATGTTCGCACCCAAGCGGCTCATCCCCTCCATCTCGCTTATCTAGTCCAGATCGTAAATAGAACCGACCTTGAGACCGTAAAGTTCATTATATATTTTCTCGGCAAAAGCATCCGTCATCCCGGCAATATAGTCGATCACCATATGCTCCCATGTCCAGATCGGATTAGCCTTCGCCTGATCCTTCTCATACCGTTGCAGCCAATCAGACGGAATAATGGATTTGGATGTCTCTGGATCAAGGAAAGCATCCCACAGACGTTTGATCATCCATTCACTGCGCTTTTGCAGCCGCTGGACTCGCAGATCCCGAATCATAGTCACCCAGGCGAAGCTCTTGAGCACACTCACTGTACGCAGCATGTCTAGATCCTCGGCACCCTCACGGACAAACGTGACCTTCTTCCAGTCTCCGTTATCAATGACCCCCAGGCTGGCAACAAAAAGGCTGACCCAGTATGCCTTGACCTCACGGCGGGTACGTGAGTAATCATGCTCACAGAACGGCATCTTTTCATTCCAGATACGCAGAAACGAAGCGAGTACTTCTTCTACCTTTTGCCCAATCGCTTCCCTTGTCCACCCGTTCCAGAACAGATCCTCCAGCGTCGTAATCTTATCCACAATCAACCGATTGATATGCGGATCTTGGAGGAAATGCTCATGCACTTCAATCTTGCCTGCCTTGATGCCGTCCTCCAGATCATGGGCAGAGTACGCGATGTCGTCGCAAAGGTCCATCAATTGGGCTTCAAGCGTCTTTTTGCCAGCCGGAATGCCCCAACGATTGCGAATCTCGTGGATATACTGCCATTCATGATGATACATGCCCTTCTTGCTCTCCGTACCGGGGTAAGGGTACTTGTTGATCCCCAGCAGCACTGCATCGGACAGGTTCAGCCCGTCGATATCCTCGCGTTTCTCCAAATACATAATGAGACGGAAGTTGTGTGCGTTGCCTTCAAAATGTTCATATTTTCGTTTCAGCTCCGCGCGAATCTCCGGCTCCTGTTGGGGTGACTTGGCCCCGCGGCTCTTTTTCATCACTTTCTTGACCTCGGTGTTGATGAGATCATCCAGAATGCCGTCCAGCACTTCTTCCCCTTTATGTCCAAAAGGCGGGTGACCAAAATCATGTGCAATTGCGGCACACTCCACCACTTCCGAATCGATGATCAATCCGGGGTTGTCCGCCTGACTCCAGTCTATCTCCGGAAACCGACGAAGCAGGCTCCGTGCAGCTTCACGCGCAATCTGTGCCACCTCCAGAGAGTGGGTTAATCGTGTGCGATAATAATCGCCTGTTCCGGCGCCAAATACCTGGGATTTGCCTTGCAACCGACGGAAGGTCGGTGAATGGATCAGTCTGGAATAGTCCCGCTCATATGCGGCCCGAGCTCCATCCAGTTTGGTCAGTTCAGGGTATTGCCTATGTTCTCTTAGATCGTTCCATTGCATGTTGATCACTCCTAGCCGACTGTCTCTATTTTGAGTGATTATACACATAATCAGCGTTTTCGAAAAGCAAAACCTATCTGCGATTGTCATCTCTTCTCACATCAACTTGTGAAGCACAGTCATCTTCCTTTTATTATACCCTGCCAGACTATCATCCGTGCACCTAAATGATAATGATTCATATTGAAATTACACTAACGTGACTAATGGTGAAAAAAAGTGACTTATACAGTTTACGTGGCCGTTACGGTTACGGATCGTTCTTTTGATCGCTGTTATTCCCAAATTTCTTTGATTCCCTTTAAAAAGGGAGAAATTCGGGAATAAAGGCGAACGCTCCGCTTCTACAGAATCGATTCCGTCCCCTTCACTACTTTTGCTGTCCTTAAAATACATAATGGTATTCACCATTCAACTCGCTAAAATCGAGTGAAAATCAAGTTCAATTTAGAATAATATCATCCATCACTACAGTGATAGTCTGCCTCCCCCGCATCCTTCCCGTTGTGGGTAAAAAAACAAAAACCGACAGGACGGAAATGCCCTGTCGGATGAATATGGAGATGCAGCGAAGTGATTTAGCTACTCAACTTAATTTTCACCTAGTTTGAATCTTAAGGCTGCGTGAATTTTTGCATCAAGGATATTATCGCACGCTTGTACGAAGGATTTTTACACCATAACCTTGCAGATATCGTTAGTGAATTCTACCGGGTCTTGAATTGGTAGTCCTTCGATCAGCAATGCTTGATGATACAGCAGGCTTGTGTAGAGGTTCAGTTTTTCTTTATCCTGTGCGAATGCGTCTTTCAGCGATTTGAAGACATCGTGATTGACATTGATCTCCAACACTTTATCCGCCTGTACATTTTCACTGTTCGGCATAGCTTTCAGGATTTTCTCCATCTCAATCGTCAGTTCACCTTCCGTGGACAAACATACCGGATGGCTTCTCAGGCGTTTGGAAGCTTTAACAGCTTTTACTTTGCCGCCGAGCTGTGCTTGCATCGCTTCGAACAACTCTTTGTTATCGTTGTCCTGTGCATCCGTCTCTTCTTTGTCTGCATTGTCCTCGATGCCCAGGTCACCGCTGGAGATGGATTTGAATTCTTTCTCTTTGTAGTTCGTGATCATCTTGATTGCAAACTCATCGATGTCGTCGGTGAAGTACAAGACTTCATAGCCTTTGTCGAGTACACCCTCGATCTGTGGCAGCTTCTCAATCCGTTCAATGGATTCACCGGATGCGTAGTAGATGTACTTCTGATCTTCAGGCATTCTGGAAACGTACTCGTCCAGGCTCACCAATTTCTTCTCTTTGGAAGAAGAGAACAGGAGCAGATCCTGCAGGGTGTCCTTGTTCACACCATAGTCACTGTATACGCCATACTTCAGCTGACGTCCAAACGCCTGGTAGAACTTCTCGTAATTTTCACGCTCATCCTTAAGCAGGCTTTGCAGCTGGCTCTTGATCTTGTTCTTGATGTTCTTCGCGATCAGACTGAGCTGACGGTCGTGCTGCAGCATTTCACGGGAGATGTTCAGGGACAGATCTTCCGAATCCACCATACCTTTGACAAATCCGAAGTAATCCGGCAGCAGATCTCCGCATTTGTCCATGATCAATACACCGTTAGAGTACAGTTCCAGACCTTTTTCATACTCTTTTGTATAGTAATCAAACGGTGTATTCTCCGGGATAAACAGGATCGCATTATATACCACTGCGCCATCAGCGCTGATGTGCAAATGTTTGAGCGGTTTGTCAAAACCGTAGCGTTTTTCCATATAGAAGTTGTTGTAGTCTTCTTCGGTCAATTCGCTTTTATTTTTACGCCAGATCGGCACCATGCTGTTCACGGTTTGCTCTTCTTTGTACTCTTCGAACTCGTTCTCCGTACCTTCTTTTGGACGTTGGCCTGACACATCCATTTTGATCGGGTAGCGAATGAAATCGGAGTATTTCTTGATGATGGATCTCAGGCGGTACTCTTCCAAAAATTCGTCATACGAATCTTCTTCGGTATTCTGTTTGATCGTCAGGACGATTTCCGTACCCACGGTATCTTTCTCCGCTGGAGTGATCGTGTACCCGTCCGCGCCTTCGGATTCCCATTTCCAGGCTTCGTCGCTGCCCAGCGTTTTACTGGTCACGGTAAGCTTGTCCGCCACCATAAATGCAGAGTAGAAACCAACCCCGAATTGTCCGATGATATTGTGTCCGTCTTTGGCTTCATTCTCTTTCTTAAACGCCAGCGATCCACTCTTCGCGATAACCCCCAGGTTGTTCTCCAGCTCTTCCTGCGTCATCCCGATTCCGGTATCCGTCAGGGTGAGTGTCCGGTTTTCTTTGTCGATGGTGAGCTTGATGTAGTAATCCTCTTTGTTGAAGACGAGTGTGTCGTCAGTCAGTGCTTTGTAATATATTTTGTCAATGGCGTCACTGGAGTTGGAGATCAGTTCTCTCAAAAAGATTTCCCTTTGCGTGTAAATGGAGTTGATCATCATATCCAGCAAACGCTTGGATTCAGCCTGGAATTCTTTCTTAGCCATGAATGGGTGTCTCCTTTCAAATTGGATATCGAATGATTGGATTGAATATAGAAAGTAAACCTTTGAATTGTCCATGCCGAACGTTACGTTGCTAGACCAGCCTTCAAATGCTTTGATCCACAGATTTTTTGGATTCACTCTATTGCTGATTTAAAATAAGTGCATAATTTTCTGCGGTCCAGCCGTTCCGGTTACGAATCGTTCTTTCGATCGCTGTTATCCCCTAATTTCCTTGATCCCTTTTTTGAAAAGGGAGAAATTAAGTGATAAAGGCGAACGCTTCGCTTCTACAAAATCGATTTCGTCCCCTTCACTGCTGCCGCACCATTCACCAACTGATTTTAAACATTGCGATTTTTATTCAAGTAAAAATCTGTTGATCCATCTTGCTCGTGTGCCAGGTCTTTTCTAGCCCCTCAACTCTCATGTCCTATTCAAGGTTAACTTTATCCATATTCAAAAACACAATCATTCCATATGTAGTCGTGTAATGTAAATTCATTTGTTAGCACTCCAATCATCAGAGTGCTAAACCCTTCCTTTTATATAACATATGGCAAAATTGGGTGTCAATACGAAGGCGGATATTTTAACAAAATGATCGAATAACCATTCAAGTTTTGCACATCTCTACCATTTTAGCTCAATCCATCATGCAACACAAAAGCCGCCTCGAATCAAAGTTCGAACCGGCTTGGAGACAGACTGTAATGAGTATGTGGAACAGACGATAGTATCATAACATCGCCATCTAATGTATTTCGAAAGGACATCTACCTTGCTGTGTTGTGATTGCCACATTAGATAACTGCCTTAGATGACTGCCTGAGTCAGCGCTGGCAAACCACACGCTAACGAACCTTACAGAAGTTAATAGGGCTTTTTAGGATGATTTCGCTAACCTAAAGCATCGTAGCACGCTATCTCTCACCTTTAGGCGACCTTCCCAAACTTTCCGCAGGTTTTCGCAAAATAGTGTGTGTGGGATTCGTCAGACTGGGAAATTGGCAGTAAATCGCACAATAAGGCTTTCCAGGTTCGTTAGATTTGGAACAGATTCGGAGACTTGATTTTAGAGATTAAAATGGAGATGCAACCTTCTACTTTTTCACCATTTTTGGATCAAGGGTATCGCGCAGCCCGTCCCCCAGCAAGTTGAAACCGAGCACGGTGAACATGATGGAAAGTCCCGGGAAAATAAGCGTCCAGGGCGCTTTTTGCAGAAACTGGCGGGAATCCGACAGCATTTTACCCCACTCCGGGTCAGGGGGTTGCGCCCCCATGCCAAGAAATCCGAGTGCAGCCGCTTCAATAATTGCTGTCCCTATGCCCAGTGTGCCTTGTACGATGAGCGGGGTAAGGCTATTCGGCAAAATGTGCCGAAACAGAATCCGCATATTACTAGCCCCCAGCGTACGCGCCGACGTAATGAATTCCTCCTGTCTCAAACTAAGTACCCTTGAACGCACCAGCCGTCCGTAGGTCGGGATGTTCACAATGGCGATGGCGAGCAGTGCATTTTGCAAGGATGGACCAAGAATGGCCACGATGGCAATCGCCAGCAGGATGGCTGGAAAGGCAAGCAGGATATCGAACAAACGCGAGATGAGCATGTCTGCCCATTTTCCATAAAACCCGGCAATCAGTCCAAGCAACGCACCCGCCACAATGGAGCCAATCACGGAGAAAAAACCGACCCATAATGAAATGCGCGCCCCGTGCAGCACTCTGGAAAATACGTCACGCCCGAGATCATCGGTACCGAACCAATGCTCGGCCGAAGGGGCTTGCAGACGATCTGTGAGTACCTGCTCTTTGTAGTCATACGGTGCAATATATGGGGCAGCAAAGGCCAACAGAATGAAAAAAACGATAATGATCAAACCTGCGAGCGCAAGCCGATTTCTTCGAAACGTTCTCCAGGCTTCCCGCCATGGACCTGATGCAGGTGCAGGCGCAGTGTCCATTGGTGCTCCGGTATTGGTCGATAATTTGACCATGCGGCGTCTCCCTTCTTGGCTATGGATGAAAGATAAGATCAACGAGTCCACTACGCTCAGGCACTACGATTGCTGAACCGTCTTCCTACTTGTAGCTAATCCGCGGATCGAATACGGCGTACAGTAAGTCCACAATCAGGTTGATCACTACGAAAAAGAATGCCACGATCAGAATGCCGCTCTGGATCACCGGATAGTCCCGCGAACTAATGGCTTCATATATATAGCGACCGACACCAGGCCAGGCAAAGATCGTTTCGGTCAGCACCGCTCCACCGAGCAAGGAACCGGTCTGTATGCCGATGACAGTAAGAACGGGGATGAACGCATTTTTCAACGCATGTCCATATACAACAAAAAACGGGCCAAGCCCTTTCGCCTTCGCGGTTCGGATATAGTCCGAACTCATCACTTCGAGCATACTGGAACGCGTCATCCGGGCAATAACAGCCATCGGAATTGTGCCGAGCGCGATACTTGGCAGCAGTAAATGTTTTGTTACCGTCCACAACTGATCCCAGCGGCCGGCAATCATCGTATCCAGCACATACAAGCCCGTCATGGCTTCAACTGGATCACGCGCATTCATTCTGCCGATGGAGGGCAGCCAATGCAATTTGTTCGCAAACAGCCATTGTTCCATCAACCCCAGCCAGAAGATCGGCATCGACACACCCACCAATGCAATGACCATGCAGCAGTAATCAAACCACGAGTTATGTTTCCACGCACTGACGATCCCGGCATTCACGCCAATGATGATCGCAAACAGCATGCTCGCCATCGTTAATTCAAGGGTCGCTGTCAGATAGGGCATAATTTCCTGGGCAATGGGAACCTTGGTGCGGATGGATGTGCCCAAATCGCCCTTAAACAGATCGCCCAGATAGGCGAAATATTGTTGAAACCATGGTTTGTCCAGTCCCAGCTGGTCACGCAGAGCCTGCTTGGATTGTTCGGTTGCCTTTTGCCCGAGTATGGTCTCGGCCGGATCACCCGGAATGGCATGGATAATGGAAAAGACGATCAGGGTCATGCCCAGCAGCACGGGCAGTAACACGAGTACACGTTTGACGATGTAACTGTTCACTCCTCATTCACCTGCCTTCGATGTATCATGCAAAATCCATGCAATATGCAATTATAAAAAGCGCTGGCAGACATGCATGCTTAAGATCGTTACATCCAGATGTGGGTTCTTATCAAGCATTGCGTGTACGCCAGCGCTTTGAACTAATAAATCTTGATAATACTAAACACAGCTCATATACAAGTTATTCAAAGTAGGCTTTGGCATAGGATTCCGTGCCCAATGGGGACGGTACGAAGTCTTTCAGGTTCGCTTTTCCTGCCAGAATGGGAGTGGTATGCACAAGTGGAACCCATGGAGCATCTTCCTTAATAATCACTTGCGCCTGCTTGTACAGTTCCGCGCGCTTGTCCTGATCCGTTTCTTTCTGCGCACTCGTCAGCAGCGTATGCAATTCTTCGTTGACGTAGAAGCTGCGGTTGTTGCCCGGGATCGCGTCTTTATCGAGCAGCGTATACAGGAAGTTATCCGGGTCACCGTTATCACCTGTCCAGCCGAGCATGTAAATGTCGTCCTTCTCCCCGGCTTTGGCATCATCCAGATACGTTGCCCACTCGGGTGATTCGATGTTGACGGTCACTCCGATTTTCTCAAAATCGGCCTGAATCGCTTCGGCAACCTTCTTGCCGTCAGGCATGTATGGCCGGGATACCGGCATGGCATAGAATGTTACCGGGTCAGGCAATCCATCAGGATAGCCGGCTTCGGCAAGCAGCGCTTTTGCCTTTTCCAGATCGTAAGCATAGTCCTCAATACTGTCGTTATATCCCCAAAGCGTTGGCGGCATCGGATTCACCGCTGGCTGCGCTTGTCCGGCAAAGAAAGCATCGATAATGCCTTGTTTGTTTACCGCATGGTTGAGGGCTTGTCTTACTTTCACGTTATCAAACGGTTTTTTCTTGAAATTGAAACCAATGTATGACACGTTAAAGGGTGGACGCTCGATTTTTTGCAGCTCGCTATTTCCCTCAAGGATGGACAAGTCATCCGGGTTCAGGTCCTCCATGATATCAATCTCGCCGTTTTGCAGCGCATTGAAGCGGGCCGTGTTATCCGGAATGGAACGCACGATCACCTTGTTCAGCTTCGGCAGTCCCTCTTTCCAATAATTCGGATTCTTCTCCAAGGTGATGGAGTCGTTCCGCTTCCACTCTTTGAATACAAACGGGCCTGTGCCTACCGGCTCGCTCTTGAAATTTTCCTTTTTCTCCTGAATCGCGGTTGGACTCGCAATGCCAAATGGCGTCATCGCTATGTTTTGCAGGAAAGGCGCTTGCGGCTGGTTCAGGGTGAACTCGACCGTTGTCTCGTCAATCGCCTTGACTTCCTTGATCACACGTGCATCCTCTGGACCAAACATGGAATCGTAGTAATCGAAGGAATCTCCCTCAAATTTATACTCACTGGCCGGATCACTCCATCGGTTGAAGTTGAACACCACAGCCTCTGCGTTGAAGTCGGTACCATCGTGGAATTTCACTCCGGACTTCAACTTGAAATCATACTTGAGTCCATCCGCCGAAATCTCCCAGCTCTCAGCTAGTCCAGGAACAACCTCGGTTCCACCTTCTTTGTAGTCAAGCAGCGAGTCGAACACCTGATGTCCGATCTTCAGTGACTCCCCATCTGTAACGATTGCCGGGTCCAGTGCCACGGAATCTCCGCCGCGTCCCATAATCATCGTATCCTAAGCCTCGGTCACTTCCGCTGGAGGTTCACTGCCTTCGGCCGGAGCAGGTGAATTCCCAGCCCCCTCATTACTGGAGCAGCCCGATAGGATCAAGACTGTACTCATGGCCATTGCCATGATTCCGGACATCCACTTTTTTCTCATTCGCATACGTACAACACCCTTCCCTGTCTCATAATGTGTGTGATACTGGCATGAAAAAAACTCTATTGATTACAATCGATCGGTTTGGTGCTTTGTATCATATGAAAGGCTTTAAATGCCTTTGATACCTGGGATGGATGTTTAGATAAGTTGAGGAGCATATATGAAATGTAAAAACGGATGTAACCGTACACATTTTTTTAGATTTTTCGAATGTGGTGACCATTTATAAATGCCTGTCGTTGTTGCGCAATAATTAAACTTAGGTCAATAAGCAACAGTAGGATGGTACTGATTTGGCTTGGCGGCTCCAAAATCGAGCTGATTTAGAGAGAACGGCAGCGTTGTCTGATAGGGTAGGAGTTTGTCTTGGCGTTAGATCATCGCAGCTAAAGTGCAATAGGCAAAATCAAATGGTGGCGATCAGCTGATGGACAACGTAATTTAAACAGGATTTTAGTGGTTAAGCAGGTTGGATTGTGTCATAACGTTGTGAGATGGATCTACAGATGTTGGATTTTACAACAGGGAGACATTACATTAACTTTTCATGTTAAAGTCTTGTCATGATGAGGAGGATTGTGAAATTAAACAGTGGTGAAAATCGATTTCGTGTAACTTACTTTACATCACATTGATCAATTAGACAAGAGATTTACGGACATACGTCTTCAACTTTATTATATATGTTAATATCATTTACATGAAATACAAAAAAGGAACACCTTTCGACAAAAAGCGTCGTGTGTCCCTTGTTGTGTTCACTCAGTTATAACCGTGCCCAACTTATATTTTAAGTTATACCAGCTTATTTTTTGAATAAACCTCTGCGGTACATGACCGTGATAAAACGGTAAAAATCATAACTTGCCCCATTATCGATGCTAAACAATGGATTTTTCGTATCATATGCCAATGCTGCATCCACGGCCGCTTTCGCCCAGACCGGAACTTCCATCTGCTGGCGCGCCTGCAGTTTATCTACCTGGGATTTGAGCGCATCAAACGCTGCTTTCTCTTCGGCTGTCATCGGTTCGCCCCCTTTCGGTGGTTCGGTTGGATTCGTGGGATGGGTTGGTTCGGATGGCTCTGGCGGCTTTGGTGCTGCTGCTACATATCTTGCTTTCAATTCCGCTGCCGATCCTTCAAACTCGTTCATGTCCACGTTGCCGCTGATCCCGTTTACCTTGCCCGAATCCGTATACTGCCAGAACGTCCACCGTTTCCAGGCCGGCTGTGCATCCGGTACACGTGTGTTGCTGTAACGCGCAATCCATAGATCGTATGAGCTCATGGAAGTATCAAAATTGCCGGCAAATGAATTGCCCGTGTATATAATCGGTTTTACACCTGTGAGACGTTGTAATTCCGTTAAAAAAGCTTTGGCTACCGTGTTGATCTGAGCTTTACTCAGGTTACCGGGATTATTCTCGTAGTCCAAGACAGGAGGTAATTGCAGCGCCTTGGCGCCTCCTACTTTTTGCAGTGTCGTGGCATAATGCGCAGCTTCAGCCTTGGCACCATCCATGGATGTTGCACGGAAGAAGTGGTACGTTCCGACCAGCATGCCCACCGCCAGTGCGCCAGTCACATTTTTCTGGAAATTCGGATCCGTATATGTCTGTCCTTCGGTGGCCTTGATGAACACAAATGTCATGCCGCTTGCCTTCACTTTGGCCCAGTCAATTGTGCCCTGATAACGGGAGACGTCAATGCCCTGCGTGTTGCCCGAGCTTCTCGTTTGCATGTTTCTCACACCCTTTATGCGGCAAATTGCCGTTTGTATCCGCATTTTGCATCATTCGATTCAAGCGCTCCAGGATGCAAGTATAGACAGATTAGATCATTCTGATCTATGCATTGCTGATGGAAAGTCGCTCTCTGGATTGATGCATAATACTCTTACATTTAATGCTTGAGGATCAGGGGTTGCTTGTGTGCATGTCCTGATTGTTGGTGAAAGATAAGTTTGGATGGCTATAGATTACATCGGTTTTGCTATTTGGGTAAGATTAGTTGCTGCTTGGTCAGTCTGCTTCGAATTCTATGTCGGTGCTATCTAACTTCTATTGGTAATCTATTGGGTTTCCTTTAACTAACTAAAAAATACCGAGTCGGTAAGTGACCGTTCCAGCTACGGATCGTTCTTCCGATCGCTGTTGTCTCCAAATTTTCTTGATTCATTTTCTTAAAGGTTAGAAATTCGGAGACAAAGGCGACCGCTACCGCTTCTTCAGAATCGATTCCGTCTCCTTCACTACGTGTAGCTAATGGATCAGACTATCGATTCGAATATTGCTCTATCTCTTGCTACTAGGCACATTTTAATGAAAGCTAATTCCTTACTTCGTTCCATCTCGGGTCTGTTGATCAGCGTCCTTATGATCTGACTGTACAAAAGATTCCTTGGAATCAGGAGTATAGTTACCAGGAATCCCCCCGTCTCCTCCCTTACCCTTGAGCACTTCAATAGCCTGCCGGATCGCAGGCGGAATTGGTGCGCCCAGCTTGCCCCCATTTTCAATAATGGACAACAGCTCATTCGCGATATAAAAAAAGGCGACCGCATCCCTGAACAAATGTCCGTCTCCCAGAACACCGTCCACCAGATGAGCCACCGATACCATTGCAAAAATAAATACCTTTCGGGCGATGCCAAACATCCCGACATTGCTCTCCAACTTGCCACTCATCCCCGCCGCTGCAATCCCAGTTAGATAGTCGAGGATGACGAAGACTAGCAGTACGCCGAGCACGCCTGACCAGCCGCCGAAGAAGTAGGTTGCTGAGCTGGTTATTAGAGCGAGAAGCCATTTCCATAGGGTATCCCATCGTTCCATGGTTTCACCTCCTTTGAATTTTAAATTTTTATATTTGAGATCTTTAATAGGTACATAAAAAAACACGCTCCGTTGTTGGGCGTGCTAACTACTCAATAATTTCATTTGAATCTATTCTGATAGCATGCAGTGCTTCAGCCACTTTCTCTCGACTCCTTACAGGTATTTGCTCGAGTTTGATCAATCCCTTTTGAATCAGCAAGCTTAACCCGCATCAGGTACCACACTCAACACCGGTTACCACCTTATTGTGGACACTGTACCTCTTATTCGATGTAAAGCTTTAAAATACTCACATTTACTCGGATATGTGCGTTTGAATGGTACTAGACTTTCACTTGCTTCAGTTTTAAAGTTCTATCTTCGACTGCCTTCATATATTCATATGGAGAGAAATCGTAGATACTGCCATGCAGGCGAATGATGTTGTAATCTTGAATAAATTGACTAACAACCTCTTAAGCCTGTCGATAGCTCCTGGCGACGATATCATGCCATCTCAATGATGGCTTGATAAGATTCAATATGAGCGTTTTTTTATTGGGTATTATAGGCGGTATAAGCTCGTGGATCGTTCTTAAGCTAAGGTTGATATTAGTCTACACACCTAACCCATCCTCGCTACAACTGTCATATCTATGCCCAAAGTGAAGTTTTGTATTGACGCCGAACTCCCGGCGCTGGCTGAAAAATAATAAATTTGAAGTTCTTGTCCTGCTTCCAATCTTATGTTTAGCAAGCCAACAGTTTGTTCACCTGTGGTTGTACTATCAGATGTGAACTGGACACCATCTTTCATGTACCTGACAGTAGCTAACGCTCCGCCAGTGGAAACAAGTCTATATGTCAATTTGTAGTTACCTGATTTACTAATCTTAATTCCTCTAAACAGAGTCAAAGAACCGTTTGTAGTACTCCCTGTTGGCGCGGAATAGATTGAAAAAGAGCCTGGAGATATTGTCGATATCGCCAAAATTTTATCTTTAAGTACCGCCCATGTCTCACTTGTGGATGCACTAATACCCTTGGCGTTAATGGCATCCACGATCCCATTTTTAGCATCAACGCCAGATTGAAAAACGTCAGGACTCCAAGCACTCCAAACGCCATTTGTCATGACACGCTGCCTATACCTTGGAACTCCTTCCAACGCTAGAGCTTCCTGCGTCATGAAAAGATCATTATGCAGTGAAACATTTATGTGCCACCAGCCACCATCTGGTGCATTAGTCATTGCAAAGCCACGATATTTCCCGGTTAATAACCCAGGAGAATTAAGATCAAATCCATTAAGGAGTTGAATGGTCGCTCCATCGTCCTGTGTTACTTTGTGAGTTTGAAAATTGTACACGTTCTTCCTCCACGCCGTCCATCCATGCTCGCTTGTGTACCTCCGTTGCTGGAACGTGTCTTCGTATATACTCCTAGCTATCTGAATGACATATGCTCCCTGAAGATGTGCTTGCACCTCGATATAGTAGTATTGGTTGTTGGGAGCATTAATCATTTCTCCACCAGAGTAAAATCCTGTGGTCATTAGAGTATTTAGATCTAATCCATGAGCGGATAGAGTAGTTCCGTTATCTTGTGTTAATTTTCTTTTTTGCCATTGCTTATCATCTACGTATCCATTAGATGCACTTATTGCACTTAATTTTGCATCCCTCACCGCCTTCTCAGTCGCCGCCACCGTCTCAGAAGTTCCATCCGTCTTGCTCGATAACTGCACCTTCCCTTTCTGCGTCAAAGACGCATCGGGAATATCCATCTGACTCACCGCTTCACGAAGCGCATCCAAATCCGCCTGCGTTGCAACACCCTCATCAATCTTTTCAAAAATCCCATTAATACTCTCCCGGGTTACGTTCTCATTCCCCAAGGGAAGAGGCAATTTCAGTCGATCCGTTTCTTGTGGCATTACGCCCACACCTCCAGTTCATTCCACGTCAGGGACGCGGCATCCAGTTCATCCCAGGTCATCTGTTTGTTGTCCAGATCGTCCCAGATCAGATAGTGATATTCATATTCCACGGCCATGTGAGCCGGTTTCAGTTCATCAATCGCACGTTTGAGATCATCAATATTGGGCGGAATGCCCATCGTATCCACAAAGCTCACCGTAAAGCTCCATGCTTCCGGCTGAAACGTCACATCCACCTTGCCCCCGGCATACGCCTCAGCTACATTCGCCACGAGCCTACCGGAAAATTTCCCGGCACCGCGCAGCTTCGATTCGACCACCGCACGCCGCTGGTCTACTGGTTTGAGACGATCCGTCTCAATGCCAAGCTCCTGCTCCCAGAAGTCCAAACCCCACGTCGACGTGCGGACAAAGAACTGATCCAATGTCTCATCCAGCGCCTGATACAGCAGATCCATCTCGGTTCCTTTGGACTGCATATCGGCCTGCATCACGCGGGAAGTCTCATAATAGCTCGGCAAATACGAAAAGAGTTCCCGCCCTTTCTCACTCGTCAATCCAACAGGTACAGCAGAAGGAGCACTCATGCCCTGTCCCCTCCCTTCCTCTCACATCAACGTAAACACCTTCGCTCAAATGCTGCGTTCCCGAGCGGCGTACCGCACGACCCAAGCACTCTTCTTGTCCAGCGCTTTTTTCTCTTCCAGCTGAACCGGATGCAGCATGGTCGGAACATTCCCCATGCCCCATACTACCGATGCCGCTATAACTACGCTTTGCATCCTCCACTACGCCTCTACTCATGCAAATCCACCGTCCCCAGCACCGCCACCTGACTCGCTGTCATCTCGATATTCTGGTCGCTCACACCGTTCACGGTTAGCTCCGAATAATCGATAATCGGCGGAATGTCCAGCAGGATCGCGGCAATCCGGGTGTAGCGTACAAGCGGATCGGCAAAAGCAAGCTGCTTCAAATACGCAGTCACCCCGAGTTCGATCAATGCTCGTACATCTGCCAACGTCGCATCACTCGCAAGGGTCAGCTTCACCTGAATGTTCATTGGTACTTCTTCTGCTGGCATAACCGTCACTACAGGACCAGCGGGGGCAACACCTTCACCCTGTCCATCCTGCGTTGGGTCCACGTATTTCTGCACAGACGCCACCAGATCGGTTCCCGCGGCACGTTTGTCCGTATCCAGCAAATACAATCCCACCGTACCCGGCCCCTTCCATAACGGTATGACACGAGTTGCACCAACACCTGGCACCTCACTGGCCCACTGCACATACTGTGCTTTGTTGCCGCTGGTCCCCTGATTGCGGACTTTGGCATAAAAGCGTTCCAGCAGCGCCGTATCTGCCTCAATATCTGCACCGCCTTTAATCACCTCAACGTTGGTTACAGAGGTAACGCCACTCACTGGTGTGGACAGCACGGTCACGGTGCCTGCAGGCACGTTGCTTTCTTTTCCGGCAACGAGCGCCCGCACGCCAACACTACCCAGACCATCTTCTCCCAACTCCACTCGACCAACGGTTTCATATTCGAGCGAAGCCTCACCGGAGATTTCATCTGCCAACGTAGCCACAACCGTACCCGCAGGAATCACCTTGCCCGGCGTACCCACGAACCTCACCACACCCTGTGCCGCTACCGCAGCCCGCCGCGTAAGCCCATGCTCCCCCGCCCGCAAATCCAGCTCCTCCGAACGAAAATTCGGATCACTGCTCGCCGCCGTACTTGCAAACCCGCGCCGCAGCAGTTCCTGCGCCCACAAAGCCGCCTCAGACAGCATAAACGCAACCGGAGCCTCTGCATCCCACAGAAAAGAACCTTCCGACTTGTCCAGATCCGCGGGCAGACGATCCAGCATACGCTGCATAATCTGTTCCTCCGTCTGGTCCTCCAAATAACGCGGAATCTCAGCCATCCCGTCAGATCACCTCACTTTCCAGAATAAACATCTCTTCCTGCACACTCGCCACCCGGCATGAGAACTTGCACTGCTCCCGATTCCAATCGAACGTAAACTGGTCTACCAAATCCGTGCGTGGATCAGCCAGCAGCGTCTCCGTAACCATCCGGGTGATCTCACTCTCCATCACGCCCCGGCTGTCACCCTGACCCACCAACTCATCCAGCTCTGATCCATAGTTTCGGGAGTAAATCACATGTCTGTACCGCGGCGTCTTCACCGCCTTGATGCACCACTGTATCCAGGCTTCATGTGCACCTGCCGCAGCGACTTTACCACTTGGGGTCAGCACAAAATCCCCCGCATCGTAATCGAATCGCCAGCTCCGTCCAAACCGCACCTCTTCCGAAGCCGCCCCCGACAGATCTTCCTCATCTCCCCATACCACACCCGTTTCCGGGAACAAACTAGGCATGCGCACTCACCACCTTACACAGCACCACAATGTCGTTACCGCCATTCACCCGCATCGCCAGCACACGATCTCCGGCTTTCAATCCTTTACCAAGAGACCACACCGCTTCTTCCACTTCCCCTTCTTGCAAAAGAAACCGTCCCGTGCCCGTTGTTCCGCCGTTTGCCACGTCAGGTATACCGGAAATCGCGCCAGCAGCCTCGCGCTCCGGCAGCCCAAGCGTGCCCGGTAACTCGGCCACGAGATAGTCCTGCACTTCGTGCTTGAAATCGTCCAGCTTCACGCCGGATGAAGTCATCGTACCCAGCACAGCGCCCATGCCACTCACGGCCTGACGGGAATGAGTACTCATCGCACCCCGCATGACCTCGGCAAAATGCCCGTACGGATCATCTTTATTCAAGGTAAACCCTCCTTTTCACCATCTCGACCGTGCCGAGCTCCAACGTCATCGTTCCAGGTCCGGCAGATAGATCACGACTAACCGACATGACGATCAGTTTCAGCCCTTTGAGCAGTACAGCGTCTCCGGCACGAATCGTATTCACGTCTGGTGCAGATACGGTAAAGGTCTCCTGAATACCCGTCAAACGGCTTTTTGCCAGCTTCTTGGCGGCAGTCGCTGTTTTGACCTGATCGTCCTCGATCAGCTTTTGCAGCGTGCCCAGTTCGGCTACACCGTCCTGCTCAATTGCCAGCACCTTGGAAGGAACCTCTTTGCCGCTGCTGGACTCCGAGGCCGCCATCACTTTAACTTTGGTGACCGCGCCTTCGAGCGTACGCATCTGGGTCAGATCGATCAGCCGATCCAATTCGTGCACCTTCGCATTACTGCCTACCTTAAAAAGCTGCAATCCGCCCGGCGTCATCCGCGGATGATACATATCCCCACCGGACTTCACCGTTTCCTTCAGATCGGCAAACATCATCGAAAAAATCGTCTGCGACCGATACACCGCTTTGCTCAGCTTCGTTTGGGTATCCGGCAGCGCGGCATATGGAATTTTCCATTCCTTGGCGTACGTTTTGAGTCGCTGCGTAGCGGTCTGATCCTTCGGCAGCAGGAACTCATCCTCCGATTTTTCCAGATAAATCATCCGGTCGTAGACGGTCAGGGACAGCCGCTTGGTGCCACTGTTTGAGCTTTCCACTTCCCAGATGACGGCAGGGTGCAGCAGGTGAACCATTGATTTTTCGCCAAAAGGAACCCCGCTGATCCGCACCGCCATACCCGGTGATATCGCAGGCAGACCTGAAGATGCAGACACCGCCAGCCGGATGTTGGCCTGATAGGCAATCTGGTCGAGCGAGTCCTTCAGCGTAATCGTCTCCACCAGCTTGGTGATGTCATGTTTGTCGTCCACAATGACCTTGTAGGTCATGGCATCACCAGCTTTTGTCCTGGCTTGATCCGGTTCGGATCACTCCCGATGATCTTAGCGTTCAGCTTGTAGATCTCGTTCCATTTGGAACTGCTGCCCAGCTCAAGCTTTGCTATTTTGGACAGGGAATCGCCAGATTTGACGGTGTAGGTCTTGCTGCTCGTTTTCAGATCCGTACGTGAACCCGACTTGCTCGCAGATGCTGCGCCGCCAACCTTCTCCACTTTGGAATCCCGCCACGTGCGCAGCGTAATGTCAAAGTAAATATCCCCGCTCTCACCGCCCCGGAAGGTCGTATTGTGAGAGATCAGATACACCGGCACGTTCACGCCCGTGTTAGTAATGATGAAGCGCAGCGGCTTTTTCGAAACCAGAAACGTATTCAGCATATTCATCGCTACACGCGGATCAGGCAAAGGCTCGTACATGCAATAGGACGCATCGTATTCTTTTGGAAAAAAAGAAGAGAAGGTGATCTCCTTCACCTTCTCCCCCTGCGCAAAATCAAATTCGCCATGCTCCAGCATATTGATCGTTTCGTACCCTTTGGATCGGGAGATCGTCAGTTCTTCCGGTCTCACTGGAAATTGAAACTTCGTTTTCCCATCGATCAGGGTAAATTCCATGTTGACACCTTCCACGTTATCTTCAAATACAGTCATGACAGGCCTCCTTTCTGCTTAGGCCATAATGGTTTTGCGGTTTTCCATCGCACGGCGTACTTCGCCTGCAAATCTCATCCCAACCTGGTGTGAAATTGCATCGTAGTCGATGGCATTCTCCCGGACAGTCACCTGCACAGCTCCTTGTGGTACGTTTACGGTGATCTGATTGGTCGTCTCGGTTTTGAAATCCTTGAGGTAACCGGACAGACTGCTCATCTGGTCTTCGGATATTTGTACGGTCATCGTGGACGATTTGCCATTGGCATTCGTCTGAGTCCCGTTACCGAGCGCCATCGCTTGGGTCTGCATCACACTTGTCCCCATGAATGCAGCCGACGTAGGTTGACCCCCCTTGCTGTTCAAGTACGCAACTGGCCCCGTAGTAGTTAGCGCAGGTGGCACATATGGAGGCGGCATCATGGGACCCGTAGCTATTTGAGTTGGGGTAGCAGCCGTTGTTGCCGTTACGGCCTTGTCCTCCTTCTTCGAGCCAAAACCGAAGAAACTGGATATGCCATCGGTGATACTCTTTGTTTTCTCAGAGACGTAATCCGCTGCACCCGACAATGCATTACCTACTCCTTCGGTTGCGTTGGACATAAATTTCCCAATATCTTTGGATTTGTCCCCAATCCATTCGCCTGCTGCACTTCCAGCCCAACCACCCACAGCACCACCAACCCAAGTTCCGATTCCCGGTAAAAGGACACTGCCGATGGCACTACCAATCGCTGTACCCGCTGTGCCGCCAATCATGGAACCGACAGCACGACCGCGCTCTTCGGGTGGGGCTGTCGCAACGTTTGCCACATCCGCAAGCATGCTAATCGGCCCAAGTAATTTTTTTGCTCCTTTGGCGAAGCCGCCATTCAGATTATCCATCAACCCGCTACCTGTCAGCATGTCCGTTAAAGATCCGAGTACACCAGAGTCAGCAAACCCTAAGCCACCCGCGCCTCTAATTCTTCGCCCTCTTCTTCCATTTCTATTTTGATCAGGTGGAGGATTAGGTGGATCAGGTACAGGCGGTCTCGGTAGTGGTCTTGGATTCGGTCCGCTGCCTGATCTTCTGCCACTTCGGTAACTTCGTCTTCCACGATCAGGCCCTCTACCACCATCCGCATTGGGTGAACGGACGCTGCGTCTCGTACCAATCTTCCCACCTGTGCAACAGCAGCATTTAGAAGCAGGGCTTCTGGTTGGATCTGGTGCAGGACTGTCATCCTTTTTCTTTTTGAATAACTTTATGATGTCTCCTGCATTAAAGAGTGCATCTTTCACATCATTGAATGCTTGGATTCCTTCAAGCCATTTTTCCCACAGCTTTTTTGGCTCTTCTTCCTTGGCCGGATTGTTGACCGTATTATTATTGCTCCCAATATTCAATGCCAACGATGGCCCACTCGCCGGGTTCATTTTCCCCATCGCCACTTCAACCTTCTGTCGAACTTCCACCGACACCGTACCCGAAGCCTTAACCATCTGGTTCCTGAAGCTGTTCAATTTCGCTAATGCACGATCCAATGCCGGACTCAGATTATCGATCAACCCAACCGTCGGCGTAATCTGCAGCCGGCTCAATCGCACAGCCGTGCTATAAATGCTTTCCAGCCTGCGCCCGGTCGTTCTCAGCTCATTGTTCACCTTGATCAAACTCTGATAGCGTACTCTGCCCAGACGTTCCGTAGAACGCTGAATCTGATCCAGATACCGGATCGTCGTTCGCATTTCCGCATTGGATTTGGATAAACCCACAATCATTTCTGCCATTTCTTTCACCCCCTGCCCGATTTAGTTATCGATTCATTTGCGAGGTGATCGCTGTCATTTCCTCTTCCGAGAAAGCAATCAACAGCGAGCGCTCCCCGCGCGGCAAAGACCAGAACTCTCCGGGCCGTAGATGATGACGGACCCACATGTGATACAGGAACGTGGTCATCCCGCCGGAGTGAATCAGTTTTTTAGGTCTTCAATCTCCACACCGAACCCGGACAGCTCAAGTACCTTGTCGCCAACGGCATCCAGCTCACCCGCGAGCAGCATGCGGCGAACTGCTTGTTCCCCACCGGACAGCTTCATGCGGCCTGTGATACGGTTGTCTCCCCAGCCGGACAGCTCGAGTCCGCGTACATTCATTTTCACCGTTGCCTCGGAGATCAGCAGAGCATTAAACGTTTCGGTATCCACCTTTTCCTCGGTGCGGCCTTTGACCGTTTTCCGAATCGTACAGCGTTCGCGGATCTGATCCACCTTGGAGGACGTCAATCCACGCAGGGTTAGCAGCAAATCCAAACGCTGAATGCGTACATTCTCTTCTGGCAGACGCTCTGCTGCTTCAAACAATTGATCCAAAATTTGTTCTTCGGACAGATTCTCATTCATACTCATGGGGCATAATCTCCTTCTCATTTCACACTGGGGTTAATACATCTCCATACTCAGGGACAACAAAGAGACCGAGAATTTCTCGGCCTGCCTGTGTATCCCACTCTGTTAAGTCTCGTTGCCCGTACGCCTGATCAGACAAGCTTCGTTACGAGGTCTTTCCGAGCTTTGAAGTCATTCCATCCTTAGTTCGCAACAATCGGGTTCAACAATTCAAAACCTTCAAATGTAAAACCTGTCTCCTCCGGTACTTCCTCACCCGCTGTCCAGTTGGCGAGCTGGATTTTGTCCACCATGCAGCCCTTCAGCAAGACACTTTCATGTCCATAGGATTCTGGGTCGTTCAGCTTCGAGATGATCTGGAACTTGGTGAAGCCGCGCTGGATCATATCCGAAGTGACTTTGTAACCCGTCATCGTGCCTGTTCCTTTTTTCGCACCATTCTTGTGGACCTTCCAGTCGTTTCCGACCAGATTCAGCTCACGCTTCTCGATTTCCACGCTGGCCTCCAGCTTATTGATATTCGTCTGCCACACACCATCGATATGCAGTTGACCATGGGTACCGAGAATTACTCTTGACGCATCCAACATGACAATTCCTCCTTGAGATTAGAAAATATCGTATAAAACATCCGTTCACCGAATCGCAGTTCCTTCTAAAATACCGTTTCCTTCTACACAAACCTTATTGCACGTAAAACGTACCAAACAACTGCTCCATTACATCCGTCAGTTTCACATTCCATTGCAGGAATACCTGATCTGCCTCCGGCTTGAGAATTGGTGCAGCACCATAATACGCCGGATCGAGAACGACATCGTATCCATCAGCTTCAATGACATTGCTCTGTGCGAGCAGTGCCAGATAGGCTTTCATTGCACCGATCAGCGCCTGACGGCCCTCTTCCGTATTGTTCACTTTACCGATATACGTATCTTCAGCGGAGCGCTGCAAATCCGTGTTAATCGCATCCATTACGCGGATGGAACGGATTTTTTTCCAGGCATTATTCTGTCCTGCGGCCGGGGTCACGAGTGTATTTACTCCGCGAAGCGCCTTCACCTGACGTCCATCATGGAAGAAAATAAATACACCGTTCTGTACCGCCTGCTCCTGTTCTGCACGAGTCCAGCGACGCGTTACGTCATCGAACGGAGAAGGTGCGTAGGTTGTGGATTCATTCAGGCGTTGTCCTGCGATCAGACCCGCGACATAGGCAGACGTTTCCGCCGAACTGTAGAACGCCTCTCCCAGACGCACACCCGTACCAACATTGATTACACCCTCATGGTTCAACGTGAGTGAACGTGCTGCCGCCTTCTGTGCTGCGGTCGCAGAGGTGTCGTCTGCCGCAGAACCGCCGAATACAGCCATCACGGGTTTACCCTCACTGCGCACACGTTTCACCCATGCTGCAAAGCTCGCCAGCAAAGGTGCATCCGCCGCATAATCCAGTGCCAACACGTCAAATTGCTCGCCTTCCAGCGCGCCCTGCATGGCAATATACTCCGCATTGGTCAATCCGTCGTTGCCACTCGCACCCCCTTTGAACGCCGCTCCCGCAACGGTTGCAACGACACCTGTGCCGTCCCCAATCGCCTGAGCGTTCACCCAAATATTGCTTTCATCCGCGTTAATCTCTTTCGCCAGGCCAGCCGCCGAAATATCCGCAGTCAGAAGCGCGTACAGCATCCGATTGCCTTCAAACAAGCGAACTTCATGCTTCGTATTATCAATTACACCCGGCTGAATCGTGACGTAGAACCCGTTACCTCGGTCCCCCGGATACTTGGCGTCCAGTTGCAGAACGGCCGCATCACTGCTGTCTTTCAGCGTAAGCGTGGCTGCTTTTGCCGCTGCTCCGGCTACCCGATAAGCGAGCAGCTTTTTCGGTCCACCCAGCAGAGCTAACTTCAATGATGTATAAGCTGTTCCGTTATCCAGGGCATGCGCCGAGAAAATACGCTCAATCGCAGCTTCACTGCCGACTTCTACAAAAGTACCTACCGGACCCCAGTTTGCCTTGATCGGCACAACTACCGTTCCTCGATTACCAGCCTGAATGGCCGAAGACGCTGCCGCCTGAAAATTCATATATAAGCCCGGAAGGACCGGACGATTCGTTTGCTCCCAAGTTCCACCTGCCATTATCCCTTCACCTTCGCTTTCATAAATTGGTTAATTCGAACCTGTGCTTCCTCAATGGAAAACGTCTCTTGCGCTGCTTCGTACAGCGCACCGTACAGCACCTCTGCCTTAACGGCAAAGAGGGCTTCAGCATGATTAATCAGCTCGGCCCGCGTATATTGCGGGGCAGCCTGTGTGTTTTTTTTCACGGAGCTTGCCATGGCCATCTCACCTCATGGTTTGACTAAGATTTTGTAAAACGATGATCTTACGCTATGATTTATGAGCTATGATCTTGAAGAATGAAGCTATAATTTTGAGCTATGAATTTTTGATCCTATGAATCTACAATTTTGATGCTAAAGCGATCATTACAAAGCTACAATCTGGAACCTGTACTCCGAGTTCCTCTCGATGATCGTTTACACAATCCCCTTGCTATGATGAATCTCGCGGATCAAAGGTATTTCCGTACCCGGACGGCGAATACGCTGCTGCAATGTCAGACGAATCTGTCCATTCAAGTAGGCGTCTGCCTGCAAGTCGGCAGAAACTTCTTCCACCGTCAAATATCGCGCACCGTCAGTATCCGCCAAAGCAATACGAGTCTTCACAGCCAGTTGTTCAACCAGATGTGTGACTGTATCGCGGACATCTCCTACATTCGCAGCCTGCACATGCCCAACCCATTGCTGTCGAACCTCCAACGTCGAAGTCCCTGCGGCAGTTGTGCTGCATCCGGCCAAACGCCATAACACAGACGGCATACCATAACCTCCGGGCCATGCATCCCCAT
Source organism: Paenibacillus pabuli NBRC 13638 (assembly GCF_001514495.1). Taxonomy (GTDB): domain Bacteria; phylum Bacillota; class Bacilli; order Paenibacillales; family Paenibacillaceae; genus Paenibacillus; species Paenibacillus pabuli. The sequence continues at coordinate 148,732 of NZ_BCNM01000009.1, forward strand.
ATACGGACCATTCCTGTCCAAGCTGAGTTCGTGTCCAGCTTTGAAGTGCAGCCATCCACGAATCTGCTGTTTCAGCTTGAGCGCGTTCCATCGTTTCCGGAACATACACTCCAAACCGCAGGCTGCGCGTCACCAGTCCAGAACTGGCGTCCACACGATCGCAATCCGAGGAGCCCAGATAAATACAGGTAAATGCCCCGCCTTCCTCATCCTCCAGCCGAACCTGATGCAGTCCATCCTTCAGCGCTGACGACCAGGCTTCCACTTGTTCAGCGCCTCCGTCTTCGGGACGTGCATATGGAGAGATTTTGATGACCCTCCTATATCCCGCCCAAGCAGACTTCGGTACTTCTTCCGCAAAAGCAATCACGGCACATGGTCCGGTTAACACCTCTCCCGATGCTGAAATATCCTGTACTCGGCCATTCCAGGCAGGGACAAGCGCCTCCAGCTTCATCTTCAGCGTTTGCCTGATGGCGCTGCTTAATCGGTCTGTGTGTGCCAAAGTGTGTAATCCACTACGATTAGACACATTCATTTCGCCCCCTTCAGCTGCAAGTTTGCGATCTGCCCGCATTGCGCAGCGACAATGTAGCAGCAGCGAATTCCCCCTTAACGCAGCTTATGAATATCTACCGGAGTCAAAGTCGGACACCATTCACCGCCATCAAAAAGACCGGCCCCTTGTGGCCGGTCTGTACATTAGCGTATGTGCTTTCGGTGTGTGTCCTTTGCTATTGATCCGATAATACAATCTTACACCCTTTCATCCCTAGCGCGGATGGTGATTCGTACGACTTCGGTGCGATTAAGGTTGTAACTGGGGTGGAAAAAAGACGAAAATTTAGCTGAAGCATAAGACGTCTTATTAACATTAGTTTATTTCTTTGTATTTGGTATTATAGGCAATGAGGTATTTCTCTGTAGAGTCCTCTACTGCAATCATATCTATACTGTTTTCGTTTTTGATTTTAAATAGTTTTGTACCTACTTTGTAGGTGTTGGAACTTATAACGTTCCCATCACCGTGATCTCTCTCATTGGTCGAGGATACCTCTATCTCACCTATTTGTTCAGCTAGTTCCTCCTCTGAGATGATGTCATTGCTTGTAAAATAGACTTCTTCCTTTAGGTTTATCATTTTATCTGAAGGGAAACTTTCTCTGGATGAAGAGCACCCAATCAAAAGTAAAATCAAAGAAACGATCAGTATGAGTAGTAATTTTCTTTTCATATTACCTCCATGTATAGACTAGATCCCCTATTAGATGGCCTTGACTTTTTCTTTTAATTAATGGAAGTTGAAACTTCATCAAGAGTAACCAAACGATTATCGTAAAGGTTTTTGAACGAAATGTCACCCGTTTTAAACGATTGTACATCCTGTTTAATAAAGATACTTTCATCCTCATTAATAGGAATGTATACATTATCGTCGATCTTTTTTAGATACATTAATACTTCTGTACCTTCTTGGAGTTCGGTAGAATTCTCATAGTAAACAATAGAAGTTTCTGTTTCTCCACCAATTTGCCGAAGATTAATTAAATCTCCTTCTGAAACTTCTCCTTTAATGACATTTTCTATAACAACCTCTGATTGGTAAAATGCTTCTTCGGTTTCACCATCATTTTTAATGAGAGGACTAAGTTTGTTTTTAATAGTCCCACTCACAATAAGATCGGCATCATATGCACGAGCTTCGAGAGTGCTGTAGCCAATAGCCCAGGAATAATGGTTTATCTTCAAGTCTTTTTGTGTGGTTTGAGCCTTTTGCAAAACATTTCCGGGAACATCAAGAACAGGTTCATGACTCTGAGCTTTAGCAAAGTTATTATCATAAAGAACATTAATGGTGTTAATGTCCCATGAAGTTGGTGACTTGTTTGGACGCCCGTCTACTAAAGTTCCAGAAGAATTACGTTCAAATGTATATGGAGTCATAACTGTAGGATTACCAAATGGAGCATGATCCAACCCAAGAGCATGACCAAATTCATGAGTTGCGATACCCTCTACATTATCTGTATTGTAATGACTCTGCGTTGTGAAGTATGTATTAACCCATGTTTTCATGGTTGAATAATTTCCAGTTATAATATTAAATGTCCACTCTGCGTGTCCATCCCAATTAACATTACTGTCAGATTTATTGCCTGCAGTAAATTTAGAATTCGTACCAGCTTTTAGAAAGATATCAGTAGATAAGTTCCATTCATCTCTAGCATTCGTCCAAATGTTTGTGTAGAAATTATTAGATCCATTGTTTTGATAAGTTATATTTCTGCTTCCCCATGTGTAACCAGTTACTGGAGTTGCATAAGCTTGTATGTTACTAAACAATAAACCTGCTAAGCCACATAATAATAGCGCCTTCTTAATGTGTTTCATTAAATCACCCTTCTCTCAATGGATATTTTTTACATATTCTTAATATAATGTTAGACAAATGAAGGTGTCAACGGAATTCAGACGAAATAGTACTTTTCTACTAAGTTGTTCTGAAGGGAAGCTTAGTAGATAACTACTAAGCTTAAATCATTTATCGAATTGAACTAATCCCCGAATATGCTGATCATTTTCATACAAAAGATAGCATCCTAATCAAAATAGGATGCTATCTTTCTTTATGCTGCTCGCTACGTTCCACTTTCAAAAACACAAATTAAAAAAATATAGCTTATTTCAGCGTAACCTTCGGATTCAGCGTGATCTCAAACGCACGTCCCCAGATGAAATCGGGATTTGTATATTCCAGCAGTGCGCTGCAATACTCCGCATAGACTGCTCTTCCATTACACATTTGTTTTATCGCTACATTCCCTTGGGCAAAAGCTGTTTTGTTCGCCAGCGCTGTGGTGTAGGTCTGCATCAGATCCCGAAGCAATTCCTGCAAATGAGCATAATCCTCCTCAGAGTTGAACAGCACCATATTTTGATCTGCGAGGGTTGCCACATTGGTATACAGCGCATGCGCTCTGGAATACGTACGAATATCTGCAATCGCTACAGCTTTATAGTAGTAATCTTTCAGGAAGCGTTTGAACAACAATGACCCATGTGCATTCATGGCATCGCGCAACGCGTGGGCATGTGTTTCCGTTGTAATCAGAGCAAAACGGGATTGCCCCATACCCACAGCCATACCGATTTTGTTTCCCGGCGTATTCCATGCACTGTAACCCAGAACCCGGCCCGTATACGGACTGTTCAGGAGTGCTTCGGCTATATCGACGTTGGCTGGACCTTTTCCTACAAAATCAATCAACACCGAAGGAAGACCCTTCTCACTATTACTCGTCAATTGCGTCACAGCCGCCTGCACCTGATCCAGTGCAGTAATAGCAATAATTTCTACCTCCAGCCCCGGCTTTTCTCCCGGTTTACCTGGATGGCGGTTCGTCATGCGATCCAGCTCAGACGCCATGTCAAACGAAGAAGCTTCATCGACAGATACAGCACTCGTCAATCCATCCCCATTTTCCATAATGGAAGTTGTATCCGTTGCCCCGTCAGGCTCTGGATAAGCGGAATCCGCTACAACGACACCACCAACAATATCCACATGGCGCACCACATTCTCGTGCAGATTCATATATTCGTAGGTATTAATGATTGTGGAACCATGCGGGCCAAAATATTTAACTGCATACCGCGTCTTCGCTCCGCCGCGAAGCAATTGATTCGCCATACGTGCCACCAGAGCGTGACCCAAGCCATCCGCATCTGGAAGAATAATCGCCCGATCCGGATTTTGTCCATCCGTACCACCAAGCCATTCATTGATCCGTGCTTCCACATAATGGATCTCATTAATCTGAACGCCCTGTGTATTCGCATCGTCGACTCCTACGGCGAGGAAGTCAATATATCCTTTGCGAGCAAGCTGATCCAGAATATACAGATTCGTTTTGAATTTATGTTGTCTGGTGTTGTAGTACTGTTCTTTATTAAAATACGTCGTTTCCCCATATTCCGTTGACTCTGGAGACAGGTTGTACCCGTTCACAATATCCTCGAATGCCGTAAAGGACTGGCGCGGCTGCTGCATCAGTGCACGTGACTCGTTGTACGCATCCAATGCGAGACCATCTGCAAATGAGGTGGTGGCAAGCCGCATAATGGTATCCATCACAAACACCGGTTTGCGTGGATATTTCCCTTTAATCGCTTTGATCACATCGAGCAAACGGGTGGTGTCCTGATCGTAATCAGGATAGGTGCCGCCTCCATCTTCACGAAGCTGACGACTGCCGATCAGCCCCCCATAAGCGAGCATATCGGAAGAAATGATGAATCCATCGACTTTGGCGGCATTTTTCAAAATGAAATCATGAATGTTGGACGGTTTCCCATACGTAGGCGTAGACGTTCCAAGCAGCGTTGTGCCTTCAACTGTTTTCTCGGAATCCAGACGATTTTGAATGTCACCCAGGTGCGGTGTAATGATATGGATACCGGCTGCTTTTCCTTGTACAACGACGTCATCTAGATTGGCTGGACGATCATCCAGTGGAACATACAATACTGTTTTCATATCCTAAAACCTCCTGTTAGATATATTCAATCTTTCTTTAGTACCCGATCAGAGCAAGTGTGCAATCACCGCATTAAAAAACCAGCCCTTGGCCGGTCTGTACATTAGCGTATGTGCTTATCGGGATAGGTCACTTGCTGCTGATCCGATAATACAATCTTACATGTTTAAATCGGTTGCGCTGACGGTTATCCGTATGGATTACGTCTATTTGTTGTCGCCATCACGGCGGTTAAACGTCGGTTTCTTGCAGAGACTTCTGCCTGATCATCCAACCAAACCATTCCTGATGCTGTTTATATGATATAAGTGGCCTTTCAAACCCTATTTAAATAAAGGATGGATACAATCATGAAAAAAAAGCTCTGGTTCTATCTGTGGATCGCTATTACCAGTTATATGGCTGGCCCCGTTATGTATGCGTTGACAATGTATACCTATTATCAGGAAACAGATGTTATAACTTCATCACTCCTTGGATGGACCGCTGCAACATTCTCATCCGTTGGGATTCTGTTTATCCTGGTCACGGTCATTCTGCTTCGAGTGTTCCACATCTATTATTTCTGGCTGCAAACCCTGCTATTTGAGCTGCTTTTCCTTGTGCTGGTCTATATGACCATTGTTCTTCTTGGGACTGGTTTCACGAGATTGCCCCCGCTGTCCTTTCCATTGACGCCCGAAGGCATTCCCTTGTGGATATTCTGGGGGAGTATTGCACTTATGAGTTCCTGGGGAGTATGGACAGCACGTCAGCCTATCCGAAAATCACCATACCTCCTGGTGTCCAGAGTCATGCTGATCCTGTTTATCCTTGAAATTTGGCCCCGTTAAAAGATAAAAACAGAGCACCGCCTTTTCAGGCAGTGCTCTCTCTTAAATGTCTATTTTCTCACGCAATAATATAGCGGAAGTTTTCCCAGCTTTCCGGAAGCGAGTTTACGTTACGGACATGATGATAGAAGCTGAATGGAAATTTGAACACATGACCTCCGTTCCAGTCACGGGAACGTCTGTCGGTAAGCCAGTAATCCAGCTCATGTGGCAGTGCCACGGAACGCTCCGCACGGATTAATGGCAATTGATCGACTGGAGATTGCAGCGTTGGCATCTCCTGCTCAATATCCACATTCCGGCTCAGCCGCAGCGCCTTCACCATGGTGAGAAAAGGTGGAACTCCTTTGTAGAACAAAGCAGGATAACCCAGTTCAAATAATATGTTAAGCGCGTGCCCGTAGGTTAGCATGTGGCCGATCAGATCATGATGTGCTTCTGCCTGATAGATGGTACGAAATGCGCCAAGCTCATCCAGAATCAGCCGGGACAATTGTTCCGGGCGTTCTATATCAGGGAATCCGTCCGCCTCATTTAACTTCAAGCTGCGAATTTCTTTCACAGTGGTGTTTACCCAGGATCTACCTGGAATGGTTCGTTCAAACGAATCAATAAGTTCAACCATCTGGTCCATGTCATGCTCCGTACCCCAACCATCCAGTTCCCGAATGGCTTTCATACTGAGGGCACCATAGATCGCCTGATGGCCAACCCAGTGCAGCTCTCCGATGGTTCGATCCAGCGCTTCCGTAATACGCGCTTCGGCCTCTTCCCTTGGCAAAACCTCTCCATTCCTGGAGGTCAGGCTGTCGCTCAATCCGTGCTGGCGAAGCATCGCTTTCGCTTCAGCCGTAATACTGCCCGCTGCAAGGGCAGTGAGACGATTTTCCCGCACCCAAAAATAAGCCGCAATAGCACCCGCCCCGTAATGGGCGTGCCACAAATCACCTGTACGCTCCCGACTGGACACCATGATGGTCAGTCCTTCTTCCAACAAACGTCGATCCAACATGCCACCACCCTTCATCGATGCATATCAACACTCTCTTTAAAGCGTTTACTTTCTATATGATGATTCAAATGGTGCACTTATGCCCATTTTGCCTTTTGCTCCGAATTTTAGCCAATGCGAAGTTTTCCAACGTCACGGATGGACACTTCAATTGGATATATGTTTGATTTTTGCTCGGAGAAGAACCAGATTCGTTCCTTTTTCACTACAATAAACAGACCGTTCGCATCACCTACCGGGGCAAAAGTGTCACTGATTTCACCCCAGCGCTTCAAGCCCATCTGCTCCAATTCCTGTACCGCAGAGCGTACATCTTCCGTGACAAGTCCCACCTCACACACCTGCAGCAGATCCTTCTCCGAAAAGGGGCGGTCACTCTCGTTATGAACCGTATGATGAGCAATCAGCTCCAGTATGTTACCGGCAGGGTCTTCAAAGTATAACGAATGAGAGTCCCAGTTAGTGGAGTAAGTCTGATCTTGTTCCTCATGCCAACTCAGACGTACTCGTGCCGCAGCCCATGCCTTCGCCTCCTGAAAACGATTGGTTGGAATCAACCATGCGAAGTGATAAAACGGATGTTGATCTGTTTCACTTTGCATGAAAATCATCTTTGTCAGTCCAATCTGCAGCGTGAAGGTATCCTCGGTCTCCTCGAACAGGCCTAAACCCAGCCTATGAATATAAAAATGTTTCATGTCCTCCAGTCGTGCTGTAGATAACCTGACTTCTTCAAAGATCATGCGAGGTCCCCCTTCGCCCGACCGTGCATGTTCTCCCACTGACTCCAGGGAACCATGCCGAGTTCAGGCTTCGCTTCATCCGGGAGCATCGATATAAATTCCAGGTAATGACCATCCGGATCGGTAAAATAGACGGACACCGCAGGCATCCAGCCGAATACATACAGTTCACCGATATCATCGTCCAGAAAGTTACGCGTCTTGATCCCTTTATCCTCCAGATAAGTGACAGCTTTCTTCATGTCCTCCAACGATAACTGAAACGCAAAATGCTGCCGCTTCACCTCGGAAGGATCTTTTTGCCACAGTCCCAGCATCGCGTTGCCTTCACCGCCAATCCAGTAAAAGGAGTTCCCACGTTCCTTCTGCCCATAAGCGTGCTGCAATCCAATGATCTGTTCATAAAAATGATGGGATCTCTCCAGATTCGTTACGTTCAGATGAGTCTCAAATATGCCTTTAATCATGATAAAAACCTCTTTTCTCTCTCTATAATCTATGGTTAGCCTCCGATTACTTCTTTATCTCAACTCCCGGAAGATTTCCGTGCAGCCGTTAACGTTTGGGCCAGATTCAAAAATGAACCGATGACCCGCTGAACCCGGTCCTCAATATCTTGGCTGCCTTCATATTCTTCGTATCCATCAAATGTAGCTTCAAACCTTCTCCGCTGTGCACCGCCAATGGATATCCACTCCTGAGCGTTAATGCCGTGCAAATTGCGGACAATGGCCTGCAATTGCAAAAGCGAGCTCACACCAACGGCTCCGCCTGATGAACTGATCGACAACACTGGTTTGCCACTGAAGTGAGCTTGGCTCAGGTGATCCAATGCATTTTTGAGTACACCACTGATGCTGCCGTGATACTCCGGTGTAGACAGAATGATGGCATCTGCCGCGAGCATGCGTGTATTCAAGTCTGCCAGGTTTGCATCTTCATTCTGTTTTTCATCCGGCGCATAGAATGGGAGCGGTGTCTGATACAAATCGAACAGGCTGGCTTCATGCCCCTCACCGCTGATTACCTCCACGGCATATTCTCCCAAACGTGTACTGGTTGCATTTTTCCGATTACTGCCTGCCAAAATCATAATATTCATTGATATCACTCTCCCTCAAAGTAGTTAGACATTCCGTATGCTTCGTTTCCAACTTTCCCTACTGTTATCTTACCTTGCTTCCATCTTGGTATCGTCGGCAGATAGACTTAACTTGCAGCACAAAAAAACTCAACCTTTGGGTTGAGTTTCTACGACTTTAGACTGAGAATAGGTCGGAATTGAATCACACGACCCAGCCATTTCTTACGGCATGAAGCGCAGCTTGCGTCCGATCTGCCAGCCCTAATTTATCCAAAAGATGACTGACATGAGTCTTCACCGTTTTTTCGGTAATAACCAGTTGTACAGCAATCTCTTTATTACTTAAACCTTGTGCGATCAGCCCCAGTACTTCTCGCTCCCGACGGGTAAGCATGTCCGGTCCTCCACTGCGGTCAATCGAACAAGAGTCGTTCACCTGGCCGTTCTGCTCCTTTTTCTGAGGCTGAGTGTGCGTATGCGCATTGGCACGGAGATGCTCATCATTCACAGATAGTTCAGACGAAGCCATCACATGCATCAATTGTCCCGCTGCCGCTGGATGAAGTTCTACCTGACCCGCATGCACATTACGGATGGCAACGGCCAGGTTTTCCGGCTCGATATCTTTTAGCAGATACCCTTTCACGCCTGCACGCACGGCGGGCACCACATGATCCTGATCCGAAAAGGAAGTCAGCACGATGATCCGGACTCCAGGCAAGAGCGCACGAATTCTTCTCGCTGTCTCAATTCCGTCAAGCACTGGCATATGCAGATCCATCAACACGACATCCGGGTGCAACTCTTCTGCCTGTTCCAGGGCTTCCAGCCCGTTCGAAGCTTCACCCACTACTTTCATATCCGACTGTGTGGACAAAAATACATGTAATCCGCGCCTTACCATCGCATGATCGTCAGCGAGTAAAATCGTTATTGGCATATCTTCTTCCCCCTGACTTTATACAGATTCGGACGGAAGTGGAATGACGACCGTTACCGACGTTCCCTTACGGGATGAACTTGCAAGTTCGAGGCTGCCGCCCAGTGATTGGGCACGTTCCCTCATGATCGAGAGACCAAGTGAAGTGGCGGGCATGGCTTCACGCCTTTTGGCCCCGCCCTTCCCACGATCTGTTACCGTCAATATTGCTTCATTCCCGCTTAACTGAAGAGTGATCTCAGCGGAAGTGACTCCCGCGTGTTTACGTATATTATTGAGCGCTTCCTGTCCAATGCGCCACAACTCTTCCTCAATGCTTCGAGGCAAGGAACGCATCCCTGTTCGTGTTACAACGACCTGAAGCCCTTGCCCTGTACCATATTCCTGCAATGCACTGAGCAGACCAGACTCCAGACCCGCTGGGCGCAGCTGCATGATCAGGGTGCGCATCTCCTTCAATGCTTCCTGCGACAATGAGCGAATATCCTTCATGGCTTCCGCTGCCGGATGCAGTTGTTCTTGTTCTGAACCAGCCAGCATGCTCTCCGCACCTTTGGCTGTCAAAGACAAGGAGAACAGAATCTGATTCACCGAGTCATGCAAATCCCGGGCCAGTCGGTTTCGTTCCTCCAATCGGGTCAGCTCCCGGCGTTTATCCACCAGCCTCAAACTTTCCCATGAGGCTGTAATATGCTCAGCCAGTGCATCGAGAACCTCACGATCTGCCTGGATGAAATCATTTGCCGAGGCTAATCCAACCACCAGCACTGCCGTTTCGCCAGGAGCACTTAATGGAATGGGAGCGGCCAAGCCCAAGGGTAGAGCGGACGCATTCACCGTGTTAGGGCATCGTGTAGAAACTTCTTGAATTTCCGGTCCCGACAATATCTCTGCACGGTGAGAATGAATCACACGCTGCATATGACTCTCCCCCTCGGAAGAAAGCTCGCAACGTGTCGGCAACTCAGCCTTGCCATGGATATGGGCAGCCTGTACCCGAAAGCTTCCATTCTTCTGGGAAACGATTGCGACAAAAGGCCAGTCATAATGATGACCCAGCAGCTTGACAACCCTCTTGGCCATATCATCTGCATTGTTGCAATCATTGACTGTCATACCCAGCGAACGGCTGAACTCCCCCAGCCTGACGTACAGATCTGCACGCCTTTGCTCCGCGCTGTATAATCGCATCCGTTCCATTGCACTGCCGATCTGATAAGCTACCGCCTGCAGAAGTGCCAGCTCACTATCACTGAAATGCTCTTTCCCCGGAGCAGCAACATTCAGAAGTCCCAGCATTCTCTCCCCCGAGCGCAGCGGAACCGTTGCATGATGGGTAATGTCATGCGTATCTCCCCATTGATGTTCGACGGCATCCTCCAAACGCTTGCAATTTATAATATTGACGGCATTATCCAATCTTCCGTCCCGGAAGCGATTTACGCACCAGCACGAACCGCAGCGCATAGGCTGCTTGTCTTTACGCAGCAGAGCAGGAGGCAGACCGTGATCAGAAATACAGGAGTATTCACCCTGCGTACCGATCAGGAACACCCAGCCCGCAGTTAGTCCGGTCAGCTGCAGCAGTTTACCGAGCACTGTCTCCAGCATCAAATTCAGATCGTTGGACGTATTGAGCGTTTCCGCGATCGTCTTCAGTGTATACATCTCCTGCATCCCGGCTTGTTCCGTCATGCGGATTCCTCTCCTTTGACTGATCCCTAGTGTTGTTGTTCAATTATTGTATACAATCAGCGGAGGATATAAAAGAATGAAGTTCTAGCATTGCATTCTCAGCCCAACTTCTGACGTTCTTTGCGAGACACAGATAATGGTTCCATATTCATCAGACCACGGTCGGACAAGGCCAGCGCCATTTTATAGAAAGCACGCGTGCGAATCTTCGTATACGTATCCTTACTGACTGGCGGATCAAAAACATGGTTATACACTTTATAGTCAAATACATCGTCATCCTTCAGATAGCGTTCTCTAACGAGCACACGCTCCTTCTCGCTCAAACGGGACACCACAAAATCAATCGTATCGCAGTAAGCCTGACGTGCACGCTGCACATCCACATTATAAATTGCCGTTCTGGCAGTGGAGTCCCCGGTCACATTCGTTGCACCATGGAGACGCTCTGCATAACTCGCCGTCACCATCACCTCTCGTTCTTCAAAAGCAATCGTTTTATAAATTCGGTATTTTTCCAGCGCAGCTTCAACAGCAGTCTGTGTTTTGCGTCGGTCCAATTCGGGCAGCATCAGTTCCATATTCATTCTCCTCCTCTAACATTCGTTATAGAATGAAAGTCTAGTAGCTCCGCATGTTCGACTCCGATGACAGAAAAATCTTACGATCGCTGTTATCCCCAGATTTTTTTTGATTATATTTTCTAATGTAAAAATCTAGTGATGGCCTATGCTTTCGACGTAGCTTTCTTACAGAAAGCTTTTAGGCGAGCGCTTCGCTTCTCCAGCTTTTTTCTGTCCTCTTCGTTTTGCGTAACTTAAAGTTCATTCTATAAAAGTTAAACTCGCATTCATCTCATCTTTATTAGGGTTATCCAGTTCTCTGAAATCATAACGGCATTTTTCAAGTTTTCCCTGTTGCCTTTTGGAATCATTTCCGAGCAGCCAGGAATCGGAAAAGAAAAAATCACTTTCTCTCCATCATGCAACTTGTCTCAACTTTACATTTTGTTCGTATTTTGTTCGTATTTCTATTTGAGGATACCACTTTCTGGAGATCGGAGTAAACCTTCATTTTGGGTCGTTTTAAGGATAAAATAAAACCCTCGCTCTCATTTCCTTTACCTTTTGGCATAATTGTTTCATATCTCTTTACCTAATGGTATATATACGATATAGTACAGATAATTAAAGATCCTCGTATAAGTCATTTGATTTTTATTAAGAAGCTACCGAGAATTTGACCTGTATCGTGTTTAGGTACATATCACGAACGTAGTGAAGGAGACGGAATCGATTCTGAAGAAGCGAAGCGTTCGCCTAAAAGCTTTCTGAAAGAAAGCTACATCGGAAGCATACGCTATCACCGGATTTCTCCCTTTTAGGAAAGAGAAACAATGAAATCTGGGGATAACAGCGATCGAAAGAACGATCCGAATCCGGAACGGGCATAGAGTGCACATCTACCTCCCCCGTCCAACTGTCTTCTTAATAATTTTCAATATACTTGTACGAATCAAAGGAGTGGCATGAATTGTGGAACACGCTTTTGGTCCTTATCTAAAAAAACTGCGCGAGCAGCAGGGATACAGCATCAACCAGCTCGCTGAAGCAGCAGGAATCAGCAATTCCCAAATTTCACGTATTGAGAATGGGGTTCGCGGCATTCCAAAGCCTGCCACCATCCGCAAAATCTCTGACGCCCTCTCCGTTCCCTACGCGGATATGATGAAACAGGCGGGATATCTTGAAGCCGCAAACACCGCAGCCGAACTTCAGGAAGTCCCGGAATGGGCAACCTACAAGGATCGCCGGGATTTCAAGAAAATGCTGGAAGATGAGGATGATCTGATGTTTGACGGCATCCCGCTGGATGACGAGGACAAGAAACGAATCAAAGATGTACTGACAGGTCTGTTCTGGGAAGCCAAGCAGATGAACAAACACAAAAAAACGAACGAGTCGGATGAGCGGCCATGAGGCATTGCAAGCTGAACAAAATGAAGCAGCAGGTGAGATGATATGGATGACATTGTAACAAAGCTGATTCGAAAACACCGGACGAACTGCCCATTCAGCATTGCCAGAGCCATTGGAATACAGATCCGGTTCACGAATCTGGGCAAGTCCACCAAAGGACTGTATTTCCGAAAGCTCCGTCGCAGATTTATCGTCATTCACAATGATTTACCGCCGGAATGGCAGCGTTTTGTGTGCGCCCATGAACTTGGACATGACCGATTGCACAAAGGTATAAACCGATTTTTTCTGGAAGAGCACTCCTACTTTGCCCCAGGTAAACTGGAAAGACAGGCCAATCGTTTTGCAATTCAACTTCTGACTTCCGGGGTCATGCCTGAACCCGATGAATCACTGGAAAAATTTTGTTTGCGTACAGGACTGCCACGTGAAGTGCAGCATTTTTTTTAGCCTTTTTCCAGAACATACGTTCCTGACAAATCTAGTTCTATCTACATCTTCCACCAAGAGAATCAGATGTCACTTTCAGGTTACTTATTTTTACGCAAATCACGAGATTTCCTAAATATAGTCTGGTAAAATACAACATGAGTTGTGCAAACACTCAAGAAATGATTATTTTGGGGAGGTTACGGATTTATATGAAAATCTGGAAGACTTACGTTTCACTTCTGCTAACGCTCTGTCTGCTGTTTGGCAGTGTGGGCATCGCTGCAGCTGCAACGGATACCACGCCGGGCACAGGTAAGCACATTACGATTCTACATACGAATGACACGCACGCACGCGCAGTGGAGTCCTCACCTGCGATGGGTTTCGCCAAAGTAGCTGGCATTGCGGACAAATACCGTAACGAAAACCCAAATACCCTTTTGCTGGATGCCGGAGATGCTGTGCATGGTACAACTTTTGCCACACTCGTTAACGGCGAAAGCATTGTTAAAGTGATGAACGAAATCGGTTATCAAGCCATCGTACCGGGTAACCATGAATTCAACTACGGTTCTGAGCGCCTCATCGAACTTGCGGATATGATGAACTTCCCCATGCTCAGTGCCAATGTGAAAAAGAAAGACGGAACTCGTCTCTTCGATCCTTACCTCATTAAAGAAGTAGATGGCGTGAAGATCGGTATCATTGCGCTGACTACACCGGAAACGATGTACAAAACGAATCCGAAAAATGTGGAAGGTCTTGATATTACAGACCCAACTGCGGAAGCCAAAGTTCTCGTGAACGAAATTCGCAGCAAAGTAGATGTTGTTGTTGTTTTGGGACACCTTGGACAAGACGCGTCCAGCACGGATACTAGCTTCAAAGTGGTGAAAGAAGTCCCGGGCATTGACGTATTCATCGACGGGCACAGCCATACGGTTCTGCAAGACGGTCTTGTATCCGATAACGGAACATTGATTGCCAGCGCTGGAGAGTATACCAACTTTGTAGGTGTGATCGACCTGTGGGTAGATGGTGGCAAAGTAACGAAAAAACAAGCAACACTGATCGATGAAACGGAAGCAAAAGATATCAAGCCCAATGAGAAAGTAGCCGCATTGGTGAATTCCATTCAGAAAGAACAAGAACCGATTCTCAAAGAAGAAGTAGCCAATACAGCGATTCTGCTGGACGGCAAACGGGAGCAAGTACGTGCAGGTGAAACGAACCTGGGTGACCTGCTGGCAGATGCCATTCGTGATGTCAGCAAAGCCGATATCGCACTCACAAACGGTGGCGGTATCCGTTCTTCCATTGAAAAAGGGATCGTTACTAAAGGGGATATCATTACTGTACTTCCTTTTGGTAATCAGGTTGTAACGCTTGAAGTAAAAGGCTCCGACGTACTGGCAGCCCTGGAAAATGGCGTAGCATCGTATCCGGAACCAAGCGGTGGATTCCCGCAAGTATCTGGCATGACATTCAGCATTGATTCTTCTGCTGCAAAAGGCAGTCGTGTACACTCCGTCATGATTGGCGATAAAGCTCTTGATCCAAAAGCAACGTACACACTGGCTACGAATGATTTCACGGCTGTTGGTGGCGATGAGTACACCATGTTCGCGAAATACACAACGTCAGGCATGTACGGAGCGATGGATGAAGCATTGATCGAATACATGCAAAAACTGGGCGCTGTCACGATCAAAACAGACGGCCGGATCAAGGAAGCCAAAGCTCCTGCGGTTGAGCCGGAAGCTCCTTCGACAGAAACACCAGCACCAACTGCACCGAAGCCGGAAACACCAAAACCAGAAACACCATCGAAACCGACACCAAGCAAACCAGCTCCTGCCAAATTGCATGTGGTTAAATCTGGGGATTCCCTGTACTCCATCTCCAAAAAATACGGCACAACATGGCAGACGCTGCAAAAGCTGAACCATATCAAAAATCCACACTGGATTTATCCAGGTCAACAATTGAAGCTGCCCGCAGCTTCTTAAGCTCCCATAAGAGCAGCACGGTTCAATCGGATCCATGGTGCATCTGCATCTGAAATGGTTGTACCGGCACAACAAAGGGTGACTCTCATACCGCTATAAGCGGCTGAGGGTCACCCTTTCCAATATGCCATTTCCCGTCTTCTGACGGGATCTTATGAAGCTGGGTATACCCTGTTTATGGGAATATAGCTTTGCTGTAAAATAAATCCTCCTACTGTCTTCCTGTTCCAGCCTCATCCCCGTACCTAAAACATGGACTATAGCAGAAACTCGCATAATTGCCATTCCTGTAAGGTTATCTGCCATTCAGAAGATAATGATTTGCAGCGATGTTTTGCATATTTGCACATCCATACCTTCGCGAATACCATGCGGAGACTTCCTTAAATCCAAAATCGTTGTATACAGAATACAATTGTCTAAAGGATAGTCATTAGGTATGATATAGTGCGAAATCTCAGCTTAATCGTATGTCTATAGCCCTCTTTTTAAAGCTTAATCCTGTGACTCAGCCTCAAAAATAGTTTACCGCATAATAATTGGACCTATTATTTACGCTAATATTATTCGGCGGTCCCTAAGATTTTTTCACCTATGGACAGAGATTTTTTCCAGGTTAAACCTGTGCCTTCACATACATTATAGCTTCTTGAGCAGTCATGCCCTTCCGCTTAGTTTCACCTGATGCTGCCAGCGCATGTGATCCCAATTCAACCTGCCCGTCGGCTGCTCCGCGCCCAATTACAATCTGAACAGGCAATCCGATCAATTCCGCATCCTTGAACTTCACCCCTGGCCGCTCATCCCGATCGTCTACAAGAACAGCGTATCCTGCATCCAGGAGCTGTTGTTCCAAATCAAGTGTAAGCTGGCGCTGCTGCTCGTCTTTCCAGCTAACAGCAATCAGATGGACATGATATGGAGCGATAGCAGCCGGCCAACGGATGCCATCTTCCCCAGCGTATTGTTCGGCTATAGCAGCCATGAGTCTAGATACACCAATACCGTAACACCCCATTACAGGCGCACACTGACGTCCGTTTCGATCCAGGAATGATGCGCCCATCGCATCGCTGTATTTGGTTCCAAGTTTGAAGATATGCCCCACTTCAATGCCTTTTGTGAATACGAGCTTTTCTCCACAAGTTGGGCAACCATCACCCTCAGCGGCGAAGCGGATTCGTTCTACTTTGTCCAAAGCAAAGTCCTTACCCGGGCGTACATTGGAGTAGTGTACATCGATTTCATTGGCTCCTGTAATTGCATATTCCATAGCAGCCACATCCGCATCTACTACCATCGGCAGAGCCAGCCCAACAGGACCCAGGAAACCTACCGTCAGATTGGGATGCTTGGCAAGTGACGCCTCATCAGCCAGCATCAATTCTTCCGCACCCAATACCTGCTTTAGTGCAATATCATTCAGCTCATGATCGCCGCGAACAAGCGCAGCGACCAACTGACCATCGGCTTGATAAAGCAACGTTTTGATCATATGCTGAGCATCCTCGCCGACAAAAGCACTTAGTTCAGCAATTGTACGCACCCCTGGAGTTTGGATTCGAACCAACCTGTTCGCTGTTTCCTGATCCAATTGATGGGCCATAGCAGAATCATCAGAACCGGAAGTAGCTTCTTCATCTGATGCAACTCTCGGGGAAGAACCGGAAGCCTGATATCCGGCTTTCTCCAGATTTGCGGCGTATCCACAGTGTTTGCAGGTTACAATGGTGTCTTCCCCCACATCGGCTAGTGCCATGAACTCATGAGTCTCCCCCTGCCCCCCAATGGTTCCTGCATCCGCCTCTACCCGGATATACTCCAGACCGCATCGCTCCAGAATTCGGGAATATGCGGTATTCATCGCCTGATAGGTACGATCCAGCTCTTCCCAGTCGGAAGCAAAGGAATAGGCATCCTTCATGATGAACTCCCGGCCGCGCAGCAATCCGAATCTCGGGCGACGCTCATCTCTGAATTTGGTGCCAATCTGATAAAGTGTGAACGGCAGCTTCCGATAGGAGTTCACCTCATCGCGAGCCAGCGCCGTTATCACTTCTTCATGAGTTGGTCCGAGGGCGAACTCGCGTGCATGACGATCCTTCAGCCGCATCAACTCAGGTCCATATTGCGTGTATCTTCCGGATTCCTCCCACAACTCGGCTGGCTGCATGATTGGCAGCAATACTTCCTGGCAGCCCGCCCGGTCCATCTCTTCGCGAACGATCCGTTCCACATTCAGTAATATACGCCGACCTAAAGGCAAATAGCTGTATATCCCCGCTGCCAGCTGGCGAATCATGCCGGAACGCAGTAACCAACGATGTCCTGCTGCATCGGCCTCTGCCGGTGCTTCACGTAATGTTGGAACAAGCATTTCACTTTGACGCATCTTGCACACCTCTTGTCTTCAGAATGTATTGTAAATCAGGTTATAAACAGCAAAAAGACACATCCGTCAAGGGACGAATGTGTCGTGGTACCACCCTTATTTAACTGCGTTTATCGATTCCGGTTTGCACCAGATCTTCCTGGGCCATCTCCATCACCGCTTCTGTTCGCAACTTTTGCGATTCGAAGGTTGCAGTCCTTCTGAGCGTAACGGGCCCATCCGGCGGAGGTTGCAACCCATAGGTTATCTGCTCCGCAGCTCGCGAGGTAGGAATTATGAAGCAGCAGCAGAAACCTTGCACTACGTGGTTTCCTCTCTGTAGAAGCTGACTAACGTAATTATGTCCTCGTTGATCGCTGTTATCATTTTTGCTCACCTTAGTACATTTACAAGAAATTGTCAACCACACAGTTACATCCCATTTCCTAAAATGAATTACCGAGCGATGGCTGACATGGCTGTGCGTTCCCTGTAATATAGAGAAATAGAAACCAATGTATTAAATGATAAAGGAGTTAGTCCTATGCCATATATTATCTATGATCTTGAATTCACGGTAAGCCGCAATACTCGTTACTCTTCGGAAATTATAGATATTGGTGCCGTCAAAGTCACAGAAGGTGAGAACGGCCTGTGCGTTTCAGACACGTTCCATACTTATGTTCGTCCTTCCAATAAATCCGTTCTGTCAACCGACACGGTTCAATTTACGGGCATTACCCAGAAGGATATCGATGCAGCCCCTCTTTTTCCAGAAGCATTGAATCAATTTAGGGCCTGGATGGGAAGTGAACCTTATTACATGTGCTCCTGGGGACCGGATGATCGCAGCAAACTGATCTCTCATTGCCGCACACATCAACTCGATGTCGCCTGGATCACCAACCATAATGATCTCCAGCAGCAATGGTCACGTACAGTGCGCAGGGAAGGAAAATTCCGTCAACTTGGACTCGCCCAGGCGCTTGAGTTGTGCGGAATTGAATTCGACGGTACACAACACCGTGCATTGGATGATGCCATCAATACAGCCAAAGTGTTCATGCACCAATTTGACCAATTTAACCTGGAAACGAATTGTGCAGCTGATGATGAAGGTATAACATCCAAAGTGGTCTATTCCAGTAGTGTTGATGAAGATAAAGAATCCCCTTTTGGCAATCTGGCACACCTCTTCAAAGCCAAAGAGTAATTCAATTCCACTCCGTTCTTATGAATAAAAGAAAAAGCAAGAGTGTCTGGCTGGCAGGGTCAGGTTTCAGTTATAAATCCCCCGCCAGCGTTCCAGACGTTCTTTCATCATGTGCCGGAATTTCTCAGGTTCCAAGATCTCCGCGTCCGGTCCATATTGAGACAGCCAGGTCAGAAATCCTTGTTCGTCACTCAATATGGCCTCAAACAACAACGTGCCTTCCGGTTCGATGGTTAAAATGGGACGGGCAAAAAATGGTTCCTGCATGACGCGATCCACTGCATGCGGCGAGAATCTGATCTTGTATGCAATCCACTCCGTACTGTTGCCATGTCCACGTGGCGTACGAAAATAGGATTGTAACATGTAATCATCTTTGCGGAACGTGCGAGGCAAAATACGAACCCTGTGCAAACGACTCACTTGAAATATTTTCAGTTTCTCAGATAGGTGACAATATGCCAACAGGTCAAATCGGTATTCACGGGGGATGAGGCAATAAGGATCAATCCGTACAATCCCTTTCTTGCCTTTAGACAGATATTCTCCTTCAATGGTGTTCTGTGATATTCCAGCCTCCAGCAAGGTCACAAGTGAATGATTCAGAAGATTCGTATTTTCATTTTGCCAAGCAGGTGTACCTACTTTGAACAACCCGCTAATGTGCTCGGTCCATTCCACTCGTTCGGTTTTGTTTTTCTGATTCGAGGCAACTACTTTCTCATACGCGCTTTCAAAAGCGGGCTTCAGCAACGGACGGATATTCTCCATGACTTCTGCCAGGTGCATAAAGGCTTGAGCTTCTTCATCAGACCAATTCAGCGGATACATGGCAAAATGGCTGATAAACATGTATCCTCTTCCATGTCCCATGTTGGCGATCGGGATATGCATTGCACTGAGGGCCTCCATGTCGCGGTATATCGTCCTTTCCGTTGTCTCGCACCGCTCGGCAAGCTCACGGGCCAGAATCCCCGGCTTAGCCTGCACAAGAGTTATAATGCGCATTAATCGGATCAGTCGGTCTGTCATTTTGCCGGACCCTCCACTATGTTGTTTCAATAAATTCGATACAGCTCCATCCATTTTTTATTAGTATGTTATTTAGTACATTCGACTTATTCCTTTACTTCACCTTCAAAAAATTATGTAGAAACATTCCCAAGCACACCGTCATCACTAGTTCTTTATCCCTATTCTCCTAACACCGATCTTTCGCGATTATTATACATGGATTCAAAAGTTACTCCGTAATGGTGACGAAGCTTCTCTACGATTTCGGCCTCATAATAATAATCCAGGTCCTGCTTGCGAGCGGCTTCAATTAACAAGGCATCTGCATGCCGACGCAGCATATTACTTCCCTCTTGTGAACGACCTCTTTCATAAGCACGCAATGCTTGTTTAATCAAAGGGATCGTTTCACTTAATTTGATCGTCTTCTCTACCTTGGGATCTTCCGGCTGACGAAGCATACCCAGATGACTTGTATACTGGATATACAGTTGCTCTCTGCGCAGCAGTACCCTCTGGCTTTGTTTCAATTTCCGTGTACTCCAATAAGCTGAACATACGGCAGTTTTCCCTGATACGCGTGGTCCCATGGAGAATTCGAGTAAAATTTGCTTACTTTCTCCCTTGTACACGTCCCCAAGCCTTAGAACCCAGCCAATATCCGTTTCTTTGGAGCGGCAACCATAGATGCCTTTCAGTTGAGTTCCAAATTCCGGTTTGAGCAATAGTTCCAAGTCTCTCGACACAATTTTGGGTGCTATTTTCCTAAGTCTTTTGGCAGGGGCTCCATTACGCCATTCAACCATCATATATACGGGGTCGGCTCCCCCTGTCGGTATGGCCTCTCGATTCCACGAATAAGATACTTCAAAGACTGAGTTCACTGGTAGTCTCTCCCCCGATTTATAGGTATTATCTTCTAAGTTATCAGGGTAAATGGACACTATATTGTCACGGAACATATGTTCGCAGGAAATTTTTCCATAATATTAGTTTTTCACACCTTAATCCGCCTAAATACGACAATTTACGACGAAAAAGCTTGGCAATTTGCCAAGCTTTTAGAGTACTTCGATATGAGAGGTCCTAAATTAAACTGTCGCTGAATCCATACCCATTTTGTGTAAAGACTGTAACGATTCAGGATTAGTCACTGGAGCATAGGTAACGCTGTCAATAATCAATTCACGCCCGATTGGCTCACCGTTTACCGTGATCATAATCGTTTTGGTTGTTGTCGTTTGTTCTGATGTGTACATATGTTTTTACTCCTTTGTATTCAAGATCTTTTTGAGCATCGGATATATTCGTTTCATTCATTAGTTTTCGTCAATATGAATAGCAGGTACCCGGAACGGAAGGAATAGTGGTATGCAGGACTGTCCGGGTTGCTACCCTGTTCTTCTATTACCCCTGCACATTAAAAGTTAAACAACCGTGTTTGTATTAAATGAATTCAATACAGGGTAATTAAAACTAATCAACTTGAACCCATTTTCCTGGTTTTGACGTATAATGAAAGAGCCGTATTTCAACAAATGACGACGAAATCGGCAAACGATTATGTAACCGAAAGAAGGTGCCATTCATGCCAAAATCCATTCAGGGTTATTTCATTCGGGTGTTATTCACCACATGTGTATTGTTTGCTGTTTCTTTGACTTCTACAGTAAGTGCAGCGAATGCCAATATATTTTCAGACATCTATAGTGGTTGGGAACGAGTATCTGAGCTTCCAGGAGAAGTAAATGCGCTGCAGGAAAGCTACCAACAGACACTGGAACAATTGAATCAAACCTCCGCCCAATTGGGACAAGCCCAGGCAAATGTCGAAGCTTTTAAAGCCCAGAACGAGTTGTTGCTGGCTCAAAATGAGAAGCTGACCGATATGGTAAGCAAACTGCAGAATGATCAGGATGCCAAAACAGCAACCGCCAAACGCATTCAGACAATGGTGATCACAGCCGTTTCTCTCATATTGGGATACTTTATTCTGATCCGGTTGATGCGCTGGGGAATGCGTCGCCGCTCAGGCCGAGTATAAAAGAACAGGAGCAACCGCATGCACATACACCTGAATCATACTGAAGCTGGCGGAGCCGGGCAGGTGGTCACCTTCTCGCTAATCCAGGACGACCGCCTCCATATTCTGCACCCCCAGCAAATTGTCGCCTTTCGCGGACCTAGCAGTAGCCGTCATGATAAAATCATGAATATTACTGGCATGTATCGCAAGAAAAAGCTGATCAAATCCGAAATAACCGGTCCCTGTCAATTTGTCGCTGCCCTGCCTCCGGGATTCACCATGAAGGAAGTTGAACTAAATGAGAACAGCGATCTGCTGTACGACTTCCGCCACCTTTTTTTCTACTCTGACGGCATCACGATGCATACCAAAATTCAAAAAATAAAAAACATGCTGATCACTCGTGACGCAGTGAAAATGAAGTTTTCTGGTAAAGGAAAAATTGGATTGCTGACCCAAGGTCAGGTTTGCCAACAGGAATTGCACCCCACAGCACCACTCTACGTGGACGCAGGCAGCATTATTGCCTATCCTGAGAACGCCCAGCTTGAACTCACCGTGTATGGGAACCATCTTGCCAGTCAGCATATGAACTATCATTGGAAGATGACAGGACATGGCTCTGTGCTCTTTCAGGCTGGCCGTGAAAATCATAGACTGGAACAGGATCTGAACGACGAAGGCTTGTTTAAGCGGATTCTGAAAGAAGTCATTCCGTTTGGAAATGTTTTAATCAAGTAAGTCCAGATGACGTTAGGCTCGGTTATAAATGGGTTCTCATGGAAAGCATGCTCACCGTATTGGAAATGTGTTATACTGTACCGGACAATTGAAGAAGAAAATCCATGCCTACGGCATGGGAGAGGTTCGCGAACTCCCTCTATAAGACTTGACCTTTATTGAGGTCAATAAAGTCTTGCGTACATTTTAGGTAACACGTACGTAAAAAACTAAGGACACTAGATCGTGCCTGCTTTTTTGAAGCAGCCTACGAGAAGGTGTGTTTTTGATGGATGCCAGTTCATGAACTTCTCTGTTCTTCCGACACTCTGTGCCTATGGGCATGGACTGATCTTAAGAAGATGGAGAGGTTTTTTTATGTTGAACGAAGAAAAAGCAGTCGTTGTGTTTAGCGGCGGTCAGGACAGTACAACTTGTTTGTTCTGGGCCAAACAGCAATTTGCCGAGGTTGAGGTGGTTACCTTCGATTACGGCCAGCGTCACAAGCTGGAGATTGAATGCGCCGCAGAGATCGCTCGCGATCTGGGTGTACAGCAAACGGTCCTGGATATGAGCTTGTTAAACCAGCTTGCGCCCAATGCTCTTACTCGCACCGATGTGGAGATTACGCATGAAGAAGGCGAACTGCCGAGTACGTTTGTCGATGGACGGAATCTGTTATTCCTCAGCTTTGCGGCTATTATGGCGAAGCAAAAAGGGGCCCGTCACCTCGTCACAGGGGTATGCGAAACGGATTTCAGCGGATACCCGGATTGTCGGGATTCGTTTGTGAAATCGATGAATGTTACGCTGAATCTATCGATGGACTTCCCGTTTGTCATCCATACCCCACTGATGTGGCTGGACAAAGCCCAGACGTGGAAGATGGCGGATGATCTCGGTGCCTTCGATTATGTACGAGAGCGTACACTGACCTGTTATAACGGGATTGTCGGCGATGGCTGCGGCGAATGCCCTGCCTGCAAACTGCGCAAAGCCGGGCTGGATCGCTATGTGCAGCAGCGCACAGCTGCCGGATCTGTAGGAGTGGATATACGATGAGAGAGCCAGGAACATTCCGTATTGTGGAGAGGCTGCAGCGCATCGGAGAAGATATTCTTCCTGATCAGCTGCGCTATCATCGCAAACGTGTACTTGTCAGCAAGGAGTTTACGTTTGACGCGGCACATCATCTGCATTGTTATGAAGGCAAGTGCAAGAACTTGCACGGGCATACCTATAAAGTTGTTTTTGGCATTAGCGGTTACCCGGGTGAGACAGGGCTAACGGTTGATTTTGGACATATCAAGGATATATGGAAAACACACATTGAAGGGTATCTGGATCACCAGTATTTGAACGAAACCCTTCCCCTCATGAATACAACGGCTGAAAATATGGTCGTCTGGTTGTTCGAGCAGATGGAACATGCCTTGCAGACTGAACCGTATGCCGCACTGACCGAAGGTGGTCGAACAGAGTTTGTCCGCTTGTACGAGACGCCGACCAGTTACGCCGAGGCCAGACGGGAGTGGATGATCGATGGTTAGTGTGGAACGCAGTAAAGAGGCTCGTATTCCTGTGATGGAGATCTTTGGCCCTACGGTTCAAGGAGAAGGCATGGTCATCGGGCAGAAAACGATGTTCGTCCGCACCGCGGGCTGCGATTATCGCTGCTCCTGGTGTGACTCTGCCTTTACTTGGGATGGCAGCGGCAAGGATCTGATCCGGATGATTACACCGGAAGACGTATGGAATGAGCTGCGCCGCGTCGGCGGCTCACGCTTCTCCCATGTGACCATCTCTGGCGGCAACCCCGCCCTGCTCGCTTCACTGGGCGGATTGGTTAAGCTGCTTCGTGAGAATGGCATCCGCACCGCGGTAGAAACGCAGGGCTCCCGTTGGCAGCCCTGGCTGGCGGACATTGACGAAGTCACCGTCTCGCCCAAGCCTCCCAGCTCAGGCATGAATACGGACTGGGCTGTGCTGGATGATCTGATCCGCCGTCTGGCTGCTCGCCCGGTGGAACGAAGCCACAGTCTAAAGATCGTAATCTTCGATGAGACAGACTTGGACTATGCCCGCCGTGTGCATGCACGGTATCCGGGCACGGATTTATTTTTGCAGACCGGGAACCCGGATGTCACTTCTGCCGATACGCCCGATCTGGCGTCTTCGCTGCTTGCCCGTTATGAATGGCTGATTGATCAAGTCAGTGCATCCGATGATCTGAACGACGTTC
Source organism: Paenibacillus pabuli NBRC 13638 (assembly GCF_001514495.1). Taxonomy (GTDB): domain Bacteria; phylum Bacillota; class Bacilli; order Paenibacillales; family Paenibacillaceae; genus Paenibacillus; species Paenibacillus pabuli. The sequence continues at coordinate 173,583 of NZ_BCNM01000009.1, forward strand.
GTGTGCTGCCACAGCTGCATACTCTGGTGTGGGGGAACAAACGCGGCGTCTGAATGGGCAGTTGTGGGTGGAGTGGACAGCATGATGTAATTTAGGAACCACATACTGAGGCTAAGATGGCCTATCATATATACCGGTAAGCTTGGTGCGTCGCCGGAAATAAGGAGCGTTTACGAATCCATGAGACAACCTGATGAAATGCAAGATCTAACGTTGCTGGGTAACCAGGGCGTAAAATATACGTTTGAATATGATCCGGGAATTCTGGAGAACTTCGATAACAAACACCCGTACCGGGATTATTTTGTCAAATTCAACTGCCCGGAGTTCACCAGCCTGTGCCCGATCACGGGTCAGCCGGACTTTGCAACGATCTATATCAGCTACATCCCTGATGTGAAAATGGTCGAGAGTAAATCTCTTAAGCTGTATCTGTTCAGCTTCCGCAACCATGGAGATTTCCACGAGGATTGTGTGAACATCATCATGAACGACCTGATTAAGCTGATGGACCCACGTTACATTGAAGTATGGGGCAAGTTTACACCGCGCGGAGGCATTTCCATTGATCCGTATACCAACTACGGCAAACCGGGTACGAAGTACGAGCAAATGGCCGAGCACCGCATGATGAATCATGATATGTACCCGGAGACGATTGATAATCGTTAATTTGGTAGATACACCAATTATGCTTTGTATAAAATAAAATCATAGAACAAACCAAAGCCGAACTCTTCAAATCTGAAGAAATTCGGCTTTGGTTTTTTAGTATGGAACGCGAGCGTTTGCATTCCATCGTATGGATTGGACTGGCACTGAGAACGTTAATTTCACCTGTTCCCCTTGTCGACCCTTAAAATCTATCCTATTATGTAACAATATGCTTAGGCACATCACATCATCAGGCGCTGATCCCTCGTGACCGCGACCAAAGGAGAACTGTACATGTCCATGCAAAATTCATTATCCAAAGACGCCGCTGCGCGTTCGAAAGCTCCACCCGGATTGGATGCTCAAGGTACCGTTTACCGGATCTTAATTGCCATCAGTCTGGTTCATTTGTTCAACGATTCAATCCAATCTGTCATTCCAGCTATTTTTCCAATTTTGAAAGACTCCATGCATCTCACGTATACGCAGATCGGATGGATTTCGTTTGCCATCAACTTTACTGCGTCCATCATGCAGCCTGTTGTAGGCTGGTTTGCTGATAAAAAGCCAACACCTTCCATCCTGCCCATCGGCATGGGCTTTACGTTTACCGGTATGCTATTGCTTGCCTTCGCCGACAGTTATATGGCCGTCCTCATCTCCGTCATCTTTGTCGGTCTTGGTTCCGCAGCGTTCCATCCTGAGGGTTCACGGGTATCCCATATGGCCGCAGGGCCTCGTCGGGGGCTGGCTCAGTCGATCTTCCAGGTGGGTGGTAACGCCGGTCAGTCTCTGGCTCCATTGCTCACCAGATGGATTTTCATCCCGTTTGGGCTGTTCGGTGCCATCGGATTCACGGGCATTGCAGCTGCGGGGATCGCGGTTCAAATCTATATCGCTCGCTGGTATGGACGCATGCTGCAATCGGGAGGGTATTTGCGCAGGCAAGCGGCAGCCCGTCGCGCCCCCAATCCAGCATTACGCAAAAAAATTGCTGCTGCCATAACCATTTTGATTCTGCTCGTCTTTGTCCGTTCGTGGTATGTCGCTTCGATCGGCAGCTTCTACGCGTTTAACCTGAAAGATACCTTCAACTTGTCCACAGAGGACGCACAGATCTATATCTTTCTGTTCCTGGCGGCTGGGGCTCTTGGTACGTTCTTTGGCGGTCCACTGGCGGATCGCTTCGGTAAACGGAACATGATCTTCCTGTCGATGGCCGGGGCCGCTCCCTTGGCGCTGCTCCTGCCTTATGCCAATCTGTTTTGGACAGCCGTGTTGCTGAGCATTATTGGGTTCATCATGTTGTCCAGCTTCTCGGTGACCGTTGTATATGCACAAATGTTAATTCCTGGAAAAATCGGAACTGTCTCTGGCCTGATCACGGGTCTGGCATTTGGTATGGGCGGTCTGGGCGCACTCGTGCTCGGGAACTGGATCGACGTGTTCGGCGTATCGCCAGTCATGCAAATGTGCAGCTTCCTGCCACTGATCGGCATCTTTACCTTCCTGCTTCCATCGGATAAATTGCTAAATCGCTGGGCAGAAGAGAACGGTAGTGAAGAATAACAGATCATAGATAATTTAAGCTCCAATTTCAAAATAAACAAAAGTACACTGTTACGACTGTTTAGCGAAAAACGTCAGATGGTTAACCAACCTCGAATTTACTCCAGCATGTGCAAACGGGATAAAGCCTTTACCTAAGGGCTTCATCCCGTTTTTTGTTTGGTCAGCGTTAGCGTCAACCGTGTGCAGCTTCCAGCACGCGGTGCCCTACTTCATGACAAAATACAGTAGAATCACATGTGTGTAACGAATCCAGCGCACTTCAATAGCCTCATTACTGGCAATCAACCAATGTAACGAATCACAGACGCCTTATTCCTCATTTTGTGTGTTTTCGCACCATTTAGTACGATTATCATGCAAATAGCGATAGTGTTATTCCTTAGAATCAGCGATTCTTCTAAACGCCATAATAGGATAGGGTGCCATAGATTCGTTAATGTCAGAATCAGAGCCTTGTGGCATCGTCCTATGGCCATTTTTGTTAATGGACATCACTGCGAAAGGCGCTGAAGAATCAGCCGTTTTTTATATAACATTTTTCCGGCCTCCGCGACATCCCGAATGGTATTCTTGTTGCTCACTGACCCGAATACCATGCCGGCAATCGGAATGAGCTGGAACAGCTTTTTCCAACCAAACGATTCGCTATAGGAATTAAAAACCTCCCGCCAGCCCTGCATCTGGGAGATAACCTCGACCTGTTTATCGGGATTATCGTAATCGGCGAGTTCATCAATAATTGCTTTCTTGCCCACAATATCGGCGGAGGAAAATTGTAGACATTTAACGATAAATATGCGCTCTTGAGGTTCATCGGGATCATATCCGTAGCATAGCGCCATCTCCTGCAGTACTTTCAGGGAAAGCCCCATGACCATCGGAATATCCGCCGCAATCGTCACAATGCCGCCGATGCCTGTTGCGGCACCTTGTGCGGCAGCAAACCTCGTTCGACTGTCCGTAATGCTATCGGCAGTGCGATCCAGCACTTCAAGCGGTAAGCCTTCCACACTATGGATTTTCATCGTATCTTTTGCTTCTCCATCCTGTTCATCGTAAGAGGTATCGGCTTTCATGGAATAACCGGATTGGATTGCTTCCTTTCGGAGCAGCTCAGCGACCTTCTTTTTCTGAACGAGAAATTTCCCGCCATTCTGTACATACTGACCGACTTCATTCAGCGAGTCTCCAATCTTCTGTTTCAGCGCTTTGGGCATAACTTTATCCAGCATGGCAAATGGCAAACGACCAATTTTGTCCCAAATAAACAAGTCCTTCTGTCCTTTTTCCCATTTTAAAATCTGTTCCAGCTCCCGGTCCAATGTCTCGCGCGAATCCATATATGGCCTCCTAATGTTATGTGTATAGTGAATTGTATACTCCTCATACGCAGAGGTCAGGGGATGGTTGCTCTATCAGCATCTCACCTCTTCATTTTCAGGCCTGCCTAGCTATCTTCTCAATGTATAGACATAAGTAAAAGCCCCTAATCCGCATGGCTCGCTGACTAAGGGCTTACTCTAATAAAAAATGTATGATTATTTCGTTTCAGCCGCAGCCCTTCCATCCGGAACAGGAACTCCAAAATCAGGCGTGCCATCATCGTTCCAGCGAATCACCTGTGCGCGAGCATGGCGATTTGGATCGTACAGAGGATCTCCTTCAATCTCTTTGTAATTACGCGCATGATAGATCAGAATATCGGTCTTGCCATCCGGCGATACGGTAAAGCTGTTATGACCCGGGCCATATTGACCGTTTGCCTCACACGTCTGGAATACCGGTGTAGGCGATTTCACCCAGCTCGCTGGATCAAGCAAGTCGGCATCTTCATCCGCAGTGAGCAAACCCATACAATAATTGTAGTCGGTCGCGCTTGCCGAGTAACCAATAAAGATTCGTCCATTCCGATGCAATACTGCTGCTCCTTCATTCACCTTGAAGCCGATGATTTCCCAATCGTATTCAGGTGTAGCGATCATCACCTGTTCACCGCGCAGCGTCCACGGATTCTCCATTTCGGAAATGTACAGATTCGAGTTACCTACAATATCCGGATCTTTTTGTGCCCAGACCAGATAACGGATTCCTTTGTGCTCAAAAGTCGTTGCATCCAATGCAAACGTCTCCCAGCGTGTTATAATTTGCCCTTTTTCTACCCATTCACCTTCCAGTGGATTTGCAGAATCATTCTCCAATACATACATACGGTGGTCGAAAAGACCTTCGTTAGTCTCGCTCGTATGAGCAGCAGCGTAGTAGATGTACCATTTGCCGTCGATAAAATGAATTTCGGGTGCCCAGATATTGGCACTCATCGGTCCTGAATCACGTTTGTGCCACGCCGTTACAGGCTCGGCATCTCTCAATTCTTCCAACGTTTGTGCACGCCGGATTTCAATTCGGTCAAAGGCCGGTACGGAAGCAGAGAAATAATAGTAACCGTCAGTATGACGGTACACCCACGGATCAGCCCGCTGCTCCAGGATAGGATTAGTAAATGTAATGGAATCAGTCATGAGAACGCTCCCCTTTCAAATGTGTGTGTATGGCTCGGAGTGAAGATTTGGAAAGGCTGATGGATAAAGTGCAAAGACTATTTTTGGTGGTGCACCGCGGACGCTCCGGGGGTGGTAGGGCCTTGTCGCTCTCTTGTCCTCCGATTTCTTTTCCCCACCGCATTCAGCGGTTGAAATCGGATGCCAAAGACGCTCCTGCGGCTCCTTCCTCCCCCTGCACTGCTTGTGCACCTGAAAACAACAGCTTCCCTCTTTCTCGCGCTCGCTGAACCAAATCCAAACTCCGAGCCATCGGTGTGGCTCTGTATATATGGGGTCAACCGCTTCGCTTGGTCGACTCTCCCCACGAAATGCACGACTGGCCGTAAGCTATCGGCCAGCTTGGGGGTGCACCGCGGACGCTCCGGGGGTGGCAGGGCCTTGTCGCTCTCTTGTCCTCCGATTTCCTTTCCCACCGCATTCAGCGGTTGAAATCGGATGCCAAAGACGCTCCTGCGGCTCCTTCCTCCCCCTGCACTGCTCGTGCACCCTTCAATGCGCAGCTTCGCTCTTTCTCGCGCTCGCAGGATTACAACCAACTCCGAGCCATAAATGTGGCTCTTCTACTTCTCCGCGGCGCTGATCTGTTTGCCCCAGACGGCAATGCCGCGGTCGCTCATGCCCGTCACTGCAAGCACAGGCTGGCTTCGCTCCCAGTCCCAGGACGGGAGCAGCTTGAGCTCCTCTGTGGAAGCTCCGCCCCACGGGCTTTCTTTCCACTCCAGCATCAGTGTTTGTTTGCCGTCAAACGTCCATTTTCCTGAGCCGTTTGCGCTTTTGATTTGACCGTTGCCCTCCAAAGTATAGGGTACTGCCTGAACCTGTCCGTCCACCGACGGATCAAGCGCCATGCCTTCCCACTCACCGGAGATCATCGACTTCGGAATGTCCTGCGTGTATTCACCTGCATACCGTTCTGGTGATACAACAGGCCAGCCGTCCTTGGTCCACAGCATTTTACGTACATGCAGATACGGCCAGTTTTTATCGGTTTCACCTCTTGCATGATGCACGATATAATAATCGTCGCCATCCTTAAGGACGGAGTTATGTCCAGGTGCAACCCAGCCCTCACCTTCGGTGAAGCGGTAGCCACCCAGAATCTTGGTCCCGACTTCGTATTGAGGCAGATGCTCCGTATCCAGCATGTTCATGCCATTTACATCCGTGTATGGGCCAGTAATTGAATCAGCGCGAGCTACACGCACGTTATAATCTTCGAATAAGGAGTCATACGAGACGAATAGATAATATTTTTTGAACTCCGGGTTATACACAATATATGGACCCTCCACCGCACCTTCTTCCGTAGCACGATCACGGGCGGCAATGCGGGTACCATACCCCTTTTCCTTGAACTTTCCGGTTTCCGGATCGAGAGGTGCAATATATATTCCATCGAAAAAGGAACCATACACCATCCATGAATTGCCTTCGGCATCCACTACCGGATTGGCGTCAATCGCATTCAGCTTATCCTTTTCATTCTCCGCTGTTCTAACAACCAGCCCTTCATCCTGCCACGGGCCTTCTGGTGAAGCAGAGGTCTGCAAACCAATGGCCGAACGTGTACTGCCAAAGGTCGATGCCGAATAATACATGCGGTAGGTATCCCCGACCTGAATCACATCCGGTGCCCACAGGTTAACTGCACCTGTCCAATCGAGAGCTTCTTTCGGAATACCAGGCAAAGCCTGACCTACCCATGTCCAGTTGATCAGATCATCCGATTTGCGAACCATGACGCCGGGTTTCGCTTCTCCCGCTACACGAACGTCTGTGGAATAAACATAGTACCCCTGATCGGTTTTGATAATGGCAGGATCATGTGCGTTGTTCACCGTCCAGCGGGATTCGTCGTCCAGAATGGAAGTGTCATACAATGGAGTATCTTGGGGAGCAGCAGGAAAGACCGGCGGGGACACCGATTTTCCGGCGTCATCCCCAGAACAGCCGGTAGCTCCAACCATCAGCAGCAGTAACATCGAAGCAACAACTCCTTTTCCTGAATTCGTCCACCCGCGGAATGTTCTCCGCTGATTCATCCTTTCACTCCAGAGATCGCTACCGATTCAATAATCTGTTTCTGGAAGATCAGGAAGATGATCAATACTGGCAACAGAGCAACAATGGACGCTGCCATGATAAGCGGATAATCCGTCTGGATCGCATACGTGGCATTGAAATTTGCAATAACGAGCTGTAACGTCTGCTTCTCCGGTGAATTCAGATAAATAATCGGCGCCAGATAATCGTTCCAGATACCCATGAACCAGAGAATCAGTTGAGCTGCAATCGCAGGTTTAATCAGCGGGAACGTAATGCTGGAGTACAATCGGAAATAGGAACTGCCGTCAATTTTCGCTGCTTCAATTATGGCATCAGGCACACTAAGCAGGTATTGACGAAGGAAGAAGATCATGACCACGTTACCAAATAGTCCTGGAACAATCAGTGGCAGCAGCGTGTCCACCCAACCCAGCTTCGAGAACATAATGAATTGCGGAATCATGACTGTCGGATACGGAATCATCATCGATGCAAGTAAAGCAAGAAACAGTTTGTTTTTATGCGGAAATCTCAATTTGGCAAAAGCAAATGCAGCGATACTGGACGTAAACGTCCCGACAACGGTAACACTGACCGCCACGATCAAGCTGTTCTTGATGCCGCTGAGCAGCGGACCTGCTTCCCAGATTTCCTTATACTTTCCGAATTGGAACACTTCAGGTATCCATACGGGCGGAAGTGCGAATACATCCTGCTTCTCCTTCACGGAAGTGGACAGCATCCAGATCAGTGGTGCGATCATCGCAATCGCACCAATCGCGAGTACGATAAAAATGATAGAGTTCGTTAATTTCCTCTTTTGACTGTAAGACATCTCCGGTTCACTCCTTTCCTAGACCATTAATCTCCATCATAGGCTGATTTTTCGTTCATTTTGAATTGCACCAAAGTAATGACAAAAATGAAAATACCCAGAATCATGGCCATTGCAGAGGCATAACCCATCTGCAGATTACTGAATGCTTTCTGCCAGATGTAGAAGACAATCGATGCGGATGAATATTCAGGACCACCCGTAGGTGTCATAATGTTCATTTCCGTAAAGATCTGGGAACCACCAATAATGTTTGTCACAACGAGGAAAAAAGTAACCGGCTTCACCATTGGCCAGGTGATGTTGCGGAAGATCTGGAACCCGTTCGCTCCATCCAGCTCGGCCGCTTCGTAATATGTACGTGATACACTTTGCAATGCAGCCAAATACAATAACATCGTGTAACCGAGGCCTTTCCACACCGTCATAATAATCAAGGCCGGTTTAACCGTGTCTTTGTTCGCGAGCCAGTTAGGGCCTTCAATACCAAACAGATCAAGGAATTGGTTAACCAATCCGTAATCTCCGTTGTACGCCCAGTTCCACATGATGGACACCGCCGCGAGGGACGAAATGACCGGAATATAATAGATCACACGGAACGTCGTTGTCCCGGGGATTTTACGATTCAGACCCATTGCCAGCAGCAATGCAAGCAGCAAACCAATCGGGATACCCAGCATCAGATAAAAGGTGTTGAACATCGCTTTGTAAAACAGATCATCTGTGAGCAAATCCTTAAAATTGGCTAAACCGATAAAGTTCATCTGTCCTAAGCCATCCCAATCCGTAAACGAACCGTACAAGGAATACAGAAAAGGGAACAAAACAAAGATCAGCAAACCAAGAACCGGAGGCAAAATAAACAAATATCCGTACAGCCTCTCTTTGCGATACAAGCTAGATTTTGTAATCACTGCGCTCACCCCTGTTTCTAATATCAGCATGTTGCATGAATCGATGAATGCTTGCTTAATCAATTCATGCAACATGCCCGTATGGAATCCAAAATGATGCCAGCAGCGTGATAGCAGGGCTGCTGGCACCGCCTTTTTTGAACATGGAATCTACTGCTCTATCCATTTGCCGTAGGCTACTTCTCTCTAGAATCTAACCTTCAATCTTTGCAATCACATTATTTCAGCATTTATGCAAAATGATTATTTCTGAGATTTCTTCTCTTGCTCTACCGCTTTGTCCAACAGTTTTTGCATTTTTGGCTGCTGCTGCTTCACATAATCTGCGGCTGTAATTTTGCCATCCAATACCGGCTGAATGTCGGTGAAGAACAGGTCATACCACTCCGCATTGTACGTGTAGTTACCTGGCAGCGAACGGCCGTAATCTTCTACGATATCAATGAATTCCTGTTTGTTCGCCGGTTTCGTTGAAGTATCCTTGGCCCACTCGTCTGCCATATCAAGCAGATTCGGAATCTGTACTTTGGCATCTACCAGCTGCTGCATGCCTTCCTTCGAAGCTGTTAGGTAGTTAACCAATGCTGCAGCTTCTTCCGGATGTTTTGTTTTGGACGATACACCGATCCCGAGGGAACCGATCCACGTCGCTGATTTTCCGGTAGAGCCGGCAGGGAAAGGCAGCAAGTCATATTCGAAAGGCAGCTTCTCGAATGTACTCATATCCCAAGGACCTACAGGGAAGAAAGCCATTTCCCCTTTCATCCAGCGTTGATACGTATCCAATGTTTGCGCTTCCTCAATGGAAGGTGTGATTTTGTATTTATTTTGCATATCGGCAAAGAATTGCAATGCTTCCGCAAATTTCGGATCATCAATCGTTACCTTCGTTTTGCTCTCATCCAGCCAGTCTGCACCATTACTCCATACAAAGGATTGCAGCGCCCACTGTACGTTGAAGCCTGTACCGAATACATCCGGTTTGCCGTCTCCATTCGTATCCTTCGTCGCTTGCTGATTTACCTTAATGAACTCTTCCCAGGTGTAAGGCTTGTCCTTATCAGGGAATGGGATGCCTTCTTTTTCAAATAATGTCTTGTTATAACCGAGTGCGAACGGGCCCAGATCTTTCGGCATGCCGTAGAGATCGCCCTGACCTGCCATTTTGCCATCATAACGGTACAGGTCCAAACCATATTTCCAGATGTTATCCAGATCTACGTCCGCATTATTTTCAATATAAGGTGACAGGTTCATCAACACATTGCTATTCACATAGGCTTTCACATCGCCAGGGTTAAAATAGAATACGTCCGGCAAGCTGTTGCCTGTAATGGCAGCTCTCAACTTTGTTGCGTATTGATCCGCTGCTGTTACAATAATTTTCACTTTGACACCAGGATGTTCCTCTTCGAATTTCTTGACAACGGCCTGATACGCCTTCTGTTCATCCGTGCCACCCCGGAACATGAATGTCAATTCCTTGTCCCCGCTTGAACCGCTGCTTCCCCCGCAGCCCGCAAACACGAGTGCACTTACCAGCATTAGAAGCATAAGTGTGACCAATCTTTTTTTCTTTACCATCTGAACCCCTCCTGATCTGGATTTGTAACCGTATTCAATTGAGTAAAATAAGATTTCTGTTGTTAAATTTATCAAATCCAGATCACTTTAGTCAATACTTTATTAAAACATTTTATATTTATTTAAAACAAATCAGTACGTTGGCCAGCCGTTTGCATCCCATAATAAGTCATTAATCAGCAATTTTGGATCGCCATTATTCTCGGCATCATAAGCGTGGCGTACAATCACATTGCCATTGTATACGTCCTGACCGCCCGGCCCTTTCCATCTTACATTGCCTGTATCCAATATGGTTCCGCCACCATTCAGCATGTTCACACCGTTTTTGTCCACATACGGACCCGTTATACTTGTTGAACGACCATAGACCATTTTGTACGTGCTATTCACGCCCTGGCAGCACGAATCAATGGATGCAAACAAGTAATAATAACCGTTACGATACACAATACTTGGAGCTTCAATGGCCCCGCCATTATTCGGACGAGCCGCAATGGAGGATATACTTCCGGTTGGTTTCATCGTGGTTTTATCGAGTTTTACAATCTTCAAGCCGCTCCAAAAAGAACCGAAAGCCAGCCACGGGTTGCCTGAAGCATCGATGACCAGATTCGGATCAATGGCATTGTAGTTATTCGCAGATGTACTCTGAAGCACCAGCCCTTCATCCTTCCACTGTCCCGCACCGATGCTGTTCGCAGACGCAAGACCAATAGCCGATCGATTGGAACCGAAGGTAGAGATGGAATAGTACAACCATACTTTACCGTTATACTGCTCGATGTCCGGTGCCCATACGTCCAAACCGCTCTGTCCCGGAACGGCAGTGGCCCACCAGGAAGGCTTGCTCAGAAAGATTTGCGGAACCCGGTACCAGGATGACCCGTTATCCGATTTCAGTACCTGAATGCCCGGACCGGTTGAAAAGGTATACCAGGAGCTTCCCTCTTTGATGATGGAAGGATCGTGAACAGCAATATCTCCCGTCAAATTCCAGAATGCTGCAAATGCCCGAGACTGGCCCGCCAGTAACAAAACAAGTACAAGCAGTGCCGGTAATGCCCAACGCCTCTTCATACCTTTTAACCCTCTGAACTTTTCCAAACTGAATTCCACCTCTCCTGATCAAATAGTTAATTTGGTTCATGAAGTATTAAATCAATTTAGGTATACTAGGATTATAAAAGCGGTTACATCACATTTCAATGGTATATTTCAAATATATATGAAATGATTCAAGTTATTTTCTAAAGTAAATATTCATCAATTTATGAATAATACGCTCAATTATGCTATATAACAAGGGGTTTGGCTTCCTGTACTCCGCCCTTCCCTTCCATCGGGTAATCATTTATAATTATCTAAAACAAACCATATAAATGTGCAGAAGCCTGGATCAGCAGGGCTTTGTTCAGAACGTGGAAAGGAAAACCACCTATGATTTATATTAAAGATCTGATGTCGGGTGTGAATATTTTCAAGGCGCTCAGTTCGGAGATCCGGATTCAGATCATTGAGCTGCTGGCAAAGAACCAAAGTCTCAATCTCAATGATCTGGCAACCAAGCTTGGACTGAGTAACGGTGCCATCACCATGCATATCAAAAAGTTGGAAGAAAGCGGATTGATCGAGATTAATACTGCGGTTGGCAAACACGGAATTCAGAAGATTTGTTACCTGAATGAGGAAAAACTGATGGTGGACTTGCGTTCACAGGAAATTTATAACCGGTACGAAGTTGAAATTCAGGTTGGTCATTACAGTGATTATCAGGCAGCCCCAACATGTGGTCTTGCTACTCGGGACAGCATCGTTGGCGAGTTCGATGATCCCCGCTACTTTGCCGATCCGCTCCGTATCGATGCAGAGATGATTTGGCTGGCCGAAGGTTATCTGGAATATCGTATTCCCAACTACCTTAAGCCTAACCAGACGTTCAGCGAAATCCAGTTGTCCATGGAATTGGGTTCAGAAGCACCAGGTTTTTGCGATAACTACCCTTCCGATATCTATTTCTACGTCAACGGCATTGAGATTGGCTGCTGGACGAGTCCAGGCGATTTTGGCAATACCCGGGGTACGTTTAACCCGGACTGGTGGCCGCCGCATCTGAACCAATACGGTATGCTGAAGCTGATCCGCATCACTCAGGAGGGTAGCTATATTGATGGATGCCGTATCTCGGATGTTACCCTGAACGAGATCGGGCTGGATTACAAGAGCGATATCCATTTTCGGATCGCCGTTACCGACGGACCTTTGAATAAGCGGGGATTAACGATCTTCGGCAAAAATTTCGGTAACTACGGACAGAATCTGCTTGCCCGTGTACTTTATAATGTGCAAGAGGAATAGTTTACGAATAAATCGCGATTACACCTAAAAGAGTCAACAAACAGCCGCCCGTTAAAAACGGACGGCTGTGAGCATTTTCTGTTACTTCACTTCGTTCAGACGTTCCGCCAGACGATCCCAGGTTTCTGTAATTCCCTGCAACATCCCCATATCCATGACGGTCTGCAATGCCTCTGCGGATACATACTCAGATCGATTAACGATCTTTGTCTTGTCTCCAAGATCAATGAATAGCATGGTCACTTCGGTTGTCGGCAGGTTCTCATCTGTATTACCTTCCGCATCCGAGAAGTAATCGGTATAAACAATCCGTTCCGGCTCAACAATTTCCTTATAGACACCTTTTCCCCAAGATTCCATACCGTAAAAATCTCCCTGGTTCTTATCCTCGCATTTCATGCAGTAATGCCAAACACCGCCTGGTCGAAAATCCACGTTACAGACAGGTATGGTCCAACCTCTCGGTCCCCACCAGCGCTGAAGATGTTCCGATTCCTTGAACATGCTGAACACAAGCTCACGAGGTGCGTCAAATACTCGCTCAAGTACAAGTACCTTTTCATTTTCCACACTCGACACCATTTCGTTGCTTAACATTGTCATTCCTCCTTATGAGTTAGCGATACCTAGGGTTTGTCTTTCTTACTTTGCAGTTCACGCAAATAATGATCCAGATTGTCAAAACGGTCTTCCATGACGTTCCGAAACGACTGCACCCAATCATCCAACGTTTGAAAAGGTTCTGGACGGAGCTTGTAGATCCTGCGATTGGCCTCGGCCCTTACCTCCAAAATGCCATGATCACTGAGCACTTTCAAATGCTTCGAAGCTTGAGGCTGACGTAATCCCAGCTGTTCAGCAATTTCCCCCACAGTAAGAGGACCATCACGTAATAATTCGACGATATGCATACGATTCGGTTCAGCCAAAGCGCCCAGCAAGCCCATATCCATACCTGGATTGTGTCCTGACATGCTGTTCACCCCATTCAGTTATAGGTATAGGTAGAATCTCATCTCCTTCACCAAAATGTTCATCTTCCTGATATACGAAGTATACCCCATAAAGAATATTCCTGTAAAGGAATATTCTTTATGGACCTATCTTTATTGAATAATCACGAATAAACCTTATTGAAGGTCAAAAGTGCTTACCATAAGGTAAGTACCTGTACTAAAAGTGCATACTTACATCACTGCAATACACCCGTTATACTCAAGAAATATTAAAGTTTAGGAAGGAAGAATCCATTTTGAAAACACTAGTTATCGTAGCACATCCCAACATAAAAACATCGGTCATCAACAAAAGGTGGATAGAGGAACTCCGACAATATCCGGATAAATATACGATACATGAACTTTATAATGTCTATCCCGACGGGCATATTGATGTGCAACAAGAACAGCAGCTCATTGAAGCTCATGACCATCTTGTCCTGCAATTTCCGATTTATTGGTTCAGCAGCCCACCTCTTCTTAAACAATGGCTGGATGAAGTTTTTACTTATGGCTGGGCATATGGCTCCAAGGGTGACAAATTGCAGCAGCGCAAAGCCGCCTTGGCTGTATCTGTCGGAATCAAAGAAGAAGATTACCATGAAGACGGAGCATACCGTTATACCCTTGGACAATTATTATCCCCTTTTGAGACGACCTTTCTTTACTGCAATGCGGATTACCGATCATTTTTTGCCTTCTATGGAGCAGAACACGAGCCCGCGGAAAGTGAATTGATAAAAAGCACACAAGGTTATTTGAATTTTATTGACAATCTGTAATAATAATCACCAGTGTTACGAAATGGAATAACAGGTGGGGATTATATTATGAAGTTGGAGCGATTGATCTCAATCATCTACAAGCTGCTTAATCATGAAGTGTTGTCTGCCTCCAAGCTGGCCGAAGAGTTTCAAGTTTCCCAAAGGACCATCTATCGGGATATCGATGCGATCTGTGCTGCCGGCTTCCCGGTTATATCGTTTCAAGGACATAAGGGCGGATATGGCATGATGGACGGATACAAAATGGATAAAAGCTTGCTCGGTTCGTACGATGTCGATTCCCTGATCACCGTGCTTAGCAGTCTCTCCACTGTGTTTGAAGACGCCCGTGCCCAAGGGACGATTGAGCGACTGAAAACGGTTGGATCGCAGCAGCAAACGTCAAGTCTGGAGGTAGATCTTGAAACTCATCGAACGGCGCCGGATGCACTTCGTGATTTACGCTCTGCTATTACTGAACGTAAAGTCATCACTTTTGATTACATTAATACAAGAAATGAACGTACAACCCGAGATATGGAACCGGTGAGACTACATTTTAAATATCGAAATTGGTACGTTTATGGATTTTGCCGCATACGAAAGGATTATCGGGAGTTTCGACTATCCCGGATGATGAATGTGTCCCTTACGGAGGAATCCTTTCAGCCACATCTGTATGTGCCGAAAGAAGCCGCTCTGTCAAACAGGGAATGGAAAAATGAAGTGCGTGATGTGGTGTTTCGGGTGAAGCCGGAGGCGTTAGCAGAGGCGATGGATCATTTTCATCAAGCGGATAAACAATTTCATGACGATGGAAGTATGACGATGCGCATCCCGGTTGATCAACCGCTGGAAGCGAGATGGCTTTGTTCTTTTCTACTCAGTTTGGGTAGTGGAGTCGAAGTTCTTGAACCTCTTGAACTGCGAGGAATCGTACAAAAACAACTTCGAAACGCGCTCCAGCTTTATGAGGAAGTATGACAGTCTGTTGTCATACTTCTTTTTTTATAATCATTTTATAAACAATCCAATCCACAACCAATCCAAAGGAGACGATACAAATGAACCATCCAGAACAAATGTATAACTACCACACATGGGCTAACCAAACGATCTTGGGAAGAATCAAGGAACTGCCTTCCTCTGTGCTAAGTCAGGAAGTCAACAGCTCTTTCCCGACGCTCGCTCATGCGCTTAACCACATCTATGTGGTGGATAAGATGTGGTATCTGGTTTTGACAGGGACAGACATGCGAGAAGCGCTGCAAGCATGTATGCCATTAAATGAGAACATTCTGGATTCAGTGGATGAATACATCCAGCTGTTCGCCCAGTTAACGGATCAATACAGAGACTGGCTCCAAAACCAAGATAATCTCGAACAAACGGTTCTGCTTGACAATCCCTTTGCCGAAATCCGCCAAACCCGTCTATCCGAAATGGTGCTGCACGTAGTGAATCACGGCAGCTATCACAGAGGCAATATATCTACTATGCTGCGTCAATTAGGCCACGCATCCATCATGAACGATTATGCCCTGTTCTGGTACCAGGAGCCCGCTAAAATATAGAGAAAAAAAGGATGGTACTTCATTGAAGGAAAATGAACATTTAATTACCGCCAATTCAAGGGAAGATCTAAGAATCTGGTTGCAGCAGCATGGAAAGACTCAGACATCCTGCTGGGTTGTCGTTAGCATGAAGCCTACCCCCGATACGCTGTTGTATTTGGACGCGGTCGAAGAATGCCTGTGCTTTGGGTGGATTGATGGGGTCAAGAAAAAAATATCCGCAAATCAGCTTGCTCAGCGATTGTCCCCCCGAAGTAAACGAAGTTCATGGACTGAATTGAATAAAGAACGTGTCCGCCGTCTAGAAACGTTGGGATTAATGAGCGACGAAGGAAGAAAGGTCCTTCCTGACATGGATCACGATGCCTTTAAAATAGATCAGGTTATCGAGCAAAGGCTAAACGAGGAAAAGGAGGTTTATGCAAATTTCTTGGCATTTCCAGCTCTTTATCAAAGAGTTCGAATCGACACGATCCAAAGCGTTAAAAACCAGCCGGAATTGTTCAATAGCAGATTGGACAAATTCATAACAAACACGAAAGAAAACAAAATGTATGGGCAATGGCAAGACCACGGACGTCTTTTGGATTATTGAACGGCATTATAACCACTGAATGGAATCGTGATACAGCAGGATAAACTTTGTCATTGCAGCGCAAAACAGGACCTCCCCAATCGGGAGATCCTGTTTGTTTGTAATCGGCCTCACTTCACTTTCGTTTTACATCTCTGGAGCAGACACCATATTGGCTTCTCCCCAGTCACACATCATGTTTAACAGCGGCATCAATGAATGTCCCCGTTCCGATAATGAATATTCAACTTTGGGCGGAATTTGGGGATATTCTTTGCGTAGAATCAGATCATCTTCCTCCAACTCCTTAAGCAGGACGCTCAATGTTTTGAAAGAGATGGTACCGATACTTCGCTTCAGTTCATTATGTCGCATCACCTTGTTTTCAGACAGCCAATACAGAATAACCATTTTATATTTACCATTGACCAGGGATAACGTATATCCAAAGCCGGTATCTTTTAGGGCTACGCCAGTTGGAACACAGGTTTCTCTCACAGTCATCCCTCCTTTTTACGTTTATCTTATCACAGGGGAATGTTATAGGGACTGCCTGTACGTTTTGGGAGACATGCCATACGCCTTTGTGAACTGGCGGGTAAAATAATTGCTGTCATTAAACCCGCATTCATAAGAAATTTCCGTAATGGACAGATTCCCGTGTTTTAACAGATAACATGCTTTTTCCAGACGCAGCTTCTGTAAATAGGAAATGGGTGTCATCTGATAGTAGGATCGAAAGATCCGATTCAGGTGCCTTACAGAAATATCCGACTTTCCTGCGATCTCTTCCATGGTCAGGGGTTCCAGATAATGATCCTCGATATAGGAAATGGCATTGGCCAGGTGCATCAGACTAGTGCCCTCGATCCCCTTCTCCTGTGTATCATAGTGCCTCGACAGATAAACAACCATCTCCGTAAAACGGGAGATCAGCATCGTCTGATATCCTTGCTGCTTGCTTTTATACTCCTCAATCATGACAGAAATCAGTGATTCCACATACTCCAAATTGGGAATAGCCAAGGCCATTTTACTCGGATAGGAGTGTATATTACGATAAAACGGCTCCAAAACAAACAATGCCTGAAATCCTTTGGATTTCCTCAGATCTGGTCCGGCGGAAGCGAGCATTTCGGGTCTAAACATAATGTTGCAGATCTGAAAATGAGTCGGATCTTTATATGCATGCGACGTGTCCCCATTGATCACGAATACATTTCCCTTCTTGATAAATGATTCCTCAGTGTTGACGATATGTGTGGCATTCCCATTCAGTACGATCACGAGTTCAGAAAAATCAACATGCCTATGAAGTTCCATGTCTTCGTCGTGTCCGCCATATTGAATGAAAAATGGAAATTCCTGGTCTGATGTAAACCATCTCAAATATGCATTACTCAAAAGATCCCCCTCCACGAACATTGTTGGGTTGAATGTCTATATCATGCTATTACAGGACCGAAAAATCAAGGTTTACCGATCATTGAATCAATATAATTCCTCATGTAGTGATGCAAATACAGCTCAGTTTAAGGGCATATTTGTAAACGCATTCAAGACAATAGCAGATAACATTAGGGGGTTAATATGGTTTATTCGATGAGAAAGATTGCAAAATGCTCTGTCGCACTTACACTCTCCTTAGGCTTATTGGCAGGATGCAGTAGTGGTAATGAAAGCTTGGACGGCAATGAAGGAAATGCCAATGACACTTCACCGATGACGTTGACTTTCTTCGGAGCAGATTCCAACGCGAACTGGAATAAGATGCAGGATGATGTCGGCAAGGAGATTACCAAGAAGACCGGCATTACACTGGATGCCGAATTTGCCGTGTCGGACCCTGCCCAGAGACTGGCATTGATCGCGGCAAGCGGCGATTACCCTGATCTGATCAGTCCAAAAGGAGATTTGGACAAATTGGTTGATGCGGGTGCAATGCTGGACCTTACCGATCTAATCGAACAACATGCCCCAAACATCAAGAAACTGTTCGGTGACCAGATCAAGCGTTTGCGCTACAGCAACGATGACCCGTCCATCTATGTCATTCCTACCTACTCGGCCATCGATGGAGTCAACTTCGTGGCAGGTGCAGGTTTCGAACTGCAGCATTGGGCTGTGAAAGAGGCGGGATACCCTCAGATCAAGACATTGCAGGATTATGAGAATGTCATTCGATCCTACCTGGATCAGCATCCTACCGATGAAAATGGCAATAAAAATATTGGCTTGTCCCTGAATGCCGATGATTGGCATATCCAAATTACCGTGACAAACCCTGCTGCCGAGACTACGGGCAAATCAGGCGATGGTGAATACTACATCGATCCGGATACGCATGAAGCAACTTACCATTTCCGCACTGAGGGTGAGAAAGAGTATTTTCAGTGGCTTAACCATATGTATAATACCGGATTGCTTGATCAGGAATCATTTGTTCAGAAAAACGACCAATATCTGGCCAAAGTCGCATCAGGTCGCGTAATCGGTCTGATTGATGCCGACTGGGGTTACTCCGATGGGGAAAAAGCACTGAAGTCATCAGGAAAAAATGATCAAACCTATGGACATTATTCTGTCATGCTGTCTGATCAGTACAAGGATAATCGCTACCAGTCCACAGGTTTCATGGCTGGCTGGGGAGTTGGAATAACCGAAAATGCTGAAGATCCGGTTCGAGCCATTAAATTTCTGGATTTCCTCGCTTCCGAGGAAGGTCAGATCCTTAACTATTGGGGTGTAGAGGGCAAGCAATATACCATGGAGGACGGCAAGCGGGTTGTGCCTGCGGATGTGCAGCAGCGTATAATCAATGACAATATTGCCTTTACCAGAGAATCCGGCGTAGGCCTTTACACCAATATCGGTGGTCATTACGGGGATGGCGTCAAGGACTCGACGGGCAATTATTATACCAAGAACTTCCCTGAGCAGATCATTGAGAATTATACGGATGCAGAGAAAGAAACCCTTAAAGCTTATGATGCTACGACCTGGATGGATCTGTTTCCAAATGAGAAGGACTTCCCTGTAAAACCATGGGGAGCGGTATGGAACCTCTCTGTGCCAAGTGATGATGAAATCAACATCATAGCTAACAAGGTGAAGGATATTACATGGAAGCAGATTCCGCAGGCTGTCATGGCGAAACCGGAACAATTCGATGCCATCTGGAATGACTATCAGCAGAAGCTCATTGATGCAGGGGTCGAAAAAATGGAACAAGGATTCACCAAATACGTCCAGGATCGCGTTAAACTCTGGAATGAATAGGAGCACAGCATGAAGAACTACATTAACCCCGTGATTCCGGGCTTCTATCCTGATCCCAGCATCTGTCGGGTAGACGAAGATTATTATCTGGTAACCAGCACATTTGAATATTTCCCGGGTGTACCCCTTTTCCACAGTAAAGATCTGGTGAATTGGCGCCAGATCGGTCATGTTCTCACTTCTGTCGAACAGCTTCCGCTCGCCAATGCGGGCAGTTCCGGCGGCATTTATGCGCCGACCATACGCCACCATGATGGTTGGTTCTACGTGGCAACTACCAATGTAAGCGGAGGTGGCAATTTCTATGTACGAAGCAGGCAGCCTGAAGGACCTTGGTCCGATCCCATTTTTGTTACCCAGGACGGTATAGATCCCTCCCTATTCTTTGATAACGATGGTCGTGTATACTTTCAATCCGCCTGTAATGGCGCTGAGGGTGAAGGGATCTACCAATGTGAAATTGACATCTTGACAGGTCACAAACTGACAGAGAGCCAATTCATCTGGAGGGGAACCGGCGGTGCTGCACCTGAAGCCCCTCATCTGTACAAAATAAATGGTTTCTATTATCTAATGATTGCCGAAGGGGGAACCGAATACGGGCATATGGAAACCATCGCGCGAAGCACTGATCCATACGGGCCGTTCGTTCCCTGCCCTCACAATCCGATCCTGTCGAATCGAAGCATGAAAAGCAGTATTCACGCCACTGGGCATGCGGATCTTGTGCAAGCTCATGACGGGAGCTGGTGGGCGGTATGCCTGGGAATACGTCCTGCCTCTTATCCGATGCGTCACCATTTGGGGCGTGAGACATTCCTCGCACCCGTGTCCTGGACAAGTGACGGCTGGCCGATAATGGGTCATAACGGACAAATCGAGCCTGTCATGACCCGTCCGCAGCTGCCTGAAGTCCGGTGGCCCTACAAGGCAATTCGGGATGATTTTGACAAGCCATCGCTCGGTCTGGACTGGATATTCCTGCGGAACCCGACTCCCGGGAGTTGGTCACTGAACGAACACCCGGGCCACCTTGTCCTGCGAGGGAACGCTATGTCTCTTAATGATGGTGGAAATCCAGCCTTTATAGGTCGTCGCTTAAGCCATTTTTTATGCAACATCGCTGCCAAACTGAACTTTGAGCCAACCTACGATGGAGACGAAGCGGGATTGACCGTCCATATGAATGAGAACTATCATTATGATTTGGCTATAAAGCGGATTGATGGTCAGAAAAAAATGATATTTCGGCGAACGGTCGGTTCATTAAGAACCGAGGAAATTCAGGATTGCGGAGCAGGACCTGCGATATTACAGATTCAGGCCCAGCGTGATACTTTTACTTTCTCCGTACAGCAAGGTTCAACAACTGCTGCCATACTTGGCTCGGGCGAAACACATCTGCTCTCTACTGAAGTGGCAGGTGGCTTCACAGGAATCATTATGGCCATGTATGCCCACGCCCCATCGGGAGAAGGTGCCCTCAGCATGTTCGATTGGTTTGACTACGAACCGCTGGATTAAATAATGGTGTGACCTTCGAATTTTAATGTAAAAACTATAATATTACCTCTATAAAATTATCCCCTTCAAGTAGATACTCTTTAAAAAGCCTTGTGTGGTAACATAAGGAAAGGAGTGAACTTGAAGGGGATTTTGCTATTGTTATTTTTCCATTAACTCTTTCAAGAGACTTTCTGCACGACTCTTCTTAGATTCAGAAAAGATTCATTGATTTATTATAGAAGTTCTCCTAATATTTTTAGTAGGAACACCCAGCAGCTCGGCATCATGGTAATACTTCACTGACTTTATGAGAGCGCTATCGCTGCAGCTCTAAAGAAAAACGGGAGGTTGCAGATATGAAATGGAATCACTTCAAGTCCAAGCTTCTGCTTAAGTACACACTATCCTATATCTCCATTTTCCTTATACCTCTTGTTATATTAACCATCATTATTTATCACAATGCTGTGGACACGCTCCGTTCAGAGATTGAACAGACTAATGTCAATCAGTTGACCCAAGCAAAAACGGTCATTGATGACCGCATGAAGGAATTGCAGGACATCGCATTTCGTATCGCCTACGATGAGCAGCTAACCCGTTACTGGACCCACCATCCCTACTATAGCCGGGAATCGATTAGTGCCTTGGTCAAATACAAAGCCACTAGTTCCATTATCGATGAGCTATTCCTGTTCTTTCGTGGAGATGATAGCATCTACTCGTCTCAGGGCTCTGAGAACCTGGATGTATTCACGGGCCGCTACAAATTTAATACATGGAACAAAACGGACATGATCCGAGATTTGAATAATGTTCAGTTCCCCACGATACGACCAGCCGAGCAAGTCGTTCAAGGAACCAAAGTACCCAATTCCATGCTCGCCTACCTTGTACCGATTGCACCTAACAATACGCCCGCCCACGGAACTGTCATGTACCTGATTCACGAGTCCAATCTGACCGGATTGATTGATTCCATCCTCAGCGACTACCATGGGATGACTTATATTTTCGATAATTATGGGCAGGTGCTGGCCGCCAATTATAAGGGGGAAACCATTACCGAACAGGAAGTCAAAGCTCTGTTTGAACTTGATCCGGGAACACACAGCCTCTCCTTAAATCAAGAACCGCATTCGGTTGTGTCCGTCAAATCAGAAGCGGGCTGGACTTATGTAACCGCTATGCCAAGCAATCAATTTTTCAGCCGAATCGTCCATATTCGTACCTTTGTTGTTCTTGTTTTCTCCTTCGTCGTGGCGATGGGCACCATCCTTGCCATTATGTTGGCCCGGAGACAATACCATCCGATTTCAGATTTAATGGAGTTCATTCGGTTGAAGAATGATCCCGAAACATCTTCAACAACCAACGAGCTTGAATGGATTAAGAAAACGCTGCACGATTACAGTCAGCGCGTGGACCTTCAGGAGCCCTATGCTCGCAACCATATTCTGTTGATGCTGCTGAAGCACGGTCATACCGGAGATTTCCCCGCAGAATACACGGACAAGCTTGGTATTCACTTCAACCGATCCCATTATTTTGTCATGACCATGGGCTGGGAAATGCATGCTTTTCCTATCGGCGATAACCCTGAACAGCGTACGGTCATGCAGCTGATGAGCGATTTAGAACTGCCGGAATTGTCTGCGTATGCTTACGGCGTGGAGCTTCCACAACCAGACCAACTGGCTCTCATTGTCGGATTTAATGCCGAAATTGGACATGAAGCCAGTCTGAAAGCTCGTATCGAGCCTATCGTCGAAAAGCTGCACAGAATGGTAACAGAACACACCGGTATCGCTCCCGCAATCGGAATAGGCAACCGATATAGTTATCCGGAGCAGTTAAATCAGTCCTACATCGAGGCCTCGACTGCTCTGGAAGCATCGATGCTGCATGGGCAGGGCAGCAGTACCTTCTTCAATGCCCTTTCCGGTTCAGGTTCTGAGGATTCTTCCTTCTGGGTCCCTAAGGATGTGCTGCTGAAACTAGTTCAGAGCTTGAAACAGGGCAGTTACGATGTGGCGGTTCAGGTGGTATCGACCGCGTTAAATACCCTGAAATCCGAAATGCCGTCTGTACCGCTGCTGCGCTGCATCTGCTTTGATATTCTGAATACGATGCTCAAAACGGCCTCGGAACTTGGCATTCATCACGTAGTTAATCAACTTCCAAGGATCACTTCCTACGACTCATTGGAGGATTTGGAGAAAAAACTGACAGGACTTGCCGCCGAGATCTGTGCCCATGTCGAGGCGAAGAGCGAGACGGAAGAAAGCTCCCTGATGGATGAAATCGTTGCTTATATTGATGCCAATTTCTCGGATTATGATCTTAGCCTGGGTACGATTTCATCGAAATTCACGATCTCTTCATCGTATTTCAGCCGTTCCTTCAAAGAGAAGATCGGCATGAACTTTACCCAATATATCTGGCAGAAACGGATGGATGAGGTCATCCGACTGCTGCTGCATACTACCGACCCGTTAAAAGATATCATCACTCGCGTCGGTTATCTGGACACACCGAACTTCATCCGCAAATTCAAAAAAGAGACCGGTTATACCCCAGGGCAGTACCGCAAAATGCACCGTCCCAACGACTCCTCCGATTCCCCGGATGATGATGACGAGGAATGCCTTGGATAATGGAAGGCTTCGTGAAATAAATAGAAACCTCCCCGAACCTTTTGGTTAGGGGAGGTTTTGTATGTTTTTGGCTCATTTAGTAAAGCCGATCCTTCGCATCCGACTCTCTTCTTCTATTTCCCTACCGGAACATCTTGAAGTCCTTGATGTATTGCACCCAACAGACGATGGGTCGGATCACAGCCGTATTCCCAGAACATAATACCAGCCAGTCCCTGATCCTTCACGTAATCGCATTTGCACTGAATCGATTCTTCATCATCATAAGATATTAGGCTGGACCCATTAAAGAGAAACGGAGCGCATGCTTCCTCATCCCAATAACGGACGAAACCATTCTTGTTGATGTACTTCGCTTCCAGTTCGGCAAATGCCGGACCGTAGCCGCCTGTACTACCGGCCATTTGGTGAAGGCCGTGGTTTCGGTCAGGAACCTCAGTCCAGATCCGGGAGTAGAACGCAGCACCGATAACGATCTTCTCCTTTGGTACGCCGGCACGGATGAACAAGTTCACGGAAGCATCTGTACTAATTCGGAACAGATCTCCGGTTGGTGTATACAGATTCGTATGATGTCCGGTCAGAACCTGAAAACCGCCGCGCATATCATAGGTCATCAACTGCACAAAGTCCAGGTACTGCTGCACCTCAGCCATCTCTGTACCGTCTACGTAGTATTGATCAGCCCCTGCCGCAATGGTGAGCAGATAATGACGGCCATCCTCGGAGCCCTTGGCATCCAGCGTTTCCCGGATCGTTTTGAGAAGTAAGGTGAAATTCCGTTTGTCATCAGGACTGGATGCGATACCAGCTTCACCGTAAGAAGGATACTCCCAGTCCAGATCGATTCCGTCAAAAGGGTATTCCTCCAGCACCCTAACCGCTGATGCGGCCATACTGTCCCTCCCCGCCTGGGTTGAGGCAGCTTCAGAGAAACCACCAGCGCTCCATCCGCCTACGGACAGCAGCACCGTTAGATTCGGATGCTCCCGCTTAATATTCCGGATAACCTCTTCGTTTTTTAAATGCTCAGTGGTGATTTCATCATTCTTGACATGTCCAAAGGCTACATTCAGATGTGTTAACTTCAACAGATCCTCATCTGTTATGTCGGGAAGAACAGAATCGACGACATAACCAGCAGCAATATATTCCGTCATTCTCTTCACTCCGATCCATTCAATGATTGAGATATCGCAGCAGCAATCTGCAGAGCTTCCTTGCCTGTACCAATCTTGTACCCGGAGGCCGAGTATCGGATTTGATCCTGATTATCCAGCACGAACAGATGCGGATAGCCCGCTTCGTGAGCGGCAGGTTTCGAAATGAAACCGGACAAGGACGCATAGCTTGAATCCCGGACAAAAATCGTACGTACCGGCAGCTTCGGATAAACCCCATAGTCAAAGGAGGCGTTCCATTCTGTATCTCCGATCACCAGCACGATTGGCACACCCAGCTTATCCAGCGGTTCAGCCAGCTCACACAGCTCACGAATCAGATGCTTGGTCGGTTCCCGTTCTGGTTCAATCCACGCAGCAATGGCCCCCTCTGATCCCAGAAGAGCCTTCATTACCACCTCTGAACCATCCAGACGAGTCAGCTCATTGCCGGTTGCCAGTTGGCCAAGCACAGGGATGTCTACCACCGTCTCGCGATAAGTCAGTACTACTTCCGTGGTGTCTCCAGCACGAACGGTGCAGTAAATGAAGCGGACTCTTACCGTTCCATCTTTCAGACGGATACCAGTCGTTAAGCGATAAGCTCCCGGTTCAACCTCAAATGGATCGCTGTAGATATCGGTGTGACCATATGGATAAATCAGCGTTTTGTACACGCCATCCTCCAGACGGGCCAACGAGAAATTCTCCGCATAGGATGCTGACGGCACATCCTCCCGAGCCTCAGAATCCTTGAGAAGTTGCAGCATCCCCCAGCTTGAGCTCTCCTGATTTCGAGAAGAGGTGAGACTGAACACCGCATCCTCCCAGCCTTTGTCACTAAGATACTGCGGTTTCTGCTCGCTCGGATGCAATCTGGCCGGAATGCCCAAACTCCGGCACACAGCGACAAACAGAATATCAAGCGACTGTGGATCTCCCTTCATCAGGCTGTAAGTACCTACAGGGTTTCCCTTGCCTTTCAGGTTAGGGAGATCCTCATAATACGAATAGCTCTGTTCCAGCTTGCATACAAGCTTCGAAGGATCTTCCCTGAACGCCGCTGCTTCTTCCTCGGAATAAGCATTCTGGAATACGGATCGATAAGGCACCATCATTTCATAGGAGATTCTTGGGCACAGGATGTACTTCACAAACGTCTCTTCTGCCCATTGTCCACGCTGCGAAAGTGAACCTATAAGATGATCGTCCAGTGTCAGCCGAAAAGTATCGATCAAGTCTTTTTCGTTCATCGACTCCAGCAACTGTAGTGGCCACTCACCAAATTCACTGGAACGTTCCTCTAGGAAAGCAGCGATTTCGCGGCTGTTGCCCCGTGCCTTCTGTAGAATATCCCATACCTGCTCCGGAGGCAGTCCAGTTGTATGAGCCAATGCAAATGCATCTTCCTCACTCAGGAATGTATCCTCATATCCACTCCGAATCTTCGTGCCTTCCTCCAGGCGGCGGTTGTGATCCCGGATCTTCTCTTCCGGTAATGCAGTCACCACTTCTCCCTCCCCTTCCGGAGGAGGAACCATATCAAAATCCACGATCCCTGATGGCTGCTCTGACGAATCCAACATGAGCTCAACATGATCGCCGTCCTGAGCTTTGAATAGAACTTCACCCCACTTGCCACCACTAACCGCACGAATCACTAGGTCGCCATGACCTGTCTTAAAGGAAGCATCTCCCTGTGCATCAGTCTTGATTTCGGCGATGGGATAAAATTCAGCACTATTGTATAGCTCAAAGCGGACACTCGCTTCAGGCACGGGCGCACCCTGCTCATTTATTACCTTCACGCAGATGGTATGCGCTGGCGCATAGTTCTCCAGTAAATTGATCTCCGTATATCCCTTCTCTGAGAGTGTTATATCCTCGGGTCCCGGATAGTCCGCAAATATTCTCGTATTAATCAGCATGGCCCTGCGGGCTGGCGGACTGAACCACCCTTGATTCAATCCGGCTTCCGGCTCGCATGCCCCAATGTAATACCACTGGCCGTCCGCCCAGGCTTCTACCCAAGCATGATTGCTGTCACAGTGAGCCCAGCGTGGTGTGTAGACCTGACGGGCAGGTATGCCGATGCTACGAAGAGCGGCTACCGCCAGCGTGGATTCTTCTCCACAACGGCCGCGGGCATTCCGAATCATCGTCAGCGGCGATATCGTCCGCAGATCGCTGCCAATATAAGTCGCTTTCTCATGACACCAGTAATTGGTCTCCAGAATGGCATCCGCCATGGATAACTTCGCTGTCCGGTCAGCCAACTCGTCAAAGATAATGCCACGGAAATCTTCAATATTCTCTGTATTGATTCGATAGGGGAGCACAAAATGCAGAAACAGATGATCTGGTACGCGTCCCCCCCAAAGCACACGCTTCCGAATGTCCAGTGCCCGACGCACATGACTGAGGAACAGTTCCCCATCATAATCAGCCAGGTCGTTCACCGGCATGTAGGCATAAACATATTTCAAAGCCCATGCCTCTTCTTCAGTTAATGGCTGCTGAAACACATGAAACAGTTTATCTTTGCGGGCATCCGCAAAGTTTAACTTCTCCTGGAACTTCTGCTCGATCCGCTCCAAGGACTGTGCATCCATCGAGGACACCAAGGTTTGGCTGGTCATCGCTAGCTCACTCCTTCCACAGCTTTCCGTCTTCCCGAATGCAGATTAAATGTGTGCCGTCCGAGGAAGGCGTACTAATCTGGAATAGGCTACGGGTCGTTTCAATTACAGGCTGGCAAATCAATGTTTCCTCACCCATAAGTAACTTCACATCCTGCGTAAATTCACCATGGGCTTCAAAATAATTGCGTTCACGGTAATAGAGTCTGCGAAGCTCCCATTTGATTCGTTCGTCTTCCGGCAGCTCAAGGAACTGATCCGTTCCGTCATCCGAAAATACGACATATCCCCATAGCTCCGGATAATGCATGTTGATAATACCCATGGGCGACCAGACCCAGTTGTCCTCCGGATAAGGTTTGCCTGTATCCGGATTCAGCACCTTGCGGTACTCACCATCCTGCACCTCAGTCTGCCATTCCACCCGTGAGAAGTTGACACGCCAGAACTCACCCGGTGCAGGAGGACGGTTGCCTTCTGCACATTCCTTTAGGCTGGTCCAGGGAATCGCGACCTCGACGCTCCATTTTCGGTTATCGGCGCCAGGTGTGTTCAGCTCCCCATCGATATGTACGGCTGTCTTGAGACCGCTGATATCCCAACCGTTGACCGGAGGTCCACCATCCCGATATGGCTTCACCAATAACAGGTCCCATACCGTATTCAGCGCATTGATCTCGAACTCATAATATTGATGGGTATCCCCGTCGGGATCGATAAAAATCTCAAAATCATTGTCATAGAAAATAACAGAATCCCGCTCGGTCAACGTAGCCCATATCTGATCTTCAATCAGTTCGGCAGCAAAGTAGAAATAGTCGTCATCCCACAGCATTTTTACCCGAGTCTGTTTTCCGGGTTTCGGACGAAGATCCCCTTCGATATCAACGAAATCATCCGTCCAATGAGCTGCATCCCAGAACGCCTTATCTACGCGGCCGTCCAGCATCAGCGGTTCCTGCGCACGCTTGCATATATAATGTTTGGGAGCATACTCAATTTTCGGCTCAGGTACTCCACTTTGGTTCATATCGCTCTCTCTCCGCTTCATGAGGGAGGGCATGCATCTATAGGTGCATGCCCTCCCGTAATGTTAGTTATGGGTAACAACGGCTCCTGAACCGCCGTACATTTCCAGTTCCTCGTCGAATTCAAGCTTAAGAACCGTCACCTGCTCATGTGTGTCCTCCGGGGTCATTTTGATCCACGTTGTCCCCGGGATATTGAACCAAGGCACGCCCCCATGAATCTCATGATTAAGTTCTTTGCCTGAATGCAGCACAGTAATCTTCTTGATCTTATTGCATAGTCCCTTGATGCATACATTCTCTTTTGGCTCATCATAAACAAACAGGTACAATGTCTTTCTGTCCTCGGATACGGTGCTTCCCCCCAGATAATATCGAGGCATAATACCTTCACCCGTTCCGAAGACGGCCTCTTCATGGGTTCGGATCCATGCTCCCAGTCCAAGCAGAATATCCTCCTGCCTCTTATCAATGGTGCCATCCTCGCGTGGACCGATATCCAGCAGCATGTTGCCTCCCATCGAAATACAATCACAGAACATCCGAATGATCTGATTTAACGATTTGTATTTATGGTCTGTTGGCACATAGCCCCATGATGTGTTGATTGTGGTGCAGAACTCCCATGGTCCCTCTGGTCTTGTGATCGGAATACCTTGCTCCGGCGTCTTATAGTCCCCATAACCTTGAAGGCGGGAGTTGATGATGACATCCGGGTTAAAAGATTGCAGGTAGTGCTTGAACTCCGGCAGATTCCACTGCTCGGCGCTTCGCTCCCAGTCCCCATCGAACCACAGCAAATCCACCTTTCCGTAATTCGTCATGATCTCCCGAAGCTGGTGGTTATTGAACTCAAGGAATTTTTTCCATTTCTCCTGATCCTGAACACCATCCACAGGGCTTGAATGCCGATTGACACTGCTGAGATCCTCGGGTACTTTTCCACCTTCAAACACGCTAGGATAATCCGGGTGCGACCAATCAATCAGCGAAAAGTACATCCCCAGATGAATGCCCTTCTCCCGAATTGCTTCCGCATATTCCCTCACGAGATCCCGATTCGCTGGTGTCTGTTTAACAACATTGAGGTCACTATACTGCGTATCCCACAGAGCAACACCATCATGATGCTTCGTTGTCAGCACGGCGTATCGGGCTCCCGATTTCTCAATCAAGTCCGCCCACTTCTCCGCATTAAACTTCGATGCCGTAAAGCCGTCCAGCTGCTTCATGTACTCTTCGTAGGAGATCCTTCCATTATAGAAGGACCACGATTCCGAAACCCCGTCCACAGCATAGATGCCATAGTGGATGAATATTCCCAGCTTGGCCTCTTCAAACCATTTCTGCATCCTTGTTCACACCTCTTTCTGGAGTCCTTGTTCTTATTGGCCTGTGTTCCAGCGATCGTAGGCCCCTTGATACAGTTCAACGATACGGTCGCTGCCCATTTTTTTGATCTGCGCAATATACTTATCCCAGTTCTCAAGCGGCTCTTGGCCTGTTACGAACTTCGCTTCCATCTGCTTGACGTACGTATCCAGATCAGATAATAGAGCGGTCGCTTCGCTTTGCTCTTCATTTGTTAAATAAACGTTAGGGAATGGTGATTTTCCGATAGGCACCAACTTCTCTTGATTCTGCTGGTCAAGCCATTCGTCAAATTCGGTGCGAAGACCTTTCGCTATATCCGGATCATTAATACCCGGTGTCAAAATGCCATAGTTCGGCGTGATTTTACCGCGATATTCCTCACGATCCCCGCCACCAGGAACAGGCAGCCACTCTTTTACGAGATTTTCCTTGTCTTTGAACTTCCACAGCACACCTTCAGGACCTTGATTGAACAGGGTCGCCCCATCATAGCTGTACAAATAATCGATCCAACGCATGGTTGCCTCAGGGGACGGGTTGCTGCTCGTAATAGCAAAGGTTCCACGTGCCGATATGCCCGGGTGTTTACCGTATACAGGTGAGTCTGCGATCTCACTCTTCACTGGTGTCATCAGCGGATGTTTCGTGCTAGGCTCGCCGCCGAGCGTGAAGTATGGATGGTAGTCATTGAACAGCGCAAGCTTGTTGCTTTCGCCTTTTGCTTTTTTCTGATCGCCTGTTTGGGAGAAGGTCTCATGATCTAGCAAATCTTCTTTCCACAAGCGGTTCATGAACGTCAGATAACCTTTGTAGCCTTCTTCTTGATAAGGATAGTGTACTTTTCCGTCCTTATCCGCGTAGATTCCTTCGTTGTACATTCCCCAGAATCCGAAGAAGTACATACGAAGATCATCCAGTTTTACAGAAGTAAGCGGAATTTCATCTTGTTGTCCGTTGCCGTTAGGGTCTTCTTCCTTAACACGCTTCAGGTACGTATATAATTCCTCCGTAGTCTTAGGTTCCTCTACATTAAGCGCTTTTAGGAATTCCCCGTTATACCACATCGGGCCTCTGTACCACACGGCAGCCGTATCGATAAATGGCAGTGCATACATATGTCCGTCAGGCGTTGTAAATGATTTGCGAACATCCGGGTTTTCGTCGAGAATCTTCTTAATATTCGGTGCATAGCCCTCATCAATGTATTTTTCCAGTGGGATCAGAATGCCTTGAGTTCCATAAGTAACCTGCTCAGCTGGCTTGAGATCCGCAGCATAGAACATATCCGGTAAATCGCCGCTCGCGAATACCAGGTTCTTCTTTGTTTCAAAACTGTCGATCGGCGAAAGCTGGTACTCCAGCTTGATGCCTGACAATTTCTCCATCTCTTGCAGGACTGGCATCGTGTTCCAGTCGGCTACGCCCGCATCCTGGGACATGACCTTTAACGTAAGTGGTTTGTCCACAATCGGGAATCCTTCTTTTTTGACCCCTTCGACATTTGAAGTCGCAGAACCTCCATCTTCATTGGAACCACAAGCTGCAAGCAATGCTGCTGATAGGGTAAGGCAGAGTACAATGGATGAAGCCTTGCGAAGCTTTTTCATGACGACAACTCCCCTTTTTTAGTGTGGATTATGGTTTAAGATCATCCCTTGACGGAACCGATCATAACACCCTGCACAAAGTAACGCTGAAGGAATGGATAAATCGCAATCACAGGTAAGGTTGAAACAATAATGACCGCATATTTGACCAGCGCAGCAATTTCCGCTTTGGAATTCATCGCCGTTGCTGAAGAGGTATCGATAGCTCCCCCGCCCTGCGCTGCCATCTCCTGAAGTACCAGGATTTGGCGAAGAAATAGCTGCAGCGGATACTTCGAGGAATCATTTAAATAGATCATGGCACTGAAATAGCTGTTCCAGTGTCCGACGCCGTAGAAGAGCGCCATCACAGCAATGATCGGCATGGAAAGCGGAAGCACAATTCGGATGAACAACCGGGTGTTAGTACACCCGTCGATATGGGCCGCTTCCTGCAGCTCCTTCGGAATGGTCGATTGGAAAAACGTACGGCATACGATAATATTCCAGATGGATGCGGCTCCCGGCAGAATTAGTGCCCAAATGCTGTTCACCATACCAAGATCCTTAACCAGCAAGTAGCTTGGGACAAGCCCTCCGCTGAAAAACATCGTTACCATAAACATAGCCATGAAGAATCCACGTCCCGCAAAATCAGAGCGGCTGAGCGCGTAGGCTGCCGGAAGAGTGACCATCAGGTTGACGAGTGTACCTACGACAGTATAGATGATCGTATTTTTGTACCCAATCCAGATGTTGGTGTTCTCAAATACGCGGGCATAACCTTCAAACGTAATTCCTTTAGGTAGCAACCACATCTCACCGGAGCTTACAAATTTGGGATCACTGATTGAGGCGCTAATGATGTATAACAGCGGGTAAAGCACAATGACGAGCGCTATCGTCAGATAGATGTAGTTGCACCATAAGAACACTTTATCGCTTCTGCTTTCCTTAACCGCAGTTGACATGTGTTTCCCCTCCTTTTACCACAAACTGTTTTCACTGGTGCGACGTGCAATTTGGTTCACCGTAATTAGCAGAATCGCATTAACTACCGAGTTAAACAATCCTACAGCTGTGGAGAAACTGTACTGCGCATCGACCAGACCGGACCGATAGACAAATGTCGAGATGACATCGGATGAACCCATGTTCAACGGATTTTGCAGCAGCAAGATTTTCTCGAATCCGACACCCAGAATACTGCCCATATTCAGAATTAACAAAATGGTGATCGTAGGGATGATCGCTGGAATGTTAATATGCAGAATCCGTTTAAACCGGCTCGCACCGTCCACCACAGCTGCTTCATGCAGTTGCGGGTCCACACCCGAAAGAGCTGCGAGGTATATAATGGTACCCCAGCCTGCACTCTGCCAGACACCTGAGAGTACGTACACCGTCTTGAACCACGCAGGGTCCGTCAGAAATTGAGGGGCCTGAAATCCAAGAGCCTCCACCAAATTGACAATCATGCCTGACGAAGGTGACAAGAAGGTAATGATCATACCCGACATGACAACGACCGAAATAAAATGCGGTGCATACGTGACCGTCTGTACGGTACGTTTGAAGAAGGAGTCCTTTACTTCATTGAAGGCTAACGCCAGAATGATCGGCAGCGGAAAACCTATAGCCAGCTCATACAAGCTGATACTGAGGGTATTCCATAACAAATCCCAGAAATAATAAGAATTGAAGAAACGGACGAAATGATCGAACCCCACCCACGGGCTTCCCGTGACTCCAAGTGTCGGGATAAAGTTTTTGAATGCGATTTGTATACCGTACATCGGCCCGTAATGGAAAATCAGAAAGTATAGAAATGCTGGCGCGATAAACAGATACAACTCCCAGTTCCGGATTATCCTTCTCCCTAATTTATTTTTCTTGCTGTTCGGAATCGTGTGCACCGATAAGTTTTGCGACAAGGCGGACTTCCCATTTGGCTGCATCAGTTGTTTCCTCCTTTTCTAATGAAAATCCGGCCGTTTGGTGTGGAAGAGCGAAACACTCCTGTTCAAATGTAAGGAATGAGTCCCGGACCACATTTCTATCATGCGAGGTCCTTGTTTCCCTTGCAATTTGGTAACGCTTACATACTGAGTTTATTGATCATTTCCGAATCCGTAAATATGCTATTTCGATCTTCACTCTTAAAAAACACGGAGTGTACTGTTAAAACAGGGGTTTACGCTTTTGGTTCCAGCTTGTCATTGTCATTTTGGAGACATAAAACATGTGGAATTTGACCCATTTTCCTCTTGAAGTTGTCGTTTGGAGTAGCTTCGCATGAACTTGAGAGATGTCCGATCTGAATGAAAGTTGAGAAACAGACCTTAAAGTCAAAACCCACATATGTTTAGGAAAGAGGTATTCCCACTTATGCAGATCGCATCATGAGTTCAAACAGGTTATACAGGTTGCAAGGTCTTAGCAGACATAGCACATTGCCATCTTGAATGTAATAGAAGTTCCTCTTCATTGCTGTTGTGCTTCGACCTCCTCCTCATTCATTTGTCCTTACAATGTTTTTCCGGTCTGCTCTCATAATGGATGAGACATACCTTTTCTCTCTTGATGCATAGGAAAAGTGATGAGGATAGATATAATTCAATCACATAAATGTAATATTATCTATCATATATTTACCACCAGCATCAAGCTCCCTTATGGCTTGGCTTTATTCTATGAGTTTCTACCCAGCTCGGTAAATATGTCGTTTTTATCCCGGACTCCAATCCAATGAATCCTTATAAACACTGGATAAATTCAGTCAAATATGTTGATTTTGTACAAGACACAGTGGTATTATCTTATCGGAAATTTTACAAAACGGCAAAAAAAAGACCCACTCCTTTCATTTGGAGCAGCCCTGTAGGTTGACGAGAATTGAATTTCTTATTCATTAAATGTTAATTTAACTATCACATATATGATTTAACAGCTCTACATATGTTATATTTCATAACAATTTTTATAGAGACTATACTGATACCCGGATTTAACAATCCATTAAAAGGATTCGCCTGTGAGTGATCCACTCCTGCCAATCCACCTCTTGAATCGTTGTCATCATTCAAGAAAAAACTAAAAAAGCGCACTCCGATCAAAGATCGAAGTGCGCTGCACGATTAGCTTATTTTCCGGAAGGCTGTGCTTCTGCAGTGTAACCTGTTGGAATATCTGTCTCTGCAGTTACATCGGTAATCACCATTGGATACATCATGTCCGGATCAGGCTGGATAATCGTATACAGCACAATGGCACGTCCATCCTTCTCCAGTTTCACATCTTCAATCTTCAATCCATAGCCAGGATGAGGCATTTGTGCGGTCAATTTGACTTTTACCGTCTTATCATCCACTTTGGTTGATGTCACCGTAGGCACAATCCCCTGTTGCCCTTCGCCCGGATTCGTTGGAGTCGGTTCTGTCGATCCGCCATTGCCATGCTTATCTACAAATTCAAGTGCATTGAAGATCATGCTTGCAGCCTCCATACGGGTAAGCGACTGATCTGGACGGAAGTTCCCGTCCTTATCCAGTTCGATGATGTCCATGTTCAGCAGGTTCTGGACCGCAGATTTGGCGTCCTTACCGATTTTATTTTCGTCCTTAATATCATTATACAGCATGATCACCGGATATTCTCCGGTTGTGTTAATCCCTTCAAGGAGCAAAATGGCAAACTGCTCACGTGTCATCTTCCCCTGTGGGTTCAATTCCACCGGAATGGAGAGTCCATTTTGAGTGGCGGCCTGAACAGCATCCGCATACCACGTGTCAGGGCTTATTTTATTCTGTGCCGAAGCGGCAGCATATTCATTTTTCAGACCAAATGCGTTCACGATCAGTTGAACACCCTGCGGCTCGGACAATGCGAGATCTGGACGAAACAGATCAGCGGTTACTCCATTAACAATACCCTTCGATTGCAGCGCGTCCACAATCGTTTTTTGTCCTTCATCTTTTACATCCGAGAAAGCGAGTACTGATGCACTTCCAGCCGTCAAAGAAACGCAGAGTGCAAGCGTTGCAGCCAATCCTTTTTTATGTTTCATTTCTTGGCACCTCCATAGTTAGTAAATCCAATTTTTGACCTTTTCAACCCTACAGACGGGAGACCTGTCGGAAATGTTTCAGTAAAATCGACATCTGGTGAATAAATGAAGGATATACAGTATATATCCCCTTCGCTGCAGGCGCTGATCCGGCTTCTTCCATGATGCTTGCTTGCTTCGTTGACATCCTTATCGTTTAGCGCAAAAATAGGAATAGAGAAATCTATCGAATGACGGATAAACAGCAAACCGGATTGCATAAAGTAAGAGGGCACGACGCGCTATTCATAGGTGTCGGCCCTTTTCTTGACTCGCTTGCGTACTAACTTTCATCCCCCTCAACAAAGGAGAACCAATCTTATGTCCAAGAAAGGATTACTACGCGGCTATGTTATTGCCAACTGGCCCGTATACCTGTTCGCTGTACTGCTGATTATCGCCTCCAATGTGGGTCAGGCATCGTTGCCCCGAATTCTGGGCAGTTTCACGGATCAACTCATGCAGCACACACTTCAGATGAATACAGTCATCCGGTACAGTCTTTCGCTCTTAGCCATCGCCATCGCTTATAATCTGCTGTTCGGTACAGGACAATTCATGATCATGAAATTGGGACGACGTTTCGAGTTCATGACACGCGAGCGCATTTTCGGTAAATTCTCGGAGCTGAGCGAGCACTATTTCTCCAAACAGGGAAATGGAAAACTGCTCAGTTACGTCATGAATGATGTCACCTCCGTACGTGAAGCCATCTCTAATGGGGTAACCATGATGACCAATGCAACCTTTCTTTTGCTATCCTGCATCGTGATGATGCTGCTCAGCGGAATCCCGATGAGGCTTATTCTGATCAGTATTGTGCCATTGCTGGCCATTCCGTTTCTGGTCGTTTTTTTCGGTCCGCGAATTCGCAAGCGCTCTCGTGATGTGCAGGATGCGCTTGCAACCATGACAGAATCTGCAGAAGAGCAGCTGGGTGGTATTCGCGTAACCAAAACATTTGCCATTGAAGACAGCGCTCGTGAACGATTTGGATTCACAGTAGATGCCATCAAAAGCAAGCAGCTGCGGCTTGTTCGTCTGTCCTCTCTATTTCAGGCCCTGCTGCCGCTGCTGGGTGCCATTTCACTGGTTGTCTCCCTGCTGGTCGGCGGAATTCTAACGATGCAGAATTCCATTACGCTCGGAAGTTTTGTTGCATTGACGTTATATTTGCGGATCATCATGGGGCCACTTCAACAGATCGGCAATGTCATTAATACCATGCAGCGTTCTGGAGCGTCACTGGAGCGGGTTAATGATCTGCTGACGGAAGTGCCTGATGTACGTGAGCTTCCCCATGCAACAAGTCTGAAAGCCGTGAACGACATTACGATTGAGAATCTGTCCTTCTCCTATCCCGGCAGTTCATCCGCTGCGCTCAAAAACATTAGTTTGAACATCCAGGCAGAAAGAACCGTAGGGATTGTGGGCAAAACAGGTTCTGGTAAAAGCACCTTCGTGAAATTGCTGCTGCGTACATACGAACCACCTGAAGGCACCATCCGTATTAACGATACCGACATTCGGCATCTCTCGCTGGAGAGTCTGCGATCCCGTATTGCCTATGTGCCACAGGATGGGTTTCTGTTCAGTACGACCATTCGGGACAACATTGCTTTTAGCGACCGCGAGGTTCCGCTGGACACGGTAGAGCACAGCGCACGACAAGCGATGATATATGAAAATATTATCCGGTTCCCCGATCAGTTCGATACGCTGCTGGGCGAACGTGGACTTACATTGTCTGGCGGTCAGCGTCAGCGTACCAGTCTGGCCCGGGGGTTGATTAAACAAGCTCAGGTGCTCATTCTGGATGACAGCATGAGTGCTGTAGATGCCGTCACTGAAAGTGGCATTCTGCGCAGCCTGCGTGAGATCGGCAAAGGCAAAACAACGCTGATTATCTCTCACCGGATCAGTGCGGTCCGGCATGCCGACGAGATTATCGTTCTGGATGAAGGACGAATTGCCGAACAGGGAACGCATGCAGAGCTGATGGCTGCCAAAGGGTTATACGCTGCAACCTATCGTTTGCAGGAGGAGGGGTTACATCATGACTAACCGTAACGCTGAAGTTCGTTCAGATGGGGGTGCACAAGCACCGTCAGGGTCCGGTTCCGATGCAGGCGCAGACCAGAGTAAACGTACCTCCTTCAAAGCGATGATGTCCTATGCCAAACCCCATAAATGGGCCTTTGCGGGTATCTTTCTCTGCTCCCTGCTTGGTATTTCCGCAGATCTGCTCCAGCCTTATCTGGTGAAGATCGCAATCGATGATCATCTGGCGATTGGTCAGACCAGTGTAGGCTTCCTTGTCGAGTTGGCAGCAGTCTTTTTGGGGCTCGCTGTGGTCAGTTTTATTTTTACGTATGTACAAAACAATCTGCTGCAGCATGTCGGTCAGAATATCGTTTCTCGCATCCGTAAGGACCTGTTCAAGCATATCTCCAAAATGTCGATGTCTTTCTTCGATCGCTTTCATATCGGCAGTCTGGTGACGAATGTATCCAGCGATACGGAAACGATCAGCAGTTTCTTCACCCAGGTGCTGCTCAGTCTCATCCGGGATGGCATGATGCTGGTGCTCATAATCGTCTTTATGTTCCAGCTCGATCCGGTACTGGCGGGGTATTCCCTCATCGTGTTGCCTGTGATCGCCATCGTAGCTGTATTATTTCGGAGCCAACTTCGCAGGGCTTATCAGAATGCCCGAACTCGTCTCTCCCGTTTGATTGCCTTCACGGCAGAGAACCTGTCCGGCATGTTTTTGATCCAGGCCTTCCATCAGGAAGAGGAGCAGAAGAAAAGATTCACGGAACAGAACCAACTTCACTTGAAGGCCAACATCACGCAAGCCCGCTCCAATGTCATATTCAACCGGACGTTTGATATTCTCGGCAATGCGGCGCTCGTCATGATGGTCTGGCTTGGAGGACGCGCCGTGCTGGGTGAATCACTGCAGGTGGGTGTACTCTATGCATTTATCAGTTATATCCGTCAGTTCTTCCAGCCGATTAACCAGATCACCATGCAATGGAACACATTCCAGTCAACCACCGTATCCATGGATCGGATCTGGAACATTCTGAGTACCCGTCCTGAAGTCGCTGACCCGAAACCCGAACTCGCGTCTACACTTGAACCACGCAACGTGATGGGGCAGATTGATTTTAATGATGTATCGTTCGGCTATCGGCCAGATCGCCCCCTGATCCAGCATATGAATCTGCATCTCTATCCGGGTGAGATGGTAGGCATTGTAGGCACTACAGGGGCTGGCAAAAGTACACTGATCTCCCTGCTCAATCGCTTTTACGATGTGAATCAGGGCAGCATCGAGATTGATGGCACAGACATTCGCCATTTCCCGCAGGCCAGTCTTCATCGGATCGTTGGTCTGATCCAGCAGGAACCGTTCCTTTTCTCAGGCTCCATCATTGATAATGTACGCATGTTTCGCGAGGATATCACCCGAGAACAAGCTATTCAGGCCTGCCGATTTGTCGGGGCGCATGCGATGATTTCACGTTTGCCGCAAGGCTATGATACGCGTCTTTCGGAACGCGGAAGCGGTCTGTCCGCCGGAGAGCGACAACTGATATCGTTTGCCCGGATCGTGGTCTTTCAGCCCCGAGTGCTCATATTGGATGAAGCAACCGCGAATCTGGATTCGCATACCGAACAGTTGGTACAACAGGCGCTGGAATCCGTCTCTCAGGGAAGAACAACGATTGTGATTGCACATCGTCTCTCTACGGTCATGCATGCAGATCGGATTCTCGTGATGGAAAATGGTGAAATTGTGGAGGAAGGCTCCCATCAGAAGTTGATTGAAGCCGAAGGGGTATATGCCGATCTCTACACTCATGCGCGTGAAGCTGGTAATGACTCGGCGATCTCTGGATAGCACATTAGCGTACCGAATCATGTGAGGTTTAATGCACGAGGTGAACCCACGAGGTTGAGCGCTATCCTGTGTACTCGCCTGCCTCATCTCGCGCGCCCACGCTGAACATGCCGCTCTGCGATGCAGGCGGCATGTTTGTTTGGTATATTTTCCAGGAAATGATGATAAGGAGGTGTAATAATGAAACCTGAATCATATGTATCATCGGGCTCGGAGGCTGAGCATCAGTATATCAGCTACCGCCGTTCAACGGCTCTATGGAAAGGAACCTTGTGTCTTCTGTTCCTGTTATTATGTGTAACCCTGTTATGGATCATCTATGACGAGTATGCTGGACAACTGGAGACATTATATTATTTCATCGCAGCTATTCTTGGCATGTGGTTGATCGGTCCCTTATTCTTCATGTTCCTGTTCCGGGCAACCGCAAGTTCTACCGTACTATTATCCTGGAATGATGAAGGGGTTCATACCCGTAAACAGACTATTCTCTGGAATGAAATTCGTAAGATTGAGCTTGCCTCTCCTGCCTTCAGCAAATGGATCTTGTCCGCATCGCCCATGATTGCTCTATACCTGAAAGATGGCTCCCGGCGCCATATCCAGACCGATCACCTGTTTACGAAAAAAGAGCGGAGGCGGGCAATAGTCCTCCTGCAGGAGACACTGCGCAAGAAACAGCAGCAGGACACCTGAAATCCAGCTTCACATCATTCTGACTTTTCAACAGCGACAGACAGGTTCATTTTGTAATTCCCATAAGGCAAAATGGCTTCCAGCAAGCTGCCCAGCTGTTCCATCGTTCCTGTGCGTACTCGCATCAAGTAGCAGCCTTCGCCGCTGATCCGGTGAACCTCCACGATGTCTTCGCGTGCAGCCACGAACTCACGGAAGGCGGCATGCCTGTCACCCGAATTCAGAAAAATCGTCACAAAGGCCTGAAGGCCCAAGCCGAGGCGTTCCTGGTTCCATTTTACTGTATAGCCTTCAAGAACACCCAAATCATGCAGCTTGCGCACTCTCGCACCTACAGCCTGTCCAGTCAGATGCACCTCTTCGCCGATCTCTTTATGAGAGCGTTTGGAGTCTCGAATCAGGCTTTGCAGAATACGGATATCGGTATCATCTATCGTTTCATTCATATTATTCCGCAATCCTTTCAACTTGAAATTAAAGCAGCCTGTTTTCTTTCAGTGTGTCATTTACGCCGCTAAACGGGTTGTATAACATATAGGATCATAACATTAATTCCCGAAGGAGTGCAGGTTCAATGAAAATTCAATTGATTCGTAATGCTACATTATGGCTGGAATATGGCGGTTTGAATATACTGGTTGATCCCATGTTGATGGATAAAGAAGTCATGCCTGCTTTTCCGAACACGCCCAATGAGCTGCGCAATCCAAGAGTGTCTTTGCCTGAGACGGAAACGGATTATATGAATCCGGATCTGCTGATCGTTACGCATACCCACCCCGATCACTGGGATGAAGCAGCAGCCAACCAACTCCGCAAGGATGTGCCTCTGCTGTGCCAGCCAGGAGATGAGGCTGTCTTCACAGGAGCCGGATTTACCAACGTTACCGCTGTTGATGAGAAGCACGAGTACCACTCCGTACGTTTTGCCCGCACTTCAGGACATCACGGAACCGGGGAAATTGGCGAACGTATGGGCAAGGTGTCTGGGTTTGTATTGGAAGCGGATGGAGAACCTATCTCATATATCGCCGGAGATACGATCTGGTGTGAAGAGCCAGCCGAAGCCATTCGTCAATATCAGCCTGAAGTCATTGTGGTGAATGCTGGCGGTGCCCGTTTCGTGGAAGGCGATCCAATCACGATGGACGGTCCTGACGTTGCTTCCGTGAAACGCCATGCACCGGATGCGCATGTCATCGCTGTTCATATGGATGCCATTAACCATTGCATGATGTCCCGAGCGGATCTAGCCAGTTATCTGGCATCCG
The DNA here is from genome assembly GCF_001514495.1 of Paenibacillus pabuli NBRC 13638. GTDB lineage: Bacteria > Bacillota > Bacilli > Paenibacillales > Paenibacillaceae > Paenibacillus > Paenibacillus pabuli. The sequence continues at coordinate 215,231 of NZ_BCNM01000009.1, forward strand.
AGCAGTTGGACGGACAGGTGCTCATTCCGCGCGATGGGGAGAGTTTTGTGTTTGAAGCGGGGGCCGGGCGGAAGTTGAAGTAAAATTCTAAGTTCCCTCTTTGCACGCGCAATCCCAGGTATTTACCTTAATAGCGAGTCCTGGGTTGGTTAGAATGGCTGCACCACGCTAATCTGCAAAATAAGGTGGCGTACGATTCGTTAGAAGCTGGAATACATTAGAGATTCCTTTTGTGGCACTCCACATGGGATGAATACGCTTTGCCACACGTAAAGGCGGAACACTGTGCACTACAAAAAAGGCTGAATGCGTATAAACTCGCATCCAGCCTTTTTTCTAATCGGAAGTCACAGCAATCCGGCGGTTATTCTACCATCAAAGTGCCTCATATTTCCTTGTTCTGCGATTCCTCTGTCTCCTTTGTTCATTGTGCAACTCGCATGATTCTTCCTGCTTGATTACTGAACTTTCAACCGGATTACGTTCCACGATGCTTTGGCCAAGCTTGCCGTAATCAGGGTCTCCGATACCTCTGCATCACCACGGTTATGAGGAGCGACGCGATTCGGCTCTGCTGCGGTATTGGCTGCCTTCAGATCATCACTTTCCAGCACAATATGCTCCATCAAGCGGCACTTCCCAAAGCTGCGCAGATCCACTTCCAGCGGAAGAGATTCTTCCAGATGACGGTTCACGGCGAAAACAGTCACTTCACCCTGCTCCTCATTATGCACTGCAATGGCCTCCAGATAAGGAACATCCGTAATTTGTTTGGTATCATATTTCGGTGACTGGATCAACGGTACAAGCGCGGTTCCACGTCCGAACACGGAAGCATGCATGAACGGATAGAAGATCGTCTGTCTCCATGCAGCGCCGCCATTATCCGTCATGATTGGAGCAATAACGTTGACGAGCTGTGCCAGACATGCCATCTTAACTCGGTCCGCATGTTTCAGCATGCTGATCAGCATGCAGCCCACAAGCAATGCATCTTCATGGTTGTACACATCCTCCAGCTGTGGCGGAGCAATCTGCCATGGGTCCAGCATTTTGTCGCTTTCGTTGGAGTGATACCAGACATTCCATTCATCAAAGGACAGGAACATCGTCTTCTTGCTGCGCTTTTTCGCTTTGATATAATCACAGGTCGCTTTTACCGTATCAATAAAACGATCCATCTCCAGGGAACGCGCCAGGAATGTTGGCGTATCCTGATCGGCATTGCCGTAATACTGGTGAAGCGACAGATATTCAACATGATCATACGTGTGATCCAGCACCGTTGCTTCCCATTCGGGGAAGGATGGCATACCCAGGGATGAACTTCCGCAAGCGACCAGCTCAATCGTCGGATCTGTCCACTTCATTACTTTTGCCGCTTCAAGCGCAATCCGCCCATACTCTTCTGCTGTTTTGTGACCAATCTGCCACGGACCGTCCATTTCGTTGCCAAGACACCAGGTTTTGATGGCATGAGGCTCTTTGTATCCATGTTTAATACGCAAATCACTATAGTAGGAACCTTCAGGATGATTGCTGTACTCCACGATGTTGCGGGCTGCGTCAACTCCCCGTGTTCCCAAATTGACGGCCATCATCACTTCCGAATTCGCCTGTCTGGACCAATCCACAAATTCGTTGAATCCAAATTCATTGGTCTCGATTGTTCTCCAGGCCAGTTCAAGTCTGCGCTTGCGCTCAGACACAGGTCCAACCGAATCCTCCCAATTGTAACCGGATACAAAGTTACCGCCAGGATAACGTACAATTGGAACCTGCAGCTCCTTAACCATCTCCAGCACATCTCCACGGAAACCCGCTTCATTCGCTGTAGGATGACCCGGCTCATATATTCCACCGTATACGGCACGTCCCAGATGTTCAATAAATGAACCGTATAAACGTTTATCTACTACGCCAATTGTGAAATCCTTGTCTACCGTCATTCTTGCTTTTTCCATCGTGAAGTTCAGCTCCCTAAGATTAATATAAAAATTAATTGATAATCTATGGATCAACGTTCATATTTATATTAAAATCGATTATGGTACCAATTTCAACATGAATTTTGCAAAATGTTATTCTTTTTACTGGATTTATGTTTAACTTAATTCTATAAATTAAAAATGGAGGAACACATGTGATCAGAGCAAATACCGATGCCGAATGGCTGCCCCTATACGAGGCACTCGCGAGTGAGGTCCGTCTGCAGATTATCAGACTTGTCGCGGAGACCCCTATGAACGTGAAGGACATTGCCGCATCACTTGGCCTGAGCAGTGCAATCGTAACCATGCATGTTCGCAAGCTTCAGGATGTGGGCATCATCCAGTCCAAAATGATTCGCAAGGATGGAGGTACGCACAAAATGAACAGCCTGGCTGTAGATTGGATCGGTATCTCCATGCCACAGGAAACCGGGGCCGCCCGCAAGCTTCATGAAGTAGCAATCCCTGTCGGGCATTATACCCATTTTGATGTATATCCGACCTGTGGTCTGGCTACCTCGAATCAGGTCATTGGACAGTATGATGACCCACGCTATTTTCTGGACCCCGAACGGATGCATGCCCATATTCTCTGGTTCGGACGTGGATTCGTGGAATACAAAATTCCAAATTATATCTTGTCAGGCCAACAGATCAGTGCCATTGAATTGTCTCTTGAGATAGGCTCCGAAGCACCTTCAGTCAATCCGAACTGGCCCTCGGACATTACATTTATGCTCAACGGAATCCGGTTAGGTGAATGGACAAGCCCTGGAGATTCGGGAAATGGACGCGGGATGTTTACTCCCGAATGGTGGAGCGACAGTGTCAATCAGTACGGTATGCTCAAGGTACTGCGGATTACGCATGAGGGGACATTCATCGATGGACAGCATATGTCCGAAATTACGCTTGCAGATATTCCTGTGGAACGCAACCAATGGACATTGCGCCTCTCCGTGGAGGAAGATGCGCAGCATGTGGGCGGACTGACGTTATATGGTCAGGGATTCGGCAACTATGATCAAGATATCCTGTTCCGTCTGTACTATCAGGATTGAACGAATAACCCAAAAAACCTTCCATCCGCTGAACTGGCAGAGATGGAAGGTTCTAAAGATGAGTATAGAATGTTCTGAATTAATATGTACGCACGGATTTAGAGCGCACTTCCACCAAACAGGAACCGATACTCCCAGTGTTTGCCGGAGATGTCGCTAATCGTCACACCGCCACCAGCATTGGAGTAGGTATGCAGTACTTTGCCATCCCCGAGATAGATGCCCGTGTGGGTAATGGTTGCCTTGGATTTATTCATGCCAGAGTAGGATGATGCCGAGCTGCCTTTATAAGACATAAAGTACATCAGATCACCACGCTTCAGATTTTTCCAATGAGTCGTACCACTACCCTTGGCTTTCACATAGGCTCCTTGTTTACGTGAATCGGACGGAAGCTTGATTCCGAGCGCATCCATAAATGCCTGGCGGACAAAGCTTGAACAGTCGAACGTAGCCGTACTGTTACGACTTGCACCAAACTCATAAGGCGTTCCCCAATATTTCATACCAGCAGCTATGACTTTCTCCACAGAAGCACTGCCTGTAACAGACGTACTGCTGCCTGAACCAGACCCACTGGTACTGCCACTTCCTGTTGTCGTGCTGCCTTTCACGGCTTGTGTATATTTTGAAGAAGAAGATATGTATCCTGTCCGGTTACCGGAGTCCTTAACTTTATACCAGCCAGATCCGGATTTTTGCAGCACCTTCACAGTCTCCCCTTTTGGCACCATACGAACAATGCTTGCTGAAGAAGATGGTGATGTACGCAAGTTTACTCCCCAGATGACTTTAACTTTTGAGTTTTCAACGGCGGCTGCCGATGCGGGTGTCGTTAATGCTCCTGTTGTCAGACTTCCCATCAGCATCGTTGCTGTTACACTTGCGGTAATGATCTTGCTTTTCCAGTTCATGATGTCGTGTTCCCCCTGATGTTACAGAATTTTAACCTGGCCTCATTCGCCGGGCTTGCCCCATTGTAAAACGGCTGTCCATAACGATCATCAGTCCAAAGTCCTGTATTCGATTTGGCATGCTTGAGCACTAAGAATCAGGGAAAATGCTCACACCAATTGGCTAAAACTACCGGAAAACTCTCATTTTTCAATGGTTAAATTATTGTAACTTTTTGCTGTGTCTCATTTTCTGTAGAAATTAAACTTAAACCGTTGATCATGCAAAAAGTGCGTCAGATGACCTATCTTTTAATATTCGAATTCGATATATGGTAAACATTACTATGTTTCATTTGAAGGTCAAGCTGCCTGCATTCAACTTAAACTCTCTCCAATATGCAGAAAAAGCCGGAGATTTCTCCCCGGCTGTACTCCTGATTCTAATATGAATCAATTATGGCTCAATGCCCCATGCGTTGACCCCGTCAATATAGGCGGTCACTTTATTCCAGACACTGAATGCCGTTTGGGTAGCATCAAAGGAATAATCATTCGTCTGATCAAAAGTGGTCCAGTTGTCCTTCGAGAAGCGCCCCTGGATAACTCCCGTCTCTGCTCCGGCAGCCAGGCTGCCTGCTCCGGATTTGAATCCAACCTCCAGATACGTATCCGCTGTACCCTTGGCCGGATCTACCGTCACAAAGCGGGCTTCTACGTTGCCGCTGCCAATCTCGGCATAATCACACCAGAAACTCAGATCAGATGCACTGTCCTTCGTAAAATAATACCGAAGCTTCACCTGGCTCAGATCTACCGCTGTCGTGCCTGTGTTCTTGATATTGAACTGCGGGGTCACCGCATTGCCTGACGTCCCTGAACCACCATTGCGGTATTGCACTTCAAGTGCACCTGTTGTTACAGGAGGCGCTGTTGGTGTCACCGTCACTACATTGGAAAAGGTCTGGCCGCTTGCATTTACTGCCACCACCCGGTAATTGTATGCGGTACCGTTCACTGCCGTGGCATCCGTGTAAGTCAGTGCCGTCAGACCTGTAGCCAGATCGGTGTAGGTTCCACCTGCAACCGAGCGTTGTACCTTGTAACTTGCAGCTCCGGTCGATGCGGTCCATGTCAGCACAGCCTGATTATTGCCCGCCGTTCCCGTAAGGGTTAACACTCCCGGAACGACTGTTCCCGCTTGCGGAGTAGCAGACGCTTGAGCAGAAGGTGCAGATTCGCCAGCTGTATTGACAGCAGTCACCACATAATAGTACGTTTTGCCATTCGTCAATCCCGTATCTGTGAAGGTGCCGCCTGTAACCCCTGTTGCTACGGGTGTATACGGACCCCCGTTCACTTCTGCACGTTTTACAGTATAAGAAGAGGCATTGGAGGCAGTATTCCAGTTCAGAACGACCTCTTCACTGCCCGCTGCAGCTGTCAGACCAGCTGGAGCTGCTGGCACCTGAACCCCTGGACCTCCGGCATCACCAAGGAGACGATCATATTCGCCATACGCGGTAGCCATATCCACCTGTGACCAGAACCGGTGATAGGTAAAGGTTGGTGCACCATTTTCCCATTGTTTCGTTGTTGGGTTGTAAGACGTTCTGTACTTGTTATCCAGATAAGCCCAAGCCGGATCCTGCTTGATTGCCGGACGCAGATCGGAATAACCGATATATACACCGTTACCGCCTTTCGCCGGATCGGAAGGTACGCCTGCTGTACCAGGAATCGTGTTACCCTGACCGAAGGTACCTGACCAATTCGCCGGGATGTAAATTTCTTTGGCGAAGAAACGGAAATAGTCTTTACGCTCCTCTTCTGTAACAATCCCCACACCATCATTATAGTCCCAAGCCGTATCAAGCAGCGACTCGGCCAAATCCTTCGCTTCCTGACCTTTTGCACTCAGCGTGCCGCTCTCCGCCTGGGTTCCTGCCGCAAAGAAAGTCAGCGCCTTGATGTAACTTCCCAGTACCCCCGTGTCCTGCACTGGATCTTTGGTAACCGCATGGAAGTTCGGATTATTCGTAAACGTGCTGAATCCGTTCCATTTATCCGGTTGTCCCTGCCATTCCTGACCGCCTGGAATCCAGAATTCACCCGGAGCAGGTGTAGTCGCAACCTGAACATTGGTTCCGCCCAAGATGCGCTGTCCAGCTGTGTTCAGATAATAGCCTTGTTCATCCGTTACAGGACGCTCCCCTACAAACACATAATCCTTGGACCAATCGATCCACTTCGTAATGACCTTCTTGGCCATCTTGAAGTTCTCGGAGCTGAGGTCACCGCTCTCGGCAAGAATGTAATACATCTCCGCCACCCGCTCCAGCGGCCATGCCTGAAATCCAAACCAGGTGTTGGAATCCGGATCACGATATACAGGTGCTTCCTGATAAGCCATGTCATAGAATGTGCTGACTCCTGCCGGATATGCCCCGTACGAACCGCCAATGCTGTTGGTTGCTCCCCCGCCGATGGCCCCTTCATGGGATTGCAGCCAGTTATAGAATTCCAGCTGACGCTTCAGCGTGGCATTCCAGTCTGCTTGGGCAGTAGCTGATTTCGGAATCAAGCCGCCAGCCGGATCAGACAAGGCATAGGCTGCAACCGGATTCTGATAGGCCTGATGGGTATGACTCGCTCCAATGCGCCATGCCCAGTCCCCGCCTTGACCCAAACCACCTCCCCATGACGTATACCAGGCCATGAGATACATGTTGGAATCCTTGCCTGTTCCCGCACTTGGCGTACCGTTCTTCGCACTGCCGATCTTCTGGAAGTACTTGTCGTACATGCCATAGCGCAGATAGTCTCCCATCTTCTTCGCTTTATCCAGATATTCCGTATTGTTATATCCCATTTCTTTCGCCCAGTAGAGCACCTGCACCGCACGTGCATCGGCATCCGTTGCATTGGTGTAACGCCACTGTGCTGACGGTGCCTGATTCTCCTTCGTAAACAGGCTCATGAACCCCTCGTTTGCTTTACCAAATGATTTATCATCCTGCGATGGGTGAGGAATGGCCTCCCACACGGACTCCTGCTCCCCACGCTGGAACGTATTCACATACGACGTTGTATGGGATGGATTCAGCAGATTCCCGTATCCGTACCAGTTATCCACGTCGATAAGCCAGTGCATCAGATAAGTCTGATTATTCCCATAGGATGCCTTGAATTCGGCATCCAGTGGATCTTTCCCCGCTGCATATTGCCCATTAAGTGTGGATGGATACTGGTCCGGGAACGGCTTTTCCGCTGCATACGTGGCAGGGCTGTTCGGGTTGTAGAAGCTCATGGTTGGCTGCTCTTCCTTGCCATCACCCTCATTGACCGGGATAATGTACTTCTCCATGCTGTCCCAAGCTGCTTCAAGCTTAGACCAGTCCCCAGTATAGTGACCGTACATGGTCTCCAGCCATAACCAATAACTGTACGCCTCCGACGTGGACATATGCCCGTAATCCGGGGCCTCGCTCATCAGTGTCTCAACCGAGTGATACGGAATACCTTCCGGAGAAAAATAACCGTTTGCCGGATCTTTCAGTTGATCATACAGTTGCAAAAACCGTGCTTCATTGATTCCGTCCGCCTGAGCATCAATGGCCTGTTCTTCGGCATAAGCGGTTTGGGGGCCTGCCCACAAACCGGTGTAACCGGTCAGCATAACGGTCCCTGCAAGCATGGCCGTCAAACTTTTCTTCGCAGCTGATTTCAACATGTACATTACCTCCCTGGAATGGTGGAATTCAATTTGAATCGCTGTTGGCTTGTGCTATTTTTCTAAGGCTCGATCCCCCATACTTTCGTACTGCCCTGATACCCCGTCACCTGAGTCCAGGCCGTAAAAGTCGTCTTGGTTGCATCATAGGAATAGTCGTTGCTCTGATCAAAGTTGCTCCAATTGTTCTTGGAGAAACGCCCTTGAATCACCCCTGTCTCCGCTCCAGGAGCCAGACTGCCTGCTCCGGGTTTGAAACTGATCTCCAGAACCGTATCCGCTGTCCCCTTCGCGGGGTCTACCGTGATAAATTTGCCTTCAATGTTGGCCGTACCCATCTGGGCATAGTCACACCAGAAGCTCAGATCAGCCGTGCCATCCTTCGTAAAATAATACCGGAGCTTCACGTCACTCAGAGCAATCACCTGAGTACCTGTGTTCTTAAGATTGAACTGCGGAGTCACCGCAATGTCAGAAGCTCCCGAGCCCCCGTTGCGATACTGCACTTCAAGTGCACCAGGCACAGATCCTCCTGCCTGCGGGGTGGCAGAGACCTGTGCAGACCCCGGCGACTCTCCGGCTGAATTTATAGCCGTCACCACATAATAATAGGTCTTGCCATTCGTCAGCCCCGTGTTCGTGTATGTTAATCCATTTACTCCTGTCGCTACAGTAACATATGGACCGCCATTCACCTCGGCTCGTTTCACGTTGTACGACTCTGCCCCCGGTGATGCTGCCCAGTTCAGGATGACCTGAGCGTTCCCTGCCAGGACCTGAACCCCCGAAGGTGCAGCAGGCGTGACATCTGGTGTGACTCCAGGTTCCTCTCCGTAGATCCGGTTGCCCGCATCGTATACCGGAAGGTATAGGCTCTTGGCCACATTCCCAGTGCCCAAGCCCTCGTATGAATGATCATTATTTGCGTTCCAGGCGCCTTGCGGGCCGGTAATGCGGAACTGGACCTCTTTACGATAATGTCCCTCCCCGCCCGGATAGATTGGGGTTCCGGTAAAGTCGGCAGTAATGGCATAGATTCGCTTCGCTGCATCAACCGCAATCGGCTGGGACACTACAGCACCCTCGGCATATTCCGTTGTGACATGGACATCCGAAACGGTATATCCTGAAGCGTAGACCTCACTCAGATCCAGGAAGTAGCGAAAGGACAACGAATCCCCCATTCGCGCAGGCCAGCCCGAACGATTGTTCAGTTGAGCCTTGATCTCCGTATAATCGGAACCGGATGCTTTCACGGCAGCTTCAACAAAAAACTCATCTGTCTTCACTTCCGGAGCCGGGAAATTCGCGATGGGCTGATCATTCTCGCCGAATAGCAGATTCATCTTGGCTAACGCGCCTGTAAAGCCTGCATTGTAATCGGTTGCCACCTCATTGCTGACATAGTCTCCAATGGAATCGGTGTAGGCATCTTTTACATCCGGTCCACCAACCATTGCACCGTACAGGATGTGTCGGTGATCCGAAGGAATACTGTCACTGTTCGTCCATGAGCCGTGGGAGGTCCGGTGATGCGGATGTTTCGGCGAATTCTGCCCATAGCCGACCACATAACTGCTCTGGCGTGGATTATCCCCCAGGATGTAGTTCATTTGCGATACAGCAAAGTCTTGATATCTTGCTTTTTTAACCGGATCACTGACCCAGTCGGAGTACACAAAAGCAATGAATGATGCATTCGCTGCATAACGGAGCGATCCCCAGGTATCAAGCCAGGCCAGCCCGCCCGGTGTATACTTGATTCGTTCTCCATTCGTACCTACAGACCAATAATCGAGATTGCGCTCTGTCGATTGGATAAACCGTGCTGCTTCCGGCATATTCAGTCTGGACGTAATCCGGGCCAGGAGAATCTGGGCTCCATAATGTTTGTCGTCCCAGCCCTGGGTCCATGTATAGGCCCAGTTCCCGTTCTGCCCATCCGCCTGCCACTGATTCGCCGTCGCAATCGCTTTGGACAAGTAAGCGCTATCATTTGTCGCCATATATAACCATGTTGCTGCCCATGCAAGCTCATCCTCATAACCCGTCCAGGAGTTGTAGAACGATTGGGCATCTGTGATGCAATCTGTATACTTCCCACGGTACGTATCCCCGAAACTGTATAACTCCTTGGCATGTTTCAGCAGTTTGTCGGCATAGACAGGATCACTGTCCCGAAACACCATGGACGAAGACGCAAGTGCTGCCGCTGTTTCTCCTGCAAGTTCACTACCCGGACAGGATGCATCAATCTTAAAGGACGGACGGTTCATCTGCATCACTTCAGCCGGTCCCCACCAGGAATGGTCGGTATTTCCTGCTCCGACTTGTCCCCATAGTTCATTCGGACTCGTATGCGCTTTCACAAAATAATCTGTCGCCCATTTCAAATTATCCTTAATCGCATCCAGTTGTCCTGCCTGTTCATACCCCTCGCGGTATTCCACAACAGACCAGGCTAACATCGTAGCTGAATAAGCCATGGGCAGACCAAATTTCACATGATCCCCGGCATCGTACCATCCTCCGGTTAGATCAACCCCAACATCTGCTCCGTCATTTAAACCGGAATCACCGCGCCATTCCACCCGGTTATCTTCCGGCAATGAGCCAGACCGCTGGGTTTCATAAAAGTAAACGGCTTTCTGCAATGCTTCTGCATAGTTATGGGCTCCGGCAGCCGCATCCGCCTTACCATCCCATGCCTGTATGGAAGTACTTCCTGCCAGTAGTCCTGCCGATAACGCGAGAATAGCGACTCGTCTCCACCAGCTTCCCTTCATGTTCAACCATTCAGCTCCTTTTACCATAGTTGTCTCGTAATTTTCCAAGTACACAGATGTAATGACCCGCTCCTTTCTATGGTGCGACTCCATGTATTTTCCACCATTAATTACCATTATAACCTTTTACTTCAGTTGCAATATCAGCGCTGGTGACTTCTGAAATAACATTGTTGTGACATGTTCGGTTATGGATATGACAAAAAAAAGACCGCCTCTCATATCGATGGTCGCGATATGAGAAACCGTCCTGAAATTTTGTATAATCCTTGCTACAGGCTGAATGACGATCCTGATACTATCCAGTCTGAACATCCTGTCTTTTGACTTGTTACACTCTGAATTTGTTGATTTGCTCCTGCAGCTCTTCTGCCATTTTGGACAAAGAGCCTGCAGACGAAGCAATCTCTTCCATGGAAGCCAGCTGCTGCTGGGTTGCGGCGGATACATTATGCACTCCGCCTGCTGCTTCTCCAGCAATATTGGAGATCTGATCCACATATCCTACAACTTCATTCGTACTTGCTGACATTTCCTCCGAACCTGCGGATACTTCCTGAATCTCACCGGCTACCTTATTAACCGCACCCGAAATCTGCTCAAAGGCTTGTCCTGCCGCTGTTACAATCTCAATTCCGGCCTCCGTTTCATTGCTGTTCACTTTAACAGCCTGCACGGCATGATCTGTATCCTTCTGAATTAATTGCACGAGATCCGTAATTCGTTGTGCAGAAGTGGAAGACTCCTCTGCGAGCTTCCGCACTTCTCCGGCTACGACTGCGAAACCACGTCCGTGCTCACCTGCACGTGCGGCTTCAATCGCTGCATTGAGGGCAAGAAGGTTGGTCTGACGAGCAATATTGTTGATAACCTCTGTAATGGTACCAATCTCTGCGGAACGTTCTCCGAGCCCTGTAACCAGTTCTGTCAGTGATGCAATGGAATTACGAACAGAACCCATCTGCTCAACAGCTTGCTGAATAATCATATTTCCTTCGGCAGACTGATTCGCTGCATCAACGGCGGATACGGATACACTTTGGGCAAGCTCGGCGATCTGTTCCGAACCAAGCGCCATCTCACTCATTGCCTGTGAAGACCGCTTCACCATGTCCACTTGATCGGAAGTACCCACAGCCAGTTCTTCAACCGTCTCGGAAATCTGTTCCGAAGCTTTCGTATTCTGCTCTGCACTCGCAAGGAGTTCCTCTGAAGAGGCGGCTACCTGTTCGGATGTGAACGATACCGATTGAATCATTGCGCGCAGGTTGCCAGTCATCGTATTGAAGGAATCCGCCAGCGATCCCAGCTCATCCTTGTTCTTGATAACAATCTTCTCACTGGTCAAGTCACCATTGGCTATAAGCATGGCCGCTGCATTCATCTTCTTGATTGGCTTCGAAATGATGCTCGCAATAAAGAAGGCAATAAACATGGCAACCAGGAAAGCAAGAATGGTTACTGCCAATATAACATTAAATGCTTGTTCAGCAGACTCAACTGATGTATTCGTAGCTTGATCCGACAGTGTATTTCCCATCGTAATCAATTGAGTAATGGAATCATTCGATTTATACCATAGTGGATAAGCCTCTGAATGCAATCTGCTGGCCTCTTCAAAATTGTTAGCCATGCCCATTTCCATAAATGCTGGCATTTTAGTCAAGTACGCTTCATAGTTCGTGCTAAACGTATTGTACAATGCCACTGCTTCGGTACTGCCTGCGATGAGAGAGGCCAGTTCCTTGCGCTCATTCTCAATCTTGGCTTGGAGTTGTTCCAACGCTTCAGTCATCTTGGTAATTTCAGTTGGATTCGTTTCGACAATTACGGCAAGAGCAAGCCGTTCCACATCGGATATATCTCCATTCATTTTTCCCAGCAGACTCACACTAGGCATCCACATCTTGTCGATTTCATCGGCCTTTTTGGACATATCGTGAATTTGGGTCAGCGCATAAATGCTGACTACAGCCAGTAGAGCCACTACCAATAGAAACCCGGTCAGTAATTTCATTCGAATGGTTAATCTCAATTTCCCCGTTCCACTTCCCTGTGCCTCTTTCATGTTCCCCACTCCTCAACTAGTACATATTTATAGTATATCGACACCTTTCGTCATGAATTGTATATATCCGATTTCAATTTTTTATAAATTTCCGTTAACTTCGAAATAAACACAAAAAAACCTCAAGTCTTTGGCGTACCAAAAACGTAAGGCTCCAGTAAACGGAAGTTCTCTTCCGGTCCCTACTATAATATACTACTAACGGAAAACCCGACGATGTATGTTGATGAAGAAATCGGGAATCGACTTGGTATAGTTCCGCGTAGCAATCAAGATTACACTGATCAGACTGCCCAGAATGAATCCGCCGAGAATATCAGCAGGATAATGTACGCCTACATATACGCGTGATACCCCTGTCAGTAAAGCGAGCAGCAGCATCCATAATCCGAAGCGACGCCCTATGAAAAAAGAAGCCGCAGCTAAAGCGAAAACAAAGGAAGCATGTTTGCTTGGAAAAGATGGGTCCGGAACATGCGGAACCAGTTGATTTACTATACCTTCCACGAACGGCCGCGGGTGACCCACTATAGGTGAAATCCCCCATTTTGCCAGACAAAGGGCTGCAACGGAAGCTACACACGCATAAAATACAATGCGCTGCTTCGAAGGCTCACCGAGAAACCATATGATTACGAGCAGCCCAATCATAACCCAGACAGCATATTCAGCCGATGTAATCATAAACCAGTCCAGAAACGGAATTCGGTCTGCAAACTGATTGATCCAATGAAACACAGATTGATTCATAATAGCCGTTTAATACCTCCATTACACAAAGCATGATTGTTTTTTACATGATAAATATACACCATCCATTTGTCAAATATTCCTCTATCTAACCGAACATTCGAAATCAAAGGGGACATTTTCCTTTCTTTTTGTTAAAATAGTTTGGATTACATATCAGTTCAATCATAGAAAGGTGAAGATTATGCTTAAGAAATGGTTATGGGGGACTGCCCTAACCCTGGCACTTGCCGTAACGGGTGTCATTGTATACTACGGATATTCGATCGTTCATTTTGCCAATAGCATCTCGACCGCTTCCGGTACGACTTCCCCCTCCGATTCCTCCTCAGGGACAGACCCAAACGCAGATTCTCCATCCACTCCACTTCCCAAATGGGACGGTAAAGAACGGGTGAATATTCTGCTTCTCGGTGGGGATTCCAGGGGAGATGATGCCGGCCGTTCAGACTCTGTTATGGTCGCTTCCATAGATCCGGTCTCCAAGAAGGCCCACCTCTTCTCCGTTCTAAGGGACACCTATGTTGAGATTCCGGGTCATGGCAAGAGCAGACTTAATGCCGCTTTTTCCTATGGTGGTGCTGAGCTGACCAAACAAACTGTAGGCAACCTGCTCGGTATTCCGATTCAGCATTACGTGTACACGGACTTCACCGGGTTTATGGCACTGGTTGATGCTGTAGGCGGGATTGATATTGATGTGGAGAAAGACATGTATTACACCAGCAAAGCAGACAAGCATATGTACGATATCGATCTTAAAAAGGGACTACAGCACATGGACGGCAATACGGCCCTCCAGTATGTCCGCTTTCGTCACGACGCAACCTCGGATTTCACCCGTACAGAACGGCAGCGGATATTCATGACGGAATTGGCCAAGAAGATGCAGAGCACCACTTCGCTCTTCAAAATCCCCGATATATTGGAAGCTGTCGCTCCCTATATTGAGACCGATCTCAGTCCAACCCAGATGCTGAAGCTCGCTTCACTCGGGTTCGATATTAACGTGAACGAAATAGATCAGCAGCAGATTCCGCCGCACAAGCTGCTTACCAATGAACTTGTCGGTTCAGCTCAGGTGCTTGGCGTGAATGAAACCAAACTCAAAGCATACATTCAGAATCTGTTTGAGGAAGATGCAAAATCTTCGGAGGATCAATCAATGAAAGTACAAGACTTAAACTAAATTGGATGAAAACAAAAAGAAGCAAGTTCAGCAATGAAAAATATTGATTTATATGGCGGCTAAGGCCGTCTTTTTTTGTGCCTATTTTCCCCATTTAATGCAGCCTTAATGTTCAACAGGTACCCTTAAATGATGAATTCCGGCTACACGAAGGAGGAATGTACATGAATAAACCGCGAATCGTGGAATGGACCCCATTGCGAGGTCTCGCATTTCTCGCTATTGTAATGCAGCATAACATCGCTGAATATATATATCGCCCCGATATTGAGCAACCGGATTCCGTCATGCTGACCATGATTTATCATCTGACTCGTTTTGGCACGCCGACATTTGTCTTTCTGTCTGGAGTACTCTTGTTCTACCATCACAGCCACAGCAAACCGGATTATCCCCGGTTTATCCGTAAACGGTTTGGGGATATTTATGTGCCCTTTATGGTATGGACGTTCATCTATTGGTTGTCCGTACGGATATTCACCCCCGACTTCTGGCTTTCGGGTACACCGGACTTCCGTAGTCTTGTTCGCGAGCTGTTCCTGCCACAGACAGGATACCACCTGTGGTTTGTCATTATGGTGTTCCAATTCTATATTTTGTTCCCCCTGTTTCTTACAGGAGCCAAATGCATTCAAAGATGGTTCGGAAAATTCACCCGCATCACGTCCACGCAATCGATCATTGCGCTGGTTGTCATCGCGGCAGCGCTGTACACATGGCTGATGAAGTGGTCCTACTATGATATGGGCGGGTGGACAGAAGCCTTAACCCAACCCTGGTCTGGTTTGCTGCAATACCGCTCTTATACATGGATCATGTACTGGTTCTACTTTTTGCTTGGCGCCGTATGTGCCTGGTCGGTCGATAGCTGGAGAAGTTGGACCTCACGTATGCTGCCCTGGATGATATGTATGTTCGTAGGGATGTACATCTGGCTAGGTTACGATGTGCTGCGGGGATCAGGAGATGTCGTCAACCTAAATATCTCAACCTATCTGAAGCCGACGACATTCTTGATTATTATGGCGCAGCTGTTCATGTTCTATGGATTCCTTGTACTTCTGCGTAGCAAAGATACGCTATTTCTGCGCCTTCTGTCGTGGATTGGCCGATATTCCTTCGGCGGGTATCTGGTTCATGCATTGGTCATCTATGGTATTGCTTATGTCACCAGACCGCTCCAGCTCAGTGGCTGGCATCTGCCCATAACGCTGCTGTCTTTCGTCGTAACGGTCACTTTCTCTCTTGCAATCAGTTGGGGACTTTCCCAACTTCCCGGGTCCCGCTTCACCGTCGGATTGTACCGAAAAAAACGTATTTATCCGGTCCAGCAAGATGCTGCTGTTCTGGGCAAAAGGAGTACACCCGCGCTTCATCCTTCAGCCAGCCCTAATCGTACCCCGGAAACCAATTCATAGCGCTGCATGAAGAAGAGCGTCTCCCTGATGGAAGACGCTCTTTGTCAATTTGCTTCTGTGGAAGCTGATCTTCCGGGTGCAGTATCCTGAGGAGCGGGAGCATGATGTACATTCCCCTTCTGATTAACAAATCTCTTCAGGTCACCTGTCAATTCTTCCTTCAGCTTGTCCACCAGCTGCGTTTCGCTGATGCCTTTTGCCTGAGCAATCTCAGCCAGCGACTTCCCGCTCTGAAGCTGCTGATGGAGTTGCTCCGGAGTAATGCCGATAAAGCGTGCAATCGCTCCCTTGTCCATCATCGGACGTCTGCTGCCATGATGGACAAACTCACGTCTTAATTCCCGCAGTGGTGTATTAATTACCTTCTTCAGCTTGGTATCCATACCTGCCTTGGCTGCTGCTGCCTGCTCCTTCGTGAGACAGCCTTCTTCAGCAGCTTTATCCAATCGCTGAGAAAGCGACGGCTTCAGCTTCTCCAATAATTGTTCTTCACTAAGTCCCTTGCGCTCTTTGGCAATCTGAGTTAGCGTTTTGCCAAGCTCCATCTGTTCCTTCATGTCCCGAAGCCCAATATCGAGTAAATCTGCGGTCTCCCCAATCATAAACAGGCCATGGCCTGCCTGCATACAAGGCTTGGTCTGATTTGTGGAGGAGGAAGATGTCACCGCATGGGGCTCCTCAACAGATCTGTTCGAATCAGCAAATGCCATATGTCCATTGGTTGTTGATATAAATACGGCTGCCAGTCCGGCTGCCATCCACATTTTCCATCTGTGTTTCATCTCTTTGCCGCCTTTCATATGTCAAAATCCTATGCTTTCTTAGTTTGAGCCTAACTTACCCTTTTTTATCCCATAAAAATACCAAAAGTCATCATTTTTTTTCACAATTCATCACAAAAACTCCTATTTTTTTCAATTCATTTCCGGTATACTTACAGTAACTTCATGATCTAGTCAAATAGTCCTTAATCACTTTATCACAGGAAGGGCGTAACCAAACGATGCGGAGAGAATGGTTTGATCCGTTTAAATCCGATGTGGAGGTGGTGTTCGCTGCGGCAGAGCAGCTGGTACAGAACTATCCTGAACCAATGTCAGAACATGCACTAGAACAAATTCATTTGGTCAATCCTTTGTTACGAGATTCGGGTCACAGCTATATTGGCTATATTATTCCGCTGTGGATGCAACTCTCGGATGGACTCCCCCAAGCGAAAGCACACAGACTGAGTACTGCCTGTCTCATGCATATGTTATATTTTCTGAATCAGGACGAGGTTATGGATGAACGCCCCGCAGATGCAGCACTAAAGTTATCACTGGGTAATCTATACTATATGGACGCCCTCTGTGCATATTCGGAACTTTTCCAACCTTCATCTCCATTCTGGACATATTTCAGGCAGTACATCGAGGATTGGGCCTTGAGTGTCACCGGTGAGAACTCCATTGATTATTTCAACAAAAGCCCGTTGTTAATCGCACAAAAGGCTGCCCCACTTCAGCTCGGAGCAGCTGGTTCACTCCTTCTTTTGGAACAAGGGCATCGCATTCCTTCGGTATGTTCTGCCGTCAACATTGCACTGATGACACTCCAGATGACAGATGACTTCACAGACACGAAACAAGATGCTGTGCACGGAAATTACAACAGCTTCCTCTCCCACATATCCGCAGCATTGGAACACCACTACCCGGCTCATCCTGTAAGCGAATGTGTACATGATAACGTGTACAATACTCAATTCATGAACTCCTATGTTGACATCGCCAGACAATATAACATGATATTAACATCTTCTAACTTGGGAATATCGCATCTCGAAGCGTTTAATTCCTACTTATGCAGCATTTTGGGACAGGCTGTTCAGAACATTGAACAGCATAAGAAAATGCTACTTCTAGGCGGGTTTCACTACTGGATGAGCGAGCAGCATCATGGTGCCTGATCCCAAGAGGCGAGCTGGTTCAGTTGAATTTTAAATATGAAGGGAATGTTGACGATGATGGTATCAGAAAAAACGTTGCATGAGGACATTATTGAGAAAGCCTGGACAGATGAGCACTTTAGACAACAGCTGCACTCCAACCCGAAGCAGGCGCTTCGTGAAGCATTTGGCATTGATATTCCTGAACACATTCAAGTTCGTACCGTTGAAGAACAACAGAACGATTATGTTCTCGTGATTCCTCCCAATCCATCCAAAGTGAATTATGACGTGAACTGCGGGCCATGGAGAGACTAAACCGTTAATTTAATTTAATACTTCCATTTATTACACATGGGGTAGTGAACGAAAAAAGCCATTGTACGCTTCTGCCGGTTGTCATTCGACGAACTCGGCAAAAGATACAACAGCTTCCGTTCCTACCCCTTTGGTGCTTGTAAAGCTGATCTGCCCATGCATGGCTTCCACGATTCGGAAGGTGACCATCATCCCCAGACCGGTTCCCTTAATTTTATTGGAGAAATAGGGCTCTCCAAGCCGAACCAGCGCTTCCTCATCCATGCCTTCCCCATTGTCCCTCACATGTACTTTGACGAACCCATCTTGGGCATAGGCCCATATATCAATCTGACCTTGTCCCTGCAAAGCTTCAATACTATTCTTAATTATATTGATAAAGGCCTGTTTGAACTTGGATGAATTGCCTCTGATCCATAGATTCGGAGGGATATCAGTTGTAATTTTACCACCTTCCAGATTAGCCATCGGTACAAGAATACCTTCAATATGTTCAAATTCATCCCCGATATTTAGAGAGGTAATATGATCAAACTCCGGTTTGGCAAACGTAAGGAAATCGGTAATAATGCCAGAAGCCCGATCCAGCTCCTCCAGAGCAATTCGCACATATCCCTTGTTTTTGTTGTCCTCCTGCTCCGTCATAAGTTGAAGGAATCCCCGAGTCACTTGCAGCGGATTACGAACTTCATGGGCAACCGAAGCTGCCAGTTCACTAATGATCTCCATTTTCTCAGAGCGCTGCAATTCATTATTGAACAACTCCAATTCTTTGGAATATTCAAGCACTTTGGTATGTTTTTCAGCAAATCGGCTTCCCAGTATGGCAATAAGAGAAATGACAAAGGCAACCATCGACCATTTCCACCAGATAAGGTGATAGGGTCCATTTCGCTGGAAATACCACAGTAGCTCAGCAACACTGATTAAGGCGAATGTGCTGAATCCCGTAGCAAGCAAAATGGCTTCTCTACTACGCTGCAACGCTTTGGTGATCGTGCCGATCATTAATATGCTCAAAAGAACTACGAGAATAAACCCAATCACGTCCTGAACCAGTACACTGTAGAACATGTCCCATTGACCGCCGGATATAAAACTCATGAACAGGGCAGTCACAGCAATGATGGAATAGATGAATTGGAATTTTCTCAGTTTGGTGAAGATGCCATAAGGACCTGGTCCGATAATTTGTTCAAAAAAATAACAGAGTGCAGGCATGCCCATCAGCATAGCCATGTCGAACAATACCGAGTATAGATTACCGTAAACCTGGTAGAACGTATATAAAAATTGCGAATAGGTGATGATCATTGTTCCGATGGACCCCATAACGATACATAGCGAAATCCATAATCCCTTATGGAATTTACCGAGGAAAAATGTGCAGCTCATCATTGTAATGGCTGTAAAGACAAAGGTGGCTCCCAATATCACATCCAGCAGCCCATTGTGAATGTACCGTTCCTGAAGTGTCGCATAAGACCCTACCTGAACCGTTCCGTAGATGCCAAGTTTGCCTTTCTCATTCTCGGACCAAACATATAATGCTGCACCAGAATTTTCACTGGATAACGGTAGCAACACAGCATTGTTATCATAATTGTAATGATAGTTCTCATACACCTTACGATCTTCCAGGTAGATTACAATATGATTCCCTTTAATATTCTCAAAGCGAATTGCCGAGCTTTCATCGCTTATTTCAGGAATGGTCACACGAGTCCAAAGCGAACCTGAAGGGGGATCAATGATGCTGTATTCCAATTTTTCTGCGCTCTGCTTCTCCCAGATCTCGTCTGAGCCTTGTACCTCGCTAATGAACCCCTGATCGTTTGCGTTCCCCCATTTTACTTCCCATCCCGTAATGGATACAGGCCTTTCAACCTCTCCTGCATTCGCTGAGATTATCCCGTGCGGCAAGCAGAGCATAATCAACAGGCTCATCCATAAGATGCTGATAGCTTTGGGCACATTTTCCATTTACAGCACCTCAAAGTTCTTATTTTCTCTAACCCCAAGTCCTCTCATTTATCATTCGCCATGATTTAACGTGTCACCTTCTTGGAGGGAAATGAAAATTCATATTTTAGTAGATATATCGTTCTTTTCCATTTTTTTATCGAAAATTTTAAGACTCTTTCTGTTAACCACGCAAATCTTCGAACTGGTTCTCAATCATTTCACGCTCTTTCTGCTCAACCTCGGTACGGAATTCCAACCATTGCTCCGTTTCTTCATCATCATAGATGGTCCATATATCCGAGAAAAGATAATCCCGTAACTGGACAACCTGTCCTGACCATATCCCGCCTACCCAGAACAGTCCATCTGGACGACGAATAACGGTACGGGAAAACCCCGGCGTAGATGCCTTTTGCCCAATTCGGATTCGATTGATCATATTACCTAGCGTATACCAATCCAATTGGAATCCCTCCCTCATATATCCATGTCTAATCATAACATAGGGAAAACATCAAATGCTGCAAAACCGCTCAAGGCGATTCAACCTGCCCTTCCAGGTGTAATGGTTCCTCAAAGCAATCACTTACCCCTTTAAGGAGATGATTCGAATGAACGAGCCACACAAAACGGTAGAGGTAGAACATAAAGACATTCAACAAAAGTCAGACTCGAGTATGGTCGCTTCCACGTTTATCAAATATGCGGCGTATGTCATTATTTTTTTCGGTTTCCTGTACTTTCTGGTCAAGTATGTATTTCCCAAATTTTAGGTCGTAGCTTTTTGGCAACTCCAGGGAATCATACTGAAACAAACAACCATTGAATATAACCCACTGAAAGGAGTGTTACTTATGTCAGACAAACCGATTAGCAATGATGAGAGCGACCGCTACTACGACCGATATCAGAGGTTCCGTGATATTCCTCCGGAAACCGAAGTCCCTGAAGGAGATATGGATACCTTTGATGAAGTTTCCGGAAGACGAATCAACACGGAGGATACTATCGATATACTGCCTGTAGCTGCCACAGCCGCGGAAGAACAGGAATTGGATTCCCGCTTGGCAGAAACGCCGCTTGAATCCGTACCTGATGCCGATCTTCTGCAACCGGATAGCCCGGTTGATCCAGCTGCACCCGATCCAGATGCACTGCACGGTACAGACCTGCTGAACGGCGCCGGTGCAGATGCCAAACCTGAGAACGATATACCACCACGGCGCTAACATGTGTAACTCTAGCCTGATAAGGAGGTGTCGACACGATGAAGGATGAACACAAGCGAGATGTACACGAGCCTGATAATCTGGTGACCGAGCGGGATATTGATCCGGGATTCGGACTGTTCACGGAAGATTCCTTCCCGGGAGCGTTAAAAGATGAGGATCAGATCGATGCTGTAGAGCATGCCATTCCCAAGGAAGAAAAATCTTCGAAGAATGCAGATGCTCGAAACCGAAAGTAGGCTGCATTCAAATTAACTTGGTATCAGCTTCTAAATACCAACACAGGAAACCTCGTCACACCGAGGTTTCTTTTTGTTTTTGTTATTAAAGGAATGGAAGAATTCACACAGAAAAAGATGACTTCCGTATTCTACGGAGCCATCTTCTCTGCATGCTTCTACTCTTCTCTCCATTGATCATTATCATTTATTTCGGAGAGGGTTTGCCCATTCCCGGCAATTTATGTTCCAGTCTGGCCCACTTCGCCACAATGGCGGTAATCAGGAGCGCAATTCCATTGATAATAAAAATCCAGCGAATCGGCAGCCAGCCACCGAGAATACCACCGATAATTGGCCCTGCCATCGTACCGATCTGGGAAGCCGATTGATTCAGGCTGAATGCTCTACCCCGGAAGCCGGGGTCAGTCACCTGCACAATCATTGCATTAATCGCGGGGAACACCGCAGCGAAGAACAATCCATACACAAAACGCAAAATGCCAAACCCGATATAGCCTGTAGTGAAGAACTGCAGGAGGTTCCCAATTGCCCCACCAACGAGACCAATGATCAGCACTTTGCCATATCCGATTCGCGAGCCAATTTTACCCCAGCGCGGCGCCATAATGACCGTAGCTACACCAACCGCTGAGAAAATAATACCCGAGCTGAGAGAAGCACGATCAGGCTGAATGCCCATCTCCATCACGTACACGGTTAATAATGGCTCCAGAATCATGACGGAGAATGTACATATGCCCATCATGCCAAGCACCGTAACAAATAATCGATTGGCCTTGGCTTCCCGGATATCATCCATCACGTGGGAACGCGCCTTGTTCCGGTTAAAGTTCTCTTCCTTTACCCAAAAGGTTGCGATCAGGGCGGAGACCAACACCACGATAGCTGAAAATAAAAATGCATTTCGGTTGCCATAATAGTGGCTAACCACCCCACCAATTAATGGGCCGATTATACCTCCTGTTGCCCCGGCTGTAGACATGATCCCCAGTGCATACCCTGTCTTCTCTTCGGGTGTGTTGGTGCCGACCAGCGCAATGGCCGCCGGAACAAACCCAGCAAGCAGCCCCTGAAACAATCGAACTACGATTAGTGAATAGGGATCCTGCACAAAAAAATTGATCAAATACAAAACTGCAAGGCTGTATCCCGACCGGATCAGCATTGGCTTGCGTCCGTATTTGTCAGCAAGTGATCCCCAGAACGGAGACACCAGCGCACTCGCCAGGAAGGTAATGCCGAAGGCAAGCCCTGACCAGAACTCCAAGTGATCACGAACGCCCAGATCGCCGCTCAGAAACAAGGGTAGAAATGGGATGGAGATCGAATAAGCGGTGCTGCAAAAGAACACACCAATCCACAAAATCACCAGATTACGCTTCCACGAGAAGTCCATATACCCGCACGTCCTTTCCGTTACTGACGACGGGACTGCCGTGTATTGGAGCGAACGGAACAGACCCGTACGTCCCTGCTGCGGAAGCATTTTCCTTATTTTACACCTCTGTAAGCATTTACACCATCCCTTGCTGTTCCTAACATCTGTCTTGCATTGCCATTTTGTCCGCAAAAACGGTATGATAGTTGAGGGATTATCCGAGAATAATTCTGACTAAATATATTATGCAGAGATGCAAGGGGGAACGTTCTCATGTCTTTTCGGTGGAAAAAAACAACAGCTGTGTCGCTAGTACTGGCGATGCTGCTTATCGTCATTAGTGGTTGCGGACGCCCTTCCAATGGCGCAACGGAAGCTGTCCCAGCACCGCCTGAAGGTCCAAATCCAGTGGCTACAATTGAAATGCAAGACGGGCAAAAAATTGTCATCGAGTTGTATCCTGAGATTGCGCCCAATACCGTGTACAATTTCATCTCCTTAGCGAATAAAGGTTTCTATGATGGACTGATCTTTCACCGTGTCATTCCAGGCTTTATGATTCAAGGTGGTGATCCTAACGGCGATGGTTCGGGCGGCCCAGGATATACCATTAAAGGTGAGTTTACATCCAATGGTCACAAAAACCATCTAAATCATACACGTGGAGTCATTTCCATGGCGCGTAAATCCGATAATCTGGATTCCGCTGGCTCCCAGTTTTTCATCATGTTAGCAGATGCCGATTATCTGGATAATGCGTATGCCACCTTTGGCAAAGTTACAGAAGGCATGGACGTCGTTGATGGCATTGCCGCTCAACAAATAGGCGAAAAAGACAAACCGGTTAACGATCAGGTGATGAAAAAAGTCACCGTTGACACCCACGGTCTGGAGTATCCAGAACCGGTGAAAATGCCTTAATTGCTGAAACAGCCAATCATCATCAGATCTATGTTTTACTTGTAAAGCAAACAAAAGCTCTGTCCTGCGTGTTTACGCAGGGCAGAGCTTTATCCATTGTTAGCGTTTACATAAATGACTTTATAAAAAATGCCCTCATCCGGCACGACTCTATATGCAGCAGCTCTGCAACCCGCTGATCTCAATACATCCATCCCATCAAACGCAACCAACCGATGATCGCAATCCATAGCGGACAACTGAAGGCTACACCCCAAGCAAGCCCTTTCAGTAAACTACGGTTTACTTCCACGAACAACGACTCCTTTCTCCAGGGAATAGTCGCAGTATCGGTACTATGATATGATTTTATACCCGTTTTCATTCGTCACGTAACCCTCCGTTTCCTGCTTTTGTTATTTTGTTTCGTGGAATGGGTTTCGTGAACCTGATATACTATGACTACTGAGGTACCACTGGAGATTGATTCATGTTCTTGAAAGGAGATTATTCCATGGCAAAATCAAAAAAACACACCCCTGCTCCCAAAGCAGCACAGGATAAACCCACCACATTGAAGGACCTGCTGAGCAGCGATGTGCTGGAGAAACTAAAAGCGCAGGCAGATGAAGCCAAGGCTGCAGAGGCTGCACGCAAAGAGCAGGAACGCCAGCAGGCGGATGAAGCTCGTAAAGCGGAACAGAAGCGAAAAGATAATGATTTTGAGTACCTGTTGAACAACAGTTCAATGGACTGGAAAAAACATAAGTAATAGCAAGCAAACCGATGATTCTATCATCCCGGTTGCAAAATGTAGGGCCGCCATGCGGTCCTTTTTTATATGGATTACATTGATTCACCTTGGCAGAGTCGGGTATGTAGAGATAGAGAGTAATACTGACAATTCATACGATTCGGAGGGATCAGGATGACTGAACAACGTTTGCAAGGGAAAGTTGCGATTGTGACCGGGGGTGGATCAGGTATCGGTCAAGCTACTGCCATTCGTTTTGCTGAGCATGGAGCCAAAGTATTTTTGCTGGACCGGACCCCGGAAAATGCAGAGAAGACCAAACAGACGATTGAGAACGCAGGCGGAGAAGCCCACGTCATTGAATGTGATGTATCGAAACCGGACAACGTACAGAAGGCCATCAATCAGGCAGCAGAGCAAGCCGGACAGCTCGATATCGTATTTGCCAATGCTGGCATCAACGGCACGATGGCTCCGATCGAAACGATGGAACCGGAGGACTGGGACCAGACGATGGGCATCAATATGCGCGGCACGTTCGCAACCGTGAAGTACGCCATCCCCCATTTGAAAGACAACGGAGGAAGCATTATTATTACTAGCTCCATTAACGGTAACCGTGTATTCTCTGGCATCGGCTTCTGTGCATACGCTTCCAGCAAAGCGGGGCAAACGGCTTTTACGAAGATGGCTGCATTGGAGCTGGCTCAATACAAAATTCGTGTCAACGCTGTCTGTCCGGGCGCCATTGATACTAACATTGATGATAACACCTATCCTTCAGACGATCTGAAAGAAGTACAGATTCCTGTGGAGTTTCCGGAAGGTCATGAACATCCGCTCAAAGGTGAACCTGGAACATCGAAACAGGTAGCCAATCTGGTCCTGTTCCTCGCCTCCGACGAATCTTCCCATGTGACCGGTACCCGGATCTACGTGGACGGTGCGGAATCCTTGCTTCGTGGATAACCATTCATATTCTGCTTACTGTGAGTTAACAGCTCAAAACATCCCGCAAACGGCCTGGATATTCAGACTGCTGCGGGATGTTTGGTTTACCTGTAACTAGAGTGCCGAACTCTTTCCTCTCTTCACGCGGGTATTCAGCCGCTCGGGAATGGCAAAGAGCAGCAAATACATCAGGGAAAATATGACGATGGCCAGCACTTCTTCCCCAAGAATGTACAGAGGATATGGGCCCAACATGTCGAGTACAGAAGGCGTATCGGGTTTATGTCTGAGGAACATATAATTGGCGTCGAGCAGAACATCCATGGCGTATACGAACAGTGCAGCCATATTCACGAAAAGCATAGAACCCAATACCGATTTCCAGCTTGGACGCATCTGTTCCACCCAAGTCATATAGAGCAGCGCCAGAATAATAGAGGCGTGGGCAACAAAAAATTGGATAAAACGAAAATGCGGGTAAGCATAACCAAGATTAGGCGTTACAATCGCCATTAAGGCTCCTGCTATTCCTGCGAACAGCAATGCAGAATGAAGCCATCGACTGCGATTCAATAATAGCAGCGCCGATAACAGAAGAGACAGACTGCATAGTTCCAGTGGCAATGAAGTCTGAAGACTCCAGACGCCCCCATATACATACCAGAATTGAAGCACGCCCTCACAGCCGAACATGAAACAAGCCATCGTCATCCGAATGATCCGGCGTATGTTGGGTGACAATGAACGTAGCCCGTTCCGAAGCAGAAACATCAGTATAATCAGCGCAGCAGTCAGGCCGATCGCCCATAGGTGTGAAGTGGAAAACAGCATAAAAGGCTCTGCATCATATGGATCAAGCCACTGGGGAAATACCATGTGCTTCTTCACTCCTTCCATTCTCGCTGCACAGTATTTCTCTTTAATGTTAACTTTTTCATTTTGGCATTGAATGAATGAAGTGTCCAGATGGATTTCTAAAAAAGGATTGTTATTTAAATATCTTTATGTTAAGATAAATTTAACAACAAAACGCACTAAAAGTTAGTTACTTTATAAATTTAAATGATTTGAATGCTTCATTAACCCATACTACTTTACCAGGAGGAATTATTATGCAAATCAAAGGACTTCACCATGTATCTGCACTGACTGCGCACGCCGCTGAGAACTATCGTTTCTATACCAACGTCATGGGGCTGCGACTGATCAAAAAAACAGTTAACCAGGACGATGTTTCAGTCTACCACCTCTTCTATGGCGACGAAAAAGGCAATCCGGGCACTGAGCTCACCTTCTTTGAAATTCCGATGGCCGGACAGACGCGTGAAGGGGTGAACAGTATTTCGGCCACTTCCCTGCGAGTACCAAGTGATAAAGCTCTTACGTACTGGCAGCAGCGTTTTGATGAATTCGATGTGCCTCATGGAGAAATCACTGAGCGCGGAGGGCGTGCCACGCTTTCGTTTAGCGATTTCGAAGGACAGCGCCTGATTCTTGTCTCCGATGAACACGATGCAGGTGTTGCCGGAGGCAAACCGTGGGATCAAAGCCCCGTACCTGCTGAATATGGTATTGTAGGCCTGGGCCCGGTGCATCTTACCGTCAAAGATGCATCCCTTACCACTCCAGTCCTCACAGAACTGCTCGGCTTCCGTCAAAAAGGGACGTATCCTGCTTTTGTCGCAGGTCAACCCGATGTACTCGTCTTCGAATCCGGTGAAGGTGGCAGCGGCTCCGAGGTTCATGTCGAAGAACGAAACGACCTTGCTCAGGAACGTCCTGGACGCGGCAGTGTACACCATGTCGCCTTCCGGGTGGATAATGAAGAAGAACTGAAACAGTGGGTGGAACGGGTTCATAACTTCCGATTCCCGAACTCCGGTTTCGTAGACCGTTTCTACTTCCGCTCTCTGTACTTCCGTGAACCAAATGGTATCCTGTTCGAACTTGCAACCGACGGTCCCGGCTTCGATACGGATGAAGAAATGGCTCATCTTGGTGAATCCCTGGCGTTGCCTCCATTCCTTGAAGGTCGCCGGGCAGAGATCGAATCCAAATTGAAACCGCTGGACACCATGATTCGTTAATTACAGCCACTAAGGCATAATAAAAAACGATTATCGCTGGCATCACCCAAGGTTAAACCCGGCTGGTGTTCTGGCGAGAATCGTTTTTTTCCTTAGACCCATCTATTTCTTACTTGATTAAATAAGAGGTAGTCAATGGAACAAACAAAGAAGAACCCGGGTCCTCATCCACAATTTCGATAAAGATGAAATCCGTATCCTTTACATCAATATCTACACCAATCAAGCCGCTTTCTGGGGCAACAGTGAATGTTTTTAGCGTTGTATTGTTATGATCTATAACTTTGATCTCCTGGGACCCTGCAATCGTTGCAAGTTCAAGATGTAGTTTGGAATATTTTTTCTGCGTCATGATCTGAAAGCTGTTCCCTAGCTTGGCTGAGTCCGTATGCAAATAAACATCTTTGTAATCCTTGCCTTTGTATGATGTTTCTCCCGGATCTTTGGTGTGCCAATCAGATGTGCCGAGCACGGCTGCTCCAAGTGAACTGAGCGTCTGTTTATTCGTTTCGGATGGTGGTGCAGATTCATTACTGCCGCCAATGTTAACGGAGGAGGTTACACTGTCATAGGTAATATCCGTACCCATCAGTTCACCCACCGCACGCACCGGCAAATAGGTCGTTCCATTGTACGTAATCGGCAGGACGGTCTTTCCATTGGCGTCTTTGGCTGTGACGGTTGTTCCATTCATTTTCAAAGATATCTTGCTGTTCAAATATGCTTTGATCGGCTCCAGACCTGTTGCTGCCAATGCCCCGGTACCGATCCCTAACGTAAGCGTTCCTACCATTAATCCAAGTACCATTTTCTTCTTCATTAAGTAGCCCTCCTGAAGGTATAAAATGAGTTGCTTACTTTATACATTTAAACCACTAAAGGATTAATGTCAATCATTTCATGGTAAAATCTGTATTTCTTTTTTTTGTATTCGGACAGCACAAAGCGAGGCTAAATGTTCATCATTTTTTTCAGCCTCACTCGTTTTCCTGCATCATTTAAGACAGCAGGAATATATTTTTTTGTCATAAACGTCGGAATTATCCTTGTTCTGCTCTATCCTCAGCTTCAATCAAAGGATTCATAGTACTCCTCTTCATATTCTTCTGTGCTGTACTTCAAATCTGAAGCCTTCCATTCGCCATCTTTATACTCATAGGCAAACGTCAGATCACCGTCATATAAACCTGTTCCATATGCACCCGCTGCCGATACCACCAATTTTCCATTCTCTACACTGTAATAAGTAACCCCACCAAATTTCAGCTCTTCGTTATATAAGCCCCCGCTTGTGTCTCCATCGATCCGGGAAGGGTCTGATCTTACTCCGTCAACCGTAACATCAACATCAATTTGGTCCGGGGCCACACGGACTTTCGATTTCACATGCTGCTTCACAATCTCATCCAGTGATTGCATCTTCATCTCTTCCAATGTATCTGGATCGATAATATGCGCCTCGCCCAGATATATGCCTGTTCCATGACCGGCTGTAAACAACACAACAATCTCCTTCTTGCCATCTCCGTTCAGATCGAGCTCGTGCACTTCGGGTTTGTAAGTTCCACCTTCACCCTGCCATTCGGCGAATTCCCGGGTCTTTCCGCTTACTTCCAGAGTCATTCCGTTATATAGATAGCCTGAACCTTCAACTTTCATGGGGTATAATCTTACATTTTCATTCTCTGGAGCAGCCGATACGTACTCCTCCTTGATGGGAGTTGTTTCTTTCGTAGTAAACGTTGTTTCATTCATTGTTTCTATATTGGAAGCCGAGACCGCTGCGGTCTGGCTGGATTGATCATCTATGTTAAGCTGTTTTTGCGATTCATTCATGGTTCTGGCAGCTGAGGTTATACTAATCGTAGCTACCGCCAAAATAATCATCAGCAGGATACCTGTCCAAGTTTTCAATATACTGGGCTCCTTATCTGTTGTGTAATACTACCTATTATATCTTCATTTATCGCCCACGCGTTGCGAATTTGTTAATGTTTCATAAAAAAATCTTTACATATTTCACTTTTTGCGAAAGAACGTTCGGGTTTAACCATAATAAGCAAAAAAAACACTCCGGAAACAGCCTAAGGCTGCATCCGAAATGCTTTCGTTTTGTCCATTAATCGATCAGTTAACTGTCTCAGCTCTTCAGCCGAAGACGATATTTCCTGCATGATTGCCGTCTCCTCATGCGCGGCATCCATAATCCGTCTCGCTTCATCCGAGAACGATCCGGCTTCTCCCTGAATCTTTTTCACATGACCGTGTGTCTGTTCGACGCGGCCCGTCTGTTCCGCAATCTTGGACCCGATATCATGTGCGCCTTTCATGAACACTTCCACGGTCCCCGTTAGCTCTTGCAATGTCTGATCGACAGAGATCGTACGCTCGGATTCGTTAATAACCAGACCATGCTGTTCATGAATCAGTTGAGCTGTGTCCTTAATTCGTTGCTGTACCCGGCTGATCAGTTCATTAATCCGGTGCACCGATTGTTTGCTCTCATCTGCCAGCTTCCGGATCTGTTGCGCCACCACAGCAAAACCTGAACCCTCTTCTCCCGCTCGAGCGGCCTCAATGGAAGCATTTAGGGCAAGCAGCCCTGTTTCCTCAGCGATATCTTTGACGGACTGGGTAATGACTTCAATATCGGAGGCTTCCTTCTCGAGCAGCAGCATAATGTCGCGGGAACGATTGTGGGACTCTGCAAGCTCGTCCATTCCTTTCATTAAAGAAGAAAAGGTCTGCTTCGTGTGATCTACCGATCGCTCCATCTGGCCGGACATTTCTGTCATGCCGATCGACTGACTGTGCATACGCTGAAAATCATTCAACATCTCCCCTGCTGTAATCAGTGATTGCTCGGAGGTTACCTTCTGTTCTTCTACACCCACTGCGATATGATCCACGGCATCCGACATCATCTCGATCTGTTCTGCTGCCTGGGTAATGGCTTCACTAAGTGACTGGGCATTCTGTGAGGTGGTTCGTGTGCTATCCGAGATATCGTTCACGATACTTCTCAGATTGGAAACCATTACGCGAAAAGCTTCATACAATACAGTAAGTTCATCTTCTGTACGCCGCTGCGGAATCTCGACCGTCAAGTCTCCCGATGAGACTTGCTGTGCGGCACGGGACAGATTCACAATAGGACGAGTCAGCCAGCGTGAAGCAAACCAGCCCAAAATTCCGTTCCAGCAGACACCCATGACCAGAACGATGGAGACAAACAACCAGCTCGGCATGGAGAACGAGAGCCAATCTTGGAGAAAAAATATAAAAAAGCCGCTAGTTCCGTACGTAATAAGTGATATTAGTACCAAACCTGCGACGGTTTTTGCGCCTAAAGTCCATTTCATATGCACACCTCATAGTCCTTTTTTCCTATTTTACCAGCAAATAACCAAATAACATGTGACTTAGATCACTGAAAACGACAAATTGATGGCTGTCCAGATGTCCATGCATGACTTCATTCAAGTGGAGCATAATGGATAAGACAGATTTTTACGAGTTAGGCTGAATGACCCTTTAGCCAAGGTGATATCCTTAATTTAAATTATTTATCGGCAATTCGGGTGAAATGATTTAGGTTGGCATCCATTTTGCTTAAATGATATACTGAGTGCGCTTCGGCATTGCCGGAGCTGACCTATTTTTGGATGCCACTGGAGGCGAACGAAATGTCTACAATGTCCACAAGGACGGAGAAAGATTTTATTGGAGAAAAAGAAATTCCTGAGTATGCCTATTATGGAATACAGACGGTACGGGCTGTGGAAAACTTCCCGATTACCGGCGTTCCGGTGCACCGGGAGCTGATTACAGCTCTTGCTGCGGTGAAGAAGGCTGCAGCAATTACAAATATGGAGCTGAAAATGCTGCCGCGCAAAATCGGCGATGTCATTGTCATGGCTGCTGAAGAAATGATGAAAGGCCATCATCTGGATCATTTTATTGTAGATTCCATTCAGGGCGGTGCTGGCACTTCCATGAATATGAATATGAACGAAATTCTCGCGAATCGCGGGTTGGAACTGCTGTTGCAGAACAAGGGAGATTACTTCCACTGCAATCCCAATAACCATGTGAACATGTCCCAATCCACCAATGACGTGATCCCAACCGCGCTGCGCATCGCGGCTTATCGGTTGTCCGAAACGCTGCTGGATACGATGAAGCGTCTACAGGCGGCCTTCCACAAAAAGGAACAGGAATTCGATGATGTAGTTAAGGTAGGCCGGACCCACCTTCAGGATGCCGTACCTATTCGGCTCGGACAAGAATTCGGTGCCTATGCACGCGTAATTGGACGGGATATAGAGCGTCTCGAATTCGCGAATCGCCGTCTGCTCACCATTAACCTGGGAGCGACGGCTGTGGGTACAGGCCTTAACGCCAAACCGGAGTACATCGTCAAGGTTACAGAGCATCTGTCCGATGTGACAGGATTGAATCTGCATACGGCTGAAGACCTCGTGGATGCCACGCAGAATACAGATGCATACCTGGAATTGTCAGCTGCACTGAAAGTATGTGCGGTCAGCCTGTCCAAGATCTGTAACGATATTCGGATGATGGCTTCCGGCCCACGTGCGGGATTTAACGAACTGCGCCTGCCGCCTCGTCAGCCCGGTTCCTCCATTATGCCGGGTAAAGTCAATCCGGTTATGGCTGAGGTTATCAATCAGGTATCCTTCCAGGTGATGGGGAACGACCATACGATCTGCATGGCCTGTGAAGCGGGTCAATTCGAGCTGAACGTTATGGGCCCGGTTATCGCGTTCAACTTGCTGCAATCGCTGAAAATTATGAATAACGGCATCGATGTATTCACCCGTTATGCTGTGGAAGAGATGGAAGCGAACCGTGAACGCTGCGAGCTGATCATGAAACAGAGCTTCAGCGTAATTACAGCGCTTAACCCGCATCTTGGCTATGATGTAGCAGCTTCCATCGTGAAAGAAGCATTGAAAACCGGACTTACGCTGCGGGAAATTATTCTGGAACGAGGGCTGCTGACACCGATCGAGTTGGAAGAAATTTTGCATCCGGAGCAAATGACAACTCCAGGGATTGCCGGTGAGCACTTCCTGCGTAATATGGAACGATTGTAAGCTGTTAAAGTTCATCTTCTTCAGGTTATTTCTTTCCTATCCGTTATAGTCTATATCGGATCGAACAACCCCCGCAGACCGTTACCACGGCTTGCGGGGGTTACTTGTTTAGGATATATAATTAATGGAGGCAGAAGCTCATTCATGCCCAGCGTTTCCGCTCAATCGAAGGCAAAATCTGAAGCTCCTCCCTGTACTTGGCCACCGTACGGCGAGAGATGACAATTCCTTCTTTGGCAAGCAGCGCTGTAAGCTGACTGTCCGAGTAAGGGCGTTCCGCTTGTTCGGAACGAATCAGTTCTTTCAGTCTAAGCTTCACCGAGGGCGCAGAGGTCATTTCCCCACTCACCTTTTCAATTCCGGAGGCAAAAAAAGCCTTGAGCTCATACACACCATGAGGTGTTTGAACATATTTGCCACTTACAGCACGGCTCACCGTCGATTCATGCATACCAATGACCTCGGCAATCGCTGCCAAATTGAGCGGTTTCAGACTAGCCGTCCCTTCTCGAAGAAAGGGCTCCTGTTCACTCATCACTGCAACCAGTACACTCATCAACGTTCTGCGGCGCATGTGCACACTGCGAATGATGGCTCTCGCTTCGATTGCCCGCCTTGACCAGATTTCATCTGCATTGGCATCTCGAATCCAGCGACAGCAAGCATCGTTCAGGGATACACGCGGTATACCTGCTGAATTTAAGCGAAGAGAAACCTCATTGTTCCTGATATCCACAACAGCATCCGGAATAATGTAATGCGGACGTTCCACCCACCCCATTGATCGGCAAGGCTTCGGGTCCAGACTGGCAATATAATCATACGCTACCTGAGCCTGCTTCGAGGTCATTCCGAGACGGTTCCCAACTCTGCCGGGATGGAATCGAATGAGCTCCTCCAGCCCTTCCTCCACCATCCGCTCCGCATGCGGATTAGCAGCCCCGTCCCTTCTAATCTGAAGCAACAGGCATTCACGCAAATTGCGAGCGCCAACTCCTGCCGGGTCCAGCGACTGGAGAATGTCCAGAGCCGCTTCAGCCTCGGTCACAGATATCCCTTTTGCCAGTACAACTTCCTCCAGCTCTATGGCCAGATAACCATCCGCATTCACACAACCAGCCAGATATACAGCTGTTGTCTTCAGAGCAGAAGGGAGATCCAGCAAGCGAAGCTGGGACGTCAGCAGTTGTTCCAGCGTAGGCTCAGCTCCTTTTGCCTGCAGCAAAGGATCGTAAGAATAGAGCTGCCCCTGATGCATTCGACGAGGGAGCCGGGCGCGCAGAGCAGTGGGCTCTTCCAGCTCAAGCACCGGATTCTCATCGGCGACGTCTTGCAAATAACGAGCCAATTCTTGACCTGACAAGGTAAGCAAATGAATGGATTGTTTCATCTCCGGCGTAATAGTTAATCGAATACGCCCCTCCTGCACCAACTGAACGCCTAACATCCGTCTCCCTCCTTAAGTGCTGCTCAAGCAACCTCGGTATATCGACGAACAAAAGATCATTTTTTCAGAATAATAGCATAGAAACCAAACGATTGTCAGCGGGTTCAAACCCAACTGTTCAAACTTAATATTTCTCGGATACCAGCTTGGCTTGCGTGAACAGCAGCAGATAGTCTCTCCCGCCTGCTTTGGAATCTGTACCCGACATGTTAAATCCACCAAATGGATGTGTACCCACCAAAGCGCCTGTGCATTTACGGTTAAAATACAGGTTGCCCGCAAAAAATTCCCGTCTGGCCTGTTCCAGATGTTCACGATTACGCGAAATTACCGCACCCGTCAGACCATAATCCGTATTATTGGCTATATCCAGCGCAGCTTCGAAAGAGTCTGCCTTGATAAAGGCCAGCACAGGTCCAAAAATCTCTTCCTGTGCAATCCGTGCCTGCGGGTCTACATCGGCAATAATGGTCGGTTCAATAAAATAACCCTCCTCGTTCCCTGCAGCGCCGCCCCATACAAGGCGTCCTTCCCCTTTGCCGATCTCAATATATTCCGTGATCTTGGCATATGCCTTGTCATCAATCACAGGGCCTACCTGACTTCCAACTTCAATCGGGCTGCCCATGGTCAGCTGTTTGGTCCGTTCAATCACTCTTTCGAGTACCTCATCATATACATCTTTATGAATAATGGCGCGAGAACACGCGGAGCACTTCTGTCCGGAAAAACCAAACGCCGAAGCTGTAATGGATTCCGCAGCCAATTCCAGATCACTGTCGCGATCCACCACGATGGAATCCTTGCCGCCCATTTCGGCAATGACTCGTTTGATCCATTTCTGACCTGGTGCAGTTCGTGCTGCTCGTTCATTGATCCGCAGACCCACATCTCTGGAGCCTGTGAAACTGATAAAGCGGGTAAGCGCATGATCTACAAGGTAATCACCAACCTCACTGCCCGGTCCTGGCAAATAGTTAACGACGCCATCAGGCACGCCCACTTCCGCAAGCAATTCCATGAATTTGGCTGCAATGACCGGTGTTGTGCTCGCAGGTTTCAATACAACTGTGTTGCCGGAGACCAGCGCAGCCGAGGTCATACCTGCCATAATGGCAAGCGGGAAGTTCCATGGGGGAATGACAATCCCTACACCAAGCGGAATATAACTCAGTTCATTATCTTCGCCTGCAATTCGCGTAAGCGGCTGGGGTTCACTCAGACGCTGCATCTCACGCGCATAAAACTCCATAAAATCAATGGCTTCCGCTGTATCCGCATCCGCTTCAGGCCATGTCTTGCCTGCTTCATATACCATCCAGGCCGAGAATTCATGCTTGCGCCGCCGCATGAGTGCCGCCGCTTTGTACAAATACCGGGCACGTTCATTCGGGTCCGTATGCTTCCAGGTGCGGAATGTTTCCGCAGCGGTCTGGATCGCCTGCTCGGCGAGCTCCTGATCTGCCTGATAGATCGTTCCGACGACCTGATCTTTCACCGCAGGGTTGACGGAGGTTATCGTACGGGCACTTGTTATTTTTTGCCCACCAATAATGATGGAGTATTCCTGCCCAAGCTCTGCTTCTACCTTACGCAACGCGTTCTCAAATGCCTCCCGGTTAGCCGGGACCGCAAAGGATGTGAATGGTTCGTTAACAAAAGGGATGTTCATCAATGATTCCTCCTTCAGGATGTGGGGTTCGCTGGCTGTTAGCCTGAGCTGCCATGCATTTTACTCATCACCCAATATATGTAGCAAGATCCATGCCAACTCCGATTGAAGAAGGAATATTTTTCGGGAAAAATATTTTTTTTGAAATCAACGTCGGCTTTATTCCCGTCCAGAACAACCTTGGCATGATTATTGCTTGGTAGTTTCGTTATGAAGAAGCATGAACCATAAGGAGGAAACCCCGATGAGTATCGGAACGGAAATGTACCGCAAGACGCTGCTGACCGTTGCAGGAAATAAAGCTGTGGAGAATCTGTCCATCAAATATGGCAAAAAGCTCGCAGGCAAGTTCATCGCTGGCAATACACTGGAAGAGGCTCTCGAAGAGATTCGGGCACTTAACAACAAAGGCATTATGGCGACACTGGATCATCTGGGCGAAGGCATTACCCAACTTAAAGAAGCAGCGTTATATCGGGATGAGTATGTACGTCTTGTGGAAGGCATCGCCCGTCAGGGTGCAGACTCCAACGTCTCGCTCAAACCAACCCAGATGGGACTGGCGCTGAACCCCGAAGAAGGCTACAACAATATCCGCGCTGTCGCGGTCAAGGCCAAGACACATGATCTGTTTGTACGTATTGATATGGAAGACAGTCCATTTACTCAAGCAACGCTGGATATCGTGCGCCGTCTGCACGCGGAAGGGCTGGATAATACAGGAACAGTGCTGCAAGCCTACTTGCATCGTACCGTAGAGGATACACGGGACATGATTCGGGAGGGAATCCGGCTGCGTCTGGTCAAGGGAGCATACAAGGAGCCTGCATCCGTAGCTTATCAGAGCGCTTCCGAGGTCATTGATCAATTCAAAACCATGATTCGTAGTCATCTCGATCAGGGTGTATACACCGCGGTTGCATCCCATGATGACAACATTATTACCTGGACCAAGCAGTATGCAAAGGATCGTGGAATCTCCCCGAATGCATTTGAATTTCAAATGTTGTACGGTTTGCGCATGAGCGAACAGGAACGTCTGGCAAGGGAAGGATACCGCATTCGTTGTTACGTGCCCTATGGGACCATGTGGTACCCGTACTACACCCGCCGTCTGGCCGAGAAGCCAGCCAATCTCTGGATGGTCGTCAAAAACATGTTCAGATAGTCATTCTCCAGCTGAATCCACATATATAAATGAACAACGACAAGAATAAAAACCATGCAGCCATTTTTTCCTGGCACATGGTTTCTTTTCTGTACATATTGTTTGGCAAAGAATCTGAATCTGACCATACCTCTTTCGATCACTCTCTTTTAATGTCTAAAAAATGAGCATTCTCAAATTGAAATGTCTACTTTTTTGGACACATTCCATTTGTTATTTACAGATAGATACTATTTAAAGATTTATCCTTCTTTCGGGAAGCAATTCTCTTTCCGTTTATAGCTCACAGTTTGAGTTAGCTGCTCAATTGTTGAATAAGAATAGATGCATTGGCATTGATCTGCGTTCCGCCTGCCAGTGTTTGCAGACCAACAGCCGATGCACTGGAATGATTCCGCAACGTCAATACATCACCAGGAGCGGCGGTGATAATAGTCATGCCTGAATTAGGTTGGGTGCCAGCTCCTGAACCATAGACACTCCCCCCTACAGGGACTCCGTTCTGAAAAAGGGTAAACTGGTTGGCCTGCACCCCGGCAACGATGAAAAACACTGCATAGTCTCCAGCATTAACAATAATAATTTCAGCGGTATTGGGCGTATGAGTAATGTTGGTAAGGTTTTGGTTACTATCGAAAGTGACGTCCGCTTCAATAGCTACAGTCTGAGCGGAAGTATTATAAACATAAGCATACGATGCCAACCCTGGGCTTGCGGTACCCGTTGCACCTGTTGATCCCGTTACTCCAGTGGCACCTGTTGCTCCCGTCACTCCAGTGACGCCTGTTGCTCCCGTCACTCCAGTGGCACCTGTCGGTCCCGTTACTCCAGTATCGCCTGTTGATCCCGTT
>NZ_BCNM01000010.1 GCF_001514495.1 Paenibacillus pabuli NBRC 13638
GCGGACGTGGCTCAGCGGTAGAGCATCGCCTTGCCAAGGCGAGGGTCGCGGGTTCGATTCCCGTCGTCCGCTCCAAAATATGGCGCCATAGCCAAGTGGTAAGGCACAGCTCTGCAAAAGCTTTATCCCCAGTTCGAATCTGGGTGGCGCCTCCAGTATATATGCCGGCGTGGCGGAATGGCAGACGCGCTCGACTCAAAATCGAGTGGGAAACCGTGGAGGTTCGAGTCCTCTCGCCGGTATATCTAATAGACCTACAAGTTGCTATTGCAACTTGTAGGTCTATTTTTATTATTATATCACTTAAATTTGAATACAAAGATGCATTCTCTTGTATATTGACGTATCATTCAAATAGGTATATTGTAGATAAGTAAAGTCCTTTATTTTTTTGGTTTTATTAAAGATATAAGAGCTCTTTTAAGTTTCTTTTTTAATTGATTAAACCTTATTTTCGTAACCCTATCCTCTATAATAGAAAAGGAGTGAAGCACATGTCTGAGAAAAAAGAAGCATCCAATTATTCTGAAATTTTATTCGATCTGGCTGTATGGGAGGAAGCATGGAAGAATCAATCGACAAGATCAAAACAGATGAGTTTCTCATCGGATAATGAAGCATTTGAACGATGGGCCAAAGAATATCATCAACAGTCTTTTACTGAACAGGGAAAGCAAAGATCTGAACGCATCATAGGCTGGATTGAAAATCAGGGCGTAGAATTCGAGGGTCTATCCATATTAGATATTGGAGCTGCCTCAGGCGTTTTTACGATTCCATTTGCGGAGAAAGGAGCTACAGTTACAGCTGTAGAACCATCGGAACTGTTCCATTCATTAATGAAAGAGTCGATTCCTCCGTCCTTGCAATCCAGTATAGATTTCGTTTTAGAGCGGTTCGAGGAAATATCGATTCAGGATAAGGGCTGGGAAAAGAAATATGACTTTGCATTTGCATCCATGTGCCCGGCGATGTCAGATTGGGAAACGATCGAACAAGCAATCAGTACTGCTCGAAAATATGTTTATATTAGCACGATGGCTGGGCCGAAAGAGCATACATTATTCGATGAGCTGAAAAAGGTACTGGGTGTTTATCCACCATACATTGCTGGGGATATGGGTTATATACAACAGTTGCTGTACCTGAAAAATTATTCCTACACTACCTTGATCACTAAAGAAACAAATAATATTGAGATGCCTGTTGAGGAAGTTGTCAATAAGCTTCAGGAATGGCTCAGCATGCACGAACTGCCAACGGATGAAGGATCACTTGCTGTGGCTGAAAAATATATTAGAGACACTTACAAAGATGGTGTGGTTAAGTTCTCAAGAGGTGGGAAGTTCGGTAAAATTCTGATTCAATTGGATCAGCCGAACATGAAAGGGATGCCCACGAAAGAGAAGTAATCATACGAGTAGCATTCCATTATACATCGGAGTTGAAAGGGAGTAGCACTGCTCCCTTTCAATATGGTCATATATGGAACAACGTTCTATGGTAAGCGACATTAACTTATTCCATAACTAGCCTCCGTTTATTACATCCTCAAAAGTCCTGTTTCTTCTTCAAGGAAACAGATCAGCTTTCTGCTTACGCTCTCTGTATTGTCCAGGCGTAATCCCTTCCCATTTTCGAAAAGAACGAATAAAGTTCTGTGGGTTATTATAACAAAGCCGTGCGGCGATATCCTTGACCGTTAGGTCGCTTTCATCCAGCCACTTTTTAGCCATACTGAAGCGGTACTTCGTCAGATACTCACTGAATGCACAGCCTATTTCTTTACGGAACACACTACTTAGATAGTTTGCATTGTAGTGAAGTCTTGATGCGCATTCCTCCAAAGTCAGATCTTTATCGTACTCTTGTTTAATCATGGCAATCATTTTCTCGGATATATGTTGATATTGAGCATACTGTCTTTCCTTTAATATGAGAATAATCGGTGTGATGATATTTCCGTTAAACCAATGTTCTACCTCGGCAGCATACTGTAGAGCGTGAAGTTCATTGAAAATTGATCCATGGCCTTGGGAGATCTGTCCCAGTCGTATACCGGATTCCTGCATCATCTGCAAAATATGTGTCAGCAATCGGTTAAGCGCTACCTGATATTCTTCTGGTGTACATTCTACGCCAAACAGTACTTCAAGCAACTGGTGCAGAAGAGAGGAGGCACGAGCTTCATCTGCGTTTTGGATAGCCCGTATGAGCGTATATTCCAGTGATTCGGGATATGACGGTGACCAATGGGATGTACGATGATCCATTGCTTCAAATTGAAAGATGATGCCTGTGCCCAGTTTCATTCGGTGCTTGAGCGCTTCAAGGGCCTCCGTATAAGCTTGCGATATGTGAAACAGGGAGGCGTGGGGCTGACTAAATCCAATGCTCACTTGAAGATTAAGGATCTTACTGATCTGATGTTGAAGTTGTTCCGTTAATGTATACAGATGCTGTGAAAAACGAACATGATCTTTTTCAGTGGTACCGATGATCGTCACGACGGCATGTTCATATACAACGGGAAGCAGTTGTTGTTCAGCAAGTATGCTCTCCTCCAGTATATTTTGAATGGCGAATAGCAGAAGATCCCGATCCTTGGTATTATATTTGGTTTGATTCAAGAAATCTGCCTGTACGGTCACAACGGCTATTTGTTGCCATTCTCGAAGATGTGATTCATAGCCATATTCTTTCAGCGTATCATGAATAGTGGCTGGTGCATTTTTGCCCAGAAGCAGGTTGATTAGAAAATGAGTGTGAATCTGCAACTTATACTGATTTAATTTGTTTTCAAGTTGAGATTGGGATGCGGATAGTTGTGAAACGCCAGCTCTGATTTGCTCGAATTCATCCATATGAAACATAGAACTGGTTTTAAAATGTCCTTTGGACCATCGTCTGTCACCGAGTTGTATAAGAAGTTTACGAATTGGGATATGCATTCGCCTCGACCCTACCCATGAGAGCAGTAGTGAAAGCAATAGCATGGCGATGCTGATGTACATGGTGTGCAACCCGATCTGAACATACTCATGGGTTAGGATGTTTGTAGGCGAAATGAGAATATAGGTCCAGCCTTTTAGAGAAGAATGCGTATAGGACAACAAGTAATCAGTATCTGCAATACGTACCTCACGTTGACCTGAAGAGGCAGCGAACTCACGCTTAGATAACAAACTACTAAAGTTGTCCCTCGAATCGTTATCCCGTATTCCTGCAGCAGACATGGGCTGTCCAATATAACCGGGATCGGGATGAACCATAATCCGCTGTTCACGATTCAGAATAATAAGTCCAGCGGCAGAACTGTCCATTGGGTCTTCTTCCATTGGTTTTTGCAGTGAACATGCAGGAATTCCAGCAATTAGAGCTGTATCGGAAGATGCATATACATGGGGTATCGATCTGGCAAGTGCAATATGATAGATGCATCCTGAATTCATTATGCGCTCCTCGTTGTTAAATATGGAGGAGGGGATGAGCTGCCAACCGGAAGTGAGCGTGTTCGATAACAAGTCCTTCATGGGAAGAGTCAAGGGAAAATTAGTATTAAGATATAGTCCAGCATGATCGATAAGCCAATCCTGGGTCTGATTTACGAGTGTAATATCCATTAAAGGCTCCCATGACCTCATATTCTTGAATTCAGTCTGTAACTTCTCAGCAAACAAAGGGCCGGTGCCTTGGACCGATGATGATGAAGTTAGCGAATGGAGGGTATCCGGTGACCGAACCGCCTGATCGAGCATATAGCTTACGGTTGCAAGTTTATGCTCCACATTGGTTTGCATTTGGATTAACAGTTGTTGATTGGCTTGAGCACGATGCAGCTCTGATTGTTTCGAAGAATAGATAAAAGCAGCGATTCCCGTCAACAGAATGGGGAGGGTACTTAACAAGATTCCGAACACTATCATTTTATGTAAATAGCTGAATGATCGCACAAGTCCACTCCTAACGAATGAATTAGTAACACTTTCTATTTTAGTAAACGCTTACATATAGAACAATCTAAATTTTGTTTATTTGGATAAAAAAGTAATAAATATCAGAGTGGAAATCAGTGAAGAGCATGTCGGGAGTGTATTTCAGGACTTTTTAGCTTTAATCGAGAGCGACATATGGGAAACCTCAGTCTGGGGAACACGTAGATAAGAGGTATGGACGTCATATTCTTACGGGGTGTCCTGGGTTTGAATAAGGGGAATAAGACACAGCCAAGGCCTTTATTCCGTGCAGTGGCCAATGGTCTGACCCAAGGACAGTCAAAGGTCCAACCTGTTCCCCGACCTGAGTCTAGGATGAAAAACCGTCCACGGTCTGTTTTGAAAAGCCGCAGTTTCCCCTAGAATAAGGACATAAGGTTAAACAAGAAACAAACGAACAAACAAACCAACCAAAATGAACGAACCGAAAGGGTGGTGAACAACAATTATGAGATGGAATAAAGGAAATGGCTGGGCGGTTGTACTGATTGCGCTGGGTGCACTCCTCCTCTTCGGAAAGTTAACTCCTCTACTGGGACACTTAATGGGTTATCTGATTCCGATCCTGATGATTGCACTTGGATATTACGGAGTTAAACGAGGAAATGTACTGCTTGGATGGATTGTGCTCTTCATCGGTATCCTTTCCCTACTGGGCAAACTGGCCTGGTTGATCGGACCGATCATCGCAATCGGGTTAATCATCTTCGGATTCTCCATGTTGAGTAATAATCGCAGTCGTCGTGGCCGTTACTAAGCTTTCACGATCATGAAAAGGAGGACAGAATAAAATGAGTGTATTTCGTCGAATGCGGGATATTACCGTAGCTACTTTAAACGAACATTTGGAGCAAAGTCAGGATCCAGTCAAACTAATTGATCAGTTTCTGGTCTCGACCCGCCAAGACATCGGTGAAGCCGAGAAGCTTCGTCATCAATATGCAAGTCATACCAGACAAATGAAACAACAAGCGGATCAGGCAGCTGGTATGGTACACAAACGGGAAGAACAAGCTTCCATGGCTCTGAAGGCAGGGGAGGAGCACTTAGCCAAGCTTGCTTTGCAGGAGAAAATTCTCCACGAGGAAAAAATGGAGCAATACAATGAATTGTACGCACAAAGCAATGCGGCTTTACAGGAACTGGACGAACAGATCGACCAGCTGAAAGTAGAGTATCAAAATGTATACAGCAAACGCCAATATTACTACGCTCGTATGCAGACGATTCAACTGCAGCAACGAATGAATCAGAGGGGTCACTACAACGGGCAGAACGTACCTCGTATGTTCAACCGATTGGATGATCAGGTATCTGATCTGGAATATGAGGCACAAAGTCTCCGGGATTTGCGGCGAATGAGTCAGGATGGGGCAGGAACAACGGGTACCATGTCATCCTCTACGCTGGACAAAGAACTGGAACGGCTGAAGCAAAAGCTGAACAATGACAGAAAGGAGTAGACACATGAATAAACTATACCGCTCATCGCGTAATCGTATGCTGACGGGTTTGATCGGCGGCATTTCTGAAAATCTTGGATTTAGCTCCACGCTGCTGCGTATCATTTTTTTCATCAGCATCTTCGCTACGGGAGGTACATCATTGCTGATCTACTTCATCGCTGCATTGGTAGTGCCAAAAGAATCCTATCATGCTGATCCATACGCTTATGGTGCGGATCACGTAAGAGGATACAAGTAAACGAAAGGAGCAAGCACATGAGCAAATTATACCGCTCAACGCGTGACCGGATGCTGACAGGATTGTGTGGTGGGATATCCGAGTCGATCGGCATGGATTCAACCTTGCTGCGTATCATCTTCGTCATCAGTATCTTTGTAACTGGCGGCACGTCGTTGTTAATCTACTTTATCGCAGCATTGGTGGTGCCCAAAGAGCCATATCCACCTTATGATCCATACGGCTACGGTCCAGGCCCTGGTGCTGGCGGAGGATACAATAACTTTGATCACGAGCCGCCAAGAGGTCCTTTCCAAAACAACCGTAATCAAGGCCCTGGAAACTTCGGTCCTGGTCCAGGATACAACAACAGACCTCAGTCTGGTCCGCGTTCTTATGACAACAACGCCTATGGAGCCGGCTCACAGCAAGAAAGTGAACTGGATTCCATGATGAAAGATATTGAGAAAAAAGCACTGAAAAAAGAAGTTGAAGAGCTTCGCCAAAAATTATCTCGTTACGAGAAGGGAGAAAAGTAAAATGGGAGTATTTAAACGGATTAAGGATATGACGAAAGCGTCGGTAAATGATATGTTGGATAAAGTGGAAGACCCTATTGTAATGTTGAATCAGTACTTGCGTGACATGGAGGCTGAAATTCATGAGGCCGAGGTAACGGTTGCCAAACAAATGGCGAACGAGCGCCGCATGAAACAACGTCTAGACGAAGCAGAGCGTACATCGGTACAGCGGGAATCCCAGGCAGAAGCTGCACTGGCTAATGGTCAG
Organism: Paenibacillus pabuli NBRC 13638; assembly: GCF_001514495.1. Taxonomy (GTDB): domain Bacteria; phylum Bacillota; class Bacilli; order Paenibacillales; family Paenibacillaceae; genus Paenibacillus; species Paenibacillus pabuli. The sequence continues at coordinate 6,468 of NZ_BCNM01000010.1, forward strand.
GAAGAAGTGGCACGCAAATTGCTGGAAGAGAAAATCTATTTTGATCAAAAAATTACGGAGTACCGTGAACTTCATGCACAGTCCGAAGCCCAAGCGAAAGATCTGCTGCAACAGCTGCATGACATGAAGGATGAGTTCTACAAAATGCGTAACAAACGCAATGAACTCGTATCCCGTGCACAAATGGCGAAAGCTAAAAAACAAATGTCTCAAATCAACAGCTTGCACTCCATCGAGAGTGGTGGCGCATCCCTTGGATTCCATCGCATGGAAGAGAAAATCATGCAAATGGAAGCGGAAGCTGATGTGATCCGGGCACCTTATCGTAATACACAATCTACCTACACTAATCCTGTAGATACGGAAAAGCAATTCAAAGTGGACCAACAACTGCAAGCATTGAAAAACAAAATCGGCAATGGTTCCAAAAATGAAACGGGCGGTACTTCAAAAGAATAACTGTTCGCTCAGCAGACAATATGATATTCTATAAATCGTGAATAAAGAACGGTTTGTAGAACAAAAGTTAAGCCATACAGGTGTTCAATGCCTGATATGGCTTTTCCGTCGAATAGGAAAGATCAACTACAGAGGAGGTGCGGCAGAGATGAATAAAAAAGGTCAATGGCTTGCAGTGATTATCATTGTCATCGGCATGTTGATGTTACTGAATCGAAATATAAACCTGCTGACCGTCGCCGCACTGATACTGTTAACGATAGGTATGGTTCAAGTTCGTAAGGGAGACACCCACAAAGGATATCGATATCTGGGTATCGGTGCAGCATTGCTGCTGCTTGATAACTTGATGATTGTTTTTCTGATAGTACTGGCTTCACTGGCTTATTTTTATTCCAAAAACAAAAAGATTCATTTAGATGGGAATGTCATGCGTAAGCAAAACTTCATGGCTCGGTACTATTGGGATCAGGCACCATGGACATTGCGTAGTATGAGCTTATGGCATGCCATGGGTGAAATCAATGCAGATCTATCACTTTCCCTCCCGGAAGAGAAACAAACGATTGTACTTTTGCAGGGGATTATGGGGAATGTACGTCTGACACTGCCTGAGGATTATGGTGTTGAAATTGAGGCATCGGTACTCTTTGGACGGATTAGCCTGAACGGAGAGCAGGATAGTGGCATGATGAACAAATTGGTATGGAGAACTCCTGGATACGAATCCAGTGAACATAAAGCAAAATTTGTCATTTCGTATATTGTTGGCGACCTAAACATCAGTAATCCGTAATAAGTTAAATAGGTGAAGAAAGGAGGAGCCCGGATGAAGACAAAACGACATACCGACATGGTAACCCGAAGTATGGGTGAAGGGGTCCTCCTTGTTTTCATTGTGCTCGCCGTGATTTTGTATGTATTGTATACATATGGTTACCTGGCCCCTTTTGCAGGCTGGAGGCATCTGATTCAATCGGGTCTGGCATTACTGCTGCTCCTGATCGGTATGGGGGCAGTCTTCGGATTTTATCAAAGTTACCGGGTTAAACGCAGGCTTGAACTGTTGCGAGAGACACTGCTTCAATGGGAAAAGGGTTCACTATCACGTACCGTGCCGGACCTTGGTATTGACGATGTCGGCCGATTAAGTGAGCAGCTTGGTCGTATCGGCAAAAAGTGGGAGGATCAGGTCTCTTCGCTGCAAAGACTGTCTACGAATAACGCGCAGCTCGCTGAACAGGCCAGAATAACAGCCATTGTGGAAGAGAGGCAGCGACTTGCACGAGAACTGCATGATGCAGTATCACAGCAGTTATTTGCCATTTCCATGACAGCAACAGCGGTTGGCCGGAAGATGGAAACAGATTTTGAACGGGCCAAGAGGCAGATCGCTTTGATTGAAGAGATGGCATCGGTTGCCCAGTCCGAGATGCGTGCATTGCTGTTGCATTTGCGACCCGTCTATCTGGAAGGAAAACATCTGGAACAAGGTCTGCGTGATCTTGTAATGGAACTGAAAACGAAGGTACCTATGGATATTGTGCTTGAAATGGATGAGGACATTCATCTGATCAAAGGCATTGAGAACCATCTGTTCCGTATTATACAGGAAGCGATGTCCAATACATTACGGCATGCCAAAGCGGAGAAAATGGAAATCCGGCTTCAGCGCCGTACAGATGCGATTCGGGTACTCATTCGAGATGATGGTCAAGGCTTTGACCTGGATGAAAATAAGCAAGCTTCCTATGGCCTGGCTAATATGCGTGAACGTGTCACTGAAATTGGGGGAGCTATACAATTTGTAACAGCGCCAGGTAAGGGAACGCGGATTGAGATTACGATACCTTTGATGAGCGATGAAAGCGAGGAAGAACATGTCAATAGAAACGGGAATAGAAACGGAGACGGAAGCGGAAACGTCGATCAAAGTGCTGCTCGTGGATGATCATGAGATGGTACGTATTGGACTCGCTGCGGTTCTGGATACCGAAGATGGCATTGAAGTGGTCGGAGAAGCGGGCAGCGGTGAGGAAGGCATTCGGCTGGCACAGGAGTATAAACCTGATGTTGTCCTGATGGATCTCGTTATGGAAGGCATGGACGGGATTGAAACCACCCGGCAGCTGCTTAAAATGTATCCGGAATGCAAGGTCATTGTGCTGACCAGTTATCTGGATGATGAAAAAATGTACCCGGTTATTGAAGCAGGAGCTTTCAGTTACTTATTGAAAACATCCAGAGCCAATGAGGTGGCCGATGCGATCCGTGCTGCAGCTCGGGGGCAATCAGTTCTGGAGTCACAGGTAGCATCAAAAATGATGAATCGTTTCCGACAGCCGCAGGCAGCCGCACCTGCCCATAATGAATTGACTGATCGGGAGATGGATGTACTTCGGTTGGTGGCGAAGGGGAAATCTAACCAGGACATCGCCGATGAACTGATTATTGGGATCAAAACAGTGAAATTCCATGTCACGAATATACTTGCCAAATTGGGTGTCGATGATCGTACACAGGCTGCCATATATGCATACAAGAATGGACTTGCAGAGTAGTCCTGAAGTGTACTCGCTTAGGCTTGCCACTACAGGGTTGAGGGTTAGAACAAGGGAATTCAGGAGCTTGGGAAGATATGCAGTCGGAAGTCTGGTTCTTCCCATGATATGATATAAGAGGTCCGATTAGCCATGAAAATGGGTGATCGGGCTTTTTTTGTATCTCAGAAAAGTTTAGCAATGACGTAATAAGGGCATGCTGATTGATAGATTCATAGAATGCAAGAAAGAGCGGAGGATTCGAATGGTAAACCGATGGATGGCAGCAGGCATATTGACAGTGGCAATCATTGTACTTGTAGGCATGACTCATGTGTACGCGGAGAAGACAGAATCCGAAGCAGGCAAGCTGGAGCAACTAATGAAGACGGCAGATACGGCAATCGATCATATGGAGCATTTGGTTATTAAATGGCAAGGGGAAGGTCATGGCGATGCCAGAGAGCAGGCAGAGATGCTCGCTCATCAGCTGGGATTGCAGCACCCTGAAACTGGTCGTCAAACAGGCCATGATGTATACCGAAGCGAGATGGTTGCTGATGGTTTGCATCCAGGTATACTGATTAATGTTGTTGTTACTGAAAAAAATGAATATTACACGATCGTTCAGATCTCAGGAAATGAACGTACTGACCAGCAATTGTTCATTTCATTACATGAAAAGATATCGCAGTTGCTCACCAATTCGGGAATGAAGGCAGCATGGAATTTGGCTGTGCAGGGGACCGGTTCATTGGAAGGTGGCGCCAGTAATCAATTGGAGAACATCGAGAAACAGCTGTCCGGAGATATAGATATGAAAGCGATTGAACGGTATACGGATACCAACACTGCCAGTGTGTCTTATGAGGCTTCCGATCTGCCGCTAGCGATTAAGAGCGGCACGCATAACCTGAATATGCAGCTCGCTGTCCATCAGGATGGTGAAAAGGGAATCAATCGAGTAACAGTCGGTTTTCCGGTAATTACGATAGAATATTAATGCCACACACTATCGTGAATTTATAGGCTTGATCATGATTTTTATCGATGGAATCTTCATGAAATTTGGGAAAATGGGATAGCATTTCTCAGGAAAATTAGTGCAACCCTTGGGGCTTTATGCTAAAATGGCATCACATCCAAGAAGGAAATTTGCTGGTAATTGACGGTTGTATGTTGCGTATATAACACCATTACATAGCTCGGGGAGAGCATGAAGTGATCTTCCCGGAAAGAAAGAGGAGCCCATGGTCGAAAAACAAATGCAAGATGAAGTGCAGACACCAGGTGCAGTATTTTTCATTTTTGGAGCAACGGGTGATTTGGCCCGCCGGAAGCTGTTTCCGGCCATCTACAGTCTTTACCGTGAAGGCAAGCTAGCCGAGGACTTTGCGGTTATTGGTGTAGCGCGTCGTCCGAGGTCACCAGAAGAATTCCGGGAAGACATCTATGATTCCATTAAAGAGTTCTGCCGTTATCCGGCGGGGGAACCCGATGAGTGGAATGCTTTTGTCGAACATTTTGAGTATAAATCACTAGATATCAATAACGTGGACGGTTTCAAAGAGTTACGTGAGCAGACCGAGAGTCTGGAAGCGAAGTTTAATACACCAGGTAACCGCTTGTTCTATCTGGCACTGGCCCCTGAGCTCTTTGGCAGCGTCTCATATAGTTTGCGGGATGGTGGGATGCTGGAGAGCCGTGGTTGGAATCGACTGGTCATCGAGAAACCATTTGGATATGATCTGCAATCGGCCGAGCATTTGAATGAACAGATCCGTGAAGTGTTCCGTGAGGAAGAGATTTATCGAATTGACCACTATCTGGGCAAGGAAATGGTGCAAAATATTGAAGTGATTCGGTTCGGCAATGCCTTTTTTGAGCCGCTATGGAATAATAAACATATTGCCAATGTCCAGATTACACTGGGAGAGACGGTCGGAGTAGAAGAGCGCGGTGGATACTATGATCATTCCGGGGCATTGCGTGATATGGGGCAGAACCATATGCTGCAGATGCTGACCATGATTGCCATGGAGCCGCCAAGCCGTTTATTCCCGGAGGACATTCGTGATGAGAAGGTCAAGGTACTGCGTTCTCTACGGGCTTTCACCTCAAATGAAGAAGTGAGCACTAACGTTGTACGTGGACAGTATACCGAAGGGGAGTATCGTGGCAAGCATCTTCCCGGTTATCGTCAGGAGGACAAGGTTGATCCGGAATCCAATACGGAAACATACTTTGCCGCACGTGTATTTGTGGATAATTTCCGCTGGGCAGGAGTGCCGTTCTATATTCGGACAGGCAAGCGTCTTCCGGTGAAAACGACCGAGATTGTGGTTGAATTCAAATCCATGCCGAGCAATGTATATCTGGGCAAAAAATACAAGCTGGAGCCGAATCTGCTCGTGATTCGGGTGAATCCGATGGAAGGCATTTATATCAAAATCAATGCCAAGAAGCCGGGTTCAGACTCCGAGATTCAGCCGCTGGCCATGGACTTTTGTCAGAGCTGCATGATTGGAATCAACTCGCCGGAGGCGTATGAACGCCTGCTGCATGATGCTGCAGAAGGAGACTCCACCTACTTTACCCGTTGGGATGAAGTCGCAACAGCGTGGTCCTTCGTTGACCGGATTGCAGCAGCGTGGGCGGAGAATCAAGGTGAACTGTACACATATCCGGCAGGTACGTGGGGGCCGGAAGCGACAGGTAAACTGCTGGAGCAAGACGGGTTCCACTGGTGGCCGGTGAACGGTCAGGACGAAGACAGTGTCATCTGGCAAGTGAACAATTAATTGCAGGAGCACTACTCACGTCCGGCAGGGATTTGATTTTTATTGGGGATAAGCCTAACACTGTTATAAATAAGACTTGGGAAGAACGCAGAGCAGCGATCTTTTCAGGTCTTTTTTGCGATGAAGAGGTGGGAAATGTAAACTATTGCATATAATAAAATAAGTTGTTGACAAAAAGTAAGTATATAACTTATACTCAATCCAAGAGATAAAGAAATTACGCAGAGGTATACGAATCCCGATGACGAATCGGATACGTACATCATTCATGAGATAAAATGTGAACCAGGTGAAGGGGTTACGAAATAAATTCATGAAGAAAAAATTTTAGCATAATATCTTTAATCTAAGAATACTATTTTGTATATATTGAATGGAGGAAAAGAAAATGTTGGATGTAGGATTGTTGTTGATTCGTTTGGTGATTGGATTGTCGTTCATGGCGCACGGGGCTCAGAAACTGTTTGGATGGTTCGGGGGATATGGGATCAAGGGAACCGGCGGCTGGTTTGAATCGATGGGGATGAAACCCGGTGCACTGGTTGCATTGTTGGCGGGACTCGCTGAATTCGGCGGCGGATTGCTGCTGGCTCTGGGTCTGCTCACACCGGTAGGCGGCATTCTGATTGCTCTGACTATGGTTATTGCCATTGTGAAGGTTCATGGTGCAAACGGGTACTGGTCCACGCAAAACGGATTTGAGTATAACCTCGCGATCCTGGTAATTGGTGTGGCGCTGGCTTTGACAGGTGGAGGACAATACGCACTGGACGCATTCATTTTCTAAGATTCGACGAATAAAATAATTGAAGAGTACCTGGATGCCATAATAATGGCGGAAGGGTGCTCTTTCATATTATCAGGTTAGCCAGAATCTTCTGGTTGGCTTTTTTTGCAATCGGAAAAGAGAAGAATCTCTGCTGTACGTAATCGGTTATTTTCAGTAAAGATTATGGTACAATAGGAAAGTTGAATACTAAATCAGGTCTACGGCATGAATGGAAGCACAACACTTAGGGAGGATGAACTCCGTTGTAAATGTGTAAAATTAATATAGGGATGCTTAATCTGGTGTACGAAATGTGAAAGTACAATCAACCGGCATAGCCGGATTGCATAAAGATTGAATGGATAGACCGGCTTCGCCGGATTAACGTGAATGAACGGATGAAAGGGATAGAATCTATGAGCAAAGCTGCAGATAACATTCTTCAACAGGAAGTGGACAAACGCCGGACGTTTGCCATTATCTCTCACCCGGATGCGGGTAAAACGACATTGACCGAAAAACTGTTGCTGTTCGGGGGCGCGATTCGGCTTGCCGGTACAGTCAAAGCTCGGAAAGCAAGCAAACATGCAACAAGTGACTGGATGGAGATTGAGAAACAGCGGGGGATCTCGGTAACCTCTTCCGTAATGCAGTTTGATTACCTGGGTCATCGTGTCAACATCTTGGATACACCGGGTCACCAGGACTTCAGTGAAGATACGTATCGTACACTGACGGCTGCCGATAGCGCGGTCATGTTGATTGACGTGGCCAAAGGTGTCGAGGCCCAGACCATTAAATTGTTCCAGGTTTGTGCGAAGCGGGGGATTCCGATCTTCACGTTTATCAACAAGCTGGACCGTGAAGGACAAAGTCCGTTTGATCTGATGGAAGAACTCGAAAACGTACTGGGAATTCGCTCCGTACCGATGAACTGGCCGATTGGTACTGGCCGCGAGCTGTGTGGTGTGTATGACCGGATGAAAAATCAGGTGGAATTGTTCCAAGGGGACGATCACTCGACCATCAAAGTACAAAAAGTGGATGGATACGAAGATCCGATCATTCGTGAAATGGCAGGAGACTATCTGCATGATCAGCTATGTCAGGACCTGGAGCTGCTGGATGTTGCAGGGGACCAGTTTGACATGGAAAAGGTACAGCGCGGTGAACTGACCCCTGTTTTCTTCGGCAGTGCCATCAATAACTTTGGTGTGCAGACGTTCCTTGAGAACTTCCTGCAGCTCGCACCGAAGCCGGAACCACGTCGCAGTACAGCGGGTGAGATTGAGCCGACGAATGAGAAATTCAGCGGTTATGTCTTCAAAATTCAGGCGAACATGAACCCGGCGCACCGGGATCGTATCGCATTCCTGCGGATTGTATCCGGTAAGTTCCAACGCGGCATGAGCGTAAAGCATAATCGTGTGGGCAAAGAAATCAAATTGTCGCAGCCGCAGCAATTCCTGGCACAGGATCGAGATATTGTAGAAGAGGCTTACGCAGGCGATATTATTGGTCTGTTCGATCCGGGTATTTTCCGGATTGGCGATTCATTGAGCCAAGGTAGCGAGGTTATTTTTGACGAACTACCGACGTTCTCACCTGAGATTTTTGCCAAAGTTACGGTGAAAAATGCATTGAAACATAAACAGTACCAAAAAGGGATTGACCAGTTGACCGAGGAAGGTACGATTCAGGTGTTCAACACGGTGAGCTTCGACGAGACGCTGCTCGGGGTAGTAGGTCAGCTCCAATTCGAGGTGTTTGAATACCGGATGAAAGGCGAGTACGGGGTAGACGTGCAGCTGCAGCGCATGCCTTATCAATTCGCTCGCTGGATCGTGGACGAGAATCTGGACCCAAGCAAATTCCGGATCAACTCCGCTCTGGTAAAAGATAAAAAAGGGAATTATGTAGTTCTGTTCGAAAATGAATACGCGATGAGAACCGCAATGGACAAAAACCCGACGGCGAAATTCCTGGAGACAGCTCCATAAGCCGCTGCTTCCTAAAATAGCAAAGACAGCATAAGCAATGATGTATACACAAACAAGGTACAGTCTCCTGAGTTTTAATTCAGTGACTGGACCTTGTTTTGTTGGGGGCCTAATTCGTCTATAGGGAATTTAACTGCCTTGCTCTCTTAGAGCAGGGCATATTCCAGACCAAAGAGGCAAAATCTTTTTTTGCAGACAGAACAACGTGATGTTGGTACCTTTCCCTCCAAGGCTTCAGCTATCTGATGGGTTGAACGGGAATGGTGTGCAGATGCTCCTGCGCGATTTGAATGAGTTCTTCCTGCTTGGCAGGTTCCGTGTTCTTCCAGATCATTTCGAAAATGGCACCAAGTCCGGGTAATGCTGCTTCCGGTCCATCTACAGAACCCTCGATCATCTCCCGGAGCTGATCATCACTTTTGTCATGAACCTTATGAACAATCGCTTCACGCAGACTTAATGTAATTGGCATCGCAAGTCCCTCCTCGTATATTCGGCTGCTCTAATACTGTTCCCTGGGAAGCTTGAGCGCATTCAAGTTTATTGGGCTTTGTGGTATACTACGAAGGATATTTAAGTAACCATTCACCTTTAATTGAAAAATGGACTACCAATAGATACGTAATGCTGAAGTGCAGCGGGAGGTTAGACCTTAATGGCAAAGAAACAATATGCCGTCATTGGCATGGGACGATTCGGATCAAGCGTAGCCAATGCGTTGAGTGACATGGGATTTGACGTACTGGCCATTGATGCGGACGAGCAGCGGACCCAGGAAATGTCCAATGTGGTGACTCATGCCGTATCGGCAGATTCGACGGATGAAGAAGCGCTGCGTGCGCTGGGCATAAGAAATTTTGATGTCGTCGTTGTGGCGATTGGTGAAGATATTCAGTCGAGTATTCTCACAACCCTTATTCTGAAGGATATGGGTGTGCCTGTTCTGATTGTAAAAGCACAAAATGAACTCCATGGTAAAGTATTGCAGAAGATTGGCGCTGACAAGGTTATTTATCCCGAGCGGGATATGGGGCTGCGTGTAGCCCATCATCTGACATCGCCAAACATTCTCGATTATATTGAGTTATCTGAGGATTACAGCATCTTGGAAATGAGAGCGTCCGAGCAAATGATCGGTAAAAACCTGTTGGAGCTAAATATTCGTGCACGTTTCGGTTGTAATGTGATGGCGATCCGCAGTGGGAATTCGATGAATATCTCTCCGTATGCGGAGGACCGGATCGAGGAAGGCGATGTGTTGATCATCGTTGGTCATAAGGATCATTTGACGAAAATGGAGCTGGCGTATCCAAAGTAATGATCATGTTGATAACGTGAGTTGGTTGAAGATGTTCAATGTATCTCGTAACATGATCAAAAATCCCGCAGACGGGAAGGATGGAAAGATGGATATTGTATCACCGCAAAATACACGGGTGAAGGAATGGGCACAGCTGCTGGAGAAAAAACACCGTACCCGTCAGCATAAATATATTATTGAAGGCATTCATCTTGTACAGGAAGCGCTGCGTGCCGGGGCAGATCTGGAATGTATCGTATATGATGGGGAGCAAGGTATACCCATGGAACTGGCCGGGCTGGAGGCTCCGCTTCAGCGTGTGGAATGGATTAGTGTATCTCCTGCGGTTATCGCCAAATGTACGGATACGATGACCCCCCAGCCTGTTTTTGCCGTTGTACATAAAGGACGTGAGCCGCTGCAGAGCCTGTTGTCTTCCTCCAAGAGGCTGGTCGTGGTATTGGACAACGTTCAGGACCCCGGTAATGTGGGGACGATCATTCGCAGTGCGGATGCAGCAGGAGCAGCGGGTGTTGTGCTTGGTGCGGGGTGTGCTGATGTTTATAATCCGAAAACGATCCGTTCGACGATGGGGTCATTGTTTCATTTGCCAATCGTGGAAGGCCAGTTGGAAGCATTGCTGCCTGAAGCGAAGGCTGCGGGTGTAAAATTGGTTAGTACGTCTCTACAGGCGGAGTATTCGTGCTACAGTTATGATTTTACTCAATCGGTGTGGCTTGTGATTGGTAATGAGGGCAAGGGGATATCGGAGTCTACTGCACGACTGGTGGATGATGCGATTACGATCCCGATGCAGGGACAGGCGGAGTCGCTTAATGCCGCGATGGCGGCAACAATCCTGTTGTTCGAGGCGATGAGACAGCGGATGGTGTAGCCAATAAATACTATACTTCATTAATAAATGAAGTGAAAAATATTAGCTTATTCCAACTCGAACGATGAGTAGGAATAGGCTTTTTTTGTATGGTCGAGAAAGTGGAATTAAATAAATCGAACGATATGGAGCGGGTATGCCAATATATAGTGTGAGGAGGAAGGGGATGGATGATGAGTGAGACAGAAAAGTACATAGAACTTGTGGAGTTAACCCTGGCTGGCGACGACGGTGCATATGGGGAGTTATATGAGCAGACGGTGAAGGACGTGTATCGCACTGTTCGTTTTCTGATTCGTGACCCATCGGATACGGAAGATCTGGTGCAGGAAATTTATATTCAAGCGTACAAGTCATTAGAACGATACGATTCGGAGCGAGCATTTCGTCCCTGGTTAATGGGGGTGACAATGCGGCAGATCCGGAGTTACCGACGGAGGCGGTTGACACAATTTCGTTTTAACAAGCGGATGGAGAAGTCTGATCCTGGGCTGGAGTATGATTTTTCAGGTGACATAATCAACAAACTGGCAAATCGCCCGCTGCTCGAACAGGTGTACCGACTGCCATATAAGCTGCAGCAAGTGATCACGCTTCACTATTTGAACGAGTACACGCAAGAGGAGATTTCATGCATATTGGGTATCCCGCTAGGAACAGTAAAGTCGCGTATTCATGCGGCGTTAACCAAGCTGAGGCAGAATCAGAAGTTGAATTCAGGTAGTTGGGGAAAGGTGGAGAATTTGCATGAAACTCGATGAACGGTTGCGAAAAGCATACCAGGAAGAGACAAAAGACTGGATCATTCCTGAGCGAACAAAATATAAGGTCATCCTTGCTATTCGAAGTGAATCACGTCTCAAAAGACATCGAAAGAAATGGCTGGTTACTGCACTGCTGGCTGCTTTACTTATCATTCCGACTGGAGCCTATGCAGGGTATACCTATCTGGCAGATGGAATATATGGTTCACAGGAAACGACGGTAGCGTTAGGTGGAACAGCCGAGGATTACATGAGGTTGGAAGCAAAGCTGCAGACGGCCAAAGCGTATTTTAGTGCAGAGGAATTTGCCCAGTACATGAACCTGTTGAAGCAAATGGGACAAATGGCTTTGAAGTATGGGGATCAAGAGGGAGAGATGCACCCCGAGCAATGGAGTACAGTGGAGCAAGAGCGATACAGCCTTCTTGTAGCTGAAATGGAACCATTTATCAACAAGCTGGAATCAGCAAACATAGAATCTCCAAAAGAACTTATGGATCCGCAGCAATTTTGGAACGAACAGCTGACATTAGCAGAGAGTAAGTTTTCCAAAGAACAGTATACCGAGTTCAAGTCGTTATATGAGCAAATGAAGCAGTATGAAGCCATGGTGATGGATGGGGATGGGAGTATTCATGAAGAACGGTTGTCAGTGGAGCAGAAGGAAGAACTGCAGCAGGTCAGAGAACGGATATTTTCCTTTTTGGAGAAATTGGGCCTTGATGTGCGTAAGCCGGGGGAATAACTTAGATGCGATCGGAGACTGAATATGAATAATGAATCTCGGATGACCTTTTATCTCCTGCCCTGTACATTCAGCCGATACTGATGCGGCGTGGTGCCTGTTGCATTGTGGAAGACTTTGCAGAAGTAAGATGGGCTGGACATGCCTACACGTTGGCCTATTTCCGGAATAGAATGTGTGGTACTCGTAAGTAACACGCATGCATGACGAATACGGGTAGCTTGGGCATAAGCAATGATGGTGGTGCCGGTAGCCTTTTTAAATATATGGGACAGATGATATGTCGAGAGATGCAGCGTACCTGCGATATCTTCCAGACGAAAAGCCTCGTTGTAGTGCTCTTCAATCCATTGCATGACAGCCTCGGCATGAGGGTGCAGAACGGGGGAAGCCGTTGAGAGCGTATTAGAGCTGGGATACTGCCTGTCCTTCCAAAGATAGCGAAGCTGTGTCAGCAGTCCAAGTAAAAAGAGCCTTATATCCTCTTCTGCTTCATGGGGAAGCAACGTAGGCAGAATATTTGCAAATTGCTCAATCATATGAACCAGCGGTGACGCAGCGGGAAGACGAATCGGTTGAAGTGGAGATGTTTGCTCCAGTAGGTCCATTATAAAGTGATGTAAAACGGCAAATTGCCGAGAGTGCGGGTTCAGCAGGTGCTGCTCATACATCAGTACACTGCGAATAAAGGGATGCTCTTTCGTGACTTGAATCTGAATATGATGCAGCTGAAAAGGGCGGAAGATCATCAGGGTACCTGGCTCAAGGGAGAATGCCTGACCCTCGGTGATTAGCTGTCCATATCCATCATGGATATACGTGATTTCCATCTGAGAATGAGCGTGAAAAACCTCTCGGTTTGCGGTGGTGGAGATACGGCGGCATACCAGATTGAATTGTTCTGCGTTGATAATGGGCATTAGGAAAACCTCCCTTCAAGAGCGCAATATAGTTTTATTTTATCACAAGATGAACGCATAAAAGCGCTTTATTATTGTGTATTGTGAAGGGAATAAGGGAGGTATGCATCTATGTTAAAGGTGGCCATTATTGGAGCAGGTGCGATCAGTGCAGCGCATATTACAGCGTATTTGGCATTTCCTGAACGATGCCAGATCGTAGCTGTGGTAGATATGTATGCAGAAAAAGCACAAAAGCGAATTAACGAATATGGATTGGAGGGAGCGCAAGCTGTTACCGATTATCATGAATTGCTGAATCAAAACATGGATGTGGTTTCCGTCTGTACCCCTCCGTATACGCATGCAACGATTACATGTGATTTTTTGCATGCAGGTACACATGTGCTGGTCGAAAAACCAATGGCTTCTTCTCTTCAAGAAGCGGATCTGATGCTGGAAGCGGCGCAAGAGAGTGGTACGTTGCTATCGGTTGTGGCACAGAATCGTTTTACGACACCGATGATGAAACTGAAAGATGTGCTGGATAGTCAACTTATGGGTCCCATTGTCCACGTACAGGTCGATTCATTCTGGTGGCGCGGCCATACTTATTATGATCTGTGGTGGCGTGGCACATGGGAAAAAGAAGGCGGAGGCTGTACGCTTAATCACGCAGTACATCATATTGATGCCATGCTATGGATGATGGGTCCCCCGGTGGAATTGCAGGCCATGATGGCGAATACGGCGCATGATAATGCTGAAGTAGAGGATATTTCCATGGCGATGCTTCGTTTCCGCGAAGGAGCCCTTGGCATGATCACCAGTTCCGTGGTACATCACGGAGAGGAACAGCAGTTGATTTTTCAGGGCAAAGAAGCCAGGGTATCTGCACCCTGGAAGGTCGTTGCTTCTACAGCACGGCCTAACGGATTCCCGGAATCGAATTCAGAGCTGGAACAACAAATTCAGAAACTTGCTAATGAATTACCGGATATTACTCATGTGGGTCATGCGGGGCAAGTGGAAAATATGCTAAATGCCATTGAGACAGGATCACCCCTTCTGGTGGATGGGAAAAGTGGACGGAATACACTCGAACTCATTGTAGGCATCTATAAATCGGCCAGTACAGGGGAAAAGGTGACTTTTCCACTAGGGGCGAAGGATGCTTTTTATACCAGGGAGGGGATTATGCAGCATGCGGTGCATTTTTATGAAAAGAAGACGGTTGTGGAGAATTTCGAGGACTTGGATATTACATTAGGAAGAAAGTTGGAGTCTTAGCGCAAAGAGGCCAGCCCACAAGTATTGTGAGGTTGGCTTCATTTGATTGCAGTCTTGATTCCAAAATAGAATAGTTTAATCAATGCAGTAGAGAGAAACCGGAAGCCAAGCAAGCATCGTGTTGAAACTCTGTGATGGTTTCGAACACCACAGTCTTAAATTTCTTCCCAATATCTTACCGCATTCCGGCAGTTTTCCTCTCATGTTAGGTTATATGTAATTAGAAACATATTCGGAAAGAAACCCGAAACCCAAACCCAACAAAAGGTTGATGTTACCATACTTGCCATAACCCTTGGCGGGCTGGATGATCCCCCAATGGATCTTATTACCATTCAATTAATTCGCAAATCGCGAGAATAACTTCGCTTTAATACTGGCAGCAGAACGTAGCTATATACTATATCACATGAGTTTAACTGATAATGTTACTAAAGGTAGCGCCAATAGGTTATGGTGATGAAGTGTAAACTGTTGCTTTAAATTTTTCAATGGATTGAAGTTACATGAAAGCTCCTCAAAATCACAAAGTCCCTTCTTTAAAGAACCAAGACACCTATACTTTCTTCAAAAGTACGTGCTACAGCCACTTATCGGCCCACCGTTCCACGGCGCTTAAGGCTCGCCCCAGCTCTGTGCCTTTGCGGGACAACATATATTCTGTCCGAACAGGGCGTTCTGTAACCACATGACGCACGACAAGTCCCTCTTCCTCCAGTTCCTTCATCCGTTCATTAAGTACCCGTTTGCTAAGGTCCGGAATATAAGCGTGAATTTCACTGAATCGTTTGGGTTCTTCCATCAATGTATGAATAATGAGAGCTACCCATTTCCGGCCAATGATCTGATAAGACAGTCCCACCTTTTCGCATATTTGCTTGGTATTCTCATCATCGCTCATAATTGTACTCCTTTGATTTAGTTAGGCTTATTATAGCATTAGTTTACTTATTGTAACCTGGCTGTCAATAAACCATATGTGTAAAATGTCACATACCAATTGTTTATAATGTTACCACATAAAGCGTTAACATTAAATAAAAACCCTGTAAACACTGGTGTTCACACGTTGGACACGATTGTTGACGAATTGTGACGACAGGTGTAATATGGGTAACGTTAATTCAAATGGTTACAATTTATAACCTTGGTTTAAGGTTGTGGAGAGAAGGAATGTTCCATGGTTAAATTCAGGTGCGTTGTTTAAACGGAGGCAAGGGGGCAACATACCCACTTATTCCGTCTTTTGTCATGCTTGAATTTGAACATTTTGCAACATCATATACTATACTGCACAGATCACAGGAGGCAATCCAATGGATGCAATGACATTTGTCCTCTTCGGGGCAACAGGCGATTTAGCCAAACGTAAGATTTACCCTGCATTATATAATCTGTACATTGATTCGAAAATGCCGAAATCCTTCTCCGTTATCGGTCTTGGACGGCGTGAATTGTCGGACACTGACTTCCAGGCGAATGTCGAAAAATCACTCCATGAATTCTCACGGCAAACGCCTGAAGAAGAATCTCAAGTACGTGATTTCATTGGGGCTTTCCGTTATTGTTCGCTGAATAATACGAAGCTTGAAGATTACACCAAACTGCTGAAACTGGTTGAGCAGCGTGAACAGGAACTGAGCATCCCGGAAAATCGCATGTTCTATATGTCGGTTGCACCGGAATTCTTTGAGCCAATCGCACTGAACATTCAAGAAAGCGGCTTAGGTCACACCAAAGGCTGGAAGAAACTCATCATCGAAAAACCATTTGGACACGATCTGCAATCTGCACGTGAACTGAATGAGAAACTGAGCAATACCTTTGCAGAAGAAGAAATTTACCGTATTGACCATTTCCTTGGTAAACCGATGGTACAAAATATCGAAACCCTTACCTACGCGAATCCGGTCATTCAGGCGTTGTGGTCCAACCGTTATATTGCCAATGTACAGATTACGGCAAGTGAAACCGTTGGTGTTGAAGAACGTGCTGCGTACTATGACCAAAGTGGTGCCCTTCGTGACATGTTCCAAAATCATATGCTTCAGTTGCTGATGATGATTGGTTTGCATTTGCCAAAACGCTGCACACCGGAAGAAATTCAATTCAAAAAGCAGAAAATTGCTGAAGCTCTTCGTCCATTGACGAAAGAGAATATCGCTGCTGAAGTCGTTCGTGCCCAATATGGGGCAGGCGAGCTGCAAGGTAATTCGGTTGTTGGATACCTGGACGAGCCTGGCATTCCAGCTGGTTCCCAAAATGAGACCTATGTTGCCGCGAGACTCTGGATCGATGATCCATTCTGGAGCGAAGTTCCATTTTACATTCGTACAGGTAAACGCCTGGCTGAAAAATCGACCAGAATTGTTGTCGAATTCAAGGCTCCATTGAAAACAGGTCACGAATCCGAAAATACAACAGAGCCTAACTTGCTTACGATCGAAATTGGTCCAAAAGAAAGTATCTCGCTTCAATTGAATGCGAAAAACCCGCTCAACCAAGGCGAAGTAGAACCAATGCATATGAACTTCAACTCAGGCGAACGCAACATTCCTGAAGCTTACGAGAACCTGATCTTTGACGCGATGCGTGGCGATTCTACATTCTTTGCTCACTGGAACGAAGTTGAACTCGCTTGGCAATGGGTACAGCCGATCTTGGAAGCATTCCAGGATGGCAGTGTACCACTCGATACGTACAGCGCAGGATCGCAAGGTCCGGAGTCAGCTGATCGTCTGATTGCAGAGAACGGCTACCGTTGGTGGTAATCGAAATTATTTTAATCTGTTTATACCGTTCCAATTTTGCATAAGTCCTTCCGGTACTTGCCGGAAGGCCGTAAAAATTTTTGATATAGATGTTGCTGCACATGGTTTCGTTTTAAGCGGTGTAGTGCAGGGGACGGAATCGATTCTGCAGAAGCGAAGCGTTCGCCTTTGTATCCAAATTTCAACTATATATAGTTGAATCAAGAAATTTGGATACAACAGCGATCGGAAGAACGATCCGTAACCGGAACGGTTGCTGCGGAACGCAAACATGTTGGATGCACTATGCAGAAATGCATTAATAATTGTTCATAACAGGAGGATTTATCAATGAAACTTGGACTTATTGGATTAGGTAAAATGGGATTGAACCTGGGCAGAAACCTGATTGACCACAAACATGAAGTGGTTGCATTTGACCTGAATGCAGAAGCGGTAAACGAAATGAAAGAATACGGTGCACAAGGCGTTTCTTCGTACAAAGAAATGGTTGAAACTTTGGAGTCCCCACGTGTATTGTGGATCATGGTTCCTCACAACGTGGTTGACGCTGTACTGGCTGAAGTAAGCCCATTGCTCTCCAAAGGCGACATCATCATTGAAGCGGGTAACTCGCACTACAAAGAGTCCATTCGTCGTTATGAAGAATTGAAACCATCTGGTATCCACTACATGGATGCAGGTACTTCCGGTGGTATGGAAGGTGCGCGGAATGGTGCTTGTTACATGATCGGTGGAGACCCAGAGGCTTGGGCAATCGTTGAGCCGGCTTTCAAAGACACGGCTGTAGAGAATGGTTATCTGTATGCTGGTAAAGCGGGCAGCGGCCACTTCCTCAAAATGGTACACAATGGTATCGAGTACGGTATGATGGCTTCCATCGGTGAAGGTTTTGACGTATTGGAGAAAAGCGGCTTCGACTTCGACTTCGAAAAAGTGGCTCGTGTATGGAACAACGGTTCCGTTATTCGTTCTTGGCTGATGGAATTGACAGAGCGTGCCTTCTCCAAAGACGCTAATTTGGATGAAATCAAAGGGGTTATGCATTCGTCAGGCGAAGGACGCTGGACCGTTGAAACGGCATTTGACCTGCAAACCGCTACACCGGTTATTGCACTGTCCCTGTTGATGCGTTACCGTTCCCTGGAAACAGACACGTTTACAGGTAAGGTTGTAGCCGCATTGCGTAACGAATTTGGCGGTCACGCGGTAGAAAAAAAATAATTTATATATAACTGTTAACATATAGAGATAATCGGGTAATGATAAGTATAGTGTTTACAAATTCATCAAGTGGAGGAGAACATATCATGAAATTTTTCTTGGATACAGGTAATGTTGAAGAAATCAAACGGATCGAACGTCTTGGTCTGGTGGATGGAGTCACGACTAATCCGTCTTTGATTGCCAAAGAAGGTCGCGTATTTAAAGAAGTGATTCAGGAGATCTGTGGCGTTGTTAAAGGCCCGGTCAGCGCTGAAGTTATCGGCCTCAAAGCCGAGGATATGTTGAAGGAAGCTTATGAAATTGCAGAATGGGCACCGAATGTAGTGATTAAACTACCGATGACCGAAGATGGACTCTATGCTTGTCATGAACTGACGCAAAAAGGAATTAAAACCAATGTGACGCTGATTTTCTCGGCAGCACAGGGTCTGATGGCAGCGAAAGCCGGCGCAACCTACATCAGTCCATTTGTTGGTCGTCTGGATGATATTGCGGTGGATGGCATGAAGCTGATTCGTGACCTGCGTCTCATTCTCGATACGTATGATCTGCCTTCCGAAATTATTGCAGCAAGCATCCGTAATATCAAACATGTGGAGGATGCAGCCCTTTCTGGTGCGCACATTGCGACCATTCCGGGTTCGCTCCTGCCAACACTGTGGAAACACCCACTAACTGACAGTGGTATTGAGCGCTTCCTGAAAGATTGGGAGTCCGTTCCGAAATAATCCATTGCTGACTTGGGCCTGATTCCTCAGACCTGTGTCCTTAAAAAGCTTTCCGCCTTGCAGACCATCTGCTGGTGGAAGGCTTTTTTTATTATAAAGCATGATGAGATTCTGTACGAACAGGTGCTGTCCTTCTTTTTCGGGACAACAACGCATAAGGATAAGATATAGCCTTTAGCTCATCCCGCAGGGAGGGATGCCCGATGATGAGAAGACGATGGCGAAGCCGAAGACGCCGCAAACCGCCAAGCGGCAGGCGCAAAATGTGGTTGATTATTTTATTGGTAACAGCGTTCTGTTTAATGCAGGGTTTTGCCTATGTGGATAAGAAAATGAAACCGCCCATTATGCATTTGGCCAAGATCAGAGTGAAGCAGATTGCAACGGAAGCGATCAACACGGCGATCACAGCGCAAGTGTCCGAGGGTAAATCCACCGAAGGACTGATTGACTGGAAAACCGATACAGCAGGAAAAGTGTCCGGGTTTATGCTGAATTATGATGAGCATATGCGGATCACGGCAAGTACGATGAACATCGTGCAGTCCACATTGCAGAACGTGCATATGTTAAAAGAAAAAATTCCGCTGGGTCAGGCTCTGGGCAGCCCGGTGCTGGCATCGTTTGGTCCAAGTATACCCGTGCGTATCGAGCCCCAGGGAGCTGTTAAGGTAGACCTGAGCACTCGCCAGCAGAATGCCGGAATTAATATGATTCTGGTAGAAGTGTATATTCACATCATTGCCGAAGTCGCGGTGGTGGTGCCCTTTGACATGGAGCCTGAGACGGTGGATACGGAAATTCCGATATCCTACCTGCTGGTGGTTGGGGATGTGCCAATGTACTACTACGATAATCAGGGCAAGCCCGTCGGCAGTAACGGCAGCAATGCACCTGCGATTGCGCTGCCTTCCGGTCAGACAGGTGTATCGAGTGGACAGGGAGGAACGCCCAGCCCTGGCTCCCCAACTCAACAGCAGGCACCCACTGACAGCCCGAACGGAAATGAAATGGAGATTGAGCCAGAAGGGTCTGATCCAAATGGGGGATTGCAGCTTGACGTGGATGTGAATCACTAATGGATCAAAGGAAAATATGCAATAAAAAAGCGTGCTCTCATTAGAGGGCCCGCCAGATTGTCGAGAACCCCTGTCTTTTTGAGACAGGGGTTTCCTTTTCTTTTAACATTTATTTTTAATTTGAATGGATGGAGTTGACTTGCTTTGATTAATTTGGTTCGGTTCACTTGCCTTTGGCCTTCTTCTGTCTACGCTCCTCTTGCTCCCAATGCTTCAGATGCGGATAAGGGTCGAACGACCATTCATTCAGCCCGCTGTCACGATAGATGCCGTAATGCAGATGGGGTGGAAACTTGCCTTGTGTACCCGGTTTTCCATAGCCTGAACTGCCGACCCAGCCCAATATCTGACCTGGAGTAACCACTT
Organism: Paenibacillus pabuli NBRC 13638; assembly: GCF_001514495.1. Classification (GTDB taxonomy): domain Bacteria; phylum Bacillota; class Bacilli; order Paenibacillales; family Paenibacillaceae; genus Paenibacillus; species Paenibacillus pabuli. The sequence goes on from NZ_BCNM01000010.1 coordinate 27,101, forward strand.
CGCCGATATGGGCGTTTTTGTCAAAACCCGATAGATGAGCGTAATAGTGATAATGATTATTCAGGTCCCGGATACCGATGCGCCATCCGCCAAACGGATTCCAACCCTTGATTTCCACGATACCGTAACAGGTACTGCGTACAGGCAGGCCATGGGGTGCAAAAATGTCTGTGCCTTCATGGATACGGTACCCGCCCCAACTGCGTTTGGTGCCCCAGGTGCTGCGATATGAATAGTTGGTTCCGAGAGGGACGGGAAAGGCGTGACCAAAGAGATCGAGGCTGTCAAAATGCTCATATAATTTCGCGAATTGCTGAATGCGCTGAACAGCCCGAGAGTTGTGGTAATATTCCCACAGGGCAATGTTGAAATCCTCCGACTTCGTCCCGTAATTTTGAATAACGGAAGCCATGCTGTAAAGCACATCCAGATCATTATTGGCATCTGCTAGACCATCTCCGGAACCGTCTCGACCATACCCGTTAAAAAATACAATAGAGGCGGGTTGTTGGTCCGTCTCATTAGGATTTAGCCAGCCTCTCCAGGCCGGAGGGGTCATGAAGATGCCTGTAAGCCGTTCGGGATGTTTGCGATCCTTGGGATGGGCGCGTGAAATTGTTCGTTCATATTGATCGATTGCCGCCAGCCTGTACCAGGGAATTTGAGTCATTTGACCGATGCTTTCATACAAATTTCGGCGAGAAGCGAAAATGTCCGCTGGTTTTTGCTCAGCAGTCTGAGGTTTGGAATCAGCGGCGGTAGGTTCACCGTGTACCTCAACAGGCAGAAATGGGAGAAGCAGTGTGCCTGCGAGTAATGTTTTGATCCAAAAGGCGTAAGTAAAGCGCGATGTAAAGCGATCTTGCACAGGGAAGCAGCCCCCTTTCCAATAAGATGATGCACATGATGCCCGGTGAACCAAGCTATAACCTAGCGTTCTTCAAAAGTCTTTATTTTATCCACCAGGAGTGAGATGTGACAAATGGGGGTTTTTCCAGTGCTTTCATGGTATAATATGTTCCGAGCAACAGCCTAACTTCAGTAGAAAGAAGGTTTACGCATTGGCTAAACGTGTTAAAGAACCGAAGCCGGACTGGATTCGGATCAAATTGACAACCGGCGACAACTATCAGGAAATGAAAACAATGATGCGTTCCAAAACGCTGCATACAGTATGTGAGGAAGCACGGTGTCCGAATATTTACGAATGTTGGGCCAATCGGACGGCTACTTTTATGATTTTGGGTGATATATGCACAAGGGCATGCCGTTTTTGCGCAGTAAATACCGGCTTGCCAACGGAGCTTGATCTGCAGGAGCCAGAACGCGTGGCAGAAGCGGCAGAACAGATGAACCTGCAGCACTGCGTAATTACGAGTGTGGCGCGTGACGATCTGAAGGATGGAGGAGCAACGATCTTTGCGGAGACGGTGAAGGCGGTTCGTCGTCGTTTGCCGTTATGCAGTGTGGAAGTGCTCATTCCAGACTTTCTGGGTGATCGGGAATCCTTGCAGATCGTAATGGATGCCAAACCAGATATTTTGAATCACAATATTGAGACGGTTGAGCGATTGTCAGACAAAGTACGTGCGAAGGCGAAATACAAGCGTTCACTTGAACTGCTTGCTCGTGCCAAAGAAATGCAGCCGAATATTCCAACGAAATCAAGCATCATGCTTGGTGTAGGTGAGGAATATCATGAAATTTTGCAGACGATGGATGATCTGCGCGCTGTGAACTGTGACATTATGACGATTGGTCAATATCTGCAGCCGTCGGAAAAACATTTGTTTGTGGAGAAGTATTATCCGCCAGAAGAGTTCGCATCGCTGAAACAGGAAGGTCTGCAACGTGGATTCAGCCACGTCGAATCCGGACCTATGGTCCGCAGCTCTTACCATGCGCATGAACAGGTGAAATCAGCTGCGAAAAATGCTGAACAGGCGGCATCTCACGCATAATGGAGGATACAAGATTGGAAGAAGAAAAAAGTCAAGAAGAGGTTCGAGAATCGGTTCAGGAGTCTGTTCAAGACAAACCGAAAGAACCAATCATTGTACAAATCGGCAGTAAGAATTATGAAATCGTCCAGAATCACAAAGAAGGCTGGAATCCTGAAGTCTTCCGTGACCGTTACAGCGAAGTGCTGGAGCGGTACGATTACATTATTGGGGACTGGGGTTACAGCCAGTTGCGGTTGAAAGGTTTTTACCGGGACAACCATCCCAAAGCAACAAAGGATTCCACGATCTCAAGTATGGTGGATTACATCAACGAATATTGTAACTTCGGCTGTGCGTACTTTGTGCTGCAAAAGAGCAAAGATCAGCCTCCAGCCAAAGCAAAAAGCGGTTCCTGAGAAGGACCGCTTTTTTGAATACATATGTTTTAATCCAGAAAGGCTGTACGAACCCGATTCCAGAACGGATAGGGACGAAAACGTGCAAAGCTTACCTTATGTTTGGATACCTGACAACGCACTGATATAAGATCTTCCACCATAATGTTTACGTGATCCATGGTAAGCAACAACCGCTGGTCCTTGCGCGAGAAGATATCACAGTGATGGTGCTTCGGCAAAATAACCGGCGAACCCAGCGTTCGATAGACACGGTTATTAATTGAAGCAATCTCTGCGATTTGAATCGCCTCAATCGTGGGGTGCACCATGGCGCCGCCAAGCGCCTTGTTGTATGCGGTACTGCCTGAAGGTGTAGATACACAGATACCGTCTCCCCGGAACATTTCGAACGTAACGTCATTAATGTCGACCTGAGCAACGACTGTACCGTCTACCCCTTTTAAGGTAAATTCGTTCAGTGCGATATAAGAGGTATTACCCGACTTTTTGCGAATCTCAAGCTCCAGCAGCGGATACTCGACAATTCGGGGTTTCAGTCGTTCCGGGTCTCCTTTGCCACTCATCAATCTCACCAATTCCCGCAATTCTTCCTTCTTCCAATCGGCATAAAAGCCGAGGTGTCCTGTATGGACCCCAACAAAAGCGATATCCGGAATGCGGTCGATGAAATTGTGAAATGCCTGCAGCATCGTACCATCACCCCCGATGGAGATGACGATCTCCGGCGATTCTGCATCCAGTTTGAACCCTTCCTCTTTCGCCAGCGCATGAAACTGCTGACTGAGATCAATCGATAACTGGTCTCCGCGGTCTTGAACATAGTATCTCAAGATGAAAGCTCCTTTGTGGTCATTATACTACCGATGATAATCAATTCCACGGAAGAACACAATGTTTGGAGTGATTTTTCGGTTGAATATACTTACACAGTATCACTCATTTTTTGACACGACGGGGTAAGAACAAGGGACTTATTAGCGAGAGCATCAACAGTAATAGTAACATGCCTCCAAATACAGCCGCTCCTGAAAACAGTATTTGTCCCCAGTCTGGTGTATATGAAAATAATTCCGGCATGACACGGGTCTGGAGAAAAACAGGCCTTCCCGTATCACCCATCATCGGTATCCAAAGCAAAAGCACAAGGATGGGAGCAATAAGTGCATGAATGGCTCTGGCGAACAGAAAAGGTCCGTATCTCATCGGCGTGTTGCTTAGTACGCTCATAATCTGTGCATGGACAGACAGTCCACCCCAGGAGAGAACAAAGGAAGCAGCAGCAGCTTTATACACGAGCGGAATAGTCGGGCCTGCACTTCCGGCTTCTTTGGCTCCCAAAGTGACCTCAAATAGTCCGCCTACGAGACTATGGGATAAGGCCGGAGGCAAACCTGTATATTGAAGCAATCGTTCTGTCATTGCATATAATCCGCCGAGCCATCCTGTCTGTACAAGTAACTCCATCATAACGGAGAAGAATACAACCAGCCCTCCAACGATAATAATAAGGCGAAGGGAAGAAGAGACCGCATGGCGTAACAACTCACCAAAAGCCCGTCCATCAGCCTTTCTTGCCTCATGCATCGCATAAATGGCTCGAAGCAGTCTGTTCTTGGGCATCTCTTCAGAGACGGAGGGAGTATCGATTACGGTATGTGTATTCTTCGCAGAACTTCCATGGAACCGCATGAGCAAGCCTACAAGAAAAGCAGCAGCATAGTGGGATGTAACCAATACGGGTGCGATGGCAACATGGTGAAAAAAACCAACCGATACCGCCCCAATCATGAAGATGGGATCAGATGATGTGGTGAAAGATACAAGTCGTTCGCCCTCTTCCCGCGTAACCAATTTTTGTTCCCACAATTGTGCGGTCAATTTGGCTCCAGTGGGGTAACCGGAAGCGCAGCTGACGGCAAAGACAAAGCCGCCACTTCCGGGAACACGAAACAGCGGACGCATCAGCGGATTTAGGAGGGTACCCAAAAAGTGGACAATACCAAAGCCAAGCAGCAGCTCGGACAGTACGAGAAAAGGGAAAAGGGAGGGGAACAGCACGTCCCACCAAATGGATAATCCACGTACGCCTGCATGCCAGGTTTCCGTTGGAAATAGTACCATTAACACACACAGGATCAGGAGAGCGAGTGGGATCAGGACATGGGTGATTCGTTGCGAAGCGGCCATGAATTCTTCTCCTTTATATTTGGAATGGTCAAATGTGCAGCAGATCGCTCGCGCTTTTGCCTTCAATATATGAGACTAGGTGGACAAACAGTACAAATTAATGTTTGGAAAGCGCTTGCAAAAGTGGCTGTGTTTTGGAGAGATGTATGCTAAAATAATGAAAACGCCTGAGCGTCACCTCATGTTTCTAGAAGGTGAATAAAATCGGATGGAGTGATGATTATGAGTCTTGTCACCGGAATCCTGGTTTGTGCTTTTGTTTATGTTATACGTGCCTCGCTTGTACATTCTGAGGAAGAAGACTGGCGAAGTTATTAATGGGATACTGGTGCGTCAAACTTTATGTTTGACGCTTTTTTTGTGCCTTCAGCACGAGAAGGACCTGTACAGATTATAGCTATGAGGGACCATAATCATGTCATGTCATATAGGACTTTTGGGATTTTTTTGATAGAATGAGGATATAGGCGTTCGAGGCCTTGTTCGAAAATCTCCTTTCATACTTGAGCATGGGAGTATAATATATATCAAAATTCGACACAAGAGAGGAGGGAGTAAGCGAATGAATCCGAGTTTAAGCATCTACGATAATCTGGGTGGTGAGGCAGGTGTTCGCGCGCTGGTTGAGGCTTTCTATCCGATTGTTCAGCAAAATGAGAAACTGGCTCCTCTTTTTCCGGAAGACATTCAGCCGGTAATGGACAAACAATACATGTTTTTGTCTCAGTTCTTTGGTGGCCCTGCATTGTTTTCCGAGGCTTTTGGTCATCCAATGATGCGTGCCCGCCATATGCATTTTGAAGTAACAGTTGAGAGAGCAGAAGCTTGGCTCGCGTGTATGGATCAGGCGTTGACCCAGGTCGGTGTGGAAGAACCATTACATTCTTTTGTTCTGCAGCGTTTATCGGGACCTGCACATCATTTTGTGAATACACCTTAGTGCCGATTTACAAGCTTAGGGGAGAGGGATGAAGCAAGTGGAATTAGAGCCTCTGTATAAGGTTAAGGTGAAGTGTCATTACTGCGAGACGGAGTATGATACCTCACGAGTAAGACCGAGCTTGAAACGGCCATACCGTACAGACTCCGATTTTTGTGCGTATTACAAGCAGGAGAATCCGGATTTTTATGTTGTACGAATCTGTCCGGAATGCGGATTTGCTTCCACAGAAAATGCAACAGAGCATTTGAATGACATTCAACGTAAGGCATTCAAGGAACAAATCGGCAATCGATGGGTGAAACGGGACTATAGCGGAGCCCGGACACTTCAACAGGCAATGGATTCATACAAGCTTGGCTTGCTGTGCGCACAGGTTATTCAGGAGAAAGACCGTGTCGTCGCTGGACTGCTGCATCATATTGCCTGGCTGTATCGGTACATGGAGGATCATGTTCAGGAGAACCGATTTCTTGAATTTAGCCTTGAAGCTTACGTGAAGGTTTTTGAACGTGAAGGTACTGGCGGAAATGAAGCCAAACTGCTCTATCTGCTCGGGGAGTTAAACCGCAGAATAGGGCGATTCCATGAGGCTGTGAAATGGTTTGGTAGGGTCATCCATGACAAACGCATCACCGATGCTGCCATGATTCGTGCTTCGCGTGAGCAGTGGGCTTTGCTGCGGGAACAGATGATCTCGAGCAAGATGGAATTGCCAGCTGAGATGATTGACACAGACAAAGAGGCTGCGAAACGCAGCCCCATTGGATAAATGAACGTTAAACTCTAGTTACGCACAGGACGACTGGACAGCAGGTAATCACTGTCATTGTCGATTACCGTCATACTGGTATTACAACAAGGAAAGACCAGCAATTTCTTTTTGCCTTCGCGAATGCGTACAAGCTCCTTGGGTTTGAGTGGCAGCAGTACGTTGCTTGCATGGCAGTACGGACATTGCTGTACATAGATATCCCCCATCACAATATCGTAAGGCCAGCTGTTCTCGAAGGGAATCATTCCTGCTCGCCTTTTGCAGGCGCAGCCTTGGCTGCTTCCTCTTTGGCCAGTTCGGCAATTTTCTGCATCAGGATATGCTGTGGCATATGCATCAGATGTTCGAGGGGAACACCCAGAGATTCTGCTAATTTGACGGCTGTGTCAGCCGAGACTTGTAAAGGTTTCATACAATGACCTCCTGAAAATAGGCTTAAACTATTTCTCTAGTATAGAGATATCGCGCTTATAAAACCAGTTCTAATTCAAGGTTGGTTATCCAATTTACTGAGAGAGGTGCCTTATAAATTGAAAACACCATTACAACCCGTCTGGGATCTGGAGTCCATTTTTAGTGGAGGATCCGCCTCCGAATCATTCGCTGCTTATTTGATTGAGTTGGAGCAGGATGTACGCAGGCTGCATACGCTTTTGAAAGAAACACCTGCACCCAAGTCCTTGGAAGAAACCAATGCTTTTGATCCAATCCTCGATTTGCTGCAGAGCTGTTATATCCGAATTTCGGAAGGGTCTGCCTTTGTATCCTGTCTTTCTTCACAAAACCAAAATGATAAAAAGGCAGTTCAGCTTCAGGGAACCATTAGTTCTCTTGCGGCGATGTTGAATAGTAGCAAATCCCAATTTGATAACACGCTTAGTCAGACATCAGACTCTGTTTGGGACGCATGGATTGCACGGGAGGATGTCCAGCCGCTTGCCTTTGCACTGAATGAGAGCCGCACGCAAGCTCGTGAGAAGCTGTCTCCAGAGCTTGAAGGTCTTGCGCTTGACCTCGGCGTAGATGGTTACCATGGCTGGGGAAAATTCTATAACACCATTGTAAGCAAGGTTAACATCCCATTTGAACAAAATGGTGAAACGGTGATGCTGTCTGCAGGTCAGGCTGCCAATAAGCTGAGCGACAGCGACCGGAATGTACGCGAAACTGTATTCGCTAACTGGGAACAGGCCTGGACGGATGTCGAAGACTTCTGCGCAGATACATTAAACCATCTCGCCGGTTTCCGTCTCAAATTGTATGAGAAGCGCGGTTGGGATGACATTCTAAAGGAACCTTTGGCGATTAACCGGATGTCACGGCAGACGCTTGATACGATGTGGGACGTTATTAATGGTGCCAAACCAGCACTGGTTCAATACCTGGAACGCAAGGCGCAGCTGCTTGGAGTGGACAAACTCAGCTGGAGTGACGTTGATGCACCTGTAGGCAAGTCGGGCGGGAAAGTCACTTATGATGATGCCGCAATGAATATTGTGGAGCAATTTGCCAAGTTCAGTCCCAAACTTTCCAAATTTGCAGAGATGGCGTTTGAGAAACGATGGATCGAAGCTGAAGACCGCCCTGGTAAGCGCCCAGGGGGATTTTGTACATCATTGCCGCTCAGCAAAGCAACACGTATTTTCATGACCTTCTCTGGGACGCCTTCAAATGTGTCGACACTTGCTCATGAACTCGGACATGGGTATCATCAGCACATTATGGAAGATCTGCCTGCGCTGAATCAACGCTATGCCATGAATGTGGCAGAGACGGCATCTACGTTTGCCGAATTGATTGTAGCAGATGCGCTGGTTCAGGCTGCCGAGGATGAACAGGAGAGGTTGGCTCTGCTTGAAGACAAGATCCAGCGAAGTGTTGCCTTCTTCATGAATATTCATGCCCGTTTCCTGTTCGAAAACCGCTTCTATGAGCAGCGCAAAAAAGGTTTGGTGAATGCAGATGAGCTATCCAAACTCATGGTGGAAGCACAACAGGAAGCTTTCTGTGGTGTGCTTGCGTCGGATCACCCGCATTTCTGGGCATCGAAACTACATTTCTATCTGACAGGTGTGCCATTCTACAACTTCCCGTATACCTTTGGCTATATGTTCAGTGCAGGTATTTATGCCAGAGCACAGCAGGAAGGTACGGCTTTTGCGGATAAATATGATGATTTGTTACGAGATACAGGACGTATGTCGGTAGAGGAGCTTGCGCAGAAACATCTGGGTACGGATCTTACTCAACCTGATTTCTGGCAAAATGCAGCGAATCTGGTCATTGCCGATATTGATCAATTCCTAAAGATGACAGAAACAGCAATATAAATCGTATGCCTATATATGAAATTAGGCTGCAATTCTATGTGATACACATGGGGTTGCAGTCTTTTTTTTGGTTATTTATGAATGTGGCTCAAGTTGAATAAATTGTCGCAATTAAGAGAAAAAACTCACTTGAAGGATGCAAAATGGCAACTAATTGTGCAAATTATAGTTATATTTACCCAAATTTGTTTGTATTTGTTGAATGACTACATTTGATGTCATATAATGAGTCGTAAGTCCTTGTTTTCAAGGGTGAAGGTGCATAAAGGAGGAGCGTTATGGTAAAAATCGACCAGCTTTCATTAGCACGACAGTTGGATTTGGTGTTCAAAGAGCTTGATCATGAATTATCAGGGTTGGATTCAGGTGTGGTTTTTGTGCAAATACGAAATAATGTAATTGGAAAGTTTGGAATTCGACATAATCCGATAACCGGACGGGATGGACAAATGGAAGTGGAGGACGGTGGCTTGAACGAAACCCAGCGCTCTTCGTTCCGCGCAATGGCACTGGAGACTTTGAAATTTAAACGGAATTGGACGCACGGAGAAATTGCATATGACTTTACAGTAAGACAAGGTATGATTCTGGTTGATGCCACGATGGAGTCAAACTACAATATGGCGAACCTGATGATTCGTTATCCTAGAACCAATACATACATGGATTCAGGCATGGAGTCGACTTCATAATAGTAATAAGCACAAAAGGAAAAGCGGCACTTCCGAGGAAGGCCGCTTTTGTACTAGATATCGGAGCACGCATAACGAGCTTACGAACGACCCGATAATTGCTGCTCAGCGATTTGCACCAGACGTTTAGTGATGTAACCACCCAGAGAACCTGTCTCACGGGAAGTGTAGTTACCGTAGTAACCATCTTGGGGAATTGTTACACCCAGTTCTTGTGCAGCTTCCATTTTCAATTGTTGCAATGCTGCGTTTGCTTGGGGAACAACCAGATTGTTGGAGCGGCTTCCGCTACCTTGGTTTTGACCTCCGTACATGTGTGTCACCTCCTTATGGCTTGGTGATGTTAGTATGGTTAGAGAATGAGGAAATATACATCATATGGAGTAAGGTAAAATTTGGACAAAAACGACGAACGATTGTATAGAAAAAGCCGACCCGGTATGGATCGGCAGCGTAAAATATAAGGTAAAAATAGGGACTTACTCCTCTAAAAAAACTTGAGAGTGCAAGATTACTACTCGGTTGGCGGAACTATCTCAATACGAGTAAAAAGCTCAACAGGCTGTTCGGGTTCCAGACGAATCAGTCCCGTCTGTTCGTCTGTTAAATTCAAATTGGGTGCATCCGGAAGCCACGTGTAAGGCTCAATGCATAAAAATTGATCGGATTCGCCCTTGGTAAAGAGGACCCAATGTTTGAAAAATGCTTCATCTGCTGAATATTTCAGCGTATATCCATCCTGCCTGCGCAAGTGAGCTATCGCTGGTTGCCCTTCGGCAGCTTTCAAAATGGTGTCCCAGTTTCGTCCCTGCATGTTCATGCCTTCGTTCAAAGAAGACCATTCTCCGAGAGATTCAATCTTACCTGTAGGCAGCTGTTCTTCATTCTGAGCGTAAATTCCGGATACCGGAAGTTGCAGCGTCCAATCGGCAGGTTTGCCGTCAAGCAGAAACCATGTATGATATCCCATCCCAAAAGGCGCAGGAGTGGAGCTCAGATTGGTCACACGCAGGCGCTGGCTTAATACCGCGTTTTGCAGTCTGAACGTCATCTCAAGCTTCAAAGGAATAGGGAATTGAGCCATCCAATGCGCTTCATTTTCAGTTAATAATTCCGTAGTAATTGCACAGCCATCTTCATCTTCTTCGATGTCGCTGACACACCAGGACTGGCTGCGGTGGAGGCCGTGAATATGATTGTCATTGGCTGTATTCTGATCGAATTGGTAATGGACTCCCTCATACTGGAATTGTCCTCGATGAATGCGGCCTGGCGGAATAAGAAGCGGAACGCCGAAGTGATACGGCTTCTGTAAATAAAAGGCGAGTTCATCTTCTTCCGGACTGCGAACGACATCGCGGCCCTGCACGAGATCACGAATGGAAATAATATTATTTCCAAGACGCGGTAGCAGGGTAATCTCCAATTCACGGCTATGTAGGATATACGTGTCGTAACCATTCCATTGGCCTTTGGTCACTTGTTTCATATCGATGCTCCTTTTCCCACTTGAAATCTGTCTGCAAACAGCCATTCCTATCTGCCGTTGCAGGCGTGTCATTGTGTACATGTCACTTATCTCCCTAGCATAACGAATGAATGCTGATCATCAGGATAAGCAATTCCATCATAACAGATTTCTGTGAAGTGGGTAAAATAAGCTATTCCCATTTTGACATTCTGCTCCGTGCGGATTAAGATGGTATTCTGAACGATGCATTTTATCCAATGAATGATAATCAAAGCGATGACAGGGACAAGTAAGTCAAGAGAATTCTCTCCAGAAAGCCGATGGTTGATGCGAATCGGTGTGAACTCTTTACCGAATGGACCCTTGAGTGCTGGTTTGAACAGGAAAGGTCTGAGTTGGGCTATCCTCAGTAGAACTGGACGTATACTCCACGTTACGGAGAAATGAAGGCATTTCTTCTATTTGATCCGATTAGATCGGGTGGATGGAGAAGTGCGAATAAGGGTGGCACCACGGTCTCACGTCCCTTGCGGATGTGGGGCCTTTTTGCGTTCGCGGAGAATGGGAACAAACAATCAGGGAGGCGTTATGTGAAATGAAAACAGTACTTTCGGGAATTCAGCCGAGCGGCAAGCTAACATTGGGCAACTACATCGGAGCAATTAAAAACTTTGTGAAATTGCAGCATGACTACCAGTGTCACTTCATGGTGGTTGATCTTCATGCTGTAACAGTGGCTCAAGAGCCTGCAGCACTTCGTGAGCAGTCCGAGGCGGTAGCTGCCTTGTTCATCGCGGCTGGAATTGATCCCACGAAATCAAATGTGTTCCTACAATCCCATGTACCGCAGCATGCGGAATTGGGCTGGTTGATGACTACCCTGACTTCGATGGGGGAGCTCGAACGCATGACACAGTTCAAGGACAAATCATCCGGTAAAGATTCGGTTGGCGCTGGATTGTTTGTATATCCTTCTTTGATGGCTGCTGATATATTGCTCTACAATGCTGACCTGGTACCTGTAGGTGAAGATCAGAAGCAGCATCTGGAACTAACACGTGATCTGGCTGGTCGGTTTAACCACCGTTATGGTGAATATTTTACGATTCCAGACCCTTATATTCCACAAGTGGGTGCTCGTGTAATGTCGCTGGATGATGCTTCTTCGAAAATGAGCAAGAGTAATCCAAATGCAGGCAGCTACATTGCTTTGCTTGATCCGCCGGATGTGATCCGCAAAAAAATCAGTCGTGCCACAACCGATTCCGGTCGTGAAGTTGTATATGATCCGACAAACAAACCTGAGGTCAGCAACCTGATGAGTATCTATGCTGAATGTGCAGGTCTGACTTTGAAGGAAGTTGCGGAGCGTTATGAAGGCAAAATGTATGGTCCTTTCAAAAAAGAACTGGCTGAAGTGGTCGTGTCCGTGATCGAACCTTTACAGCAGCGGTATCATGAGATTCGGGAGTCTGGTGAATTGGCAGACATTCTCGAGGCTTCAGCCCAGCGCGCAGAAGCAGTAGCTTCCCAAACAATGAATGAGGTTAAAGAACGTATGGGATTTGTTCCTAGACGTACGAAGTAAGTGGTAAAAGGCAAGAATATTAAGTAGATGAATCGTTAACATGAATAAAGAGGAGCCGTGTTATGGCTCCTCTTTATTTTGGTTGTGCAGACTACTATGAAATTACCTGCTCGAAGCAGTCTCGGAAGCTGGACGACCTTCCCGGCGCTCTTTCTTGGCGCGAATAACGAAACCCCAGCCGATGTTGGCAACGGACACGACAAACAGCAGCGCAGCCAGCCAGCCGGAGTAGGAGATCATGATCGCCGTAACCGCTAACAACATAATCGATGAGAATGCAAACCATAAGGATAAACCCTTACTCATTGGGAAAAACCTCCATATACAAATTTAGTGAAATTCCGTATAACCTGAACCGTACGAGCCATAATAATCTTGCAAGCTTGCAATACATTACAGACACAGATTGAAGGGAGATTATAAATATGGCTCAAGGATCTCGTTCTAACAACTTGGTGGTACCTCAGGCAAATTCAGCATTGCAACAATTGAAAATGGAAGCTGCACAGGAACTGGGTGTAACGATTCCACAAGACGGTTACTATGGTAACTACACTTCCCGTGAGACAGGATCTCTGGGTGGGTACATCACCAAACGTCTGGTACAAATCGCTGAGCAGTCTCTGGCTGGGTCTGGCAAATAATTCATTATAACAACAGCGCATCAAACAGAAGCCCGGAGCGGAAACGCTCCGGGCTTTCTCGCGCATCAGTTCCTATGTCTGATTGTGCCCTTCCAAGTATCTTTCGTCAAGAGCGTGCAGATAAAAGTTTCTTATCCATTTTCTCATCGCTTAACCAGCCGACATATGTGTCAATGGTTTCAAAATTACGATCCATAACGACCACAGCGACAAAAGGGTACTGCTTTCGGTGTCGATAACGTACATCTGCCCAGCGTACCTTGTATCCAGCAGGCAATTCCTCCACCTCAGCGACAGCATAGGAAGTGAAATAAAGAAACGCTGTGACTTCAGGTGATTCGCGTGATGCGGCAACAGCGGCGTGAGTGGACGATGAAGCATGGAGATTCCATGTCAGGACAGCATGATCCATTTTGCCAATCTCATAACTGCCATCGGCATATCTTTTTACCACATGCCAGCGGTTCCAGGATATCGTCGGAATTACCATATAATGACCAGCAGGGTTACTTTTATCGAGCCGTTTCACCTTGCTGACAGCCTGAGCCCGAGCAATGGTCCGCCATACATAATACAGACCAGTCACAATATAAAGTGAAACAAAAAGTGGAGCAGGGGCGATCAGATCGAATGCCCATAACAAAATGGCCAGCACATGTGTAGTAAATAGAAATGGATCAAAAATATGAATGATGTTCCAGGCAATCCAGCGTTCTGTAAATGGTCGTGCTGCTTGGGTTCCATAGGTATTGAACAAATCGGTAAAAACGTGAAAGCCTACGGCGACAGCAGTCCAGGCCGCGACGTGTCCAATGGCGACATCCGGGAAGATCAGTGCAATAACCCCGGTGATGAGCAGAACCCATAACAGGAGAAAAGGCAGTGAATGGGACATGCCCCGGTGATTCCGGATGTAGAGCGAGTTGCTTTTGAGACGTAACGCCGTATCGATGTCAGGAGCCTGGGAACCTGCGATGGTGCCAATCATGACCGCTGCTGCGAGCATGGGACTACTCGCGACGACAGGATCGACATAAGCAAGGCCAGCTAAACCAATGCCCATGACAAAATGTGTAGAAGTATCCATAAACGTCTCCTTTGTGTGGTGTATCGTTAATGCGTGCAGCTTCTCTATCTAGGTGATACCCATATATAGTGTATATTATCCGCCTGCCTGGAAGCAAAACACCCTGAATTGCAAAGTTATGACAAGATCCAGCTCATTTGCCAGCAAATGTACGAGCTTTGTCAAACTCTTTTCCCTTTTCCTGTGATAAACTTTATATTAAGGACAGAAGAAAACCTTCAGCGAACGTGAACACCAGAATGTCGTTTTATCCTATGCTATGACCTCGGTGCCTGGATGTATCGGTACTGTTTGCTTTATTTTGAGGCTACTTGCCGGATTATGCGTTATTTTTGACACGATTGTCTATGTGATTATGTACACCTTTCTTAACTCCATTAACGAGTTGTCTTTAAATAAATAAGGTATAGGCACTGATCTGTGGAACCGTTACAATAACGAAGGAGCTCAATGATGGAGTGGTTCTTCGTATACATATGCATCAGAAGGGAATGGCAATGAGGAACTTTCATTAAAATTTCTATTCTATCTAGGAAAGTTCAACATAACAGCGATAACAAGCAAGGTTTTATGTATGCGTATTCATATGCTTTGAGACGGAAGGGACGAGAATGATGCTGAAAAAGTATAAATGGACATGGATGCTGTTGGGTCTCGCACTGATTATGGCTGTGTATTTGATGTGGGGCACCGTATTTGCCAGCAAGGAAAAGTTACCCGAGATTCGGGAGATTCAATCCTTTTCCATGGAAAATGTAGATGGAAGTACTGTGTCCCTGGATGATACGAAAGGAAAGGTGCGTTTGTTTTACTTTTATTTCACCAGCTGTCCTGATGTGTGCCCGATAACGACATTTACGCTATCCCAGGTGCAGGATCTGTTGAAAGAGGACGATACCTTTGGCAAGGATGCCGCATTTGTGTCTATCTCGTTTGATCCGAAAGTGGATACCAAAGAGAAAATCAAGGAATTTGCAGATCGTTTCCACGCGGATTATGAAGGCTGGTATTTCCTGCGGGGGGATATGGATAAAACGAAGCAGCTTGCCAAGGAATCGTTCCAGATCCTTATTGATGGTGAGAACAAGGACAATTTTGCCCACATGAACATGATAGGACTGGTGGATCGGAATAACCAGTTACGCAAGGTTTACAATGCGTTTAATACAGAGGATGTTGAACCTGCTGTCATTGCGGAGGACATCCGCAATCTGGTCAAGGAATGAAGAAGCATTCATAAATGACAAACCATAAAAGAGGCTGCTTCCTGGGTAGAATGAATACCCTGGTGCAGCCTCTTTTATGTACCTAAAACGACGGGAATTCAGGATATTGGATATACGATTCCAGTCCGGCTTTCTCCAATTGGGCGATAATGTACTCGTCGGGAGTTCCCTCTACGCCCGCATAGCCGCGCCGTGTATACATCTGTACGGCATCCGGGAAGGCATCCCGAAGCACACCTCTGATTTTTTTGCCCGAACTGTCATTATCCATAAATAAGTAGACCTCGTCGTAACCAACCTGTTTGCGCAGTGACTCAAGCTTGAGAGAATTCAGTGTTCCAAACGTGCACAAAATGTTGATTTCGGGGCCTACGAGACGTTTCAGCTTACTGCGATCATTTTTACCTTCCACAATGACATGAATAGGCATCATATTCACCTCTTGGTCGAGAGCTTATGTCGACATTCCCCGGGAAATGTTGCAGCGAAAATCGACCGGATTATATAAAATGGACCTACTAATTTTTACACGACAACTACGCTGACAGAAACATCTCAGATTTCTAACTTCTTTTTCACGTACATCATGAAGTGAATTTCTGATCAGTAGTGACCGTTACGGTTACGGATCGTTCTTTCGATCGCTGTTGTCTCCAAATTTCTGATTAATTTTTTAAAGGTTGAAATATGGGGACAAAGGCGAACGCTACCGCTTCTTCTGAATCGATTCCGTCCCCTCCACTACTTCCGCTGATCGTCCATTCCTAATGAGGATATTTAAGAAAAAGATTGATCCAAGGCCGCTTCGTTCGTGTGTAAAACATCAGTCCATTTTATATAGTTTAGCTGTAAATGGGGGAATGATGCAAAGCCAAGAAAAATACGAGCCTGTCTGTTGTCAAAGAGTAAGGATATAGGTCATCATCCGGATACGGTTAACCAAGTATGCTTTTGGGATCAGATAAAGGAGCCTCGCGTCTGGTTGTGAAGTAAGGGAGCAGCATCATACCGATCATCAATAATACAAAGGCAATGAAATATGGGGATAAGCCCACACGCAGCTGCCCGGCAGTGATTGGACCTATGAAAGAACCAATGGAGGTAGCAATGGATTGCAATGAAAAGATACGTCCTAGCTTTTCTCCACCGCTTAACCGAATAAAGAGCGTTGCCATGGCAGGGAAAACGATTCCTTTGGACATCCCCAGAACGAAGAGTACCGAGGATAAAGGAATCTGCGGCATTGCCGCAAGGGTAAAGAAACATAAAGACATCAGCAGTACACCCACAACCAAGCGAAGTTTGGGGGAATAGCGGTTGAGAAATAGCATGCTCAGCGTAAATAAAGCGCCAATACTGATGATGGAAAACAAAAGTCCGGTAGACATCATGGACGAATGTCCGCCTCCGCGCAGAGGCAATTCAAAAAAAAGAATTCCTTGGGCACAGGCAATGACAAGTGGCAGAGCAAAGTATCGCCAGGACACGGGCAGGAATTTTCTTTTCTCCCCGGCCGAGCTGCTGGGCGTGGGAGGCTCCGTCACTTTTTCATGCTGCACCTCAGCCAAACCTTTCGGCATGGATAACCAGGCAATTGCACCCGATAGTATGAGCAGATAACCAAGACTCGCGAAGGTGGCGGAGAATCCCAGCGCTCCAACGATTAGTGCCCCTGCAGCGGGGGATACCACGGATGCCAGTGTGTGCACGACACCATGGCCTGACATATATTTGCCTTGCTTGACCGGATCACTTGACAGTTGGGCCAGAAGGGCGAGGCAGGCCGGGGACAGAAAAGCGAGCACAAATCCGCTGATGGAACGTAGAGCGAGCAGCTGCCATGGCGTATGGATCTGCGCCTGAATCAGCAAAATGATCCCTGCACCCAACAGACTGAACACGATATAACGACGACTGCCGTGTTTGTCGATTTGCGTTCCGGCAATCAGATTGCCTGGAAGATGGGTCAAAGAGTAGATGCCCATCATCCAGCCGATGAAGGTTGGGGCCGCCCCGAGCGAGATGGCAAATGGGGTCAGAATTGGATACTGGGCATGCAAATCAAAAACAGCAAGGAACAAAAAAAGATATAGCCAGATGGCCGTTTTCACAGAAGCCCCTCCTTGTTAAGCGATGCTAGTTCAATAACTGAACAATGAATATGTTCCCCGTTTCTTAAGCAGAACCTCATGGTACTACTTGTACGCCCGGCGGGACGAACTTAGACCGTTTATTTTTACATAGGAGGGCTTAGCTGACAGCAGCTTCGGAAATCATGTATAATATTCGGGAAGTGTTAATAATCAACTCTAATACGGAAGGTGTAGTCATGAACATAGAAGTAATCAAAGAGTTTGTGATGCAGAACTGGCTGGTGATTGTGGTTGCGTTGATCATTTTGTTCTTTGTCCTGAACGTGGTCAAAACCGTATTGAAATGGGCGATTGCCATCATCATTATTGCGGCTCTACTGATATACAGCGGCATCTCCTTGGATCAGATCAAACAGACAGTTACAGATGTACAATCGAGTACGATGGACACATTGAAGAAGGAAGCGACCAGCATAATGCTCAAGGAAGCTTCCAAAGCAACGTACACCAAGGGACAGGATGGTGCATTTACCATCACAAGCCCCAATGTGGAGATTAAGGGTAGAACGAATTCGGATAAAGTCGATGTAACATTACGGGGGATCTCACTGGGCGAATGGAAGGTCGACAATGAAACGATACGAACTTTTGTCAAACAGGCACAGGAGAACGGAACAGCACCGGCTTCGTAGTAAAGGAGGAATGAATACGTGCTGCAAAGTTGGCTCGACAGTCTGAAAGAATTCAATGGCATAACGATTATGCTGCTGTTGATTGTGGCCGCTTCATTGCTGCAGGGATGGTCCAGAGGCGCTTCGCGTTCAGCAGGAAGACTCTTTGGATTCCTCATGGATGGCATTATGGCGGTCATTGGTATTCTGTTATCCATCGGTTTAACATTATGGCTTGCGCCATATGTTCAGCAATGGCTGTCTGTGCATGCTGCAGACATGCCAAACCGTGAACTGAACCGGTGGGAGCAGATGTATTATACATTGATTACGGCCATTGCTGATTTTCCGCTGATGCGGTTTGCCGTGTTGTTTGTCCTTAGTTATGGATTCATCCGATTAATTCTCGGATTGCTCTCTTCCCTTATTTTCAGCAGAAGATCCCGTTCAGGAGAGCAAGAAAGCAAACCCAAAGGATTTTTCAGCCGCTTTACGGGTGCTGTGATTGGTACAGTCATTGGCTCCGTCCGCGGGATGATTGTGATCGCCGTGCTGTTCATGATTGTCAGTCTCTATCCGGGAAGTATGTTCAGTCGGTATGTAGAGGCTTCGCCCATTTATATGCAAGGGGCCAAATCGGTTATAGAGCCATTATCCGGTACATTCATCAAGGACAAGCTGCCGGTTTTCACTCAAGCGGTTCAGAAGGAACTGAGCGGAATCCTGCAACGCAAATATGAAGTCATTGACCATAACATTCCGGCGGATATTGAATCTGCGGCAAAAGAAATTGTAAAGAGTCAAACGACAGAGGAAGCCAAAGCCAGGGCATTATATGACTGGGTAGGTTCTCGCATTCAATATGACTATGGTAAAGTGGATGACTATGAGCAAAAGGGCATATGGCACGAACAGACGCCCCAAAATACATTTGATACACGCCAAGGTGTATGTATCGATTACGCTCGTCTCTACGCAGTCATGGCCCGTTCACAGGGGCTTGAAGTTAAAGTGGTCACAGGCCTTGGTTATAACGGGCAGGGTGGATATGGTCCGCATGCCTGGAATGAGATATATTTGAGCGATTCGCAAAGCTGGATACCGCTTGATCCCACTTGGGCGATCAGTGGCGATTGGTTCAACCCTCCTAACTTTGCCGATACTCATCTGAAAGATCAATCAGCTTAATATTACGCCGGACTTGGGTCCGGGAGATGACGACGTTGCCAGGTTATCATGCCGGGACTTAATAGTCTGTACGGTATGCATCAAGTCATGAAAGAGGTAGGATGAATGAACAATCATTCAAAAGAGAAGGACGAACTTACGGACAAACGGCGCTTCAGTTCCCGGATGAACGTATTTTTCTTCGCTTCCTTTGTTATTTTTAGCGTGATTATTGTACGTTTGGCATTCTTGCAATTCGTGGAAGGGCCTGAGCTGAGTCAGGAAGAAGCCAGCAACATTACAAAAGACGTACCTCTCGCTCCAGTAAGGGGAACCATCTATGATTCTACAGGTGAGGTGAAGTTGGCTTACTCCAAGCCGATTCAATCCTTGTATCTGACCTTATACAAAAATTATGGGGATGTGGATGGCAAGCCAAATCCGAACATATCGGAAGTGGAGGACATCGCAACCCGGCTGCATGATGTGTTTGAACAGTATAAGAAAAAGGATTCCGAACCGCTTACGGTGGAGAAAATCATTGAAGAGATGGACTTGAATTCCCGCAAGTCGAACGGCTTCATGCCGCGTCTGATCAAGAGTGATCTGTCCGATGAGGAAGTGGCTTATTTCCTGCAGCACAAGGATGAGTTCAAGGGGATTCAGATTGTAGAGGAAAGTGTGCGCTACTATGATCCGGATACGGTAGCCGTTCAGACGATTGGTTATCTCAAAAAGTTCAAAAGCTCCAAAGCGTTGAACAAGTATGAAGAGATTGATAAGGCCAATAAAAAGCAAACGGACCCAGGTCTTGTGTATACCGAGAATGAGTTTGTTGGTTTTGACGGACTGGAATTGCAGTATCAGGATGTCCTGCGTGGCAAAAGCGGTTATAACTCCGTTGACGTTGACTTGCGGAATTTGCCTGAAGGTGTAGCAGGCTCAACTCCACCCGAAAAAGGATATGACCTGATTTCAACCATTAACAAAAATGTTCAGGTGAAAACGGAACAGGCAATTCTGGATCAACTAAGCTGGCTGCATACACATCTGGTTTCAGGTAAGCCGCATCCGAATGCCAAAACAGGATTTGCGGTTGCGATGGAAGTGGACACAGGGAAGATTGTGGCTGCTGCCAGTATGCCGGATTACGACACGAACGTGTGGAGAACTGGCAGTATAAGCACGGAAGATTACGACAAAATAAAGTATATTTATCTAAATGGTACCATTCGTGGATTCCCGCCAGACGATTCAGGTAAACGGGCGGAATCTGTTGTACTGCTTGGTTCCACAATCAAACCATTAAGTGTTTTGATTGGTTTGAAGGAAGGCTTCTTCACGACCAATTCCGTTTATCCGGACAGAGGATCAACGACATTTGGGGGCGACAATCGCAGAGTACAGAACTCCTCCGGTCACGTATATGGACCGTTGACTCCGCGTGATGCTATTCGTCATTCTTCCAACGTATTCATGATTGACGAGATCGGGAAGAAACTATACAAGAAGTATGGGGCAAAGGGTGTCGATGTCTGGGATGAATACATGGAGAAATTTGGGTTAGGTATCTCCACAGGTGTTGACCTGCCTAATGAATATCTTGGGCGCAAAGAATATGGTGAGGAAAGCGTCGAGAGTTCCTTGACCAAGCTGGTGTATGCCTCCTTTGGTCAACAAGGGAAATATACAACGATGCAGCTTGCTCAGTACACCACGATGCTGGCGAACAAAGGAAAACGGATGGAGCCACAATTAGTCAGTGAATTCCGTGATTCAGAGGGCAATGTAGTTGAGAAAATGAAACCAAAGGTGCTCAGCACAGTTGATTTTAACGATACTTACTGGAATGAGATACAGCGAGGTATGGCAACCGAGGTATCTTCATTTAGCGGTTTCCCTTATGATTTTGCCAGAAAAACGGGAACATCGACACAGGTAGTCGGGGGAAAACCGGTGGATAACGGGGTATTTATCGCGTATGCACCACGTAACAATCCGAAGCTGGCTGTAGCCGTCGTTATTCCTGAAGGGGGCTTTGGTTCGAGCAGTGCTGCCCCTGTTGCACGTGCGATCTTCGATGCGTATGACGAGGAGTTTGGCTTGGACGGTGTACCGAAGAAAGATAAAAATAAGGAATCTGATACACAGTAATGTAAGTCCTGATTCAATGAGGGGACCCTTTCGAGGGTCCTCTTTTTCGTTTGCTAGGACTGAGTGGCTTATTTCCCATAAGACTGCTGCAAATCAGTATGTAACAAACATTGTTCATGTCGCGTTTATATAAGAGAATAAAATTTATTTCAGGATTAAAGAGATTAACGATATGTCTGCATTGACATCGTTTCGAAAGAATCGACATATGTCTGTTTTGTTTACGAAAATGTAATCAAAATCTGGAGGACATGGCAGGTGACCTTTGATAGACTTGTATAAGGAAAGGTATGTTACTTGAACCGAATGATGCAAAATGCGTGATAGATAAATTATTACATAAGAACGGAGAGGCTTATTTCATGTTTAACCGATTGAGGAAAAAGAAAGTGTCTGAAGAGGATACACCAGTCAACACGCCGTCTAGTGCAAGAATGAATATGTTCTTTTTCGCTGCGTTTGTGATATTCAGTATCCTTATTTTCAGGTTAGCTTTTGTACAATTTGTCGAGGGACCTGAGCTGACCTATATGGAAACCAGCCGTAATACGAAAGATATCCCGCTGGCCCCTGTTCGTGGGCCAATCTATGATGCGACAGGGAAGGTCGCGCTGGCTTATTCGGAGCCTGTACAGTCCCTCTATGTATTGTTGTATGAGGATTATAGGAATGATGACCGCAAGCAGGAGGCGCAGGAACTTGCTGAGGAACTGGCGGCTGTGTTTAAACAGTTTAATCCGGGGGACAAAGAACAACCCGATGCAGAAGAGATTATAAAGCGACTGGATCTGGATTACCAGAAGACATTTGGATATGTACCTAGGCTGGTTAAATCCGATTTAACAACCAAAGAAGTTGCCTATTTCATGGAGAAAAAGGCAGAGTTTCCGGGCGTTATGGTCCTTGAGGAAAATGTGCGAAAATATGATCCTGATGGGGTAGCCGTTCAGGTGATTGGTTACACAAGAGAATTTAAGCGTGCTCCAGATACACTTGAAAAATATAAAGCCATTCGGGAATCGGCAAGTACTCAGCGTGACCCGGGCCTTGTATACCATGAGGAAGAGAAGGTTGGCTTTGACGGATTGGAACTTCAATATCAAGAAGAACTTCGTGGACGAAGTGGCTACCAGTCCATTGATATTGATGCGCGTAATTTGCCAGACGGAACGATGAATCTGACCCCACCTGAAAAGGGGGATAGTCTAATTACAACTATCAACAAGGAAATTCAGATGGTTGCACAACAAGCTATTACTGATGAATTGAGAAAGTTGCCGAAAGCTGTTACAGGATATGCGGTAGCCATGGAAGTGGATACAGGTAATGTTGTGGCCATGGCGAGTATGCCGGACTACGATCCGAATGACTGGGACTATGAGAAAATCAAGTACGTGTTTCGAAATGGAACCATTGCATCGTTTCCTCCCGATGATTCTCGGCCTAGTCGGGCCGAATCTGTTGTTCTGCTAGGTTCAGTTATCAAGCCACTTAGTGTTCTAATTGGCTTAAAGGAAAACCTGTTTACTACGGGACAGACCTATTTTGACCAAGGTTACGCTACTTTGGGAAAGGATGGTAGGAAGGTGAGAAACTCACATTCCGCATTTAATGGCTCGATTACTGCGAGAAGAGCGATTGAGAAATCTTCCAATGCCTTTATGATTGATATGGTTGGAAAAGGCCTCTATAACAAATATGGGGCGACCAGGGGCGTTAATGAATGGGATAAATATATGAAACAATTTGGACTGGGCGTGTCTACAGGAGTGGATCTGCCGAAAGAGTATCTGGGCACACTGGAGTATAATAGTGATAATAATGAATCGGGTCTGACACGGCTGGCTTTTGCCTCATTTGGACAGCAAGCGAAGTATACAACGCTTCAACTCGCACAATATACCACGATGCTTGCCAATAAGGGCAAACGGATGGAACCTCATTTGGTAAAGGAAATCCGTGACGCTGACGGAAATATCGTTAAGAAAATCAAACCAAAAGTGTTAAACGAGGTTGATTTTGCCGATGCATACTGGAATGAAGTGCATAAGGGTATGGTCACCAAAGTAAGTTCGTTTGACGGTTTCCCCTATGATTATGCGAGAAAAACAGGAACTTCGGAGCAGGGAACAGGTCCGAACAAAAAGGAAAACGGAGTATTTATCGCATTTGCACCACGGGATAATCCGAAGCTGGCTATAGCCGTTGTTGTACCTGAAGGTGGCTTTGGATCGGTAAGTGCGTCTCCAATTGCACGTAAAATTTTCGATGCCTACGATGAAGTGTATGGCCTCGATGGGACTCCAAAAGGGAAGAAAGATCAGGTAAAAGATACAGAGTAACGTGAAGCAGCGCAAAATAAAAAGGACAAATAAGCGAAAAAGAAAACAGGCTAATTTAACGCCAACATACGCTTTTGGACAGGCAGGGGAAATTATCCCTTGCCTTTTTATTTTGTATCGACTAAAATTTGCACAAGGGAAACATTATTAGACGAGTATAAATTTTAATACCCTGTACAACAAAATTAGATGTGGACAATTATTTTAGGTGAGGGAAAGGGGAGGCTTGGATTGTTGATGGTCAAGATGAGGAGTTTTCAGAGGGGATTAATGACACTCGCTGTGGTTGTTCTGGTCATTGTGCTGACTGCGTGCTCAAGTGCAGCGGAAACAGGAGGTAGTGAAGGGAAAGTACAGGTTACAGCCACAACAGGCATGATTGCGGATGTAGCGCGTGAAGTCGGCGGGACATATGTTGATGTCACCGGGCTGATGGGCCCAGGGGTAGATCCTCATTTGTACAAGGCTTCGCAGGGAGATATTCGGAAGCTGGAGCAAGCAAAGGTCATTTTCTATAATGGGCTGCATCTCGAAGGCAAAATGACAGACATCTTGGAGAAAATGTCCAAGAGCAAAATAGTAACAGCTGTCTCGGAGAAAATTCCGGTGGATGAATTGCGTTCAGGCAAAGATACAGGCGGAACGGAATACGACCCACACGTCTGGTTTGATGTTAGCCATTGGATGCATGCCGCAGAGGCTGTGCGCGATACCCTCGTGGAAGCAGACCCCGAACATGCAGAAGCGTACAAGGCCCAGGCAGCGCAGTATCTAACGAAACTGGAAGCATTGGATTCCGAGGTGCGGGAAAAAATCCAGGAGATTCCGGAAGCCAGCCGGGTATTGGTCACGGCGCATGATGCCTTTGGATACTTTGGCCAAGCCTATGACATGAAAGTGATGGGGCTTCAAGGAATCAGTACAGCAGCAGAGTATGGTGCGAGGGATGTCAGTGAGCTGCGGGATTACCTTGTGGACAACAATATCAAAGCGGTATTTGTAGAATCTAGTGTACCGGCAAAAGCGATGGAAGCGATTATTGCCGGTGCAGCCGAAAAAGGACATACCGTAAGCATTGGCGGTGAACTGTTCTCGGATGCGATGGGTGCTGAGGGAACAGAAGAAGGAACGTATATCGGCATGATCCGGCACAACACTCAGACGATTGTAGAAGCATTAAAATGATAAACCATATGAAGAGAGGAGTGGAAAGAGCATGAGTGATGCAATTCTATCCGAAAAATCTCAATCCAATACCAATGTTAAGCATCTGAAGGGAACGCAGCCTACATCATCTCCTCTTCGTGTTCGGGATCTGGCGGTGGCTTACCATAAAAAGC
Source organism: Paenibacillus pabuli NBRC 13638 (assembly GCF_001514495.1). Classification (GTDB taxonomy): domain Bacteria; phylum Bacillota; class Bacilli; order Paenibacillales; family Paenibacillaceae; genus Paenibacillus; species Paenibacillus pabuli. The sequence continues at coordinate 52,170 of NZ_BCNM01000010.1, forward strand.
CGGTGCTCAGTGGGGTATCTTTTGACATCCCGGAAGGTCAGTTAATTGGCATTCTTGGTCCCAATGGAGCAGGTAAATCAACTTTGATCAAAGCCGTTCTGGGACTCGTGCCCAAAATGCACGGCGAGGTGCAAATTTTCGGACAGTCGTACCGAGAACAGCGTCGCCGGATCGGTTACGTACCTCAGCGTGAATCGGTTGATTGGGACTTTCCGACTCACGCGCTCGATGTTGTCATGATGGGGCGTTATGGACATCTGGGCTGGTTTCGCCGTCCAGGCAAAAAAGAACGGGATCTGGCAGCCCACTGCCTGGAGCAAGTGGGAATGGGTGACTATATGCACCGCCAGATTAGCCAGCTGTCCGGTGGGCAGCAGCAGCGAGTCTTTCTGGCACGGGCACTGGTACAGGATGCGGATCTATATTTCATGGATGAGCCATTTGCAGGCGTGGATGCCACAACAGAAAAGGCCATTATTTCACTATTGGAACAGTTGAAGAAGCAAGGCAAGACCGTGTTGGTTGTTCACCATGATCTGGCAACCGTTGAGGAATATTTTGACCATGTGCTGCTTCTTAATGGACGGCTGGTTGCAGGTGGACCGACGAATGAAGTTTTTGTACCGGATACTTTGCAAGAGACGTACGGAGGCCGGATCGCGATGATCGGAAGCCGGACGGAGAAGGGCCAGGTGTAGTGCATGTGGAACTGGATAGTAGCGATTTTGTCCGATCCGAATACGCGCTGGATATTGCTTGGTTGTCTGCTGCTCGGATTCAGTAGTGGAATTATTGGTTCATTCACATTTTTGCGCCGCCAAAGTCTCATGGGGGATACGCTGGCTCATGCAGCTCTGCCAGGGATTTGTATCGCGTTTATGTTAACGGAGACCAAATCAGTCGGATTATTTCTGTTCGGTGCGCTTGTGGCTGGAATCATTGCGACCTTCGGCATATCGTGGATTACTCGGTATTCCCGGATCAAGCAGGATGCGGCGATGGGAATTGTGCTGACTGTATTTTTCGGTATTGGCGTAGTGATGCTAACACGGATTCAGCATGGGGCAAGCGGCAGTCAAAGCGGACTTGATAAATACTTGTTTGGTCAGGCCGCATCCATGGTGATGACGGATGTGTATGTCATGGGCGGCGTCTGTCTGGTACTACTGATTGCTTGTCTTGCATGGTTCAAGGAATTCAAGCTGGTGAGCTTTGATCCGGGATTTGCCCGGGGCATGGGACTGCCGGTGGGTATGCTGGAACAACTGATTCTGCTGCTGACCGTTATTGCGGTTGTTGCGGGGATTCAGGCGGTTGGCGTGGTGCTTGTCGCCGCTTTGCTGGTGACTCCTGCAGCAGCAGCCCGCTATTGGACGGACTCGCTCTCGCTTATGGTACTGCTGGCCGGTATATTTGGAGCACTGAGTGGTGCGACAGGTACCATCTTCAGCACATTGGTGCCTAATCTGCCGACAGGGCCAGTAACGGTACTGGCAGCGACAGTACTATTTGCGGGTTCCGCATTACTTGCTCCACGTCGTGGACTGCTGGCACGCCGTTTGCGAAGTATGCAGGCGAAATCCGCTTACTTAAGGGAAGAACATGCCACGCTCCAGACACTCTCTGCACAGCGGGCACAGCAGGAACGGGGTGAGTTGTAATGGCAACGTTTTGGATTATATTAACGGCCATCCTGGTATCCTCCGCTTGCGCCATTCTTGGCTGTTTTCTAATATTAAGGCGGATGGCTCTGGTTGGCGATGCGATCAGTCATGCGGTTCTTCCGGGTATTGCAATTGCTTTTCTGTGGAGCGGTTCACGTGATTCGCTGTGGATGCTGCTCGGTGCAACGGTATTTGGTTTACTGACGGTGTTCTTCATTCAAAGCTTGCAGGCTGGAGGACTATCATCCGATGCTTCCATCGGGATTGTATTTACAGCACTGTTCGCAGTGGGGGTCATTCTGATCAGTCTGAATGCCGGGCATATTGACCTGGATCTCGATTGTGTCTTGTTCGGTGAGATCGCTTATGTCCAGTGGGATACGTTAACCCTTGGGGGCACAGATGTAGGGCCAAGGGCGGTCTGGATGCTGGGGATCACCTTGCTGGTCATCCTCGTTGTGATTGGATTGTTCTACAAGCAATTCAAGCTGTGTGCTTTCGATCCGGCGCTGGCCGCGGCCTGCGGCATTCCGGTAGTGCTGTTCCACTATCTGCTTATGGGACTCGTTTCCATGACATCGGTGGCTTCATTTGAGAGCGTAGGGTCCATTTTGGTGGTAGGCATGTTGATTGTACCTGCAGCGACGGCTTACTTACTCACGGATCGATTGGGTAAAATGATTCTGTACAGCGTGTTCGTAGGAGTGGCTTCCTCGATTGGAGGCTACATCATGGCTTATGCGCTGGATGCTTCCATTGCAGGTTGCATGGTGGCGGTAGCAGGTATTCTGTTTGTCCTGGCCCTGCTGCTGTCTCCAAAGCATGGTATTGTCTTCCGTTATGCTCGTCGCAAATTCGCGGCACGTTAATTCATAAAGACTTAAGATCCACCCAATCCCAATAGCAGCTCCTCCTGCCGGAGTGAGCTGCTATTGGGATGCCTAAAGGTGACAATGAGGTGGATTAGATAAATATAACAATCCTTACGGTTCCAAAAGCACCCGATGAACCCCTTGGCTTCCTCCCGGTGCGGTTCCGAGATATAAATATTTCCCCTGGCTTACGGCCGTGGTGATGCCATACAATGTTCCTTCAGGATCATGCCAGCTATTCACAAGCTCTCCTTCTGGTCCATATTCTGCGACAAGTCCATGTTTCACCGGCGCGCTGGCTCCATTTAACAAGGACTGTGGAACTTTGGACATCGTCGCGGCTACCCAAGGATGACTATGCATGTAATCGGCAAAAGACAGACGGGTTGTGAATACTCCTACCCAAAAGTGTCCCTGTGCGTCACGGGTGATATTGTCCGGAAACCCAGCCAGATTCTCTGCAAAAATATCAGAGGTGCCTTGTTTGGGCCCCTTGAGCCAGTACCGGGTCAACTGATAATGATACGATTCGGCTACAAGCACGAAATCTTCTTCGGCAGACAATACGACCCCATTGGCAAAATATAAATCCTTAAGCAGAACGGTCGTCTGCTTGGTCAGCGGATCATATTTCAACAAGCGTCCATGCGGTTTATTCTCGGCAATTTCTTTGAACATGACCTTGCCATAGTTAGAGGTATCGGAGAAATAAATCGATCCGTCTTGAGCAATGTCCAGCTCGTTCGCCAGGTAGATCGGCCCTCCATCTACTTCATTGGTTAGTACTTCGATATTTCCGTTCGGGTCAATGGACAGCAGCCCTTTCTGAATATCTGCCACAATCAAATTTCCGGCAGCATCAAATTTCAGTCCGTTAGGTGTTCCGTGGGTATCGGCGAACACCTCCGCAGGCTGCGCCTTGCCCTCCGCGTCAAAGGTTACTCTGTAAATTTTGCCGTCGGAGTCACCCGTATACAGCCGCCCTTCTTTATCAAAAGTGATAAATTCCGGGAACTTCGCGCGGTCTGTAACCAGTTCTGCGGAGTTAAGTTTGTTGTTCTCTTTCCAGGGACCATCCTTCTCAAAAGAAGGAGCCACAGGTGCAGACCAAAGTGCAGGTTCTACCGGGGCGGGCATCAGCAGAAATACAGCGATTCCCAGCACAATGACCCCGAGCAGGGCCAGGCTCCATCTACGAATTTGTTGACCAGTGGAACGTTTGTGTTTTTTTTGTTCTGTTGACATTATTAATCCTCCTAATATGGTTGCCTTGGCGAGCATACCCCCGACCATTCTTGAGGCATCGTTTCTATTAAGAAACGGTGTTACCAAACTTCGAAAAAAAAATACCAATTCATAAATTAGCACAAATAATTTTGGTAACACTGTTTCCTATGAGAATCATAGTAACCAAACGGATACACTTGTGTCAAATCTTTTTTTAAGCGTGATGGCTTCAATGGCAACCTTTTTGCAAATGGTTAGGATGACTGTTATAAATTGGCAACTCTGTTGCTGGTCAGTAACGTGATAATCGAATGAAGGTGATCCTTAATTTACCGTTTATTTGTCAATAAAGAAGGTCTGGCCCAGCAGCAAGGACAGATTTCGGACCAGGAAGAGACAGGGACTCTTGTCAGCACTATATGGGCATCGCTGCACGGTGTAATCCACCTGTATATGGGCGGGTTCCTTGGTGATATAAAGGCAGCCCATACCGTATACAAACAAACAATGGATTTGATGTCCCAATCCTTGTTTGCAGTATCCAAACCAGACAGAGGAGCGGACAGGGAATGAATGCTAAAAGCGCGGTTCATCCTGCAGGGGGTGAACCATTTTTTTTGTTTAGAGATTTATACATTACAAGGATAACTACGAAGGAAAAAGGATCCTGCCTAAGGGAATGCGTAATAGTATTACAGAAACGGAGAATAAGAGCCGGCAGAAAAATGACTGCTGGCTAGTGAGCCTATTTACCCGGTAGAGTTGGGTTCGGGCTGCGACTGTGTCGTGCGTGAGCGTACATGCCTTGGGACAGACCCCACTTGTAAATGGCGTGAAGGTTCACCCGCATCGCGGGTTCCTTTGTTGCAGGCCGACGATCTGTGGTAAAATGTCGTTAGCTGTGACGTCCGGAGCATCCGCCTATGCGGATGGCGGGCGATCTTTTTGTGAGAGTATGTTGGATAAGGAGAAGTAGAGAGACAACTGAGGAGGAATACGGCATGAGTGAACTAAAATACAAATTGCTTGCACTCGATATGGATGGAACATTGCTTAATGATAATCATGAAATTACACAGGAAACCGCCAAATGGATTCAGATCGCCATTCGGCGGGGCGTGCATGTGTGCCTTTCGACGGGAAGAGCGGTTTACCATGCGATGCCTTATGCGGTACAGCTTGGACTGGAGACACCGATGATTACGGTCAATGGCAGTGAAGTCTGGAAAGCTCCGCATGATCTGCATATGCGTCATCTGATGGACCCGGCATTGATCCGCCAAATGCAGGAGATTGGCGAAAAATATAATAGCTGGTACTGGGCATACTCCGTGGAAGAGCTGTTCAACCGTGATCGTTGGACGGATAATATTGAAGATCTGGAATGGCTAAAATTCGGATTCAATACCGAAGTAGATGAAGTTCGTCACCAGATTATGATGGAGCTGCAACAAATGGGTGGTCTGCAAATGACGAACTCCTCACCGGTTAATATTGAGATTAACCCTGGTGGTGTATCCAAAGCGAGCGGTGTAGCTGAAGTCTGCAAGCTGCTCGGCATAGAGATGTCTGAAGTGGTTGCTGTTGGAGACAGCTTGAACGATCTGGCTGTTATTGAAGCCGTGGGTCTTGGTGTTGCCATGGGCAATGCACAGGAACAGGTGAAGGAAGCGGCTGACCTGATCGTAGGGAGCAACAACGACGATGGCATTGTCGAAGTCATCCGTGATCATATTTTGAAGGGGGAGTAACCTTTGCTCGCAACCGTTGGCTGGATTTTAATTGTACTGCTATTTGCGGTGGGGATGGCCGGAACGGTATATCCCATATTGCCTGGTGCCATAGCGATTTTCTTCGCGTTTCTGGTCTATGGCTGGTTTTTCAGCTTTGATCCGTTCGGTGCGTGGTTCTGGATTATCCAGATTTTGATCGTAGTGGTGCTGTTTGTCGCTGATTATGTTGTCAGTGCCTGGGGTGTGAAGAAATTCGGCGGCTCCAAATTATCGACGACGCTTAGTACGATTGGTGTCATCATAGGCCCATTTGTCATTCCGGCATTCGGACTGGTTCTGGGGCCATTTATCGGTGCTTTTATCGGGGAACTGATCGGCGGGTCTTCACCTGCCAAAGCTTCCAAAGTCGGATTTGGCTCCGTGGTGGGGCTGTTTACAAGCACCGTTATGAAAATTATTTTGCAAATCGTCATGATTGTTCTGTTTATTATCTGGGTGGTCAGATTCGCATAGACGTTCGGGAACGGCTTCATCTGGATGCACGTCGGTGTGGGGGAAAGAAGGGGAATTGGCTTGTCTAAGAAGGAAACATTCATTAAGGGTACGCTCATACTGGCGGCAGCTGCACTGATTGCGAGGGTACTCGGATTGGTTCAACGGGTGCCGCTGGAGCACATCCTCGGCGATATCGGTAACGCATCGTTTACGATCTCCAATACGGTATATTTAATGCTGTTAACCGTAGCAACAGCGGGCATACCCAGTACACTTAGTAAAATGGTGTCGGAGCGTTATGCACTGGGACGCGCAGGTGAAGCCCAACAAATCTACCGTGCAGCCCTGATTTTTGCGGCTGTAGCCGGGGTAGTCATGTCTGCTTTATTGTGGTTTGCGGCACCTTTTTATGCCACATACGTATCCAAAGTACCGGAATCGGTGAGCGCCATTCGGGCCTTGGCTCCGGCACTGCTGCTCTTTCCAGCCATCGCTATGATGCGTGGATATTTCCAGGGTCGCGGCAATATGACGGCAGGCGGCATTTCACAGATTGTGGAGCAGTTTGCACGTGTCGGTACTGCGATCATCGTGGCGTTTGTCATGCTGCAATGGAATTACGATGATCAAACGATTGCTGCCGGGGCATCATTTGGGGGCGTATTCGGAAGCATTGGCGCTTTTGCTGTCATGTTGTACTTCACCTTGAAGCTGCGCAAAAATGACCGTGCGGCGCAATTGAATTACGAGCGTGCGGAGCAATTGCCCATGCGGGGCATCTACAGCGATATTTTCAAGCTTTCGATTCCAATCGTATTATCTTCACTCGCTGTTCCGGCGATTAACTTTATCGATTCATCACTTGTAGTTCCGCTCCTTAGTGGACGAATCGGACTGGAAGAAGCGACAGGAGTTCTTGCCATCCTAGGTGCCAAGGCCCAAAGTATTGCAGGCATTCCTCCGATTCTGGCTATCGCACTGAGTCAATCGCTTGTGCCAGTCATTTCGGCAGCTTTTGCACGCAAGGATGAAGTTCATCTGAAAAATCAGGTTACGCTTGCTCTACGCATTTCGATTCTGACAGGAATGCCAATCGTTATTGCTTTGTGTGCGGCGGCGTATTCCGTTAACGGCCTGCTGTTTACCAGCCCAGACGGGACACCAATCATTACATTGCTGACGTTCGGTACCATTTTCCAAATTACGATGATGACCACCAACTCCATTTTACTCGGGGTAGGTAAACCCCGGATTACAATGATCAGTGTGGCTGCGGGAATCGTAGTCAAACTCGTAGCGAGTCTAATCCTGGCTCCGATCTTTGGCATTTACGGGATCATTATTGCGACCGCGTTGTGTTTCCTGGTTATTACGTACCTCAACCTGCGAGTGCTTCGGAAAATTGTTGATTTCTCGATCATGGGTGATCGCTGGAAAGGATTCATCATTACTGTGCTGCTTGCGACGGGCGTTGGTTTTGTGGCAAACTGGGCTGGAAACTCCATCTTTGATTTATTCCTGCCAGCACGTGTATCTTTCCTCGTTACCTGTATGTTTGTAGGGGTTCTTGTGGTTGTCGTGTACCTCGTACTCATGGTTGTTCTGCGAGTATTGCGCAAGGATGAGCTGGGCAGTTACCCACGGATTTTGCAAAAGATACTCCGTCCGCTCATGCGTCTACAGCGTGGAGCCTGGCAGCGTGGATAATCAATTCAACACACAACACACTGGATTATTTGTATAAAAATAAGTACAAGCTCTGTCTGCTTTCATAGCGGACAGGGCTTTTTGTTATGTGAGCAAGAAGCCAGAATGAAGAGGCCAATCGAGATATAATAGACGCTCTTTTTGTTTTTCTAGGCGATTTTCTTATGAGCTGGGCTGTTCTTAATGTGTCAAGGTTTGAGCATCATGTGCCAATGCGGTCTTCAGCATGCCATACCGATGTTCATGGCTCATCTCAAACAGCCAGGGGCGGCGTGGGACCGTGAGATGACCGAGACAATCGCGATTTTGCAGCCAGTCCTGTCTTGTTATCGGTTCATATGGCGTATCACCCCATACCGCCAGCAATTCAGGACTATACAACCGTTGTCCTTCCGCCAGCCATTCCTGATCCAGCAGCTCCTGGCTATAGAACTCCGCTTCGCCGGCTTCATTTTCATGTGCGGTGAACAGACCGGGCCAGTATTCGGCACGTGAGCCACGGTGGGGAATCGAGCGCGCAAACTCCAACACCTGTGTGAAAACTTGTTCTACGCCAAACAGCATCGCATATAAGCCTTTGCCAAACATAATCCGTTCATGCAGCTTGCCAAAATGTTCAATAACCCGGCCTGCAAGACCTTCTCCACGTCCCAGTGGAAACACGATATGATTCAGTCCGGCCAAATTATGCAGATGGAATGCAGGTTTGGACAGTACTTGTTTTTGAAAATAGGGATGCTGCACCACACGGCTCTCGATATAATTCTGCTCATTAATAATTAACGCCACACTCAGCAGCGAGCTGCATCGCTCCAGCCAAAACCGTTCCCAGAACGGTGTCATGAACGCCGATACATGAAAATGGGACAACAAATGAAAACAGCTCCGGCCGATCCGGCGGCTGTTCATATACAACAGAAGCTGGGGATAGGCATCCTGAAAAATGAGTGCATTGCATCGCTCCAGTAGTCGATACATGTGTTCACGGTCTGTTTGATTTTGCAGATTGTGCATGAGGTCACTCTGAAGATCAGTCATGTGATACCCGCCGTTCCGGGATACCATATGGGCGAGCAGAGCCCAATGCAGCTCCGGATACTGTTCATAACATTCCAGGTATGCAGCTGTTCGAGTGATGTTGCTCCGGTTGTTCTCCTGCGTTAATGTCTTGATCTCTTCCAGAATAATGCAGTCCTCTTCACAGACCAGTGCACTGCGCTTATTTCGGGCAAAAGCATTCTCATTTCCGGGCAACAGCCGCTCCACTTCAGCTTGCAAGGCCGCAGCCATGTCGGAGTCCCAAACCATGTCACGCAATGGATGCCGAAGCCGGCTGGAGGCCTGCCAGGCTGCCTGTTTGCCCCGCCACACTTCCCGGGCTGCACCCGGAATGGATCGGACCATCTGCATGATCGACCCGTGATGAGCAGAATTGGAAGAATCCGTTTTAACGGAAGTCATGCCACGACATCCTTTCCTGAAGTTCTGTTTATGGTAAGTTTGAAAAAGCTGTTGATCTCAGTATGCGCCGAACATTTGACTTCCACTCCGCAATTTGCTTCACTTAGAGGATAAGACAAGGTATAGAAAGGAAGATGTTGTAATGAAAAAGATTACATCGAAACCGGAATTTGATGTGGCTATCCAATCTCCGCGTTTGACTGTAGCTGTATTTAAGGCAGATTGGTGTGGTGATTGCAAGTTCATCGATCCGTTTATGCCTGAGGTTGAAGAGAAGTTTGCACGTGACGTCACCCTGATTGAGGTCGATGTAGATCAGGTGGGACCCGTGAGCGAAGAACAAAATATTCTTGGCATTCCCAGCTTTGTAGCTTACACGGATGGCCGGGAACTCGTTCGTTATGTGAACAAACTGCGCAAGTCGAGAGAAGAGATTGAGCAATTCCTGCAGCGTGCAGTTGAGGTGTATAACACGATTCATCAATAAAGCATGACAGGTTCATTAGGTTAAAGGTTAGTATTAAAGGAACGCCATTTCTCTTGAAATAGGGAAGTGGCGTTTGTAATTTCGTCATTATCGGGAAATCCTACAGGGTAATGAGGTACATATTTACTGCTGACCTACGGGTCAACTTTTCGACAGACGTTAACATTTTGTCACAAAGCGCGGCGTCAATGACACATTTATCCGGTATAATGAATTTAGTTGTGAAATAAGTGTCAAAGTATCGAATCAAGCGAGGATGTAGTTCTTCGCCATCTTAAACCAACAGCGGGTGAGAATAAAATTGAAGCACTTAACCTTGTTTAAATGGTTGACCGTATTAACTTGTCTTGTCATGTTTCTGGCCACATTTGGCGGAGGCGTTGTAACTCGAACGGAATCGGGCCTCGGCTGCGGCGCGGAATGGCCTTTATGTAACGGAAAACTTGTGCCGGCACATACGGTTGCCTCACTTATTGAATTTTCCCATCGCGCGGTCAGCGCACTGGCAGGACTGTTGTCCATTGCCTCTTTTGTAGCCTTCTTGCGGTTTGGCAAATCACGCAGGGACCTGCAATTGTTTTCCTTTCTAACACTGGTGTTTGTGATTGTCCAGGGAATTATGGGGGCTTTTGCCGTTGTATTCTCCCAATCTTCCGCAGTTATGGCACTTCATTTCGGGTTTGCCTTGATTGCTTTTGCCAGCTCCTTGATGATGGCGCTCGGTATTCGACAGGAGGCTCGCCACGGTGGATTGGAACGACTGAATCGTTATCCGCGGGTCAGCAAGGGGTTCCGAAATCTGGTGTGGTTTTCCACAATCTATACGTACCTTGTGGTATATACCGGCGCCTTTGTGAGTCATACGGATTCTGCTGGAGGCTGTTCAGGATTTCCGCTCTGTAACGGGGAGATTGTTCCCGAACTCTCGGGAGGCGTAGCGGTTGCTTTTGCTCACCGTGTGGCGGCAGTTTCATTAGTGATCGTTATTGCAGTTCTCGGTCATTTTGCTTATCGTAAACATCCAGATAACACGGAATTAAGAGCGCTTGGTGTCATTTCGGTTGTACTGGTTTTGTTGCAAGTGGTCATTGGTTTTGGTTTAATGCTCACGATGAACCGCCCGGAAGTGTATATGTTTGTGGCGCTGGCGCATATGCTCGATATTGCCATTTTGTTCGGTGTATTAACCTATATGAGTTTCCTGGTGTACAAGTTGTATCGGCCCGTTAACCGTTTCTAATATATCTGAATTATGGTTAGTTCAGAAAATGAATCCAATGAAGTTCACCATCCGATGATGTACATCATTGGACCGGTGAACTTTGTTTGATGTCAGGCGTGTCAGGGCAACCTAATGTAAGCAGCGGTCATACGTTTACTCTGATTCCGATTTTGTTTAATATTATGAATTATTATCATTTTAATGATCTGCAGAGTGGAAAGAGGAGGCTATATATGCTGCGAACGTTGCTGGGTGAAATGCCGCGTCAAAACGAAGGGATATTAAAGGAAGCGATGGAGGCGATGGCGGGTACGCTTGAGCTATTTGGGCGACAGATGCATGTGGATCATGATCCTGCCCATGATTTTCGTAAACTGTATGTGTGGACCCAGGGACTGATTTCCTCGCTGGATGAACTGGAGCAAAGCTGTTTTGCTGCTTCCCATTTTCGTCAGAAAGTCAAAGCGGGTTTTACGGATGATATGACGATATCAGAAAAAGCGGAGTATGCCCGTTACGTATATTTCTATAAGGATGGCTTCATCCGGTGTTTTGCCATTCTGGATAAGTTAGGTACGGTGTTGAATGAAATATTTGAGCTGAATACAACCAGTGTGAAAATGCATTATTCGTATTTTACTGTATTGAGACAATTCGGATATGATAAGATGCATCATGAACTTGCAACCCAATTGATTCAGATCAAGGACTCTTACCGTGAGCCAATGAGTAAATTGCGCAAACGACGAAACATGGAGATTCATTACATGAACTCCGAAATGCAGGATGATCTGTGGCAGCTGCACCAGACCCTGCAAGGGAAAGTGAAACTGGAGGACTTGGATCAGCATCTTATGGAACTCCGCCAGGGTGTGGATATGGTATGTGAGACGCTAAAAGCGGCGTATGGCTACATCAACGAGAAGTGGCATAAGCAGGGAATGAATCAACCCGCGAAGTAGATGGATTGTAATATTTGCCTTTGACAAATCGGAATACTTGGATTATACTGAGTTCCTGATCGACAGTTAGATGGAATTAACATTTATGACATTAACATTATAACTACTGAACTTATAAATTAAATATTTCTTATCGAGAGCGGCGGAGGGACAGGCCCGATGAAGCCCGGCAACCGATTTATAACGGCATGACAGCTGTGTCATACTTTATAGATGTTAGGTGCTAATTCCTACAAAATGGTGCAAGGCACGATTTTGGCAGATGAGAAGGTATAATCTTTCACGTGAAGAGCCCTTTTTGTTTCTGCAAAAGGGGCTCTTTTTTGTATGACGAAGGGGAGTTTTCCTTTCATTCGGGTAAAGATACATGTAGGCAGTGGGAAGGAGCAGTAATTTTGATTGAATTAAAAGGTCTAACCAAGACGTACGGTAAAGGTTCCAAAAGTACGACGGCCTTATCGGATCTAAATTTGAATATCCGCAAGGGTGAAATATTCGGCGTTATCGGCCATTCTGGTGCAGGCAAGAGTACATTGATCCGTTGTATCAATTTGCTCGAGCGCCCCACGGCAGGCGAGGTTTGGGTTGATGGGATCAATCTAACCAATCTCAACAAGACTGATTTGCAACAGCAGCGGCGTAAGATCGGTATGATTTTTCAACACTTTAATCTGTTATCCTCTGCTACGGTGTACGACAATGTGGCTTTTCCTTTGAAGCTCGTTAATACGCCCAAGGCTGCGATTGATCGCAAAGTGAAAGAAATGCTCGCACTGGTTGGGCTGGAGGATCACAGCAACAAATATCCGGCCCAACTGTCAGGTGGGCAGAAGCAAAGGGTAGGTATTGCAAGAGCACTCGCGAGTGATCCGAACGTGCTGCTGTGTGATGAGGCCACATCGGCACTTGATCCCCAGACAACCGATTCGATTCTGAAGTTATTGCTGGATATCAATGAAAAGTACAACCTTACGATTGTTCTTATCACCCATGAGATGCATGTCATCCAGAATATCTGTGATCAGGTGGCGGTTATCCATCAGGGAGGCATCGTGGAGCAAGGGCCGGTGACGGAAGTATTCCTCAAGCCGCAGCATGCAATTACGCGTGACTTTATGATGCGGGATCATGAGGTAGGAATTGCATTAGAGGAGACCGCTCTGGCGAGCTCAGGTGACTCATTGCAGACGGACGGATCTTCTAAGCTTGTGAAAATATCCTTCCTGGGCAATAAAACCTATGAAGCGATTTTGTCCAGGACGGTTCGCAAAACAGGAGTGGATTTCGCCATTTTGCAAGGCACCATTTCAACGATCAAACAAGTTCCCTATGGACAGCTGACCGTTCGGTTTGAGGGGCAGTCGGATGAGATTCATCTCACCATTAAAGAGTTAATGGACCAGGGACTTGACGTGGAGGTGCTTCGTTAAATGGATTTTTCAACGGTACGTTGGGAAGAAATCGGTAAGGCTTCAATTGAAACACTGCAAATCCTGGGAGCATCGGGCCTGTTCACGATAATCATCGGTTTGCCGCTAGGCGTATTGCTGTTTATGACGGCAAGGTCGGCTTCGATTCAGTCTCAAGTGGTGTACACTGTACTTTCGTTTATTGTAAACATTCTGCGCTCGGTGCCATTTATCATTCTGATTGTTGCACTCATTCCGTTTACGCGTTCACTGGTGGGTACAGCTACAGGTGTAATGGGCGTTATACCACCGCTCGTCATTGCCGCAGCACCATACTTTGCCCGGTTGGTTGAAACTACACTGCGTGAAGTGGATCGGGGTGTCATTGAGGCGGCACAGGCGATGGGTGCTTCAACCGGACAGATTGTACGACGTGTGCTTCTACCAGAGGCATTGCCGGGTCTGTTGGCCGGAATCACCATTACAATCGTTACCCTTGTTTCCTACACGGCGATGGCGGGAATGGTTGGCGGCGGTGGTCTGGGAACACTGGCCATCAACTACGGATACTTCCGTTATCAGTATGAAATTATGATTATATCCGTTGTATTTATGGTCATTCTGGTGCAAGTGCTTCAGATGGCTGGCGATCGATTGGTTAAATGGTTCACCAGGAAATAACACATAGACAGCAATGTTGCGTTATGTTCGGTGTTTATTCTGAAATAACGGAACGTGCAAAAAAAAATTATTGGAGAAGGGGTTTTACACATGAAAAAATGGTCTTTTGCTCTACTCAGTATTATGCTGATTGCGGTTCTTGCAGCATGCGGAAACAACAAGGATTCCGACAGCGGCGCTGACAATACCGGAGGCGCACCGCGTACCGTAGAATTGAAAGTGGGAGCATCCCCTACACCACATGCGGAAATTTTGGAAAGCATCAAGCCTGAACTCGAAGCAGAAGGCATTCGCTTGCAAATCGTGACGTTCAATGATTATGTTCAACCTAACCAACAGCTTGAGGATAAACAGCTGGATGCGAACTTTTTCCAACACCAGCCTTACCTGGATACAGAGAACAAAGAACGTGGTTTCCACCTCGTTGCTGTAACACCTGTGCATGTTGAGCCATTTGCTGGCTATTCCAAAAAAATCAAATCATTGGATGAGTTGAAAGACGGTGCCAAAGTAGCCATTCCTAATGACCCGTCCAACGGCGGTCGTGGACTCTTGTTGCTTGCAAAAGAAGGACTTATCACGCTGAAAGACGACACAAATATCACTTCCACGATTCAGGATATTACAGCTAATCCGAAAAACCTGAATATCATCGAGCTGGATGCAGCCATGATGCCTCGTCAACTGGATGAAGCAGACCTGGTATTCATCAACGCCAACTACGCGCTGGAAGCCAATCTGAACCCAGGGAAGGATGCGCTGCTGATTGAGGAGTTGAAAGGTAACCCTTATGCAAACATCCTCGTATCCCGTGAAGATAACAAAGATGCGGATGCCATTAAGAAACTGGCTGAAGCCCTGCATTCTGAAGAGGTTAAAACGTTTATCAAAGAACGTTATCAAGGTGCTGTAGAACCTGCGTTTTAAGCTAAACGATTAAGCTACAAATGAATAATTTACCGGGCTCCCCTTTGATGGAGCCACTAAAGAAAGCCCTGCATTCACTTTTGAGAGAATGCAGGGCTTTTTGTTTTGTCTATTATGTTACAGCGCGCTTCGATGCAGGGATACTTTAAGTACTTTACGTATAAGCTTTAATATTTATTCGGATTCTGATCAGTACCCGTACGTCCATCTGTCTGTTGGCCATCAGAAGGTGTGGACTCCTGTCCAGCAGCATGCTGTTGGTAAGCTTCCTCCGCAGGAGATATCGAGTCCCGATGTTCGGGGTCAGCATCCTTTTTGCGGCCAGTCAGCTTGCGCCTAATCCATCCAAATGCACCTACAATGGCGGCCACGATGACAAACCATCCCTTTTTAAGTAAGAGCAATAATCCAACTTTCTTGGCTACAGCGACACCAGCACCGCCGAGAATCAGACTGGTCAGGCCAAGTTCTGATTTCTTGTCTATGGATGCATCAAATTCCTCATAAGTGTTTCCTTTGATCACGCTGAGTTGGTTAAGCACGGAGCTTTCAAACTGTTTGCGGTTTTCTTCAAAATTGGCACTATCCGTAACGAGGATCACACCGATATATCCTTCGCGAGTGAGTACGTTCACGTTGTAGTTGACGAGTTTTTTATGTTCAGCATCTTCAAGACCGAGAGAATAGATCAATTGATGTTTGGCGCTGTCATAGGCGGGCTCAATTTCCCAATCGGTGATAAACAGCTGATTTTCGGGTGTGGTTTTTTCATTTTGCTCTTCTGTACCTCTTTTGTAACTATCGAACAGTTCATCGGCGTCCAGATCATCTTTCTCACCGTCATCGACATGACCGGTATCGTTATATTCAAAGATCACATACCAGTTGGAGTTTTCGCCGGCGCCATAGATACTTCCAATTTCCGTTCCATTGGGGAAGGAGTCCGTATCTTCCAGAAACCGTTGGGTGTTAGCTGCATCAAGATAGGAGAGGTTTTCGGCTACGGTTAACGTTGCTTTGTTATCAAGTACTACATTTGAAGGCCCATCAATCCATTGATAATCTTCGGTGGAGCTATTGGTTTCACTTTCTGCAAATGCTGTGGTCGAGAATGGAGCTTGAATTGAAGCAACAAGCAAAATCGCGAGTAGAGAGGCTAACCATCTTTTCATTTACGCTATATTCCTTTCGAAGGTGTCATGCAATGTTGTCATTTACATGAACATATGTATTGTGTCGTTATATTCATAAGAACATAAGGACTTATCGACATTACCATAGGCCTCTGGACCAGACAAGGGAAATCTGGAGATAAAGGGACAATTTCCCTACAAAAGACCTAATTTAATTTATTTTAGTTGAAATAAAGATAAGTATTTAGTCCTTCATTTACACTTTTTTGCAAATGGTACAGATTGGTGGGAAACGCGAGTTGTGGGGGAATGATAAATCTTTTATACTGGATGAGTGACTGCTCTTTGAAGAGGGGGATGAACGTGAAGGGAAAGATTGCCCTCATAACGGGAAGTGCCAAAGGTCTTGGTAAAATGACGGCCCTCAGTCTGGCGGATCAGGGTTGCCATATTGCTCTGAATTACGTACATAGTCGTACGGAAGCGGAGGAATTGGAGGCTCAGATTATTGCCAAGGGTGTGCGATGTATCGCCGTTCAGGCCGATATTTCCAAGACAGAAGAGATCACTATGCTGGTTGCTCAGGTCGAAGAGAAGCTGGGCAGCATCGATATTCTGGTGAACAACGCGGGTCCTTTTGTCCGTGAACGTCGACTCTTTGCCGAGTATTCGGAAGATGAGATTCAGATGCTTGTGCAAGGGAACCTGCTTGGACCGATGCTGCTGGATCAGCGTGTATTGCCGGAGATGCGGCGCAAGCATTGGGGACGAATTATACATTTTGGCTTCAGTCATGCGGGAGAAGCGAGGTCATGGCCTCATCGGGCAGTGTATGCTGCTGCGAAGGTAGGTCTGGTTTCATTTACCAAGACACTTGCCGTCGAGGAAGCTCCCTACGGTATTACGGTTAATATGGTATGTCCAGGTGATATTCGCGGTGCCAACAAAGAGAAAACGATTGATGAGATGGCAGGTATACCCGACGAGGAAACGCCGAGAGGACGTCCTGGAAGCGGTGAAGACATTGCGCGGGTGATCACTTATCTGTGTCTGGATCACTCCGATTTTATAACAGGTAACATTATGGATGTATCTGGAGGACTTGACCCGATTCGTCCTAACATACAGCGTGAGGATGGCGAAGTGCGGACTTAAGCGTGAAATGTAAGGATAAAAATCTGGTTTGATGAAAAAAGGACTGCCTTCATTTGCACAAAAAAGAGCCCTCCGCTTCATGCGAAGCGAAAGGCTCTTGAGGTTTATTTCGTGAAGGATTGATTAGAATACTTGTACGACTTCTTCGACACCGTCAACTTCTTCAAGAAGGGCGCGTTCAATCCCGGCTTTTAAGGTAATGGTGGAGCTTGGGCAGCTGCCGCAGGCACCGACCAGTTTCAACTTAACGATGCCGTCCTCCACGTCGACCAGTTCCACGTCACCGCCATCGCGTTGCAGGAACGGACGAAGTTTGTCAAGCACGTCAGATACCTCATCATACATGGTGCTTTGTGCGTTTTCGCTCATTTTTTTCAACTCCTTTCCTCACTATATTATATTACAATTGGCCATAAAATAAAATGGTCAAACAAAGCAGGTGAACCTACATGAGACCGATTATTGAATTTTGTGCCAATAATATGCATTTTGGCACAGATGAAGTCATGGATCAACTGGAAGAAAATCCAGACTATGATGTGATAGAATACGGCTGCCTCAGCAATTGCGGCCAATGTTACATGACTCCATTTGCACTGGTTAATGGCGAATTAGTCATTACCGACAAAGTGGAGGATTTATATAACGCCATCTTGGCCAAAATTGCCGAAGCCGATGCCTGGGCTGAGCTGGATCTCGATTAACCGAGATGACGCTTGGACATCCAGAGCACGCCGCTTTTCAGAATACGAGGCACACGTCCCATCATGGACGTTTTGCCCATCAGCCCAAATCCAGCCTTCTTGCCGAGTGCACCCAGTGTGCCACGAAGCTTGAGTGGCTGCGGATTGGGCTTTTCACCTTTCCAGAGGGCATGCTGAATATGGGCGATTTGTTCACCCTGTACTTCGGCAGCTTGACCGCTTGGTGCATAGGGCACGCTTGCACAGTCACCTACGACATAAACATCGGTATATTCGGGAATTTGATAATATTCGTTCAGGACGACACGACCTTGTGGGTCTTTGGTAACATCGAGATCCTGTACGACTTTTACGGGCTGGATTCCGGCAGTCCATACCACCGCATCCGTCAGAATTTCCTCATCCCGGTTGAAGATGGCATTCGGTTCAAGTCGGGAAATGGCGATATGTCCGCGTGTCTCGACCTGATGTTCACTGAACCATTCATGTACGTAAGCAGATAGACGTTGTGGAAATGCGGATAATACACGTTCACCACGGTCCAGGATACTGATATTGAGATCCGGTCTGCTCTCACGAAGTTCTGCAGCGATCTCGACGCCGCTCAATCCACCGCCGACGATATGCACATGACCATAGGCTTTGACTTCGTTAAGACGGAGGTAAGTTTCCCGTGTTTTACTGAAGCTTTGAATTGTACAGCTATATTCTTCGGCTCCGGGTGTATTGTGGAACCGGTCTGTACATCCAAGTCCAATCACAAGCTTGTCATATTCAAGTGGGTCCTGGCCCTCGAATTCAATCTGACGCTGTTCCAGATCGATCGAAGTTACTTCTCCGT
Source organism: Paenibacillus pabuli NBRC 13638 (assembly GCF_001514495.1). Taxonomy (GTDB): domain Bacteria; phylum Bacillota; class Bacilli; order Paenibacillales; family Paenibacillaceae; genus Paenibacillus; species Paenibacillus pabuli. Next base: position 70,850 of record NZ_BCNM01000010.1, read on the forward strand.
AACGATAAGTGACTCTGTCACTGACGGGAAATTGGATACGCAGGTCATAATCGGATACGGTCCCTGCTGCCAGTGCGTAATACTCAGTTTTCAATCCTTGGAAGGGACTGCGGTCCACCAACACGATTTGTGTATCTGACGGGATCTTGCCTTCCAAAAGTTCTTTGATAATGGTGAGGCCACCGTAGCCGCCTCCCAGAATGACAAAATTTTTCATGACTCGGCTTCCTTTCTGCATCAGTCCCGCGTGAACGGGGCTGTAACCTGTGGAGCAGCTATGCAATAACATAACATAGCTGCTCCTTTTTTAAATGTAGATTTGAATTAATTGAAAATAAGCATTTAAAATTACAGATATGTTTGAGTAATGTGCACCATTCCATGCCAAACGATTCCGATTAGAATGAAAATCGCCTATAGGAATGATGCTCATGCATTAGCTATTCGTACACTTGGATTTCATTGTAGAACGTATCACGTTCCACAGGAATGCGTCCAGCACCCTTAATTAACCATATAAGCTCTTTGCGTGTGAGTCCTTCAGGCGTAAGTGCACCTGCTGCATGACTGATTCGTTCGCGAACGATCGTGCCGTGTGCATCCGAAGCACCGAATCCGAGGGCGACTTGAGTCAGCTGTGGACCGATGTTGATGAAATAGGCTTTGATATGATCGATGTTGTCCAGCATCAGACGACTGATTGCAATGGTTTTGAGATCCTCGTACGCTGAGTTACGACGCATGATGCTGGCATTTTTGCTTTTTGGCTGCATGGAAAGCGGGATAAAGACCATGAAACCGTTGGTTTCATCCTGCAGTTCACGAATCTGTACCATATGATTTACGCGGTCTTCATAGGATTCAATGGATCCATAAAGCATGGTGGTATGCGTGCGCATGCCCAGGTGATGAGCAGTACGGTGCACCTCCAGATAGCGATCCACGTTTGCTTTGTCTACACGCATTTTTTTGCGATATTCATCAGACAAGATCTCGGCGCCGCCGCCAGTCAGTGATTTCAGACCCGCTTTTTGCAATTCCTGAAGTACTTCCTTGATACTCAGTCCGCTGATGCGGGTGAAAAAATCAATCTCGGCTGCCGTATAAGCCTTCAGCGTAACGTCAGGATATTTCTCGTTTAAAGCACGCAGGGAATCGACATAATATTGAAAAGGAACATGATTATTATGTCCACCTACAATATGGAACTCTCGTACGCCTGGGTGAATATGCTGTTCAACGTAATCAATCATTTCCTGACCGGACAATGTGTAAGAACCATCTTCGCCCTGATCTTTGCGGAAATTACAGAAAGCACAGTGGGCTTCGCATACGTTGGTAAAATACAGGCTCATATTTTCAATAAAATATACTTTCTTGCCATTCTTCCGCAGGTTGGCCTCATTGGCCAGTTGGCCCAAAGTCAGCAGATCATCCGTTTCATACAGATAAACGCCGTCTTCTACGCTCAGCCTTACGCCGTTCTGCACTTTCTCCACGATTTCAGCCATTCTTTTGTCTGTGAACGGTGTTACCAATGTAGACATGTTGTACCCTCCTGTTCTTTGCCGGATTCGAGTTGGCATGTAGGACTTGCTAAAGAACCACATAGAAAAGATGCGGACATCAGCCGCCTCTTATATGAGCTAACTCTTCATTACCCGGTGCAGCGTGTGCTGCGTGCGTAAAACTGATTTTTTCATTAAAATGAGTCTTGCGACTCTATATGCATTGGGGACTGATTACAGTCTCGAAATGTGAAAAAAATTACAACTCCATATATGACCATCACCTGAATAAGTCATGACAAAATATCGACATTTCAAAGCGATCACCTACTCATTATAAACCTCGTGTCCCGGGGGTTCAATACACTGGGAAGAAAAAGGAGCTGAGGGGGAACGCGGAAACAGGCAAACATGACTTGAGGCCCTTGACGGGGTGGAGTATAATTTAGGAAGAGTTAATGAAAAGGAGAGTGACCTGGCATGATTAACATCAGCGAAACGGCTGCTGACAGATTGAAAGAAATGCTTGCACAGCAAGAGACACCTGGTATGTTCTTGCGTCTTGGCGTAGCACCGGGCGGTTGTACCGGCTTTTCGTACGCCATGGGCTTTGACGATAAAGAATCCGATGATGACCTCTATATGGATATTCAGGATATGAAGGTAGTTGTAGAGAAGGAAAACCTGAAATATCTGAATGGCCTTGAAATTGATTTTGAAGAATCCGGCATGTCCGGCGGCTTTACCATCCATAACCCGAATGCAGTGGCAACATGCGGCTGCGGCTCATCCTTCCGCACGAAGGAAGAAGCGGGCGTACCGGATAAGGATTGTTAATGTGGCGCGGGTTTGAGCGCATTCGGTAACGGATGACGAGCGCAAGCCTGTGACGGTAGCCTAAACGGTGGGGATCGGATTGCGCAGGTATTTCGGTAGGTTAACAACCCCGGACGATGAACGTTATCAACCCTTGAAATGCCTTTTCAGGGTTGTGGATCACGGCCTCTGTGGCGTATTAGTCTCGTACTAACTACGTTGTGGAGGTCTTTTTGTTATGGCGTTAAAGAAACGAGAACGGCGTGCTCCAGTTGGCGCGCGTCATGTACGTCTATACCCGGAATTTACATTAGAGCAGGCGCTTGATTTCGTAATCAGCGCGAAGAAGGTGGAGGGCCTACGGGAAAGGACGCTTACGGATTAAGCAAAGCATTACGGCTATTTCGTTACCTGGCTCCGCGAGTTTCATCCGAATATTACGGGCTGCGTCTTTTGTTGTTTATATATAGTATAATTTTCCTGTATATAGTAGAATAGAACTATAAAAACGCAGGGAAGTAGGTACATAATGGACGAATTAACTTTATCAGAAAGCAAGCCAAAGCAGCGCGTAAATGTATTAGCTGTAGTTGCGTTGGGGATTTCGGCTTTAGCAGTCGCCGCATCAATTTATTTATTTGTTCAGAATTCAGAACTATCAAGCAAGACTGATAAGCTTTCCGAACAGATTATGTCACTCACGAAAAAGAATGATGAATTACAAAAAACTGCAGACGCGCAAGCAGTTATTAATGAGGAGCAAGATACATATCGAAAACTAACTTTCTTAACGGCGATGGCCCACGATATTGAAGACGGAATTGTTACGGATGATTTTGTTGTAAATAAAGTTAGGTTCAGTTGGGGTGATGACGGTAATTTAAGCGATGTTGTTATAGACGTCGAGAATCAGCCTACTCTCGCATTATCGTACAAAAGTAAGGGAGCCTACGAACTGTCTGATCGTGAATTACGCGCTAAATCTGACGCAATTATCAAAGCAGTGAGCGACTACTATACTAAATCCCCTAACGCGCCAGCCTGGAACGATTCCACTTTCGTACAGCTCACGGTCCAAAATTATAACATTGGTGAGTCGACGGGTGGGAAATTTAAGCTCGTAGGTGAGACTAAGTAATAGGCGTAAGGAGGTCCCGCGCAATGATTGACGTAGTCTTCTAAGTTTCTTATTTGAATCTGTAGGTCTAAAAGGAGACGGGTTTCAAAAAAACAGAACAGCAAATTACTGAGAATGAAAAACAAATTGCTAACTTAGCGGACTCACCCGTTGAGTTGGCTTTTTCACTTTTCTATCAACTTATCACCTCTGCCTCGTACCCCGTTAGGAAAACCAACATCTATCAGCCGCGTAAGCCCATCCGGATACGTTCCCCTCACTGAAGCCCTAACGCGCTGATTCCACGGTAAATTCACGCAAAAAAGAGCCGCTAATCATGTGGCCTCCTAGTCTTTTTCTATTACGATAAGCTCCGATATGTCGTCGATCTCAAGCGCGTCAGCTATTTTGATCAACGTCATAATATTGACCTTTTCGCGGATATTCCTAGACACTACAGGCAATACAGTGAAAGAGCGCGTGATGGTGTAGTATAATCACAGACCTTAGGTCATACCTAGGACCCCTTTTCATCTTTTGGGATGACAGGGGTTTATCGTGATAGTTGACAAGATATATTGTAACCATTATAGTTACAACATAGAGTTTGAATTTACAAATCAAAGGAGAGATTAGAGATGAAGATTGGCATTATTGGTGCAACAGGTAAAGCGGGACAGTTGATCTTGAAAGAAGCTGCGGACAGAGGACATGAGGTTACAGCCATCGTTCGAAATGCATCCAAAGTGGAGGATAAGAGCCTGAATGTGCTCGAGAAAGATGTATTCGACCTTACAGGTGAAGATGTCAAATCATTCGACGTAATCGTCAATGCGTTCGGTGCACCAGCAGGTAAAGAAAACCTGCATGTTGAAGTGGGGCAAGCCCTGATCAAGGTCCTGAAGGATGCGCCTAATACGCGTCTGATCGTTGTTGGTGGAGCAGGCAGTCTGTTCACGGATGAAACGCAAACCTTGCGCCTGGTGGACTCCCCAGGATTCCCTGATGCATACAAAGCAACAGCAACTAACCAAGGTAAAAATCTGCAGGATCTGCAAGCATCCTCCGGCATTCAATGGACGTTCCTGAGCCCGGCTGGCTTCTTTAACCCGGAAGGTACTCGCACTGGCCAATACCAGTCAGGCAATGACGTCATTATGGTCAACAGTGAAGGCAACAGCTATATTAGCTATGCTGATTATGCCATTGCTTTGGTGGATGAGATTGAGAACCCGCAGCACCAAAATAAACGCTTTACCGTTGTTGGCGAAGCAAAGTAATTGCTCTTAACATAATATAGACAAATAAACGGCCGCTAATCTTATGGGATTAGCGGCCGTTTTGTAATGGCGTTATGAGTTGTGTTGCATAATCCGGGATATGCTGGACATAGCCTACGTGACTTAATGAGGTGCAGCGTCATGTGTAATCGTGTTATCTATGGATTCCGCCGAATCCATACTTTCAGCACCATCCATGACCTCAACAAGTCCTACAGCTAACGTCGTGACGGCCGCAGCGGCAACCAGATGTTTTGCCCCAAGTTTTACTCTCTCCATATCTTCTTCTTGCAAACCAACGACAACATCTTTACCACCTGTATACACATACTTTGCGGATACTACAACACCTTTAGCTGTATTGGTAACAGCGCCTCCGATATCGGCAAGTCCTGCGTCTAATGTTGCATCGTCTTTTCTGATCATCCCACTGGCCATGTCATATGTTCCGCTAGCAAGTTGTCCTACGGTTTTCCCTGTGTTAATCGTAGCTTTCTCTACGCCATCACCAATTTCTTTAATGAATGGGCTTCCTGCAAGTTCACCAGCCACTCGGACGGTACCACCCAGAACTTTACCGGTAACTTCTCCAGCAAACTGGCCGAGTTCTTTTAAAAATCCCATACGTTTCCCCACCTTCTGGAATAAGGTCATGCATGTGCTGCCTGAATCTTATCTTATTACCTTATTATATTGGTGTATAAGCGAATATACTATTTACGTCCAAGTTCATCTTAGCGTTCCAAATTAACAAGATACCAATCCAACGAATCGATCTAACTAAACTAACTAACCGCTTTAGCCTAGCTTACTCCAACTCCCCAAAAAGGCGCTGCTCCGGAATTGGAGCAGCGCCTTTTCCCTTACCCAACCGTGTGACTTAACACGTTTTGAAGTGTCTAATAAGCAGCCGACGTAGTGGAGGGGACGGAATCGATTCTGAAGAAGCAAAGCGTTCGCGTTTGTCAGCGGATTTTCCCCGCAAATGGGGGAATTCAAAAAATCCGGGGACAACCAGCGATCGAAAGAACGATCCGTACCCGTAACGGCCTCCTGCTGCTCATCAGCCACTTTTCCCGTGTTTAGTCAACAAATCCTTCCAAGATCACCGTGGGCATCATATTGGACTGCCATGCGCCTTTGCCGTAGCCGCCGTTGTACCCTGGTGTTGCCTGAGGTTCCCAGTAGAATACACCTTTACCTTTGCCGTTTGGCAGATTGCGAATCTGGTTTTTCATCGCCGCCACAAAGCTTTTGCCAGCCGCTGCCTGGTTATTGTCCATGCCGATTTCGGATATGATGATCTCTTTGCCATACCGGTTAATTAAATCCTTGGCATTGTTTACCGTATTCGTAACTGCCGTATTCCAACCGGAAGCGGAAGGGTAGAGGGACATGGCAATCATGTCAAAGTTGGCACCGTTATTGATCAGCCCACCAATATTCCATACATAGAGTGCGTTATCATCTCCACCGGCGAGGTGTACAATGGTTTTGGTGTTGGTGCTGATGGACTTCACGGCATTATGGCCTGTGTTCACCAGCCACGCATAGTTTTTCATGTTGGTGGACGCTTTGCCATCTTCCCATAACATGCCGTTACTTGTTTCATTCCCGATTTGTACCCAATCCGGAGTTACACCTTTACTCTGCATGGCGGTCATGACTTCACGTGTGTAATTCCACACAGCATCCATCAGCTGCTGGAACGTATAGTTTTTCCAGGCCGCAGGTTTGGTTTGTTGACCCGGGTCAGCCCAGGAATCGCTGTAATGCAGCGTGAGCATAACACTCATACCTGCATTCTTGGCACGTTGAGCCAGTGCAGCCGCACGTTCTTTGTTCATGTAACCGTTACCATAATCATTCGAAGGATTAACAAACACACGGATACGAACGGAGTTAATCTGATAATCATTTTTCAGGATATCGATAATATCACGCTGTACACCGTTTTTGTCTTTCCATTTGTAACCTTGCGCTTCCATTCCGGGAACCCAACTGATATCGGCTCCTTTGGCGAAGCTGGGTGCTGCACTGGCATGCTGGCCAGCAGGCAGCATAATGGAGGTAAATAACAAAACAAAGACCAAAGCAATGGATGTTTTGAAACCCCTTACATTTCTGAGCATTACAATATGCCTCCTCGAAAATTGAGTTAGTTGCATCCTCATTATATCGGGCATCGTTTGCTCAACTACAGGGTCCTTTTCCAATATTTTGGTTGTTTTTTTAACCACTCCCGGAAAAAAGACAAAACAAAAAGCCGTCCGAAGACGGCTTTTCTACCCGTGGCGCTTTTTGAAACCTTGATCCGTATCCCGCGCCTCCACCAGACTCATTTAATTTGAGCTAGTGGATCGGGTAAGGGACACGTTCAACATGTCATTAGAAATGTTGACGCACCTCCTTTCCTTGTGGCAAGAGTATACAACACTCTTTCCCGGAAAGCTAGTCCTTTTTCATAATTAATCAAAATTATTTTTCGGTCTGGAACATCGTAACATCCCGATCATAATGACTCTTCGTACCGTTATCGTTGCGGATACGCACGCTGTCTTCGCTGATCCGCTCCACAATGCCGCGACCTACCTCGCAGTATACGCCAGCTGGATCTTCCTGCCATGCGGTTACCGTGCATTGGGAGAGTGCAGCCGTGAAAAATTCTATATTTTTTTGTAACGTTCTAGGTTTATTGGATTTCATTATATACTCCTTTAACAAATACTATTTTGGAATGAGAACAGGAAACGAACCATTTTACACTGTACATCACTTTACTCTGTCTACTTCTCTTTGTAAAGGGATGGAAAAAGTTATCGTCATAAGGTATCATTTACATAAATTTTACATAGCATTTACACTGCGATGACGCTTGTAGCCGATTACGAATAGTACAATTAGTTGAGAACATCTAAACAAGGATAGATACGCAACACATTCGGAGGCCATACATGCATAGAGATGTCAAAACAGGCAACTACGTTAACCGTGATTTAAGTTGGGTGGAATTCAATAGACGTGTGCTCCAGGAGGCTCAAGATCCAACAACACCTCTGCTGGAACGCATGAGGTTTCTCGGCATTGTCGCCAGTAATCTGGACGAGTTTGTAAGTGTAAGAGTGGCTGAGACCAAAGAGAAGATCAAGGCCGGATTCACACAAAAAGATTTTACGGGGTACACGCCTTCCGGTCTGTACCGCAGGTTGATTAAACGTACCGGGACCATGGTCGCCGAGCAATATAAAACCTATCGGGAACTCATTCGCCTGCTGGCCAAGAAAGGCGTGAATTTCCAGGAATATTTGGATCTCAATGTGACCCAGCAGCGTGCAATGGACCAGTATTTTCATGAGATCATTTTTCCGGTATTAACACCGATGGCTATTGATTCGAGCCGGCCATTCCCACTGGTACACAATAAGTCTGTTTATCTGTCGGTGATGCTGCAGAAGGAAGGGGAGCAGGAAGACGAGCCGTTTTTGGCAATTGTTCAGGTGCCTTCCAATCTGCCACGGGTGGTGCAGGTGCCCCTTCGGGCGAATAGTAAAAAGAAAACGTTCATCCTGATAGAGGACCTCATCAAACATCATATTCATACACTCTTCAGCGGGTACGTTCCGCTGGCAGTACAGGAGTTCCGCGTAACCCGGAATGCGGATCTTTCCATTAATGAAGAGGAAGCCGAAGACTTGCTTGAAGCCATTGAGAAGGAACTGCGCCGCAGACGCCGGGGAGCGCCGGTACGACTGGAAATATGCAAGGATTTTCGCCCAGACGCGTTGCTTGAGCTCCAGGAAGAGTTCGATATTCAGGACCCCGTGTACGAAATCGATGGGCCGCTGGATTTAAGTTTTCTGGCTGGATTTGTGGATAGTCTGGATGGGTTCTCTCATCTAAAATATACTCCCGTGCAGCCGGTATACCCGCTGGAATTCCTTCCACGCGAGAGTCATTTCGAACTGCTGCGCAAACGCGACGTACTTGTTCATCATCCATATGAGTCGTTCGAACCGGTAACGGACTTTATCCTGGAGGCATCAGAAGACCCGCGCGTGATGGCCATCAAGATGACGTTATACCGGGTGAACGGGGACTCCCGTCTCATTCCTGCACTGGCACATGCAGCAGAGAGCGGCAAGCAGGTGACCGTTGTCGTTGAATTGAAAGCCCGCTTTGATGAAGAACGAAACATTGCGTGGGCCCGCACGCTGGAGAAGGCCGGTTGTCATGTCGTATATGGTTTGGTCGGATTAAAGACCCATGCCAAGATTATTCTCGTCGTACGCAGGGAACAGAGCGGTCTGAGAAGATACGTGCATGTCGGAACAGGCAACTATAATGAAAGTACGGCCAAAGTATACACCGACGTGGGGCTGTTCACCTCCAATCCCATTATTGGTGAAGATGCATCGGAATTGTTCAATGAGATTACCGGCTATTCCGGACCGAAAGCGTTGCAGGCATTTCGCGTCGCTCCAGACGGTATGAAGGATGAATTGTTTGCACTAATTCGCCGCGAAACGGATCATGCCCTGAAGGGGAGAAAATCCAGAATCATTGCCAAAATCAATTCCTTATCCCATCAGGACATCATTGATGAATTATATCTGGCCTCTCAGGCTGGTGTGCAGATTGATCTGATCGTACGCGGCGTGTGCTGCTTGCGTCCCGGGGTAGAAGGACTGAGTGAGAATATTCGGGTAATTAGCATCGTAGACCGGTTTCTGGAACACTCCAGACTGTTTTATTTTGAAAATAACGGTAACCCGGATGTATATCTGTCCAGCGCAGACTGGATGACCCGTAATTTGAAGCGGAGAATTGAATTGATGTGTCCGGTATTTGATCCGGAACTGAAGAAGATGCTGGTCGACATTTTGAATCTGTCGCTTATGGATAATGTGAAGGCAAGAGAGCTTATGCCAGGTGGTAATTATGTATTTGTACAAAATGAAAAACCCCCGCTGAGAAGTCAGACGGAGGCGCTCGGCATTATTCCTTGGAAGCCTGCTGAATGGAGTGCGATAACTTAACTCCCCAGGCTTCCTGCAGATCTTTCACGGCCTCATCGAGGCTGCTCAGTTCCAGTAACGGCTCGCCTGTACAGATGAATTGCATCTGCAGCGAGTCGTTTTCTTTTGCTGCCTGTATGGCGGTAATACGTTCAGACCGACTAATGGCTTCGGCCACTCGCAGCAGAGAGCCCAGGCGATGCGCATGTCGTTCATCTGAATCCTTCAGAACGTCCCGGTGCTTCTGAAGCAGCTGAGGCGTTCTCTTTTTGGGATGGTAATCAGCTGCAATCGCGCTCAGGATGGTCTCTCGATGAGACAGCCCATAGATACTGGCATTCATGATCCAGTAGGCCGAGTGCTGTGGATACCGGAAATAGTTAATCTGTTTTCCAGCCATATGCAGCATGGAAGAAGCATACAGAATTCGGGCATCTGCCGGATCAGGGGGGGTGCCCTGCAAAGCAGTATACATCGTGATTGTGTCCTGATGAACCCGGTGCAGACGGTTCTCCGGGATCGGCGGACCGAAATGGATGAAGTTACGAATGCTGTCCTTCAGTGCGTCTGGAACGACTGGCTTACCTTCAGCCATGAGATCTCGCAACAAACCGTCCCGTAAACCCGCTCCACTCACAACATACCGGTCACCTTGGATCATTCGAAAGACAGTCCGCAGAATCAATACACCCGGAACAATAATATCTGCACGATCCTTGGCCAGTCCGGGGACTTTCTTGCGCTGTGCCGAGGTTAGATGCGGCAATGAACGAGCGATATTTTCCATTTCTTCTGCACCGATTTCGTAATGATGTGTAACCGGTAAAGAATATTGCGTTCGCTTCTGCTCCACTTTGGCCAGTGTACGCATCGTCCCGCCAAGCCCTATGAGAGGCAGGCCCGGATGCTGCCTTATCCAGTCCTGTTCGCTTAATGCTTCAATAACCTCATTGCAAAGTGCAGCAGCATTAGCCTCAGACCACTGATCTTCCGTCCCATAACGGGCGTATGAATTAACGGCACCGATAGGAAGTGAAATACTGTGCAGTCTTTTACGATCACGGAATACAGTGATTTCGGTACTTCCCCCGCCAATATCCACGACAAAACCGTCCGCCAGTTCAATCGATTGTGTAACGCCAAGAAAACCGTAATAGGCTTCCTGATCCCCGGATACTCGTTCAACCTGAAGTCCCGTCTCCGCTTCGAGCCAACCTATAATTTCGAGGGCATTGCCAGCATTACGAATCGCTGCTGTAGCCGCAGCCCGGATGAGCTTGGTGTGATACGCTTCGCAGGTAGCCTTGAACTGCTGCAAAATGGTAATGGCTTTATCCAGTGAATGTCTCAGGATGGTGCCGTTTTGTTCAACGACATTGCTCAGACGAGCGGCATATTTGTCTTCATGAATGATGCGGTAAGCTCCGTCAGGGTCCATTTCATAAATGACGAGACGAATGGAGTTGGAGCCGATGTCAATAATTCCAAGTGTTTCGTTATGTGTCATAAGCATCTCCTTCTACAGAGGTTGATCTACCCTACCCGAAGTGCAGCAAGGCAGCCATGGCTTCCGGCGAACCCGGAGGCGTGGAGGAGAAGGGTGTGGTTAACATTACTACAATGATGAAGACGATGAAACAGGCAAATATAATACAGCTTGCGGCAAACCCGCGATTACGTTTTTTGATAAACAGTCGAATACCTGTAACAAAGAGAAGTACCGTAACGGCTACCAGAACGATCGACATTGCAACATAAGCTACGCCATACAGTGATTTGAAAAATGCTTCCATTTGTTCTGAACGCTCCTTAGATCCTCAATTTAAGCCTTTCCATACCATTCTTTAGTAGCATACGACAGTTTGATGCGTTTGAAAAGCAGACCGGGCGCATGTTCCGACCTTGGGACACGCTTCTGGACGATCTCCACGGAAAAGGGGCCCTCGCCTTGGACAGACATCCAAGAAAGCATGACTCCAGTTGAGTATGTATAAGGAAGGACCATTGTTCAGGAAAGGAGATTGACCCATGTCGAGACAGCTTGCAAGCAAATGGCTGAAGACAGCAGCACTTATGAAATATCCGGTAGCGGCTGTCCATATTCCACAGACGATGGCATTCAATTCGAGAAATCTGCTGCACATGCTTAGCCGCTATGGAATGGTATATATTAAACCGGTTGTCGGAGGTGGCGGGTACGGTGTCATCAGAGTATCCGCAAGCGGAGAAACGTATCGGTACACTCATATGATGGTCACTCGTTCTTTTACCAGCTACAACCAGATGTATCACTCCCTGATCCGTGTAAAAGCCAGACGAAGATACCTGATTCAGCAAGGTGTTCATCTTGCGACGATCCACGGCAGACCGGTGGATTACCGTGTCAAAGTGGTCAAAACGGAAAGGGGCTGGGTATTCCGTTCCCTGGTAGGGAGGCTTGCGCGCCCGGGATTAGTTGTGACGAATCTTAGCAAGGGAGGCACAATGCTTTCCGGCAGGAGAGCACTCGGTATGTCGCTGCCCCATATTTCCGGAAGACACAAACGCCGGGAGATGCGTTCACTTACACTCACCTGCACACAAATTATGGAAAGACAATTTCCAGGGGTAGGGCAGCTAGGTTTCGATTACGGATTGGATCATTCAGGCAAGATCTGGATTCTGGAAGTGAACACCAGACCTCAATGAAAATAGCAAAAAAATCTAAAAAAAACCAAAGAAAATCCGATAGTAAAATAGAAGGAAACGAGATGGAAAACGTTTGAAAATCAAGGAGTGCGGGTAATTTACTCGCAAGCAAGTCTTGAAACTATGAATTTATTCTAAAAAAAATACTCTGATAAACGTTCTGTTCGATAGGATACGGTCCTGTGTATAAATACTGTCCACAATATCCCCGTTGATCAATCAACATTTTTACCATTTATCAACAAACTATACACAGGATTTCCACAAAACGTTGTGGATAACAAGAACGCTTGTTCTCTTTATAAATCTCTGATATGATAGTTTTGAGGAAAAAAAAGGAAAGGTTGTGGCGGGAAATGGCTATGTTATCCGATGAGATGTTATTGGATTCCTACCATAAGGCGATTGAGTTGAATCTCGAACGAGATTTCATCGCACTGCTGTTGGCAGAAATCCATAAGCGCAAACTGGGTACCGACGTATCTGCCATTCTTCACTAGAGATCCTCATTGCAGGCAATGTTACAGGTTACCGGACATGTCCCATAGATGGACAGGCCATAGCGTGCTTGTCTGGCAGTGGTGACAGAACATCATATGATTGCAAACGTTTTCGGCTTCGTCTGCCATGTCAGAGGAAGTTTGAAATACGTAGGGGCTGTATGGTCCGGTGTAATCGTCCAATTTGCCGCATTCTGACAGTCCCTGAAGGCAGTGGGGACAAGCCTGCTCCGGTACAACCAGACCGTTACACAGCGGGCATATATAAGACAAGGGTATCCCTCCTGATGTTGGATTCATTCAGGAGTAAGATACCCTTTTTTGTGTCTTTTATATTCTATATGATTCCATAAGGAGTTAGCGCTTCATGTTACTACTGTGTCCCGGGGACAACTTGGCGTCCGGGTCGAAGTAAACCTTGGCATTGTTGACTGCGGTTGGTGCTTCACCGAATCCGACAGCAATCAGCTTCAGCTTGCCTGGATAGGTTGTAATATCTCCGGCAGCATAGATGCCCGGAATTGACGTTTCCATGCGGGAATCGACGACAATGGAATTGCTGTCGATCTCGATGCCCCATTCAGCGATCGGTCCCAGAGAAGATACGAAGCCAAAATTGACGATCACATCATCCACTTCGATTTCCTGGGTTTCCTTCGTTTTGACATGAGCCAAAGTCACCTTGGTAATGCTGTCTTCCCCATGAAGTTCCGTGATTTCCGTAGGTGTAACCACGTTCACTTTGGAATTCATCAGGTTTTCGACACTGTGCTCATGGGCACGGAATTTGTCGCGGCGATGGATGAGAGTTACTTGCTCAGCGATCGGCTCAAGCATGAGCGCCCAATCGACAGCGGAGTCACCGCCACCGCTGATCAGTACTTTTTTGCCGGCAAAGGCGTTCAGATCACTGATGAAGTAGTGCAGATTGGTTTTTTCAAATTTGGCCGCACCTTCAAGCTCCAGACGACGGGGTTCGAACGCGCCTACACCCGCTGTGATGATTACGGCTTTGGCATGGTATTCATTCACATCGGTTTTTACAACGAAATGACGTTCTTCCAGTTTCTCTACCGACACAACCTTTTCTTCCAGGCGAATGTTCGGGTTAAAATGATTCATTTGCTCCACCAGGTTGTTCACCAGTTCCTGAGCAGTAACTTTCGGGAACCCGGCTACATCATAGATGTATTTCTCGGGATAGAGGGCGGCAAGTTGTCCACCAAGTTGTGGCATACTTTCAACCAAAGTAACGGATGCCTGGCGCATCCCTCCGTAAAACGCGGCGAACAGGCCCGCAGGGCCGCCGCCAATAATAAGCAAATCGGTCATGTCATGACCGGCAGTTTGTGCAGTCAAGAATCAACAACACCTTTCTTATTTTAATAGGTAGTTAACAGAAATAGTGGAACCGGGTACATAGTGTAACCCGCAGTTGTTGCTGAACTGTCTTTCTCATTATAAACGGTGTATACAGGGTTGCAAAGTTGACAGTTTGATGAATCTGGGAACAATAGATGAACATCAGGTGATAATAGGATGAAATTGGAAATGAAAGGTTATGAAAGATAACAAAAAAAACCTTGATATTTGCCAGAAATACAGATATCCTTGACCTGTACTATGTGTTTTTTTGTCTAATTTAGCTCCAATTTGTAATGTGAAGACAATACCCGCGTTTTGTTGAATCTTGTGTATAATTTCACAATTTTAACCGATAACTTGCATGCAAAAAGTTCAAATAAATTCGCGAAGTTAACATTTGTCGTCATAATGGATAAGACCTCATCAATATGGGTAAGTAAGAGCCTTTTTACAACAAAACAATCGAACGGCTGATGCGAGCGAAACCGGAAGGGGTATAGACATGAGCAGTATTCCCAAAATCGTCATCCTCGGCGCGGGCTATGGCGGGATTCTGACAGCCCAGCGGCTGCAGAAGGAATTGAATTATAACGAGGCCGATGTCACTTTGGTGAACCGGCATGATTATCATTATATCACCACACATCTACATATGCCGGCAGCGGGCACAGATACCATTGAACATGCAAGGGTTCCCATTTCAAAGCTGATTGACGAGTTCAAGATTGATCTGGTCAAGTCTTCGGTGAAGGAGATCCGCCTGCAGGATCGGAAGATTATTCTGGAGGACGGCACGCTATCCTATGATTATCTGATCATTGGATTGGGCGGAGAACCGGAAACCTTCGGTATTCCTGGCATGCTTGATCATGCGATGACCATTCGCAGCATTAACTCGGTCAGACGGATTCGTGAGCATATCGAATATCAGTTTGCCATGTACAAAAACGATAATAAGCGTAACCGCATTCGTTTTGTTGTGGGAGGCGCGGGCTTTAGTGGTGTCGAATTCGTGGCTGAACTTGCGGATCGAATTCCTCAGCTTTGCAAGGAATTCGATGTGAACCCGAAAAACGTGCACATTTATAATGTGGAAGCTGCACCTTCAGCCCTGCCGGGCTTTGATCCGGAACTGGTAGAACATGCAATGAACGTGTTGAAGAAAAAAGGGGTTACTTTCAAAATCGGTGTTCCGATTAAGCAATGTCTGCCTGACGGGGTCATTGTGGGTGAGGGAGAAAAACTGGATGCAGCAACGGTCGTCTGGACCGGCGGTATTCGGGGTAACGCTTTGCTTGAACAGGCAGGCCTTGAAGTGATGCGTGGACGGGTGAAAGTCGATGAATATCTGCGTGCCCCAGGGCATGAGCATGTCTATGTCATCGGTGACAATTCACTGGTGTTTAACAACGAAGGGCGGCCTTATCCGCCAACCGCTCAGATCGCAATGCAGCAGGGTGTTAACTGTGCCAAAAACGTTGTCGCAGCCATCCGCAAGAAGCAGCCTCAGCCTTTTGAATTTACAAGTAAGGGTACGGTGGCGTCACTGGGGAAAGGTGAAGCTATCGCCGTCGTTGGCGGTAAGAAATACAAAGGCTGGAAGGCAGCTCAACTGAAGAAACTGGTGGATCTCCGGTATTTGTTTATCATCGGTGGTATTCCCCTCGTACTGAAGAAAGGGCGGTTTTTTGGATGAGACATTGCAGTGTTCAGGTCAGAGGACTACTCACACGCGAAGAATTGGATCGATACAACGCCCTGATGCAGGTTGGCGGTTATCTGGAGGAACAGGATCAGTACGATCTGGCTTATATTGTTCAGAAGGAAGTCGATATTCTCATTTTGCCAGCGATCGAGCGGCTTAAGGAGAAGGGACGTGACCGTGACCGGGCAACGGCCGAATTTCTGGAGTCTCTGAAAGCGGTTGATGAAGAGGATCAGGATTAAGATTTAGAAGGATCCGTTCAAGACGATATATATGAATATAGTATAGATATGAAAAAAGCACCGCCGACATTGACCTTTACAGGAGATGTCGCGGTGCTTTATTTTGCAATTGGCTCCTACAGCTTGAGCATGTCTTCCAGTGTTTCTTCGTTCAGCAAGCTTCCCACATAGAAAGAGCCGAATTCGCCATAACGGGCACTGACTTCGTCAAAGCGCATCTCGTATACAAGCTTCTTGAATTGAAGTGCATCATCCGCAAACAGCGTAACGCCCCATTCCCAGTCGTCAAAACCAACGGAGCCCGTAATGATCTGTTTCACTTTACCAGCATAACTGCGACCGATCATGCCATGGCTGCGCATCATGGTGCGGCGCTCATCCATGGAGAGCATATACCAGTTGTCGTTCAGCTCGCGTTTTTTGTTCATTGGGTAGAAACAGATGTATTGACGCTGTGGCAGGACCGGCTTGAGGCGGGCGATGATTTCCGGATTCTGCATCGGGTCTTCGCCTTCTTTGCCCAAATAGTTACTCAGTTCCACTACGCTGACGTAAGAATACGATTTGGTCGTGTACTGGGCAAACATCGTTTTGTTGAAGGCATTCTCAACGGCCTTCAGATCTTCCAGCGTTTCACGCAGATGCATCATGACAAGGTCAGCTTTTTGGCCTACAACCGTATATACGACTGTGCTCCCTTGGGATGAATTCTCGACTTCCTTCCATTCTTTCCAGAATTCCTCCAGCTCGTCCAGTGCTACGGCACGTTCCTCATCATCGGCTGCTTTCCAGGCGGCCCAGTTAATCGAGCGGAAGTCATGCAGGGCATACCAGCCCTCCAATGTTGATGCGGCTTCGTTCATGAATTGTATTCCTCCTGCAGGGTATATTTCCAAATCCCGGTAAGGGACGGTTGAATGCATTATCGTCTTTATTGTATCCCAACAGGAAGCAGAAGGGCAAATGAACAGAGGGCGATTATAGGGAAATTTGTCCAGAAAGTTCGTTGCTTCGCCACATTTTTTGCGGTACACTATCTACTATCCATAGTGTGAGAAAACCGAGTCAGTGAAAGAAGAGGTGAACGTCACCCGATGCAGTTCATACCTGTGCTGGTATTGATGGTATTATTTTTCGTTATGATGTTTGGTATCGGTTTCATTCTGAATATGCTGATGAAGACAACCTGGTTCCCTTCCTATCTGTTCATCATCGTCATTCTGCCTGTCGTGGTATATTCCTTGTGGGATCATACGGCATCGCTGATGTCACATTTGGGATCCTTCCATATTGTAGACTATATGACAGGCATAGCTGGACTTGCTGGAGCCATTATTAGTGGCTGGACTATTCGCAAACTTCGTCTGGGTGGATACAAAATGTTTTAATTGGCCGGCAAAGGAAGTTTTTGCTGACCGTAACATTCCCTAAAGGTCTTGCCTTTGTCGTAAACGCTTACGAATGCAAAGGGGAGGCTTTTTTGGCGTGCAGTAAATCGTACGCATTATTATCGGGCTGCACCTCATATACTTAGGGACAGCTATTCTCCAGATCGTCACTTGTTTTCTATGGCTGTAATCTTTTATAGTAATCTAGCAACTCTGCGAAAACGTGAATGCTGTCGACCTAGGACGAAATGGAGCGAGAACAGGTTCGTTTTTTACCTGTTTTTGAGCATTTGAGGATCGGACATTTATGATAGAATAGATAAACATACTTTTGGGGAGAAGGAGATCAAGCTATGCGCATGAACAATATGCACCATTATACTGAACATCATCGCTACTGCGTATACCGGGAGTTTGGACTTAGTGCCCTGGATGACCGTATGCTTACCGGAGCGTATCAGCCCATGGTAGGTGCCTTTGCGGTTGGCTTGTATCGACTGCTTTTTCAGCATCTTCCCGGTGAACAGGTCGGTTACTCGGCGCTTGAACAGCAACGGAGGCTGTTCATGACGCTTGGACTTGAGCCAAGCGAGAAAGGACGAAAGTATTTGGTGGAGCAGGCATCCAAGCTGGAGGCTGTGGGACTGCTTCAGACGGCAAGGCTGTACATTCCGGAAAACGATGATTACATCTATGAATATGAGCTGCAGCCGCCGCTCTCTCCGGCAGAGTTTTTCCGTACACAGCATTTGACACTGCTGCTTCGTGACAAGATCGGCAAATTCGCCGTACTCTCACTGCGTTCCGGTTTTTCTGCCATAGAGAGCGGTGAAGCCCCTTACCCGGCCGCCAATAAAGAGAATATTTCTGTTCCTTTTTACGATATATTTGAATTGAACACCCATGTCATTGATTATGAGTTGGAGCAGGCGTTATCGGAAGTATCGACTTCGGCTCAGCGCAGCGGAACAACGGGTGTAGCCGAAGAGAACAGCTTGAATTATGCCGACATTATCTTGCGTTTTCCGCGTGAGTCGGTCAATCGTCGTCATGTGGAGCAACTACGGTTCGATCATGAACAACTCGGCATTGTGAATTATGTGGTGAACAAGTTCAATCTCAGCGTACAGGATGTATGTCGTTTGCTGGATGAGGATGATATCTTCAACCCACAGGGACAGCTCGTGCTGGATGATCTTCAACACAAGGCAAGCCTGCAGTTCAGACAGACCAAGAAGCGCCATGAGCAGCAGACGGTGCAGGCAGCGAAGGTTGTTGCTCTAAGACAGCATATGGAGGAACCTGAGCGAAAAGAGGACTCTGGTGAGCCGCCTGTCGAACACGTGGTACAAATGGAATACTACGTCGAGGTGCCTCCGCAATTTTCGACCAAGTGTGATATTCATCAATATAATATGATGCTGCGCAATGAGCCTTACACCCGACTGCTTCAGACGTTCTTCCCTGGAGCCGTACCGGACAACCTGGTGGACATTTTTGAGAAAATCGATCTCAGTTACAAGCTGCCTGGTGAAGTGATTAATGTGCTGATTCATTATTTGATGGCATTGCTTGTATCCGGCGGTGAGCAAAGAATTAACCGCAACTTCGTTGAGGCCATTGCCTCCAACATGCTGCTTAAGCAGGTGAACTCCTATGAGAAGGCGGTACAATATATTCGCGATCAAGCCAAGGTCAAAGGCAAACAGGCTGCTGGTGCAGCTGGAGCCCGTTCCCGTACATACGGCAAAGGAACCAAAGCCAAACCCGAAATTCCGATTGTACAAGACATAGGCGCCGAAAGTGATGCCGTATCCGAAGAAGAGTTCGAAGAGATGATGAGGTTCGCCCAGCAGATGCAGGCAAGCAAGCAAAAGGGAACCTCATAACTTTTATTATAGAAGACCCAAAGGCGAGTCACCTAAATCAAAGGAGACTTGCCTTTTTTGCTAGATGATTATGTGTTATATCTTTGAACAATACATAAATGACTTTTATTCTTTCAAGGAAAAGAGGAGGGCCCCGATGGCGAAATGGGATAATATGCTGTCTATGCTTTGGATGCTGCGATCCGGAAGAAAGCTCACCGCCGCTCAGATTGCGGACAGTTTGGAGATTAGCGTCCGTACCGTGTATCGATATATTGACGCATTATGCGCCAGTGGCGTGCCGGTCGTTGCGGAATCGGGTCATGATGGCGGTATTCGTATTCTGGAGAGTTTTAAGGAAACGCCATTGTTCTTCAACTCCGTAGAGCTGAAGGCACTTGTGGATGCGTTTAAATTTGCTCAAGGTGCTGGTTATCCGTATGTGCAGGAGCTGGAGCATGCGTTGAAGAAGGTGGAGAACGGACTGCACGAGGAGCAGCGCCACGATCTGTCTCGCCACCAGAGCAGCTTGGACGTCGTTTCTTCAGCGCGTGCACCTTCTGTTGTTCCGTTGCTGCGGGACTTGGAACAAGCGACGAACGACGGGCGTACGGTCCGTATGGTCTATCGCAAAGCGAATGCGGAGCAGGCTGACGAACGTGAAGTCGATCCATATGGGCTAGCGTATGACCGAAACGAATGGTACGTTGTCGCATTCTGCCATCGGTCGCAGGCGATGCGGACGTTTCGCGTCGAACGAATCGAACGGCTGGAGTCAACCGAAGCGAGGTTTGGCAAGCCGGAGTCTTTCTCTGCGTCCGCGTTTTTCTGTGAGCAGTCCAACCAGAGACGTGAGGCAGATGGACCGCTGACGGTTATCCGTATCGAGGGGCAGCCTGACACGCTTAATATAGTTTGCGGCCACTGGCATCTGCGCCACTATTTGACGGAACGAACCGATCGGGAGGCACGGTTTCTGATCGATGTTCCGACGATGAACAAATACTTACCGACATATCTCCTGACGTTCGGCACGGCCATTCGCATCCGCGAACCACTGGAGTTGAAGCGGCGGATTCAGGAAAAGGCATACGGTATCGCCAAACATTATGAAGCTGATGTGGATTGAAGTTCGCTGACAACATTTGTCAGTGAACTTGTTATATGATAAAGACAAGGCTGCGGCAGCCAAACCATGTGAAGAAGGGAAAGGTGAATTCATTGATGCTTCAACAACCATACCGACTTTATGACTATCATGTTTGGGCGAATGATCGGTTGTTCACACACCTGGAACAGCTCCCGAAGGAGGTATTCCATGCGGAAGTGACGAGCGTGTTCCCATCCGTATCACAAACATGTGCACATATGTACCTGTTCGAACAGCTCTATATGCTCCTGCTCGCGGAAGTTCCGAACGAGGAGATTTTCTCGAGAATCTCGGGCTGGACAGAGGAAGCACAGGGCAAAACCGTGAATGAGATGCGAGAGCTGTTCGACAGCGTTTCCGAACGTTTCCGCGATTTATTGAGGCATACGCCTGACCCGGATAAGAAGATGACGATCGAGCATCCGAAAAGCGGTAAAATGGAAACACATTTTTCCGATATCTTGCAGCATGTTGTCAACCACGGGACGTATCACCGGGGCAATGTGACTGCGATGTTGAGGCAACAAGGCTATACCGGTGTGTCAACGGATTACATATTTTACTTGTTGGAACAGCAGAAAGTTCAACGTTAAAATGATTAAGACAAAAACAGGCGAATCCCCTGATCCATGGAGACTCGCCTGTTTTCTTTTTTAATTAATGGATAATGGCATCCCTTTTATCGCAGAATCGTCGTTGCTTTATTGCCGACATAATCTTCGATAACGAGCTTCAGAGAGCTGCTGCTGGACGCAGGCGTGAAGGTCAGCTCACTCAGCTTCGTTCTGCCCCGAATGATATAAGGGAATTTCTGCGATACGTAAGTCACTCCGAATTCGCGTGGTACCCCATTTTCATAGACATATATTTTGTACCAATCCTCCAAATCAGGCAATGCGAGGGTGTACTTTCCATCCTTTACCGTAACCTTTTCCTTGGCGTATGGTGTAATCTGAGTATCTGACAGTTGTCCGGTTGTTGTGACTGGATGCTGCTTGCCAATGGCAATATCCAGGACGTAATGTTCACCATTGGTCGGAAGGCCCTTCAGAATGGCAGACTGTTTTCCTTTTTTAACCTGAAGTGTCTTGGTGAAAGGTTCTTTCGTATACTCGGTTTGAAGTGTGATCTGGACTGACTCGTTACCTTTACCTTTGTCTTTGCCTTTGTTCTTCTTCGGGTTTTTCCAACGGACAATGGCATCGCCATTGTTATTGAATTTCACATCAATGTCCTGAACAGCTGCATTCAGATCATAGGACAGGACGGTTGCTTCACTCTCGGTACCATCCGCGCCTACAGCACGAATGGACAGTTCGCCAGCGGTATGTTTGAGCGATTTAATATAAAATGTGGAGTCATACACGCCGCCGACATAAGCGCCGTTCTCATACAGATTATATTGCTTAACCTTCGAATAGTCCTCGATATCCCATACGACAACCAACTCATCGGTGTTGGTCAGTGCTTTGGCAATATGGAATCCGGTTGGAGCATTCGGTTTGGCGGCAGAACCGTCAGATATACGAATCTCACCAATGTTTATCTGATATTTTTCAATCGTAGTGCCGTTAGGGTCGAAGGATAGACCAAAAGCTGCAACGGCCTTCCCTTGGTATGCACTCAGATCGAGTGAAGTAGTCTTCCAGCCTGACGTGTGCTGACCTGAATCTGGCACTTTGACTTTGACCACTTTGGTTGGTTCATCCTCGAAGATTAGTCCGACATACATGGAGGAAGCGTCGTTGACAGACGGTTTATTATAGGTGAGTTCCAGTTTGGATTGGGCGTTAATCGACAGATCCGTCTTGTACAGTCGCAGGAAATTGTCCGCATTCAGACGTCCGTTGACGACCAGAGAGCTGCCACCGGTGAACGCACCAATCGAATCATAAGTATAGCGGGCACCTTTTTCATAGGTTGGACCATAGTCAAAATCAACAGTGAGTTTGTCACCTTGGCTTTCCATCCACCACTGCCAGGTGACCGGGATATCCTGAATATTAATATTGGACCATTCGGTTTTATTGGAGACTGTTCCGTCCTCATAATATTGCAGACCATGGCCTGTATTGAAGTTGGTCACAAAATTGGAGCCATGAATGACGGAGCGTTCGGTGAGGTAAGCGGCGATGCCGTCCCACTTTGCACCGGAAGCATACACATCGGACAGATCGGCGGATGATGTACGGCGTGCGTTGGTTGGGTCCTGATTCGGACCTGACCACCAGGCGCGGTCGCGCACAAAGGTCATCCACTGGTACTTATCTTCGGCTCTATGATTGGTGCTGCCGTCGCCCATCTCTTCATCCAGAGCATTATGGGTAAAGTCGGCACCTAGCGTTGCAATACTGTTCATCGGCTGGCCGTTCTCGTCCAGATTGTTGCGCAAATCGTAGAGCTGCTTCCAGCGGCCAAACTGGTCATTCCCACCTTCGATGCCGGCAAATACCGTTTCCAGTGGATCGAGTCCCAGGCTAACGGCATGATCGCGAGAATCGCGCAGCATGTCATGGTTCCAGACATAATTCAGGAAAATCGAATCCGAGACTCTACCTAATGCAGAATCTTGCACAAAAGGGCTGTTAAGTCCGTTAAACTGGTTCTGGTATTGAATTTTGCCCGTTGTATTAATGGTCGAATCATACCACTGGACATATAATCCTGCGTCTCTGAGATATTTCATGAATTTCTTGTAAGAAGGGATATCTTCAGGGGCTACGCCTTTGGAAACTTCTTCCTGATTGAAAAAATATCCATCGTAGTTATAATATTTTGCCATTTCGATCAGCTTGGCAGCGACTGGGAAATCCCCTTTTTCATCCTGCACAAGCATCTGCTTGTAGGTTTGAGGTCCGCGATCATTATCGGAGAAGAAGATGTTGGCGATGGATTTTACGCCATTTTTGTGTGCTGCATTGGTGTAGGCCGGATTTGGAATATTCAAAATGCCAAACTCAAAGTATTTTTCCGTCCAATCCTTATTGGGGTCATACAATTCCTCAGGCACGCCAGCAGAAGCCATACCATGCCAATAGCTATAATAGTCTGTATATTGCCAATAATTAAAGAGATACTGACTGAACTCGTTCGTGTAAGGAGTGCTGTCAAAGAACGCGTTGCCGTAATCCCCACTCATCGTAAACAACTGGGTGTCCGGGCTGAGTTCAGGGTAAGCTTGCGTGGCCGCAAAGGCATCATTGCGTGGCTGCAAAGGGACATGGGCACGAAGCAGATCACCATGGATATCACTTTCGGGTGTCCAATTCAGAATCTGGGCAGCGGTGTAGCCATGCTGATAAGGCTGATTTACTCCCTTGGCGCTGTCACCCGTATAAGGGAGCGTGTCTCCGGCATACACGGATGAGGCAATGACTTGTCCAAGCAGAGCTGAAGTGAGTACCATAGCGGTGACCTTGGGAATGAAGCCTTTGGGTTTGGAATTGCGTGTCATGTTGTTCCTCCTTCAAGTCGAATGAATGTAAGGTATTCTTTTACACAAAAATTAACTTATGGTCAACGATAGTGCATGAAAGCATTTTCAAATAGGGTGAAATTAAAGAAACACAGGTATAAACTAAAGAAAAGTTCCAGGTGACAAGTTAATGTCAGAAGGCAGATGATATAATTTAGACATGAAATGAGCAGCGGGGGGAACTTGCGATTTGAAAATTGTTAGCGTTTACAAAAATTTCTTCAAAAATAATATGTTTATGAAGATGCTGTTCATCTTCTCCATGATTTCGATTGTAACGATTATCACCTTGTCTTATATCATCTTCCTGTCGGTGTCCGATGCAACGATTCGCCGGGAACTGGCGATCCAGAAGGCAGCTATGGAGAGTGTTGATCGATATATGCATCAGCAGTATGAATCGGTGCAAAACATGGTAAGGGACATGCATCAGAATGAGGCGCTGTCAGCCAATATTACCTATTTGATGAACCACACGTATGCCGAATATGTGCAGCATGTGACGAATGGGTATTACGCGAATCAGGATGATTACTCTGCTGACGTACTGAAGCATTTTCAGAACATCATGGATCGCAATTCGGATATCAACCAAGTGATGTTATATAGTGCAGAGCGGCAGGATCTGTCCTCCTTCAATCAACATAAGCAGTTCAGAAAGTTGAACACCAATGTGGCCCATTCCTATATTCCTGATGTCATGGCGATGGAGACACCGAATATCAGCGCACCAAACTATTGGATTCGTAAAGAAATGAATCAATGGGATCCTGCGCTATATGCGATTCGTGTGCCCATCAACAATACACAGACTCTTCGTAATTTGGGTCAGTTTCTTGTATTCTTTGACTCTGCCGGCATTGGCAATGCTCTCGATAGTTACGAAAGTAACCTCAAAGGAGAGATTGTAGTCCTGTCAGCCAAGGGTACGGTCTTATTCGACTCCAACAGCAACTATTATGGGAAGAAATACCCGTACCTGAATGTGGCCGATTCGTTGTTTGATCAGACGGATATGGATTCGATGAAGAAGGAACAGAACATGTATGTGAATAAATTTGTCTCTGCAGATCAGGGATATGTGGTTGTGGGCACGGTTCCTGTGGATGAAATGGCGGAAGCCTACGCGGGTACACGCAATACCATCGTTTCGATCAGCATCATATGTCTCCTGTTTGCCGTATTGGTTCCGGCGTTTTTTATTATTAATTTTGCCAAACGTACCCGAAGAATTATTCGTTTCACCCAAAAGGTGAAATACGGCAACCTGACAGCACGCATCGATGATGCCCGTGATGATGAGCTCGGACAGATCTCGCACAGCTTTAATGATATGCTGGATGAACTTAATCAGTATATTGAACGTGTCTACAAAGCCGAAATCAAACAAAAGGAGACGGAACTGGTTGCACTTCAGGCCCGAATTAATCCGCACTTTCTCTATAATACGCTCGAGGTCATTCGGATGAGGGCGATTTCGCAGGGAGCGAAGGATGTCGGCGAGATGATCTACAGTTTATCCGTGTTATTCAAGAGCCTTGTTCAACAAAAGAAAAACTATACGTTAAAAGACGAGATGGAAGCTTGCCGTTTATATCTGGAGCTGTTCCGGATTCGCTATAAAGACATCTTCATGTATACGATTCAGTTGGACCCTGAACATAATCAACATCCGGTGGTCAAGCTATCCCTTCAGCCCATTATTGAGAACTATGTGGTGCACGGCATCCAGACGGAACGTTCGGATAACCAATTATCAATTGTTGTTGAAGAGTTGGATGACGTATTGCAGGTTGAGGTTAGAGATAACGGCAAAGGCATTGAGCCTGCGCGCCTGACGGAGATTCTTGAAGAACTGGAACGTCCGGAAGAATCGGGCCAGATGTTCGGACTGCGCAGCGTTCATACCCGTTTGCGTTTCTTATACGGACCGGAATTTGGCATCACGATCGAGAGTA
This sequence comes from Paenibacillus pabuli NBRC 13638, assembly GCF_001514495.1. Lineage (GTDB taxonomy): Bacteria > Bacillota > Bacilli > Paenibacillales > Paenibacillaceae > Paenibacillus > Paenibacillus pabuli. Next base: position 96,925 of record NZ_BCNM01000010.1, read on the forward strand.
CACTCGGAGAAGGAACCCTGATCAGGGTACGTTATCCTCATACAGAAGGGACAGGTATTTAATATGTACAAGGTATTTATTGTGGATGATGAACCGTTCATCATTGAAGGATTGTACGATATTTTGGATTGGTCGTCGTTTGATATGGAAATTGTAAGCCATGCCGGCAATGGACAGGCCGCATTAAATGCTTTATCTGCGCAGCCTGTAGACATTCTGATCACGGATATATCCATGCCATTCATGAATGGTCTCGATCTGATTCGGGAAGCAAGGCAATTGCAGCCTGACATCAAGGTGATTATTCTTAGTGGTTTTAATGAGTTCGAGTATTTGAAGGAGGGCATGCAGCTAGGCATCGAAAATTACCTGCTCAAACCGATCAATGTGGAAGAGCTGGAATCAACGCTTCGCAATACGGCTTCCAAGCTCGACCATGCGTTGTCTCCTCAAACGGATGATGCTTATGGTGTTCAGATTCTGAAAGACAACATCCTTCACCGATGGCTGACGGGACAGATTGCGGCCACGGAATTCGAGGAACGGGCACAGTTCTTGAATCTTTCGCTGGATGCACCTGATGTTGCAGTAGCTGTACTGCGCACTAAAGGGGAAACATCCGGCATCTTCGAGCGAGTGGAGGGTATGCTCAAGGAAAAGTCTTATGTAAACGTATTTCATGACATTGATGGAGATATCGTCATTGTTGCCAATGTGCATGCAGGCGAGGATGAGAAGAAGAAGTTTATGGAGTGCCTTGAGGCATTATCCGCTGCGCTGTGTGAGACACATCCTTCTGCTTTGATTGGGGCAGGAAGTCTGATGCGCGGACTTCACCATGCTCCAACAAGCTATCAGGAGGCGAAAAAGGCGCTCCAGTATGTGATGATCTACCCCGACCTTAAAGTGATCGATCATGCCATATTGGAGAAGGGTGGAAGCGCTGCTTCTTCCTTCTCGATCGATTGGAAGGATTACGCGAAGCTCATTCTATCTCGCAATGCAGAGCTGCTTGCGGAGCGTATTCGGGTCGATTTTGAACAGCACCGCGACGGGGTTACTCCTGCTGAGTTGCAGAACATCGCACTGGAAGTAGTCATTCGATTCAAGATGGAACTGGAGGGCATCAAACATTCGGATGAATCGGCTATTTACCAACGCGGACTTCGCCTTGTATTGGACAGCGGCACCTTTGATGAACTTGTACAGGCTCTGCAGCAGGTCGGCACAGAGACCATTCAGTCCCTCCTTCAGGACCTGAAGAATCCAATCGTCAATCAGGTGCTTCAACATATTGACAAACATTACGCAGAAGAGCTTTCCCTGAAGCTGCTTGGCGCTCACTACCATCTTCATCCGGTATATTTGGGACAATTGTTTCACAAGGAGACGGGTGAGACTTTTGCGGAGTATATCAATAAATACCGGATCGAGCGTGCCAAGGAGCAGCTGCGCAATTCGAATCTGAAAGTACATGAGATCGCCAGGAATGTGGGGTACTGGGAGACCGGATATTTCTATAAACAGTTCCGCAAATATGTAGGAATTTCACCAACCGATTTTAAGGTTTTTGGATAATTTCCAGTGGATCACCGATTGGACCAGTGGACTGAAATAAATGAGACATTCTGGGGACAGGAGGGCACGCCATCGTATTGGTGCCAAATGTCACTCAGCATGTCTTTTTGATGTAAGCGATTTATTCAAAACGGTACAAATTAATGAATAGGTACGAATTTCTCTTTAATTTGTACCTCGAAATATTAAGTTTATCTTCTTTTTGAAAATGCTTTCATTCGGTAAGGTTAAAGCAGTTAGATTGTAGAGCTTAAGGGAACACGAAAAGGGAGGATCAAGGAAATGAGTAAACAAAGAAAAAGTTTTTCTCTCGTTCTAGCACTTTTGATGGCGGTTACAGTTGTTCTTAGTGCCTGTGGAGGAACCAAGGAAGCTTCAGAATCAGGGGGAGCAGGAGAAGATGCTGTCGAGCTGATCTGGTACACCATCGGTACCCCTCAGAAAGATGTCAATAAAGTGATGGAAGAAGTCAGCAAGTACACCAAGGAAAAAATCAATGCCACGGTAACGATGAAAATGGTTGACTGGGGTGACTATCCGCAAAAGATGCAAGTTAATGTAGCATCCGGCGAGCCAATGGACATCCTGTTCACCTCATCCGGCGGATTTGACTATGTTCAAAATGCAAGAAAGGGTGCATTCCTGGAGCTGGATGACTTACTCGCGAAACACGGTCAGGATCTCACCAAGACCATTGATCCTGCATTCCTGAGCGGTTCCAAGGTAGACGGACACAACTACGGTATTCCGGCCAACAAGGAGCTGCCTCAACAAGAGGTATGGCGTTTCAACAAAACGTTGCTTGATAAATACAAAATGGACATCTCCAATGTTCGTACGTTAGACAGTCTGGAGCCTTTGCTCAAAACAATCAAGGAAAATGAGCCAAGTGTGACTCCATTTGGAATGGATAAAAACTTTGTTCCTTATGTTCCTTATGACTATGTCATTCAGAATTTGCCAATGGCAGTCAAACTGGATACCACGGATTATAAAATTGTGAACATTCTGGAGACTCCGGAAATGAAAGAAGCACTCACAACGATGCACAAATACTACAAAGCTGGTTATGTATCGCCAGAGGCAGCAACAACAGGATCTACCAATGACCTGACTACATCAGGCAACTGGTTCCTGGATCGTGCACAGACACAACCACTCGCGGACAACCAATGGTCGGCAAGTTACGGATATCCGGTGGTTTCCACACCAGCGAGTGACGCGATCATCACCAACACGTCAGTACAAGGTTCGATCATGGCCATCTCGGCCAACTCTGAATATCCAGAAAAAGCAATGGAGTTCCTGAACCTGCTGAATACAGATCCAGTGCTGCGCAATATGGTCGATTCAGGTATTGAGGGCGTTCACTACAAAAAAGTGGATGATACGCACATGGAAAATCTGGCTGAATCCAAGAACTACGATATGCCTTCGTACTCTCTCGGTAACAACATGTTATTGTATCTGAACAACAATGACCCGGATAACAAATGGGATGAGTTCAAGAAGTTTAATGCAGAGGGTGTAAATTCCCCAATTTTGAGCTTTAACTTTGATTCAAGTAACGTGTCCTCTGAACTGACAGCAGTGCAGAATGTCAAAGAGCAATACTGGGCCGCATTGATGACAGGTACGCTGGACCCGGAGACCAATTTGGAGCAAGTGATTGAGAAGTTCAATCAAGCCGGACTTGAAAAAGTGATGGCTGAAGCCCAAACCCAGCTTGATGCCTGGAGAGCGGCAAATAAGTAAGGGTAAATTCAGGGATCGGGCCGCTGCTTGTTGCGCCCGATCCTTTTTCATTCAAGCCTGAAGGAGGATCTCCATATGACGTCATTTTTGAAAAATTTGATTAGAAACCGAGTCATGCTGTTCATGGTGCTGCCAGGCGCCATCTGGTTCTTCTTCTTCTCGTACCTGCCATTAGTGGGCACAGTAGCAGCATTCAAGGAATATCGCTTCAGCCGCGAAGGCTTCTGGGCAAGTCTGATGAAGAGTGAATGGGTAGGTTGGGATAACTTCAAATTCCTGTTCAGCACCAACGATGCTTGGCTCATTACTCGAAATACACTTTTTTATAACATTGCCATTATTGTTCTGGGGCTGGTATTCGCTGTAGGTTTGGCAATTCTGCTCTCGGAGCTGATTAATAAACGATTGGCCAAATTGTATCAGACAGGTATGTTCCTGCCGTATTTTCTGTCTTGGGTTATTGTCGGTTACTTCGCGTTCAGCTTCCTGAGCATGGACCGGGGGATGTTGAACCAAATTATTGGATGGTTCGGCGTGGAACCCATTCAGTGGTATTCGGAAGCAAAGTATTGGCCGTATATCCTGGTGTTCGTAGCTTTGTGGAAAACCATCGGGTACAACAGCATTGTCTATCTGGCTTCCATCCTGGGGATTGATCGGTCGCTGTATGAGGCAGCGATGATCGATGGTGCAAACAAATGGCAGCAGATTCGCAATATAACGATTCCATTGTTATCCCCCATCATCATTATTATGACCTTGCTGGCCGTTGGTCGTATCTTCTATGCCGACTTTGGTCTCTTCTATCAGGTTCCAAGGGATTCAGGTACGTTGTATTCTGTCACGAATGTTATTGATACGTATGTGTATCGTGGCTTGAAAACAAGCGGTGAGATTGGCATGAGTACAGCTGCCGGATTGTATCAATCCGTTGTGGGCTTTGTACTTGTTATCATTTCCAACTATGTTGTACGCAAAATCGATAAAGATAGCAGCCTATTCTAGGATAAGGGAAAGGAGTGAACCACTGTGGCTCAACTTGTAAAAAAACGCGACTTCCATCATGTATCCAGCGGCTGGAACGTAATTATGAACATCATAGCCGGACTATTCGCTTTGATTTGTGTTTTTCCTTTTGTATTTGTGGTCATCATCTCGTTCACGGACGAGAAGGTACTGGCCCGTGACGGGTACCGACTCATTCCGGCGGAGTGGAGTCTCGCAGCCTATCAGTTTGTCTGGCAGAGTGGAGACACGCTGCTGCGTGCGTACGGGGTAACTATTTTGGTCACGGTACTGGGTACCATCGTCAGTTTAATTCTAATGTCATTGTATGCTTACGCGATTTCCCGCAAGAGCTTCCGTTATCGGAGATTTTTCTCCATATTTGCCATCCTGACCATGTTGTTCAACGGCGGGATGATTCCGACCTATATGGTCGTATCCCAGCTTCTTGGATTGAAAGATACCTTATGGGCATTGATCCTGCCACTTGCAATGAATGCCTTCTATATCATGATCCTGCGTACGTTCTATTCGACCAGTGTACCGGATGCGGTCATTGAATCGGCGAAAATTGATGGAGCCGGAGAATTTTATACGTTTCTCAAAATTGTCATTCCATTATCTCTGCCGGGGCTGGCGACGATCGGATTGTTCAGTACGCTCGGCTACTGGAACGATTGGTTTAATGCGCTGTTATATATCGATAATCCCAACCTCGTACCGCTGCAATCCATGCTGATGCGGATCGAGTCCAGCATCCAGTTCATCCAGCAGAACTCGGCGAACAGCTCGATGAGTCTGGCTGCGATGCAATCCATCCCGCAGGATACTTCACGGATGGCGATGGTGGTTCTCGCCACGTTGCCGATTATTTTCGCTTATCCGTTCTTCCAGCGTTACTTTGTACAGGGTCTGACGGTCGGAGCTGTCAAAGAGTAACCGAATCACTTCTATAGGGTGGAGGCATCGAAGGATGATGATATATAAGGACAAAAGCAAATCTGTGGAAGAGCGAGTAGAACATCTGCTGGGCTTAATGACGACGGAGGAAAAGGCGGGTCAACTTATCCAGCCTTTTGGTTGGCAGACATATACGAATGATCAAGGGAACATCACGCTGAATGAATCCTTTAAGCAGCAGGTGGAAAACGGGGGCGTAGGCTCCCTGTATGGTGCCCTTCGTGCAGATCCATGGACGGGTGTTACGCTTGAAAATGGACTGTCTGCCAGAGAAGGGGCAGAAGCAGTAAACATCATTCAGCGCCATGCTGTAGAGCATTCCAGACTGGGGATTCCCATTCTGATCGGAGAGGAATGCTCGCACGGACATATGGCGATTGACGGTACGGTCTATCCGGTTCCCCTGCTCTTGGGTAGTACCTGGAACGTGGATCTGTACCGTGAAATGTGCCGGGCGGTTGCTCGCGAGACGCGTGCTCAAGGCGGTGCGGTAACGTATTCTCCGGTGCTGGATGTTGTACGTGATCCACGCTGGGGGCGTACCGAGGAATGTTTTGGTGAAGACCCGTACCTTATTGGCGAGCTGGCTGTTGCTTCCGTGCAAGGACTTCAGGGTGAGCGTTTGGACCAGGAGGATGCAGTAGCGGCTACACTGAAACACTTTGTCGGTTATGGAAGCTCGGAAGGTGGACGCAATGCTGGACCGGTGCATATGGGCTGGCGTGAGCTGCTGGAAGTAGATCTGTATCCGTTCCGCAAAGCGGTTGAAGCTGGCGCTCAATCCATTATGCCGGCTTATAACGAAATCGACGGTATCCCGTGTACGGTTCATACGGAACTGCTGGATGATGTTCTGCGAAAAGACTGGGGTTTTGACGGTCTGGTGATTACGGACTGTGGTGCCATCAACATGCTCGCAAGTGGGCATGATGTGGCGGCAGATGGATTGGAAGCATCCGTACAGGCCATTCAGGCAGGTATTGATATGGAAATGTCAGGTGAGATGTTTGGACAATATCTGGTGCAGGCGATCTCGGAAGGCAAACTTGAAATGCATGTACTGGATCAGGCTGTCCGCCGCGTGTTGGCACTGAAATTCAAGCTGGGATTATTCGAGCAGCCTTATGTGGATGCCGATCGAGCGGCAGAAGTCATTGGCAGTGCGGAGCATGTTCAACTGGCACGCCAATTGGCTGCAGAAGGTGTGGTCTTGCTCAAAAATGAAGCTGCAGTTCTGCCTCTGTCGACGGCAACAGCGGGCCGAATTGCTGTCATTGGTCCAAATGCAGACCAAGCCTATAACCAGTTGGGCGATTATACATCCCCCCAACCGAAATCCAAAGTGGCTACGGTGCTGGATGGCATCCGAAGTAAGCTTGCTGTTAGTCAAAGTGGGCACGCAGGGGAAGGCATAGATGGACATTCGAATAGTGAAGATCAGGTGCTCTATGCACCGGGATGTCGCATTAAGGGCGACTCGAGAGAAGGGTTCGAGCATGCGATAGAAACGGCACGTCAGGCTGACACGGTCATCATGGTCGTTGGCGGCTCGAGTGCCCGTGATTTTGGTGAAGGAACGATCGACTTGAAGACCGGTGCTTCCAATGTGTCCGATAACTCATGGAATGACATGGAGTGTGGAGAAGGCATTGACCGTATGACGCTGGGACTCGCGGGAGTCCAGCTGGAGCTGATTCAGGAGATCCACAAGCTTGGCAAAACACTTGTTATTGTTTATATCAACGGTCGTCCGATCACCGAGCCTTGGGTGGATGAACATGCTGATGCCATTCTGGAAGCATGGTATCCAGGCCAAGAGGGTGGGCATGCCATCGCAGATATTTTGTTCGGCGAAGTGAATCCGTCCGGCAAATTGACGATATCCATTCCGAAGCATGTGGGGCAATTACCGATCTACTACAATGGCAAACGTTCACGCGGCAAGCGTTATTTGGAAGAGGATCTGGAGCCTCGTTATCCATTCGGATATGGGCTTAGCTATACTACTTTCAATTACAGCGAGCCGAAGCTGAGTGCAGAATCGATGACAGCAGACGAGAAAGTCACCGTATCGGTGGAGGTCACCAATACGGGGTCTTGCAGAGGTGCAGAAGTCATACAGATGTATGTATCCGACGTGGTCAGCCGAGTGGCTCGTCCAGCCAAAGAGCTGAAGGGGTTTGCAAAAGTGGGTCTGGAACCTGGAGAGACGAAGACGGTAGCCTTCGATATTGGAGCAGAGCAGCTGCAATATATCGGTCGTGATCTCAAGCCTGTGGTTGAACCAGGACAATTCGATATTCATATCGGAAGACATGTGAACGATACGCAGTTCGCCGAGCTGACAGTAGAGGAGGCGTAAGGAAATGGAACGCATCAGACGATTTATTCGCGAGTTGTCCGAACGTCAGTGGTTGGAGCAAATGGAGCTGCGCAGCTGGGATATCACCCGTGCTTATTATAAAGTGCCAGGACAATACGAGGATCAGAAGGCTTATCCAGAAGGCGAGGGATTGAATCGTTTTCCGAGTGATCAGGGAACGACCTATTTCTTCCGGACACGGCTGGAAGTACCTGCCTCCTGGCAGAAGGAACCTTACGGACTTGTATTTGAATCCGGTGGGGAAGGCTTGCTTCGGGTGAATGGACATTCCTATCAGGGGCTGGATCGTAATCATACGTATGTAACACTTGACCCTTCCCGAATAGGGGCTAAGCCTGAACTTGAGATTGAGTTATTCGATCCGGTACCCGAGCCTGTCGATCCATTGAATCAACAGGCGGTTATTCAGCCTCCCATTACATCGATTAGCAGTTTGCTGGTGCGACCAAATGAACCTGTCCGCAGTCTGATGTACACGGTCACGATTGTGCGTGATTCCGCGGTGCTGCTGCCGGAAAGTGATTTTCGCCGTGTGCGCCTGCTGGAAGCGATCTATCGGGCGATGGATCAATTTGTGGGTCTGACAGAAGAGGTTGTCAAGCAGGGGAATGACATCCACAGTATCGAAGAAAGATTGATCCATGAAGTGCGAGAGATTGGTGGAAACGCCGAAGGTTTGGAGCATATGGTGGGGCAATCGCACATTGATATTGCCTGGCTGTGGCCTGTACGTGAGACGGTGCGCAAGACCAGTCGTACATTCTCCACGGTGGATGCACTCATGAATGAATATCCCGATTATGTTTATTCCCAGAGCCAGCCTTTGCTGTACGCTTTTCTGAAGGAACATGATCCCGAACTGTATGAACGGGTGAAGAAGCGCATTGCGGAAGGACGCTGGGAACTGGTTGGCGGTATGTGGGTTGAGCCCGATCTGAACATTCCGAGCGGGGAATCCCTGATTCGTCAGATGTTATATGGTCAGCGTTTTTATATGGAGGAGTTCGGCAAAACATCACAGATTGAATGGCTGCCAGATACATTTGGTTATTGCGCTTCCCTGCCTCAGATTTTGAAGCATGGCAATGTGGAGTATTTCATGACGACCAAGCTCGGATGGAATGATACGAACGTGTTTCCATATGATCTGTTCCAGTGGGTAGGCATTGATGGCACGTCCATCCTGTCCTATCTCAATCATGGTGTCAACGAGCATACGCTGCCGAAGGACATTCATGATCATTGGCAGTCTTACCGCGAGAAGGCGGCGCATCCGGAGCATATGCTTTTGTATGGGCATGGGGATGGCGGCGGCGGCGTGACGCGTGAGATGTTGGAGTACGTGGATCGATCCGAGTTGATGGTGGGACAGCCGAAGAATGGGTACAGCACCGCCGGAGCCTTTTTTGCCGGAATCGAGAAGGCACAGCCTGATCTTCCGAAGTGGCATGGCGACTTGTATCTGGAGCTTCACCGGGGTACCTACACGACCCATGGCCGCAATAAGCGTAACAATCGGAAGGCTGAAGTGCTTTATCGGGAAGCGGAGTTCTGGAACACACTTGCGCTGCCGGATATGGAGGCACAACAGGAAACGGAAGTACGTTCGGCGCTGCATGATGGCTGGAAACTGATTTTGCTGAATCAATTCCATGATATTATCCCAGGTTCGGCCATTACCGAATCGTATGTAACTTCAGACGAGGAATATGTCCGGGTATTTGAATTGGGTAGAGCAGGACTGAATCAAGGGGTTTCCTCATTAACGAGGGGAATTAACACGCAGGGGCCAGAGGGTTCTATACCTTATGTTGTGTTCAACAGCCTCGGCTGGACTCGAAGTGAAGTTGTTCAACTTCAAATGCACGATGGATTGGATCGTTACGTCATAGATGAAGAAGGTCAGCGTTTGCGAATGGACAGGGAAGATAGCCAAATTTCGGTTCTGGTGACGGACATTCCAGCGTTTGGTCATAAGACGATTTGGCTCGTACCGGAAAACGCAAGGGAAACGAAGGTACGGGAAATGGCGAGCATTGCCGGGCAAAAGAAATTTACAGATACATGGGAAACTGCGTATTACCATGTGCAGTTTAACGATCGTGGCGAGATATCCCGCTTGTGGGACAAGACAGCACAAAGAGAGATTCTCAAGCCGGGTGAACGCGGCAATCAATTTTACTTTTTCCATGACCGTCCGACGCTCTGGGATGCCTGGGATATCGACAGCCGTTATGAGGCTCAGGTTGCTGGAGAAGTGGAGCTTGTGGAGAAGAAACTGGTTCTGGCAGGTACTACGAAGGACGTACTTCGTTTTCAGTGGAAGCTTCACCAGTCTGTGATTACACAGGATATGGTGTTCTATCATGACAATCGACGGATCGATTTCAAGAGCCATGTAAGCTGGAATGAAGATCATAAATTGCTCAAAGTAGGCTTCCCGATCGATGTAGTGACTTCCAAAGCGACCTATGAAATTCCATTCGGTGCATTGGAGCGTCCGACTCATCGCAATACGAGTTGGGAGCAAGCCCAGTATGAAGTGTGCGGACACCGCTTCGCAGATGTCGCCGAGCACGGATATGGCGTCAGTCTGCTCAATGATTGCAAATATGGATACGACGTTCAGGGAAGCACAATTCGTCTCTCCTTGTTGCGTGCACCGAGATGGCCTGACCGGACTGCGGATATTGGCGAACATGACTTCACCTATTCCCTGTATCCACATGAAGGTGACTGGAGAACTGCCCATACGGTACGGCGGGCAGCCGAACTGAACCATGAAGTGACTGTACAGCAATCGGAACAGATGCAACCGAGGGATCAAGTACAGCAGAGCGCAGGGGCTGGAGTAGATCCAACTGCAAATGCGGTACCAGCACGTCCGTCCACTGGAGCATGGATTGAATTCGATAGCAGCCATGTCATCTTGGATACGGTCAAACCGGCAGAGGCAGGAAACGGTACAGTGCTCCGTTTCTATGAGTCTTCGGGCACCCGTGAACGTGTGACGCTGCAATGGCCGCATGCATTTGAGCAAGCTTATCTCTCCAATGCTTTGGAAGAAGCGGGCGAGCCTTTGGCCAGTACCGATGGTCAGATTACATTGTCTTTTAAACCTTACGAAATAAAAACCGTGTTACTACGGTAAACCTTTTTGAAATACTTTGAGCTATGTAAGATGAACTAAAACATGTACACGATAACGGAGAGGGCAGAACCAGATGGAGAAGCGAAGTGTTCGCCTAAAAGCTTTCTGAAAGAAAGCTACATCGGAAGCATACGCTATCCCCGGATTTTCCCTTTGGAGAAGGGAATCAAAAAAATCTGGGGATAACAGCGATCGGAAGATGGTACTGCAATCGTAGTGTCCTAGTGTACAGTTAATGGGTTTATCTTGCTACGGCTACACCATTCAATTTGTTTAAGGAGTGCACTCATTCATGGAACAATTCAGATTACCCAAAATACCGATGCCACCTGTTGCATTGCCACAAGCCGTACAGGCTGTAATGGAAGAAGCGGAGCAGAAGCTGGCGCATCGACCGAAGCTGCTTCAGCTATTCAAGAACTGTTTTCCGAATACGATTGAAACAACAACGAAATTAATGGACGACGGCACGACCTTTGTCATCACTGGCGATATTCCAGCTTCCTGGCTGCGTGATTCTGTGGAGCAAGTGGTGCATTACATTCCATTTGCCAAGGAAGACCAGGACCTGCAACGCATTATTGGCGGTCTGATCAAGCGCCACATCCAGTATGTTCATATTGATCCATATGCCAACGCCTTCAACGAGACAGCTAATGACTGGCACTGGAACACCACCGACGTAACCGAGATGTCGCCTTGGGTGTGGGAGCGCAAATTCGAGATTGATTCCTTGTGCTTTGTCGTGCGGCTCGCTTATTTATATTGGAAGGAAACCGAACTGACGGATATTTTCGATTCCAGCTTCAAAGCCGCCATGCGCAAAATCGTGGATTTGTTCCGGGTGGAGCAGCATCACATGGAGCAATCACCATATAGCTTTACCCGCAACAACGGCATTGCTACGGATTCCATCCGCAATAACGGACGAGGCATGCCCGTCAATTACACAGGCATGATCTGGTCCGGTTTCCGTTCCAGTGATGATGCGTGCGATTTCCACTACAACATTCCAGGCAATATGTTTGCCGTCGTTGCCCTGCGTCAGATGCAGGAGTTCGCGGAGTGGGTATTCCGGGATATGGAGTTCCTGCAGGAGCTTAAGGATCTGGAAGCCGAAGTAGATCATGGTATTCAGCTTTATGGTATTTACCGTCATCCTGAATTTGGCCCGATCTATGCTTATGAGACGGATGGTTTCGGCAACTACTGCCTGATGGACGATGCGGGTACACCGGGACTGATGTCCATTCCTTATCTTGGCTACGTTACAGCGGATGATCCGATCTATCAGAATACGAGACGTTTTGCGCTCAGCAAAGAGAATCCGTTCTATTATGAAGGCAAAGTTGCCAAAGGAATCGGCAGCCCGCATACACCGCCGGATTACATCTGGCATATGGGTCTGTCCATGCAAGGATTGACGGCCCAGTCTGCTGAAGAGAAGCTCGAAATCATTCGGATGCTGGAAGCAACAGATGCGGATACAGGATATATGCATGAAGGTTTCCATGCTGATGATCCGACGATTTTTACAAGAAAATGGTTTGCTTGGTCCAACAGTTTGTTCTCCCAGTTGGTCTATAAATCCATGAAGGATGGCTTGCTATGAGCAGCGCACAGGTGAAGAGAACCAAGCTGATTATTTTCTCTGATCCAGCGTTTCCGGTGGAAGGCACTTTGCCAACGCAAGGTGCTCTTGATGCATGGAAAGCATCGGAAGAGATCCTCGTTGTAGACGCGGAAGAATTGGTTTCGGCTTTGAGCAGGGCGGCTGGTGAAGGGTGTTTCGTGAATCTGCATGCGCCCTATTTTCCCAAATCGGCTTGGACCGAAATTGCAGCTTTTTTACATCAGGGCGGAAGTCTGATCAGCGTTGGTGGCGCACCATTCAAACGTCCTGTACGCAAGGAGAATGGAACATGGATTTCCGAGACGGAACAAACGGCGTATCACCAGGAACTTTACATTCATGAGGCGTTAAAGGTATCCGCAGCCAGAGTGCATTCACTAACTTCATCAGAGAATATTCCACTTCTTGCAGGCAAAGAGGAACTGTTCGAAAGTGCGGATACGTGGAATCTGGTACCCCACACAACCAAAACAAGCGATTTGCCACACCAAATGGGTTCATCAGGTCCGATGAGCACGCAGATTTCTCCGCTGCTCCGCGGCATCAGCAAGGATGGTCGGAGCATCGCTGCCCCAATCGTATTATGGGAAAACTCCCGCAGTACGTTTGCCGGTTCGCGCTGGCTGTTTGTGCATCTGCCTTTGACGGCTGCCTTCTGGGAACAGAATGGAGCAGCCGAAATGGTGAACTGGGCGCAGTATTGCGCCAAAGGTGTGACCGAGATATCTCTGAAGCCGAACTACGCTTCGTATGAATTGGGTGAACGAGCTTCACTGATCCTCCAAACCCAAATTCTACAGCGTGCGGGCAGCAGACGAAGTGAGCCAGAGCTGTGGACGTTTGATTTAAGCGTTGAACGGGAAGATCGCACAAACGGCACGGTGGAGAAGGTATGGAATCATCAAGTCGAGATGGAAGTTTCCGGTGAACAGCGTTTTGAACGCATTCTTCTTCCGGTTTCAATCGAGAGCGGGCTGTACCGAATCGTGGCTCGTGTTCAGGCGCCTGATGGAGAAGTTCGCATCCTGCGCCAAGGCTTCTGGGGTCAGGACGCAGCCTTGTTGGCAGAAGGGGAAGTCATTACACGCAGCAGAGATTATTTTATCAAAGACGGTCGTCCGCTGCCTGTTGTTGGTATGACTTACATGACCTCTGATGTGGCACGGAAATTCCTGTTCCTTCCCAACGCGGATGTGTGGGATCGGGATATGGCACAGATGGCGAAAGCCGGCATCAACTGGATTCGGACCGGAATCTGGACTGCCTATCGCAACATGATGCAGGTGGATGGTCACATGTCCGAGGATGTACTGCGTGCTATTGATGCGTTCCTGTTAACGGCAAAACGGCATGGCCTTCAAGTGACGTTTACCTTTTTCTCCTTTACACCCGAGACGTGGGAAGGAACAAATCCATATTTGGACCCGCAGAGCGTAGATGCACAGAAACGATTCATCCGCAGCATTGTCAGTCGTCACAGACATTCCACACATGTGGACTGGGACTTGATTAATGAACCGTCGATGTTTGATCCTGTGCGCATATTCTCCGATGGGCCGCGTTCGGCAAGGGATTCATATGAGCAGCAGGCGTTTATCGACTGGCTTCAGCAGCGGCATCAGACGATTGAAGCGCTGCAGGAGGCATGGAACATGTCACCTAAGCAGCTCCCGGATTTTACCGCAGCAGTCATTCCTGAACCGGAAGAGATCAATTTCGATGTACAGGATATGCACAAGGCTAAAAAAGGAACACGCTGGCTCGATTATTGTCTCTTTTCCATGGAGATGCATAATGTTTGGGCGAGAGAGCTTGTAGGTACGATCAAGGATCTCGTTCCCCATCATCTGGTCACGGTGGGACAGGATGAAGCTCTTGGAGCACAGCGGCCTTCTCCGTTCTTCTATGAACGAGAAGTGGATTATACAACCGTGCATTCATGGTGGCTTAACGATGACCTGATCTGGGACGGTATTTTCGCCAAAACACCACATAAACCCAATCTCATTCAGGAGACAGGCATCATGTATGTGGAAACCCCGGATGGTCGGGCCAAACGCACAGAGGAAGAGCTTCACGGCATTCTGGAGCGCAAATACGCTTATGCCTTCTCAACAGGCGGTGCCGGAGCCGTGCAATGGATCTGGAATACGAACTTCTATATGGATAATGCCAATGAATCTCATATTGGAGCGCTGCGAGCGGATGGTACAGAAAAACCTGAAGCCGATGTGTCTTACGATTTTGGCAGATTCATGGAACAGATTCGAGATTTGTTTACTGATCGCGAGCTGGAGGAAATTGCGGTGGTCTTCCCGTATTCCAACGATTTTTCTAACCGTTCCCTGGCTTACGATGCAACCACCAAATTGACCCGTGTGATGGCTTATGAGCTGAAGCAGCCATTCCGGGCTGTATCCGAGTACCATCTGGAAGCATTGAAGCAGCAACCACCGAAGCTGATCATGGTTCCAAGTCCGCACAATATGGACAGCGATGCGTTAAGCGAGCTGCTGAACTTCGCGGAGAATGAAGGAGCTGCGCTGCTTATTACTGGGCCGCTCGGGTTGGATGCTTATTGGAAGAGAAGTGATCGGGCAGATCATCTTGTCGGCCAGCGCAGTCTGGGCAACGTACAGCGGGAAGAAATGCTGAATATTAACGGGGTGAATCACCGCGTCACGTATGGTCGTCGCCGGATTGCCGAAGTGGCGAAGGAAACGTTGCTTCATGTGGAGAATCATACACCTGATGAAGTAGCAGTACTGCCATTAGGCAAAGGCAAGTTGATTTGGAGCCCGCTACCGCTGGAGCTGAACGGCCGGGATGAGCCGCTGGCTGACCTGTATCGATATGCGTCAGAATTGGCTGGCATTGAGAATGAACTGGAATGGATATCTGGCGGTGACCTGGCAGGGATTTATGGCCGGAAGCTGAGCTTCCCGAAAGGGAATCTGTATGTATTTGTATCGGAGTTTGCTTTGGATCATGAGGTGAAAATCAGAGATACGCGTACCGGAATCATATATACGTTCCTGTTGGAGAAAAATCGCTCGGTGCTGTTTGCCACAGATGCTGCTGGACAGCTGCAAGCCGTGTATCGTCCGGATGAAGTAGAGGTTGTACAACAAGAGGTAGAGGGGGAATAATGCAATGACCAAACCGACAAGCAAATCAAAGAGAGCACATATTATTTCTCATACACATTGGGATCGCGAATGGTATCTGCCGTATGAGAAACATCATATGAGATTGGTGCAGCTGGTGGATGCTTTGCTGGATCAGCTCGATCAGGGACCGGATTTTAAAAGTTTTTACCTGGACGGCCAGACCATCATCATCGATGACTATCTTCAGGTCAGACCTGAGCAGAAGGAACGGCTGGAGAAGCATATTCGTGATGGCCGGATTGTCATTGGACCTTGGTATATTTTGCAGGATGCCTTCCTGACCAGTGGTGAAGCGAACGTACGTAATATGCAGGTCGGACATCGGGATGCCAAACGTTACGGAACACCTTCGAAGATTGGATACTTTCCGGATACGTTCGGACTTGTAGGACAGACGCCGCAGCTTATGCTGCAATCGGGCATCGATAATGTCTTTTTCGGGCGAGGCGTGAAGCCAACGGGCTTCAACAACATGGTATCTGACGATGGATACGAATCCAGTTTCTCAGAGCTGATGTGGGAAGGCCCGGATGGATCGAAAGTACTTGGTGTTCTATTTGCCAACTGGTATTCTAACGGGAATGAGGTTCCGGTGGATGAAGCTTCGGCCCGCAAGTTCTGGGAAACCAAGCTGGCTGACGCGGAAAAATATGCATCGACCAATGAACTGCTGTACATGAACGGATGTGATCACCAGCCGATTCAGAAGGATTTGCCTGAAGCCATCCGTATGGCTGAACAGTTATATCCCGATATCGAGTTTGTTCACTCCAATTTCCCGGACTATCTGTCAGCGTTGAAAGCATCTGCGGTTCAGGAGCTGTCTGTTGTAAAAGGAGAGCTGCGCAGCCAGCGTACCGATGGCTGGGGAACCTTGGTGAACACGGCTTCGGCACGCGTTTATCTGAAACAGATGAACCAGCTGGGCCAAGCCATGCTGGAAAAGGTGGCTGAGCCACTGGCTTCGTTCGCACATCTGCTGGGTCATCCATATCCGCATGATCAGTTTACCTATGCCTGGAAAACATTGATGCAGAATCATCCACATGACAGCATCTGTGGCTGTAGCGTAGACGAGGTGCATCGCGAGATGGTCACCCGGTTTGATAAGAGCCGTCATGTCGCTGAGGCCCTGATTGAGGATAGTACCAGCCAAATCGCTGCAGCCGTGGATACTTCAACCTTTGAACGATATGGTGAAGAAGCGCGGCCTGTGGTTGTGTTTAACACCTCGGGATGGGAACGCAGCGGTGTGGTTCAGATGGAGCTGGATGCAGCCCGTTTGTACTTCCGCGAAGGTTACTCATTGGAAGATATGGCAGCCAAAATGAACGCCATCGACCTGTCAGGTCGTATTTTGGTGGATGAAGCAGGCAAGGCAGTTCCGTGTACGGTGGAGGATCTGGGTCTGCAATTCGGCTATGATCTGCCGGATGATCGATTCCGTCAGCCATATAGCTGCCGTCGGGTCAGCATTACGTTTGAAGCAGAGAACGTGCCTGCACTTGGCCTGAAGACGTATGCCTTGGTTCGCATGGACAGCAATGCTGCTGGGGAGTCTGTGGATACCACTACGAATTCAAATACACTGCTGCGTGGTGAACGCAGCATGGAAAATGAATATTTGATCGTAAATATTGCAGACAATGGATCTTTTGCACTCACAGATAAACGGACAGGCCAGACGTATAAAGATCTTGGCGTGTATGAAAATGTCGGTGATATCGGCAATGAGTACATGTTCAAACAGCCGGAGAACGAAGTGGCACTGACTACGAAGGATCTTCGGGCAGAAATTCGGGTTATCGAAGATGCGCCTTACAGAGCTTCGTACGAAATTGTTCATCATTGGGAAATTCCTGAATCGGCCGACGAAACGCTTGATCGTGAGCAGCGGGAACTCATCTATTATCCGCATCGTAAAGCGCAACGTTCCAAACAAATGGTTACGCTCAAGATCCGAACCGTTGTGTCGTTAAGCCGCAGTGGAAAAGGCATCAAGCTCGAAACCACCTTCAACAATCAGGCGAAGGATCATCGGGTGCGGGCACTCTTCCCAACGGATCTGACAGCGGCTGTTCATCACGTTGACTCGATGTTCGAAATTGCCACTCGTGATAATACGCCTGCACCGGAATGGCAGAATCCGAGCAACACCCAGCATCAGCAAAGTTTTGTTGATGTGAGTGAGGATCAGGCTGGATTGGTTGTAGCCAATCTGGGTCTGAATGAATATGAGATTCTTGAGGATGGACGGAATACGATTGCCGTAACACTGCTTCGTGCCGTGGGAGAGCTTGGAGACTGGGGATTGTTCCCTACACCGGAAGCTCAATGTCTCGGCGAGCATTCCTTCCAGCTGGAGATTATCCCTCATGACGGGAACGGAGCAACATCCGGAGCGTACACGGAAGCTTACCAGTTCCAGATTCCATGGACTGTGGTTCAAACGAACGTACACCCGGGTTTTCTGACGCCAAGCAACACACCGTTTGAGTGGCAAGGGGACGGTCTTGCGTTTTCTTCCCTGAAGGTGAACGAGGATTCGGGTGACCTGATGCTGCGTTGGTATAATATGCGATCCAATACGACGGAGTTGAAGTTTGCTGCTTCGGAGTCCATTCCGCAAGCATTGGAAGATGCATATCAGAGCAACATTCTCGAGGAAGAGACAGGGAAGCTGAATTCTTCTATTAAAAACGAATCTTCCACTGCCTTAAGCAGCAAGGAGTGGGCTCTGCAGGCCGGACCTTGTGAGATTGTTACCGTGGGGCTACGTCGTTAATTTTGCAAGCGTGATCGGATCAATCTTTGTGCAAGGCTCTACCTGGAGTTCAGCGTACTGTCATGGAATGGATAATGCTTTTCCAGCTGAAAATGTTGAGTTATTCCTCAAGTTTATATAGAATGAACAGTAGAATTACAAGCGATCGAAGGTAACCCTCCATTATGATGGTCATCGTAAAATTCAATTGTTCATTCTATATTGATACTATTAAGGGGGCTTGAAGCCATGGAATCCTTGGGAGGACTGCTTCAGCAGCTGAATCCTTCCTTTCGTGAACAGTCGCGGCGGATTGCGGCGGAATTGATGGAAGATCCGTACGTACGCGAATTCCGTGCAGGTCATCCTGAACTAAAAGATGCACAGCTTATTACCGATCTGAGCAAGCTGTATCAGTATGCCAAAGATTCGAAGAACTGTGCGAACTGTCCGGGACTCGACAACTGTCCTAACGATTTCCAGGGTCACTTTTGCAAACTGGAAGTAGAGCATTTTAACGGTAAACCCGAAATTATAGATAAAAAAGCACCTTGTTCCAAACATATCGCCCGGCAAAATGAGCATCTTATCAAACAGAGAATCCGCAGTTTCTATGTGGACGAGCGTGCGCTCAATGCAGGTTATAATGATGTGGAAATTATGGGCAAGGATCGGATGCGTGCTCCGGCGGTGAATCAGGTTCTGCGTTATATTAACGAGACCAAGGAGAATGGATTGTCTCCGCAAGGACTGTTTTTGGAAGGATCATTTGGAACGGGCAAGACGTTTCTGATGTGTTATCTGCTGCATGAACTCGCGGTTGTGGGCCACACAGGTGTCATTATCTACATGCCTGATTTTGTGGAGGACCTGAAATCCATGATCAGTGAAGGAAACAAGCTGAAGGAAACGACGGATATTCTGAAAAGCTGTGATCTGCTCATCTTTGATGATATTGGGGCAGAGAATCTGAACCCTTGGGTTCGGGATCATGTGATGGGTTCCATTTTGAACTACCGTATGAATCGCAAGCCTACATTCTACACGTCCAACTACAACTTGGATGGGCTGGAGAAACATCTTAGCTTCACCAGCAGAGACGGCGAGGAAATGAATAAAGGCCAGCGCTTGATGGACCGGATTCGTCCGTTTGTGGATGTGATCTCCGTTCGGGGTGAGAACCAGCGGGGCAAACGTTAATTCCTATTTATGTTACCGATCTGATCTATTTTTTACTCATATAGTCCCAAAAAAAGCCTGGCTTTCGCATTGTCGCGAAAACCGGGCTTTTTTGGCCTGCGTTCAGCCTGAAGATCCTATTCGGTGATAAATTTGAAAATCACCATTCCGAAAAAGATAACCGTCATCAGGCCGGCCATGCCAGCAACTCCCGCAATCAGATCAAACAGATCGTTACGGGGTTCCTCGTTCACATGTTCACGCGGGTCGTTGATCCGCACATTTGCATCCATGGTATTGCCTCCTTATGGGGATAACAGCTTGCCCTTACAGGGGTCTGAAGCCCGGAGTAATTTTAGTATACTTGGAAAAGAAAGCGTTTGTAAAGATTTTGCAGCGAACGTGCAAGTTTTTCAATTGTGAAGATTTGATGTTGGGAAGATGAACATTGATCCGTTCATTTCACAAGATTAGATTACCTGTGTTATACTGGAAGTGTCGTTCACGACGTTACAGGTTAAAATAAACCGTAAGTATATATAAGGAGGACAATTTCATGGCTATTGTTAACGTATCCGATCAATCCTTCAACGCTGAAGTCGAAGGCGAAGGAACGGTTCTTGTTGATTTCTGGGCGCCTTGGTGCGGTCCTTGTAAAATGCTCGCTCCAATCCTGGAAGAGCTTTCCACCGAAGTTGGCGATGCAGTGAAAATTGCTAAAGTCAATGTGGACGAAAATCCGGAATCTGCTTCCCGTTTCGGCGTAATGAGCATTCCAACATTGATCTTCTTCAAAGATGGTCAACCGGTTGATAAAGTGGTTGGTCTGAACTCGAAAGATGCGCTCAAAGGAATTATCGAAAAACACCAATAATTAACCAAGATTTCACATACGCCTCCGGTTATGCGCCGGGGGCGTTTTGCGTCGAAACCTTTTATATAGGACAATATAAAGTATAATTATTTTTACACGATAACGTAGAGTGCAGAACCGATCTGGAGAAGCGAAGCGCTTGTCATTTATCCCAAGACTTCTCCCTTATATATTAATGGAACTAATTATTTACACAGTAACGGAGAGGACAGAAAAAACCTGAAAAAGCGAAGCATTCGCCTAAAGCTTTCTGAAAGAAAGCTGCATCGGAAGCATACGCTATCACCGGATTTTCCCTTTGTAAAAAGGGAATCGAAAAAATCTGGGGATAACAGCGATTGGAAGGTTGTTCTGTCAACGTAGTGTCGGTGTGAATTATCTTTAGATTCAAGTAATATAGAAAGGAACTCATAGAAAATCCGGGGATAACGGCGATCGGAAGATGGTATTGCAATCGGAGTGGTACAGTGTAACCTTTATTTATACTTTTTTCGGGAAGGAGGACCCACCGAATTATGGATGAATTCGTCAAAAACTTGGAGGAACAGGAGAAAGCACTGGAGCAGATCCGCCATAAGCTGGCTTTGCTGCCCGACATGTCCGGCTGTTACCTGATGAAAAACAGTGAAGGTACCATCATCTATGTAGGTAAGGCCAAAGTGCTGAAGAATCGCGTAAGATCTTATTTTATCGGCAGCCATAACGGAAAGACACAGCGATTGGTGTCCGAAATCCGTGATTTCGAATATATCGTTACCGGCAGTAATATGGAAGCACTCATTCTGGAGTGTAACCTGATCAAAAAACATATGCCGCGGTACAATGTATTGCTCAAGGACGACAAAACCTTTCCTTATCTTAAAATTACGAACGAAAAGCATCCCCGGCTCGAAGTGACCCGGCGGGTGCTCAAAGATAAAGCCAAATACTTCGGACCCTATCCGAACTCGTACGCGGCACACCAAACGAAAAAACTGCTGGATCGGATGTATCCGTTGCGCAAGTGCGGCGTCATGCCGAAGGAAGTATGCCTGTATTATCATATGGGTCAGTGTCTTGCTCCCTGTGTAAAGGAAGTGGGCAAGGAGCAGTATGATGAGATTTCGCAGGAGATTAGTTCCTTTCTGAGCGGTGGGCATGAGGAAATCAAGAAAGATTTGCAGCGCAAGATGCAGGAAGCGGCTGAGGATCTTTATTTTGAACGTGCCAAGGAACTTCGCGATCAGGTGATCGCCATTGATGCGATGATGGAAAAACAAAAAATTACGATGGCGGATGCCAGAGACCGCGATGTGTTTGGCTTTGCCATTGATAAAGGCTGGATGTGTGTCCAGATTCTATATATGCGTCAGGGGAAAATGATTGAGCGCCACGTGTCGACGTTCCCGTTTTATGGAGAGGCATACAGTGATTTTATGTCATATGTGACCCAGTACTACAGTGATAATCCAGCATTGCCACAGGAAATTTTACTGCCAGAAATGCCAAAAGATCTGGAAGTTGGTGATGCCACTGGGGATAATGTATTCGATGATGATGGAGCGGTACCTGCCGCGGTGACAGCTGAGTCTGAACAAACACGATTGGCGCAAGATTCTGCAATTGAGCTGCGTGTTGCTGAGTCCCGTGTTTCTTATGGGAATATCCAAACCGAAGCAGAAGCGGAAGAAATGGAGATGTTTATTCAGGACGACGCTATTGCGCAAGAAGATGTATTGGCTGATAAACAACCTCCAGGTTTTGAAGATCCTTCTCAGGTCGCAGCAGCATTGCAGGAATGGCTGGAAGTTAAAGTCCACATTCCGCAGCGCGGATTGAAGCGGCAGATGATCACGATGGCTGTGGATAACGCGCGTGTAGCATTGGAGGAAAAATTCCGCCTGATCGAACGCAACGAAGAGCGAACCTCTAAAGCTTCTGAAGGTTTGGGACGCTTTATTGGGCTGGATCAGCTGCGTCGGATCGAGGCTTTTGATAACTCGAACATCCAGGGAACGAATCCGGTATCGGCCATGATTGTATTTACCGATGGTAAACCGGATAAGAAGGAATACCGCAAATACAAAGTACGCTCGGTTGAAGGACCGGATGATTATGAAACGATGCGAGAAGTTATCCGTCGCCGTTACGAGCGGGTATTGAAAGAAAATCTGACCCAGCCTGACCTGATCGTGGTCGACGGAGGCAAAGGCCAGATTTCGGCTGCCGTGGACATCTTAGAGAACGAATTGGGGCTGTTTATTCCGGTATGCGGTCTCGTGAAGGATGCGAAGCATAAGACTTCACAGTTGATGATCGGCAACCCGCCGGAAGTCATCAACTTGCCACGTGACAGTCAGGAGTTCTACCTGTTGCAGCGGATTCAGGAAGAGGTCCACCGTTTTGCGATTTCGTTCCACCGCGAGCAGCGTGGCAAATCGATGGTGACTTCACGTCTGGATGCCATTCCAGGGATCGGAGAAAAGCGGCGCAAGCTGCTGCTGAAGCATTTTGGCTCTTTGCGCAAAATAAAAGAGGCCAGCGTCGAAGACTTCCGGCCTCTATCTATTGGTGACAAGTTGGCGAATCAGATTATTGCAGCACTTCGTGATGAGGAGTCGTAACATACGGCTTCTCTTTTTTGTTTGGATTCATCTTGTAGATGACATACCCGACGATGGCCGGAAGCACAATCCAGAAGAGTCCAGCGGAAATGTTCAGCACATCACCCATGAAAATCAGGCTGAGGCCCATCAACAGGCTGTCAAAGATAACATGTGCGAATACAACGGCGATGAAGCCGTGACGCAGCATGATCAGACTGAACAAAAGTCCGATGACAGTGAGCTCTATTGGACGTGTGATGACCGGATAGATCGGGTACAGGGTATGTCCCAGAGCCCAGATCAATGTTGGGATGAGGCAGGCAATGAACGTATTGCGTACAACCTTCTGCATCATGCGAATCCCGAACAGACGATAGACCGTTTCCTCACCGATCCCGGCCATCCAGGCCATAATCGGGAAGATCCAGGCATAACTCATGTTGTACGTGGATTGGTCAGCCGATGTGGTTGACCAGCTTCCAATACTGCGCTCCAGAATGAAGAACAGTACAGATTGCACGCCAAGCAAAATCAATGCCCACAAGTAGCCTGTATACATACTGTGCAGTACATATTTTCCGTATCCGGGTTCTTTGGCACGCGGCCAAGGATTCAAACCGATTTTGCGCCACATGCCGTCACCGGCAACGAGCGAGAGATAAATGGTTGCACTCATCACCAGCGTTATCCCTGCCTGCATTACCATTAGGAACGTGAGCATAAAGTTGGACAGACCCTGCGCCTGAAAGAGCGGAATCATGTTGAGGGTACCGATCACCGAAGCCGCAAAGTAAACCAAGGATAGAACGATTCCGCGTTTGAACGACGTATGTGCTCTCGTCAGAATGCTATAAATGATCGCGAGTACGCCGAGCACAAAGGTCAGGAAAGCATAACCGCCGTAAGTCATCCAGTTGGCTTGCCGGGTCTGATTTTGTACATAGTCGGTATGGGAGGTAGGAACCGAGAAGACTGATTCGAAGGAGCGAACGGCTCCGTTTTCAAACGTAAAATTCAGTTCCAGCTTGGAATCTCCAATTTGCTTTTCATTATCTGTGTATTGCAGCCCGGCTTGTTCTTCACGGGTATCTAGCTGGAGTTTCGAGACGGTATACCCAAATTCGCCAAGTACGCCAGCGGCAAGCTGCTCTTTTTCATTTAGGGAAAGGTTATCTTCAGCTAAGCGTTGGGCAGCATTCACTTTGCTTTTGTCCTGCTCAGCCTCAATGGATGCATACAGGGAAGAAGGGAGTTCGCGCTTAAAACCGACCACTTTTCCTGTTCTCATATGTACGTCAACATTCAAATAACCGCCTTTGTCCTGATCGGGCAAACGAACGCGGTACACATCGTAAGGATAGGTTGTTTCCCATTTCTTGTTATAGGTTTCTAACTGTTTGGTTTTGGCCATATACCCATAAATATCGGAATGAGTCTGGTACGTCACCAGTTCATTTCCGTTATCTGTCGGAAGAGTATAGTCGGGTAGAGAAGCTGCAAAAGATCGTGCCGACTCCGCCGCTTTTTCCTTGCTTATGAAGGAAGTGGACTGAATGTCTGTCGTTTGCGAAGAGGTGGCGGGGAAGATTTGAAAAACGAAAAACAGAATCAGACCAATCGCCGCAAGCAACCCCAGACGCTTGAAGTTGGCTTTGAGTACCAAAGGCTGCCCTAAGGGATTCATTTCATATTGTCCTCCTTTATTAATATGGATATTAAAGTAAACATAGCACAGGCCAAGCCCTGAATGCCAATGATGAAACGAGAAGTCGTGCAAATGCATGAAAACGAATGAAAACGATCGAAACAATCTGATCCATCCATCGCCATATCTGAGTTTTTCCCTTTTTGGCGGAATTCGATGCTATTTACAGAAAAATCGTTTTGTAAGCAAAGGCCGTAGCGCTTATAATTTTGAAGCAAATGTGCAATATTCCGCATGTCTTTAGGTTAACAAGGGAACGAATAGAAAGTATAAAATGTATTTCAACCTAATGTATATGTGTTACAGCGAAAATCATACATGTTTACGCTCCGAAATGTGGCTTTTCAAGTGCTTGGGTATTCCGTCAAGTCATTGGGAAAAGCGCTTCGGAGAAAGGCTCCACGTCGTGGGGTCATTTTCTTTTTGGCAGAGGTGGATGATACTCAAGTGAAAATGAATGTTCAATGGATGCGTCTATCACCACCCCGAATTCTGGTCCTAGGCTTTGCGGGTATTATATTGCTCGGGACACTTCTGTTGATGCTCCCGGCATCCAGTCGAAGCGGGGTCAGCCTTTCTTTTATTGACGCACTCTTCACTGCGACTTCCGCAGTCTGTGTAACGGGGCTGGTTGTAGTGGATACGGGTACTCATTTTTCGACGTTGGGTCAGATCATAATTGCAATCCTGATTCAAATTGGCGGCCTTGGCTTTATGACGATGTCGACACTGGTGGCGATTGCATTCAAACGGCGGATCTCACTGCGTGAGCGGCTGATTTTGCAGGAAGCGATGAACCAGAGTACGATGGAGGGAATTGTCCGCCTTATTCGCAAGGTTGTGATCTACTCGCTCATTTTGGAAGGCATATGTGGCACGTTATTCGCCATTCGCTGGTCGTTCGACATGCCAATGGGGCAGGCCATTTATTATGGATATTGGCATGCCATCTCCATGTTCAACAATGCCGGCTTCGATATGTTCGGAGAATTCCGCAGCTTAACGGGGTATGTATATGATCCGCTGGTGAATTTTACAGCCATGTTCCTGATTATTGCAGGGGGTATCGGTTTTGTCGTTCTGTCTGATCTGGTGGAGTATCGGAGGACAAAGAAGCTGTCGCTGCATTCCAAAGTGGTATTGCTGACAACAGGATTGTTAATCGTATTTGGAGCACTGGTTATTTTTATATTTGAATTCAGTAATCCCCGGACACTTGGTGGGTTGAACTGGGGTGGTAAAATTCTCGGTTCGTTCTTCCAGTCGGTCACGCCGCGGACGGCAGGTGCCAATACGGTTGATATTGCGGGCCTTAGGCAGGCAACGCAGTTTTTCATCATTATACTGATGTTTATCGGGGCCTCTCCGGGTTCCACGGGAGGCGGGATCAAAACGACCACCTTTATGATTATGATCGGGGCTGTTGTCGCGATGATTCGTGGGAGGGAAGATATTGTCTTTTTCAGGTACCGGCTCTTACAGGAACGGATTTTCAAAGCATTGACGATTACGCTCCTCGCACTGTTGCTGATTATCGCGGTCACGATGGTGCTCAGTACAACGGAAGACAGCAGTTTTCTGACGATTTTATTTGAGACAACATCAGCTTTTAGTACGGTCGGTTTGTCTATGGGACTTACGCTGAAGCTGACCACGATCGGCAAGCTTTTGATCTGTTTCACCATGTTTGCAGGGCGTCTTGGACCTATTACACTCGCGTATGCACTCGGACAGAAAAAGGGTAAAGAGTTGTACAGGTATCCGGAAGGCAAAATGATTATTGGATGAGGGGTTCGTGAAGAACAATGAAAACACAGCAGTTTGCAGTGATTGGGCTTGGGCGCTTTGGTTCCAGTCTGGCACAGGAATTAATGGAGCTTGGCTATGAAGTGCTGGGTATTGATAAAAATGAAGAAGTTGTCGAAGACATGAGTGAATTGGTCACCCATGCCGTCGTCGCGGACTCAACCGATGAAGAAGTGCTGCGTTCCCTGGGCATCCGCAATTTCGACTGCTGCATCGTTGCCATCGGTGCGGATATCCAGACCAGTATTCTCACTGCCATTCTATTGAAAGAGCTCGGCGTAAAAACGGTTGTGGCCAAGGCGATCTCGGTTCTTCATGGACGGGCACTGGATAAGCTGGGAATTGATCGTGTCGTGTACCCTGAGCGTGACATGGGCATCCGGGTTGCCCATCAACTGGTCACCCCAAATCTGCTGGATTATATCGAATTATCCGATGATTACAGTATTGTAGAGATGAAGGTTCCAGCCTGTCTGCATAATAAAACGCTGTCCACTCTGAATGCACGAGTACGCTTTGGTTGCAGCATTGTAGCCTTGCAAAAGGAAACCGGGGTCATAATCGCCCCAACCGCTCTGGACTCGCTTCAGATGGGGGATATCATGGTGATTATTGGCATGAATGATGACATTGATCGGTTTGAGGAAGAGGTGATCAGCCAGGAGGGCTGATCTATCGATACGGAATATGAATGCCGAGCATAGAGCTCGGCATTCGAATTGATATAATGGCTAAGGCGTCGTGGTCCTCCGTGAGGGCAGCGGCGCCTTTGCTGTGAATAAAGCAGCCGTCTCCCTGACCCACTGTCTGGACGTTTCGCTGAGGTCTTCCTTTTCACCATAGATCATGCAGGTGGTGCGACGGGTCTGTTGAAGTTGTGGCAAATACACAGAGACAAGATCATTATCCGCAAGCAATTGAGGGCGGAGGTATGACTTGGGCAGCAGCGCTGCGGCTTTGCAGGTGGGCAGAAGGCGGACGATGGCTTCGAACGAATCAATCTCCATGCGAATATCGGGCATCACGGCGCAGCGCTGGAACAGGTCGTCCGTTAATTTGCGATACCATGTACCCTTGGAGAACGTAATCATCGGCAGATCCTGCAAATGCTCCATTCCCGCCTCCTGGCCGGAAAGGGGATGGGTTAGTGGCACAACCAGCTCCAGATGATCATCAAAGAGCGGAACACAGTTCAGCCCGGCTTCACTAATTGAAGAGGCAACAATGCCAACGTCTGCTTTTTTGTCCCGGACAAAAGAGACGATCTCATGGGTTTTCCCCGTCACCAGCTTGATCTCCGCGTTCGGATGTTTCTCCATAAATGCATTAACCAGAGGTGGTAAGGTGGTCTGAAGTGTCGTTAGACTGGCACCGAGCGTAATTGAACTTTGCTCTTCATCCTTGTATTGGGCCAGCATGGTCAAAAATTTCTGCTGCTGCTGCTTCTGTTCTACCGCAAAAGTGTAGGCAACCTGGCCCACACTGGTTAACTCGAGTCGTTTACCACGGCGATGAAAGAGCGCCACCCCGAGTTCATCCTCCAATTTGGCGATTTTGCGTGACAGCGCGGGCTGTGACAGATTCAGCAATTTGGATGCACGATTCAGACTGGACTGCTCTACAACTGCAGCAAAAGCGTTTAGTTCTTCGAACATAAGCACTAACCTCTTTTCTACTGGCGTACGGGGCTGTGAGGCATATCCTTGTCAAATACTTCACCATGTTGTATGGCCTGCACATCCGATGTTTACAACTTATACCTATAGGTTATAACATTTAATAATTATATTGCAATTCCCTTATAAGAAAAAAAGGAGTAACATGAGTCGTGACACAAGTTGTTCACACCTGAAGAAAACGGAACAATTTGTCGAACCTTTCCTTGGGAAAGGTTTGTGTCATGATAAACGAATTTTATTTATGAAAACGTTGTATTTAGCGAAAGGGGATCGACATTTTATGAAAGGGTTTTACTCCAGAAAGCTGCACTCCTTGCTTGGCGTCATTCCGCTCAGTCTGTTTTTCATTGAGCATATGGTGACGAACTTCTCGGCAGTTGAAGGCGGCAAAGAAGGCTTTAACGATGCAGTTGCATTTCTGAATGGCCTGCCGCTCGTGATTGTACTTGAAACGCTTCTCATCTGGTTGCCGCTGTTCTATCACGGTGTATATGGTTTGTACATTGCCTATCAGGCCAAGCCTAACGTGGGACGTTATGGCAATGAGCGCAACTGGCGCTATACGTTGCAGCGCGTCAGCGGTGTCATTACGTTTGTATTCGTCATCTGGCACGTTTGGGAGACTCGTTTCCAGGTTGCGCTAGGGAATGTCACACACGAAGAGCTTGGCGGTGTCATTCATGACATCGTGATGAACCCGGTAACGTTTATTTTATATCTGATCAGTGTGGTTGCGGCATCCTATCACTTTGCCAACGGCTTGTGGTCGTTCCTGGTTAGCTGGGGAATTACCGTCGGTCCACGTGCGCAGCGTGTATCTTCCTACATCTGCATGAGCTTGTTTGCAATCGTAGCCATCATGTTTATCGCATCGCTGCTTGCTTTCCGAAGCATGGATTTCCAGGTAGCAACTTCGATGATTGACGCAGTTAAGACAGTTCTGATTTAAGCATTTAGACATAAATGCTGACTTATAAGGGAGTGAACAGCAATGGCATCAACTAATGTAATTATTGTGGGCGGAGGTCTCGCGGGATTGATGGCGGCGATCAAATCGGCTGAAGCCGGAGTCCATGTTCATTTATTTTCACTGGTTCCCGTTAAAAGATCCCACTCCGTATGTGCCCAGGGCGGCATCAACGGTGCGGTAAATACCAAGGGTGAGGGTGACTCCCCGTGGGTACACTTTGACGATACAGTATATGGCGGCGACTTTTTGGCGAATCAGCCTCCAGTCAAAGCGATGTGTGAAGCGGCACCAGGCATCATTCACCTGATGGACCGGATGGGCGTAATGTTCAACCGGACACCAGAAGGATTACTCGATTTCCGCCGTTTCGGTGGAACGAAGCATCACCGTACAGCGTTTGCGGGAGCAACGACAGGACAACAATTGCTCTACGCATTGGATGAGCAAGTACGTCGCTGGGAAGCCGCGGGTCTTGTGACGAAGTACGAGAACTGGGAGTTCCTGCAGGCCGTTGTAGATGACGAAGGCGTCTGCCGCGGAATCGTAGCGCAGGACCTGAAAACGATGAAGGTACAGACGTTCCCGGCAGAAGCCGTTATTCTGGCGAGCGGTGGTCCCGGTATTATTTTCGGTAAAACGACCAACTCGGTCATCAATACAGGTACTGCCGCAAGTGCGGTGTATCAGCAAGGTGTAAATTACGCAAACGGTGAGTTCATTCAGATTCACCCGACAGCCATCCCAGGCGATGACAAGCTGCGTCTGATGTCCGAATCGGCTCGTGGTGAAGGTGGACGGATCTGGACCTATAAAGACGGTAAACCTTGGTACTTCCTTGAGGAAAAGTATCCTTCATACGGTAATCTTGTTCCTCGTGATATTGCGACTCGTGAAATTTTCAGCGTCTGCGTGGACATGGGTCTCGGCGTCAACGGCGAGAACATGGTGTATCTTGACCTGTCCCACAAAGATCCGAAGGAGCTGGACGTGAAGCTCGGCGGAATCATTGAGATTTACGAGAAGTTCATGGGTGATGATCCACGTAAAATCCCGATGAAAATCTTCCCGGCAGTCCATTATTCCATGGGCGGCATGTGGGTAGATTACAATCAAATGACCAACATTCCGGGGCTGTTCGCAGCCGGGGAGTGCGAGTACCAATATCACGGCGCCAATCGATTGGGTGCAAACTCTCTCGTATCCGCCATCTACGGTGGTATGGTTGCTGGGCCGAAAGCGGTTGAATATATCAAAGGACTCAAAAAATCGTCTGCAGATATCAGTTCCTCCGTATTTGACGGTTACACGAAGCGTCAAACCGATAAATACGAAGGTATCCTGAACATGCAGGGCAATGAAAACGCCTATGTCATTCACAAAGAACTTGGGGAGTGGATGACGGCGAACATGACGGTGGTACGGTACAACGATAAACTGGAAGCGACCATCGGCAAAATCAAGGAATTGAAAGAGCGTTACGGCAAAATTAACATGTACGACACTTCCGGCTGGAACAACCCGGGTGCGGCGTTTACCCGTCAACTGTGGAACATGCTTGAACTGGCAGAAGCGATGACTCTGGGCGCACTGCTGCGTAACGAAAGCCGTGGAGCGCATTACAAACCGGAATTCACCGAAAGAAACGACGAGGAATTCCTGAAAACAACGATCGCTACTTGGTCGAAGGAAGGCCCAAAAATCTCGTACGAGCCTGTAGACGTTTCCCTGATCCCTCCACGGATCCGGGACTACTCGAAGGACTAAGTAAAGCGACTCTTGAGTGCACGACGTAGCGGAGAAGACGGAAATGTCCTGAAGAAGCGAAGCGCCCGCCTTTACTGCATAACACCAAGAGGATTTTATTTTATATTTACATGATCTAAAAGTTAACACCTGAACGGAGAAGGCAGAAGAATACTGAAGAAGCGAAGCGTTCGCCAAGCTTTACAAAGTTACTGCCCATTCAGAATGAATTATTGCTACTTTTCAGTAAAGCGACTCTATAAGAACGACGTAGCGGAGAAGACGGAAATGTCCTGAAGAAGCGAAGCGCCCGCCTTTGATACCCCATTTTATTCAATAGAGTTTCATTCACTAAAAATGGGGGAGCAACAGCGGTCGAAAGGACATTCCGTTGACGGAGCGCCTGCCGTGTTCAAAACGTCAATTTACGCATCAGCAATCAATCATCGTCACCAAAGGAGGGGACTACGATATGACGGACACAGCTACAGCCAAAAAAACCGTCAAGTTTATTATCACCCGTCAGGACAGCCCGGAGTCATCTTCGTACAACGAAGAGTTTGAGCTCCCGTACCGTCCCGGCATGAACGTTATTAGCGCCCTGATGGAGATCCAGCGGAACCCGGTCAATACGGAGGGCAAGTCCATTGCCCCGGTTTGCTGGGAATCGAACTGTCTCGAAGAAGTCTGTGGAGCATGCTCCATGGTCATCAACGGTAAGCCTCGTCAAGCGTGTGCAGCCCTGATCGACAAGCTCGAACAGCCGGTTCGCATTGAACCGATGAAAACATTCCCGGTGGTTCGTGACCTCGTTATCGACCGTACCCGGATGTTTAACGCCCTGAAACGGGTTAAAGCGTGGATTCCGATTGATGGTACCTATGACCTTGGTCCAGGTCCGCGGATGCCTGAGAAGAAACGTCAGTGGGCTTACGAGCTGTCCAAATGTATGACATGCGGTGTATGTCTCGAAGCTTGCCCGAACGTTAATGAGAAAACAGACTTTATCGGTCCGGCTGCTCTTTCGCAGGTGCGCCTGTTCAATGCTCACCCAACAGGGGAGATGAACGCCGATGATCGTTTGGAAGCACTGATGGAAGACGGAGGTATCGAGGGCTGTGGTAACTCGCAGAACTGCGTGCGCTCCTGTCCAAAAGGCATTCCACTCACCACCTCCATTGCCGAGATGAACAAACAAACGACCAAGCATATGTTCAAACGCTGGTTGGGCGTGTAATCTGGTTGTATAACATGCAGAGCTTCGAGTCTGCAAACTTTAGAAGAAGTCGTGATCCCGGGCAGTATGCAGCCTAAGATCCCGGCTTCTTTTTCTACATGGTCAGAGGAACCGGGCTAGTCATGCAGAATATGGTATACTAAGGGGATGGATTTGGAGCGGAAGAAGGAGGGAGACGCATGGGAGAAACAACGCGTGAGGGCAGCAAGATCCCGCCGCCCCGGCGGTCAGACCATGGGTCTGACCCAGGGAAGCCCATTTTTCCTGGAGAGGAAAAGGATCATGATCCCTCCCGGCGCAGTTTTCTGATACGCATGGTCTTAATGACGGCAAGTGCCAGTTTGCTCACGGGAGGTTACGCCTGGCTGTGGGAGCCTCGTCATCTGGAGATCAAGCAGGTTGAATTGAAACTGCCAGGGTTCCCCAAAGCATTTGAAGGGCTGCGTGTGGTTCAGTTCAGTGATGCGCATCTTGGATTTCATACGGGTGTGGAACAGATGGAGAAGCTGGCGGAAACGATACGAGAACAGCAACCGGATCTGATCTGTTTTACCGGAGATATGGTAGAGCGGGAAGCGGAACCGATGAGAGAATGTATCCCTGTATTGGCCTCCATGCAAGCGAAGTATGGCAAATATGCCGTATTGGGGAATCATGATTATCGGGGAAGGCAGCAGAATGAAGTCGAAGCCATGTTCCACGAGGCTGGATTTACGTTGCTTCGAAATAGCCATGCTCTGATCAGACAAGGGAATTCAAGTATGGCTATAGTGGGGCTCGATGACGCGCTTACGGGTTGGCCAAATCCTCTTGAGGCAATGAAGGGACTGGATGATTCGGTCTGGAAATTGCTGCTCATGCATGAACCGGATTATGCCGACATTGCGGCTCCATTCGGTTTTGGGTTGCAGCTTTCTGGTCATAGCCATGGCGGACAGGTGCGTTTCCCCTGGATCGGGGCACTGACCACTCCGCGAGGATCACATAAGTATATTCAGGGGTTATATTATACTACCGAAAGGCATATGCCAGTCTATGTGAACCGTGGCTTTGGCATGACCCAACTGCCTATTCGCTTTCTGTGCAGGCCAGAATTGACTGTTTTTGAACTAAAGGGTTAACAACATAAAGAATATACAGTATAAAGGGAGGTTGGCCAGATGGAACGAATTGCGATTGTATCCGATATTCATGGCAACATGACTGCTTGGGAAGCGGTATTGAACGATATTCGGAGTCGCGGCTTACAGCGAATCTTTTGTCTTGGCGACCTCGTTGGTAAAGGGCCTGACCCTGTACAGGTTGTTGATTCAGTCAGAACGACATGCGAGCAGGTTATCCGGGGAAACTGGGATGAACTGGTTGCAGCGAACCTCGACAACGAGAATTTTACTTGGCAAGCCAAAAAGCTGGGGATGGAACGAGTGGCGTATTTGTCAAACCTGCCATTTAGCCACCAGTTGGAGTTGAGCGGTCGTACTATCCGCCTGGTGCATGCATCCCCCCAAAGTGTATATCACCGCGTACAACCGTGGGATGAGATCGAGAAGAGGTTAGCGATGTTCGATCCTCCTGCTGGTGAACCGAAGCTTGGTGGAGCGGATGTTGTGGGATATGGGGATGTGCATAATGCATTCCTGCAATTCATGAATGGAAAAATGTTGTTCAATGCAGGTAGTGTGGGTAACCCGCTCGATTTTACCCAGGCTTCGTATTGTATTCTTGAAGGGGAAAACAGCACTGACCGGAATACTCCATTTAATCTTCAGTTTGTAAGAGTACCTTATGATATTGAACGGGAAGTACAGGCTGCACAGCAGGCTCAAGTGCCTTCACTTGATTTCTATATCCGTGAACTTCGTACAGGCGTCTATCGCGGCTTGCAGACAGAATAGTTCATTCAGGAATAAACCTCTGTAATGAATTGGCATACTACTGTTCAAGCAGCAGATCGAGGTATTGCCAAGTATAATCGATGTTTCAGTATCTATCCATGTATTCTATTTACGCCGGATCATCCTTAGAGCATGCTTGTCTTACCGGACTAGAACCCGTTAAGCAAAAGGAGAGATTGTCATGCTGACCCGAAAAATGCTGGGCCAAGGACTGCCTGCTTTATCGACAGAGCGCCTTGTTCTTCGATCATTACGTGAGAGTGATTACAGCACGTTATCGGAACTATTTTCAGATCCGGAGGTCATCCGTTATGTAAACAGGGGAAGCCAGCCAACGCCTATCCGTGCTCGGCGGCTATTGAACCAGATTCGCAGCAGCAGTGCCAAACTGGATTCATTGCA
This sequence comes from Paenibacillus pabuli NBRC 13638, assembly GCF_001514495.1. Taxonomy (GTDB): domain Bacteria; phylum Bacillota; class Bacilli; order Paenibacillales; family Paenibacillaceae; genus Paenibacillus; species Paenibacillus pabuli. The sequence goes on from NZ_BCNM01000010.1 coordinate 131,399, forward strand.
TTACGGCATATGTTGGAAAGGCAGCGAACAAATTATGGGGATTACTTCTTTCCAACATTGGAACGATCAGAATGGAACAGCACAGATTGGCTACATTCTGGACAGATCTTGTTGGGGCAAGGGCGTCGCAACTGAAGCGGTACATCGATTGATTGGTTTTGGTTTTACCGAGCTCAATCTGCGGAAAATGGAAGCGCGCTGTTACGATGCGAACGTGTCCTCCGAACGGGTACTTATCAAATGCGGCATGTGCCATGAACGAACCCTGCCCTCATTTGTTATGAACCATGAGGATGGCGAGACGTCGGATACCCTGCTGGATGTTAAGGTGTATAGTCTGCACCGTGAACAGTATATCGGCTCACCTCAGGAGAAGCGTATTCCAACATTGGTATCCGACAAGCACGAGTAACATAGAAATAGAGGATGCTGAATAACATGAAACTGTAGAGGTTTGAAACGAACTTCAATCATTTGTTACACAATTGAAATATTGCTGCAATTGAACTCTAACAGACAGCGGGTAAACTTATCTCATGACCCCCTTTTTGATAAATAGATTATGCTGTTGGGACCCGCGCTTAGCGGGTTCATTTTTTTGTCTATATTTTTTGTCTATAAGTTTAACTATGGAATTTCTATGCCAACACTCCGATGACAGAACTACTTTCCGATCGCTGTTATCCCCAGATTTTATTGGATCCTTTTTGAAATGAAATGAACTTATATAATATCTTTTTTTATTAGGATACAAACCAAAACCCCCACAGCGTTTTTTTACGCCATGAGGGCTATTGTGATGTTCTATGTTTAAAACGGAACAATCTGCATTTGTTTCTGTTTAAAGTACACCCATTCCGTAAACCCGATCTCTTGCAGACGTGTACGAACGTCATCCAGCTCATCAGCAACCCGCTGCGGTTTGTGTGCATCCGATCCGAAGGTCACCTTCACTCCGTAATGATGTGCACGCTCCAGAATGGCATCTGACGGGTACCAGCCACCACTAAGCTTGGTTTTTCCCGAGGTGTTAATCTCAATAGCCACGTTCGATTTTGCAATGACCTGCAACGTTTCATCAATGGCTTGATCCGCGATAATCTCGGAGAAGGGGGGATAGTTTCCTTTCATCGCATCGATATGTCCGAGGATCTGGAACATGCCGCTTTGAGCTGATTGTCGGATCAACGCATAGTAACTCTCTTTCACTTCAACTTTACGTGCATCGCTTAATCCATTCCAACGGGATTTATTGAATATGCTAACATCTTCCGTATGATGAACTGAACCAATAATATAGTCAAAAGGATACTGCCCCAGTGTACTGCGATACAACTCGGCATGGACAGGGAAATAATCAGATTCGATGCCAAGCAGCACGTCAATTTTACCCGCATATTGTTCCTTCAAATCCAATACTTCTTCCACGTAGTGCTGCAACTCCGACTTGCCCATCGCAATTCGAGGAAAAGCCTGCTCTTCCTCACGGCCAAAGTAAGGGGTATGATCCGAGATACCGATGGCCTGGAGTCCTGCTTCAATTCCTGCTTCGATATAGTCCCGAATGTTGCCGTCTGCATGACCGCAGCGGAAATGATGTGTGTGAAGATCGAATTTCATATGGATATCCTTCCTTTCTTATCGCTCATTTATCATTCTGAACTGATGAACTGCGTCTCCGGCATGCCTTTGAGATCGCTCAGGAACTGCTGCATGGCTGAGTTGAGATATCGACTTGATTTGTAGATGACCCCGACAGGGTGACTGACTTCAAGTTCACTGAGTGGAATCATGCGAAGTGTGCCTTGCCGTAACTCATGCGCAACGGATTGTTTGGATATGACGGCCGCTCCGAGATTGATCTCCACCATCCGTTTGACTTCCTCACTGCTTGACAACTCCATGACGATATTAGGTTCGATGTCATGTTTCTTGAAAATACCTTCTGTAAAGCGCCGTCCCACCGTATCCGGGGAGAGCAAAATCAGAGGGGTGCTGCGGAGCACATCCACCGCAGCGTGCTTTTGCTTCGCCAGTGGATGGGAAGGAGATACCACAAGTTCGAACGTATCATAGTACAACACGGATGTATTCAGGTTTGGATTGCGCTCCGTAAGATAACCGATTCCAATGTCGACCAGACCATTCTCGACCTGGGTATAGATCTGTGAAGAGGGCAGAGATTGGATACTGGTCTTGATCTGAGGGAATTGATCCTGGAAGTAGGACAAGACCCGTGGCAGAATCTGAATGGCAATGGATGTGGTTGTACCGAGTCTGATATGCCCTTGAGGGGTCTCATCGAGATCCAGAAGCTTTTGTTTCAGTTCACTTACGATGTCCAGCATGCGTTCCGCATGTTCCAGAAACACCTGTCCACGATCGGTGAGAGTGACGGGCTGGTTGCGATCTACCAGCACGGTGCTGAATTCATCCTCCAGACTTTTGATCTGGGCTGAGACAGCAGGCTGGGTCAGGTTCAGAAGTTCTCCCGCTTTGCGGAAACTCATCGTTTTTGAGATCGTAATCAGCGTCTCCAATTGGCTGATATTCATGTATGGCCTCCTTGCGGGTAAAATATCTTCTATCAGTCAAAGTATGAAATCCCGTAACTGGTCATTGTTCTTGTTCCTTAAATTATAGGTGATTCAGACCAACAGGGCAATGAATGGCACATTGGGGAGTTGGGGAGGTCCATTAGACCGAGAAATTAATATTTAATTTCAAGAAATTAAAAAAAATAATATATGCGAGAAAACAGTAAAAAAGTCCTAATTGCCTTTCACCATGCATCACGATGGAAATCCTTCATGCAGCAGATGCGAAAAGCGTCGTTTTTTCGATAGAATCAGCTATAAACATTTACTCCATGGATGTCGATAAATTATAGTACACCTATCTTGCTGAATTCTTGATGAATTCTTGTACGTGATAAAGTATAATAAATTTATTGAATATGGGACTTTTGGTGTGTGACCAATAACCCAGTGTAAGGGGGACATTAGACAGTGAAAGCGGAAGTGATTAATCCTTTCCTGGAATCCGCACGGAACGTATTCGAACAGCTCATCCAGATTTCGCCTTCCACCGGGAGTCTTGGCGTGAAAAATGTAGAGTACATTGCAGACCATGTCTGGATCGTGATCGGAATGACCGGACAACTGAGCGGAAATATCGTGTTTGGCATACAAGAGTCGGTTGCATTGAAAATTGTTTCTGCCATGATGGGCGGTTTTGTCATTACAGAAATGGATGAGATGAGTAAAAGTGCTATTTCAGAACTCGGTAACATGATTAGCGGTAATGCAAGTACCATTTTGTCCAATCAGGGTGTTGTTGTAGATATCACACCTCCGCAAGTGATGAATTCTGAATATCTGAGTTCATTTAGTGCAACGAAAGCATTAAGCATTCCCTTGCTGATGGATGGCATCGGTGAGATGGATATTCAGGTGATGATCTCGTAGAATAGAACCATGCGCCTCAAGAGGCAGTATGTGTTCAATACGGGAGGACATCGGGTATGCTGAAAGATCAGGTTGTTTTTATCACAGGTGCGTCGAGCGGCATTGGTGCGCTCTGTGCGCAGTTGTTGATCGAAGAAGGAGCCATTCCGATTCTCGCTGCCCGCTCGAGGGACAAGCTAGAAGAGATAGGTGCCTCGCTGAAAGGGCAACATGAACTGCTTACGTTGGATGTCACAAATGACGAGCAGGTTCAGGCAGCCATTCATGCGATGTTGCAAAAGTACGGACGAATCGATATTCTGCTGAATAATGCAGGCTACGGCAAATTTGCAGCCATGACGGACATGTCCGTGCAAGAATTTGATGAGATGATGGACGTCAACTACATGGGTATTGTTCGCTGCACCAAGGCTGTGTTGCCTCAGATGTTGGAACGGGGCAGGGGACAAATCGTTAACGTGGCTTCCATGGCTGGCAAAATCGGAACTGCCAAATCCGCCTCATATACGGCGACCAAACATGCCGTCCTAGGTTTCAGCAATGCCCTGCGCCAGGAGCTGCGGAAGACCGGAGTCACGGTAACGACCATTAACCCCGGACCCATCGATACGCCGTTTTTTCATCGGGCGGATCCCTCCGGCAACTATGTGAATAATGTTCGCTGGATGATGCTGAAGCCGGAAGAAGTGGCGGGGCATATGATCCGAGCGATGAAGAAGCGCAAGGAAGAAGTGAATCTGCCCAAACTGGCTTCAGCTGGAGTGTGGCTGTATCAACTATTTCCACGTCTCGCTGACAGGTTGTCGCACGGGGTAATGAATCAGAAGTAAGTTGCAACCATGGGCATCATATACCGGATGAAAGAAAGGCTCCGCACAGGGGCTTTTCTTTTTTTTGCATGCGAAAAGACGTTTCCTGAATAAGATTTGGTCCACAGGCTTTTTTCGCATATAATGAAAGGTAATGTGATGACAGGCTTCGGTTTTATTAGTACAAGCAGGGCTAACATCGAAATGAATAAATTTAAAGGATGGACATACATGACGAATCAAACATTTGCTTCAATTGGCGTAGAACAGGATCTTGAGGCTGTACTCGCCAGACATGGCATTAACGAACCTTCACCAGTTCAGGCACAAACGATCCCGGTTATTTTGGAAGGCCGCGACGTGGTTTCGAAATCTCAGACGGGAACAGGCAAGACGCTTGCCTATCTGCTGCCACTGCTGCAATCGATCAAGAGTGATGTGAAAGGGACGCAGAAGCTCATCATAGCACCTACGCAAGAGCTAGCGATGCAAATTGTACGTGAAGCGCAGCGTTATGCGGAAGAACGTAAAATCGGCGTATTGGGTCTGATTGGTGGCGCAGCGGCTAAACGTCAGATTGAGAAGTTGCGTGAGCATCCGCAATTAGTTGTGGGTACACCGGGACGACTGAAAGAATTGATTACACTCAAAAAACTGAAAATGCATAACGTTTCCACCATTGTCATTGATGAAGCGGATCAGGTATTCCAGCTTGGCGGCGTAAGTGATGTGAACTTTGTACTCAAGAGCGCATTGCGGGACCGTCAGCTGATTTTCCTCTCAGCAACCATTGATGAGCATACGGCTGGACTCGCGAAGCGTGAGATGAAGGAGCCTGTGCAGATCGGGATTGAACCGGACCGCGCTACGGCTGCGGGCCTTGAGCATTTTTATTTTGTAGAAGAGAACCGCAACAAAATTGACATGCTGCGTCGTCTGGTTAGACAATATAACCCGGATCGGGCAATCGTATTTGTGAATGCAACCGAGGATATTGGTGAAGTGGAAGCGAAAATGAATCATCTGGGCTTGTCGGCTGCTGCACTGTACGGGGATGCTGACAAAGTGACCCGCAGCAACGTGTTGTCTGCCTTCCGTAATGGTAAACTTCAGTTGCTGATCGCCAGCGAAGTCGCTGCCAGAGGACTGGATATCGAAGGCTTGCCAATGGTTATTAACTATGACCCTGCCTTTGACTCGGAGCACTATGTTCACCGTGCAGGCCGTACAGGCCGGATGGGACGCTCGGGTATCGTTTTGTCCATTGTGGATGAAACACAGATCTTTATTATGCGTAAATTCGCACGCGAACTCGGTATTGAATTGCAAGAACGTGTACTCTTTGGCGGTAAAGTACTGGAGGCTGACCCGCGTCCGGACACGCGGCCTGAGGGACATTCGTTCTCCAGGAAACCAGGACAGTCCAGAGATCGCAAACCAGGTCAGGGCAATCGTAGTGGGGGAACCAGAGCTACAATCTCCAATTCGAGTCCAGCAGGTAGCAAACCAACTGGCAATACAGGCCGTACGGAGCGCGATCAGGATCGTAAAAACAAAGGAGCACCCAAATGGAGTAAAGGCAAAGAGCCGCGCTCCGAAGAATAATACCTGACGAAAGAGGTGCAGGGGTAGATGGATAACGTTCAACCACCCGTATTGCAAATCAACGGGCTAAGCGGGGGATACAGTGCCAAGCGGCCGGTCCTCCACGGCATCAATCTGGAAGTTGGACGCGGAGAGATGGTCGGACTGATCGGATTAAACGGTGCAGGCAAAAGTACCACGATGAAGCACATCTTAGGTTTGATGACCCCTCAGCAGGGGGAAGTGCGGGTTATGGGCAAGAAACGGGATGAAGATCCGCAGGTATACCAATCCGCCATGGCTTTTGTACCGGAATCTCCCGAGTTGTATGACGAGATGACGGTGATGGAGCATCTGGAGTTTACGGCAAGAGCGTATAATGTCTCGGAGGCTGATTTCAAACAACGGACGGAGAAATTGCTGGCATTGTTCCGCATGAATGAGAAAAGTACAAGTCTGTCGACGCACCTGTCCAAGGGGATGAGACAGAAGGTCATGATCATGTGTGCTTTTGTGGCCGGACCGCCACTATACATCATCGACGAGCCTTTTCTGGGGCTGGACCCATTGGGTATTCGCTCCTTGCTTGATTTTATGCTGGAGATGAAAGCTTCGGGGTCATCCATCCTGCTGAGTTCACATATTCTGTCCACGATTGAAAACTACTGTGACCGTTTTATCGTTCTGCACCGTGGGCAGGTTATTGCTCAAGGGACGCTGAATGAATTACGCTCCCAATTCGGGGAATCGGATGCCACGCTGGAGCACATGTTCTATTCCCTTGTACAAGGCAGGGATTAAGCATGGATCTGAAGCAGCTATGGAAGCAAAGACGCACAGGATTCTGGAACGGAATTCTTCCTTATCTGGGGTATGTGATCCAGAGCGGTGTAGCTATGGTCTTTTTATTTCTTGTCATTGCGTTCTCCGCCTGGTATACATCGTTTGTCCAGACCATTCCGACGGGATTTCCGATTCGCTGGATTACGTTGCTGCTCTTGGCACCACTAGTGCTGTTTAGCAGTTATCGTACATATCTGCATTCGGCAGACATCGTATTTTTACGGCCTCAGGAATATAGAATGCAGGAATATCTGAAGAACAGCTTCGCCCGGGGGATGATCTATAAAACACTGGGCATGCTGCTCGTATTTGTTACATTGTGGCCACTCTATGTTCGCGCGGATCAGGATGCAAGGCCGTTTGGCTGGTTTATCCTCGTTCTGCTTTTGTGGAAAGGGTTGTCCAGCTATGGAGCCTGGCAAGAATTGCGCATGGTGCAAATCAGTGCTGCTAGAGGGTATCGTTTGCTGCGTTGGGCGCTGGCCTTCTTGGCAATGGCTGCGTGGTTATGGCAACCTCCCCAGCGGAGCGTCTGGTTCCTGCTGCTAGTGGCGGTCGTGTATTTCGTTGCTCTGCGTATACCCCTGAAGCATCGGGTTGCATGGGAACGTCTCATTCAGGTGGAACAGGGTCAGGCTGGCCGAGTGATGAGGACACTGGGATGGTTTGTGGATGTGCCTTCATCCGGACAGAAAGTAAGTTCCCGCCGCTGGCTCAGCAAGTGGGGGAGTGGTCTGGCATGGAATGCAGGGAAAGCCTACCGTTATCTTATCACCAAAACGTTTATTCGAACTGAAGTGTTCTCTATTGTTGTACGCTTGATTGTGCTGGGTATGCTGCTGTCCTGGTGGACAGCAGGCAGCTATTTCGGTATTGGTGTATATCTGTTCTTCCTGCTGCTTATCGGTGTACAATTGGGCGCATTGCGGCGTAGTCATAGCGAATCCTTCTGGATCATGATCTATCCCATCTCGGGAGAGAGCCGTCGTTCGCAGGTGCTTGGATTTATCTCCAATCTGCATGCACTGGCTGCCTTGCTTATGTGGCTGCCGATGCTGGCTGCGGGATGGAGTGGAATAGGCATGACCGCAGCAGCACTGGTCCTTGGTGTGTTGGTCATCTACCTAATGCGGCGTTCTCAAGGCAACAAGTGGTTGAAGGAAGAAGAGGATGAGTAAACGGCTGGACGTTTGGTCAGCAAACACGTTGCTGGGTAAAGTTGTTCATTGAGTCTTTAGACGAGATCACAAAAAAAAGGGTAATCCGGGCTGTATCCCGGATTACCCTTTTTTGTGCTACATTCAGCTTACCTTGTTCCGACTCCTTGTGAGGACGTATGGACTAACAGAGGAACGATTTAGTGATAATGACGAGCAAGATAAACAGAACGAGAATGGCACCTGTATTTGTGAATCCTCCGTAACCGTAACCGTAACCGCCGCATCCATAACCGCCTCTTGTTTCTTCAACAACTCCAGACATGGTCATTCCCCTTTCAAGTCGTGTTAGGCACGCCCTTGCGTACATCGTATATTATGTGCCTTGGGGATAGGCTGATTGGGCCGTTGCCCGGTACAGCTCGAAAATCATTGTTTTGGGCATTTGCCTGGGCAAGACGGCAATACGTTTCAGGATAAAACACAAAACAAAACCCCCTCCGTATCCAGAGGCATTCATCAGGATACAAGAGGGGATTAATGTTTGTCGGCAGCGGACGCAAGTCCGCTCCTGACATATATATTTGGATAAGCATTGCTGCATATGAATTACGTTGTCTGTAGATCCAAAACTCCACGATAGATTGTATCGAACAGATCTTCCAGTCCGGATTCTTCTATACAGGAGAAGGCAATTCGCAGATCGGCCTCACCCAGGGCAATCGTGCCGACACCGTATTTCTGCAACAGATGGGTACGGAGTGCCTCAGCACCAACATCTTTGAGCTTCAGACACATGAAGTACCCGGAGTTGAACGGATAGTAGTCCCATACCTCTCCGTATTTGCCGCTATCGAGAATGGCTTTTACCTTATTGGCGCGGCCTTTCATGATTTCAAACTTCTCCTGTTTTTGAGCTTCGAACTCAGGTGCTTTGAGCGCATCCAGTACAAAAGTTTGAGATGGATGTGGACCGCTGGAAATGGTTGCCCGGATAATGCCGAGAGTTTTCTGTTCCAGCGCATGCAGGACTGCAGCATCTTCATGGGCATACGTGATGAAACCAACACGGAAGCCCCATACGAATTCTTCCTTTGTTGCTCCGTCTACTTTGACAGTCAATACCCGCGGGTGAAGATTCGCCAGTTTGCCAAACAGGGATTCGTGGATGGAATCTTCGAAGAACAGACCAAAGTAGGCATCGTCGGTCACGGCAACCACGTTCACCCCAGCTTCGGCTGCTTGACGAATCGTGTCTACGATCGCGTCCGCTTCTTGGGCCCCAGGCGTGTAGCCTGTCGGGTTATTCGGGAAGTTCAGCAGTACGATGGCTTTGCCTTTGTCTTTTTGCGCAAGCAATGCTTCGAGCAGGCCTGTACTGTTGAAGTTCAATTGATCATCAAACAAGGGATAATGAACCAACTGGCCATGACGTCGAATTCCGAAGGTCAGCTCGTAATTTTCCCAGTTTTTATCCGGATATATAACAGCGTCCCCTTCGTCGGCGAACAGGTCGGCTACGATACTCAGTCCATGGGTTAATGCATTGGTCACAATTGGGTTACCAAACGTTTTGCCTTCGAGCGAAGGAGTCTCCTTGAGCATCTTGTCTCTCCAGACGGTTCGCAGCTCAGGCTTCCCTGCAGGCGGCGCGTAAGGGTACAGATCCTTCGGTTGGTATGCGGACAGCTTATCCTGAATAACAGCTAGATGCATCGGCACACCGCCCTCCAGGGCGATACCAATCGTAGCATTATAGGTTTTGGCCAGACTTGCTGCTTCAGCAGACTGACTCAAGATACCTTCTTTTGGAAAATAGATTTCTTTGCCGAGCTGCGACAGCATCGAGTAGACGTGACTGCTGCCTGCCTGAATACTTTCGTTCAACTGTTCAGCCAGTGGATTCATTCTTTTCATCCTTCCAAGTCTTTGGGATTCAACTGCCTAACATTATAACACCTTGCCATCCCCCCGTCACGGAAATTACGCACAATGACAGTTATACCACTTCACCGCGTTGTTGCGAGATGTTATAAGTAAGGATCATGTCACCTTCCCCCATCGATTTATCGTTGGAAATGAAGGCTATTTCTGATGAAAAGGACAGTATTTCCGCATCATTTCGGCAGTTTCCGCATCTCGCCCTTCGTTACGCTGTTCCAGTTCGCCACTAATATGATCGAAGCGTTCGGTGGAGAGGTTTTGTCCAAATTTGAATTTGGCACTCATCCGTTCAGGAACAATACGGACGACAGCGACGGCTTTAAGCTGACCCTTGTACCGTGGATCGGCAGCATCAATGGGAGTATATCCGCCCTGCGGTTGAAGTTTCTCCATGAAACGTTGCAGCACCTTGCCTTTGATGTCCAGATCCTGTACAGGCTCTGCCTGACCGAATGCCATCACACTTTTGAAGAACGAGGTTGCAGGACAAGCCAATTCGGGATCGCTGAAGTAGGATGGAATCAGAGAGAACTCTTCTGCTACTGTAAAGCTGACGGAGGAGTCATGTTTGATCTGTTTCATCTTCTCTCCAGCCAGACTCCCATGGAAATAAAAGCAACCGTCCATATATACGAAGTTCAGCGGTGTTACCCGCGGCTGCCCTTCCGGACTAACCGTTCCCAGAAAGCCAAAGGAGCATTGGTCCAGAAAGGCTGTAATTTCCTGTTCTTCATCTACAGTAAATTCTTTTCTTCTCATCTAGTGTTCCCCCTTGATTGATATATGAATTAAATCGTTTGACCTTAGACATAACAATAAAACCTGCATTGACAACTAAAAAGATCCAATTTACATTCAATTTAATAGGCCAATTTGGAATTATATAATACACTAAATTCATGAATGCTGATGAAGCTGCAAGATCATGACCAATAGAGAAGAGGTGCAAGATGGAATTGTGGCTGCCCCTGAACTCATACGAGTTACAGCATCGATACAAATACGAAGCGTTGTACCATGCTCTGCGTGATGCGATTCATGCCGGGACGCTGGTTGGAGGCACAAGGCTGCCCTCTACCCGAGAGCTGGCGCGTCAATATGACATGTCGCGGGGCTCTGTTGCCCAGGTGTATGACATGCTGCTTGCCGATGGGTATGTGCAGGCATTTCGGGGAAAAGGGACATTTGTTACAGATACGTTAACGGAACAAGAACAGGCGGGACAGGAGGCGGTGATTCAACTTTCTCCATGGGGAGAACGGGTGAGCACGCTGAATACACAGATTCAAAGAGATACAAGATCTGTCATTGAGCGTGACTCATCCCTTATCAATTTCCATGTGCATCGCATGCCTGCCGCTCATTTCCCGCAAGCGGAATGGAAGAGCGCCCTGGCCGCTGTTCATCGGAGTGATCGGCGTGAACAAAGTGGTACAGCAGGTGATCCGGAACTGAGGGAGGCCATTGCTTCACATCTGAGGTGGACACGCGGCATCCAGGCGGATGCTTCACAGATCGTATTGTTCAGTGGCTCCATGCAAGGGATTACCTTGCTGGCTCAATTGCTTGTCGCGGAAGGGGCTGCAGTGGTGTTGGAAAATCCAGGATATCAGGGCATTGCACAAGCGGTGAAATCCTGTGGTGGAGAGATTATTCCAGCTAAAATTGATGCAAGAGGCATTATTCCGCAACCATGGGAAGCACAGACGTTATTTGTAACACCAACCCGGCAATTTCCAACAGGAGCGGTCCTTGGGCTGGACAGACGCAGAGCCATACTTGCATGGGCCTCGGAGCGTAATGCTGTCATTATTGAAGATGATTATGACAGTGAGTTTCGGTGGGGTGGCAGGCCGATCGAACCGCTCAAAGTGCTTGATCGTGAACAACGGGTAATCTATGTTGGATCATTCTCACAAACGATGATTTCGTCCTTCCGGCTTGGATATGCGGTTCTACCACCAAGTCTGGTGAAGCCGCTGCTTGCTGCAAAAACGCTGTATGAACCGGTGCCCTCTGCAATTCTGGAGCAGCGTGCACTTGCAAAATTTATGACCAGAGGCGGATATTTACGCCATTTAAGACGATTGACCCGGCTTTATGGAGAGCGGCATGCGTTTTTTGTCAGCGAGATGGAGCGAGAATTACCCGAACCCTTCATTATGCAGCCGGGAGATGCAGGTTTGCATATTTATGCCACGTGGAAGGGAGATAGCGCCAGCTATCAGCGGTTCAAGATGCTGGCTCGGGATGAACGGGTAGTATTCCGTGATGCGGTGCGATATCAGCTGACACCGGGTCACCCGGCTGTCTGTTTTGGCTTCGCACATCTGGAGAAAGAAGAGATTCAAGAGGGAATCCGGAGAATGCGGCTAGCTTGGGAGAAGTGCACATTTTCGTTTCAGTGAATTCCGCTGTATAATGGGATAAGACCTTTCGCTTCGCTAGAAGTAGAAAATATATAAAGTAGTATGTTGCATAAAGCCAAAGGGCGCTTTTCAATCAGCAAAAGTATGGATCAGAATGCTTCTTTCTGTCCATATTTTGTACCCGGAAGCGGTCTGAATCGGATGATGCAATATACGGATAGATTAACTTTCAAGGGGGAGTGGCGACATGCTGCAGGCATCGCCGTCATCTTTTGTTATTTTGCCCGCTGTCGCCAAAATTGTCTGCGAACCGGGATGGAAGTGGCAGAAGCGGGAAAAACCGATGCAAAACTATGACCTATTTTATGTATGGAGCGGTGAGGGTACCGTTGTGCTGAACGACCAGCCGTATGAAGTTGGCAAAGGCAGCTGTTTCCTGTTCCGGCCAGGAGACCATACAAGTGCAACACATAACAGGCAGAAGCCGCTGGTACTGACATATATTCATTTTGATGTAGATGTACCTGTTCTCGATGTGCCCCAGTCATATCGGGAGGTGCAGGAAACGGTAGAATTTGAACATTTGCTGGCGCGGTATGTAAGACTGTTCCTATCTGATGTATATGGAAGAAGCGAGGAAAGTCGGTTGATTCTGAAGCAGTTGATGATTCATTTGCTGCGTGCAGATACTGAAGCACCTGTGGAGAAAAAGGTGAGCAACCAGTTGTCCGATGTCATCCAGGAAGTTGCGAACTATGTACGCCAGCATCCAGGGATAACACATCGGGTGGAAGACCTCGCTGCAAGGGCTGGACTATCGCCCCGATACTTCTCCATCAAGTTCAAGGAATTGATAGGTTCGTCCGTGCAATCCTATATTATCCGCATGCGTATCGAGCGTGCCGAACATCTGCTGGTGCATACTGGCATGAACGTAACCGAAGTGGCGGATGCCCTCGGGTATCGGGATATCTTTTTCTTCAGTCGTCAGTTCAAGCAGTACACCGGCAAAAGTCCATCCGAAATTCGGTAGGACCCCTGCTGCCGGGTAAATAGCACAACGTTTCAATCCGGGAACGCAGGGGTAAGTATGTAGCATTCCAGATGATCGAAAGGGGGAACTTGTGATGAACGGGAAACGTCGGGTCCGCAACCGGGGCTGCTCTACAAAGGGATTTAATCTTTTCCGGAACCGCCTGCGTCGCTTCAAACCGGCGGAGGCGTTGCAGCAGGACGTATGGTTTTGAGAAATGGTCATACAACCAATAGGACGGAGCTTAGCTTCGTATTGCACGTATACATGAATTGTAAAATGGCTTGATCTTGACTCTTATAGTATAAGCGGATCATCGCTTGGCAAAGGTACTCATAGCCTGAACACTCTTTCCTAAGAAGGTGTTGAGGCTGAGAGTACCTTTTTACATGGACAGAAGTACCCCAATAACGTTCCCATATACTTGGAAATTAAAAAAGATGACTCCTGTTATTCAGGAATCATCTACCCGGTTGACGTATTTCTTCTTTTGTTGTTTCTCCAGACCGTCACTTTGTTCCGTTTAACGGTTTTAACCGCCCGAGCAGTTCGCCCATTTTGACGAAGTCCCCTGGCTGCAAGTCTGGTTTCGGTTCAAATGTGCCGCTCTGCGTTAACAGTACGACAGTAGAGCCGAATTCGAAATAAGCCAAATCATCGCCCTGTGCCCAGGAACTTGAGTCTGGGTTGGCATACTGTATGCTGCTCACATTCATTGCGCCTACCTTCACGACAGCGACTTCTCCAAAATCATGACCAATATACGTAATGAGCCGTTCGTTTCGACTCAGTACCGATCTCATATGAGTCAGCCCAAAATCATTTACGGGATATACCTTGCCCTTGATATGCTCGCTCTCAATTCTGCGACCGCTGACAGGTGCATGAATACGGTGATAGTCGCGAGGGCTAAGATACAGAACGAAGGCATAGCCGTGCTTATACTTCTCCAGATGTGGTGAGTGGTTTAACAATTCAGCAAGTGTATAATTTTGTCCCTTAACATTCAGGAGCGTTCCAGCAGATACCGGACCGGATGCCGTGATTTTGGCATCTACCGGACTGATCAGTGCATGTTCTGAAAGTTCAAACGGGCGCATGCCCGGTTTTAATTTACGGGTAAAGAAATCATTCAATGAACGATATTCCTTCCAGTCTTTCTCAGCTTCCTGAACAGGGATGTTGTAGGTCCGGACAAAATAAGGGATAAATGCCTTGCTTCCCCGGCTCTTGGAGAAGGCTCCCACGGTCCGGGAGATCCATTTGCGAGAAGAAAGCTCGGTCATTAACCGCAACAGCGTTTTTGCCATGAATATCCCCCTTAGGGTTAGTGCGAACTTCAAGGCCGGCAGGACCGACCGTTCTGCATAATATTGACACAGAATGCTCGCGAAATCAATACGGGCCCCGATGGTAAGTCTGCGGTTGTCGCGGTATGAGCGAATTCTGCTCCAGCAGCAGCCGTCCGTAAGCCATGGGTCGCTGGTAGCTGACTTTCCAATGTTCGTTCATTCCAGCCTTGCGAAATCCGTAGCGCTGATCCCTTCCGTTGCATTCGATAAAATAAATTTCCCCGTTCCCGGTTATCCCCAGATCAAGACCAAGGTCCGCAAGATGTGGCAGGCTTGAAGCCAGCGTTTGTGCGATCTTGAGTGCGACAGATCTGATTCTGGTAGCCAGTTCAAGTAAATGAATGTCAGATTCCACCGTACCAAGTGCTTCAGCCAGCGTCATGACTTTGCCACCCTGGGCAATATTGGTGACAAAGGTATGTGCGGGCGCAGCCTTGGCGAACATACCCGTGACCCCCCACAAACCGTCCCTTCCACGCTGCACCGACACCCGCAGATCGACCGGCCTTCCCTCATAACGTACCAGTGGAATGCGTTCTTCAATGAGATAGGCATGCCGGAAAATACGTCGCAGGGTGGCGGAAGGCAGTTGTCCTTTGGTGAGTCGAAAAGTAGCCCATCCTCTACGGGAAGCTCTCGTCTCACAGGTCAGCTTCCATTGGCCGTCCCTCTTAAATATCCGCATAATACCATGTCCGATACTTCCACTGCACGGTTTAATAATCAAGTCATCATAATGTTCCATCATGTATACCAAGTCTTCTGGAGTGGCTTTGACCGCATGGGGGAGATACTGCCTCAAACTGAAGTCCTGATGAAGCATCTCATGAATATGGTCCTTACGATATCGATTGCGTACATTATATACCTGTATACCCTGCAAAAGAAGTTTGGTCACCTTGTGCTGTTCCGTCCGGCGAAGCTGGAGAGCCCGGTTATGAATGACGGAAGGCAGTGGCATTTTTTGCCGAACGTATATGCCCTCTTTTTTAATATAAGCAATACAGGCCTTCGTGTCCGAATCTATATCTTCCAGTCGCAAAAAACAAGGGGTTAATCCATAACTGGCTGCAGCCTGTTCGTAATTCGCGAGTGATTCCTGACCGGTCCTTCCGGCCGGTATCCCCCGGTACATGCGTGAATCGAACATAATGCCGATCGTTTCTTGTAGCATGACCGTTCCTCCTTCAATGTTATCGCGACCAAGGATCGTCCATTCATGGAATGCCGGTCTGTCACCGCATGATTGGACATCACGATAACTCAGACCGGAATCATGATGCATCGATATGCACCGACAATTTCTCGTACCAGCTCTTTGGCATCATATGGATCTATGCAAAATGCTTATATCATATCGTATGACATTTCCGAGACAGAGGCGTGGACAGCCGCCTTACATCTCCGGACGTGTACAGCCTATTTCACCCTTACGGTTCGTCAATGCACATGTTGTACCTTGTACATCCAAGTGCTGTAGTTCAGCAAAAGTCAGGAATTGCAGTGGCAGATGCCCAGATCGGAGCATATGATGCCGGAGACGAACGTCAGAGGAAGGAGCTAGCTGCATGAGTAAAAAAGGCAATAAGAAGGTTCCTACGCCGAAGCTGCGGCATGTGAGTCCCAAATATAAGGAACTGGATCTGACCGATCGACGGTCAGACACAATGAACTCAGGTTTCACTTCGAATCGGGAAGAACGCTTGAATGCAAATAAACGGGATTCGAGGGCCGTTCAGGCATCAGAAGAATTCTTATTCGAATCAACGGAGCTGCCGGCTTCAACAAATGAGCTGGAAGACCTGGTGATCGTAGCCAAAACCGTCAAGTCGGAACCCGTAGAGCCTGATAGCAAGAAAGATGAGACGCAAGATAGCCCGGAGAAGCAGATTCAGGTCAGCAGCGTGGTTCCGCTTGTTCTGGAAGAAGAGCAGGACATCAACAAGCCGGAAACAGCAGCTCAGGATCGGCTGAAGATCCTGAATCAGAATCAGATGCCGGGTCATACCGGGCACTTTATCTACACGGATGACTTAAGTGAATTTGCTGTTACGGAGAGCAAATTGGCTCCTTTCTCTGTGGATGCCTCCAAGCTGAAACCGGATGCGGTCGGCAGTGAAGCATTGCAGGATTATGCGGTGACCAGCATTCACATTGCAGACGGGGCTATTGTTTCAGCGAAACTTGCGGAAGCCTCTGTATCCGAGGAGCATCTGATTGACGGCTCCGTGTCCGGTCAAAAAATACGAAATGCTTCAATTGCCGGTGAGAAAATCAGAGATGGAAGCATCACTTCGCAAAAGCTTGGCAACCAGGTCATCGATTCAGCCAAAATTGCCGACGGTTCCATCGGCACAAGACATCTCAGCCGCATGCTGGTTACGGAGGAATTAATCAAGAATCATGCCGTAACCGGAGACAAGATCGCGATTAGCGGTGTGGACACAAGGCATCTCACGGGAGGAGCTGTGCATACCTCCAAACTGGCTGATGATGCGGTGACTACATCCAAAATCCGCGAAGGTGCTGTCACAGGCAGCAAAATCGAAGAACAGTCCATTGAGTCTCGCCATATTCAGGCGGGTGCTGTTAAACAGACACATCTGGCAGAAGGGGCTGTTGGTCGTTCGCAACTATCTGTTGGCAGTATTGGAAGTGACCAGATTGAGGATGGTTCCATACAAACAAGACATTTAGCTGAGGGTTCGCTAAGCGGAAGACATCTGCTGGACGGTTCAATCGGTTCAAGCCAGATTCGTGCTTATGCAGTTGGCAAGGAGCATATTGGCAGTGGAGAAGTGGGCAGTGAGCATTTGACTGACGGTGCCGTAACCAGCAGCAAACTGGCCGACCAGTCTGTTGGCACAGCAAAATTGCTGGAACAGTCGATTACGGCCTCCAAAATTTCTGATCAGAGCGTCATTTCTTCCAAAATTGCGGATGAAGCTGTACAGGGGAAACATCTTGCTAAAGGCTCCATTCGTGCGGAGCACATTGCGAATCGTGGAATCACGCCGGTACATGTGGACAATTCCGCCATTCACTCCATTCACATTGCAAGTGGAAGCATCGAGGCAACTCATCTGTCTGCCGGAAGTGTATCCGGAGACGCTCTTGCAGATGGGGTTGTGACTGAGCGGCACCTGGCTGAGTCAGCTGTGGGGACGTATGAATTGCAGGATGCTGCAGTGACAGACGACAAGCTCGCAGAGGGAAGTGTAACAGCAGAAAAACTTGGAACGGCTTCAGTTAGCAGCAGAGCGCTTGCCCCGGGGAGTGTCGTATCCTCGCATCTGGCGAACGGGGGAGTTACAGGAACACATCTGGCTCCAGGCAGCGTGGGTTCCGAGGCACTAAGACCTTATGCCGTGAAATCGGAGCACTTGACAGAACATGCTGTAGGTATACCTCATCTTCAGCCGGGCAGTGTTGAAACGGACGCTATTGCACGGGCAGCTGTGACAACAGACAAATTGGCTCCTGGCAGTGTGACTTCAGCCCAGCTGGCTGGCGGTTCCATTTTCCCGCCTCATCTCACAGATCATGCGATTACCTCCCCCAAGCTCTCACCAGAGAGTGTGGCCACGGATAAACTGGCGGATTCTGCTGTCACGTCAGCTAAGCTGGCAGACGGCAGTGTGACTTCTTCCAAGATTATGTCAGAAAGCATCAACGCCAAACATATTCCAGCAGGAACCATTCGTGGTTATCACCTGAAGCAGCATGCCGTTTCACTGGAACATTTGTCGGAGGAAGTACGTTCACCGGAATTATTCGCGGATGGGAGTATAACGGGCAACAAACTGCGGCATGGGTCTGTAACTGTAGACCATCTGACAGCAGAATCGGTATCCGGGACAGTATTACAACAGGAGGCTGTAGGTAGTGAGCACTTAAAGCCATCTGTTGTACAATCAGTCCATCTGGCTGAAGGAAGCATCAAGTCTGAACATCTGGGAGCTCATGTGGTGAACACACAGCATCTGAAGGCAGACAGCATTCGTGAGGAGCATATTGCTGAACAGGTGGTCACATCCCATCACTTGGCACCTGGATCTGTCGAAACAGACCATTTGGCACCTTTATCCATTACAGCGGCTCATCTTCAGCCAGGGTTGATCAGTGGTTTGCATCTCCAGGCAGAGTCGACAAGTGCAGTTCATTTGCAGCAAGGAGCTGTACATTCCCGTCATATTCAAGATGGTGAGATTCTTCCCCATCATATCCATGAACGCAGCATCGGAACGTCTCATCTGGAAGAAGAAGCGGTAAGTACAATTATATTACAGGATGAATCTGTAACCCGCTCCAAACTGGCGAGTGGGAGTGTTGATGGCAGCAAATTAGCAGCCGGGGCAGTAACGTCTACCCACATTGCAGACGAAAGTGTGCAAACCCGTCATATTCAAGAGGGAGCAATCTGTGCAGATCATATTCAAGAGCGCAGCATAGGCACAGTCCATTTGGAAGAGGAGTCAGTCAGTACAATCCATTTGCAAAATGGATCGGTTACGAGTGCAAAACTGGCGGACGGCAGTATAAACGGCAGCAAGTTACTCGAAGGTACGATATCCGGGATTCATATCGCATCGGAAAGTGTGCAATCCGGGCATATTCAGGCAGAGGCCATTCATGCTGGGCATATTCAGGAGCGCAGCATAGGTACATTCCATCTGGAAGAGGAAGCAGTAAGTGCAGTTCATTTGCAAAATGGGTCTGTAACAAGTGCCAAGCTGGCTGATGGCAGCATAAACGGCAGCAAATTGCTGGAAGGTGCGGTATCAGGGATTCATATCGCATCGGAAAGTGTGCAATCCGGGCATATCCAGGAAGGAGCGATCCTGGCTGGCCATATTCAGGAGCACAGTATTGGTACGTTTCATCTGGTAGAGGACGCAATTAGTACGATTCATCTGCAAAATGGGTCTGTAACGAGTACCAAACTGGCCGATGGCAGCGTGAGCGGCAGCAAATTGCTTGAAGCGGCTGTATCGGATATTCACATTGCAGACGAAAGTGTGCAATCCCGTCATATTCAGGAGGGAGCAATCTTTGCAGATCATATTCAAGAGCGCAGCATAGGCACAGTCCATTTGGAAGAGGAGTCGGTAAGTGCAATCCATTTGCAAAATGGATCGGTTACGAGTGCCAAACTGGCGGACGGCAGTATAAACGGCAGCAAGTTACTCGAAGGCACGGTATCGGGGATTCATATCGCATCGGAAAGTGTGCAATCCGGGCATATTCAGGCAGAGGCCATTCATGCTGGGCATATTCAGGAGCGCAGCATAGGTACATCCCATCTTGAAGAGGAAGCAGTAAGTGCAGTTCATCTGCAAAATGGGTCCGTAACGAGTGCCAAACTGGCTGATGGCAGCATAAACAGCAACAAATTGCTAGAAGATGCGGTATCGGGGATTCATATCGCATCGGAAAGTGTGCAGTCCCGCCATATCCAGGAAGGAGCGATCCTTGCTGACCATATTCAGGAGCACAGCATAGGCACGTCCCATCTGGAAGAGGAAGCAATATGTGCGGTTCATCTGCAAAATGAGTCCGTAACGAGTGCCAAACTGGCCGATGGCAGTGTGAGCGGCAGCAAATTGCTAGAAGATGCGGTGTCGGAGGTCCATATTGCCAATGGAAGTGTGCAGTCCCGTCATATCCAAGAGAGAGCGATTCATGCCGACCATATACAAGAACGCAGCATTGGGATCTCCCACCTCAAAGCGGAATCGGTAAGTGCGATTCACCTGCACAATGGTTCCATAACAAGTGCCAAACTGGCTGACGGCAGTGTAAACGGCAGCAAGCTGCTTGAGGGTGCGGTTTCGGCTGTCCACTTGGCAGACAAAAGTGTGCAATCTCGGCATATTCAGGATGGAACGATCCTTGCTGATCATATTCAAGAACGCAGTATTCGCACAACCCATCTGGAAGAGGAAGTAATTAGCGGGGTCCATCTGCAAAATGGGTCCGTAACGAGTGCTAAATTGGCCGACGGCAGCGTTAACGGCAGCAAATTGGCCGACGGTGTGGTAACATCCGCGCATCTTGCTGACCGCGCCATTGATGGCAGCAAACTGAGTGAACAAAGTATTACATCCAATCACTTGAATGCGGGAATAGTAGGTCCGGCGCATTTGAGCGAAGAGATATGGAATGCAATTCGCCAGTTCAGTGGAGAAACGCTGGAGCAGCTGGCAGCGATCAAAAGACAAGAGGCATCGCTTTTGGCAGAGAGCGAGGCAGTACAGCCATCACAGCAGGCAATGGTCGAGGCACTGCCGGGTGCCGATCTGGAAGAAACACAAATTCACCAGACATCGAATCAGCAGTTGGGGGAACAACAAGAGCTGGCATCCCAGACGGACCAGCTAGAAGAATCATTGGCAGCTGCTTCATTGACGACAGAAGAGACCGTTCAGGCTCAGCAACCACAGCTTGGACTGTCACAGGAGATCGGTGGAACGACGGAGTTAATGTTGAGTGAACAATCGATTACGCAGGAACATCTGTGTGATGATGCAGTGGGCAGTAGTCAGCTGCAACCCGGGTCGGTTCAGCCCAAACATCTGGCATTCCAGCCTGTGCGCAGTGTGAGTCGTCAGCCTGTTGTACAGCAGTTCGGCATGGAGGCATTTGTACTGCCAGAGAATGAAGCGTGTGTGGAAGTGACTGTAGCCTTTGAGGAGTCATTTATATCGGAGCATTATGTGATTGTAGCCATGTGTAATGATCGGGGATTTCAGGTGTCACTTCTCTCCCAGAGTGAAGACGAAGCGGTACTGGAAGTGTCACGCGTAACAGGATGCACACACACGTACGGATTATTGTCATGGATTGCCGCAGGGCCTTCCAAATAATTCATACGAAATCGTATGTACTGTAAATAGATGATCATTTTGAATAAATCCCCAGAGCGTCTTCCATTCAGCAAGATATAAAAATCGAATTATGCAAAGCTGAATAAAAGCGGTTCCCGGATATGTCCGGGACACCGCTTTTATTCATGAATAAGCTCGATCCGTTCGGACGGTGAGGGGGTGCCTGGACGATTTAATATGAGTGCAAAAACATGCCGTAATTATTTTTACAGTCCTACAGCTTGATAAGCCTTGGTGATTGCAGTAGCTTCAGCGGAAGTCGCACCGTACAGGTCTTTAGCCGCTTGGATGGTAGCTGTTTTTGCCGCAGCAAATTTGGATGTTGGTGTCAGATAATTCACCAGTGTGCTGTAGAAAATTTTAATGGCTTTGTCGCGTCCGATTCCCGTTACAGTCACACCATTATGTGTGCCGCCTTGTGCTGCAAGATAGTAGGCCTTGTTGATGATACCGCTGTTGGTATGAACACCGCCGTTGTCAGATGATCCGGTATAACGGTCACTGTATTTATCTGGTTGTCCATACAAGGTTGGGTTGGACAAGGAACGCAGGGCATCTCCTGGAATGTTAGGTGTGTAAACATCATCACCAAGCAACCAGTTTTTGCTTTGGATGGTGTTGCCGAAGATATCCGCGAAGGCCTCGTTTAATGCACCGGGTTCATTGCGATACTCCAGATTGGCTGTGTACTCAATGACACCATGAGTCAATTCGTGGCCCACCACATCCAGATCGCCGGACAGGGAGCGGAAAGTCGTTCCATCACCGTCACCAAATACGATCTGTACACCGTTCCAGAAAGCGTTGTTATAGTTGGAGCCGTAATGCACCGTGGATTTGATTAACAATCCGTTGCCGTCCAGACCATTGCGGTTGAATTTGTTTTTGTAGAAATCATACGTGGCAGCAGCATGGGCGTGGGCATCTACACCGGCGCGATCAGTCCATACGTTATCAGAATCGGTCAGGAGCGTGCCTGGAATGAAGGAGCCATTGTTTGCAGTATAGGTTTGAATTCCGTTGCCGCGAGTGGTGTCTTTCAGTTGGTAGGTACTGCCGGATTGAGTGGTTGTAAGGGTCTTTGTATCCCCGAGTACACCTGTACCTGAACCTGTGGCAAAGTTGATGAGGTCATACTGGGATACGATGCTTCCGTCAACGGCATTCACGAAATATTTGGTACGCAATGGGGCAGGTTCAAGCACGTTGACTTCCGTAATATACACGAGGTAAGTTTGGCCGTCCTCTTCATTGTAGTAAATGTTCAATTCAGCATCAGCTGTTTTCTGGGGCTCGCCAAGCTCTCCAATGCGGGAAGTGGCTTCTTCCGATGCAATCTGGATTGCATCTTCTGCACTAATTTCAGCTACGCCGTCATTGGGGACGGACTGTTCTTCAACCGGTGGAAGATCACCAAGTGCGGATGAAACCTGACCTGTTTTGTCCAAATGAATGGTTTGTTCAGCACCATAGACCGGAATCCCCTTAATATACTGTTTCAGGCGGAAGTGTCTTACACCAGAAGTGTCCGTCGTTCGTTTAATAATTTTGAGCTGGGATGTCACATCAGAATTCAGGAACTGTTCCTGTTGTCCGAGGAAATTAAAGATGGTTTCATCCGATCCGCTGGTCAACGGGATCCCTTCCTCCGAGGCATAAGGGGCCTGCAATGGAATGGATTGATCAGACAATGGAGCTGCAGCAGCAGAAGATACGGAAGCGAGCAAAAGAGCTCCCCCAAGAATTGTTGGCATAACTTTGGCAAATTTCATAGTAAACTCTCCCATTCTCAATATAATTTTTGGTGGAAACACGGAATTATGCCAATCTCGGTTGGAGTTCCGTCTGCAACTTGGGCAGCGCGGAGCGCGGGGCTGAACCTGAAGCGTGGAATATGACAAGAAACGATATGGAACAAAGTCGGCAGAGCCTATGTCCATGGGTTGGACCGTAAAAGGAATACCGTTTACTCGGTTCAGCCGGAAGGCTTAGTCGTTTATTGTGGTTCCTCTCTCAGAAGCCAAGGGGTCTTGTCCACTTGCGAAGCAGAAGATGTTCTATCGAGCCGGGCGATTGTCCCGAACTCATACCCGAATTACGTTTTGTGCGGCATCACTCCTTTCAAGTTGCAGGTCAGAAACCTGTTAACAGCCCCTGTATTCCTGCATCCCAAATTAACCTAAGGTCAATTAATAAACGCGAATACAAACATGGAACATTTGTTCTTTGTTAGGATTTATTTGGAAATAACTGCTTGCAACGTATATTATCACAATGTAAAAGTTTGGAAAAGATGCAATTTTAAATTTTTCTTAAAATTGTGTCTGAAGTAGGGGAGCTTTAGCGGTTTTTGCATATTTTGACGGATACTGTCTAAATAAATGGATTGACTTGGCCCTGCGGCAGACAGAACCTGCTCGGTTCAAGGACATACGCCGTTTCCACTGCTCCATGAATACATAGAATAACGTGTACTCCCTTTGCATGCCGATGATGTACACCCGGGAGGTGACTGTGTTGCAAAAACGCCGTAATACTGCTTTTTATGCATCCAAATCGAATCGGGTACAACGAAAGGCACAAGTAAAGAAACGTCGTTTGAAATCAGCATACAAAAAGGGTACAAAGGCCTATAAGTACGTGATTCCACCAGTGGAACTTGCAGATGTCCCAGAGCTCGGAGCGGAACAGGCCATGAGAGATACACTCGCGCAGGGGACGGCAAACTCGCATCAACCTATGCTTTCGGTTGTTATACCTGCCATGAATGAAGAGCGGACCATTGGGGCAGTCGTTCGTCAGGCGCTGCGTATATGCCGTGATTCTGAAGTGCTCGTTGTTGTGAATGGTTCAACGGACGGGACGGCAGCAGTGGCAAGAAGGGCGGGGGCACAGGTGCTTCGTTATACAGAAGCATTGGGACATGATGGAGGGCGACGAGTCGGTGCAGCGGCGGCTCGGGGCAGGGTGCTGTTGTTTACGGATGCAGACATACCCATTCCGGCAGAACATCTGGCACCTTATGTACGGGCGATTCTGGAGGGGACGGATGTCGCGCTTAATGATTATGATGGTCCGGTTACGCGTATCCCTGTTCACCCTGTGGTCGAGGCTAAACATGCCCTGAATAGCATGCTTGCTAGACCAGATCTGAAAGGAGCTTCCATGACCGCCATTCCGCATGCATTAAGTCGCAGGGCACTTGAGGTAATAGGTGCGGATACACTGGAGACTCCACCGCTGGCACACGCAATGGCAGTGACTGGTGGGTTGAAGGTACGTGCCGTTCATCATGTGCCTGTGGGCAAAATGAATCCATTGCGAGTCAAGAAACGCGGCGGGCCTGATCTGCTCAGTCAATTGGTATGGAATGATCATCTGACCGCAATCAGGTGGATTACCGATAAGCTTGGCCCACGCGGAGGACATTCCGATCTGGGGCGTGTTCGCAGCTTGACAAGGTGAGCATGCGCATAAGTATTTTGCATAAAGCCAGAAAGCGACACGTCAAAAGATGCAGAATGCTGGAGGTGAGGAAATGAAGGGGCGTTCAAGGGGTGTCCGTCGTCACCGGACAGTAAGAAGACGAACAACCCGGAACAGAACCATAGGCAGGAGGGCTCTGACCAAATCGCCGGTAAAGAGTTCAGCAGCGAACAAGCACGTAGCGAGAAGCCTCGTAATGCATGAATCTTGGAAAGCAGGTATTACGGCAGGAAGCAAGATGCTGGAAAATAATGAATCCATTGAACAACATGCGCGTGGGGCTTGGCAGGAGCATGAAGCAAAGATCTCGGCGGAGCTAAGGAGCTATAGCGCAGCCATGCAGGCAGGGAAAGCCTTTATGCAGGGTTATGCTCATGCTTCAGGGCGTTCATTGAATATCGTTCCACTTGCCCTTCATAAATCTGCTGCTGCGGTCATCTGTGCCTGTAATGAGGAACTTACACTGGGGAAAGTGTTAGCACAACTGAAACGATTACCTTTGAAGGATATCGTTGTGGTGTTGAACGGAACAACCGACAATAGTCTAACCCAGGTGCTAGAACAGCCTGGCGTTACACTGGTGTATGAACCAGATCGGGCTGGACATGATGTGGGCCGCGCACTGGGGGCCAAACTGACGGAGGCGGACACCCTTCTCTTTGTAGATGGGGATATGGTCGTCCCGGCGGAGCAACTTGCTCCGTTCTTGTATGCGGTCGATCGGGGAGATGATGTGGCACTGAACAATCTTTCATCCCTCTTGCCTCCCTTTGCCCGCCAGGATGAAGTGAGCCGGATCAAAGCTTATCTTAACCGCGTATTGAACCGATCGGATCTGGGTTCCAACTCGCTGACGGCCGTACCTCATGCCCTTTCGCGTAACATGATCCAGATCGTAAAACCGGAGGCGCTCGCCGTGCCTCCCAAGGCGCAAAGTCTTGCCATTCAGCATGGATTAAAAGTAACAGCACCAAGTCAAGTGGATGTCATTCGTTCCAATCGTCTGCGTTCCACCAATATGGGCAGCGGCAACGAAGTCGCCAGACTGATCATCGGGGACCACCTGGAGGCGCTGGCAGCTTGGCTGGAAATGGGCGGAAGCCCTCCGCAAGCCCACTTGCTTTCCCGTGCCGAAGTGGCCTATAGGAGGAATGCCAGATGACGCTGACGAGTATTATTATTCCAACATATAACGGGCTGGACCTGTTGAAGCCATGCATCGATGCCATTCGAAAGTATACCGGTATCCATACGCCATATGAAATTATCGTTGTGGATAATGGTTCGGTTGATGGAACCGCAGCGTACTGTGCCCGCGAACGAATTCGTTTTGTCCGATTACCGGAGAATCGGGGGTTCCCGGCAGCGTGCAACGCCGGACTCCGTGCAGCATGTGGTGATGAACTGCTGCTGCTGAATAATGATGTTACGGTCACATCCCGCTGGCTGGAAAATCTGCGTTCAGCCCTCTACAGTGATGGAAGCATCGGAATTACAGGTCCGGTGACCAACTATGCCAGCGGCATTCAGCAAGTGGAGCTGGAATTTCGGGATATGGCACATTTTCAGGAGCTGGCTGCTGCCAACAATATAGTCGATTCGTCCAGATGGAAGGAAGTCAGACGGATTGTCGGTTTATGCATGCTGATGCGGAGAAGTGTGATGGAGGACATTGGTGTGCTTGACGAAGTCTATTCGCCGGGACACTATGAAGATGACGATTATTGCTACAGGGCCTGCCAGAGAGGGTATCGCTTGCTGGTATGCGGAGATGTTCTGGTACATCATCGCGGCAGCGCGAGTTTCCTGAAGACCGATCCTGTAGCATGGAAACAGCTGCTTGAGCGCAATCGATCCATTTTTATCAACAAATGGCATGTCGATCCCCTTAATTATATTGAGACATCTTAAGAAGGAGGGATAGTGGAATGAAAGGTGTAATTCTTGCAGGCGGAACAGGAACACGGCTGTACCCTCTGACCCGGCTGATTAACAAGCATCTGATTCCAGTCGGCAAGCATCCGATGATTATGTATGGCATCGACAGACTCCGCCAGGCAGGTATTGAAGAAATATTGATGGTCATCAACAAACATTCCGCCGGGTTATACACGGAGTATTTGGGTAGTGGAGCAGATCATGGCGTCAAGATTACGTATCGGATTCAGGAAAAGGCAGGCGGGATTGCTGAAGCATTGGATCTGGCGACGTCTTTTATCCTTCCGGGTGAGAAATTCGTTGTCCTGCTGGGAGACAATTTGTTTAGCGACGATTTGAAGCCTTATGTCGATCGATATATGCAGCAACCAACGGGTACGGCTCGTGTTTTGCTCAAGGAAGTGGACGATGCGCGGCGCTATGGGGTACCCGTGTTTGACCCACAGCATCCGGAACGGATCTCTTACATTGAGGAAAAACCGAGTGATCCCAAGACCTCTTATTGTGTTACCGGCATATATATGTATGATGACCATGTATTTGACCTCATTCAAAACATTGCACCTTCTGCACGTGGCGAGCTCGAAATTACGGACGTAAACAATCATTATGCAGCTGCTGGAGGACTGGAATACGATATTTTGCAAAAATATTGGAGTGATGCAGGAACATTCCAATCGCTTCAGGAAGCAGCCATCCGCATGAAGGGACAACTGCCCTAAAATATATGCGCCTGATGCTGCCGCTGTGAGGTATTCCATGAGATCAGATTAACCTGCGCCGGAGCCGGAAGAATGCTCCGGCGCTTTGTGCAGCGGCGGCACTCCTCGTGCATGCCAAGGGAGGGAATGCCGTGAGAGTAGCAAAACGCAGCGATGGGGTCAAAAAGAAGACACGGGGCAGTCGTGCCAGAACCTGGCTCGTATCTGTAGGAATGCTGCCCCAAGCGAATTCAGACCTTGAGTTGGGAAACGAAGGCAGGAAGCTGAATGGTATGGCACTTACAGGAATAGAGCGAAAGCTGCATGCAGCACTCAAAATCAAAGCCAGCGCACGCACTGGTGCAAAACGTGCTGGACGTGCCGGCACACGAGCCAAACCGGGAGCAAGAACAGGCCAAGGGCGAGGGAACGCAGGAACACGGGTGAGCGCAGACGGGCGTGCAGGCGTAAGCCGTGGCGGCAAAAGGGCACGAGCCAAACCGGGCAAGCGCGCAGCTGCCAGCCGCGGGCATGCTGCGCCGCGTAGCGGGTGGGCCGCAGGCGCCCGCAGCAAACGGCGCACGGCTGCGCAGCGTGCGCCCGGGCCAGCACCGAAGGCCAGCACGCCACAGGCGATGCCTGCCAGCGGTGCTGGCCCCGCCCCGCGGCAAGCGACACACCGTCACGGTGGTGTCGCCCCCGCGGGGCGGGAGAGCGCTGCCGCGAATGCGGGCAGCGCAAGGGCACTTGCGCCTGCGCAGCCGGCTGCAGTGCCCGAGAGCGGCTACGCCGAGGGCTTCCGCGACGGCGTGTTCGCGGGCGGGGAGGGGCTGGTGGCGCAGCATATCCCGCCCGATCATATTCTGCCAGCCGCGGCGGCAGAACTGATCGAGGCGGGATTCCGCCAATACGCCCCCAGCCTCACCCGGCTGGCCAGCCCTCATGAGATGGCTGGCCACATCCAGGGGGCGCTGGATACGCAGCGCCCCCTGTCTGTCGTTCGCCTCGGAGATGGCGAACTGCTGACCCTCGCCGCAGACACCGTGCTGCCTGGCGAACAAGTGCAGGAGCTGGCACCGTTTCTGCCCTATGCAGGGGTGCCGCGCTCTACACCGGACATCCGGGCTGCGCTCGCGGAAGCGATTCGCGGCGCAGATTGGGTAGGCGTCCCCATCTCGCGTGCTCCTACCTTTCAGGGGCTGCTATTTCCAGTATTACGCCATTTCGGCATGGACTGGTCTTGTCTGAATCTGACCAGTTCCACGATTAACTACAGTATGCACCAGTCAGGTCTGCTGCTGCCCGTGTTACATGGACGCCGGGTGCTGCTGGTCGGGAGCCGAGCTGCGGAGCTTGGAGCTTTGTTGCACAGCCGAGGCATTCATGTGACAGGCGTTATCAGCGCAGTGGAGGGGGTGGCGGACATCCCGAGAGTAATGCAGCAAACTGCGGAGCATTCATTCGATATCGCTCTTGTAGCAGCAGGAATTCCTGCCGTCATTCTGTGCCGCCGAATGGCTGGCGAGCTGGGGCGGGTTGCTATCGATTTTGGACATTTGGCTGACAAATTGGTTACAGGAGAGCTTCAACTCTAATGGAAGGTCGGGTGCGGGGGTCACTATTCCGGATGCATCAGTCAAGGGGAAATGGGGGAAGCAACATGAGCACATCAGGCAGACGTTCAGGACAGCGAAAAGAATCACGGACTGAAACCGTTATTTTACATTCTGTCCGAAGTCGAACTGTACCCAAATTGAAGCGCAAACGTACAGGAGCGCGGGGGGCCAAAAGGGAAAAGCAGTATAAACAGGGCTACCACCGAGGGTATGATGAGGGCGTACGGCAGGGACAGAGCTCATTCGGGCTGGTATTCGAAGGAGTAAGTATCATTATCCCGACGTACAATCAGCGCGAGTATGTCCTGCAATGTGTGTCCAGTATCGAGAAACATACGCCTGCGCCTTTTGAAATCATCGTTGTGGATAACGCATCCAAAGACGGCACCGCAGAAGCCGTGCTTCGCAAAGGCGGCATGATTAGAGTCGCTGCGCTGGATAAAAATCGTGGTTTTGCCGGAGGCGTCAATCACGGGCTGATGATGGCGAGAGGTCGACACATTGTCGTGCTGAACAACGACACACTGGTCACCCCGGGTTGGCTGGACAACATGATGACTTGTCTTGACAGCCATCCCGAGATAGGCGTTGTGGGTCCGGTAACGAATTACATTGGCGGAGATCAGCAAATTGAAGTCCCGTACAAGGAAGTGGAGGACATGTGGTCTTTTGCTGCCCGACATAATCGGCCGGATGCCAATAAACATCGGGAGACCGAAAGACTGGTCGGATTTTGCTGGCTGTTTTCACGGGAATTGCTGGAGCGAGTAGGTTATCTTGATGAAGGTTATGCCGTGGGCAACTTTGAAGATGACGATTGGATCATCCGGGCGAAGCTGGCGGGATACAGGCTGGCGGTGGCTGGGGATGCCTTCATTCATCACTATGGAAGTATTAGTATGAAGGCGCTGGGAGAGCAGGATTATGTTGTTGTGAATGAGGATAATGAACAGTTTTATACCCGGAAATGGGGAGATCCCCATGCGCTGGTTACGGAAACTTCCCGGCTCTCGCTGCATGCCAAAGTGTCGTCCGGTCAGCATGAGAACACACCATCCCTTGACAAGATGGACTCTCCTGACCTGAGACAGCGCATGTCTACCAAGGGAAGCAGCGATATAACGCTTCACCTGAGACGGAGCACGGATTTTTACCCGGAGGCCTGTTTCATCTGTGATATCAAAGGGGATGTCTACCGACTGATGCATGGACAGCGGCGCAAGCTGAACATCCCCGTTCCGCGCGGCATTTCTCCCGTTCTGGTTGCCAAACTGGATTTGCTCGGTGTACCTGCAGGTGAGCCGCTGATCTCTGCGGGTGAGGTACAGGGCTGGCCATTGGAAAGAAATCATGTTCATGCTCAACCGGTTCATGGCAACCGCGAGGCGTTGGAGGAAGGCATGATTGTAGCTACAACGAATGACCGGGATGTATGGTACCAGATTAGTGAAGGTAAGCGCAGAAGGTTTGTAACCCCCTATGCTGCGGAACGGTGGGGAGTGAAATCCGGGCATGTTCTTCATGTATCTGTCAACCAATTGCATTCGATGGAAGAAGGCTGGCCCATCATTGCTCCCCCGCAGCTTTTGAATGAAGATTTGTAAGTGACGGGGTTAGGCAGCCTTGTAAACCGGTTCGATAGCATGATGCGGAATGTGATGTACAGCGTATTGTATCGCTATACTTCATTCCGCATCCGAACTTTACATATATCACGAATCTATGAAAAGTAACGATTGAAAGATTAGCGATTTACTTTTACACTATGACCAATTCAATTTTCGCAAGCATGCTTACGTATATCAAGCCAGGGGGAATGCACGATGAATGACACGATGGTAATACAAGCCCAAAGAATTGCTGGTGAATTTCTCCTGGAACAAGTGAAATCCTCATATCCGATTATCGGAAAAGGCTTTGTCAATCAGGTTTGCGTGGTTGAGACGGAAGGTCATAAAGTCGTCGTCCGCATGAACAATAAGGATAATTACCCCATCTTCATCAAGGAGAAATGGTGTATTGAGCAGGCAGCAGCAGCGGGTATTCCTGGGCCACATACATGGTCCGTTGGGGTTAAGGATGAAACGGCATATATGATTCAAACGTTTGTCGAGGGGGATAACGGATTGGACAGCAAGGTAGCCCCGTCCGACATCTGGAGGAGGCTCGGTGAATATGCGAAACGAATTCATTCCATTCAAGTGAACGGTTTTGGCGAGGAGCTGACTGATCCCATTCAGGGTAAATTCCATTCTCCGCCTCATCCAGGATCAGACGGCAGCTGGCAGGGATATGTGCAGTACAATATCGATAGTTTGACAGAGCATGATCCGTTGCTAGAGTTGGGCGTAATCAAGAAGAGGGAATCGGAGATGGTACGACAATGGTTCGAGCAGTTGAAGGATGTAAAGTTCCGTTTCGGTTTATGTCATGGCGATCTCTCGTTGAAAAATACGATGGTTCATCCGACAGGTCGGCTGATATTGCTGGATTGGGGGAGTGCCGAAGTTACTGTCGTGCCCTATGGAGATGTGATTCATCTGATGCGGTGTCAGCTCCGGGGTGAGGGGCCTGATACAGAAGAATTGAAAGCGTTCTCGGATGGATACGGAATGAGTGAAGAGGAGCTGGATTTGGCGAGGCATGTGCTGCTGTTAAAAGCCTTTGATACCCTCCGATGGGCTATCGATAAACGTCCGGAGCAGGTTAACGATTATGCGGGTTCTGCGAAACAGGTCCTTCACATGGTTAGGGATCGTTTTTAAGGCCTTGGGGGCAGGGTCCTTGTTCACGTTATTTTGGACTAACGAATCCGAAACACCTTATTCGGTCCTATACGCACCGTTATGAGATGCAACGAATCCCAGGGGCGGTTATTTCATCGATGAGGTCTCTTTTGAGGCTCTGACGGGTGCTTTACACCGAAATACCGTCCCTGAAGATCGTTAGAATTATTTTAAATTTATTTAATCTTTCTATCCTCTTATAGGTTTATTCTATTGGCAGATCCATTGACGCTTGAAGAGGTGAGGAGTACATTTATAGCCATAATTCTTATTTAACAGATAGGAATTAGTGGTCTGGGTGGTAGTTGCACTTGGATCTCCCATCCCTATAAATCAATCAGGAGGTATGCCGATGTCTTCTTCATCGAAAAAAGTAGTGCTCTGGAGCAAAACAGGCTGTCATTTCTGCGGGGAGGTTAAGGCATTCCTAACAGCCCGCAACCAGCCTTTTGAAAACATTGAAGTGCAGGGCAACGATGTGCTGAGGGACGTGCTTGAAGCCAAATATGGCATTCGACATGTACCTGTCATTGAGGTGGGTGGAGACGGCAAGTATGAAGCATTGCTGGAGCCTGATTTGGAGAAACTGGCGGAACTTCTCGCCCAGCCTGATGAAGCAGCAGTCTGACCGAACGTGGCGGATCTCTGGATAAAGCAGTTTCCGGCTGCTCAAGGCTGTCATTTCAGTGTGCAGCAGTCGGGACGTTTAAATCCCCTTTAAGACATTGTTTTTCCTTGTATTCAGATATCCAATCCTTATATAGAAAAGTTCTATAAGTAACGCTGTTGACCGATGTGCGGGGCAGTGATAAGATTTGTGAAATTAAAGCTGACCAAACTCATAGGAATAGTTAACTTTTTTGATTTTTCTTCATTCGTAATCCATATCAGATCGGACTTTAGAAAATTCTCGATATATCCTAATCCAAGGAAGGCGGAATGGTTATGACGGCTCAGCGCAGTTTGAAATTTGGAGCAATTGTCCACGGTGTCGGAGGCAGTATGACGACTTGGAGACACCCGGAGATTCAATCGGATGCCAGTGTGAATTTTGAATTTTACAAACGCCAGACGTTGAAGGCAGAAGAAGGGAAATTTGATCTCGTTTTTATCGCTGACGGTCTTTATATTACCGAGAAATCCATACCTCACTTTTTGAATCGATTTGAGCCAATCAGCTTGTTGTCCGCCCTGGCGGCCATTACATCCCGGATCGGGCTGGTGGGAACACTTTCCACCTCCTATAGTGACCCATTCACTGTTGCCAGACAGTTCGGTTCCCTTGATCTGATTAGTGATGGACGCGCTGGTTGGAATGTGGTTACATCCCCGCTTGAAGGTTCAGCCAAAAACTACAGTAAAAGCAACCATCCATCCCACCCGGAACGTTATCGGATTGCAACCGAATATTTGCAGGTGACCAAGGGCTTGTGGGATTCATGGGAAGACGATGCCTTTGTCAGAGACAAAGAAAGCGGGGTTTTCTTCGATCCATCCAAGCTGCACACACTCAATCATGAGGGAGAGTTCTTCTCCGTACAGGGCCCACTTAACATTGCACGTTCAAGGCAGGGTCAGCCGGTCATTTTCCAAGCAGGTTCCTCGGAAGATGGCAAGACCCTTGCTGCCAAAGAAGCGGATGCTGTCTTCACGGGACATGATTCAATTGAGGATGCACAGGCCTTCTACAACGATGTCAAAACCCGTGCAGCCACTTATGGACGATCCGCACAGGATATTGTTATTTTGCCGGGGATCAATCCAATCATTGGACGGACAGAAGAGGAAGCAGAACAGAAATATCAGGAGATTGCCAGTCTGGTGACTATCGATAAGGCGCTGGATTACCTGGGACGTTTCTTCGAGCATCATGACTTCTCCCAATATCCGCTGGATGAACCATTCCCTGAGCTGAATGGCATTGGCAGCAACAGCTTCCGCAGTGGTACGGACAAAATCAAGCGGGATGCCAAAGAGCAGGGATTGACGCTGCGCGAAGTAGCCCTGCGGGCAGCGACACCGAGAAGCAAATTCCTCGGAACACCGGAGCAGGTGGCTGACAAGATTCAGGAATGGTTTGAAGCGGAAGCGGCAGATGGATTCATCATTCATTCCGAACTGCCAAGTGGATTGTCCGATTTTGTGGAGTTGGTTGTTCCGATTCTGCAAGAGCGCGGCATCTATCGCACCGAATACGAGCATGATACATTGCGCGGCAATCTCGGCGTGCAAATTCCAGCGAACCGTTACACGGCTGCCCGGGAGCAAGTAGGAACCGAGGCTTAAGTAACTGGAGAGCTGAAATTCGGTAACAGTCTAGGAATGAGGGATTCGGGTGAACTATTCGGATTGCATATGCGGAAGGTGCCGAATGATGCTATAAAACCAAGTTAACAGATAGGTTATGTTGATGAAAAATCTATAATTCATTAAATCATTAATTCAATGAATCAATGACACCTGTATACAAAGAGGGGGAAGCTATATGAACAGGTCTATCTCATGGATGAAATATATGGCATTGGCGGCAGTATTGGTGCTGGTATTATCCGGTTGCGGAGCGACAGGTAACTCGAACAGTACAGTTCAGGCTTCCAGCGGGGAGCAGGCGACTGGGCAAGCAGAAGGTGGGAACCTGACCTACGCACTGGCCACATCTCCGGATACGCTGGACCCGCATCGAAGTGGTCTTGCCGTCACCGTACGTGCGATCCGAACGATCTATGACAATCTGGTGGTTCAGCTGCCGGATGGTTCCATCAAACCTTGGCTCGCCAAGGAGTGGAGTGTATCGGAGGATGGCAAAAGTTATACGTTCAAACTGCGTGAAGATGTGAAGTTCCATGATGGAACTCCATTTAACGCAGAATCCGTGAGGTTCAATCTGGATCGGGTGATCGATCCTGCCACCAAAGCCGCCAATTCCCTTGCCCTGATCAGACCCTATAGCTCCTCGGAGGTCATTGATGAATACACCATCAAGGTGAATCTGGAACAACCTTCACAAGCTTTTCTCGGCAACTTGAGTCAGGCCCTGCTAGGAATCGTATCACCTACAGCGGCCAAGAAATATGGCGATCAACTGGGTAAAAACCCGGTGGGGACCGGTCCGTATACCTTTGTGAAATGGGATGAAAATGCGGATATCGTTGTCGCCAAAAATAAGGATTATAACTGGGCTCCCGCAACCGTTGAAAATAAAGGTGCCCCTCATATCGATACGATTACGTTTAAAATTGTACCGGAAGAAGCAACGCGCATCGGAAGTGTACAGAGTAAGCAGGTACTCGCCGCCGAGACCGTTCCACCGCAAAATATTGCTGCCCTGAAGAACGCTCCGAACCAGCAATTGCTGCAGGCCAATACCGTTGGCTTGCCGTATACTCTCTTTTTCAATCTGCGCAAAGCGCCTTGGGATGATGTGAAAGTCAGACAGGCGGTGCAATCTGCAGTTGATGTGGAATCCATCGTGAAGACACTGTATCTGGGCAACTACGAACGAGCGTGGTCTGCACTGTCTCCGGGAATCCTCGGTTATGATGCTTCTCTGGAAGGAAGCATCAAACCGGATATCAACAAGGCCAATCAGCTGCTTGATGAGCAAGGTTGGGTCAAGGGAGCAGATGGAATTCGTGCAAAAGATGGTAAGAAGCTGACCCTGCATTATGTGGACGGTTCACCGAACCGGGAGAAGCGTAACGACATTGCTGCGATTATTCAGCAGCAGCTCAAGCAGGTCGGCATAGCTGTTGAAGTTGAAATTACGAAGGATATTGCAACTGTCATCTATCAGAACTGGGATTATGATCTCTATGGCAACAGCCAGGTCAACTCCGATCCGAATGCTCTCTACGCCTTCTATCATACGAGTGCAGAAGGTGAACGTCCGACATTATCCGGTTTATCCGATCCGAAGATCGATAAACTGCTGGAACAGGGAGCGGTGGAGACTGATCCGGATAAACGCGTGGATATCTATAATCAGATTCAGCAATATCTGATCGAGCAGGCTGTAATTTTGCCGATCTATGTGTTCCCTTATACGGTGGCTGCATCCAAGTCGGTGCAAGGTATCAAGTTTGATTCACTCGGGTATCCGCTCTTTAACGATGTTCGGATTCAGCCATAACACGAAACGTGAATTATGCAACAGGAAGGAGACGACCCGGTATGGTTCAAACGATACTGACAAGACTTGCTACATCGCTTCTGGTTATTTTGGGAGCTTCGGTGTTGGTGTACTGCATCATGTATCTGCTGCCGGGTGATCCGGTCCTGCTTATGCTGGACCCGTCATCGGCAACACCCGAGATGATTCAGAACCTGCGGGTTCAGCTTGGTCTGGATCAGCCGTTTTACATCCAGTTTGCCAACTATTTCGGAGACATGCTGCGCGGGGATTTCGGCAAATCCATGATTAATTCCGACCCGGTGCTGCCCAAAATATTGGAACATTTCCCTGCCACACTGGCGCTGACCGCGCTCAGCTCAATCATAGCAATAACCATTGGCATTACGCTCGGCGTACTGTCTGCCATTCATCGTAATGGCGTGATTGATTTTATCGCCCGGCTCGTTGGATTGTTTGGCATCTCCATGCCGACCTTCTGGACCGGCATTCTGTTGATCCTGTTGTTCTCGGTTCAGCTCGGATGGTTTCCGGCAATGGGTTCCGACGGATTCAGTTCATTGGTGCTTCCTGCTGCAACACTGGGTCTCGTCGGTGCGGGGTTCATCGTACGTATGGTGCGTAACAGCATGCTGGAAGTGGTGAACGAACCGTTTATCGTGGCATTACGAGCAAAAGGTCTTTCACAGCGGACCATCATGTACGGTCATGCGCTGCGTAATGCACTGATTCCTGCTGTAACGGTCATCGGCATGTTGATTGGTGATTTGCTTGCAGGAACCGTCGTGGTGGAGACGGTCTTCTCCAGACAGGGGATCGGCAGAATCATCGCGGATGCATTGATGGCCAAAGACCTGCCCGTCGTGCAGGGCGTAGTTTTTTTTACAGCGATTATCTATGTCGTGTTGAATCTACTTGTGGATATCTCTTATGCGTATATTGATCCCCGGGTTAGGCGTGCAGTCCGAACATGAGGACGGATGGAACGGTCTGAAACATCTGAACGCGTAGTGAGGAAGGAGGAGTCTTATGAGCATGAAACCATTGGTGGGTGATAAAAAAAGTTGGACGGCCAGAACAGGACGTTTACGCCTCTGGAGTCGCCGTCCCCTGCGTTACCGCGTATCATTCGCGGTATCCCGTTTATTCTTTTATGCAGCTGTGCTGGTGGTGGTATTTACCGTCACTTGTGCAATCGTGCCGGGCTGGATTGCTCCTTATGATCCAACTCAGATGATGACGGACGCTATCCTGCAGGCTCCCTCTGCTGCGCACTTATTTGGGACCGATTATTTTGGCAGGGATATCTTCAGTGTGGTTGTACATGGCAGCAGGGATTCACTGCTGATTGGATTTGCCTCGGTGCTGGTAGGGGGACTTGTGGGTAGTGCCCTTGGCATTATTGCTGGCTATGCAGGAGGTGTTTTGGACACCATCACCATGCGGGCAGTCGATATTCTGATGGCTGTTCCTGGCGTGTTGCTGGCATTATCCGTTGCGGCAGCATTGGGACCTGGTCTGCTTAACATTGCACTGGCTGTTGCGGTATCCTCTATTCCGGGGTACGCACGGGTGATGCGTGGGCAGGTCATGTCCGTTAAAGGTTTGCCTTTCATTACAGCTACACGTTC
Organism: Paenibacillus pabuli NBRC 13638; assembly: GCF_001514495.1. Lineage (GTDB taxonomy): Bacteria > Bacillota > Bacilli > Paenibacillales > Paenibacillaceae > Paenibacillus > Paenibacillus pabuli. Next base: position 169,131 of record NZ_BCNM01000010.1, read on the forward strand.
ACTTGGGGGCTCCAATGCCCGTATTTTCTGGAAGCATGTACTGCCTCATTCGTTGTCACCGTTGCTCGTTATGGGGACGCTGGGCGTGGGTACCTCCATTCTGACAGGCTCCGGGCTCAGCTTTCTCGGACTTGGCGTGTTGAAGGAAATTCCGGACTGGGGAGCATTGCTCTCGCAAGGGAGAGGTTATCTGACGGTTGCCTGGTGGATCTGTACCTTCCCGGGACTCGCAATTACCATGTTTGTGCTGGCGGTTAATCTGATTGGAGACGATATTCGCGACCGGTTGGACCCCAAAGTAAAAGGAGCGGCTTGACCGCTATGCCAAGGAGGAATCATGATGTCACATGTCGTTATTATTGCCGGATCGCCTTCCAAACGTTCGCGTTTGACAGGCCTTACGGATTACAGCAGCAATAAATTAAGAGAGGCAGGCATTACCGTGGAGGTAATTCATGTAGCGGACCTGCCAGCGGAAGATCTGGTGCAGGCCAGGTTCGATAGCTCGTTCATTCGGGATGCGCTGGCTGTTGTCGAAGCCGCAGATGCAGTCATCGTGGCTACACCGGTATACAAAGCATCGTACTCAGGCGTGCTGAAGCTGTTCCTGGATCTGATTCCACAGGAAGGACTGCGGGGTAAGCTGTCCCTTCCATTAGTCATTGGCGGTTCGATCGCCCATCTGCTTGCGATCGATTATGCATTGAAGCCTGTTCTGGCAGCACTTGGCGGCAGACATATTCTCGGCGGAGTTTACGCGGTGGATCAGGGAATTGACCGACTTGATGACGGAAAGTATGTGCTTTCAGGGGATATCACTACACGATTGGATCGTTCCCTGGAAGAATTGATATTGACTCTGGAAAAGAATGGTATTACGATATCATAAAACCAAGTAAATTCATTGGATAAATAGATATAAAATTGAACCAAACAGTTACACAAGAACGTAGAGGACAGAAAAAACCTGAAGAAGCGGAGCTAAAAGCTTTCTGAAAGAAAGCTGCATCGGAAGCATACGCTTCGCCTTTATCCCCGGATTTTCACCTTAGAAAAAGGGAATCAAAAAAATCTGGGGGTAACAGCGATCGGAAGGTTGTTCTGTCATCGGAGTGGCAAGTGTAAATCTTCTTCGTTCAATTTGTAATTCGGGGGGCGCTTATGAATATTGAGAACATTGAAGCATTTGTATACATCAATCATTACGGAAGCTTCAATAAGGCTGCCGAGGTACTCTTTTTGTCCCAACCTTCTGTCACCGCTCGTATTCAGTCCCTTGAACGTGAACTCGGCTGCAAATTGTTTGACCGTCTGGGCAAACAGATTGTGCTCACGGAAGAAGGGAGAAAATTCCTTCCCTACGCCCAGCAGGTGCTGCAAGTGATTCAGAAGGGAAGACAGAAGATCCAGCAACGCCGTACGACGCCCGACGCACTGCGACTTGGAAGTACGGTATCCGTATCCAACTATGTCATTCCAGACTTTCTGCCCAAAATTAAGGAAGCTTATCCTGAGGTCAGCGTGAAGCTGACGACAGCAACGACAGACCAATTGGTCGCCAAGCTGCTCAGTCAAGAGATTGATCTGGCGTTTGTACGCAAAGTCATGCATCCGGCGATCCGCACGGTTGCTTTTTATGAAGATCCCATTCAACTTTACGTTTACAAAGGACACCCGTTTATAGAACGTGGGCATGTCAGTATGGAAGCAATTCGGAATGAGCGACTGGTCTTTTTTGAATGTGGTTCACTGGACTGGCTGCGCATTCACCGGGCCTTTGACTCGCTGGAACATCCGCCGGATATTACATATCATGTCGATCATTCGGAAACGGCGAAGAAACTGGTTATGCAGGGGGCAGGCATCGCTTTTCTGCCTGGGTTAACCGTGCAAAAGGAAGTGCGGGAGCAGGAACTGTTCCCCATTCAGGTGCACGAGGTTGCAGGTGTATCGTTGCAGATCAGCGTCGTTACGTTAAAAGAAGAACATTCGCCTTTTGCAGAGCCTTTCGGGGAACTGCTGCGGCAGCTATAGAGCGTCATTAAGGAAGCAGGAAGGATTTAATAAGTCAGGTTCGGCATGATCGAAGGAGGAGAATAGGATGGGTATTCGTGTTGGCATATTGGATCAAACCCCGATCTATGAAGGAGAGACGCCGATTGATGCTTTTCGGCATACGATTGAATTGGTACAACGGGCTGAACAGCTTGGATTTCATCGGTTCTGGGTATCGGAACATCATGATTCAGGCCATGTTGCGGGCTCCTCACCGGAAGTGCTCATATCCCACTTGCTGGCGCATACGGAGTGGATTCGTCTCGGTTCTGGCGGGGTAATGCTTCAACACTATAGTCCCTACAAAGTGGCCGAGAACTTCAATGTGCTCTCTGCGCTTGGTCCGGGAAGAATCGATCTCGGTATTGGACGTGCGCCGGGGGGATTGCCCCGCTCCACACAGGCACTACAACAAGGGATTCAGGAGGCCGCTTCACTTAAGGATAAAATTAATCAGGTGAAGCAGTTCATCCATAATGAACCGCATGAAGATGAAACACATCCTTTGGCAGGCTTAAGCGCTGCACCTGTATCCGAAATTCCGGCCGAGCTTTATGTGCTTGGGGCAAGTGTCGATAGCGCAGGCATGGCGGCAGAACTGGGGCTGCCTTATGTATTTTCATTGTTTATTAATAGCAACACGGAGATTGCTCTGGAGGCTCTGCGTATTTACAGGGAACAGTTCGACCGCTCACATGGGCGGGAGCCGTATGCCATTCTCGCTATATCATTGATTGTGGCGGAGAGTGCGGAAGAAGCTGAAGGGCTGGCAAGCGAACATATGCTGGTCAAGATCCATCTGGAGAATGGCAAGGTATTGACGGTTGGTTCTGTCGAGCAGGCAGAAGAATTCGGACGGCAATCGAACGAGAAGTATCGGATCGAGATTCTGGAGCCAAGTGTGACGAGAGGTACGAAGGAAACGGTCGGTCATGCTCTGGCGAGGTTCCAGCAGGATTTTGCCGTGGATGAACTGATGGTTACTACAGCCACACGTGATTTTGCCAAGCGTATTCGTTCATTCGAATTATTGCGTGAGCTGCTGGATGAGCAGGGACTTGGCGAATTTGCGAATGAATCGACACCTGCGCAAGCGGTGATCGGTTAAACATATACATGGTATAGAGCATACCTGTTGAAGTGAAGTTCCCGTGTAATATATTAATCCATCTTACATGGGACCATACGATAATAAAAGGAGGCAATGTCGTGAGCAGTGATCTGAAACAGCCTGAGCAGCAGGCAGTGCAAGAAGAACAGGGCCACAAGCATGAACTTGACGTTGGGCAGGATGAAGAATTCGCAGAGCGCTTAACGGCGATTCGGCGACATTTGCATCGTAACCCCGAGCTATCTGGAGAGGAACGCGAAACGACAGAAGCCATTCGGGGCTGGCTGGTAGAGGAAGGGGCACGGATTGCAGATGAATATTCGCTGCGAACGGGCATTATCGCTGAAATAGGCAAGGGCGATGGCCCCGTAGTGGCTTTGCGCGCAGATATTGATGCCCTGCCAATCCAGGAAGAAACGAAGCTGGAGTATGCGTCACAAGTTGCTGGTCGAATGCATGCTTGCGGTCATGATGCACACACCGCTATTCTGATCGGTGCCGCACGATTGTTGAAACAGCGTGAATCCCGGCTGCCGGGCAAGGTTCGTTTGATTTTCCAGCCTTCGGAGGAGAAGGCGACGGGTGCACGGCAGGTTATTCAGAGTGGAGCGCTGTCCGATGTGCAGGCTATTTATGGCTTGCATAACAAACCGGATCTGCAGGTCGGTACGGTAGGTATCCGTGAAGGAGCGCTGCTCGCAGCGGCAGATGGTTTTGTCGTTAAAGTCGAGGGTGTGGGAACCCATGCGGCAGTACCGGAAGCAGGTATTGACCCGATAGTGGTTGCATCTCATATTGTGACTGCATTACAGGCCATCGTGAGTCGGAATGTCGGAGCACAGGAGAGTGCCGTGATCAGTGTGACCAAAATTCACAGCGGCACCGCCTGGAACGTCATTCCGGAAGAAGCCATATTGGACGGTACTGTGCGTACCTTTGACGAGAAGGTTCGTGCCCGGATTCGCGAGCGTTTCAACCAGGTGGTTGCCGGTGTCGCAGCAGCCTACGGGACACAGGCTACCGTACGCTGGATTCAGGGACCACCCGCCGTGGTCAATGATGCGTCATTGGCTGCTGCGGCAGAGCAGGTCGCGAGCGAGATTGGGCTGAACAGTATCAGACCGATACCTTCCCCGGCGGGCGAAGATTTTTCCTTTTACCAAAAGGAGGTTCCGGGTCTGTTCCTCTTCCTCGGAACGTCAGGTCCGCACGAATGGCATCATCCTGCATTCGATGTGGACGAACGGGCGCTGCCGCTTGGCGCACATCTTCTGGCAGCGCTGGCTGAACAGGCACTGCAAAAGTTGCAGTCAAACGGAGAATAAGCGATAACTGCTACGTAAATGCGCGAATAATGAATAATTAATAAGGTAATACAATAGCAATGGACGCAAAAAACGGTGACCTCAAACAGGTGACCTTTTTTGTTGTTGTACGCCCAGCATGGGCGTCATCTTTAGGATGAAAGTCCCGAACGGGGGCTGGCCAGCGCCTACCGTAGCCAAGGGCAAGGGTGTCGGCCGCGAGGCCGAATCTGAAGGAAGCTGAGGCAAATGCACGGGCCAAGGTACACGAACCTAATTTGAGGCAGTACCCGTCGGATGAGTCTCCAATACAAGACGAAATCCTAAGCCGCCAAGGGCTGGCGCTGTAAACTTAGGTGGTCGCGGGCGGGTAGATGACGTTCTTATCTGGAGAGGCCTGCGGGAGAAAAAAATGCGAAGTACCTTCGTAACCGTAACATAAGGAGCAATTCATTTGCCCGGCGTGTGCACAAGAATTAAAGCAACCATCTGACAATCCTCAACAATTCCCCCTTCAGCCAGTAAAGTCATCCGCATCTTCAAAGCATTCCAGCCATAATTTGTATGAAAACAATGGATCAAATTACGAAACAAAAAATATAAAGAAGGACAAATACTCTAAACTCATTAAAAAAACTGCCAGTAAACTTATACAGTTAAAAGAAATTATTGAACATCATCCTTATCTTTCACAACAAGAAACTGCTGAGAGAATGGGTATCAGTCAAGGCCGCGTATCCCAGCTAAAAAAACTACTTTGACGTGCTAGAAAAATACAAAAAATAAGGAGATTCATCTTATGAAACAAGTTTTTGTTTATCATGAAGGCGAGGATTATACTGGTATCGATATTTTCAAAAATTTCACGCACATTAGAGCATTCCATGGATGTAGAACAAACAGTCTAAATAGCTATTAAACAGAAGGATTACACCCTTAACAAAAGAAAGGGCATACGAGCAAATTCAAACAACCTTAAAGTCAAAAAAATATATCAGTGAAGAAAAAATTATGAGTACTTTCAATCAATTATGGACCGAGCCAAATCGGGTATGGTTCGCTATTACAAAAGAAGAAATTGTTAAAAGATCAGGGCATTATCTACTCTATTTGTAGTGAGTTCATTAATTCTGTTTTAACACAGTTTTATCTGAGAGATGAGTTAAAAAAGAATGGAAAACCAACTATTTTTGCTTGTGATGTTCCTCTAGATGGTGTTATAGGACAGCCTTATCAAGAAAATATAATAGATAGTTCAAGTAACAAAGAATCACTTAATCATTTATCTTTCATGATTTACATAATACTTTCTTCAGACGATATTGTTTCTCATGAACATCCTGATAGTAGTAAGATTTATGATCCTTATCCATATTAATTTGAATTTACAGAGCATTCTTCAATGGTGTGGTTAGTGAGGAATGAAACTAGCTAGCTTTTTTCCTTGCAAGATAAAGTGAGAGGTCTTGCGTGGGTTTCCTAATTAGGCAGCAAACACACTCAAGACGGCGATGGCCGTTCTCGATGGCGAATTGAAATTACTAAAGATATAAACTTAATGTTAAAGAGAGTTATATATTATAAAAATTACTATTTTATCTTGCTTATAGATGTGAAATATTGGTATAATTGTAATTGTTACTCCTGAGACATACCTCAATTGGGTGTTAGACGAATATTGGAGGCGATGCGTATAGGGAGTTAATAGTTTTTCTGTTTTAACGAATGAAAAGAACCTAACACTCACAAGGGAGGAATTTGTATATGTTAAAGAAATTCTACGCATTTACATTCATCTTTGTATTAGCGGTAGGAACTATCCTTGCTCCTGCATCTCATGCAGCAGCAAAACAGAAAAATGTTTCTAATCAAGAACTTCGTGCGTGGGCTGCTGAATTAGAGTATATTTTTGAGAACATTGCTCATAAGGATGAAGCACGTGGTCTATATATTATTGACGAGCAAGCATTAGCGAAATCCACGTTTAACCAAGAGGAAAAGCAAGGCGTACGTGCCATGATTCAATACATTAATAATGAGAACAGTGTCACGATTCAAAGCAATGCGTGGCAGAGATGCTGGCAAGATGCAGTAGGAATTAGCGACGATCTCCTAAAAGAATTTTTGGGTTATGTCGAGGCAAAGCAGTGGGCTGCTGCTGCTGGAGTTTTAGCAATTGGTGGTGTCATTTTAAGTCCAGTCGCCATTTTTGTATTTGGCTTAACATGTGGAGCTGCACCAGCAGGCTAAACTGATCTGTCCAGATCCCTTTTGTATGTTGCGGCATACAAAAGGGATTTTTTTGTTTCCTTAAAATTGTATATAATGTAAAATGAGGGTGATTGAAGCTGTTGATTTCCTGGTGATCGTTAATGTAACCAGGAAGAGAGGGAAGGAGTTGATTAGGATACTCATGTTAAGCACACTTAATGATTTGGGAGTGGTTTTTTTACTTGTTGGTTCCTTTTTTTATTTCCTACACTTAAAAAGAATCAAAAGACAAAGGCCATTAACAGGTGTGGAGCGCTCAATGTATATCATCACTCAAGCTGGTTATTTACTTTGGGCTGGAAGTAAGTTGCTTCTGTTAATCTCAAGTTAAGGACAATTGTGGATAGGTATCATAATTCATTCCGAAAAGTGAAAATCTTCAGCGAACAGTAGGTATATCACGTTTTCAACTGATAAAATAAGTAGAAAAAAAACGGCAAACTGTTAGTAAATTGATAGACACATTCATAATACAAACGTGGCGAAAGAGATGATAATTGGATTTTATACGAACGAACACAAAGGATTTAGATCATATTCTCATCGAAAAACTAAATGAGCTAAGGGCGATGAGAATTTCCACTTTATTAGATTGCAGACTTGCTGGTGAAAAGATTTTGGACCTAGTCATTCACCCAGCAGCCAATCTATGTAGGTGTCTTAAACCTCACGATCTAGAACTTCTGGTTTTAAGCTTCTCGATTACTTTGATCTATTGCTTTATAAGTTGAAAATTTAGGATTAAAATCAGGTATAACTAGCAGATTATTGGCATACAATAATAATGTAAAAGTTGCTAGTTTAAAGGCTACTCCCTTCTTAAAAGGAGAGTAGCCTTTGTGCTACACATACAAAAATTTAATTTTAAGTTTATCGTAATCTTAAAGTGAATCCCAGTTGAGGGACTTCTAAGGTAAATAACTATCAAAAACTAGGGCGAGATCGTATGGGACCGGTTTTAAACTTCCTTCTCCGTCGATGAAGACATAGTACCAGGTAAAGGGCCTGCTTTAATTAGCTGGTTTTTTTTGTATAGAAAACAAAAAAATGATTCTGATCTATTGACCGCTGGTTAACTTTTACATTATATTTCTAAATAAGCGGTTATATTGAAAATATTGGGTTTTTGATTTGGAGGGTGGTATTTTGGAGTTTTCAACTAAGACGATCCGATCAGAGTTGTATAATTACATAAAAGATAATCAAATAATCATCTCTCATTTTGCTGAGAGAGCAGGGATTAATCCAGGTACACTCAGCAAAATTATAAACGGAGTTATTCAGGTTCCTGTTCGGACACTAGATCGAATTACTGAAGCTATGAATTTAGAGCCTGGAGCATTATATGAAATATATATATATGAATGTTTTAATGAGAGTTCAGCGGATTGGAGAAGGTGTAAACCTTTAATTAATAGATGTGCTGAACTAAATAAACTTGATTGTCTTGATCAGTTGGTTGGTATAGTGATGGACAATCTAAATTACTCACCTATGCTATTTGATGTGGCTGAAATACTGAATAACAAGAACTACCATGAGGCTGCTTTGATTATATATAAGAAGGTTGCAGAAAGTGAGCGCTTCCAACATGCTGAGCGTTTAGCGACTTGCCAATACAGAATATTTAAAAATTCATTAACTGATAATCAAGAGATCAATTTGGAATGCGCTGCCCTGTTTGAACCGTTTATAAAAAGGTTGGGCGAGGCAGAGCAATTGGATGCATTAAAGGACCTCATAAATCTCCTCATGTCTTTACACAGATGGGATAAAGCAAAATCCTTAGCGGAAGAAATGGGTCGAATAGCAAATAATCTCTATGAACAAAAGTATAAAAAGAATCATAAAAATCAAAAATCAACTAAACCAGCAAAGCCACTATTTGGTTATATTCTTTATTCTAATCTAATTTTAGGTACGATTTCAGAAGAAAAGAATGATTTTGAAAATGCCTTAAAATATGTTTCTCAATATGAGGTTCACGATTGGATTGTTGAGACAGATGATTTTGCTGAGGCAACGAAAAAGCAATTTGCAGAGTGGGCGAAAGCTAACAGATACATGTATAGGCTTATGTCGGGAGAAGTGAGTGTACTTGATGAGTATGTTAAATATATCTCATCAAATGAAAATGAAATACTACGAGCTCTCTTCAAAATTGTGAAAGCTGCTGAAATGTATAAAATTAATATAGATAGCATTCTGCAGCGTTTTGAACATGTAATATCGAATCAAATTGTGGAAAATAGTCACGTGGGAACATACACCACTGAAATTATAGCCGATGGATTAGCAAATTTTTTAGCCGATGTGGGCGCTTACTACACTAGAAAAGATGAATATAGTATTGGAATTAATTACGTCCTCGAGAGTTTGGCAATATCAGCTAAAATTAACAATACCGCATGCATAGTGAGGTGTACATGCATGGTTGAGAAGTTTCGTCATTTTATCGATGAAACATCTTTAAAAAGATATACGACAATCATGACGATTTACGAGGAGGTTTTAACATGAAGAAAAAGTTGTCTTTAGTTATGTTGATTTTGAGTCTAGTAATTACTTTAGTACCTTTAAGTGCGTTTGCATCTGGAGAAATACCACCTGTACCGAAACCGCTATTTTCACCGAGTAGCCATGGTTCAGGCGGCTGGTAACTATGAAATTTAAAAAAGTCATAGGGCACCCAATGGGTGCCCTTTTCTGTTTTAGCAAGAAATATGATGTTCATTATTTTCTCTAACTTTTTACATAAAAAGATAATATATAACAGTATAGGAGCGTGGTACTGTGAATAATCGTTCTATTTTAAATATAAAACTAGAAGAAGAGAGACAAAAGTTACATAATCTTATCGAAGATCATGGCTTAGGTCATCCATCAGTGATCAAGCAGTCTCAACATTTGGATGGAATCATTAACGAATACAATAATAAGTCTAAAAGTAGTAGGCACCCTGCTGGAGCAAATGCTTGAGGGAAACAACCTCAGAGCTGCATATCAACGTGTGGTCCAAAACGGAGGAGCCCCCGGTGTGGACGGAGTAACGGTAGCTGAGCTACAAGCTTATCTGAAAACATACTGGGGTACGGTGAAAGTCGAACTCTGCGAGGGAACCTACAGACCCATGCCAGTCAAACGGGTGAAAATCCCCAAACCCGGAGGCGGCAAGCGGATGCTAGGCATCCCGACCGTGATGGACCGTCTACTCCAGCAAGCGCTTTTACAAGTGATGAATCCGATGTTCGACGCTCATTTGGACGGATAAAGGAACCCCGCAAGGCGGCCCACTCAGTCCGCTGCTCGCAAACATTCTGCTGGATGACCTGGATAAAGAACTAACCCAGCGAGGCTTGCGATTCGTTCGCTATGCAGATGACTGTACCATTTTCGTCGCAATTAAACGAGCAGGTGAGCGTGTCATGAAATCGGTGACTCGATTTGTGGAAGGAAAGTTAAAACTGAAAGTGAATCGGGATAAAAGTGCAGTAGCGCGGCCATGGAACCGCAAATTCCTTGGCTTTAGCTTCTTGTCGAACAAACAGGCGACGATTCGCCTAGCCTCTAAAACGATCTCTGGATTGAAGGAGAAAGTACGGGAAATAACGAAACGATCCCGGCCCATGTCGATGGAAGAGCGTATCTCGAAACTGAACCGATACCTCATGGGTTGGATGGGTTATTTCAAGATCGCGTCTGCCAAAGGCCACTGCGAAAGATTGGACCAATGGATTCGAAGAAGACTGCGAATGTACCTATGGAAACAGTGGAAACGAGTCCGCACACGCATTCGTGAACTCCGGGCTTTGGGCGTCCCGGAGTGGGCCAGCTTTGTCATGGCTAATTCCCGCAAAGACCCATGGGAAATGTCCCGAAACATAAATAATGCCCTTCTGACTTCCTATTGGAAGGCGAAAGGGCTGAAGAGTTTACTTTCTCGTTATTTGGAGCTTTGTTAACCTTCCGGAACCGCCTAGTGCGGACCCGCATGCTAGGTGGTGTGAGAGGACAGGGGCTAGCCGCTCCTTCCTACTCGATTCCGTATTTTTAATTTAACAGTTGTGGTTCAGCTGAACCATTGGCTGCATTGGGGGATACCCACTGATCGGATGCCAAGAATGAATATGCAAAAGCATGGCTGGCATCCGTGATGCCTTTTAGTCGTCGTTGATGTACCTCTAATAGCAAACGTTGGACTAATTAGGGTTGACGCAAATGCGTCAGCTCTGTTCCAGTTTGGACCTAAAATGACAGTCATAACGCTCTTTTTTTGATATGGAAATATTTGTTGACGCCTTCAAATGGGATGTGCTATATTTTTCTCGACTGTTAATCGTAATAATTACTATTAATCAAATATAGCTAAGTGAGCTCAGGCTTAATTCCATCACAAGAATAGGAGTAGCGGCTGCGATGAAACAGGAGATTGATTTTATCAAGTTTAATCCCACGCAAAATATGACGGTTCTGGTGAAGACGAATCATCCAGCTGAGACATATCCACACATTGCCGCCCAAATTATGTCCTATGACAATGTATATGCCGAACAAGTGGGGTTCATTGGCGGAGCGATAAAGCCGGAGGCGGCTGCCCATTTGGAAATGGCCGGTGGAGAGTTCTGCGGCAATGCCTGCATGGCCCTGGCTGCATATATCGCGTCCGAGAACGAGTTGAAATCCACTGATTTCACAGAAATCGTCTTGGAGGTTTCCGGGACGGATCAATTAATCAGGTGTCAGGTGAAGCAGGAGCAGAATGAATATTTTTGCCAAGTCACGATGCCCATGCCTGAGCGGATTGAACAACGAACCGTCAAGTATGAGGGAATCGATATGGATATGGTGATCGTGCGGTATCGGGAGTTCATCCATATCGTCATCGAAGTGGAAGCGTTTGATGAAACGATGAGAAAGAGGGCACAAGCGCTGGCGCGATTACTAGGCTTAACCTTGGGGGATAAGCTGATTGGCATTTTATTATACAACTCCCAATCGGAGGAGCTGGCACCGCTCATATTTGTCCCACAGCTGGATAGTCTGATCTGGGAAAGGGGGTGCGGTTCGGGTACAGCCTCGGTGGGAGCCTATCTGGCATGGAGCAGGCAAAAGGAAATCGTTCAGCATATCAAGCAGCCTGGTGGTGCGATTAAAGTGATGGCTGAGTGGAATGGAGCAGAGCTTGAACGAATTACAATCGAAGGATCGGTTGGCATCGTGGCCCAAGGCACAGCATTTATAGATGCATGACCATGACGAGTTATAGGAGGAAGAGGAATGGAGACATTGATTGATTTTCAAACATGCTTGAGTGAATTTTCCGGGAAATTCGATGAGCTGGCAGGCCGATATGACCATACGGTTCAGCACAGCTCAGAGCTGGAGGCTTTAATTGATGACTATTCCACGTTTATAACAGACAAGCAAAATGAACGAATCTGGGAACAGCTCGATCAGCAGGAATCAGTCGGCATGCATCAACTAGTCCTTGATTTGCGAGACAAATCTGCACGGTGTGTGGCGGTTATGGAGAAATATCGGGCATTGAAGCTGCAAGACGGACATGTGGAAATCGCGGAGTATTTCAGAAACATAGAAGAATGTATTGAAAAAGAGTTTGGCAGCTTTCATGTCACCTCGGATTCCAAAGTACTGCTGGTAGGCTCCGGGTCATTTCCCATGACGCCTTTGTTTATCGCCAAGCGAACAGGGGCAGAGGTGGTTGGCATCGATATTGACGCAGAAGCCATTACACTCGGGCAGAAGGTTGTGGAGAAGCTGGGTGCGGGCTTGAACATTCATTTGGAGCAAACATTGGCGCAGGACCTTGCTTTTACGAGAAAAGCAACACATATCATTTTCAGTTCCACGGTTGCCAATAAGTATGATCTGCTCGATCAATTGCATGCATTGACGAATGAACATGTGGTAGTGGCGATGAGGTACGGTAACCAGTTAAAGTCGTTATTTAACTATCCGATGAAAGAGACTGACAGCAGCAAGTGGAACATGGTCGACAATATTCTGCGTCCGGATGATGTGTTCGATATTGCATTATACCAAAAAGCATAGCTCGCTTGAGCTTGGGAAAGAGAGGTCCATATGAGCGGATTTCAACGAGTGCTGCTGCTCGGAACTGGCCCTGCATCCATTCAGCTGGCAGTAACGCTCAAAAAGCAATTCCATTGCACCGTAGGCATAGCGGGAAGAGAATCGGTGCGTTCAGAATCTTTTTTTGAAGCAGTTCGGCAAAGTAATGGATTCATTGGAGCAAGCATTCAAAATGAAAAGCATCGACCGTTGGCAGGGGAATGCTTCATCGATCGGGTGTTTAAGGGATATGAGACCATTGAAGGCGAATGGGATACGATCATTTTCGCTGTGACAACGGATGCTTATATCGATGTATTGAAACAAATGAAGAATGACTTCATCAAACAAGTGAAATTCATTATTTTGGTCTCCCCAACCTTTGGATCCAACCTGCTGGTAAGCCATTATATGAGGAAGCTTCACGCGGATACGGAAGTGATCAGCTTCTCTACCTATTTGGGGGATACCCGACTGATGAACGACCAACCGTCCAATCATGTCATCACAACTGGAGTTAAGAAAAAGGTCTATATCGGTTCTACCTCAACTCCTTCTGAACATGTGGACAGACTGTGCAAGATGTACGAGCAATTGGGCATTGCCCTGGAGGTTATGCCATCTCCAATCGAGGCGGAAGCGAGAAATATTTCTTTATATGTACATCCGCCGCTGTTCATGAATGACTTCTCATTGGATGCCATCTTCGGAGCGTCAGACATTCGGAAATATGTATATAAAATCTACCCCGAAGGTCCTGTAACCCAATATTTGATTCGGGACATGCGGATGCAGTGGAACGAAATGATGACGATCACGGATCGGCTCCGTATTCAGGGTGTCAATCTGCTGCAATTCATGACAGATGATAATTATCCGGTCCGATTGGAGAGCTTATCACGCCAGGATATCGAGAATTTCAATCAGCTGCAGGACATTCATCAAGAGTACTTATTATACATACGATACACCTCGTTGTTGATTGATCCCTTTTCGGAACCTAACCCGGAGGGCAAGTATTTTGATTTTTCGGCTGTTCCCTTCCGGAAGATGTTTGTCAATCAGGATGGAGCATTGGACATTCCCAGAATGCCCAAGGAGGATTATTACCGCGTCAAAATCATTCAGGGCATTGCGAGACATTTGCAGGTAAGCTGCCCAACCATCGATAGGTTTATTGCCACCTATGAGGCGAAGATTCAAGAAGTCGCTCACGCTCACCCGGATCAGGATTTATCCGATGCCTTTGTCGTTCAATCCTTCAATGAAGACATTCGGATGATCTGCACAGGGCTGGCGAACACCGAGGTCTAATTACAGCTCAACTATACAAGTTTAACTCATATTTACACGATAACGGAGAGGACAGAAAAAACCTGGAGAAGCCATGCGTTCGCCTTTATCACCGGATTTTCCCTTTGGAAAAGGGAATCAAAAAAATCTGGGGATAACAGCGATCGGAAGGTTGTTCTGACCGCGCAGTGGTCTAGTGTAAAGTTATTGGTTTTACTTGTATATATCTTTCATGATCAGGAGGAAATGTTGTGAAAAAGGGTAGTGCTTTGGGTTTAATACTGCTGTTATTGTCTGTCATTACCGTGCTCGCTGGATGTGGGCAGGATAAGGGGACAACAACGGAGTCTGCGAATAGCGAGGTCAAGTCTGAACTCATTTATGCATCCGCCAAGGATATTAATGATATGAATCCTCATTTATACACCGGTTCCATGCCCGCACAAGGGATGGTTTACGAATCCCTGGTTGAAAACACGGTCGATGGAATCAAGCCATTGCTGGCAGAATCCTGGGATATTGCCGAAGACGGGAAAACGTATACGTTCCATTTGCGACAGGGTGTGAAATTCCATGATGGTGAACCGTTTAACGCCGAGGCGGTCAAACAAAATATCGATGCGGTTCAGGCGAATGCCGAAAAACATGCCTGGATTAAGTTATCCACCAAAATCGTAAGCACAAAAGTCCTGGATGAATACACATTTGAACTGGTGCTTTCCGATCCCTATTACCCAGCTTTGGTGGAGCTGTCCATGACCAGACCGTATGTATTTATATCACCCAAAGATTTTACGAACGGGGGTACCAAAGACGGGGTGAGTGGCTATGACGGTACAGGACCCTACAAGCTCACCGGACATAAAATAGATCAGAATGCAACGTTCGAAGCCAATAAAGATTACTGGGGCGGCACACCCGAGATCCAAAAAATCACGTCCAAGGTTCTTCCGGCAGGGGAAACGACATTACTGGCATTACAGAAGGGCGAAATCAACTTTGTATTCACCGATGATCGGGGTGCCGACAGCATTGATGTTGAAGCCATGAATCAATTGGCTGACTCGGGTGATTTTCAAGTGGTCCGAAGTGAAGCGATGAATACGACTATGATCGTAGCCAATAGCAGCAAAGTGGATAACCCGGTCCACGAAACGGCTGTTCGTGAAGCGATATGGGTTGCGATTGATCGGGAAACGATCAGCAATGACATTTTTAACGGAACCCAGACCGCAGCGGACACCTTATTCTCGACCAACGTTAACTATGCCCATGTTGAATTGAAGAAGCGGGAGTATAATCCCGAAAATGCAAAAGAGCTTCTGGAAAAGGCAGGTTGGACATTAACAAACGGTAAGGCAGTGAGAACGAAGAATGGCCAGTCATTAGCTCTGACATTGTATTATGACAGCAATTCATCTTCGCAAAAAACACAGGCGGAATTGATCCAGCATGCCTTAAAAGATTTGGGCATTCAGCTGGAGATTGTCGGTGAGGAATCCACTTCCATCGCGAACAGAAGGGCAACCGGGGAATATGATCTGCTGTTTAATCAAACCTGGGGACTGGCGTACGATCCACAGAGCACCATCTCTGCGTTTACATCGGATTCTGCCTATAAACATACAACAAGCGGCATTGCCCAGGCGGATGAACTATATAAAAAAATTGATGAAGTCATGGTCTCTACAGATGAAGCATCCCGTCAATCCCTGTACGCCGACATTATGAAATTGGTCCATGATGAAGCTGTGTTTATTCCGATTACCAATGGGCGGGTTACGGTCGTGGCTCCCAAAAATCTGGACGGAATCTCATTCAAACAGACTCAATATGAATTGCCATTTGAGCAAATGAAATTTAAATAGAGCGGGGATGGATATGGGAAGTTATATAGTCAAACGGATATTGCTCGCCATACCCCTGCTGTTCGTCATTTCATTGATAACGTTTGTACTCATTAACCTTTCGCCCCTGGACCCCGCCGTAGTTGTATTACAGGCACAGGAGGTTCCTCAGATCACGGATGAATTAATCGCTCGAACGAATGAAGCATTGGGGTTCGATCAACCGTTCGTCATTCAGTATGTGAATTGGTTGATGGCCTGTATGCAGCTTGATTTTGGCAGCTCGTATGTATCCGGTGAACCGGTGTGGTCCCTGGTTGGTCCTGCCTTACTGAACACATTAAAATTAACGCTGGCATCATCGGTGTTCATTATTGGATTCTCCATCCTGTTGGGTGTGATCTGTGCTATGAGAGAAGGAAAAGCCGTTGATAAATCGGTCAGAGGCCTCTCGTTTGTCCTGACCGCAATGCCATCGTACTGGCTCGCAGCTATCATGATCTGGACTTTTTCCGTCAAGTTGGACTTGCTGCCTACGAGCGGAATGGATTCGTTGAAGAGTTATATTCTCCCGGTGATTGTGATTACGGTGAGTTATACAGGCATTTATTTTAGAACGGTCCGGAGTTCAATGCTAAGCAACATGAATGAGGATTACGTGCTCTATGGAAGGGCAAGCGGCTTAAGTGAACGGAAGGTGACCCTGCATATTTTACGAAATTCACTGCAAGTGGCGGTATCCATATTTTGCATGGCGATCCCCATTGTGCTCGGCAGTACGGTTGTGATTGAAAATGTGTTTGCCTGGCCGGGACTCGGGAGGTTGAGCGTGCGGTCCATCCTCAATCGGGATTTCCCAATTATTCAGGCGTATGTTCTTATTTTGGCCGTAACCTTTGTGCTGTTTAATACGATTTCTGACGTGATCAATGCGGCGATGAATCCCAGATTAAGAAAGGATCTCTAATGCGAGTATTAAGAAATTTAAGCAAAGACAAGCTTGCGATGACATCGCTCGCTGTTATTGTGATCATTATTGCTGCGGGCATATTTGCGCCGTTGTGTGCACCTCATGATCCGGAGGAAGTGAATATGAAGCTTCGATATGCTGCCTCCTCTTGGAGTTATTGGTTAGGAAATGATCATTTGGGCAGATGTGTGTTATCCAGACTCATTTATGGTATTCGTCCCAGTGTGCTATGGGTTTTGGTTGCCTTGATGATATCTGTTCTGGTCGGAGCTGTCGTCGGATTTATCGCGGGGTACTTCAAGGGGAAGACAGATGCTTGGATCATGAGACTATGTGATGTCATGCTGTCTTTTCCGGGATACGTCATGACACTGGCAGTGGTCGGCATTCTGGGTGCGGGACTTGAACATATTCTGATTGCGTTTGTGGTCATGAAATGGGCGTGGTTTGCCCGCGTCATTCGGACATCGGTGATGCAGTTCTCCGAGATGGACTATGTAAAATTCGCCAAAGCCTCTGGCATTGGCAGCTTTAGAATTATAACCAGGCATATTGTTCCGGTTACATTTGCCGATGTTGCGGTGGTCGCTAGTAGCTCCATGTGTTCAATGATGTTACAGATTTCAGGGCTCTCCTTTCTGGGTTTGGGAATCCAGGCCCCACATGCCGAATGGGGGATGATGTTGAATGAGACTAGGGAAGTCATGTTCTCCAGACCGGAGTTGATGCTGGCACCTGGACTAGCCATTGTCATTGTGGTGTCAGCCTTTAATTTTTTGTCGGATGCACTTCAGGTCGCTTTGGACCCCCAATTAGTGACTTCGACTTCCCGAGGTAAGCTTCGTAATAAAGAGGTGGAAAAGGCCGTTTATGAATATAGTAGAGGTTAAACATTTGAAGATCTGGGATGCCCATACGGACAAGGTCATTATTCATAACAGCTCATTTCAGGTCAAACAAGGAAGCTGTCTGGCCATTGTCGGGGAAAGCGGAAGTGGCAAGTCCGTCACATGCAGGTCCATTATGCGTTTGAATAAACCCTGGATTCGCCAATCCGGAACGATTCTCTTCAAAGGCGAGGACATGAACCAGCTTTCTGAACAAGAGATGAGACGAAAAAGAGGCAAAAACCTGTGCATGATTCTGCAAAATGGCATGAGCGCATTTGACCCTTCTTCAGTGATCGGCGTTCATATCCGTGAGACGCTACAGACGCATTTCGACTGGAATAACAAAGAGAGCGAACGGAAGATTATTAGCGCCATGGAAGGCGTCATGTTAAAGAATCCGCAGGAAATCCTGAATCAATATCCACATCAGCTATCAGGGGGCATGCTGCAGCGAATTATGATTGCATTGGCACTTGTGTTGGAGCCGGATCTGATCATTGCGGATGAACCTACAACGGCACTGGATACGATCTCTCAATATGAAGTGGTTGAACAATTGATTCGACTGCGCGAACGAATGGGTTGTTCCATGCTGTTTATATCCCATGACCTCGGTGTGGTCCAGAAGATTGCAGATGAAGTGATGGTCATGAAAGACGGAGCCATTGTCGAAAGTGGGCACATTCGGTCTGTTTTTACGAAGCCGAAGCATGCCTATACTCAATATTTGGTTTCCACCCGGTTGGAGCTGAGCAATCATTTCAGGAAATTGATGCAGGGAGGGGATACAGATGCTCAAGGTGGATGGGATTGAAAAGTCCTATAAACAAGGCGGATTATTCTCCAAACAAAGACAGAAGATATTGAAAAAAGTTGCATTTGAATGCCAGCATGGCGAATGTCTCGGCATCATCGGTGAAAGCGGAAGCGGTAAGTCGACATTGGGCCGTCTGATCCTGGGTCTCGAGAAGCCTGATCGCGGGCGTATTTTATTTGAGGGGAAAAACGTGAATAATCGTAGCGTGCGAATGGGCAGCATCAGTGCTGTATTTCAAAATTATACATCCTCCATAAATCCGTTTCTTACGGTGGAGGAAGCCATTATGGAGCCTTTGAAGGCTCAGGGAAAAGTGGAAGCCCATATGCAAAGCAAAGTGGATACATTGTTGCATCAAGTGGGATTAGACTCTTCCTACAGGCTCAAATATCCGCATGAATTATCCGGTGGAGAGGCACAGAGAGTGTGTATTGCGAGAGCCATATCCACAGAACCCCGATGCATTGTATTCGATGAAGCCATCAGTTCGCTGGATGTGTCTGTGCAGATTCAGGTGCTGCGATTGTTAAAAGAATTAAAGCAATTCTATCAGATGAGCTACGTATTCATTACGCATGATATTCAGGCGGCAGCCTATATTTGCGACAGGGTTATTATTTTCAGGGACGGTCAGATTGAGGAAATGGTACCTATTGAGCAGCTGAAGGATGTTCAGTCCGAGTATGCCAGGAAATTATTAACCTATTTAATTACGTTCCAGGGGGAGGACCAAGGATGAGTGGAGCGATGTCTTGGCCCTTTCTGCGTTTGTATATCCTAGTTCTTCTGTATTTTAGTGCAAACGCCATTCTTAATGTGATTATCCCTTTACAGGGTGAATCCTTGGGAGCGAGCAGTACAACCATTGGGCTGATTATGGGCGCCTATATGTTTACCACCATGTTTTTCAGGCCATGGGCCGGGCGGATCATTCAAAAGCGCGGGCCGATTAAAGTGCTGCGTTTTATTCTGATTATCAACGGTTTTGCCTTAATTTTATATACGTTTACTGGTCTTGGGGGCTATCTGGTGGCTCGTATTTTACAGGGGGTATCGACCGCGTTCTTTTCCATGGCTTTGCAGATTGGCATTATTGATGCCCTGCCGGAGAAAGACCGTTCCCAGGGCATTTCCTATTATTCGTTGTTCAGTTATATTCCCGGTATTGTGGGACCTGTCTTGGCGCTAGGAATCTGGCAGACAGGCGGGATGGACTATTTTACAGTCGTTCTGATCGGTATTGCCGTTTGTACAGGCGTCTTCGGTTATACGGCCAAGATGGACAAGAGCAAAGAGCAGCATCCTGCTGGAAATCCATCGGAGCAGACCGTAAGCATGTTTCAATCCTTTCGTCAATTGGTGCAAAATCCATTCTTGTTTAGATGCAGTGTATTAATGCTCAGTGCTTCCGTTGTGTTCGGTGCCATCACGACCTTTATTCCCCTGTACGCCAGTCAATTGCCAAGCGGCAATGCGGGTGTCTATCTGATGCTTCAGGCAGGAACCGTTGTATTCGCTCGGATCATGTTACGTAAAAAAATCCCTTCTGATGGCAGGTGGCACGCACCTTTTATCATGGGAACGATGCTGCTGTTGGCCGCAGCCGCACTATGTGTAAGCCGGGCAATCACAGGAGGAGCTGTCCTTTTGTATGTGGGGGCCATCTTGATGGGTATCGCTCAATCCATTCTCTATCCAACGTTAACCACCTATTTATCCTTTGTGCTGCCACAGCTGAACCGGAATGTGTTAATCGGTTTATTTATTGCGACAGCAGATCTGGGTGTATCTCTGGGCGGGGTGTTGATGGGACCGATCGCTGATCTATCCTCCTACTCGTTTATGTACATGATTTGTGCTATCCTAGGGGCGGTAATGATGGCTTTTGCCTACGAACGAAGAAAACCAGTCACCGATGTGTCTGTGAGTTAACTGCAGCTAGAAAGTGGGGACGATGTTTTGAAGCCTTCTGTAACGACAGGTGGCACATTAAACCCGGTATCTTTTTCATTTATCCGGTTTTATTTGTTAGCCTTTTTATTTTTTGCCGCGAATTCAGCTTTGACGATTATTCTCCCTTTGCGGAGTGAGGCAGCGGGGTTGAACCAGGCCGAGATTGGCCTGATGATGGGGGCGTACATGTTTACGTGTATGCTGCTCAGGCCTTTTGCTGCACAGCTTCTAGGGCGTTACGGTCCGCTACAGGTAATGAAGTGGCTGTTAATTTTGCATGCTGCAACGTTGCTGTTGTTTGTTGTTTTTGGTGTGGAGACGTATTTGTGGCTGCGGGCGCTGCAAGGTGTAGCTACGGCCTTTTTTTCCATGACGATGCAGGCTGGCATTGTGGAAAAGCTGGAGGACAAGGAGCGGGCTCAGGGATTGTCCATGTATACCCTTTTTACGATGGTACCGTCTCTGGTCATTCCCCTACTCGCCATCCAGATCTGGGAAAATGCCAGCGACATCTGGTTTACTTTGCTAATGATCGGTTTGGCGGCCCTTCCGCTCCTGATCGGCTATTACGTGGACTTGCCCCGAAGCACGGTCCAGAATAAATCGTATACGCTGGGGGATATGGTGCGGTCATTCGGCGGCATCTGGCGCAGCACACCACTGTTGATCAGCAGCGTAGTTATGCTGTTTGCTTCATGTGTATTTGGAGCCACCGCGACCTTTCTTCCGCTGTATATGGTATCGACCGGAAAGGCGAGCGCGGGCGTGTTTTTAACGATCCAGGGGTTGGTTGTCATCTTGTGCAGATTCATTCTGCGCAAAAAAATTCCTTCCGACGGCAGCTGGAATACATGGCTGATGGCGGGTCTGCTGTTATGTGCAGCACTGGGAACCCAGCTGCTCGCCCTGTCAGAGACGATCGGTCCGCTGGTGTACCTGTCTGCGGTGTTCAGTGGTTTTGCCGTGGCATTGCTGTACCCGACATTAACCACTTATTTATCATTTGTACTGCCGACCGATTCCAGATATGTACTCATGGGTATTTTCATGTCCTCGTATGATCTGGGATTCTCTCTGGGCGGGCTTGCGATGGGATTAATTGTACAAATAAGTTCGTATTCAACCATGTTTACAATCTGCACGCTGTTATCCGTTACAGCCATGATTCTCGTCTTGGCCTTCAGGCAACGAATGGAAGCAGGGAATAGGGCTAAATCGGTGGCGGCGACCTGATTGTATGGCGGCGTATATAAGAAAAAAATGAAAGGCGTATGGACTGATTTTTTCTGGAGACACATCATTATGATTCGAAGCTACAGGAGGCAGGTCATAGGCCTTTTTTTGGCTGAGGTTTTTTTGATTTTTCATTAAAAATGATTTGACAACATCGTTCAACAGGATTATAGTCATTGTTGTTAATCGTAATAATTACTATTAAAGTCCAGGTTACACAGACTGCAAATATAAGGAGTAGAGATCTATGACACAAAAGCAAGTTCCGGTAACCGTACTGAGTGGTTACCTCGGTTCAGGGAAAACGACTGTTTTGAATCATGTGTTGAACAACAGACAGGGGCTCAAAGTTGCGGTGATCGTCAACGACATGAGTGAGGTGAACATTGATGCTGCGTTGGTTAAGGGGGAGGCAACCTTGTCTCGAACCGAAGAGAAGTTGGTGGAGTTGTCGAACGGCTGTATCTGCTGCACCTTGCGGGATGATCTGATGCAGGAGATTGAAAAGCTGGTGAACGAAGGCAAGTATGACTATATTTTGATCGAATCCACCGGCATCAGTGAACCTGTTCCAGTTGCACAGACCTTTACATACGCCGATGAGGAATCGGGTATTGATCTGACTCGCCTAGCCCGATTGGATTGTCTGGTAACGGTGGTGGATGCCAATCGATTCTGGCATGATTTTGGATCAGGACAGAGTCTTCTGGATCGTAATCAGGCGACCGGAGATGAGGACACCCGTGACGTCGTAGACTTGTTGATCGATCAGATCGAAACCTGTGATGTGCTGCTGCTGAACAAATGTGATCTGGTCGATGACACCGAGCTGAACAAGCTCGAAGGGGTCATCCGCAAGTTACAGCCTAACGCCAAGATCATTCGGACTGAGAATGGACAGGTGAATCCGTCTGAGATTCTGAATACGAGTCGCTTTGATTTTGAGAAAGTGAGCATGTCCGCTGGATGGATTCAGGAGCTGGAGAAGGAGTCGCATACACCGGAAACCGAGGAATATGGCATTGGTTCCTTCGTCTATCGCCGCAGAAAGCCATTCCATCCTTCTCGTCTGGCTGAGTTCATGAGTTACTGGCCGGAAGAAGTAGTACGTGCCAAAGGATTGGTATGGCTCGCGGCTGAAGGGGATGTTGCTGCAAGCCTTAGTCAGGCAGGGCCATCCATTCAGTTCGGTCCTGCGGGACATTGGGTCGCGGCGTTGCCGGAAGCGGATAAGGAAGAAATTTTGCGTAACGAGCCGGACGTTCTGGAGAAATGGGATGCCCAGTGGGGAGATCGTCAAACGGAGCTTGTCATGATCGGAATCGACATGGAACGTGCCAGCATTGAAGATGAGCTGGATCAGTGTCTGCTCAGTGATGAAGAAATGCTGGCCGACTGGGGTCATTTCGACAATCCCCTGCCATGGCCTGTGGAAGTCGTATAACTGGGAAGTTGATGTTCTAAACATAAATTCAATGGATAAAGGAGCTGTAACTCATGGCTAAGAAATCAAAAGTGGTACGTGAGAAGCAACGCCAGGCGATAGTAGCAAAATATGCGAACCTGCGCCGGGAGCTGAAGGAAAAAGGGGATTACGAGGCATTGCAGAAATTGCCACGGAATGCATCTCCAACTCGTTTGAAGAACCGTTGTGAAGTGACAGGTCGCCCGCGAGGTTATCTACGCAAGTTCAAGGTGTCTCGAATTAAGTTCAGAGAACTGGCCCATCAAGGACAGATTCCTGGCGTAACAAAATCCAGCTGGTAAAATGATCAAGGGGTGGTATTTCGCTGAAAGGATGTGCATCTTCATGCTGGACTTGTTTACGTTACGGAGAATTGAGTCCGTAATGAACGGATATATTCACGAGAAGGTACCCGCGCCACTGCGTACGATGGTGAAGTTGACGTATGTGATGAATGACAATGAATTGATCCTGACCGAAGAAAGACCCGCCGAGGAACGGTATCAATGGGACAAGATGCATATTGCTCGATTTTACTGGGAAGAAAATCAGTGGAAAGTGTATGCCAGAGATGAACAGAGCAGCTGGAATCCGGTAGATGTTATTACACCTTGTTCTGATTTTGAGAATGTGCTTGAGCAGGTGGAACGGGATGAGGCTGGACTGTTCTGGCGCATGTGAGCGAGTTCAAAGATAACCACATTCAGTGGCTATCTTTGGGCTTTTTTTGTGTCCAAGAATCAATGAAGCAAAGAGGGAGACGATCTTTTGATCTTCCTTCCTTAATGGGTAAAAGAATAAATAAAATCTGTTTTACAATAAAAATTTATTGTGAAACGATAAATATTATGATAAATTCATATCACTTAAAACAAGTGAGGTGCTTTTTGTGAAGCGAGGTACAACCATCTTTTTAAAATTAGCTGTGTTGCTTATTGGTGTTCCCATTCTTGCCTTATGTATATTCGGCATACCCTGGTTAGCGAACAATCCGGTGAATCCGAATTATGCAGGTGTACTATACCCTATAGTGATTATTATGTATGTGTCAGTTATTCCGTTTATCGTTGCACTGTACCAGGCATTCCGTCTGCTGAGCTACATCGACAAAAATGAAGCGTTCTCTCTAATGTCAGTGAAATCCTTAAAAACAATAAAATATTGTGCTATTGTAATCAGTAGTCTCTATTTTGTGATGTTGCCATTTGTTTATGTTGTAGCAGAGAAAGATGATGCCCCAGGCCTCATTCTAATGGGAATGGTTCCTATTTTTGCTTCATTGGTCATCGCAGTGTTTTCCGCTGTGCTCCAAAGATTGTTACAGGAAGCGATTGATATTAAATCAGAAAATGACCTAGTGGTCTGAGGTGAATATATGGCCATTATAATCAATATTGATGTGATGTTGGCAAAGCGGAAAATGACGGTTACCGAGCTTGCAGAGAGAGTTGAGATCACGATCGCCAATATTTCCATATTAAAAACAGGAAAAGCAAAAGCGATCCGTTTATCCACTCTGGATGCCATCTGTAAAGCACTGGATTGTCAGCCTGGAGATATATTGGAATATAAGGCCGACGAGAATGAAGATACGGATGCGCATTCCTGAAAAATGAGCGAAGAAGACTCTGCATATTATATGCAGAGTCTTCTTTTGCGTCAGCATATCAAGGAACTTGTGCCTATAAGGAATGATTGTGCATCATTCGAAATTGCATAGGCGTTACATTTTCCTGGGTTTTAAAACATCGGATGAAGTAGCTTGACTGTGAAAATCCCGTTTCCAGCGTAATTTGTTTAATGGAAAGGTTCGTTGTCGCGAGCAGCTGCTTTGCGTGTAGTAGCCTGGATTCCAAGAGGAATTCCGGGAAAGAGATTCCAAACGTCTGACTGAACTTACGGCTAAAGTATGTTGTACTGTATCCGGCTATCCCGGCAACGTGTTCAAGTGTAATATGCTCGTTACTATGGGAACGAATATAATTCCCTGCTTCACGAATTCGCTCTGAAGTGTGATTCAACGAAACATTGATTCGGCTCGCTGCGGATTGCAATCGGGTCAGAAGCTCATATAGAGTAGCTGCCATGCTGTGTTCATCTTCCACTTGATAGCCTCTTCCTAGGTCTAGTAATCGATCCATCAGCCTGGTAATCACCGGGAAGTTGGAACATTGAAACAGCCATGGCTCGTCCACTCCTTTTCCATTTAACAGTTCTTCGAGACGAACGCCATAAAAATGAATCCAACGAATACTCCAAGGATCATCCGAATCTGAGTAGTAGGTTTGTCTGAGACCGGGACCATAGAGGAATCCCTGCCCCCGTGTTAGCTCATAACGAGTGGTTCCCGTGTCCAGGAATCCTTTACCGTCCAGGACAAGGTGCAAATTGTAGCATTGATCCAAATTAATTTCTTTGGTTCGATATTCCCGATTCACATGATGCTTCGGAAAGTCACTGTACCCTCCAATAAAATCGGGAAAGCATACATGTCTGGGGAAAACCGGCTTGGGGAGAAAGATGTGTTCTTTCACGTGCATCCTCCATTTGAACGCAATATTTTTATGTAGTGAACTGAAATAGATTCAGCCCACTGTTATTTGAATCTTGGGCAATGACAATATTTTATTATAAGTCGCATAATCTTGTCATTTATTATATGTGAAGGTTCCAATAGAATGGAGGCAATATGGCAGGTTAAGGGGGCAATTAAAGGTGGCAAAATCAATCCAAATGGATGAATTAAAAATGGGGGTCTGTTATTACCCTGAGCACTGGTCGGAAGCGTTGTGGGAGGACGATTTCCGTAGAATGAAAGAGATGAATATCACAGTTATTCGGATGGCTGAATTCGCATGGTCCATCTTTGAACCGGAAGAAGGTCAGTTCGATTTTAGTTTTTTCCAGAAGGCACTGGATCTGGCGCATCAATATGGTTTGAGCGTTATTTTGGGAACACCTACTGCAACTCCACCAGCGTGGTTAACATCCAAATATCCTGAAGTATTAAACGCGAATAAGGACGGGGTATTGTATCAACACGGTATGCGGCGTCATACCAACTACAGCAGCCCAATCTACAGACAGCAATGTGAAAAAATCGTGCGTAATATGGTGAGTGCCTATAAAGATCATCCGGCTCTCATTGGATGGCAGATCGATAACGAATTCAATTGTCATATGGATGTTTTCTATGCTGAGGCTGACCATATCGCCTTCCGTGAATGGTTAAAGGATCGTTATGAATCGCTGGAGAACCTGAACCAAGCATGGGGAACCGTTTTCTGGAGTCAGACCTATACTGACTGGGAGCAAGTTCACCTTACCCGAAATATGGTCAGCCAATCGCCCAACCCTCATTTGGCACTAGATGAAAAGAGATTCATCTCAGCAAATACCATTTCATTTGCCAAGCTTCAGGTGGACATCATTCGGGAACTGGATCCGAAACATTGGATCACAACAAATGGTACGTTTGGACATTTGGATAATCATGAAATGACAGAAGACCTGTTGGATTTCTTCTCCTATGATTCGTATCCGCAGTTTGCGACGATCTTCCCAGGGACAGACGGTAACTCATTACAAGATCGGGCCTGGAGCATGAAACTGTCGAACGTACGCAATATGTCACCGAACTTTTGCGTCATGGAACAACAGTCTGGACCAGGAGGTTGGGTTGATAGTATCGGTATGGGTACGCCAAGACCGGGACAGATCCGATTATGGTCGTATCAATCTGTTCTTCACGGAACAGATCTGCTCGTCTACTTCCGCTGGCGGACGGCAACATTTGGCACCGAGATGTACTGGCATGGCATCAATGATTACCATAATCAACCCAACAGAAGGGTACGCGAGGTTGCACAAGTAGGGGAAGAGTTTGCCAAGATCGGGCGTGTTATTGCGGGCACTACATATCAAGCCGATGTTGCGATCCTACAAGATTACGATAACATCTGGGACGGAGAGTTGGACGAATGGCACGGTCCGCTTCAGCAACAGAGTGTACGCTCCTGGTATAAGCAGCTCCAGTATCGTCATATTCCGACGGACATGGTTACACTGCAACCAACGACTACACTGAAAGAGTTATCCGAATATAAGGTGATCATCTATGCTCACCCGGCCATCATGACAGACGAGACAGCAGAACTTCTCCAAGCCTATGTCAGTCAAGGAGGCACTCTGTTTTTCGGTGCTCGCACCGGATATAAGGATCTCAAGGGGCATTGTTATATGAGACCATTCCCTGGGGCTGTCGCTGAGTTGTGTGGTGTAACCGTAGAGGACTTTACATTAATCAAAGGAACCATTCCCGCAGCCAAACTGCAATGGAGTGGGGGGAGTGAGCGACTTCGGGAGGGAACGTCAACGGCCGGATTTAACGAAGTTCTTCATGTGGAGCATGCTGACGTACAGGTTGTGGCTGAGTATACATCCGAATATTATGCAGGTAGTCCTGCATTGACCAAACGTACGGTAGGTCAGGGGCAAGTATGGTATTATGGAGCGGCTTACAATGAACCGGTCGTAGATGCTCTCCTGGATGAAATAGGGCTATCTTCACCTGTGGGTGACCTGGTAGAGGTACCTTCCGAAGTTGAGCTTGGTATCCGTTCCGGTAAGGATAAAGCTTATGTCTTTTTACTGAACTACTCGGATCAACAAGTGGCTATCAAGCTTAAGAAGCAAGCAAAAGAGTTACTGTCAGGTACAACACTTCAGAATGAGATCAACATGCCCGCGTGTGGTGTATTCATTTTTGAGATCGATTTGCCACATTAAGAAATTCATTCATCCACATATGTATTATATATAGAAAGAAACACCAAAAACGCCTTGCAGCCATTGCAAGGCGTTTTGTATATGCATGATGTGATGTGTAACATCCATTAAGCATGAGTGTTTTTGGTTGTATTTCGTATAACTATGCTTCGTACAAAATCTCACCTGTCCGGGATACGTCATATCCCTCGAATGATTGCAGTTCCTGCCTGAACTCCGGCGATTGGAGAATTCGCAGGACAGATTCTGTCCAAGCTTCATTACCTTGCTTCCTCAGCATGACCAGATCATAGCGCTCCTGAGTGAGCGGGACAAAATCAACCTGTCCCACAAGTCGCGCAGCCTTTTCAATGCCAACTCCGACATCAGCTTCTCCTGAACTGACTTTGGCCGCCACGCCCATGTGGCTGGTTTCTTCGACTTGATATCCGATCAGACCTGCGGCAGGAATTCCATGCAGTCGAAGTTGCTCATCCAGCAATACTCGCGCGCCAGAACCTATCTCCCGGTTAGCGAGTCGAAGTTCAGGCTTGCTCAGATCGGTCCAATTCTGTAAGTTCTGCGGATTGCCACGCTGTACATACAGTCCGGCAGGACGTGATAGCAGGTTCACCACAACATAAGACCGACCCGTCAAAATTTTGCGAATGTACGGCAGATTATACTCACCGGTATCTCCGTCGAGCAGATGGGTGCTGACCAGATCGGACTCACCGCGATACATCGAGATAAGCCCATCCAGACTACCCATGAACGAGCGTAGCGGACGAATGTCCCGAGTTTGTTTTTCCATATGGCGCATTAGAATATCCAGACTGACATCCTGACCTGTTATGACCAGATGCCGTGGTACAGCAGTCATTGCAAGAGCAGAACTCGCTGGAGTAATCGCATGCGGAGACCCAACGGGTGTAGTCGATTGTAAGGAAGTTCCCTGAAAATCACCCTGACTTGGCTGAGTCCCTGATTCCGAGGTCTGATGAGAAGTCGGGATACGTTGACCTGAGGACTGAAGTTGCTTGGAGCGACGTTTATATGCCTCCAGATCGGTTGCATCAATTCGCATTTGTTTACCCACACGGTATGCGACGAGGTCTCCTTTTTTGATCAGGTCATAGACCGTCAGTTTCGATATTTTGAGTAGCTTGGATATTTCTTCGGTTGTGTAGGATTGCTCCTCCGTCATAAGTGAAGATCCTCCTTCAAAGGTATAGAGCAATTATGGTTTTATTATGAATGTTTCTTGTACTATATCATTAATTGAGGGATGCCATAAACCTGAGAACACGCAATAAACGCATAGGACAGATAACAAAAATCAAATGTGATCTTAATCACCTTCCCATTTTTTTTGTCTTGTGTATAATTAGATATAATCAATTATAACTAGTTATATCTAAAGATAACGTTGGGGGAGAAATGAATGAGAAAGAGAATCGGATATGTGTTGGGAAGTATGTCACTGGGACTGGCTCTTGTATTGGCTGGTTGCGGCGCAAACACGGGCACTACGAATACATCCACGGGTGCAGAACAAACAACCTCAACGCCAGCTGCATCAGGTGAAAGTTCATCAGCAGGAAATAACGATCCGCAGGAAACGGTAGATCTGACAATCTCTGCGGCGGCAAGTCTGACCGATGCGATGAAAGAGATTGAAACCAATTATGAGCTAGCTAATCCTCATATAGAACTTAATTTTAACTTTGGCGCCTCGGGTGCCTTGCAACAGCAGATTGAACAGGGTGCCCCGGCTGATGTCTTTGTATCGGCGGCAACAAAAAATATGAATGCGCTAGTGGATGAAAACCTGATTGCATCGGGCGATCAGAAGAATCTGCTACAGAATTCACTGGTGGCCATAGTGCCAGCAGATGGGACCCACACAGTAACCAGTGAAACGGATCTCACCAGCGACTCCATCAAGACGGTAGCCATTGGGATTCCGGAAAGTGTTCCTGCGGGAACCTATGCCAAGGAAGCTCTGACCAATGCCAAGCTGTGGGATGAACTGGAAAGTAAACTTGTGCAGGGGAAAGACGTTAGACAGGTTCTTCAATATGTACAGACAGGCAACGCTGATGCAGGATTTGTATATAAAACGGATGCTCTTACTTCGGATCAGGTGAAAATTGCGTTTGAGGTGGACAAGAACAGCTACACACCAGCCAATTATCCAATAGGCATTATTGAAGGAACCAAACACCGTACAGAGGCCGAACAATTTTATGCGTATTTACAAACCCCTGAAGTACTGGATATCTTCGCGAAATACGGATTCACAATTCCGGAATGACTGTGAACGCCATAGACTGGTCCGTATTCTGGTCACCGGTGCGCTTGTCACTTCAGGTTGCGCTGTTATCCAGCGTGGTGGCCACTGTGCTCGGAATTGCGATAGCCTGGAAGATGTCACGTTCTTCATTTCGGGGAAAGATTCTGCTGGAAACAGCATTTATGCTGCCGTTAGTCCTTCCTCCTACGGTGGTTGGATTTCTGTTACTTGTCATACTGGGGCGTAAAAGTCTGTTTGGACAATGGATTGAAGCCATATTCTCCGCACCGGTTATCTTCACCTGGTGGGCTGCGGTGATTGCTTCGGTGGTGGTTGCTTTTCCACTTGTGTATCAGACGATGAAATCGGGATTCAGTGGTGTGGATCGTGATCTGGAAGATGCAGGCCGCTCTATTGGAGCGAACGAATGGCAGGTATTTCGTTATATCTCGCTTCCACTTGCGGGCAGAGCGTTGATGACGGCTTTCATCCTGGGCTTCGCTCGCGCACTGGGGGAATTCGGGGCCACGCTCATGATCGCAGGCAATATTCCGGGCAAAACGCAAACGGTACCCACTGCGATCTATGTGGCTGTGGATTCAGGCAATCAGACGATGGCCTGGGCGTGGACGGGTTCTATTATTATCATTTCATTTATCATGCTGCTCTTAACCAGACAGCCGCGTGACGGGAAGGCGTAATTTGGGCCATTTAAATTGAAAGGGATAGGGATGAGCATTCAAAAACCCGCTCAAGGAATCTTTCCTCGGAGCGGGTTTTCATTTACACAGGCTGCGTATACCGAATATCATGTATGCTAACGTTCAACCAAGCCGTTCTTTGTTCAGCCTATTTGTACAGAAGGTGTCTGATAACGTGAAGGGTCGAGCGTTTTGATCATAAATACAATCTCTTCCTGCCGATCAGGTGTCTGTACCGTTTTGAGGTGAAAAGGTTCATATCCCCGCCGTTCATACATGGGAGCAAGCCAGGGATGGCGGGTCGCCGTTGCCAGAAATACGGCAGGGGCATCAAGCTTTTGCAGAATGATATGTTGCTCTACCCAATCCAGCAGTTTGGAGCCATAACCCTGGCTTTTATGGGCCGGACTTACCGCGAACCAGCGGATGAAAGGATAGGGGCTGATGGCCTGCCGCTGTACATCTTCGGCTCGATCAAGGGTAACGGTGGCAATGATTGCTCCCCCTTTTTCAAGAATGTAGCATTCATGCTGTACAATATTATTCTGGATGACTTCCAGTGTAGCGTGTCCGGCTGGAAAAGGAATGTTCAGGGCCCGAATCGTCTCATAGGCATCAACGGTAACAGCCTGCAATTGTTCGGCATCTTCAAGTGTAGCCAATCGGTATTGTTCGGTCATGGCGATCAATCCCTTCTATGAAAATTAACTATTCCAACCCGTTAAGTTGGTTTAAATATTTTGGTGTTATTTTATCATGAATTTCAATGGGGGAATATAATTCTCAAATCAGATCTGTCTATACGTCCATCGAAAGCTTCTATATGCAAAAATAACAAAACTTTTTCCATAATTTAATCGTTCAGGACTCGCCTAAGCATGCTCTATCCTGTAAAATAGAAGTGACTGATTCCAGCCAAGAACTGAAATGAGGAGAGAGACGTTTATGAATACTAAACCGGATTGCGGTGTATCGTTGCAAATTGACGACTATCTGGATCTTTTGCATTTTGCTATTCAGATTGAGGATCAGGAATGGCAGCAGTCCCTTATCCACCAACTCAAGATATTTCAGCCGGAAGCGGAGCAGCGCACACCTGAACAAGAATTATGGATGAGATTAGATTATATCAACAGCAAATTGACAGGTCTCTGCCACCAGATTCATGCAGCTCATTCCAAAGATGAACGCGAGAAGTTTGAGGAACGAATCGAACGCTTGCAATTGCAACGTCTGGAAGTGGCGCGTAAAATTAAATGGGCAAGTCGAAGATAGAGGCGTGTGTTAAATTAAAGTAATCCGTGTTTGAAGAAGCTGTCCCGTTCAGGATGGCTTCTTTTTGATACGCTCTTGAATCAGGTAATGCCTACACATAGAGAAAATCTATAATGTTATCAGGATGTCCTATTAGCATATATATTGCCTCGATATGACATACAGTGCTATTCTTTGATCAACCTAATTCCGACTATACAAGTAAGAATGGTTTGTTAAAGTCAGAGGCTGGAGTAGATATTATATTGGCTGTGAATCACAGCTTATGGAGGAGAATGGGAATGGTGAAAAAGCGGGGGATTCAGAGAATTCGGACGGCGCTGCTGTTCATGACGATGCTGGCGGTGCTGGCAGGATGCAGCTCAGGCAATGCAGCGAAAGAAAGTGACTCAGCTTCGGCATCCGGTAAAGATAAAGTAACGAAGATTATCGTGGGTACGGGTACGCAGTTCCCGAATGTTTGCTTCATTGATGAGAATGGCAAGCTGACAGGTTACGATGTAGAGCTGATTCGCGAGATTGATAAACGATTGCCTGAGTATGAATTTGAATTCAGCACCATGGAGTTCAAAAACCTGCTGTTAAGTCTGGAAACGAAGAAGATTGATCTGATCGCTCATCAGATGGAAGTCAATGAAGAACGACAGGCCAAGTTCCTGTTTAATGATGAAGCCTATAATATTTTTCCAAATAAAATTGTCGTCAGTGAGAAAAACCAGGATGTAAAGTCCATCGAGGATCTGAAGGGTAAAAAACTGATTGTCGGGGCTACTAGTAATGCGGCCGTATTGGCTGAGAAATGGAATGCAGCGAATGGCAACGCCATTGATATTGTCTATTCCGGAGCAGGGGAAGATACGAATACTCAGATCAAAACAGGGCGGGTGGATGCAACCATCAGCACGCAGTTTGCTATCGATTATCAGAATAAAGTGGTGGATGCACAGTTGAAAACTGTAGGAGACGCTCTGTCCAACTCCAAAGTGTATTTCATCCTGAACAAGGACGAGGAGGAGCTCAAAACGAAAATTGATGATGCGCTCAAATCAATCAAGGAAGATGGAACATTGAGCAAATTGAGCACCGAATGGCTGGGAGCGGATTACACGGTTGAGGAATAGTTCGTTGGGAAAGGTGAGCGACGGTTATGGGTAAATCATTCGATCTGTCATTGGTTCTGGATTTCGTCCCTGAACTGCTGCGATATTTGCATATTACACTGATTGTGCTAGGCGGTTCCATTGTACTGGGCCTTGTGGGCGGTGTGCTTCTGGCGGTTCCGAGATTATACCGGATTCCGGTGCTGAGCCAGCTTGCGACCCTGTACGTCTCTTTCATGCGGGGCACACCGATTCTCATCAAGTTGTTCCTAGTCTATTATGGATTACCTGAATTGCTTAAACCCATGGGCATGGATCTGTCGAGGACCGATCCGCTGGTTTTCGTCATCGTGACCTATGCGATGAGTGATGCAGCGTCCTTTGCCGAAATCTTTCGCGGAGCTGTACGCAGTGTAGACAAGGGACAGACGGAAGCAGCTTATGCTGCGGGCTTGACTACGTTTCAGTCGTTTCGGCGCATTGTGGTTCCGCAGGCACTCATTGTTGCTTTTCCGAATATGGCGAATACGTTGATTGGCTCGTTAAAGGATACGTCACTGGCTTTTTCCATTGGAGTTATGGACATGGTGGGCAGAGGACAAACGCTGATCTCGGCTACATCGCATGCGCTTGAAGTGTATATCAGTCTGTCCGTCGTTTACTATATTATCGTACTTGTCCTTGAAAAAGGTTTTGCGCTGGCAGAACGCAGACTCCAGCGTCATGAACGTAAGCGGGAAGTACGCGGGCCGGCGGTAAGAGCTGAACGCCTGAAACGAATAGCGGGGTGAGTGAATGTCTATTGATTTCAACTTTATCTATACATCCTTTTTCCAGATTCTAAAGGCATTGCCACTGACACTCGTCATTACGATTGTACCGTTGATCGCAGGCTTTGGCGTTGGTTTGGTCACTGCTTTAATTCGAATCTATAAGGTTTCCTGGCTCTATCGAATCGCTGATTTCTATGTCTCGTTTTTTCGGGGGACACCGATGCTAATGCACTTGTTCCTAATCTATTACGGAATTCCGTTGATTATCGACAAGCTTGCTGCCCGGTACGGCTGGGCCTTTCAGTCGTCTTCCATTCCGATTCTGGTGTTTGTGCTATTCGCCTTCTCGTTAACTGCGGGAGCCTATATGTCTGAGATTATCCGATCCGGCATTCTGGCGGTGGACACGGGGCAGATGGAGGCTGCACATGCGGTAGGCATGAGTACCTCCCAGGCATTGAGACGGATTATTTTACCTCAGGCGGTTGGTGCGGTTCTGCCGAATCTGTGCAGCATGTTTGTTGGTTTTCTGCATGGATCAACACTTGCGTTTACCGTGTCGCAGATGGATATTCTCGGCAAAGCGGATGTGGTCGCTTCGGTCAGCCTGAAATTTCTGGAGGCTTTCATTGCTGCCGCATTGATCTATTGGGCTCTGACAGTGATCGCTGAACGGATTACAGCTTTGCTTGAACGCAGAGTTGCCGTGTATAGCAAAGGAGGGGTGTCATGATTTCACTGACGAATATACACAAATCTTTTGGTCAGCAGGAAGTGTTGAAAGGCATTGATCTGACTGTGGAGCAGGGGGATGTTGTTGCCATTCTTGGACCGAGCGGGTCGGGTAAAACGACATTGCTGCGCTGTGTGAATTTTCTTGAACGTGCCGATGAGGGCAAGGTACAGATCAGCGGATTTACCGTAGACTGCAAGCATGCGCGTAAACATGATATCGTGCAGTTAAGGCGAAAAACGGCAATGGTGTTCCAGCATTATAATCTGTTCAAACATAAAACAGTGCTGGATAACGTTACGGAAGGGTTAATCATCGCCCAAAAAGTATCCAAAGCAGACGCTCGTGAACGGGCGTTGCGTGTCCTTGAACAAGTGGGACTGTCCGCCAAAATCAATGAGTACCCCAGCATGTTGTCAGGTGGACAACAGCAGCGGGTAGGCATTGCACGGGCGCTGGCACTGAATCCCGAGGTGATTTTGTTCGATGAACCTACTTCGGCGCTTGATCCGGAGCTGGTGGGCGAAGTACTGTCCGTCATTCGATCCATTGCCCAGGAAGGCATTACCATGATTGTGGTCACCCATGAAATGGGTTTTGCCCGTGAAGTGGCGAATCGGGTTGTTTTTATGGATGGAGGTTCCGTGGTGGAGGAAGGAACACCGGAAGAAGTGTTTGTACGTCCCCAACAGGAACGCACTCGCCAATTCCTCAGTCGATATTCTTCTGACTGGAGTTATGTCATCTGACGATATAGGCGCAAGCTGGAGTAACTGACGATCCCGGCCCGGCATATGCTGTAGCAGGCAAATGCTGATAGGCCGGGTTTTTCTATGGGTGAAGCAGGCCGTGACGGTAAGGAGGAGGATCATGCAGAGCAAAATCGATGAAATCATCACACATATTGCACATTCCCACCAGCAGATCGCACGTGTGCTGGATGCCAAACGCCAAGTCGCTGTGCGCATGTCTGAAATCATCAATCATTTGCCAGATATCGAACCGGAGCTGGATGGCGTTGACGGTCTGCTGGATAGCTCGGGACAAATCAACAAAAGTATCATCTCCTATTTGGGAGGCCTTGCAGATCTGGAAGAAGCTGTAGCCGAAACGCTGACCCAGGT
Source organism: Paenibacillus pabuli NBRC 13638 (assembly GCF_001514495.1). Lineage (GTDB taxonomy): Bacteria > Bacillota > Bacilli > Paenibacillales > Paenibacillaceae > Paenibacillus > Paenibacillus pabuli. The sequence continues at coordinate 205,199 of NZ_BCNM01000010.1, forward strand.
CATGAAGGAGATGGCGGTTCAAGAGGAAGAATAAGCCCGGAAGGCGGGTGAATGGACATGAGTAGAGAACAAAGCCTTATCCTGATGTTGGATGCAGCCGCCAAAATGCAGTGGAATATTGCCCTCATTCTGGAGGCTAAGGCGATCGAAGCCGAGAAGGTAAGGAACTGGGCGCTGAACCATCTGAACGGTGAAGCTTTTTTGACCCATGGTGATCAGGTGGCAGAGCCACTCAAAATGCATGATCAGCTGGTGGAAATACTGGAAGGATTGACCCGGATGGAAACCGGATTGTGCAACAATTTGAAAGCGATCATGGTGCAGAACGATGGTGAAGAGGGCGGTATGGACAGCGGCATGTTTGGCGGTATGGATATGGGGGATCTCGAAAAATGAGTTTGTTGCGGCGTGAGCAGGAAGCGAAACTGGCCCTCATTGAATCCATCGCACATAGTCAGCAGGCGCTTGCCCGTATTCTGGACAGTGTGGCCAGCGTGTCTGCCCACTCGGAAGTATCCGCCCGCAGTCTCGCCGAGAACATTCGTTTGCTGAGCCGTTATCAAGAAGAGATGTCCCGGATGGTTACGGGTATAAGGCTGGCACGGATCCAGCATGGAGAGCCTGGAACGCCTTGGCTCAAGGACCCTGGCTATGCGTTACGTATGGTCCGGAATATACAGGAGGAATGTTCACATGTTAAAGAAGAAAAAAATACGTCTGAGAACGAAAAGAACTCTGCTTGCCCGCGGAGCCCGTCTGCGTAAAATCCGTAAACTGCGTGCGCTCAGAGGCAAACGTGTATTGCACAAACGTACCCTTAAAGGACGCAGTGCGTGGCTCAAAAAAAAGAAACGTGCGGTACGACGGCACCGGAGTCTGAAGCCGGCACAACCGTTCGTCCCGGCTACCCCTACCGATCCGAACCCGGACAGCGCCTACAGCCAGGGGTACAACGAAGCGTACAACGAGGGATTCAACGCGGGTTTCGCCAAGGGGTTCGAGGACGGACATCAACTGGCTTACAAAGCGCAATAACAGAATAAGTGTGCATGTACCTGGTGGTTATAGATACATGTCCAGTGTATGACGATTGCCCGGGGGGACAGATCCCTCCGGGTTATTTGTGTTACCGCAGATGCGGACATGCCCGTGCAGGCAGATGTGGAGGGCAGACGCCAATTTTGCGCCTTGCAGGACACCCGTCCATGATGCATCTGACCCCGGGGCATATCCTTTAGAGGGAACACCAATCTCGGGGAGAATCCGAAATCGGATCTCCTGAAGGAAGACAGGGTGAAGGATGTGGCAAAACGACGACACAGACCGCCTACAGAAGCGGAGACGGCATACCGCGGCGGATATGCAGAAGGCCGCAGATTTGGCGGCTGTCAAGCGATGATGGAGCGAGTGGAGATGTTTGAGCCGACCGTGCGGGATATGAAAGTGCTGTATATTCCGCAGGGATTCGATGCCATCGATGAAGGCGTCACTTTGGCATTGCAGCAATCTGTACGTGAGTGTGTTGTCGGATCGCCGGCAACCATGCTGCAGGATGCCAGCCAGCACAGACCAGACCTGGTATTGGTTATGAATGGACTGCACGTATTTCCTCCCGATCATCTGGAACAGGTGAACGGCATAAGGGCACTGGGTATTCGAACGGCGGTATGGTTTGTGGATGATCCGTATTTTACCGAAGATACAACAACCATCTGTCAGCATTATGATGTCGTGTTCACGCATGAGGAAGCGGCTGTACCCTTCTATACGGCACATGGAGCGAATCGGGTGATTTATATGCCGCTCGGTGTGAATCCGGGGATGTTTCAACCAAGGCGTACGGCACCTCAGCACCAGTACGACATTTGTTTTATCGGCACCGGGTTCTGGAACCGGATTGCGCTGTTCGACGAGCTGGCTCCTTTTCTGGCAGACAAAAGAGTGTTTATTGCCGGCAGCCAGTGGAACCGTCTTACACGCTTCGATGTTCTTGGCCGCTTCATCCATGAAGGCTGGATTGATCCCGGAACAACCGTCGATTATTATAACGGCGCCAAAATCGTCATTAACATTCACCGGACTTGCGAAAATGGAGAAGACAATCGCAATACGCATCATCTCGAGGGTCATTCCATTAATCCGCGTACGTATGAGATCAGTGCTTGCGGAACGATGCAGATTACGGATGCGCGCCAGGATCTGCCCCGTTATTACCGGCCTGGATATGACATTGAGACCTTTACAACCGCGGCTGAGCTCCAGCGCAAAATCAAGTATTACCTTCATCATGAAGAAGAACGCCAAGCCTTGGCTTGGCGGGGGCTGCTCACCACGATGAATCAGCATACGTTCACCCGTCGTATCGCTCAGCTGCTGGGGCATGTGTAGAGATCCCATCTGTATTACAGAAGTAAAGAGAATCCTATCCCAAAAATAAAAGGAGTGGCGGTATGTCTCTCAAACACCGTAAAACGAAAAAGTACGATGCGCCAGTGCTCAGCCTGGCTGACCAAGCACGCAAAAACGGGCAGCATGCCGGATATGATGCGGGCAAGGAAGAAGGATATCTGCGCGGCCGTGCCAACTATATTGTCAATTGTGCACAGGAGCCACTGCCTTTCCGACAGATCCACGTTCTGTACGTATCTTCAGGTAAAGGATTTCCTTACTCTCCACTGGACGAGGCAATTATGGCTACATTGCAGGGCATGGTAGCTCAGGTGACCCTTTCCGATCCCCGCCAGCCCGTATCTGAAATTGCATTGCAAACCCGGCCTGACCTTGTACTTGTTCTGGATGGCATGGATATTCCATTGGAGCATCTCGATGCGATTCGGCAAGCAGGCATACAGACGGCAATCTGGCTTACAGATGATCCGTATTACACGGATATGACGCTGGAGACCGTGAAGCATTTTGATCATGTCTTCACCTTGGAACTGAACTGTGTGGATCTGTATCGCCAGAACGGTTGCCCTTCGGTGCATTACCTGCCGTTTGCTGCCTTCACCAACCACTACTTTCCAATTACAACACCATCTTCGCTCCACCGGGAAGTTAGCTTTATCGGTTCGGCTTACTGGAACCGGGTGTATTTCTTTAATCCGATCATGGCACAGCTGATGTCACACAATACCGTGTTTAATGGTATCTGGTGGGACCGTCTGCCTGACTATACTGCTTACGGTGAAAAGATTGAACTGGGTCGCTGGATGAGTCCACAGGAAACCAATGATGTGTATAACGGAACCAAGATTGTCATTAACCTCCATCGCTCCCACGAAGACGATTCAGTCAACAACAATCATGTTAAGATCCCGCCAGCTTCACCGAACCCGAGAACGTTTGAAATTGCAGCTTCCGCTACCCTTCAATTGACCGATGCCCGTGATGACCTGGCACGTTTCTATAAACCAGGTGTGGAGATCGAAACGTACTCATCCCCTCAGGAATTACTCGACAAGGTGGAGTACTATATCTCGCATGAGAAAGAGCGTCGTGAAATTGCTCTGCGCGGCCTGGAACGCACATTGAAAGACCACACGTATGGCAAAAGAATCAATGAACTGTTGACCATTATATTTCCTTAATCTTGGCCGGAAGGAGGTGTGCACTGTACCTGTATGTTCGCATGCAGGGTCCGTGCGGCCATGGCGATTAAACCTAAACTTATGTTGTTTTCACATGTGTGCAACACCCGCAGCATTACGGGGGCCGAGAAGCTGCTGCTTCATTTTATGAGGGAAATGGGCACCATCTTCGATTGTGTACTTGTGGTCCCTCAGGAAGGAAAGCTCGCCGGACTTGCGCGGAGATTCGATATCCAGGTCAAAATATGTTTCCTGCCGATGCTTCACGGTGTGTACACACCTTACCGGGGGATCGCTACGGATGCAGAACAGCTTCGCCACTCACCAGCCTTCCAGGAGGTGGTCTCCCTGATCCGGGAGACTGCGCCTGAAATGGTGTTAACGAATACCTGTGTCAATGTGATGCCAGCTGTAGCAGCGAAGTCTCTGCAAATTCCGGTCATCTGGAAGATTACCGAAATTATTCAGGCGAATGAAGATACAACCGAGGCGGTACAGATGATTGGTCGTTACTCGGATTGGATCTTAGGCATATCCGAAACGGCGGCAGCTCCATTCAAACAAGCTGGCATGAGCGATAAACTCACCGTGATCTCTCCAACCTGGGACCCGTCTCTGCCGGACCCGGACCGATGGGTGCACTTACGGGAACGCAAACGCAAAGAGCTTGGTTTCAAGCCATCGCAAATCTGTATCGGTTATATCTCTTCTTTTATATATGATGCCAAAGGTCTAAAACCGTTTATCGATATGGCGCTGCAATTGTGTGAGGTTCATTCACGCTGCCGGTTCTGGATCATTGGCACATCAGCGGACAAAAAGTACTATGACGAGTGTGTGTCACGGGTGAAAAAGTCAGGTTACTCTCGCAGGTTCACCTTTACCAAATTCGAAGAGAACATATCGCTGGCATATACGGCCATGGATATCGTTGTCATCCCGAGTATGGTCAAAGAAGGATTTGGAATGACCGCGTTGGAGGGACTCTATTTCGCCAAACCGGTTATCGCTTTTGCTCAAGGCGGACTGAAGGAATTGCTGGAATCCGTAGGCAGTGGCGCATTTCTGGCTCCGCCTGGTGAGAGTCAAGCGCTGGTCACGCTGGCAACAACCTTGCTGAATGATCCTGAACTGGCCTCCGATACCGGATGGCGTAATCGGACAGAAGCGGAAAAGCTGTACGGTATTGAAACCTACAGGGAAAAGCTGCATACGATGGTGACACAGTGGTTAATGCGGTTTCCCGGATGGTTTCCGTATATTCAGCCTCCGAATGGTCCAGTGTACACATGGGGTGAGGGGGGATTGAGAACCGTGCTGGTTCTGGAATCGGCCACGGTTCGGGCGCTTTTACTTCCACTGACTGTGTTCCAGGCGTTTCCGCTCTCACCGTTACCTCCGATTGTGATAGGCCAGCCTGTCCACGAAGCAGCAGATTCCCGCTCAAGCAGCAGTACGGGAAGGAGTCGTCACCAGAGACCGTCTCATCGCAGCAGGATTCGTGATGGAGGGAAACGGGGGACGGGAACTGGCAGGAGAAAACGGAAGGTAAGCAAAAAGAAGCGTGTGCGCATAGGGCAACCGTCTGCTCGCAAACGTGCACCTGGCAAAGCCAGACGAAACCTGGTTCGCCGGAGAGCATCCAATAGACGATGAAGGCAGGGATGACGATGAAGATCATGACGGTGCTGGGTACGCGACCTGAAATTATACGTCTCAGCCTGATCATTTCCAAGTTGGACCAGTACGCGTCCAAACATATTCTGGTACACACGGGACAGAACTTCACGGAGAGTCTCAGCGGTCTGTTTTTCAAGGAGATGGGCCTGCGTGCCCCGGATTACGTTCTTCAGGATGAAGCGGCCTCCCTGGGCCGTCAGTTGTCCTCGATGTTCATGCAAATGGAAGACTTATTGCTTCAGGAGAAGCCTGACAAGGTGCTGCTGCTCGGCGATACGAACAGTGCTTTATGTGCTGTACTTGCGGAGCGGATGGGCATACCTGTCATTCATATGGAAGCGGGCAATCGCTGTTTTGACCTGGAGGTGCCTGAGGAGAAAAATCGCAGGGTCATTGACGCCATTTCCACCATTAATATGCCATATACGGAACAGAGCAAAAAGCATCTGGTTAGTGAGGGGGTTCCCAGTCGCCGAATTGTGCTGACAGGCAATCCGATCTATGAAGTGATGCGTCATTACGACACACAAGTGAATTCCAGCAAAATTTTGAAAAAATTGAAGCTAAAGTCCGGGCAATATTTTCTGGTTACGGCCCATCGGGCAGAGAATGTCGATCATCCCCCTCATTTGCTGGAGATTATGAAAGGTTTGAATCAGGTTGCTGAGGAACATGCGATGCGAGTCATATGCAGCATTCACCCTCGAACGGCCATTCGCATTGCCGAGCATTTGCAATTGGAGATGAACCCGCTGGTCGAATTTCACGAGCCATTCGGATTTTTCGATTTTGTCATGTTGGAACGACATGCCCGCTGTGCACTCACGGACAGCGGTACCGTCCAGGAGGAGTGCTGCATCATGGGGGTGCCTACGGTGACCATGCGTCGTACAACGGAACGGCCGGAGACGGTGGATTGCGGCAGTAATGTGGTCTCTGGTCTGGATGCGGAGCGTATTGCGGGCTGTGTGAAAGTGATGACCGAAATGCCAAACGATTGGGAATGCCCGCAGGGTTACAAAGCAACAGATGTATCCAGCAAAGTGGTCAAATTTCTGCTTGGAGGGAAAATGCATGTTTGAAAATAAGCGTATACTCGTGACTGGCGGTACGGGATCATGGGGTTATGAACTTGTGGCTCAACTGCTGCCCCAGCAGCCTAAGGAGATTATTGTATACTCCCGGAATGAGTCCAGCCAAGTGGCGATGAGCCGTGAATTCGAAGACCCGCGTCTTCATTTTCGCATTGGTGATATTCGAGACAAGGATGCATTAACGGTTGCTTGTCAGCATGTGGATTATGTGTTCCATCTTGCAGCGCTCAAGCATGTTCCCGTGTGTGAAGATCAACCCTACGAAGCACTCAAAACCAATGTAATTGGCACCCAAAATGTCATCGAGGCTGCCATCGAGAATAACGTGGAAAAAGTCATCTACATCTCGACTGACAAGGCCGCCAATCCATCCAATTTCTACGGCATGACCAAGGCGATCGGTGAGAAGTTGATCGTATATGCGAATCTGCTCCACAGCAATACGCGGTTTGTCACTGTGCGCGGGGGCAATGTACTCGGAACGAACGGAAGTGTCGTGCATTTGTTCAAAAATCAGATTCGTCAGAAGGGCCAAGTTTCCATTACCGACATGAACATGACACGGTTCTTTCTAACCTTGAAAGATGCCATTACTTTGCTGTTCAAAGCATCGGTGGAAAGCGTTGGCGGCGAAATTTTTGTCATGACGATGCCGACGTGCAAAATTGTGGATCTCGCTGAAGTGTTGATTGAGGATTCAGGTGTGGAGAATGTGTCCATTGTGGAGCGCGGCACCCGGCCAGGCGAGAAGATTCATGAAATCCTGATGAGTGAATTTGAGAGCATGACCACCGTTGTATATGATGAGCAATACTTGGTGATTCTGCCTACGCTCGGCATTCCAGGACTGAAGGAACATTATACCAATTGTCCCCCTGTTTCTTTCAGTAGTTTTAGTTCGGAACATCAGCTGATGACCAAACAGGAGATTCGTGACATTCTGCAGCGCGGAGGGTTCTTGTCATGAAGCTGCTGATACTTGGGGGGAACGGAATGGCCGGCCATATTCTGGTCGACTATTTCCGCCGTCAAGGCGTCCACAGCGTCTTTTATACGACTCGGGATGTGTCTGATCCTAACGGTCTGTTGCTGGATGTAAATGACAGCTATATGGTTGACCGGCTGGTAGAAGCGGTGCACCCGGATGTCATCGTAAATGCTGTGGGTGTCCTGAACAGCTTTGCAGATGAAGACAAAATTACGGCCTATCACATTAATGGTTTCCTGCCGCATCGTTTGCGGCGGGTGGCCGACACGATTGGAGCACGCCTGATTCACATCAGTACGGACTGTGTGTTTAGTGGGGACCGGGGAGCGTATCGGGAGAATGATATTACGGATGGAACATCTGCCTATGCAATCACAAAAGCACTGGGTGAAGTCCAGGACCCCGGACACCTGACGATTCGTACGTCCATTATAGGACCTGAAATTCGGAAGGGCGGCATCGGTCTGATGCACTGGTTCATGTCCAGTACAGGAGAAGTTGGCGGATATACACGCGTCTTCTGGAACGGGGTAACCACCCTTGAATTGGCCAAATGGGTAGATCATTATTTGTCGTCCCCGGTTAGCGGTCTCATTCATCTGGGTCATCCGGAACCGGTCAGCAAGCATGATCTGCTTCTCCTGTTCCAACAGACATGGGGTAAGCAAGATGTTGTTGTCGTACCGGATGATAGCGTAGTGCAGGATCGTACGCTGGTGTCCACACGTGAGGACGTGAAGACAGACCTTCCGGATTATTCTACAATGCTGAAGGAGCTGGCATTATGGATGGAGCAGAGCTGAAAGGCAAAAAGGTGCTGATCACAGGTGCGTCCGGTTTTACCGGACGGCATGCGGTTGCATATTTCCGGGCAGCTGGTGCAGTGGTTGTCGCGGTGGTCAGGCGAGTCGGTGTGCACTCGTTCGGCGATGGCGTAGCTGTACATGTCTGTGATCTCAATGATAAACAGCAAGTTCGTCATCTGATTGACGAAGTGCAGCCGGACTATGCTTTACATCTCGCAGGCAAAAATTCGGTGCCGGACTCCTGGTCTGATCCGCTGCTTGTATTGGAGACCAATGTAATGGCTGTCCTGTATCTGCTGGATGCTCTCCGAAGCTGTCCAGCGGCACGGACCGTTATCGTAGGTTCACGGTTAAAATATACCCCAGAACCCGGACGGCATCCGCAGCCTCCCCACCCGTACAGTCTCAGCAAAGCACTGGAGGAGATGGTGTCGCTGTCGTGGATGTCCCTCTTTGGACAGCAAATTATGCTGGCAGAGCCGGGTAATCTGATCGGTGCTGGCCCTTCGACAGGCATATGTTCGCTGCTGGCACGTCATGTTGTCGCCTGTGAACAGGAAGGCAAGACGGAGCCTTTCCGTCTATCTGGCCGGGATAATACCCGTGATTTTTTGGATGTACGGGATGCGGTTCGGGCCTATGCAACCTTGCTTGTAAAGGGCATGTCAGGTACAGTTTATCCTGTTGTGTCGGGTAAAGAGCGCAGCCTGGGCGAGATAGCGGATACGCTGCTGACCATGACCGAAGCGGAAGTACCCGTACGCTGGGATGGAGCTTCGTCCGGTCCGGACGGGGCTGGAGAACAGGAGGAGATGTCACTGCTGCGCAAGTTGGGCTGGCAGCCACAGATTCCTTTTGCCCAATCGCTTCAGGACATTCTTAGCGATGTGCGTACCCAGCAAGGGAGGTCGACAGGGTGAATAATCCAAGAGTGTCCGTTGTCATTCCGTTTTACAATTGTCCCTATGTTCCTCAAGCGATTCAAAGTGCAATGAACCAGACGTATCCCGATGTGGAGATCATTATCGTCAACGATGGCTCGACCCTGCATGCGGACCTGCTTCAGCCCTATCTTCCATACATTCATGTTCTTGGCAAAAGTAATGGCGGGACAGCTTCGGCTCTGAATCACGGCATTCGTCATGCCTCCGGGGAATATATCGCGTGGCTGAGTTCGGATGATCTCCTTTATCCGGATAAGATCCGTCATCAGGTTGAATTCATGCAACGGGAAAATGCACTTGTCTCACATACCAACTTTCATTACATTAATGAGCATTCTGCGGTGACCAAGTTGAATGGGGGAGCAGAGCCAGCGGCCGAACTGGATTGGCTGCGTCTCTTCGTTAACGGCAATCCGGTGAACGGCTGTACCGTGATGTTCCGCAGAGATCTGTTCAGTGGGGTGGGCCTGTTCGATGAACTGCTGCCGTATACGCATGATCTGGACCTATGGATGCGTATTCTGCTGAACGGACATCGTTTTCCATATTTGAATGAACCGCTTACGGCATATCGATGGCACGGTGGGATGGGTTCGGTACGTCATGCGAATATTATTGGCCGGGAGGCCTCCATGGTATGGTCCAGATATCGTGAACCTTTGTTGCAGCGTATCGCAGTCCTGGGAGGCTAAATCAGTAGATGGGGGTTATATGAGGCCGCAATGCGGCTGAGTAGCACCCCTTTTCTATGAGCAGCTCTACGTGGACACAGGAGAGACATCGTATTTATGCTGTAGCGGTGTCACAGATGCCTGATACCTAACCCATTCATGCTCATATAATAGGGAAAATCGTGATTTTTTAAGCGGAGAAAGGGGAGGCCCGAATGGAGCCAAGGGTATCGATTGTCATTCCTTTTTATAATTGCGCGTACATCGAGCAGGCTGTTTACAGTGCCGTTCACCAGACATATCCGCATATTGAGGTCATTGTGGTGGACGATGGCTCTACACAGTATGTGGAGCTGCTGCAACCATTCATGGATCGCATTCGTTATATTCGGAAAGAGAATGGTGGCACGGCCACAGCACTGAACGAGGGGATTAAACAGGCGACAGGCGATTATTTTGTGTGGCTCAGCTCGGATGATGTGATGCTGCTGGACCGGGTGGAAAAACAACTGAAGTTCATGCTTGAAGTCAAGGCATCGTTCTGTCACGGGGCTTATCATTATGTCAATGCGGACAGTGAATGGGTGGACACGGTGCGGCCTGAAGTAGGGAGTCGGCTCGAAGTGCTGCAAGTGCTCATGGAAGGGTGCCCGATCAATGGCTGTACTGTCATGCTGGAGATGGAAGCTTTTGAAAGGTTTGGCCTGTTCGACACGGATTTTCGGTATACGCACGACTACGAGATGTGGCTGAGACTGTTTCCGGTCTATGAACTTTTCTACTTCAATGAACCACTGCTGTGTTACCGGGTTCATGAAGCCATGGGGACCAAGAAACACTTCGAGGCATTAAAAGCCGAGATGGAGCTTGTTCAGGCGAAGCATCGCCCCATCCTGCTTAATCTGCAGCAGGTTGGCGGTTATTGGAAATAAAAGTTGGCTTTCGTGTGAAGGTCCGAATGCTAGAAGAGAAGCCGCAAGAAAAAGAGGGTATTCGATTGCCGTTCGAAGAACGCGCGGCAGGAGCGAATATCCTCTTGTTTGTTCCGATTGGTCGTTATTGGTCTCTGGATTCTAGTTGTTCTCTGAGGTGAGAATGTGCATCGTTGCCGGATCAGGGAATACGTACCCTTTGGGCAGCTTCCTCATTAATTCGTTCATTACAGCGTAATCCACCTCGATGTGAGCCGTCGACACAGGCGTGGTAAACCAACGATTGTACAAATCACTGGGTACAAGCAGTGTCATTTTCGGTGACCTCCCATCTGTATAGCTTCCTGGTAGACATGAAGTGTACGCAGCCCCATCTCTTCCAGTGAACGATGCTGCTCAGCCCATGCTTTGGCAGCTGCCCCCACCTTTGTACGGGTGGCATCGTCCTGTAAAAGGGCGTTCAATAATGTACTAAGGGACTCCGCATCTTGCGGGGGCACGACCCAGCCGGTATGTTCAGGCTGAACCATCTCAGGCATGCCTGCGGTATCACTGACAATGACAGGCAGTCCGGCGAGCTGTGCCTCTGTGACCGAGAAAGGCTGTGTATCCTGTAAGCTGGGTTGTACGTAAATATCGGCACGGCGGAGGAAGGAAGGGATGTTGTCCAGTTTGCCCCAGAATACAATGTCCGAATCTACCCCTTCCTTCATGGCTTGTGCATACAATTCATCTCTCAGATTCCCTTCTCCAGCAATCCAGCAGACCCAATCTGAACGGATTTTTTTCAGACTAGAGATTGCCTTGATTAACACATGCACTCCTTTGATATACTCCAGCCTTCCTGTAAAAGCGATTACTTTTTTGCCTGCTGGCTTACGCTGACGGAACCTGGCCGCTGCTTGCGCGCGATAGGATGGAAGATCGACAGCATAAGGGATTAACCGGAATTTCAACTCCGGAACATGAAGTTCCGTCAGTGTGCTCTTAATCCAATTGCTGGACACCAATATAAGCTCGGATTGTTCAGCGCTCCGCTCCTCCAATGAGAGAAAGTAGCGACCGCGTTTGGATTGTAAGTATGCAGGGAGGGTCAGTTGTGCATTAGAGTTTTGGGCATCATAGAAGGTTTCGCGCGCAAGGGCTCCATGATAGCTGGTCACCAGCGGTGTGTTGCGGTTCAAAATACGTTTGATCGCAACGGCGGCTACCGGATCCTGCGCATGTATGACGTCGTAATGATCAACGCCGAGATAAGCGGCCCCCATTTCAAAGGCATATCTGTTTAATTCATAATAAGCCACGAGAGGATCGGCTGTGAAATGGGGAAGATCCGTAGGGTTGAGCTTGGCTTGCAGCATGGGCCATACTTTATCTTTGGAAAAGGAACGATTGAGATTGCGAATATACACTTCATTTTTGGCTCCGTTGGTGCCCATGATATCGACCTCAACGCCAAGTGCCATCAGTCTGTCAGCCAGATGTTTCACATATGTCCATATTCCACCCATCTGCGTAAGCTCCCAATAGGTCACGATCAGAACTCTCATAGGTACCTCCTTGTCAGGGCCTGCACAGGCCGAGCTTCTATCCTGTTATTCTATGAAAAAAGGCCACCGAAAGGGTGGGCATTACTGAGTAAATGGTCAAAATGGGTGAATACAAATAGCAACGGACGAGTGAAGGCATACCATATCTTAAGAAAGGGTTCAGGCTTAAGGGGGGATATACAGTGGCTGCATATTTGCTGGAGATTCATGAGAACCTGCTACAAACCGGTGTTCCGATGAGGTACATGGACATTGAGATCGCCTATGTGGGAAACGACGAAGTCGATGTATTTGTTGGTGGAGTCAGTTCGACCCGAGGAGAACTATATCGTTATTTGTTTCATACGAGAGCTGAGGTCGAAAAAGAGAGTTCCAATCACATTATCCATAACCTGTCGGTATCGTCCGAACCGTGCGAACTGAGGATCATCAGCAATAGTTCTTCACCGAATCATCTCGTGATTCGTATGTATTGCAGAAGTGAAAATGGGTTGACTCTGGGTATACTTTCGGAACACCAGATGATCAAGCTGGCAGATTAATAAAGGTTCAATCGGAGGCTTGATTAACCAAAAGGGGTGGAGCAGGATAAAGACCTGGTCCATTTTTTGGCATACATACCTATACCGATTCAACAAAAAAATAGCTTGACAGCAAAGGTATTTTCATTAGAATTAACCTATACTTAAAACAGGAGTTTAAAACGACAGTTTAAAACAAAAGTTTGAAACGTCGTGAATATAAGGCCGATGGAGAGACATACACAGATAAGCCTCCAGGCCGGAAAAGAGAGTGGAGAGAGTGAAACAACAAACAGCAGTTCCCCAAGACCCGGCCGAGTTTTCGATTAAAACGATTATTCTGCCGCTACTGTCCATTATCGTCGGGATGATTATGGTCATTCTGGACAGCACGGTAGTTAACGTGGCGATTCCAAATCTGGTTCAATATTTTGAGACAGACCTGAAGACGATCCAATGGACGGTTACAGGTTACACGTTGGCCTTGTCAGCCGTCATTCCGCTGGCAGGATGGTTGACCGATCGATTTGGTGCCAAAAGAGTATTTTTGTTCACGATTGCCATGTTTACTCTCGGTTCAGTGTTATGCTCTATCGCACAGTCCCCTGAACAATTGATCATTTACCGTATCATTCAGGGAATTGGCGGAGGCATGGTGGCACCGATTGGTATGGCTATGGTGTTCCGTCTGGCTCCTCCGGAAAGAAGAGGCTCCATCATGGGTATGCTTGGTATTCCCATGCTGCTGGCTCCTGCACTGGGACCGGTATTATCGGGCTGGTTCATTCAATCCCTCAGCTGGCACTGGATCTTCCTGATCAACCTGCCGATCGGGATTGCCGCTTTTATTCTATGTATCAAATTCCTGCCGGATACGGATCGCGGGCGCACACCTGCACTTGATCTGCTAGGCATGATTCTGGCACCCATTGCATTCTCGATGCTCGCATATGGTGTAAGTGAGGGCGGAACAAGCTGGACGTCTGCAACTACACTGACCGGTGTGATTGTCGGGGGGGTAGCCCTGATTCTGTTCATTATCGTTGAGCTTCGGCACAAAAATCCGCTGCTGGAACTTCGGGTGTTTAAATCCTCTGATTTCACACGGGGTATTATCCTGGCATGGGTGTCGCAAGTCGCTCTGTTCGGAGCGATGATTCTGATTCCGCTATATTTGCAACAGATCAAAGGCTACACCGCGCTGGAAACAGGACTCATTCTGCTGCCGCAGGCGCTGGCCTCGGGTGTGGGTATGCCGCTAGGTGGCCGGTTATTTGATAAAATCGGTGCAAGACCACTGGCATTTGTCGGACTCGGTATCATCTCGGGTGCACTGTTTATCCTATCCTCCATTACGGCAGAGACGGGTCTTGGCCTGATCATTACCAGTCTTGTGATGATGGGATTGGGTATGGGTCTGTCCATGATGCCGCTCAATACGCACGTGCTGAATGCGGCTCCACGCAAGCTGGTAGGTCGGGTTACTCCGCTTACCGCTGCTGCGCAACAAGTCGTTGTATCTTTTGCAGTTGCTGGGCTCACGGGATTCCTCACTTCCCGCATTGCTAGCAATACGGCTGGCTCAACGGATGGGATGGCTGTGGTTAATGGGTTGGTCGCTGGTTTTAACGATACGTTCTTCCTGGCTGCTTGCATTGCCTTGTTTGGATGTGTACTCAGTCTGATTCTGCGCAAACCGAAACGGATGGAGGAAGAAACCCTTCAAACTGGGGATCAGCCTGATCCGGCGATGATGATGGGTCACTAATGGTACAATTTGGGCTGTATGAATTCATAGCACAACTTCAATAAAGTTTTGAAAATCCTTTATGGTATTAAATTAATCTAAGGCAGTTCAGAGAATCTTTCTGAACTGCCTTTTTACCATGTTCATGAGAAAATGCTTAGGGCAGTCATCATTTCCCGAAATGATACGGCATATCGGTCAGGTGAGAAGGAAAGGGCCATATGTTGTCTGCCCTGAATGCGGATATATTCCCTTAGTTCGGTGTTGCGCATAAGGTCAACGGCTTCAGATACAGCAGCGTTCACGTTGCCAACCGGATAGAATTTTCCCGTTCTGTTATGTGTGATAAAGGAACGGACGCCATCTGAATCCGTGCTGAGCACCGGGCAGCCGCAACTGATGGCTTCTGCAACGGCGTATCCAAATCCCTCAAGCAGGGAAGTGGACAGCATAATTCCCCCGGAAGCTGCAATCATGGAATAGAATGTGGGCATCTCGGAATGAGGTACGTTGATAAAAATACCAATCCGATCTTCGAGCCCGTACTCCGCGAGCATGTGTCGGAACATGACCTCATCTTCGGGGTTAGCCAAAGTGGGATCGTGGAATAACCATAGTCTGGCTTTTGGAATTTTTTTAATGATTTTTCTGGATATCTTCAAATATTCCCGCCAATTTTTGTTGTGTTCCAGCCTTCCCACCCATGCAAGTACCGGATAGGGCGGGGTATCCACCGAAATTGGGGCAAATGTATTGGTATCCAGCATATTGGGAATGACAAACCGATGAAGCCAAGGGCACAGATGGATGAACAGCTCCAGTAAATGATCCGTTGGAGGAATGACCGCAGCATTACAGTGGGCTTGCAGATAAGGCATTCCCATTTGGATCGTTTCCAAAGCTTGTTCACGTGTCCCGAGACCCTGTGCTTCATAGATAATTCGACCGTTAAACCCGAGGGCTCTTAATCTGCCCGGCATGGCAATATCCGAGGTGACAATAATGGCATCATATTGATGGTGATGAATCAGATTCTGAATCTCTTCATCACTGGAAGCGGTGAAGACCGGCATGTTGCTATGGTTCTGCATTCCCGAGCCAGGGTACAGATACAACACATGCGCTTCGATGCCGTGGCGTTGGAGTACAGCGGTACGCAATCGGTTTAACGTATCTACACCGCCGCTTGGAACAAAAAATGTGAATAGTACTTTCACACGGTTCACCCTCTGACTTTTGTGCAGGTGCTGATGCTCCTGTACTGTATGGTACGTTGCCCCAGAGTACAGGGTGTGGGTGAATGAAGAGGTGTTCACGATTTAGACACATATTTTTAAGCTCTCTTTTAAGTGACCTTAAGCTGTATTTAGGATACAGCCCGTAAGATACAAGGAACTTCCCGTGTTGACCATCTGAAGAAAGCGATGATGGCACACGGGTATTTTAACGGGAAAGGATGAATGATGTGCTCGAAGTGAAACAGGTAAGCAAAGTATTTGATGGACGGCGCGGCGTGCATCAACTGGATTTCACCATGGAGCGCGGTGAGATTGTTGGCTTTTTGGGACCGAATGGTGCCGGAAAAACAACAACAATGCGAATGATCACCGGATATTTGCATCCAACAGCTGGCTCCATCGCAGTGGATGGCATACTCGTGCACGATCAGGGCCGGAGCGTTCGCTCCAAAATCGGTTATTTACCGGAGACACCACCGCTTTATCCGGATATGACGGTGCAATCGTACCTCAAATTCGTCGCCAAATTGAGAGATGTCCCGGCACGTGAAGTGAAATTGCGGGTCAGTGAGATGGTTAGCAGGTTGGGTCTTCAGGATCGGGAAAAACAACTGGTTCGCGGGCTGTCCAAAGGGTACAAACAACGTCTTGGGCTGGCAGGAGCCATTATTCACAAACCGGACCTGCTCGTGCTGGATGAGCCGACTTCAGGTCTCGATCCGAATCAGATTATAGAAATACGGGATCTGATCCGTGAGCTGGGTGAGAATCATACCGTGCTGCTCAGTACACATATTTTGCCGGAAGTAAGCGCGCTTTGTAACCGCATGTTGATTATTAACCAGGGACAGCTTGTATTGGACGGTTCACCGCAGCATTTTGGCTCATCCATGGGTGAACAATTCAAAGTATCGATTGAAGTGAAAGCTACAGAGCAGCAATTACATAACCTGCTGACACCTTGGGAGAAGGTTCGGAGCGAAGTCATTCAATCAGCGGATGGACAGGCGTCTGCCGATTCTGCTGATACGGTCAAAATGGTGCTTACCGGCGAATCCTCGGATGATTTTCGGGAAGAACTGTTCTATCTTTTGTCCGGTGCAGGCCTGCCAATCCTGGAGATGAAGAAAGAAAATCTCAGTTTGGAACAAATATTCCTGAAGCTCACCACAACGGAATCCGAATCCGGGCCGGAACTGGTAGCACAGGAGCCTGAAGCTGATAAAGCGCAGCTCGCCAATCTGGCGGCAGATGCAGAGGTCGATTCGGACACTGCTTCAGATCTGAAACAGACGACTCATTCCGAGAGAGCTTCATCTGATTCCCGCACAGGGGAGGATTCCAAATGAGACGAATGATGGCAGTTTGCAATAAAGAACTTCAGGCTTATTTCCTGTCACCGACGTCGTATTTTGCTTTTGCCGTGTATGTACTTATGACAAGCCTGTTGTTCTATTCCAGCTTTGTGTATTACCAGCCAAGCATTGTGGATTACCGTCTGGTGCTGGGGGATACGTTATCCATGCTGCTTTTTGTGGTACCGCTGCTGACCATGAGACTGGTGGCCGAGGAATTCAGGCAGGGGACGGATGAACTATTGCTGACTTCACCTGCACGGGTGACAGAGATTATTTTTGGCAAATATCTGGCGTCGCTCGCCATTCTTGTTGTATTGATCCTGTGCAGTCTGGTTTACCCGTTAATCATGTCCTTCTTCGGTGAACTGGATCTGACCTCGGTATGGTTGTCTGCGCTGGGTCTCTTCTTCCTGGGCGGAAGCATGATGGCGATTGGACTGTTTGCTTCTACACTATCCCAGCATCAAATGGTATCTGCGGTAGCCGGTTTTATTATATTGCTCGTATTGTGGATGCTTGATTCATTTGCAGGCAATACCGGATCGGCGTTACAGCAATGGCTGGACCCTTTTGCACTGACGAATCGGTTTGACAGCTTTACGAAGGGTGTACTTAGTGGCCCGGATATATTGTATTATGTAACGCTCTCAGGTGTGTTTCTGCTGTTAAGCATTCAGATTGTGGAACGGAAGCGGTGGAGGTGAGAAGATGAAAAAATGGTTAAGTCATACCAACAGTACCGTGCTGTCTGTAGCGATTATTGGCATCTTTATTTTGCTGACCCTGTTCCTGAATTCACTTGGGGGCTTCCAGCTGGATCTGACCTCCAACAAGCAATACACCTTATCAGACCAGTCACTTACTGCGATCAAAAACGTAAAAGAAGACGTCAACATCCTGGTGTTAACCGTCGAAAATGCCAACAATACGGTCTTGAACCGCGAAGTGACGGACATGGTTCAGGAATATACAAAACGCAACAGCAAATTGACGATGAAGCAATACAACCTGACTCAGGAACCAGCGCTGGCCTCGAAATATGGGATCACAGGCAGCTCAATCGTATTGGAACAGGGGAATCAAAACAAAGTCATTGACATCGCGAGCCTGTTTACGGCTGTAGGTGATGGTAGTGATGGATCGTACCAGTTCACGGGTGAGGAGAAGCTGACACAAGCTTTAATCAATCTGTCTTCGACGGAAACGAACAAAATGGTCTTCCTCACAGGGCATGAAGAGCTTGGTCTGGATCAGCTGACTACGCTGCGCTCATCTCTGGAGCAGAATAATGTCACAACAGAAGAACTTCAGCTAAATCAGGCAGGTCAGGTTCCAGAAGATGCCGACGTGCTTGCTATCATCGGTCCACAGCGGGATATCAGTAATACCGAACTAAAGGCTATTCGGACTTATTTGAGTAACGGAGGCAAGTTGCTGTTGTCTCTTGGATTTCATCAGGATATGAAAGTGACATGGAAAAATATCGATGCACTCATGACGGATTATGGCGTTGTTGATGAGCATGCCGTCATGGTGGATAACCAACAGGCCAGCACAATGGGCCCGCTATGGGTCGTGCCTGAGTATGGGACACATGCCATCACGGATAAGCTATCAGAGAGCAAGCTATATCCGATGTTATCCCTGTCCGTTGCGTTGACGAGCAAAGAGCAGGACAAATACAAGCTGTCACCTCTTATCCATTCGTCGAATGACAGTTATGGGGAGACCAATATCGCAGGACTATTACAAAATGAGACATCCAATGATCCGGATCAGGATGTACAAGGTCCTGTCGAACTTGGATATGCTGCGGATACAACCGACGGCAAACCAAAGGCTGTAATTTTGGGATCATCCATTTTCATGCAGGATTCGGAAATTGCGAATGGAGGCAATCGGGACTTTATCCTGAATGCCGTTAATTATCTGAGTGAAAAAGAAGATGGGGTGACCATCCGACCACGCGTACAATCCGGTTATCAAATGGCATACCTGAACGGCCAACAGGCCAGAACCATCTTCTTTGTGGCGATTGTCGCATTCCCGCTCATCTTTGTTATGATAGGTGTATTCTTATGGTGGAGGCGCAGACGCGTATGAAAAAATGGTTCCCAACGATTCTGGTCGTATTGGTCTTGATCATCGGCTGGGTCTATGCGGCCAGTCAGAATTATTTTCGTGAAGAGGAAGCAGAGAAGGTGAAATTGCTTGGCATCCAGTCTGGAGACATCCAATCCATCACGATTCATGACACCCCTGCGGGCACATCCAGTGCGACAAAGCCTTCCACCTCGCAGCTGGAACTAAAAAATGGCATTTGGAATATGGTGGAACCGAAGGATTATCCTCTGAATGGGTATACCGTAAGCAGCTGGCTTGATGCCTTGAGTGGTGCGGATCAGGAAATGGTTGTCGAGGAAAAACCGAAGGATCTCGATAAATATGGATTGGGTACAAATGCAGCGTTGCTGGACATTCAATTAAATGATAATCGTGTAATCAAGCTGACCATAGGAGGTCAGCTGCCAGCGGATGATGCTCGTTATGTGCGTGTAGACTCCGGACCCGTCGTTGCTGTGCAGACGGAAGTAATTAGCAATATTGAACGGTCACGACATGATCTGCTGGATACGACACCATTTAATCTGGATGAAGCGAATGTTACCTCGCTTGAATGGGAAGGCGAAGCAGCCACCTGGATGCTCAAATCTTCTCTTGAAGAGGATGCAGCAGAGCAGAAGTGGACGCTTAATGGCGAAGTGATTGAAGCTGCAGATGCTGTTTCGCTGATTGGCAAAATTAAAAATCTGTCCACTGCGGACGATGTTCGCAAAGCTTCTGAACTGAAAGGAACTGTGCCACGTTTTACATTATCGGTTGAGCAGACGGTGAATGGAGAGTCTGTTACGGATGTGTATCGGGGGCTTACTGTTCCATCGGAACCGGATCAGATCTGGGTGATTACACCCGATGGTCAGTGGGCTTATTCCATGGATACAGCCAGTCTGAAGGAAGCGGAGCAATTTCCGAATTCGATCAAGAATTCGGATACAGCGTCGTCTACTGGGAAGAACGCGGACAAGGGGACGTCATCCAAGTAATTGAATTGAAACTGAGCCTTTCATCTGATGAATGTTTCAACTGGATAAGTAATGAGGTTAAAGCGGTGCTGCACTTGTTGCAAGCACTGCTTTTTTTATGGAAAAAGAGAGGTGCAACATAAATACAGGTTGGTTGGTGTTCCATATCCTTTCAGCATAGCGCTACGTACAGGAGTGCATCCTATCTTTGTGACCAAAACCAACAACATTGGAGGATGAGACATGCCAGCAGCCAAAAAGGCGACAGCAATCAGCTTATCTTTGTCTACAGCAATTTTCGTAATGGCCGGATTAACGGGTTGTGGAACGAATACAAGAGATAATAATAATCTGCACACCCAAAGTGTTCGTCACGAAGTGAAAGGCATTAACCGTTATGGTGTTGAATCCAATGGGATGGATGGTATTCGTGCGAAGAGCTACCGGATGCATAATGTCACAGACCTGAAAGAAAGTCATGAGCTGGCAAAACGCATCAGCGAAATGAAAGAAGTGAAGTCAGCAAAAGTGATGCTGTCCGATCGTAACGCTTATGTTGCTGTCCGTTTGGCAGATGGTCACACTGGCAAATTGGAAAGCAAAATGAACGGCACCCACGGAAATCGCGCCAATGGTACCATGCGTACGGAAAGCTTAAATCAGGATATGGGCGGAATGCGTGTGAATGGTGATAACGGAACGCGGTCTCCATACAGCACCAGCGGCATCGCACCGGGATTGAACACGAATGCTGCGACAGATCGCAGCCACATGGGGAACGACCGCAGTATCTATGGTACCATGGGTACCGGATCTTATGGCATGATGCGTGGACTGACCAACAGTGGAAATGCAAACAATGGCAATGCACGTTCCATGAGCGATGGCCATTATGGGATGAAGAGTGAGACATCACGTGTGGACAGCACGGATGACAACACACCTGAAGAGATTAAATCCAAAATCTCGGCGAAAATAAAACAATTTGCACCTAACATCGAGAACGTATACGTATCATCTAATCCGGAATTTGTGGAGCATGTGGAGGGCTATGCCACAGATATTCGTAACGGCAAACCGGTTAGCGGCATGATTGATACATTCCAATCGATGGTTGAACGTATTTTCCCAACCAACACAATGAATCAACGTGATGGCGTTCATCATGATGGGATCCTGAACCGCAACAATGATGGCTTGATGAACCGCAACAATGACGGCATAATGAACCGGATGAATAATCGGTAATCTTAAGTTAAGTTGAACAAGTATGCCTTTGCGCGATGGGTAACATCAGCTGCAAGGGCATGTTTGTTTTGGATAAAAGACTGCCCATTTTTTTGATAATACTGAACCAACGCCCCTGACCTTACATAAGATGAGTTGACTGTATCCCCTTAACCTTGTTACACCAACACAACCCGAGCAAGGAGGGGTGAACATTGAAGGGTATCGATCATAAAAGCAAATTTCTGTTGACCCACCGTGAACGCGAAGTATTCGAATTACTGGTTCAGGACAAAACGACGCGTGACATCGCAGGGCAGTTATTCATCAGCGAGAAAACGGTGCGTAACCATATTTCGAATGTGATGCAGAAACTCAATGTTAAGGGTCGTTCGCAGGCAGTTGTAGAGCTGATTAAGCTCGGAGAACTGAAGATCTGACGCGATACTACACAGTTGATTGAAGCAGCATGAAAGTCTTTTTCTATTCTTCATCATGAAGAATGGGGAAAGGCTTTTTTGTTTTAGGTGAAAAGTAAAAACCAAGCGAATCCCTAAAGTGAAGGAATCGCTTGGTTTGAATAGATACTCTCAGAAGTCAGGATTCAGAAGTTGCTCATCGCAGTTGGCTATTTTTGTTAACTCAGATTTAGGGAAGCCAAGACGATTTGTCTTTTCGCAGCACCACCAGCAGGAACAATGTATTTTTCCTTTGGCAAAAATCCCTTCGAACTTGTAAGACCAACCGTACCGAATAGCAAGCTGTTTTTTACGTTGAATGACGCGCTTTCTGTGATGCCTGTAATAGGCTTGATTTCGTTCCTGAGATTTCATTGATCATCACGCTCCCTTGGTAAGAGGCTCGGCCCGCAGAAATCCCAAGGGGATATCAATTGCTACGGGCAGAGCGTGATGGAAATATTAATCATATATGGCATGATAGCTCACCTACATATTGTTATTGGCATGCTCCCGAATAAAGGATCTCCATTGTTTCTTTGAGAAAGGCTGATAGAAGAGCCGCTCCAATTCACCGTATTGTGTTTCATTTAGGTGCAGACAGAGTGCTTTTTTCGCAATTTTGGCAGCAGGTTTGGAGGAGGATTTGGTACCGCCAGTTTTACGTTTGATTGGAATATGAAATTTCAATAAATCTGCGAGGCTGCTCCAACCTTCCCAGCTTAGTCGTGCTCCGCGCTTCCAGTCGATGGCATACAGGGCATAGTATTTACGAGCTTCGATCTGTTTTATGGCAATAATCCAGGTGGAAGGAATCATTTTTTGACGTTGTCGTTGATTCATCAAGTGTACTCCTTCCTTGAAATGAACGATCCACTTCGCTTCAAAGTTTATCTCCAATATAAGCTGAATCCTGTTTTTTAATCAAGAAGATGCTTTCTCAATCTTTCATCATGCCTACGGCGAATAAGCAGTGAGAATCCACTTGATTTGCGACATAGTCTGAATTAAAATGAGGATATAAAAATAATTTTCTTAATTTATTATAATTTTATAAAAATAATTTTCAGAAAAAGGAGTGCTTATGGCAGCCATACTACATGCGTTGCGGCAAGAGCTGAAGGAACTTCCGTCTCAGGAACGACGAATAGCAGAGGTGATTTTACAGTCTCCATCCGATATTCCGGGCTGGACCATTAACCATCTTGCGCAGCAGAGCGGAACAAGCGCGGCTACGGTAACCCGCTTTTGCAAATCATTTCATTTTAAGGGTTTCCCTGATTTTAAAATGAAGCTGGCTGCAGAATTGTCCCATTCATCCAATGAAACGGCATATCAGGATATCGTGGCGGGTAATCCTTTATCCAAAATTGTGGAAGCGATCGAAGCCAATCATCTCGCATCCATTGCAGATACCACCCGCTTGCTGGATCTGGGCAGGCTGGAGCATGCAGTTCAGTTATTATGTCATGCCCGTCGCATTGATCTCTACGGGGTTGCAACCTCGTCCATTGTTACGCAGGATTTCTACCAGAAACTGGTGCGGATCGGCAAAAGCTGTACCGCCTTCTCGGATTCGCATATGCAAATTACGTCGGCTTCTTCACTAGGTGAAGGGGATGTGGCGATGGCGGTATCCTATTCGGGGGAAACGCCGGAGACGATTGATGCTTTGCATTGTGCCAAACAGGCGGGAGCTTCTACCATTTCGCTGACATCCTACGGGAATAACAAACTTGCGGGGGTGTCGGATATTCCGCTTTTTACATCCTCTCTGGAAGAAGGCATGAGGCGGGGGGATATGGCTTCACGGATTGCACTGCTGCATGTCATTGATATTTTGTTCACGGGTATGGTGAGTGCCGACTTTGACCGTTTTATCCCCAAATTGGAACAATCGTACCACAATGTACAGTCTTATCGAGTTCAACATAACGGAGGTGCCTAAGAAGATGAATATACGTATTTTTGAAAATGAAGAAGATTTGAATGCCACAGGTGCAGGTGTGATTGCCAGTTTGCTACAGACGAAACCCCGGGCTGTACTGGGGCTTGCGACTGGAAGTTCTCCTGTAGGTATCTATAAACAGCTTATTACGTTGTATCAGAAAGGTCTGGTCAGTTTTGCCCAGGCATCTTCCTTCAATCTGGATGAATATGTCGGTCTTCCTGTAGAGCATCGCGAAAGCTACCGCAGCTTTATGAATGAACAATTGTTTTCCCATATTGATATCGATCTCGCCAGAACCCAAGTGCCGGATGGGCAGGCTTCGGATTTGGGACAAGAATGTATTTCCTATGAACAACGGATTGACGATCGCGGGCCTGTAGATTTGCAGCTGCTGGGCATCGGGCATAATGGTCACATTGGTTTTAATGAACCTGGAACCGAGCTCACAGGACGGACACATGTGGTGGATCTCAAAGAAGAGACCAGAAAAGCAAACGCCCGCTTTTTTAATAATATTGAAGAAGTTCCGACGCAGGCAATCACGATGGGTGTAGGTACGATTCTAAAAGCCAAACAAATCTTGCTGATCGCTCGTGGTGAGGAGAAAGCCGAAATTATTCGTGAAGCCTTTATGGGGCCGATTACAACACAATGTCCCGCTTCGCTGCTGCAATGTCATCCGAATGTGGTGGTATTGCTGGACCGTGCTGCTGGGAGGTTGGTGAAATGAACGTAGAACCTATGGAAAACCAGGAGCAAGAGAATGAAAAAACCATTTCCCTTCTTCGAGGTAAAATCGTACTGCCCGATGGTGTAATGGAGGATGGTGTACTTGTCTGGACGGATGGAAAAATCCTTTATGCTGGCGCACCAGAGGGATTATCTGAACAGATTCGCCGTGAAGCCGTATCTGTGCCTGTTTCCAAGCATGGCGTCATTGTCCCTGGATTTATAGATATCCACGTACATGGTGGTAACGGAGAAGATTTTATGGACGCGAGTAAGGAAGTGTTGGATAAAATCACTTCATTCCACAGCACACAGGGGACTACTGCAATGCTGGCTACGTCCATGACAGCGCCCAAAGACAGTCTCGATCGGGTATTGTCTGAAGTGGACAGCTATCGTTCCGGCGACATGCCTTTTGCACAGCTGGAAGGTGTACATCTGGAGGGGCCTTTTTTCAGTCCCAAATGGCCCGGCGCACAAAATCCGGATCATATCGTACTGCCTAATGTATCCTGGCTCGAAGCTTGGGAAAAACAATATCCGGGTCTGATCCGTCAAGTTACCCTGGCGCCGGAACGTGAGGGAGCGCTGGAAGTCATTTCGTGGCTGCGCGAGCAGCGTATTACAGCGGCATTAGGGCATACGGATGCGACCTATGAAGAAGTACAGCTTGCGGTCGAAGCCGGGCTGCATCATGCAGTGCATACGTTCAATGCGATGACACCGCTCCATCACCGCAATCCCGGAGCCGCCGGAGCGGTGCTCAGTGATTCCCGCATCAGTGCAGAGGTCATTGCAGACGGTATCCATGTACACCCAGCGGCGATCTCCATCATCGCACAATTGAAGCAATCTACCGATCAGATCGTACTGATCACGGACGCGATGTCTGCTACCGGGCTGGATGATGGTGAATACAAAATTGGTGACCTGCCTGTGATTGTTAAGAAAGGTGTAGCACGTTTGAAAGACGGAGGCGCACTGGCAGGAAGCACGCTCACGATGATTCGCGGTTTCCGCTATCTGGTACAGGAAGTAGGCTTGAGTCTGAATGCAGCTTCACGCGCAGCGAGCCTGACCCCGGCACGTCTACTTGGGATCGACCACCGTACTGGTTCATTTGCTAAAGGAAAACAGGCAGATGTGGTTTTGCTGAATGGTGAGTTGGAGATTGAGCAAGTTTGGGTGAAGGGCATAAAGAAAAAATAATTCAAATATGACCCAGGATCAATCCGATTGCTGAGATTTTATAAGATGGATGTGTAGTTATAAATAGCCACTATCGATATGAGAACGATAGTGGCTATTTAGTTTTTTTTACATTTGTATGAAAATCTCAGAATTTTGCATTATTTTATATAAAAAAGTAATTAAATGCTACTAATTAGAAGATTTTGATATAAAAATATTGAAAATAAACCATCAACAATGTATATTTTATCTATCTTATTAAACCATTGGTTTATTTGAACGAATAGTATTGTTTGAATATATATTCAATTTGAATGATCTCTTTAGTGAAATTATCCCCAAATCAGAACTGTATAAGTTGCCTCTGTTCTTATAGCCCTTATTTTTTGTATAAAAGGTGAATAGCAATTTAAATCTACGTCCCAAGAAGAACATGTGGAAATTAGAAATTCAAAGGGGTGCTTTAGATGCCGAATGTATTTACTGGTAGAATTGATAATTTTCCAGAGAAAATATTACATGATGAAATTTTAGAGCCACAATTCATTTATGAAGTAGAAAATTTGTTGGAATACTACATCAATATTGAACAGGTTATGTTGTTAGAGTACGTGAAAATGATCTGTATTAGTAAAAGCCAAGGTGCCGAGATTAACGAGATTTTGAAATCTATTACGAAGGAAATATTAGTTGCCAGCCCTGAAAATAATATGTCCGATATTTTATTCGCAATCGAAAAACATGTTGAAAACTCTTTGACTGAGTCAGTTCCTTTCTGGCATGCGGATCGGAGTCGAAATGATGTTCAGGCATGCGCCCAACTTATGTTTGCTCGTCAAGAATTGTTAGAATTAATAACTAAGTTAGGTATCTTTATTGAGGAAATATTGAACTTAGCCAAGCAATATACAGATACCCCGATGCCTGGTTACACCCATTTCCAATCGGCACAGATTATTACCCCAGGATTTTACCTCTCTGCTATGGCTGATGAACTGATACAAATACATAGAAATTGGATGCATACCTACGACAATATCAACCGATCTCCGCTAACTGCCGGTGCAATGGCTGGAGTGGAGTTGGACTGGAATAGTGAGTCGCTTGCTAGCTTACTTGGTTTCAGGGGTACTTCTTCAAATGCTTTAAAATCGGTAGCCTCTAGGCAATGGATATTACAAATATCTGCCGAATTATCTGTTTTCTCCGTGTTAATTTCTAGATTTCTTACTGATCTTATGCTGTGGGGTAGCAGTGAATATCATTTTATTGACTTGCCAGGAAATCTATCGGGGATCTCCTCTGCAATGCCTCAGAAAAAAAATTTCCCTATCATTGAACGTATAAGAGGAAAATGTTCACATGTAGCTGCTTTTCATAACAATTTTATTTTGGGACAAAAAAATACTCCTTATACTAATCTGGTCGAAACCTCGAAAGAAAGCACTACTTACTTCATAGATCTTTCCCACACAAGCCAATCCATACTCACTCTATTAACACTCGTTATTCAACATTTAAGTTTTAACAAGGATAAAATGCTACATCTCTGTAAAAAAGATTATTTTGGCGGATTCAGTTTAGCAAATTTTTTAACGATTAGAGAAAACATTCCTTATAGAAAATCTCAAGTTATAACGGGTCGCTACATTATGGAAGCGATGCGTATGAATCTTTCACCCGAAGAATACAACGTCCACATCCTAGAACAAAAATGCGCTGAAGAAGGATTTAGTATCCACAACCCGACTGAAATACTCGCGTTGTCTTTTGATGTAGAGAATAACCTGAACTTGAAGAAATCCCACGGATCTACTAATCCCTCTATAGTACAAAAAAGTATTGATTTTCAACTGGAAGAGGTTACGAAGTGTAAGAGTAACTTGATGTCCAGACTAGCGAAACTATCAACAGCGGAAAGTGAAAGAGAAGATCAACTATCAAGTTTTTTGAACTAATAAAAATAGAATAAGTAATGAGAAAAAAACGGGTAGGGGGAACAAAATATGAATGAGAATATGGTAGATCTGATCGGTAATACGCCTCTAATTCAATTAAAGACGACGGCCACCCCAATACATCAAGGAAAGTTATTTGCCAAACTAGAACTGATGAATCCATTTGGAATGAAAGATCGAGTTGCCAAAAGAGTAATAGAATGTGCTAAGAAATCAGGAGTGTTGAAAGAAGGAGCCCCCATTATCGAAAGTTCTTCTGGAACCATGGCTTGTGGGCTTGCTCTGGTCGGGCGTTGTATGGGACATCCTGTACATATTGTTACAGACCCACGTATAGATAGAGTCACACATGCTAAGTTAGAATCACTGGGGTGCATTATTCATATTGTAACGAAAATGGGGTCAGAGGGAGGGTGGCAAACGGCACGTTTGGAATTGTTAGATACTCTACTACAGCAATTTCCTGATGCTTTTTGGCCGCGACAATATGAAAATCCTGAAAACCAAAATGCGTATGAGGATATGGCCATGGAGATAATGCAGGATATTGGTAGAGTAGACATTCTGGTTGGATCCGTAGGAAGTGGGGGTTCACTATCTGGAACAGCTCAAACGTTAAAAAAATATAATCCGAATTTGAAAGTGGTTGCTGTTGATGCCGTTGGTAGTGTGATTTTCGGTCAACCTGATCAACCAGGACGGCTACAGGGTGGATTGGGAAACAGCTTAATTGCCCCTAATGTTAATTTTAATATTATTGATGAAGTACATTGGTTAAACGATGAAGAAGCATTCAATGCTACCCTACAACTTGCTTTCCAAGAGCAAATCTTTGCAGGAAACAGTTCCGGATCCACTTATCATGTTGCTAAGTGGCTAGCAGAACAAGCAAAGGTATCCTGTAATGTCGTTGCGATTTTCCCTGATAGAGGAGATCGATATGCTAACAATATCTATAACCAAGAATACTATGAAAGAAATAACTTGTTTTTAGGAAAGATCAAAACGGCGCCTAGACGTATTGAACTAAATACGATTGCAGATTCTTGGGCGTATGCTACTCTGACAAAGGAGCAATGCAACAAACGCCTTGTGTTTATTGAATCGAATACAACAGGAACGGGGATGCAAGCACTAAGAAAAGCGAAGGATTTAAATTATGAACCTGTGTTGATCTCTAGGAATCCAGATTTATACCGAAATTTGGGTCATGATCATTGTGTTGTCGTTACCGCTGAGACGAATGATAAAGCAAGTTTGTACCAGGCTCTGGTTAAAGAGCATATCCAACCAATCGCAGGAGTTATGACTACAAGTGATTTTTACTTAGAAACGGTTGCTGAATTAGCTGAATATTTTGATATGAAAGGAAATAGCCGTGAGTCCATACATATTTGTCGGAATAAAGCTCTTTTCAGAGACAAACTTCAAGAGTGCAGCATTAAACAACCGAAATACGACATAATAAAATCGGAATCTGACTTGAATTCACTCCGTACTGAAATTGAATTCCCCTGTGTTTGTAAAGTTGCAGATGATAGTGGATCCAACAATGTACGCTTATGTTCTTCATGGGAAGAGTTAGAGGAACATGCTTTAAAGATCCTGAAAATTGAGTTCAACGGACGTGGTCAAAAAACAATGCAAACGGTATTAGTGGAAGAGTACATTCAAGGTCCTGAATTTAGTATTGAAATGTTCTCATGGGACGGCGTCCCGGAGTGTATTGGGATCACAGAGAAGGCTGTAACGGGAAGCCCCTACTTCGTTGAATATGCACATATATTCCCAGCGAAGCTTTCTAATGAAATGGAAAATCAGATGATAGAGATGGTCGCTTCAACACTTAAAGCCGTTAACTTCACTTATGGTGCTTCACATACTGAAATTAAACTAACGGACAGAGGCGTATATGTTATTGAAACGAATGCTCGTTTACCTGGAGGTATGATACCTGAACTTGTTAAGAATTCCACAGGAATAGATTTGCTAAACAGCCAAATTTTAAGTTCAGTAGGTGTAAAGCCGGAATTTATTAAAGAGAACTTAGGGGCATCAGGGATTTACTTTTTTACAGTGAAAGAATCAGGTATCTTACGCAGCATAAATAACTTGGAACAAATTACAGAGATGCCAGAAGTGAAATGTATCTCTATTCATGTGAATGAAGGAGAAGCGGTGCAGGCACCTGAAAATTTCTCGCATAGAATAGGGCATGTTATCGTTGCTGGAAGCTCGTATGAACAAGTGAATCAACTACTAGAGCAAATTGATCAGTTGATTACGTATTCTATCGACCCACTACCAGTTGGTCGAAAAACAATGTAAACATTCCGAATGGATAAGGAGCAGAATATGATTGAATTTAGAAGTGATACGTTTACTCTTCCAACACCAAGGATGATGGAGGCTATACAAAATGCAACTCTTGGAGACGATGTGTATGGTGAAGATCCTACAGTCAGAGCACTAGAGGAGGAAACCGCTTTAATCTTGGGAAAAGAAGCAGCGATTTTGATGCCTAGTGGTACAATGGCGAATTTGTCATCAATCATGGCTCACTGTCCAAGGGGGTCGAAAATTCTTGTGGGGGATGAAAGTGACATTTATATCTATGAAGCTGCAGGTGCTTCAGTATGTGGAGGCATTATGTACGAGAAAATTCCAACTATGTTGGATGGAACGCTGCGAATTCAAGATTTAGAAGAAGTATTTCCAAAGGATATGGACGACCCACAATTTGCGATTCCATCATTAATCTGTATTGAAAACACGCATAATCGAATGGGGGGAAGGGTCTTACCCTTATCGTACCTCGAGGAATTGAAGTTATTTTCAGTGGATAAAAATATACCTGTGCATATGGATGGAGCAAGGCTTTTTAATGCAGCAATTTCTCTAGGGGTCGAACCAAAGGTAATTACTGAATATGCAGACACCGTACAAATCTGTTTATCTAAAGGGTTGTCTTCTCCGATCGGTTCTATGGTTGCAGGTTCAAAAGAGTTTATCAATAAAGTGTATCGAATCCGCAAAATGTTAGGGGGAGGAATGAGACAAGCAGGAATCATAGCAGCTCCAGGATTAATAGCGTTAGAAGAAAGCATCAGAAGATTAACTGTGGATCATGAACATGCGAGGCTGCTGGCTGAAGGTTTAGCCAATATACCTGGAGTCATTATAGATATTGAAAACGTCGAAACCAACATTGTATTCTTTCGTATTGATCCATCCAAGCTAACAACAGATACCTTTATCAAGGAAGCACATGGGAGAGGGCTTAATCTGGCTGAACTGGGCACTGACAGAATTCGAGTAGTTACTCATTCAGGTATTAACTCTACTGATGTTGAAAAAACACTTAAAATAATACATTCCATTTTGGCTGGGTAAGACGAAGGAAATGATTATTATTCGCTGAAAAGAGGGAGGGTACTATGTCAGTAGCTTTAATTTTTCCAGGGCAGGGTTCTCAATATATTGGTATGGGAAAAGAACTGTGTACATCATTTTCACTAGCAAACCAGACAATTGAAGAAGCAAGTGAAATCATCAACATGGATATAACAAAATGCTGGAGGGCGGATTATAACCTAAATAATACTCGGGAAGCACAGCCCATGATTCTCGCCGTCACTATTGCAGCGTTTCGAGTATATCAAAATGTAATTGGATCAAGACCGTCCGTAGCTGCTGGTCATAGTTTAGGAGAGTACGCTGCTTTGGTCAGTAGTGGACACTTCTCATTTAAGGATGCTTTGAACATTGTTAAAGCACGAGGCGAATTGATGCAAGCAGCCTCTGATCAGTTTCCTGGGCAAATGATTGCGATAATGCATTCCAATTATTCAGATGTAGAAGAAATTTATGATCGTACAAGGAGACGTTGGAGAGATCTAACTCTCGCATGTGATAATTCAAAATTACACAAGGTATTTTCGGGAACTACTGAAGCTACAGGAATGTTCATAACCCAACTTGAAGAGAAAAATATCCATTATAAAGTGATCAGTAATTCAGGAGCATTTCATAACGATACAATGCAAAGTGCAGCAAATAAAATGTTCGATGTATTAAGTAATGTAGAGGTGAATAAGGGGGATTTCCCAGTTTTATCTAACGTGGATGCTCTTCCTCATACGCTGAATACGTTGAAAAAAATGTTGGTGTTGCAAGTTACCAAACCGGTTAGATGGAGAGAAACAGTGGATAACTTAGTCAGATATGGTGCAAAAATCTTTGTCGAAATTGGACCAAGAAAAGTATTAGGAAATATGATCGATCCAAATAAGAATAGTTTTAAATTTTTATCTTTTAGTACAAGCAAAGATGTGGATCATGTGAGATCTATATTAGAAATATATACCAATGATTCGGAAGAAAATAAATATGATTTTTCGTTTATTGATGAGTTTTTGAATCACAGTATTGTGATGAAAAATCATAACCATACAAATTCCAATAATTCCCAAATTTATGAAATCTATCGAAAAATAGAAGATTTGAAAAATAACAAAAACAATAATGAAAATGTAGATGGGCAAATAATCCAATATGTGTTGGAGATATGCAGTTTAAAGAATGTTCCATTGGAAGAACAAGAAAGTCTGATAAAGAATTTGTTGAGAAAAACACGCCTAAAATAAAATTTCAGTGGGAGTTGTTAAAATGAATTTTCCTACTTCTTTAATAGAGGCTTTTAAAAGAGTAAGTGAGGTCGAAGATCGCGGTATTAATTTTATTAATGGGGACAACAATACAACATTTATATCCTACAAACAACTATATTCCGATGCAATTCATACATTAGAGTATCTCAAAAGCAAAGGGGTAAGCTCTGGTAATGAATTGGTTCTTTATTTTGAAGAGAAGGACATGAATATATTTGTAACTTATTATTGGGCATGTATTCTTGGTGGAATCATCCCAGTTCCTGTGGCTACAGGAAATAATAACGAACATAGAAAAAAATTATTTGAAATATGGGCAACCCTTAAAAACCCGTACATAATTACAGATCATTCTGTATTTAATAGACTTCATTCTAAATCGACTATCACCCTACCGTATTCTCTGAATGTACAAGAGAGGGTGTTATTCTGCGAAGAGAACGATGCACAAGCCTATAACAAAAATCATTCATGCGTATTGACGACAAGCGAAGAGATTGCGTTCATTCAGTACTCTTCCGGCTCAACAGGTTCACCCAAAGGAGTAATCCTTACACATGAGAATCTAATGTACAACATCAAAGATATTATGAGTCATCTAGGTATAACAGAAAAAGATTCTACGTTGTCATGGATGCCATTAACACATGATATGGGATTAATTGTGTTCCATCTCTTACCCTTAATTAATGGGTTAAATCAGCATCTTATCGCCACTTCAACTTTTATACGTCGCCCTATGTTATGGATGAAAAAAATAAGCGATCATAAAACCACCGTTACGGCTTCTCCTAATTTTGGACTTAAATACTTCTATTCAAAATTCAAAAAAGAAAATGCAGATCATTGGGATTTATCTAATTTAAGAATTATTCTAAATGGAGCAGAGCCAATAGCACATCAAGTCAGTATGAATTTAATGCAATGTTTGGCTCCATATCATCTGAGAACAGACGCCATGTTTGCATCTTATGGACTGGCTGAAGCCTCGGTGGGGGTTGCGACAGGGAAATTAACGTCAGAGCCCCTATTACTAAACAGAGAATTATTAAGTATAGGTAGTGCTGTACATGCAGCTAGCGATTTAGAAGAGGGTTTATCAGTTGTTGATGTAGGTACTGTTTTTGATAACTGCGATTTGCGAATTACAGACGATAACGATCTTGTAATACCGGACCGGTTCTACGGACACATTCAAATAAAAGGAAGAAATGTGACCAAAGGTTATTATCATAACGAAGAAGCTACCTCCAAATTAAAAACGTTAGACGGTTGGACTAGAACAGGAGATTTGGGATTCGTTGCAGATGGAAAAGTATATGTGATTGGAAGATACAAAGATATTATTTTTGTGAATGGACAAAATGTGTATCCTCATGATATTGAAAGAGTCGCTGAAGGATTCGAGAATATCGAACTTGGGAAAGTCGCTGCATGTGGCGTACACGACCCAACGATAAACGAAGATCAAATTATACTTTTTGTGGTGCATAAAGATCATACCAAGGATTTCTCTACGTATTCTACTCAATTGAAAGGTTATATTAATGAGCAAACCGGATGGAAAATTGCAGATGTGGTACCTATTCGGCAATTGCCTAAAACAACAAGCGGGAAAGTGCAACGATTCAAATTGGCTGATGAATATTCCAGAGGTGTGTATCGTTCCCAATCTTTAGAAGGCAATTCATCAAATAATGTTGAAAGCCCAAAAGTAAATGTTGGGGAATTGGAAGAGAAACTAGTAAAGATATTCAGAGATGTGTTGAAGGTCAATGATATGAATAAGGATGATCGTTTCTTTGAAATTGGAGCATCTTCCTTACAATTGACAGAGATTGCAACCCAATTAGAAGATGAATTGAATATTATTATCCCGACTTCCGACTTTTTCTCTTATCCTACGATCAATCAGTTAGCAAAGTATCTCTTAGGTAATGAAAGTAATGAGATTAATGAGATTAATGTGAAACCAATAGCAGAACGAGAAAAAGAGGTTGGTAACCTCCCATTAGAATACAAGGAAAATGATATCGCTATTATAGGAATGTCAGGTAAATTTGCTGGAGCAGAAGATTTAGATGAGTACTGGAGATTGATTGCTACCGGGCAAGACGCCATTACTCTATTGAATGATGAGCGGGAAATCGATGCACGTCATTTTATGAATAGCATTGGCGAAGATTCCACGCTTATTGAGGGCGGATTTCTCAAAGAAATAGATAAATTTGATTATTCGTTTTTTGGAATGACACCCAAAGAAGCAGAGCTCATGGATCCTAATCAGAGACTCTTTCTACAAACGGTCTGGCACACCCTTGAAAATGCAGGATATGGTGGGGGACAGCTATCTGGACGTCATGTCGGCGTTTATGTAGGAGCCTCTAAGATTGGCTATAACTACGAACGTTTATTGTCTGAACATGGAAATGACTCCATAGCACAATATGCTGTTGGCAATCTTTCATCGATTATACCAGGTCGAATTTCATATTTACTGAATTTTAAAGGGCCTGCAATAACGATTGACACGGCGTGTTCTTCCTCGCTAGTAGCCGTACATATGGCCTGTGACAGCATTATAAAAGGGGAAAGTGAACTTGCTATCGCTGGAGGTGTGAGGACGCTTCTCCTTCCGATCAAGACGGGAATTGGCATGGAATCATCAGATGATAGAGCCCGAAGCTTTGATGATGATTCTGATGGTACGGGAACTGGAGAAGGTGTGGCCTCGATTTTGCTAAAACCGTTAAAACAAGCCATTACGGATGGGGATTATATCCATGCCATTATCAAAGGAAGTGCGATAAATCAAGACGGAGCAACGGTGAGTATGACAGCTCCTAATACAGAATCCCAGACCAAGCTGATTTTGAAAGCGTGGGAGAACGCTGAGGTTGAGCCAGAAACCATTTCGTATATTGAAACGCATGGAACAGGTACTCCTTTAGGGGATCCTATAGAGATTAATGCTATTAGTAAGGCGTTCCAAAAGCATACTTTCAACAAACAGTTTTGTGGAATTGGGTCAGTCAAAGCGAATATTGGGCATCTTTATGAAGCAGCAGGTATCGCTAGTTTGATTAAAACGATACTTTGTTTGCAGCATAAGGAATTACCGCCATTAACCCATTTTAAACAACCTAACCGTAACATTAATTTCTTGGATACACCTTTATATATTCCGAAAGATTTGACTGGTTGGAACGTGGACAATGGCCCTAGGCGCAGTGGAGTGAGTTCGTTTGGTTTTAGCGGGACGAATTGTCATGTTGTTATTGAAGAATATAATCGGACTAAAGAGCCTATCCAATCAATAACGGATCCTCATCAATTGTTTACACTGTCAGCCAAGACGCATGATTCTTTATATGAACTGGTAAAAAAATATACAGAATTTCTATCCTACAATGTTAATTTGACAATAACTGAAATATGTTATACGGCTAACAATGGAAGAACACACTTTCCGCTGCGGATTGGTATTGTTGCAAATACGGTTGAAGAATTGAACTGGAAATTGACAGAAATTCTAAATGCAGGAGTACCAGTCCCAAAAGAACATGAAGATGAAAAATCACTACGTATCCAGGATTTTTCTAAACAAGCGAATGAGATCTTGAGCAAATATGATGACGCACAGACTCCGATAAGCAAAAAAGATTTGGAAAACTTGTGTGAGTGCTATATCCGAGGGGCAAATTTCGATTTGTATACAGGTGAAATCAAACCGAACAAAGTGCCTCTTCCTGTATACCCATTCTTGAAAAAAAGATGCTGGGTTGAGTTGTCCGAGATTCAAAAAGAAAAGGTAGTAAGTAAAGCGGCGATGATGGAGGAGGATGGAAATGTGGAAAAAAGATTAAAAAGTACTGTCGATAACATGAACCGTTTAAAAGATATATTTCAAAAAACAACCGGATACTCCAAGGATGAAATAAATACCTCCTCCCACTTCTTAGAAATGGGTATCGACTCTATTATGCTGAATCAAGTCAAGATTAGTATCATGAAACAGTTTTCCGTTGATATTCCTGTGAATTTGTTATTTGAATCGGTCACTAATTTGAATAAGTTAAATGAGTATATCACTGAGCATACCCCAGTTATTGAATTGGATCATTCTCAAGGAAGAAGAGAAGAACCTCA
This sequence comes from Paenibacillus pabuli NBRC 13638, assembly GCF_001514495.1. Taxonomy (GTDB): domain Bacteria; phylum Bacillota; class Bacilli; order Paenibacillales; family Paenibacillaceae; genus Paenibacillus; species Paenibacillus pabuli. The sequence continues at coordinate 241,734 of NZ_BCNM01000010.1, forward strand.
GTTGACAACTCCCTTAAATGTTAGTAAGCCAGCACCAATAAATAACTCAAGTGATTCAGGTTTTTTAAATATTATTGAGAAACAACTGAATCTGCTAAACAACCACCAAAAGAACATAAGTGAAATATTCAATCAACAATTAGAGCTATTGAGAATGGAAAATGGTGATTCTGTCCAACCCGCTGCAACACCTGGTATATCTTCTAGTGGTAGCAACAGTGAAGTAACACGTATTGACAACATCAGGAAGAGTGTAGACACTTCTGTACAAGCTGATTTACAACCGAAGCAAAAGGTATTTGTGCCTTTCCAACCCATTGTCATTAATTTGGAAAGTGGTTTATCTGGAGAACAGCAAAATTTTTTGGATTCATTTATTGAAGAGTACTCGAAGAAGACGAAGCGTTCTAAAGAGTACACACAAACCTATAGAAAAACACATGCTAATAATCGTAATGCCTCAGGATTTCGTTCCTACATGAAAGAAATTATTTATCCCGTGATTGCGGAAAGATCAATGGGTTCGAGACTATGGGATATGGATGGCAATGAGTACATTGACCTTACGATGGGGTTCGGAGTGAATTTGTTTGGGCATAACCCTTCGTTTATAACGAATGAATTGAAGGAAGAGATTAGTAGTCAACCAGCCCCTCTTGGTCCTATGTCTAATTTGGCAGGCCAAGTATCCGAATTAATTCGAGAGATTACGGGTTGCGAGAGGGTCGCCTTTTATAATTCTGGCACCGAAGCGATCATGGTGGCTATTCGATTGGCTAGAGCACAGAGTGGACGATCCAAAATAGTCCTATTTTCCGGATCATATCATGGAACCTTTGATGGGGTACTCGGGGTAGCCAATATGGATTCAGATGATGGTCAAGCATTACCTATGGCTCCAGGTATCCCGGCAAGTTACTTAAAGGATGTTCTCATACTAAATTATAATAGTCCGCATTCGTTAGAAATATTGGATCAATATAAAAATGAAATCGCTGCCGTAGTGGTAGAGCCGATCCAGAGTCGGAGACCGGATTTGCAACCTAAGGCATTTATCCAAGAACTTAGAAACTTAACAAAGGAATCTAATATAGCCTTGATCTTTGATGAGGTCATCACTGGTTTTCGGATTGATTTGAGGGGTTCACAAGGATGGTATGGTATTGATGCAGATATCGCTGTATATGGGAAAATCGTTGGTGGTGGGATGCCCATAGGTGTAGTAGCTGGAAAATCAAAATACTTGGATGCAGTGGATGGAGGATATTGGGAATTTGGGGATGATTCCTATCCACCTCATGCTGACATCAAGACGTTTGTCGGAGGAACATTCTGCACTCATCCTATAACGATGAAGGCTGCGTTAAAAACGTTAGAGCACTTAAAAGATAGCGGCCCTAACCTGCAAAAGGAATTGAATGAACGCACAAATAAACTAATGCATACCCTGAATGATTTCTTTAAACAAGAAAACGTTCCTATTCATATGGTCAACTGCGGGTCACTCTTCAGGTTTGTATCGTTTGTTGATATTGAACTGTTTTATTATCTTATGATTAGAAACGGCGTTTACATTTGGGAAGGGCGTAATTGCTTCTTATCGACAGCTCATACGGAAGAGGATATTAATAAAATACTACGTGCTGTGTATATGAGCATATTCGAGCTGAAAAAGTATACGTTCTTTCAACAAGAGCCTAGCGAAGCAAGTCTAACAAGTGAATCTGAAAAAACGCGTGGAATTTTGCCTGTTACGAATGAACAAAAACAATTATGGTTTGCATCCAAAGCGAGAAAGCATCAATCTGCTGCGTTTACCGAAAGCGTGGCCTTGAAATTAAAGGGTTCTGTTGATATTGAAAAGTTAACGAAAGCAATCCAAACCATCACGAATAGACACGAAGCGCTTCGAACAGTCATCGATACGAGTGGAGAGCAACAAATTGTTCTGAAGCATGGGAATATGGAGATTAACACCATAGATCTTACAGAGGATATAAGAGAAGAGAAGGAATTGGTTTTTAAGGAATGGATGGTTAAAGAGAGTGAGAATCAGATCGAACTGAGCTCAGACTCGATGTTAACGAAATATCATTTGCTTAAAATGGCGGATGGTCTTCATATTCTTATAATGTCATTTCACCATATTATTGCTGATGGCTGGTCTATTTCCGTCGTTGTGGACGAACTCAATAAGCTGTATAGCTCATACTGTAGCAATGAAGACGATCTCATTGAATTAGCTGCACCGGGTCAATTCAGAGACTATTTAGATTGGCGAGACAAGCAGCTAAATACTATAGAACATACAAAAGCAGTACAGTATTGGCAGTCTATTTTTGAAGAACCCGTTCGTAGTATTGCGATTCCTTCTATCACCGGAGGTATGTTTAAAAAAGAATATAAAGGCAAGCGAGTCCATTTCAAATTAGAGCAATCCGTAACCAACAAACTTAGAAAATTGAGTATTAACTCTCAAAATAGTCTTTTTGTTACCTTATTTGCTATGTACAAAGTGTTTATTCATCGTTTAACAGGTCATTCCAAATTAATCATAGGCATTCCAATGTCTGGTCAAGCACAAATGCAAAATTATAATTTGATTGGCAATTGCGCTAGTGTTCTACCTGTGGTCAGTAGCATAAACAAGAAGGGTTCATTTAGAGACTATTTAACTTCTTTAAAAGAAGTGATGAATGAATTAGAAGACGTGAAGAAGTTTCCATTCTCCATGTTTATAGATTCATTGGATTTTAACAACGTACCTGAATTAAACATTCTTTTTAATATGGACAGGCCTATCCCAAAAACGAAATTTCACGATCTGGATGTTGAACTCATTTCCACTCCAATCCAATACTCCAAATATGATCTCTTCATGAATGTGATGGAGGTAAGTGGAGAGCTGTGGTTCGAATTAGATGTGAATACACAGTTAGTTCAAGAACATGTGATAGACCAGTGGGTGAATTATTTTAATGAACTTGTGCTCCATATTACTGACAATGAACATATGCAATTAGATCAAATAATCTTTGATCACGAACTAGAGCATAGGGTGACGACATTAAATTCTGATGCTAAGCTCGCTTGGATAAAAGGAAATCCCGTTTTTTTAGAACTTTTAGAAACTTACATTTGCGGGGAATTCGCTGAAGAAGTAATTCATTGTGAAGTGCGCGTAGAAGATGAGGGAAATGAGATTATCGCTTATGTTCAAGGCAATACTTCAATTGATCCTTCTCTCATGAGGAAGAAACTGTTGCAAAACTTGAAAGAATACTGGGTACCAAAGACAATCAAACATGTGAACTCAAGAAATGACCATATAAACATGTTGAATAATTCTACGCCAATGCTGGATGAATCAGTTCATGTAGTCGTTTCAGACTCAGCTTCTAGGTCGATAACCGAAGAGAAATTAGTAGAGATATGGAAAGAGATATTGTCCATTACTGATATCGGAGTAGACGAGAGTTTTTTTGAACTAGGAGGAAACTCATTACAAGCCACAACGATTTTCTCGAGGATCTACAAAGAGTTTAATGTATCTATTCCATTAAGTGAGCTGTTCGTTTCTACAACGATCCGTGCACTGTGCGGATACATTGAGAATTTTGAGGATTCCGGTAGTAAAGAATATGCTCCTATTCCTGATAGATCAGTGCTTGTGGCGGAAATTGAAAAGAAATTAAATGGAACGAATTGTTATCCACTTTCCAATGCTCAAGAAAGAGTGTGGTTTAGGGCACAGTTCACGGGGCATGCGTATGGAGACGTTTATCTCTATGAATTTAACAATGAATTGAATATCGAATTAGTTCAGCAGACCATTCAAGTCTTAATTCATCGACATGAGATCATGAGAACCACAATTACCGAAATAGAGGGAGTGTTTTATCAAAAAATTCACGATTTCCTGAGAGTCCCCTTTGAGTATTTTGATTTGGTTCATGGAACTAATGAAGAACAACGCGAGCGTATCGCTGAAGATATACAGATACAGAAGAATACAGAATTTGATCTAACATCGGAATCCTTTTACCGCATGAGATTTTATCGACTAGATAATCAAAAATTTATATTCTTGCTATCGGTGCATCATATTGGTCACGATGGTTGGTCCCATTATGCTTTCTTGAATGATTTCTTGAATATATATTCGACCTTAAATCAAAAAGGGGATCCCAATAGAATACTTCAGCCTCGTCAATATGCGGATTTTTCGTTATGGCAGCATAAGCATATTACGACTGAAGTTGTAGAGAAACAAAAGGATTATTGGAAGGGGAAATTGCAAAGACTTGTTCCAGCTCTTCAATTACCAAGTGATTCTGAGGATAAAATAAAAAAACAGAAAAGCATCTCGGAGATGTATAGATACACCATTACTCCTGAATTAACAAATAAGGTTTATGAGTTGAACGCTTCAAGTGGGGGAACCACGACATACATTACTGTGCTTGCCGCCTTGAAAATTTGGATGGCTCATATAACGGATCACACAATGATTACGATAGGTTCTACGCTTTCTGGTCGTACACATCCGGATTTGGAGAGCATTATTGGCTTATGCATTAATCCGGTTGCCATGCGTACTGAGTTATCAGGAAATCCTACAATGCAAGATGTTCTGAAAAGGGTCGGCGAGACATGTGTTGGAGCATACACGAATCAAGAGTATCCTTTTGATTTAGTTATGCAAGATCAGTATGTTATGCATGGCCATGTTATGTCGTTATACTCCGTGTGTCTGATAGGACAAAATGCGCACACGACCAAGCTTCAGAACGATGAGATTGATGTTCGATTCTGTAACTTGGATGAGTTTCAGATTAAGGGAACGGATTCCGTACTAGGAAGTTATGAGATGGATCAGAATGAAAAAACAAAATTAGATTTGTTGATATATCTGTTCGATAACCAAGATCAACTCTTGTTCGAAGTCTATTATAACCAAGCTAAATTTTGTGCAGATACCATCCAAGCTTTTTTTGAGCAAATTGAACAAGTTCTTAATCAAATGATAGATTCCCCGAAGATGAGGTTATCACAAATTAAATTAAATGAAGATACGTTGCTACAGGATCTGTTCAATTAAAAATTTACTGGCAGAGGGTGTATCTATTTCATGAATTATCTATCAAAAGAGAACGTTTCTGAAGTTCTGGAGTTATCTCACATTCAAAAAGAGCATCTACAACAAAATGCCATAAACCAGCTATTATTTGAATTCCCCTTGAATGTAGATAGAGCACGAATTCAATTTACATGGGATACGTTAGTTGATGATTCTCCAGCGTTACGAACTGTTTTCCGCTCGTTGAAAAATAGGACTGTACAAGTTGTACTCAAATCAAGACCGATTACATTACATTGGATGGATAAAGAGACATTAACTGCCGAAAAACAGCAGGTTGTAATTGAAGAAGTTGCAGAAGAGTATAGAAACGAATTTGTTATTGGTGAAGAGCCGTTGCACAGGTTGGTTATCCTCACATTTGGAAAGGTCAGATCTGTTTTAATATGGACGTTTAATGTCCTTAGCATAGATATGTATAGTTGTGAGCTATTATTCAACAAATGGATGTTCCAAGCAAACGCAGCTCAAGGTAACGAAATACAGTATAGGGATATCAAAAGTTATCTTCAATGGGAAGCAGAACAAGATGGGAAGCCTGCACAGGATTATTGGTCCAATAAGATGGGGGATTACTTGTTTTCGGCTTTTCAAGTCCCCACTACTCACTCCACTTCGGAAAACCAAGATCAGTATAAAAAAATAACCTCAAACCTCCCAGTAGATCTAATCGGGTTGATTCAGGCGTGTAGCCATAGACACAACACTTCTATAAATAGCTTATTGTACACTGCCTGGTTGCTTACGTTGCACATATACACGGGTGATGAAAATGTTGCCTGCGGCTCTGCGCTGTCAGCTGATTGCAGAACGTTCCCCTTCATCAATGAAATTATAGGGACGTATAATCATTCGCTGCCAGTACAAGTCAGGTTAGATCGGAATCAGAAGTGCTTTGATGTGATCCAAGATGTGGAGTATCAATTGAATGCTATAAGTACATTCAGCAGCACGACGGCCACGATGATGAAAAATTATAACCATTCCCACTCGGACAGGTCTTTATTTGATACAAACATAACGGTTAAGGAGGGTCTATCTACAGAGATATCACCTGTTGTGTTGTTCAAAGAGAGTCAATCATTTATGGAAATCTTCATCACAATGGGAATGAGATGGACCATTGAATTGCATAATTCAAGCGGGGCAACACTTGATCAATTGGAACATATTATGGTTCATTTTCAGACCATTTTGAGAAGTGTGGTATTAGGAATAAATGAAAAGCTTCATACCTTAAATATATTGCCAGAGATCGAGCAAAATCTTTTAATGAATGATTTTAATCAAAGTTCTATTCCTCTATTTTCTATTAACCATACGATTAATGAAATTATTGAAGAACAAGTAAGAAAACATCCAGATAAAATTGCTGTCAAATGCAATACACAATCGATAACGTATCGAGAAATAAATGATAGAGCAAATCAGATGGCACGATGGCTCCGGGATCAACATCTCAAGCCAGATGATCTGGTAGGTATATGGGCTGATCGAAGCATAGGCATGCTTATAAGTATAGTTGCTGTTATGAAGGCGGGCGGTGCATACGTTCCACTGGATCCTTCCTATCCCGATATGCGACTACAGCACATCGTAGATAGTGGGAATATCCAAATTGTGCTCACTGATCATCAAACGCAAAGCCGATACGTCGATATTTTCCAGCATTCGACCAAACGACCGAAGTTATTTGCCATTCATTCTAGTACTGGAACTATAGAGGGGGAGGATCCTCTCGATGGTTTCACAACGAACAATTTGAACGTCATTCATTCAAAAAATAATCTAGCAAACGTGTTTTTCACGTCTGGTTCTACGGGGCAACCCAAAGGAGCCATGATAGAACATGAGGGCATGCTCAATCATTTATATTCCAAAATTAACTTGTTAGGTTTGAATGAAAAGAGTATCGTCGCACAGAATGCTTCGCACTGTTTTGATATCTCAGTGTGGCAATTTTTAGCCCCTCTTATGGTCGGAGGGCAAGTTATTATATATCCAAACGATGTTGCCATGGATCCTCTGAGCTTATTGAATTCGGTATGTACAGACCAAGTAAATGTGTTAGAGATGGTACCTGCAATTAGTGAATTATTCCTTCAGAGTGCAACAGAGAGCAAATTCAATTTAGAACATCTCCAATATATGATTTCAACAGGAGAAGGACTTTCGGTTCCGTTATTACAACGCTGGCTATACAGTTACCCGGATGTGAAAATTGTAAATACATACGGGGCTACTGAATGCTCTGATGATACGTCCCATATTATTATTGATAAGGATTACCATTATGATGATCATTATGTCGAATTGGGTAAGCCCATACCGAATATGAAACATTATGTATTGGATACATGGAGACGGATGCTTCCTATTGGCTGTACCGGCGAAATATATATCAGCGGGATCGGTGTGGGAAGAGGATATTTGAATGACATTGAACGCACAGATGCTTCTTTTTTTAGATATGAACTGCATGGGGAGGAAATACAAAAGTTTTATAAAACAGGGGATTTAGGGAGATACACGCCAGATGGCAGGCTTATGTTTATTTCTCGAAGTGATTTTCAAGTCAAAATTCGAGGCTTACGCATTGAGCTAGGCGAAATTGAATCTGTGTTACTGAAACATGATGAGGTAAGACAAGTCATTGTAGTGGCTGAAGCAAGAGACAATGGGGAGAGCGAAATTGCGGCGTATCTTGTTTTGAATTCCAATATAAGTGAAGGTCAATTGAAGCAATACATGGAAGCATTATTGCCAGATTACATGATTCCAAAACGAATGATGATGCTGGAGGAAATGCCTCTTAACCAAAATGGTAAAATTGATCGGAAAGCTTTGCCAGTCCTCGGGACTAACTCATTTTCGGAAGATCATTATGTGTCCCCAGAAGGATATTGGGAAAATACGATTACACGGATATGGATAGATGTACTCAGTCTAGATAAGATCAGTGTCGAGGCAACTTTCTTCTCGCTGGGTGGAAACTCATTAAAGACTATTCAAGTGCGTTCACGTTTAAAGCAACAACTAGGTATCGATGTTTCCATTAGAACTCTGTTTGAACATCAAACGATCAGAGAACTTGCGCTTTTTCTGAGTGGGATCTCTACCGCTGCTGTTCATGAACAGCAAAGTATAGAGAAACTAGCTACTCATGCATTCTATGCCATGTCAAACGCGCAACAAAGGCTTTACTTTTTACATTTGTTAGAACCTCACAATCATTCATACAATATGTTGGTTTCTTTGGATTTTGAGAGGAAATTGAATTTGGCTGCTTTCCAAAAAGCAGTTGTGGCACTGGTGGATAAGCATGAATCGCTCCGCACTACCTTTATGCTCAATGAAGGAGTGCCTGTACAATGCATTACTTCCCAAGCGAACATAGAGGTGAAGGTTGAGAACATCTCAGGTTTGGATCAGACTTCTCAAATGAACAAAATCAATCAAATGGAATATGAAGAAAAGAATTGTTTTTTTGATCTAGAACAGGGGCCTTTATTTAAAGTACAAGTCACAGAAGTATCAGCTGATCATTTCATCATTTGGATGAGTATGCATCATATTATAAGCGATTATTGGTCTTGGAGAATTATCGTTAAGGACTTAATGGGGTTTTACGAGTCGTATACTACGAATACTGAGTTTACTCCGAAGCCAAATTCAGCAGAATATCACTATAAGGAATATGCGAATTGGCAGAACAAGCGACTTGAAAATGGAGAATTGGAGGGAATGAAAGCCTATTGGCTTGATCAACTGGCAGGGAACTTACCTATTTTGAATATGCCTGCCGACGATTCAAGTACAATTACGTCCAATTTTAGTTCAAGTCAAGTAGAGGGCTTTGTGAATAAAGCTCAATTAGAGAAGATGAAAAAATTGTCATTAGAACATAACACCAGTTTGTTCGTTACCCTTTCATCCCTATATGGTGTTCTTCTAACCAGGCTTAGTCAACAAAAGGATTTGATTATTGGTACGCCAGAGGCAGGAAGGCATCAAATGCAATTTGAAGACGTTGTGGGATTTTTTGTAAATAATTTAATCATTAGAATGAACTTTGAAGATGATCCGTCATTTCTGGATATATTGGAGAGAAATAGAACCATTACATTAGAAGCTTATTCAAACAGTGAATATCCCTTCAATTTATTGGTGGAGGATCTGAAATTAGAGCGTAATTTTAATCGTCCTACATTATATAATAGTCAATTTCAGCTTATCCAATTAGAAGATGATCTTTTGACGGATCAAATGAAGATCCAATTACGTTCCACTAAAAATTATTACATCGATGTTGATATTTTATTATTGGCCACTGAGGTTAAAGAGGGACTCAAACTGGAACTACAATATAGAATGGATATCTTCAATGAAGCTACGGTAAGTCATTGGATGAATTATTTTATGCTTATCATTGAATCTGTTTTGAAAACTCCAAACATAAAAATTGAGAGTATTCCTTTAGTTATTGGTGATGAGCGCAATCAACAGTTGTATCAGTGGAATGCAACTGAACGGAAGGGCGCAGGACAGTACACCACGATTCAGCGCTTCGAAGAAATGGCTGAACGATATCCGAGCCGAATCGCTGTGGAGCATCTTCAGGAGCAGCTCTGTTATCAGGAACTTGCACAAAAAGTAAATCAGTGTGCAGCTGTTTTGCGTGAACAAGGCATCGTCCAGGGAACAAGGGTAGCCATCAGTGTGCGGAACTCCCCTGATCTGGTCGTTTCACTTCTGGCAATCTGGAAAGCTGGTGGTGCTTATGTGCCGCTAGATCCGTATTTTCCACAAGAGCGGCTAGCGTACATGTTAGCCGATTCGGAGGCTCAGTTGCTGATTCTTGATAACACTACAGCTGTTACTTGGGAATCTCATGCGATTCCGAGCTTGAATGTACAGGCACTGCTTTCGTCAGCGGTCATGGTCGAACGTAGTTCCGTCGACGATAGTCCGGGGCCAGGGGAGCTGGCTTATATTTTGTACACGTCAGGATCAACGGGGAAACCCAAGGGCGTGGAGATTTCTCATCAAGCCTTGAGTAATTTCTTAACCAGCATGTCCGAAAAACCAGGCATGAGTAAGGAAGATCGCTTACTGTCCGTAACGTCGATTTCTTTTGACATTAGCTTATTGGAACTATTTCTGCCCCTCACGACAGGTGCGGGAGTCATCTTAGTTGACCGCGAGATCGCGACGGATGGTATCCAGTTAGCACGCATGATCGAAGAGAAGAAACCAACGATTATGCAGGCTACACCCTCTACGTGGCAGTTATTACTCGCTGCTGGATGGGAAGGAAGCAAGGTATTAAGGATTTTGTGTGGAGGCGAGAGCTGGTCGAGAGAATTGGCAAGTCAATTGCAGGCCAGAAGCAAGGAACTTTGGAATATGTATGGACCTACCGAGACCACGATCTGGTCAGCGATACACCACGTCAGAGAACAGGAAGGGATGATTCCAATTGGCCGCCCAATTGCAAACACCCAAATGTATGTGCTGGATCGTCGCAAAGAACCTGTTCCTGTTGGTGTAGTTGGTGAGCTTTATATAGGCGGAGAAGGTGTAGCGAATGGATACTGGAACCGGGTAGAACTTACCGAAGAGAAATTTGTGGACAATGAGTTCACGGGTGACGGCAAGATGTACGGAACGGGTGACTTGGCACGATACAACGACCAGGGGATACTGGAGTGCTTGGGACGCATGGATCAGCAAGTAAAAATCAGAGGCTACCGGATCGAACTGTCTGAAATTGAGAGCCAGTTACTGCAACATGAGTCGATTGAAAATGCTGTGGTGGTGTCAGTTCAAGTGGGGGATGAAGCGCAACTGGTAGCGTACCTAGTACGCAAACCAGTTATGCCATGGCCGAGCCATCAGGCTATACGGCAATACCTACAACAATCGCTTCCTGAATATATGCTCCCAACAGCGTATATGGAATTAGAAGAATTACCGTTAACACC